>NZ_JACJTD010000034.1 GCF_014698505.1 Nostoc foliaceum FACHB-393 | reverse complement strand
AGCGGTCAAATGCTTGGATGGAAAGATGCAAAATCCTCGTCAAGAACTTTGAGAGAACTTTAGCGAATGCGACTGCCAAGGTTAATCTTTGTTTTATTCGGTTGATGGTTAAGAGGCTTGCTGCACCTTCTTAGATGTCAAATGGGTTCTATAGCGGTTCCCATTCAGATGCGGTACAACATTACATACATCACGAGGTGTAGGGGCATGGCAGTGCCGTGCCCCGTGCCCCTACGGGTGTACTCACGTAACAAGCGTATTGCCTTATGTATATCAAAGCAATAGCTAAGGCTGGCTACGCCTACGCGGCTAATTGTAAGTAAATGTAAAGATTTCTCGGTAGCTGCATAAATCCCGCACCTCACGCCGATAAATCGATAGAAGAAAAGGTACATGGCTATCGATAATAGTTATACAGCATTAGTCAGTATCATGTACTCCAGTAAATCAAAAATTTCTAACCTGTACAAATCCTGCCCTGTAAATTAAACGTTTAGACATAACTTATTTAGTTATGTCTTTTTTTAGTGGTTAGTCTCAAAACGTTGAATTTCAATTAAATAACCACTGGGATCACGCAAAAAACAGTGGTAAATGTTGTACTTTTTGTTTAGTGTAGGTGGCTTTTCAAATTCGATGCCACGTTGTTTGAGATATTCAAACCACTCATCCACCTGCTGTGTAACCAAGGTAAAAATAACACTTGATTGCCTGTCGGCTGGAGGAGTTGATATTTCGCTTGCTTGACACAATCCTAAATATCCAGAGCCGCTAACAGTATAAATTCGACAGGCTCCTTGGTCAAGCCACAACTCCAAGCCCAGTTTTTGTTCGTAGAATTCTGCGGACGTATTGAGATTATCAGTATAAAAGAAGGTAACCTGCTGTTTTATTGGCGGACGATCAGACATAAAATAGATTTGAGTATATACCCTAACGACATCTGGCGATCGCATAGGTAAAAATTAGTTGATGTTAGAAACCTGTTACTACTCCAGATGCCTTAAGTGCATCTGGAGTTTCTTTTTGGAAAAAGCGATGTCTACGACGGGCTGCGCCTACGCAATTTTCCAAATCATCCTGATATGCCAAAACACGGCTGAATAAGGATGCATACTGAATTATCTATATTTAACACGGGGCATCACTTATTGATGTACCCCTCCTGCCAAACAACTCTCGCAAAACAGCCTCAGTACATCTGGGGCTGTTTTGCGTTACTTTCAACAGAGAAGTTGTGTAAACGAGAAGCACAGCAGTTGATCCTCAGACATCTTTAACTGTATTTGAGTGTATACCCTGATGACGTAGAATGCTCTCACGGTGAAAATTTGGTATAGGTAAATGCGTATCTTTCCTGACTCCAGATTTGTCACAAACATTTCTGGAGTTTTTTCATTATTAGAGTTGTTTACAGCCAAGGCAAAATAATCAAGCGATCGCACTCCTAATCTTGACTCAATCAAAGTGAGAGACACGTAATATAAATGATTATTTCGTTGTATATGTCACAAAAATATCCTTTTTCATTTCTACTTCTGCCGGAGCATCTGGATTATAAGCTGGTGATAATAAAAAACTAGCAAATGACGGCAAAGGAACTCCAGTTTTAGAACTACATGAGGGATAAAATAATGTATAAAAAGGTTCGGCTATAGAAGGAGTATCAAGTTTAACACCCATAGCAGTTGCTAAAGCCTGAGCGCGACTTTGAGCGTCTTTCATTGCTGATTGATAAACTGAACTCTGCAAAGCTTGACAGTCATTGGCTGCATACTCAACGCCCACACTTTTGACCGAAAGATTTTCAATTTCACTTGTCGCTTTGTTTGCTGTAGCAACAATTTCCTGGACGCGAGCCTCCAAAGGAGGAGCTGCGCTAACACGTGTTGGCTTTTCCAGTCTCACCAATATTTTGGCGCTATTTTCACTGGAATTACTGCTAATTTGCACTTGAATTTTATCAGCCCTAATTCCTTTTGCAACTAGGCTATTAACTACAGGCTGGAGAGTTGCTTTAGTTAGAGATTTTGTGTTTGGTAAAGATTCTGCTGCTGTTTTGTAATTTAAGAGTAGAGTCCGTGAGGACAAGCGACGGGCTTCAGGTAGAGATGATGGTTGCGTTTCTAACTCATCATTGCTAGCTCCCCTACTGAATACCAATTCAATATCCGCTGTATCTGCTGGCACTTTCACTACTCCTTGCCCGATTACCATTATTGAATGGCGATCGCTTGCTGGTGGGTAAAATAATTGAGCATTAGTGGCTTTGGGTGTTAATGCTCCCATCCCGACAGTCACAGTAATACTTACCAACATTAGAGCAGTTATTTTTCTCATGTCCTGGGATGTCCTTTGAACCTATTGATTGTCAAATTTTACACCTCAATAGCAAGCAATATGCTTAAAAAAATATTGAGCTATTCCCACGAGTTTTACACTGACTTGAGTCATGGGATTAGCTCAAAAATTAAAAATTCACTGCGGGCATTATGATATCTCAGCAGAGAGCCAAATCTTGTTAAAACTATTAACCAAACCAGTGAGAGGGTTCACAAGTTGATTGAACTGTTTCACAAACATGGTGGCTAATCCAATCTGACTTTTCTTGAACGATTAAACAAATACCTTGGTGAATCAAATTCTGTAAGTGTAGTTGCTGCTCTAAGGGTTTACGAGGCAATTTGTAATAAGCCAAGTTTCCTTGTTCAGCTTCAGCTAGCGGAATCTGTGCGTCAGACATCGCGCTGTAAAAGGAGGGAATGCGGTTGAGGACGAAAGCAATTAGCTCTTGGCGTAAGTCAGGAATCGCAAAGGCTTGTTGATATGGATGGTATGGATATGTATCCAAAACGCTTTCAATCTCACTTACTACTGATTGCTGTGTTAAATTGACTACCGTTTTCATGATTTTTAAACCCCTTTTTTATTCCAGTCAATGATTGGTGGAGAAAATAACTTTTTTAGATGGCAACGTCGTTATGACAATCAGTTAGAAATAATCCAACTGATAGATGCAAGAAATCCCAAAACTAGTCTTTTATACTGGTTGAATATCAGACATTTGTCCTTGCTTATTTTAGTTAAAGTCTATACTTTTTCACAGTATGACTTAATGAAGATAGCATCCAATATGCTGACAACTTCTCGACATTTTATATTTATAATCCTAATTATTTCAAATTTCTGCCAAAAAGGCAGAAATTTACACGAAACGCAGCATTAAAGATAGGGGATCAAGACTAACAGCAATAAAACAACTTGAATTAGGAACAAGTTTTTAATGAAGTTAACCTTTCTTGGTAATTTATATCACATTTTAGGCTTGCTGCAAAAATTGCTGTTTCATCTAAAAAACTTATTTGTTGCACGTTGATTTAGTGAGTCAGAAAAATAGCGACTCGCTGTAGTGCAAAATCAGTCTAACGACAGATGAAAGGATCAGGTAAAAACGTTGAGAAAGTTCACATTTTCTAAAGGTAGATGACGCAACTGATTATTAACTTCATTAGCAGCAGCTAATCCAGAAACCATCGCACTTTCCACAAGATTGCCGCCACACCAATCACCACAGCAAACTAAAGGTAGAGGAGTTCCGGCAGACAGAAAAGCTTCGTGCCAAGGACGGCTAGGAAAGGCATAACGCCAACGATGTACTTGCATCCATTCGGGCATATTCAGCCAAGGGAGCGACAGAGATCCAGCGGCTCGTTGCAACATATACTGTCCAGCCGGTTGTAAATCCTGGGATTCTAGATGGCGTTGGGCGAAATCAGCGCTACTTTGCACCACAAAATGTGGTTGTTGAGGATTAGAACGCTTGCTACTATCCAAACCAATCCATGCTAAATCAGCATCATCCACAAAAGTTAGAGCTTTCCACTGAGGGAGTGGTTGGGATGTGGGAGGATATCCAGCGATCGCACTAATCGAAGGATAAAATTCTACAGAACGCAAGTTATCAAGAAAGACTGCATCCAATATACTTTCACCCAAAGGTTCTAACAGCATCACAGCTTGGGGTGCAGGAATGGCGACAACTAAAGCTTTTACAGTTAATTCTTCGTTGCTAGATTCGAGAGCCAAATGCCAACTATCTTCGGAAGTTGGGGTAATAGCAATGACACGCTGATTCAGTAATATTTCTAAACCTGGGGCGAGAGATTTAGCGATCGCACTCATTCCCTCAGGTGCAACATATCGCGGACTGCGGTTTTTGGGTTCAGATAAAGGAGCACCTGCTGTGAGTTCGTAAACCTCCTCCGTCCAAACTTCGAGGATATGGCGCGATCGCAATATCTCCACAAAACGTCCCAACAATTCACCCTTTGGCTTCAGGTAACAAGCCCCATGATCCGCCAAAGTTCCATGCAATCGGCGTGTAGCTAGTCTTCCTCCCAAACCACGGGACTTTTCTACCACTAGCACCGAATATCCAGCTTGACTTAACTGCTGGGCGCAGACTAAACCAGCTATTCCGGCACCAATCACTGCAATATCAGTCATGAGTCAGTAGTCCTTAGTCATTGGTTATTAGTTATTGGTCATTAGTTATTCGTTATTATCAAAGGACAAAATTACTACTAATGACTGCTGAAAGCTAATAGTAGAATAAGGTACAGAAAGCTGCATGGAAGGGAGGAAGGGAAATTGGATGAGATGAGGGCGGCGCTAGAGTTAGCGACCGAAGAAGAATTGCAAGACTTAACGGCAATTCTATTTAGTCGTAAGTTCAATCCCCTAGACTATATACACACACCCGAACCCATCGAAGTGCAAAGCCAAGACCGCAAAGCTTGGCTAGATGCACTAGAGGGTCGCTTTCGTTTTTTGGCAGCAGATGGAATGACGGTATTGCGGGGACGCACAGGCCAGGTAACTTACCGACAAGCCTTAGTTCAAGTATGTAAGTATCTAAAAATTCCCTATTCTAATCAACTGGCAACCATTGATTTAGAAGCAGAAGTATTTTTGCATCTACTAGGACAGGTGTGGAAAAAATTGCCTGAACAAGAAAAGCAGAAATTGACTCTACGAGTGCAGCGTCATCTTGTCAAATCAGAACTAAAAGAACCGCTACCACTTTTATTGCAGCGTGACCCCTTGGGGTTACTTTTCAAAGGCGGTAGTGCATTAGCGGTGACTTCTCTTCTCCAGCCACTTGTGCTTAAGCAAATTGCCCGTCAATTTGCCATCCACTTTGCTACCTATGAAGTAGCCAAACAAGCGGCGATTACAGGTTCAGAAGTAGCTACAACGAAGTTTAAAAGCTATCTAGCTATGCGAATGGCCCAACGAGGTATGACTGTGAATGCTGCTCGTTATGGGGCAGCCCGCAGTATGTTTGCCGTGATTGGGCCGATAATGTGGACTTGGTTTTTTGCGGATTTAGGGTGGAGAGCGATCGCCACTAACTATGGTCGGATCATCCCTACTATTTTCGCTTTAGCTCAAATTCGCCTCACTCGTGAGGAATGTTGGGAACCAGCTTGAACAAGGTTTTTGACTATTTCAAGTCTCGTTGGCAATTTTCGTGGAACTACTCTCTATGGGCACTGTTAATCTTCCCATTGAGTCCTTTATTGGGGGCTGTGACTATAGGTTTTGTATCATTAATAACTTGGTTGAAACAATACCGCAAAATTAGTCGCCGCCCCCTCAATTGGGGATTTGCCCTTTTGAGTGTGTTGCTAATCGTGAGTGCTGGATTTGCCGATGATAAGACAGCAGCTTTCCTCGGCTTATTTAATTTATTACCATTCTTTTTATTTTTTGCTGCCCATAGCGCTCTAATTCAAACATTTGCCCAATTGCGGCAAATGGCTTGGATTTTGGTAATCGGTTCTATGCCGATGGTGATTATTGGCTTGGGGCAATTATTTTTGGGCTGGAGTTTGAAGTTAGAGATTTTATGGATTGTGTTGGATTGGACGATCGCACCAGGAGGAAATCCGCCAGGTCGCATAGCTTCACTCTTCTTGCACGCTAACACTTTCGCAGCTTATCTAGTTATAGTTTTCATCCTTGGTCTAGGGTTGTGGTTAGAAAAATATCAGCAACTAAGAGTCAAGAGTCAAAAATCATTTCTCCCCCTCCTCTTTCTAAGCGTGGCGATGATTACAAATTTCATTGCCTTGATTTTTACCAACTCGCGCAATGGGTGGGCGATCGCTATTTTTGCCTGTTTAGCTTATGCACTCTACCAAGGTTGGCGCATTCTTATGGGTGGTGTGGCTGCGATCGTCTCTAGTGTGCTTTTGGCAGCTTTTGCACCCTCACCAGTCGCTCAATTTTTTCGCCGGGTAGTTCCTGCTTTCTTTTGGGCAAGATTAAATGACGATATGTATCCAGATAGACCAGTTGCTTTAATGCGAAAAACTCAGTGGCAGTTTGCCTGGTCTTTAGCTCAAGAACATCCTTGGACTGGCTGGGGGTTACGCAGTTTTAGTGGACTCTACAGAGCAAAGATGCAGATTCCCTTAGGTCATCCCCATAATTTGTTTTTGATGTTATCTGCTGAAACTGGTTTTCCCAGTACTTTTTTATTTTGTGGTTTACTTGCTTGGATTTTGATTTCAGGCGGGCAATTATTGCGAAAGTCAAAATATATAAATACAGAAGACAGATTGATATTTTTCAGTTATTTTCTGGCTTTTGTTGGGTGGGTTCTATTGAATACAGTAGATGTAACGCTTTTCGATTTTCGATTGAATACGCTTTCATGGTTAATTTTGGCTGCTATTTGTGGAGTAGTACATCGTTATAATCAACAACACAGGCTGGGATATCATCAAAATTAGGCATTAGTTGTTTTCAGTGTATGCACTGGGGACATTTATAGTTTTAAGTTAATAAGATTACTATATTCACGTCTGTGACTGTGAGTGTGACTAATACCTAATTAGTCACTGTTGCTGATTGTTGGGAAGGTGTGGGGACAACCCTTTGGGGTTTTCCTGCATGACGGGCATCTCTTGTAGGTGCCCTTTTGTATTTTTATTATTTTTACTCAGTTAAGCATAATTTTAAAAGATATTGAATTTGACGGAATATCTCAAAATTTTTATCTTTTATCAAGAAGTATAAAACATGATTATTGAAATTAAGCTAGGTCTTTGTAACCCGCTACAGCCTATCTATTTGTATGTGAAAAACGGAGAATTAAAGACTACGATAACCTCTATAGTGTAAGCTCTCGGTAAAATGGGTGTGTCGGTAACGAAAAAAAGACGCATCCATAACCAACCTTATGCTCACAACAGCTGACTTTCTTCAGTACACCCAATGGTCAGGCATAGCTACCTTGGTATTTGCTGCCTTAACAGTTTTGGCTTTTATTCTCAAATGGGGCATCCGCTTTCGCCTGGTGGGTACGACTGGCTTTATGCTGGTGCTGACGGGTGGTTTATTTGGACTTTCGATAGTCCCATTGAGTCGGACTGTGATTCCAGGAGCAGCCCGGTACACTCTAGTTTATGACAATGGGTCAACACAAGCGGTGATTGCCACATCACCCCAAATTACACCCACACAATTAGAAGCAACTTTACGTCAAGCAGCCAGTAATTTGTTTTCTTATGGTCGCTCAGGTACACGGGAAGACGAAAAATTGACAGTTCGCGCCCGTACCATTATCCACCCAGAACCAGGGACTTCTGTACCAGTTTACTTGGGTGAGGCCAAGCGATCGCTAGTTTCTCGTCAAAATTCCCCTGTCACAGTCAAAATTTACACAGACAATTTCGCCCAATTGCCAAAACCCACCGCTTAAGAAGCACGGAGTTAGGGGATCAGGGAGGAATTTTTGTAGAAGTTTCTCCTTATCCCCTCTGACCCATTTCACAGGACACAATAATTTACCTGTTATCAGGATGACAAAATTTATTTTGTATTTACTGATACATTAATAGTTATATTTAGATTAAGATATTCACACTCTAGTAGTTCCACTGTGGGTAAAAGTCAATCAGCGTGCAGGTAATGGGTATTGATAGTTGTGATTTTTCAGTTGTTATTCTAATTACCACTGTTGCCATTTTCACAAGTCTTTGCGGCACATGAGTTGGCTGTGGAGGCATACAGATAGATGTATGTACCTAGGTACTTATCCATAGCTGATAATGACCATCGACACATTATTCAGTTCTCAATGACTTTTATTGAGAATCTGAGAATGGTAATGTTAATTATACGGTTATTCAAAACTTTGATAGTTCGGAATTTCAGACTAATGGACATCACAGATTCAAGCAAAGTCGTCAATTTGCTTAACCAGTTGGCGATGGGCTTTGTCTTTTTTATTAAATCGGTTAAAACCTAGTTGAGTCAGATGCAAGCTTGTAGCCATCCTGAAAAAAGCGTGGCAACAAGTATCCTTGGCTGCAAGTCTATTAGATTAAGAAATATCAAGGTTTTGGCAAACTAAATTATATGTCTAATCAACTTTCTACTCAACCTTCTTTGTCTACTCAAACCTCTAGTCCGTTATTGACGCTCACAGTTGCCCCTGCAAAAGTAATTCGTGGTTCTGGGGTGCTACAAGCAGCCGCAGCAGAGATCGCCTGTTTGGGAAGTCGTCCCTTAATTGTGGCAGGTGAATCTACTCTCGCCATCAGCCAAAAGAATTTGCAACCAGTTTTAGAAACGCAACAGTTACATCATGCCCAAGCTTCTTATGGTGCAGATTGCTGCGAAGCTAGCCTGAAATCTTTACAGAAGAAGGCAAAAGAACATAAAGCTGATGTAATTATCGGTGTTGGCGGCGGCAAAGCTTTAGATACAGCGAAATTACTGGCGCAGCAGTTACAGTTGCCAGTGGTAACAATCCCTACGTCAGGGGCTACCTGTGCAGCTTGGAGTGCCTTGTCGAATGTTTATTCGGAAGACGGGGCGTTTCTCTACGACGTGGGGCTGTCTCATTGTCCCGATTTATTGATACTTGATTATGACTTGATTAAAACTGCACCACAACATACTTTAATAGCTGGAATTGGTGATGCGATCGCTAAGTGGTATGAAGCCTCAGTTAGCAGTGGGCATTTGCAAGACACTTTAATTATTGCTGCGGTGCAACAAGCACGAGTTTTGCGAGATATCCTCTTGCAAAAGTCAGCGGCCGCCTTGAAAGAACCAGGTAGTGAAGTTTGGCGAGAAGTCGTAGACGCAACTGTTTTATTAGCTGGGGTAGTTGGGGGACTTGGAGGGGCGCAGTGTCGCACAGTTGCTGCCCATGCCGTGCATAATGGTTTAACGCATATTTCAGGACATGGCAGTATTCATGGCGAAAAAGTTGCTTTTGGAATTTTGGTGCAACTGCGTTTAGAAGAAATGCTACAAGGCAATCAACTAGCAGCATCGGCACGGCAACAGTTGTTAAAGTTCTACACAGAAATTGGACTACCCCAAAAATTAAGTGATTTGGGATTGGGCAATATTACATTAAGCGAGTTGCAAACAGCCGCTGAAATTGCCCTAGTTCCTAATTCTGACATCCATCGACTTCCGTTTAAAGTCGCGCCAGAACAGCTGATGGCGGCAATGGTTTCCACCACTGCACCTATAGAGAGTAAAGATATGAATCGAGTTTCGCCCAAGGGAATCAGTGACGAGGTTGAAGCATGAGTTTAGATTGGATTGTCCCAGCAGAACGTATACAAAAACTGCCACCCTATGTATTTGCCCGTTTAGATGAACTAAAAGCTAAAGCCCGGGAACAAGGGTTAGATTTAATTGATTTGGGTATGGGAAACCCCGATGGTGCAACACCTGCGCCAGTTGTAGAAGCTGCGATCGCAGCCTTGAAAGATCCCGCCAATCACGGTTATCCTCCGTTTGAAGGGACTGCTAGTTTTCGCCGCGCGATCACCAACTGGTATCATCGCCGTTATGGTGTGGTTCTCGATCCCGATAGTGAAGCTTTACCGCTACTGGGTTCTAAAGAAGGATTAACCCATTTAGCGATCGCCTACGTTAATCCTGGTGATTTAGTTCTGGTTCCTTCCCCAGCTTATCCCGCCCATTTTCGCGGCCCTGCGATCGCAGGGGGGAAAATCCACAGTTTGATTCTCAAACCAGAGAATGACTGGTTAATTGATTTAGCTGCAATTCCTGATGAGGTTGCTAGACAAGCTAAAATTCTTTATTTCAACTATCCCAGCAATCCCACCGCCGCCACCGCACCCCGCGAATTTTTTGAAGAAATTGTTGCGTTTGCCCGCAAATATGAAATTCTGCTGGTGCATGACTTGTGTTATGCCGAGTTAGCGTTTGATGGTTATCAACCCACCAGCTTGCTAGAAATTCCCGGTGCGAAAGATATTGGTGTGGAATTTCACACCTTATCTAAAACCTATAATATGGCTGGTTGGCGCGTTGGGTTTGTGGTGGGGAACCGCCATGTCATTCAAGGTTTGCGGACACTGAAAACTAACTTGGATTACGGCATTTTTTCCGCCTTGCAAAAAGCAGCCGAAACCGCTTTACAACTGCCAGATGTGTATTTGCACGAGGTACAACAACGCTACCGTACCCGCCGCGATTTCCTTATTCAAGGATTAGGAGAGTTGGGTTGGGATATCCCCAAAACCAAGGCGACAATGTATCTTTGGGTGAAGTGTCCCGTTGGCGTTGGTTCCACAGATTTTGCCCTGAACGTGTTGCAGCAAACAGGCGTTGTGGTTACCCCAGGAAATGCTTTTGGGGTTGCCGGTGAAGGGTATGTGAGAATCAGTTTGATTGCAGATTGCGATCGCTTGGGTGAAGCTTTACATCGCTTTAAACAAGCCGGTATCCGCTATCAACCTGAAAGTGTAGTTTCTACATCAGGAGCGATCGCCGATCTCGTTAGTTGATTAAAGGAAGAATTTCCTCCGTAAATACCTCTCTCACATATTCCATTACAATAGGTGATTGGGTATAGCCACCAACCTCTGTCTCAATTAAAGAACGCCTAATCAAGCTTTCTACAGCATCAAACAGTTTTGCTTTAGATACAGTAGGCACAATTTTTGTGTGTAAGTAATTAATAGTAGTAAATTGCTGATTTATTTGTAGCCAGTACATTACCTGCTGTTCTAAAGCCGAAAGGTGATGGAATTGTCGATCGAGTAAGTGGCGGATACTACTGAATACGAAGGTATTTTGCTCTAGAAAGTTGTTGATATCTTTATTGAATAAGTTAATGATGGTATTGGCAGCTACCCGGATTTTTAGGGGGTTATTATTGTATAAATTGCATAATTTATATTTATCCTCATCCGTACCCAAGAGGGGATAGGATTGCACTATGAGAAAGGCTGCTTCGAGTGAGCCAAATAATTGGAGGGAGCTAACCTAACGGTTAGCTCCCTCCAAAAAATTCATTTCTACTGGTTTCTCTCTAGTAGTTAAAATTACACAGCTTTTATGCTCTACTTCTGCTATTACCCGGATTAACTCAGTATATTCTTGATAATCTGAGCGATATTTACCAGTATGACCGACATCTAAGACTGTTTCTAGGTTATCTAAAATAATTAGACATCGGGAAGTACGCAGATAATAAATGAGTTTGTTGATGTCGGGTTTGGGTTCTTGGTGATTGGACACAAAAGACACCAAATCAGTTATTATCTCATCAAAGGATGGGGCTTGACGGAGCGATCGCCAAATCACAGAATCAAATTCACCCTGGATATGTTTTGCCAGCTTGGCAGCTAAAATGGTTTTACCAACCCCACCCCTGCCGAATACTGTAAGCAAGCGACACCTATCTTGCAATATCCATGATTCTAACTGCGCCATTTCTTGGGTGCGATCATAAAACACTGACACATCAACCGCAGTTCCCCAGTCTTGGTATTTGTTGCTTTTTAATTCCTGTGTTTTTATACTTTTTTTGAGAGAAGTAGGCTCAAAATCAGGAGTGGAAATTTCTCTCCAATCTAGGTTTAATTTCCGACATATTTCTTCAAAGGTTCCATACAGAACGGGTTTACAATTGAGGAATCTACTAATTGTGTCTATGGATAATCCCGTTTCATAAGCCAAGGATTTTTGGGTGGGATATCCATTCTCAGACAGTGCAATTTTGACATACTTAATCCTCTGATGATGTACTCTCAATGAGCGTGGCATTAATTTGTTCGTTATTTTTATATATGCTTGTTAGTATCTAAATAAAAACCTTGGTATTTTATGAAGTTTATGTAAAGTTTTCGCTGCATCGGATTTTTCACCGAATCATATCTATCTATGGTCAAGCTTAGTTAAGCCTGTAATAGTTGATGAAGCCGTAAAAGTCAGTTACAAGTCATAAGAAAGCCATAAGAAGTCAGTGATTCTCAGGCTTGTACTCAGCAATGGGCAGTATATGATGTTGGTGCTTAAATAAATCTACCAATTCTAAACTATTTGTGAAAATTCATTCAGATTGCAGAGATGTAGCAATGCTATGTCTTATCTATAAGCGTGGGTTGTATCTTCACGACTAATTTAGGATTGCTATCGGTTTAGGAATTCAACCAAATTATCAAATGAAACAGCCCTGCTTTTCAAAGGGGACTTAAACTTCATTCCCTTCCTTACAAAGGAGGGAAATGGAGGATTTGCATAACTATTGATACCGCAAAGCATTTTCTAAATACCAAATTCAGGAATCAATCATGTCTAATATTATTTTCGCTAACAATCTGGAAATTGATATCACCATTCAACAGGAATGGCTTGATATTGTGAATGTAGTCCGAAACAATGCCTATTATTATCTCAGCAGTTTCCGAAATGATGCAGGGTATACAGAGAAGTTACAGACTGCGTTTGGTAATGATTTTGATAGTGAAGTAGCTAATCAATTATTTGATGGTTTTGCTCAAGGTAATTTTAGTGGTATTCCTACTATCGAGATTGTGAATCGTAATGATATCAATGGTGCAAATGGTGCTTTTGCTATAGCTACGGGCAAGATTTATTTAGCTGCTGATTTTATTAGCCAAAATACTCAGAATCTTGATGCTATTGTGGCGGTATTGCTGGAGGAAACTGGGCATTATATTGATGCAAAAATTAATGTAGCGGATGCAGCAGGGGATGAGGGGGATATTTTTGCGAGGTTGGTGCAAGGGAAGAGTTTAAGGGAGCATGAGTTAGCGGTTTTGCAGGCTGAGGATGATACAACGACTGTGACGTTGGAGGATGAAGAGATAGAAATTGAAATGAGTAGAACAGAGGGCGACATCAGATATTTTACTGTTAATTCTGGCGAGGAATTATGGGCTGACGGTGGCTATGAAGGTTTCTTAGGTTCGTGGGTTTGGAACTTTAAACCCCAAGTAAAGGGCAGTGATGGCAATGACACAATACATGGCTCAAACGACCTAAGTAAAACAACTTATCTGTTCGGCAATAATGGCAATGACATAATATATGGCACTGGCGCCGCAGAGTTTATCTACGGTGGTCAGGGCAATGACACAATATATAGCAATGGTGGTCCTGATAATATAGACCCTGGCTATAGCCAATATTCCACTGATATAGTTGATGCAAGATTACAGGATTTACCGTCCAGTGCCACTCTCGCAGCTGATTACATTAGCAAGGATAATGGTCATGGTATCCATTTAGGTTATGATAACCCTGAATATAACCGTAATGCTATCTACAGTCGTGGTGGTGATGGTAATAAGCAATTAGTTGAATATTTCAATATTAAACGTTTTGTCATTACTGGCACACAATATGATGATGTTTTTGAGGTGCTTTCTCATGACATAAATGGTTGGGGAGATAATATCTTCAAAGGTGGTTTGGGAAATGATATCTTCAATCTTGGTTATAACCATGCCACTGTTACTGTTGATGGAGGAGCGGGTTATGACACCCTCGGAGTTAATTACAGTAGTAAGAATAATGGTTATGGTATCCATTTAGGTTATGATAACCCTGAATATAACCGTAATGCCATCTACAGTCGTGGTGGTGATGGTGCTAAGTTTGAATTAGTTAAGTATTCCTCTATTGAAAAATTTTCAATCATTGGTACAGAATATGATGACATTTTTCAAGGTGGTGATAATGCCGACATCTTCGATGGTGGCGCTGGTAATGATCAAATAAATGGTGGTGGTGGAGATGATGAATTATATGCAGGTCGCTTCTTTAAATCAATAGAAGATAGTAAATCGAGTGGTCGGGATGTCTTAGTTGGTGGTTCGGGAATGGACACATTTTATATGTTTACACTCTCACCCAGAGTTCCAGATTCTTCTAAAGAAGCTATTGAAGAAAACATTTTTCAATCAGATACATTATGGTCTTCGATAAAAGGCGTGAAAAATATAATTGCTGGCTTGATAGCTATAGCTAAAACTCAGCCAGAATGGCAACTAGCAATGTTATTGGTTGTTGAGGTTGGCGACATTATTTTAGATGCTATTAAAGAATTTGGAATTGAGGATGTAATAAGCAACCCTCCTGGTGAAGCTTTTGGAAGTGATGAATGGAATGAGCTAGTTTATATAAAAGACTTTAATATACAAGAAGGAAATTCATTCGCATTACCATTAGATAATGACTATCATTTTACTTTTTTGGATGCAAGTAAATCAGATCCAGATGATGGTTATAAATTGAAACCAGGAACTCTAATTACTCATGGTAATGGAAAAGAAGTTGCTTTTTTGTATGGAGTTAATAAAAATCAACTTGAACCCCAATTATCACTAAAGAATGAACAGATAATTTTCTGGACAGGTAATCCAAAGAAGCAATCACAAAATGAAAGTAGTTTTGTTTTCAAATTTGGAGGGGAAGGTAATGACCTCAATAGTGGTGGAAGTGGTGATGACTATTTATATGGTGGTACTGGCAGTGACGAACTAAAAGGCGGTGATGGTAATGACATTCTAGACCCTGGTTTTTCCTCTGGGTCTACAGATACAGTAGATGGCGGTGCAGGTAATGATGTCATTCGAGTAAATTACACCAGCAAAAATGATGGTGCTGGTATCCATGTCCGGTATCTAGGTTCAAATAACATTTTTAGCCGTGCTAATGGTAATCAGCCTATAGTCACTATATCTAATGTAGAAAACTACGATATCACTGGTACACAATATAACGATGTTTTCGAGGCTAATAACGGTAATGATACTTACAGTGGTGGTGCAGGTAGTGACGTTTTAAACGGCGGTGATGGCAATGACATCCTTAACCCTGGTTATAGCCCATATTCCACTGATACAGTTGATGGAGGAGAAGGCGATGACCTACTCCAAGTTGATTACAGTAGCAAGAGTAATGGTGTTGGTATCCATTTAGGTTATAACGGCGAATACGGCACTAATGTAATTTACCATCGTAATGGAAATAATGGTGATAATTATAAATTAGTTCAGTTTTCCAGTATTGAACGTTTTGATATCACCGGCACAAACTATGATGACGCTTTCGAGGGGCGTACAGGTAATGACATTTTCAATGGTGGTGCTGGTAATGACAGATTAACTGGAGGAACTGGAAAAGATACTCTGACTGGAGGGGCAGGATCTGATCGCTTTGACTACCGCAACTTAGCTGATTCTCTCCTCAATAGTTTTGATGTGATTACAGATTTCAATCCTACTGCTGGCAATGATCTATTCCTTGTTTCCACAGCACGATCTGAACTCTCTAATGCGGGAACTGTTGCAACTCTTAATGCAACTGGAATTGCAGCCAACTTAACCACTGCTAATTTTGGTTCTAATTCTGCTGCTCAATTCAACTTTGGTAGCCGTGCCTTTGTTGCTATTAATGATGCTACAGCCGGGTTTAATGCCAATAGCGATGCCATCATTGAGGTGACAGGATTCACGGGAACCCTTGGATTCAGTAATTTTATAATAGTGTAATTTGCTCAGGGAGGAAGATAGAAGTATTAAATCCTCCCTAACCCTTTTGACAAAATAGGGGAATAAGCCCCTTTTTCATAAATTTATAATCAACTCTCTGTCCTCATCACTTACCTATTGAAATTAACTTTGCGCTGATAACCAGGTTACTAAATCATCTAAATTAGAGAAATCTAACTGGGCATCCACCAACGCCTCCAACTGGGGAATCGATAAACTGGTAATTCTCTGCTCTAAATCAGGAGCAATTTTCCCAAAGCGTCGCCTGAGTAAGCGAAGTAGCAATGTCACCTCTCCTTCTTGTCGCCATTCTTCCCGTTGCTTAAGATAAGCTGGTGATAAGTTCATATTTTTCTATTTAGCTTAGTAGTAGAAAATGGATGAGATTTCGCTATTCACATCTGTTTACTTCAATCCCTCCCCAACCTAGCCAATAAATCCTCACGGGAAAGATTAGACAAATTGAGCAGTAATTCAGTCCTTTCCATCAGAGGAAGTTCCATAATCGGGGTTATCAAACCAGATAACTCCTCATCTAAACTTCCAAAGCGTCCTTGCAGTAAACTGGCTACCATCAAACGCTGTCCTTCTAAACTACCTTCTTGCAGCCCTTCTTGTCGCCATTCTTCGCGTTGCTTAAGATAAGCTGGTGATAAGTTCATAATCAACTCCCTATCCTCATCATTTACATTATCTTTCACCTCTATATTTTTGCGCCAAGAAGCTAAAATCTCTAACAGTTGATCCCATTTAGGACTTCCTTCTGATAGTTGAACTAACTCTTCTACCGCTTCTTTTTGCGTCCTTCCCTTCCCCAAAACCCTTAACCATAGGGTATCTTCAATAACAGGTAACTGATTAATAGCTACGATCGCTCCCTTCAACAATTCTGGCAGAAAATAAACCCCCTCAACCCAATTCTCTGACTCTTGAATTTTCGCACCAAATCCGTTCAGCATTCTCGGAGAACAAGAAGGAGTTAAAATCCATAAACATGGCAATTCTCCCTCTGACAAAGACCGTTTTTCCCGTTTCGCTTGTCGTAATAAATCTCCATGAACCGTATATAATTTTAATAAACAACTCCTAATCTCCACTTCGCTGGGAGCATTACGGAACGGTTCAAATAGACAACTCGTAGCAGCCATTTTCGCCAATAAACCCAATTCTGATGTATTAGATGGGGATGCATTGGGGACAAACCAAACATCTATCTCACGAACTTCGCTTTTAACATCTTTGCTGGTTTCTACTTTACCTAATGAGGTTAACAACTCCTCTAGATATTCCTTGGCAAATTGGTCATGGGGTTGTCGAGTCATGAAATTATGAATGCCAGCATTGTTAATTTTGCATTAATTAGTATTTTTTCATATCCGGGAATAATATTTCAACGAATGCAAGTTCATATTTTTGTTGCTTTAGGTGCGATGTCTGACGACAAGCCGCTCCACGTCTACGCACCTAAACTATAGTTTCTAGTTCACAATAGAGTTACCATAACCTTATCAAACTGTAATTGATGCCAACCCCCTCTGCTACTATTCCTCATTTAATTGCTGCTGGCTTTCATGCTCTTTCTGATCCACTCAGGATTAGTGTGCTGGAATTGCTACGACAGCGAGAATTATGTGTATGTGATTTGTGCGAAGCCTTGGGGGTAAATCAATCGAAACTATCTTTTCACCTGAAAACCCTCAAGGAAGCTGGCTTAGTTAACTCCCGTCAGGAAGGACGCTGGATTTATTACAGTTTGAATCTGTCCCAATTTAGTGTTTTAGAGGAATATCTGGCAGATTTTAGCCATAATTCTATAATTTCATCTGCTCGTTCCTGCTGCGATTAAGAAAGAGTTTAGAGCTTTAAGCCCTATAAGTGTCAATTACGACTGATTCCGTTGGCGCTGAATTAATTTATTTAATGCATCAAGTTTTTTTGATGAATTTTTATGTATAGTGCTATGCTTTATATTGACACATCAAGTTTTTTTGAAATGATATAAACATACTTTCAAAATTACCCCTAACGGTGAGGTCAATGAACGCAATAGCAAAGAAATTAGCTCTTGTATTTGGAGTGTTGGCTTTTGCGACTAGTTGCACAGCCACATCTAATTTATCTACTCCAACTCAGCAATCGCCCAAGGTTGCAGAAGTCAGTGATGCGACAAAAGTGAGAGCAATAAAGATTGATGGTTCTAGCACAGTCTATCCGATCGCAGAGGCGATCGCTAACCAGTTTCAACAAAACAAGCAGCAGTACAAAGGACAAGTTCTCCTAAGCTTTTCCGGTACTAGTGCGGGATTTAAGAAATTCTGTAACAAAGAGACAGACATCAGCAATGCCTCGCGTCCTATCCTGAAAGCAGAGATAGAAGCTTGCAACAAAAATGGTGTCAAGTTTATCGAGCTTCCCGTTGCCTTTGATGCGCTGACTGTTGCGGTGAATTCCCAAAATACCTGGGCAAAAGATATTACCGTAGCCGAATTGAAAAAGCTTTGGGAACCAGAAGCCCAAGGAAAAATCACTCGTTGGAACCAAGTGCGATCGTCTTGGCCGGATCAACCAATTAAGCTGTATGGTGCTGGCGGTCAGTCTGGTACTTTTGATTACTTTACAGAAGCTATTGTTGGTAAAACGAGAGCCAGCCGCACTGACTACATCTCCAGTGAAGATGATCTCGCTCTAGTGCGTGGAGTTGGCACAGATCCTAATGCCTTGGGTTATTTTGGGCTTGCTTATTACGAAGACAACAAAAGTCGGTTAAAACCTCTTGCAATTGATAGCGGTAAAGGAGCAGTATTGCCATCAACTGAAACTGTTGAAAAAGCTGAATATCAGCCATTAGCTCGACCTTTGTTGATTTATGTTAATGCTCAGTCTTTACAAAATCAGCCAGAACTCAAAGAATTTGTAGATTATTACCTAAAGTACGCTCCAATAACAACTAGTTCGGTTGGGTATGTGCCTTTACCTAGTGAAGCCTATGAACTGTCAGAAAAACACTTTCAAGCTGGTAAAGAAGGAACAGTATTTGCAGGTAAGGAGCAGATAAACTTCCAAATTAGTGATTTGTTGAAGCTAGAAAAGAAGTAGTAGTTTCACTCAAGAATACTGACTTTTACAAAACTAATAGCGGTTGATCGCAAAAGTTTTAATAGGTTCGTAGTAAGCACTAATGAATCAGTTTGCTGCTACCCATTAATTGAGGATGCATTCACAAACTCAGATTTTGTTGATTTTAAGACTTACGCAAAATCATGAAAAAACGAACCGCCAAGTACGCCAAGTGCGCCAAGTAATAAGAGTTGTAGAGGGTTTTTGCGTAAGTCCTGGATTTAAATAAACTTAGGAAAACTGATGAGAGTACGTGTTGGCATCAACGGATTTGGCAGAATTGGACGGCTAGCTCTGCGGGCTGCTTGGGGTTGGTCAGAGCTTGAGTTTGTCCATATTAATGAGATTAAAGGCGGGGCAGTAACAGCTGCTCATTTGCTCAAATTTGATTCTGTCCACGGGCGTTGGGCACCGGAAGTAGAAGCACAAAACAATGAGCGCATTCTCATTGATGGCACACCCCTCAGCTTTAGTGAGTATTCCCAACCGGGTGAAGTCCTTTGGGAAGAGTTAGGCGTTGATCTCGTGCTGGAATGCTCTGGTAAATTTAGGACTCCTGCCACTCTAGATCCGTATTTTAAACGGGGAGTACAGAAGGTAATTGTGGCTGCTCCGGTGAAGGAAGAAGCCTTGAATATTGTCATGGGGGTTAATGACCAACTTTATGAGCCAGAAAAGCATCATCTGTTAACTGCGGCTTCTTGTACAACTAACTGTTTGGCTCCAGTTGTGAAGGTGATCCATGAAGGCTTGGGCATTAAACATGGAATTATTACCACAATCCATGACAACACCAATACTCAGACTATCGTGGATGCCGCTCACAAGGATCTGCGCCGCGCAAGAGCTACCAGTTTATCTCTGATTCCTACCACTACTGGATCGGCAACTGCGATCGGGTTGATTTATCCCGAACTCAACGGCAAACTCAATGGTTTGGCAGTACGGGTGCCATTGCTCAATGCTTCTCTGACAGACTGCGTGTTTGAAGTTGTGCGACCCACCACAGTAGAAGAAATTAATAGCTTACTAAAAGCAGCTTCAGAGCAAGCACCGCTCAAAGGGATTTTGGGATATGAAGAACGTCCTTTAGTTTCTATCGACTACAAAGACGATCCTCGATCTTCCATCATTGATGCCCTTTCCACAATGGTGGTAAACGAGACGCAAGTCAAAATACTCGCTTGGTATGACAACGAATGGGGCTATGCCAACCGGATGGTTGAACTCGCCCGTAAAGTAGCTCTGAGTCTGAAGGCGTGAAAGATTCTCATTCAGAAATACTCTGCGTGCCTCTGCGCTTACTCTGCGTTCCTTTGCGTTTAAATCTCTTCCCTCTTCCCTCATGGCTTCTACCACAGCTTCTAGCGCCAATTTCAAAAACTATATCCTCGTAACCCTTGCCTATTGGGGTTTCACTATTACTGATGGTGCTTTGCGAATGCTGGTGTTGCTCTACTTTAACAACATTGGCTATACCCCTTTACAAATTGCTTCCTTATTCCTGTTCTATGAAGTCTTTGGAGTTATTACAAACTTTTTAGGTGGTTGGATTGGTTCTCAGTTAGGGCTAAAAGTTACTCTTTACACTGGTATCGGGCTACAGGTCTTCTCAATGGTGATGCTTTCATGGCTCAATCCAGATTGGGCGCAGTGGATTGCAGTCGGTTATGTGATGGTGGCACAGGCATTTTCTGGGATTGCCAAAGACTTAACCAAGATGAGTTCTAAGAGCGCTATTCGGTTGGTAGTTCCCCAAGATGCGCAGTCGTCTTTGTTTAAGTGGGTAGCAGTTCTAACGGGTTCTAAAAATGCTCTCAAGGGAGTTGGCTTCTTTGTCGGTAGCGCCCTCCTGGCTTCGGTTGGCTTCGTCAATTCTCTGTGGATTATGGCAGGGGGACTGTTCTTGATTATGTTCACTGGGCTACTGTTGCCTAAAGGGATGGGCAAAATTAAGAAGAAAGTCAAGTTTAGCCAACTCTTTTCTAAGAGCCAAGAGATTAACATTCTCTCAGCTGCCCGATTCTTTCTGTTTGGTTCTAGGGATATCTGGTTTGTTGTGGCATTACCAGTATTCTTACGGGAGATTTTAGGTTGGTCGTTCTATCAGGTTGGTGGATTTTTAGCTTGTTGGGTAATTGGCTACGGACTTGTTCAATTCTTAGCGCCAACACTGATTCAACGATTTGGTTCTGGCCGTCCACCGGAATCAAAGACCATCCAGTTTTGGACATTTACTTTAACAGTAGTTCCAGCTGCGATCGCTCTTGCTCTCCAAATAAATATACCTGCAAATATTGCGATCGTTGGCGGACTCCTGATCTTTGGTGTAGTGTTTGCTTTCAACTCAGCAGTTCACTCTTATCTAGTGTTGGCTTTTACTGATGATGACAAGGTAGCACTGAATGTTGGTTTTTATTACATGGCAAACTCTGGTGGTCGATTAGCTGGCACTGTTTTGTCAGGTTTGGTATATCAGTTTTTCGGTTTGATTGGCTGTCTGTGGACATCCATGTTCTTTGTACTAGCAGCAGCACTGATTTCTTTGAAGCTACCCGATCCCGAACCGAGCAAAGCAGTTCCTTGGAAAGCTGGAGATGGAGATTAGGGCATTGGTTATTCTTCCTTGTCTCCAATAATTAGCTTTTAATTTCAGGCTTAAATCCATGAGTAGGAATCCGCAAGTGAATACAGCCCCAGCACAAGCAGGGAGTAATCTCAGTTTTTTTGAAAGATACCTCACCGTTTGGGTGTTTCTGTGCATCTTGGCGGGAATTGCTCTAGGAAGATTATTTCCACAGGTGGCGGTGACGCTGGATGCGTTGAGTATCTATCAAGTGTCAATTCCCATTGCAGTATGTCTGTTTTTCATGATGTATCCCATCATGGTAAAAATAGATTTTACTCAAGCTGCAAATGCTATCCGTGCCCCAAAACCAGTTATTCTGACTTTGGTGGTGAATTGGTTGATTAAACCATTCACTATGGTGGTATTTGCCCAGTTTTTCTTAGGTTGGTTGTTCCGTCCGTTAATTGCGGGCACAGAATTAATTCGTGGTGACGAAGTAGCGATCGCTAATTCTTACATTGCTGGTACGATTTTACTGGGAATTGCTCCTTGTACTGCAATGGTGTTGCTGTGGGGTTATCTTTCCTATGGCAATCAGGGACACACTTTGGTGATGGTGGCAGTTAATTCTCTGACGATGCTGTTTTTGTATGCACCTTTAGGCAGGTGGTTACTGGCAGCCAATGATTTAATAGTGCCGTGGCAAACAATTGTTTTGTCAGTACTGATTTATGTCGGCTTGCCATTAGTGGCAGGAATGTATAGCCGTTATTGGATTTTCAAATACAAAGGTAAAGACTGGTTTGAACGGAGATTTATCAAGTATCTCAGTCCAATTGCTATTACCGCTCTGCTGATTACTTTGATTTTGCTGTTTGCGTTTAAGGGTGAATTGATTGTTAGCAATCCCTTGCACATCTTGTTAATTGCCGTGCCACTATTCATCCAAACTAATTTTATTTTCTTGATTAGTTATGTGGCAGCCTTAAAGCTGAATATATCTTATGAGGATGCCGCACCCGCAGCATTAATTGGAGCTAGCAATCACTTTGAAGTTGCGATCGCTACAGCCGTAATGCTGTTTGGCTTAAATTCTGGTGCTGCACTTGCTACAGTGGTAGGCGTTTTAATCGAAGTCCCAGTAATGTTGATGCTGGTTGAGGTTTGTAAGCGAACCGCCGCCTGGTTCCCACGAGAACCGGAAAAGGCAACATTGCGAGATCCACGTTGTAATTGCTAATTTGTAATGACGCTACCGCTGCGCTAACGTAATTCGTAATTAGGGATTAGGAATAATATTTAATAATCTTATAGCGGTTCCCATTCAGATGCGGTACAACATTACATCACGAGGTGTAAGGGCACGGCAGTGCCGTGCCCCTACGGGTGTATACCTCACGTAAACGAGAACGCTATACAAGGAGCAAAATTATGGCACTGCTGAAGACTCATATAGCTTTGAATGTTACTGACATTGAAAAATCTGTGACATTTTATCGGGCAATGTTTGGCGTGGAACCTGTGAAGTATAAAGATGACTACGCTAAGTTTGATATTCCTAGCCCAGCGTTAAATTTGACATTAAATCTGGCTCCTAGTGTCCAGGCTGGTGGTGCATTGTCTCATTTAGGTGTACAAGTTGAAAGTACACAAGAAGTAGAATCTGCTATCCAAAGGTTTACGGAGGCAGGACTAGCATTGTTTACCGAGGGCAACACTGATTGTTGCTATGCTTTGCAAGATAAAGTTTGGGTAACAGATCCAGATGGTAACCGTTGGGAAGTTTTTGTGGTGAAGGTGGAAGATACAGCGCCAGAAAAGAATTTGGTGACTACAGTTAATTCGGCTGGGGTAGTTAAGACTGTTAATAAGCCGTGTTGTTCTTAGAGTAAACCTACTGCAAAGTATTACCAGAGGCAAAAGCCGCCTCTGGTGACTTAGATAGAACAAACAGAGGAGGAGGAATTATAAAAAAAGTGATGATTGTTTTACATTTTTCAACGCCAAGTTTGCACAACCTGACCCTTCAACTGTTGTCCTAACCAAGGTGTATTTTGGGAAAGTGTGTAAAGACTTTTTCGTTCAACTTTCCAGGTTTGCTGGGGATCAAATAAAGTAAGTTCTGCTGGTTGATGAGGTACGATCGCACTGAGTTTTTGCCCCAAACATGCTGCTGGACTAGTACTCAATGCCCGCCATAATTCTAAAGCTGTAAATTCCTCAGTTTCAACGAGATATTGCCACAGCAAAGGTAATGCTAACTCTAAACCAATTGCCCCGGCTGGTGCTTCGGCAAAGGCTTGGACTTTTTCTTCGTAGCTGTAGGGTGTGTGATCAATCGCGATCGCATCTATCACACCCGCACGCACTCCTGCACGCAACGCCGCCACATCACTGGGTTTTCCTAAAGGC
This sequence comes from Nostoc foliaceum FACHB-393, assembly GCF_014698505.1. Classification (GTDB taxonomy): domain Bacteria; phylum Cyanobacteriota; class Cyanobacteriia; order Cyanobacteriales; family Nostocaceae; genus Nostoc; species Nostoc foliaceum_A. Next base: position 60,883 of record NZ_JACJTD010000034.1, on the reverse strand, counting down.
GGGTCTAAATGCAAGCTAGTGTTATAACTCTTAACTGCTTTTGTATCAAGTAAAAGGTGCATCCAGGTGGTGCTGGCGGTGATGGGTAAACCAGCAGCTTTGGCTGAAGCGATTAGTTCCACGCTGCGAGATGTGGAGACGCGCATAATGTGGACTGGTGTACCGATAGCTGCAACCAATTCTAACAGAGCTGCGATCGCACTAGTTTCTGCACTGGCGGGTATTGGGGGTAAACCAAAACGCAGAGCATCTGCCCCTTCTCTCATTACACCATTTGCTGTTAATTGGCGATCGCTAGGCCAAAATGCTACTGGTTTACCCAACGGCTGGACATACTCTAACACTCGCCCCACCAGCGCCAAATTCTCCAGTGGCTCACCATCGCTAAAACCAACAACTCCAGCAGATGCCAAATCTGCCAATTCCGTCATTTGCTTCCCAGCAATATCTAGGGTGATAGCACCCCAAATATAAAGTAGAGGAAGAGGAGAAGACAAGAGAGAAAAATTCCCCCCATGTCCCCCATGTCCCCCATGTCCCCCTTGTCCCCCATGTCCCCCTTGTCCCCCATGTCCCCCATGTCCCTCTCTCCTCTGCTGCAACTGTGCTACAAGCGCAGGGTTATCAATAACTGGGGATGTATCGGGTAAAATACTAGCTCTGGTAAAGCCGCCAGCAGCAGCAGCTTGTAAGAAAGACAAGAGGGTTTCCCGTTCTTCAAATCCTGGTTCACCGGAGTGGCTGTACAAATCCACTAACCCAGGGCCAAGAACTAATCCCTGACAATCTCTGATTTGAGTATCGGGACTGATATCAGCAATGTGCGAAGCCACTGTTTGGATATAACCATCAGCAATCAGCACATCAAAGAGTTCATCAATTTCCGAAACTGGGTCAATCACCCGTACTTTTTGCAGCAGTTCAGTCATAAAGCTTTTTAGTTATAAGTTAGGGGTTAGGAGTTATGAGTTAGGAGTTAGAAGTTATTTGTTTCTCGCCCATCACTTCTAACTTTATTCATCACTCATAATTTTTCACTCCTAACTCATAACTTTTAATTTTTTTACAATGCCCCTGCTGCTGTTTTATCTAGTACGCCTCCACCAAAATGAGCGGTAATGTTCATCGCTTGCAATACTGGTAAACCATCTATTCCAGAAGGGTAGTCGATAACGCTGACTGCGCCATTACCCTGACGGAAATTCCAGAAATTTTCTAGCGATAAACCGAGAATGTGACAAAGTAAGGTTTTATTAGTTGCGTCGTGAGCTACTACTAATACGGTTTTGAATTGATTAGTTGATGCGGTTTGTACAATTGATTGCCAAGCTGCAACGCTGCGTTCCCACACCTCTTGCAAATTTTCGCCTTCAGGCATTTGCACTTCGGCTGGTACTAACCGCCAGCGCTGCAACTCTCCGGGAAATTCTTGCTCTATTTCAGTTTCTAATTTTCCTTCCCAGAGTCCGTGGCTGATTTCTCTTAGACCATCTTGCAAGTCTAACTTTACATTAGGATGTTGTTTTAAGATAATCTCTGCTGTTTCTTTAGGGCGCAGCATTGGGCTACTAACAGCAAAATCAATCGCTACTTCTTGGAGAAATTCGCCTGCTTTTTGCGACTGTTGTCTACCGTTGTCGTTGAGGGGGACATCAATTTGCCCTTGAAACCTAGTTTGGCGATTCCATTCAGTTTCGCCGTGACGCACTAGTAACAACCTTATTCCTTGATGATCGGGTCGCAATGAGGGTAGACTTTCCCCAGTGTGTTGCGTCTGATTTAAGGATTCTAGTTGGACTGGTTCGCCCAATCCCCCAGCAAAGTTTAGTACGGTGATGCCACAGTTAGATTGCTGTATTGAATGATAGCGACTTGGAGGAATTCCCAAGGCTGTGCTAATGAGGGCGCGATTAATTCCGTTATGTCCCACTATGAGAATAGTTTCGCCTTGATGGTGAGACAAAGTTTCTTGCCAAAACTGCCGTGCTTGTTCGTATAAAGCAAGAACTGGAAAATGTTCTCTTGTCCCTTGTGCATCATTTAGCAGCATCCGCAGTTCGTCGGGGCGTTGATGCCAAGTGCGGTAGTCTTCGGCAAATTTCTGCTTAACTTCCGCAGTCAGTAGTGCTTCCCATAAGGGTAAGTCGATTTCTAGCAGCAAATCAGAAACTTGGATTACAGCAGATTGTTCAGGATTAGTAGCTAACTCACTATGAATAATATCTGCTGTGTGTTTTGCTCGTTGCAGAGGACTGCTGTAAATAGCATTAAATAAGATATTGCTGAGGGCTTTGCCAACTTTACTGGCATCGTTATGACCTTTCTCGGTTAATGTTGACGCATCAGTGCGTCCCTGAATACGCCGCTCGGTGTTATAACCGCTTTGACCGTGGCGCACAATGATGACACGAGTCATCTCAAAGCCCTCCTCTTATCTAGACGATTAATTCTACTGCAAAATGATTGCACAATTAGCGACTCAGGAAGGCAGATTTAGTAAGATGCGAAACTTTTTGATCGTAGGGGACGTAGGATAAGCAGCAAAAACCGCCGTTGTATTAACTTGCTCTGTACCCTCTTAATTACGAATTACGTTAGCGCAGCGGTAGCGAGTCTTGCCTACGGCACGCCAAGACCGAACGAGCGTAATTACGAATTACAAATTACGAATTACGAATTATTCTAAGAGGTGTAGGGGCACGGCAGTGCCCATTGGTGTCAACTTAAGCTCAAATGCTGCTTATTCTACAAGCGTTTTACCCCCCTTAATCCCCCCTTGGAAAGGGGGGAAAAAACAAATCTCGTTCCCTCCCCTTTATAAGGGGAGGGTTAGGGTGGGGTAACGCAGATCGTGATAAGAAGCTAGAGAACTGAATATCAGTTTTTGACAAGGTTTTCACGTTAAGTTGACACCAATGGGCACTGCCGTGCCTCTATGGGTGTACCTCGCGTAAACGAGAACTTTATACCTGATTATTCTCTCCCCAGATCCAACTGTACTTGCAATCCATCATTGTCACTTCCAGACTGAGCCGGTGTTAAGAAAACAGAAGTGTCGGGCTGTGATAATGATTCGTTAAACTGTATTCTGACTGGAGTTTTATTGTTTCTTCTATTATTGTTGGAAATGCTTGCTGGATTAGTTTGCTCAAAAAAGCTTCTAAAGTCATCTTGGGCTGTTCTATGATCAATTCCAACTAAAGAATCACCAGTTAATCTGTATTGCCCTGGATTTGAGCTTGATGCTGGTAACTGTGCGTAGACTTGGCTTCCTAAGTTTGCAAAGGCTGCCGTAATCCCCAAGAAAGCAATAATTTTGGCGTTCATTTTTTTTGTCCAAATTATCTTTAATATTGCTTGTTTATTATTCTCTGGGAAAATGATTTGAATTAACTCTATCGTGAGGTTCTACTACAATAATTGTATTGTGTATATACTTGGCTCGTCAATGATTCGTACTGTTTTAGACATTGCCAAGTTATAACTTTTGTATCACTTTAGACTGTAGAATTATCTGGTTTAGTTTCTAAGCGATCGCACTTACAGCAGTTTTCTTTTGCAACTGAAAAATGCGATTATAGCCAATTTTATAGTACAACATTACATCACGAAGTGTAGGGGCACGGCAATGCCGTGCCCCTACGGGTGTGGGTGTACCTCACGTAAACTCTGTATCCTGCTTTGACGGGAGGCAGAGCCAAGTTGATCGCATTCCCAGTTGGACACTGGGAACGAGGCAAGTATAAAATGGCAATTTTCATCAACAAAATTATCCTGTTCATCAACAAAATCATTCTGTTCATCAACGAAATCATCCTGTTCATCAACAAAATTATTCTGTTCATCAACAAAATCATTCTGTTCATCAACAAAATCATCCTGTTCATCAACAAAATCATTATTTTTGCGACAATTACTGATATTTACATCACTTCGGATACTAATTTATGAGGACTTCACTGAGCTAAAATCCAGCTTTAATAAGGCAAACTGGCTCTAAAGCAGAATGAAAGGGATACATTTATGCCTAGTCAAAAACGTACATATCGCGTTTTAGAAAAAGCTGAATTAAGAACGGCGGGACTTAAAGCCATTGATCCTACTATGGATTTTGGGGATGGGCGCAACTTGGAAAGCATGGCACAACTAATTCAGCAATACCGTACCAAGATAGATGCTTATAATACTGCTCTAGCCGTGATTGACTCTTCTAGAACTGAAATGAATGAATTGGACAAAAGTTTAAGTGACCTAACTGAGAAAATGCTCATTGGAGTTGCTTTTAAATACGGCAAAGATAGCCGTGAATATGAAATGGCGGGTGCTGTTCGCAAAAGCGATCGCATTCGTAAAAGCACAGCAACACGCTTAAGGGCGACTCCAAAAGAATCAGCTAGTGAGAATACTAAAACTGCATCTCTTAGTGGACTGGATGGAGCGATCGCAGAATAAATTGTTGGTAAATTGAGTCAGAATTGAGTCAGAGACTCAATGAATGCATTCCCATACTCTGTATGGGAACGAGGAAATAGTAAACTATGCTCTCTACTCGCCATTATTAGACCTTTTTCCAAGGGAGTTTGATTGTAAATCGACTACCTTTGCCTAGCTGACTTTCGGCATGGACTTTACCACCGTGTAACTCGACAATTTTTTGCACTATTACTAATCCTAAACCAGTGCCTGCGGAAGGACTGGTGGAGGGATTTTCAACTTGCACAAAAGGTTGAAATAATTGGAAAAGGTCATCGGAAAGCATACCAATACCTGTATCAACCACGCTGATAAAGATATATTCATTTGTGGAAGTTGGTTGGACTTCAATCCAAACTTTGCCTCCGTCGTGAGTAAACTTGATCGCGTTAGTTAATAGGTTAATAAATACTTGGCGAATACGACGCTCATCAACTTGGATGGGTTCGAGTTCTTCAGGTATTTGTAGACTCAGTTGGATATTTTTCTGAAACGCTAAATGTTTGACAAAACTTAGACTAGAGTCACACAATCCTTGGATCGAAATGGGAGCTAGTTGCAGTTTTATCTTTTTGGATTCAATGTCGGTAAGCTCAAGAATTTGATTAATCAATTCTAGTAAATTCTTACCGCTGGATTCGAGGGTATTTAAGAACTGGCGCTGTTGTTCAGTTACAGGGCCGTACACTCCTTCTTGGAGTGCTTCTGTGATTCCAAGAATGGAGCCTAAGGGATTCCTCAGTTCATGGTTGATGTTTCTCAAAAAGGTGCTTTTGGCACGATTTGCCACTTCGGCAGCTTCTTTAGCCTCACGCAGAGCAGATTCTGCCCGTTTGCGATCGCATACTTCTAAAGTTAGGGCGGCAAATTCAGTTATTGAACTAACGAAGTTTTGCTCACTCAATTCCCATGTCCGGGGAATACCAACTTGCTCATACAATACCGTTCCTACAACTTCACCCCCAACCCAAATGGAAGTATTAATTAGAGATAGGATGTTATTTGGTTCTAGTAATTCATCCCTTAATTCTTGTACCCGTGGATCGGTGCGAGTATCGGTGACAATGATGGTACGGGCAGATGCTAAAGCTTTAAAGTAGATTAAATAATCTGCAAGGTTGCGTTCTAAACCCGCCGAATGTCTCTGATTACTACGTTCGTAGAGACTTATACATTGTAGTTTGGTGCGTTCGCCATTGAATAACCACACACTGACTCGTTCTATTTCTAAAGCATTCGCTGCTTTCTCGGTGATGATTTTGAATGCTGTTTCCAGATTTCCTTCTGAAATTGATCTGTGATTTGCCAGTTCTGCTAGTACTCGATTATGCTGGCACAGTTTTTGCTCGCTGTTACTACCTTTTTGAATCTCTTGCTGTAATTCTTGAGTTCGCTGCTGAAGTTGCAATTCTAACTCTTCATTTTTGGTAGTCTGTGCAGTAAAGGTTTTGCGTAATTGCTGCATCATCTCGTTGAAAGATCCACCCAGCATCTCTAGTTCTTTAATACCTTGTACTATCACCACTGAGTCTTCGCCATTGGGAAAATTGGCTAAATCTTTTGTTGCCGTGCTGAAGTATAGAATAGGCTGAGTTATCCAACGGGCGGTGATAATTCCCAATAAAATAGCTAATCCCAATACTCCCAGACAAAGAAAAATTGTGGTTTGAGTATTGCGATCAATTTGTCCCATAAAATCTGCTTCTGGGACAGCCACTATTATCAACCAATTGATATTTGGTTTGCCCTGTAACGGTCTAACTTCTAAAAATTGCCGTTTGCCGTCAAAGGAGAAATTTAGTTGCTGTAAACTGTTAATTTGGTCTAAGTTACTAAATTTAGTTTCTAAATATTTAGCGGTTGCTTGAGTAAAAGAATTCCTGCTTTGGGAAGCTGCTAACCTAATGGGTTTACCATTTTGTAAACGGAATGGTTCTTCTGTTGTAGAACTTGCTACTAATAGCCCCGATCGCTCGATAATAAAAATTTGCCCAGACTTGCCAACTTTAATATTTTGCAGCAAATCCCCAATTTGTGATATGTAAGTTAGAGTGCTGTTGACTCCGAGTAACTGACCTTGGGGGTTATATATAGGTTGAGATGCACTAATTAGAAGTGTTGGTTCAGTGAGGGGTGTAAATATCTGATTAAAGCTGAATTTTTTGGCGGTAACTGCTGCTTGATAATCAGGACGCGATCGCGCATCATAGTTTTTAATCACCTCTGGTAGTTGGGTACGTTGACCTTGACGATCAATTTTGTAAGTGTAGAGGTCGTACCCAGTTGACTTGTCGGCTTTTCTGAGCAAAAATTGGCGATCGTTGAGCTTTTCCACCGCTAGGTGTTCTTGCTGTTCATTACTTGCCGTTAAGGCAATTGCATCAGGAAAAATCTCTAACTGTTTTATTAAGTATGACTCCCAGGTTGCCAGATTTTCCATCTTCAGCAACCCGATGTCAATCACATTTTGATTACTGCGTAGTACTTGGCGCGGGGTTGAGAGATAAGCCTGTAAATTCTGCTCAACCCGATTGGCGACTTCATGACGTAATTCGCTGGCTACCTCATTGACTGCTTTTTGCCCATTGCTGATTGATAAGTATGTAGTTAATCCTACAGCTAGCAAGATTTGCAGCAGAAACAACGCTACCAGAATGCGACGCAGGGGTACGCCTTTAAACAGGGAAAAAACACCACTTTGCTCAAGATTTTTGTTCATCTGCCCACTTCCCCTTCCTGTCCTGTAGTACTGAGTACAATACTTCGAGTTTCCTGTCCTGTGGGCTTATGCATAGTTTGTACTCGGCCGGGTCAAGTGCCAATATACCACTTCTAGCAAAACAACAAAACGTTTAGTTAGCTGCACCTGTAGATTTTAACAGTCAAATATTGCGATCTTTAAAGCGACTAAGTACTAAGTATTGAGTACTTAGATGAGAGCGGTAATTAAACCAATTCGCAATTCGAGAACTGCTATAGTAGCGACTGTGATCAAGTCGCTACTATAGCGGTGGATTTCGTGCAATTACTAAACTCCAAATAGGTAATCACACATCATCTTTTGACAATTAGCTACAGTCATTGCAGATATGTATAGCGGTTCCCACTCAGATGCGGTACAACATTATATCGCCAGGTGTAGGGGCACGGCACTGCCGTGCCCCTACTCTAAAATAATGGCATCTACGCTCTTTTGTGGCGCGTACAATCTGCGATTTAACAGCAAAATCTACTGCGGAAAAAACTTTATAGTATCACTGGCTATAGATAACTCTACTCTCGTACCCACAGGTAACGCTATATCTTTCAGTGTCCGCGCATGGAGTTCTTTACCAGATGGAGTTTGTAAACAATATTGGTACTCACGTCCTAAAAATCGTCGGGTGCGGACGACTACGGGCGCATCTGTGGCTGGCTTTAATATAAAGTCTTCTTGGCGGATCATGATTTCACCACTATCATCGATGTGGTTTGCTGTTAACTCAAAACTACCAATTTCTGTTTTCCATAAATTACCTTGGCGATAGGCGGGAAGGAAGTTAGCTTGAGTGACAAATTCGGCAACGAATCTTGATGCTGGATGAGTATAAATTTCTTCTGGTGTGCCTAGTTGCTCTAAATGTCCTTGGTGCATGACACCCACTATATCTGAAATAGCTAATGCTTCTTCTTGGTCGTGGGTAACAAAAATTGCTGAAGTACCCGCTGCTTTGAGGATGTCGCGTATTTCTTCTCGCAAACGCAATCTAACTTGAATATCAAGATTGCTTAAGGGTTCATCTAAAAGCATGAGTTGGGGTTGGGGTGCTAAAGCGCGGGCGAGTGCAACCCTCTGCTGCTGTCCACCTGAGAGTTCGTAAGGGTAACGTTTTTCTAAGCCTTCGAGTCTCACCAAAGTAATGACTTCGGCTATCCGTTTTTGTATTTGCTGTTTACTGAAATGTTTCAACCCAAAAGCCACATTTTCTGCCACATTTAAATGGGGAAACAGGGCATAATCTTGAAAAACAACACCGATGTCGCGCTGTTCAGCTGGGATGCAAGTAGAATTATCGCAAACTATCTGCCCACCAATTTTAATTTCTCCTGCTTGCGATCGCTCAAAACCAGCAATCATTCGCAACAGGGTAGTTTTACCACAACCAGATGGGCCAAGCAATCCTAATATATCTCCTTGCTGCAACGTCAAAGATACGTTATCTACAGCAGGGAAGGCACTTTCTGCAAACCGCTTGGTGACATTTTGTAAATCTAAAATTACTTGTTGCATAGGGAGTGAGAAGTAGTATAGTTCAATTACTTGAAAAGCTTCAAATTAAGGGGTCGAATTCTATAAGTGATTTACTCCTTCTGCCCCCTGTCCCCTGCCTCCTACCTCCTTCAAGACTTGCTCTTTTTTGACGTTCTCTTGAGATAGCACCAATAAAGTTGAACCCATAGAAACTAGTAGCATAGCTAATGAAGCCGCCGCCGCATCGGCAAAATCTACATTTTCTGTAGCTTGCCAAATTTGCATTGCTAAAGTACTAAAGCCAATAGGCGCTAACAGCATTGTGGCGGGTAGTTCTTTAATCGCTGTGAGAAATACCAGCACCGCACCACTCAACACACCTGGTTGTACCAGAGGTAGGGTAACTTCTCTTAAAGTTTGCCAAGCATTCCTACCTAAACTACGGGCTGATTCTTCTAGCTGGGGATTGACTTGCAAAAGCGAACTGCGGACTGTTCCCACTGATTGCGGTAAAAATAAAACTAAATATGCAAATATCAGCATCGGCAGAGTTTGGTACAGTGCTGGCAAATAGTTGGCACCAAAAAATACCAAAGATAAGGCAACAACTATTCCCGGAACTCCAAAACCTATATAAGAACAGCGTTCAATTATGGCGGTGATTTTACTTGGAAATCTGACTGCTAAAATTGCTACTGGTAAAGCAAAGATGGTGGTAGCTAAAGCCGCTAATCCAGCCGCGCCAATGGAGTTGAGAATGGTGGGGAATAAATTGGGGAAAGTATAGCCACCGTTAAGTCCGCGAATCAGCCAAAATAGGGTGATACCTACTGGTAAAACTACACCAAAGCTAGTGATTAGCAGACAAAAGCCGAAAGCTGGCCATTTCCAAATTCCCAATTTGACAATTTTTGGTGGACGTAGAGAAGCGGAACCACGACTATAATAAGCTGCACGCGATCGCATTCGATATTCTAACCACAAAATCAGCAGTACTAATGTCACCAACATCAAAGATAAGGCTGCGGCTGAGTTCCGATTAAAGCTAGTTTTATATTGTAAAAAAATTGCCCGTGTAAAGGCATCAAAGCGCATCAGCGAAGGTGTACCAAAGTCGCGCAAAGCATACAAAGCTACTAATAATCCACCTGCAATCAGTGATGGTTTCAACTGTGGCAAAACTACCTTAAAAAAGGTTTCTCTACTACCATAGCCCAAACTACGAGATGCTTCTTCTAGAGATGGATCAATACCTTGCAATCCAGAACGCACACTCAGCAGCATATAGGGATAGGTAAACAAAGTGATTGCCAAAACTGTCCCAGGAAAACCATAAATTGAAGGTAATTCTTCTACTCCTAATGGTTGAAGCAACAGCTGCAAAAAGCTACCTCGTGGTGCCAAAGTTGCAATCAGCGCAAAACTGCCTACATAGCTAGGAACAGCTAAGGGTAATGTTGTTGCCACTAACCAAAAACGTCTTCCTGGTAAGTCTGTCCGCACAGTTAAAAACGCCAATGGTACGGCAATTAGTGTGGAAAATAACGTCACCGTTGCCGCCATCGCTGCACTGTTGAAAAAAACCATAATATTGCGGGGACGAGAAATCAATTCCCAGAACTCTTCCCCGCCAATACCTGCGGTGCGAATTACTAAGTATAGTAATGGCAGGGCAATGGCAACTGCCACTACCGCTGCCGATAATGTGAGAAATAATGGAGGGCGAACCGCTTTCAACTGTTACAAAACTCCTGCCTGCTGTAATAAATTCAACGTTGCTGGCAAATCATCTAAATCTGTCAAGTTAACATTGGGTGGATTTAGCTTACTGATTGGTACTTGTTTTGATGGCGCTGCGATTCCTTTGACTAAAGGATACTCGTTAGTTTCTTGAGCAAAGTAATTTTGTGAACTCTGTTTGAGCAGATAATCAATTAAAGCTTCTACATCAGCTTTTTGATCTGTGGTTTTCGTAATAGCTACTCCTGCCACATTAATCATTGATCCTGCATCTTTGCTTGTGTAGTGGTGGGCAACAGGAAAGTTCGGATTATCTTTTTTGAAGCGATACAAATAGTAATTATTCACTAAACCAAGATGAACTTCTCCACGTCCCACAGCTTCAACGATCGCAGAATTTTTACCGTAATCTTTGACACCATTAGCTTTCATCGCTTTGAGCCATTGGAGAGTCTTTGCATCGCCATCTAAGACTCGCATTGCCGTAACAAATGACTGAAATGAGCCGTTTGTGGGTGCCCAGCCGACTTTACCGCGCCATTTCGGTTCTGTTAACTGCGAAATTGATGTCGGTAGTTCCCCTTGTTTAACTAACTTGGTGTTGTAGTCAATGACACGAGCGCGACCGGAAATTCCTAGCCAATGCCCTTTAGCAGAACGAAAGCGGGAATCAACCTTGTTTAGCAGTTTAGAGGCTATTGGTAGTGTTACCTGTTTTTTCTCCAAAGTGCCTAAAGCACCAGCATCTTGAGCAAAAAACAAGTCTGTACGGCTATTTTTCCCTTCTTCCAAAAGTGCGATCGCTAATTCAGCAGTATCGCCATAACGCACTTGAATATCCTGATTCAAGTCTTTTTTTGCTTTCTCTATTAAGGGGCCAATTAGTTTTTCTTCTCTACCTGAATAGATTACGAGGGTTTTTGTTTGGGCATTTACAGCCACCCCGATTCCCCAACCGAGCGTTACAGCTAGAGCTAATGCTGAAACTTTCAGCAATGGTAAACTTTTCAATTTCCAATCCTCCACCTTAATACTTACCAGGAAGTTTTTGCAATAATCTTGGTATTCTCAACCTTTACCATTAACCTGTACTGGTAAGCAACAAACTTTCTCAAAAAATTTAGATTTTTCCTACCTTTGTCAGATGCATTCCAGCCAATAGCAAGTTATATAACTTGTACTTGCTGCATGAGCTTGAGTGTTGTCTCTAAATCGCTCAGATTACTTAAATCAATTTTTTGAGTTTGTTTTTTAATTTGTTGGAGAGATTTTAGTTTACCTTTGGGTGCAACAGCCGAAGTTAGAGGATACTCATAGGTTTGATTAGCAAAGTAATTTTGGGCATTTTCATTCAGCATGAATTCGACAAACTTTTGAGCAATATTCGGATGTTTAGTGCTGTTAAGAATTGCTACACCTGCAACATTTACCAAGGAACCCACATCATCGGTAAAATGATGCTCCACAGGAACTTGAGGATTATCTTGTTTGACTCGTTCTAGATAATAATGATTGACAAATCCCACAGCAATTTCGCCGCGAGATAAGGCTTCTACGATCGCAGTATTATTAGGATAAACTTTAGCATTGTTAGCTTTAATACCTTCTAACCATTGCCTAGCTTTGTCTTCTCCTTCTGCAACTCGTAAAGCGGTGACAAAGGATTGAAAGGAACCATTTGTAGGTGCCCAGCCAATTTTACCTTTCCACTTCGGTTCAGTAAAGCCAAAAATAGACGATGGTAATTCCCCCGGTTTTACTGATTTAGAATTGTAATCTACTGTCCGCACTCTCCCCGAAATACCTAGCCATTTCCCCTCTGGTGAACGGTAGGTATTATCTACTTGATTGAGAAGAGATGTTGGTAACTCTACTGCTCTATTTGCTTTTTGAATAGCTCCAAGGGCGCTAGCATCTTGGGCAAAGAAGACATCTGCGGGACTGTTTGCCCCTTCTTCCAAAATTGCTGATGCTAACTCAGCAGTATCGCCGTAGCGGACTTGTACCTTAGCATTGGTTTGTTGCTCAAATTGTTTGATAAGCTCACCAATGAGTTTTTCGTTGCGTCCTGAGTAGATTACTAGCTCTTTTTCTAATACACCGCTAGCAGCCGTAGCTGGTGTAGCCTGCGTTGATGGCGATTGGGCAGTATCTGTGGGAGTTTGATTAGAATTACAAGCGATCGCTAATCCACCACTAGCAGTTGCTAGTCCCACTATATAGACAAATTTGCGGCGCTTCATAAGTTTTCTCCAGTAAAACACACACTATTAATAAGTTTATTGAAATATATTACTATTAATTTAGTAAGCTTGCATAGTGACATTTTAATGTAAAATCAGACTAAGATATTTTACTAATTCAATAGATATAGGAATCATATTTTATTTCTGAAAAAATCTAAGTATTTGTAGGGTGTGTTAGGCGTAAGCCGTAACGCACCAAAGCCTTAAGAATGGTGCGTTACGCTGTCGCTAACGCACCCTACGTATCTTTTCAAAAATCAAATACTAGTCCTATAGAAGCTATTTAGTTGTTAGGATAATTAATTATCCATATGAATGACATTCATGAGAATAATCATCTAAAAAGTAATTGATAATTATTTGTATTAGATTAAAAAAATGGCTAAAAGCGAATAATTTATAGATAGGAATTATTCTTGTATATAAATTGGTAAAAAATGTTTTCAGACAAAATTACCATCTGGCTTTTGCTTGCTAGCACCATAACGACGTAGGTATTTTTTGGGCAAGCAGATAGGATCTATTAAAAGAGTAAAATTTTAGGAGTAAACCTCTGTCTTTACAATCTATTACCGTTAAGAGAGAAACTTCTCAACCCCCCGCAGGCTTAATTGTCACTTTGCATGGTTGGGGAGCTAATGCTGAGGATGTAGCATCATTGTTACCCTTGCTCAACTTACCTAATTACCAATTTGTATTACCTGATGCACCTTATCCTTATCCCTATTCCCCTGTAGGGAGGGCATGGTATGACCTGAGGGTGGAAAATATGTATCAAGGATTGACAGAAAGTCGGCAACTGCTAACAGATTTCTTACAATCTTTAGAAAGTACCACTGGCGTACCTTTGTCACGCACAATTTTGAGTGGATTTTCTCAAGGCGGAGCGATGACTTTAGATGTCGGCTCAAAATTGCCCTTAGCAGGCTTAGTTGTCATGAGCGGATATTTACATCCTGACGCACTAAAGGCAGATCAAAGTGGGATTCCACCTACTTTAATCAGCCACGGGAGATATGATGAAGTTGTGCCCCTGCAAGCTGCTTTGAAGGCACGAGAAACTCTCAAGTCTCTAGCAGTGGCAGTAGAATACCACGAATTTGATATGGGGCATGAAATAAATCCACAAACGTTAGAGGTGCTACGAAATTTCGTTGTAAATACAATTGCTTAGTCAGCATTACGAATTTTTTATAAATTCTGGTACAAATTCTGACATTTTTCACGAAATTAATGACCTCTAATGAGTAATATATATTGGGTGGCTGCGTTCAGCGCAACTTAACCCATGCTGAAGGCGAGTGCTGCATAAGGGAGGGGCGAACATTATGACAACTCTAAGCATTTCCAGGAAAGAAATTGCTGCCATGACTGCGGCAGAAGTAGAAGAACTGGCTACACGTCTGGAGCTAGATAATTATAGTAATGCTTTTGAGGGTTTAAATGATTGGCATCTATTGCGAGCGATCGCATTTCAGCGTCCAGAGTTAGTTGAACCCTATATCTACCTCTTAGACTTGGAACCCTACGATGAAGCGTAGTTGAGAGTTAGGAGAGACGCGATTAATCGCGTCTGTACAGGAGTTAGGAGTTGGAAATTAATATTCGTAACTACTTGCTCCTAAATTACTACTTACTCCTAACTTTTTACTATGACTAATCCAAAATTGAACAGAGTTCTAATTGGTGTAGGTGGCGGTATCGCCGCCTACAAAATCTGTGAATTGGTTTCGACGCTGTTTAAAACTGGGGTGGAAATCCGAGTTATCCTCACCCGTTCGGCGCAAGAATTTATCACGCCTCTAACAATAGCCACCCTATCTCGTCATCCTGCCTACACAGATGATGATTTCTGGAAACCAACTCACTCTCGTCCTTTGCATATTGAGTTGGGTGAATGGGCAGATGTCATGGTAATTGGCCCCTTGACTGCTAATACATTAGCCAAGTTAGCCTACGGGATGGCTGATAATTTACTCACAAATACCGTGCTAGCTTCTACTTGTCCCGTGCTGTTAGCACCCGCAATGAATACGGATATGTGGGAACAGCTATCAGTGCAGCGAAATTGGCAACAGCTATTGATCGATAGTCGATATCATGGGATGAATACAGCATCAGGATTATTAGCGTGCGATCGCATCGGTGCTGGTAGATTAGCAGAACCTCCAGAAATTTTGGCTCACATCCAATCGTTGTTACACACTCAAGGTAAACGAGATTTAGTAGGTAAACGAGTGTTAATTAGCGCTGGGGGAACACGAGAGTATCTTGACCCAGTAAGATTTATTGGTAATCCTTCCACAGGTAAAATGGGATTAGCTTTAGCGCAAGCAGCACTTCACCGAGGCGCAAGTGTCACCCTAGTACATGGCCCAGCTAATTGGGATGTACCATTAGGAGTACAAGCAATTTCCGTCATTAGTGCCGAGCAAATGCAGCACGCCATGCTGGAATATCTACCCAACGCTGATGCAATTGTCATGTCAGCAGCCGTAGCAGATGTGAAGCCAAAAGATTATAGTACAGAGAAATTACCCAAGCGATCGCTCCCCCAAGCCCTACCTCTGGAACCTGTACCGGATATAGTCGCCCAATTAGCACAACTTAAACAGCCGCATCAGATATTAGTTGGTTTTGCAGCACAAACTGGAGATATTGTCAAGCCCGCATTAGAAAAATTACAGAAGAAAAAATTAGATGCGATCGTTGCTAATCCCATCGATCAACCTGATGGTGGTTTTGGGAGTGATAATAATCAAGCAATATTTTTAGATAGCCAAGGAAATAAATTGGAAATTGCACCTTGTTCTAAATTAGAAATGGCGCATCAGTTATTTGATTTTCTCACCAACGAATTTTAGATTTTAAATTTAACTCTGTTACTGCTTTAACCGATTCGAGAGTAACGATTTCAGAACCCTCCTCAACAACTTGGCCAACCTCTGGCAAAGTCCGAAATCTATGAAAGAATTAGCAACCGAGTCACCATCCACTTGGCGTTTCATCCCAATGCTTCAGACATCAGGAGCAGTACAAATGGCGATCGATGCTTGGTTGTTCAACCAATGTGAAAAGGGACGACATCCGCCTACCTTGCGTTTTTATACTTGGTATCCCCATGTGCTCTCCTTGGGACATCTGCAAAAACAATGGCCTGCCCAGTGGCATAATCTGATTTACCAGGGACAGGAACTCGATCTAGTTCGTCGGCCAACGGGAGGTAGAGCTGTTCTTCACCAAGGAGATTTAAGCTACGCCCTGATTACTTCAGTAAGTAGTGGAAAAAGCTGGGATACTTATAAAAACATCTGTAACTTTTTGATCCAAGGCTGGGAAACCTTAGGTATTGAATTAAATTATGGTTCTGCTGGACGAGGTTACATTCACAATCCCAGTTGCTTCAATACAGCAACAGCGGCTGACTTAGTTACTGCCGATGGTAGTAAATTTATTGGTAGTGCCCAACGTAAGGGAAGAAATACAATTCTTCAACACGGCTCGATGATTTTGTCTACAGACAAAGGTTTATTTCAGGAAATCTTTGAACAATCGGCTCCGTGGAATACCTCGCTTTGTAACACAGAGGAACAGGATGGCTGGATTGTAAAGATTGTGGAGACACTGACAGAGACAGCCAAACAGTACTTTGGCATAGAACTAGTTACCCAACCATTTACTGATCTCGAATGGCAAGATATCCTCGAATTGCGATCGCTGTATGAAGTGCGTTAGCGTAGCTCACCGTAGGTATCGCCTATTCCAAAAAGTTAGGTTATGTAGAAAGTAGAAATAGTGTGACTGACTAGAGATATTAAGCAGCAATTGGAAAAGGAAACTACTACTTTGAATTGCGTATAACCCGTATGGTCTATGGCTTTAAGTCACTTTTATAGATTTTACAATATAAGTAAGACATAAAAATAATGCTTCAATATATGAAAATACTCTCATCAGAGCTAGTCCATTTGGGATTTGGCAAATATGTTCGTTCTGACCAAGTAACAGCAGTTATACCAATAGAAGAAGAGCGAGGCCCAGGGCGAAGAACCTTTGTTCACATTCAAGGGCAAAGCGATCCAATTATCGCCTCTCGTGCTGAAGATACCATCGTGCGTGATTTAGTACAGGAGCCACGCGAGGTTACTCAAGCCCGTCAGCAGCAAGAAATTCTTCAAGATTTATTGGTAAATTTGGGTAATGTTAATTCGACTGTGCGACGAATTAGCCGTGATGAAGGCACTTTGGATCTTGATTTGTTAGAGCGACGAATTAAGCAAGTCCTTGAAAATTAATTGCAGAAATCAGCAAACTAAATAACGGAGAACGATATTGCTGAATACAATTACAGACCAAGTTTCAGTATCAGAGACACAAACAAAATCACCAAGATTGTGGATACCTGAACGGGTACTGTTTACACCTGCTGCCCTAGATGAGGTTTGGGGGCAGCAGATTCTTGCACGTGTGCAGTCACTCAACTTACCAATAGAAGAATTATCACAGAACCGTCTGAAGGGACTGCGCGGTGAATCTGAGCGGGATACTTACAACATCGCCAAGCGTACCTTAGCAGTGGTTACTGCACCACCCAGTTCTTTTAAACTGAGTCCTATCCCACCTTCTGCGGATTGGCAGTTTCACCTTGCCGAAGGTTGTCCGGCTCACTGTCAATACTGCTACCTAGCTGGTAGCTTATCGGGGCCACCTGTAATCCGCGTTTTTGCTAACTTACCGCAGATATTAGAGAACTTAGCTAACTACGAGCAACAGGGTAAAAACACAAGTTTTGAAGTTAGCTGTTACACAGATCCATTGGGTATTGAGCATTTAACTGGCAGTCTTGCTGAATGTATCCGTTACTTTGGCACTCGTACCAATGCACATCTACGCTGGGTATCGAAGTTTGATGCTGTGGATGGATTACTCGACTTACCACACAATGGGAATACTCGCTGTCGGATGAGTGTTAATGCAGCACCAATTTCTGGCAAGTTTGAAGGTGGTACCGCATCCGTAGCATCCAGACTTAATGCATTGCGACGGTTGGCGTTACCAAAAGAACGTGGCGGTGGCGGATATCCTGTAGGCTTGGTGATCGCGCCAATTATGCCGATAGACGATTGGCAGATGCACTATAGTTATTTGTTTGACCAGATAAACGAGGCACTGGATTTTGACTGTGATCTTACCTTTGAGTTAATTTCCCATCGGTTCACGCCTGGGTCAAAAGAAGTGTTACAAACTTGGTATCCGCAATCAAAGTTAGAGATGGATGAGGCAAAACGCAGTATCAAGCGCAATAAGTTTGGTGGGACGAAGTACGTTTATGATAAGGACACCATGAAGGCGTTGCGTTGCTTTTTTGAGAGTGAGATTACCAGACGCTTTCCAAATGCTGAAATTCTTTATTGGACTTAAAAGACCACTTCGCTCAAATACAGTTTGAGCAAATTAATTATTGCACAAGAGAGCGATCGCATCTAAATGATCGCTCTCTTTTCAGGTTGCTCAAAAGCTGGTGGGTTAGGCTTAAGTACACCCGTAGGGGCACGGCAGTGCCGTGCCCCTACACCTCGTGATGTTACCGCTCTATTTCTATATAGATGGTCTCTTACCTTTGAAATCTAGTTTGTCTACTACAGCAAGCTGAAATCTGCTGTAAGTCGAGCGATTGCAAGTTAAACTTGCCCCAATTCCTGGGTTGGGCTACGCACAAAACGGGATAATTTGGGCAGATTACAGGCGGCGTTATACATTAATAAGTGTATCTGCAATACCGGACTTGTTCTGGCTTAGTCTCAATAGCAAAGGTTTGGAGATGTTTACTTTATCAGAAACTTCTATCCTGGCGGCAATCCTACTGTTAGCTTTAGGCATTTTGGGCTGGGGCTTTTATCGCGCCAGACCTTTTGGTAAGCTGGGAATCTTAGCCTGGTTACAGTCGGTGGTGTTGATGACTCCCTGGCTCCTGTTTTTTGGATTGTTTGCCGCAGGGATTTACATCAATATAGCGGGTATATTGTTCTTAGTAGTGACTTCCGCTGGATTGTACATCTACTTGGGCAGCCAGTTACGCGCAGCTGGGCAAGATGCTATCCTCAAGCAACGCGCAACAGAAAGACTTGCGGCTGCTTCCTCACTTGAAGCAAATTCCTCACAACCAGCAGCAGCAGGACTGAAACCGGAGATCCCGCCGATACCGGAAGATGACTTGAATGCAATTAAAGGCATTTTCGGTATAGATACGTTTTTTGCCACAGAAACGATCGCCTACCAAGATGGAGCCATTTTCAAAGGCAATCTCCGAGGAGAACCAGAAGAGACTCACAACCGTCTAACTGCAAGTTTGCAGCAACGCCTTGGCGATCAATATCGTTTGTTTTTAGTGGAAAACACAGATGGCAGACCAGTGGTGATTGTCCTGCCAAGCCGCAATGATCCCCGGCCGATGTTGTTATCGCAAAAAGCTTTCGCAGGTATTCTGTTGGTAGCGACCATTGCCACAAGTTTAGAAGCTGCGGGATTACTGCTGAATTTTGATTTCTTTGGCAATCCAGGGCGGTTTAAAGAAGCTTTGCCTATAGGTGCTGGAATATTTGCGATTTTAGTAGCTCACGAAATTGGTCATTGGTTACTTGCTCGGCGTCATCAAATCCGCCTTAGCTGGCCTTTCTTTTTGCCGGCCGTGCAAATTGGTTCCTTTGGTGCAATTACCCGTTTTGAATCTCTGTTGCCCAACCGCAAGGTATTATTTGATATCGCCTTGGCAGGGCCAGCCGCAGGTGGTATCGTTTCTTTGGTAATGCTGGTGACGGGCTTGCTGCTTTCCCACCCAGGTAGTTTATTTCAATTGCCAAATCAGTTTTTCCAAGGGTCGATTTTGGTGGGAAGTTTGGCGCGAGTTGTCCTTGGTTCGTCTTTACAGTCGTCCTTGGTAAGTGTTCATCCTTTAGTGATAATTGGTTGGTTGGGGTTAGTTATTAACGCTTTGAACTTAATGCCCGCAGGACAACTAGATGGTGGGCGCATTGTCCAGGCGATTTATGGCCGCAAAACCGCAGGACGGGCAACGATCGCAACTTTAATTTTACTGGCGCTAGTGTCTCTCGGTAATACTCTTGCCATGTACTGGGCGATCGTGATTTTCTTTTTGCAACGGGATCAAGAACGCCCCAGCTTGAATGAAATCACTGAACCTGATGATGCCAGAGCTGCTTTAGGGCTTTTGGCTCTATTCTTAATGATTACCACACTTCTACCCTTAACTCCCGGCTTGGCTGGGCGTTTGGGAATAGGATAGTGCTTATGGAGCCAACACCCAAATAAGCAATATCTGCAATTCGAGCTGGTAAGGGCATGGCAATGCCATGCCCCTACGAGAAATCTATATGTATCAGGATTTTTGTGAATTGGTATGAGTACTGCCAAAATACGACCTGCCCTGATTGTGAAAGTTAGTTTCACTGGTTATACCAGCTTTTTCGCCACTGCTGCATTTGCTTAATCTCTGTATTTTGTGCCTTGATAATTTCTTGGGCTAATTGCTTAATTTCAGGGCGCTTAGACTTACTCAAGGCATCTTGTGCCATTGTTAAAGCCCCTTCATGGTGAGGAATCATCGCATTGATAAAGCGCAGATCAAATTCAGCATCAGCTGCACCTAGATCCTGACTCATCATCATGGCTTTCATTTGGTCAGATGACATCTCCATCATGTGACCCATTTGGCTGTTATAAGCCATTGGTTTATCTCCCGCCTTGGGATACCAAGCTTGTCGCCACTGCTTCATCTGAGTGATTTCTTGGTTTTGCGATTTGATGATATCGTCTCCTAGTTTTTTGATTTCAGGACGTTTTGATTTCTGCTGCGCTTCTTTAGCCATTTCCACAGCCCCTTGATGGTGCGGTGTCATAGCGTCGATAAATCGTAAATCAAAATTAGCATCGGCTGGGCCTAAATCCATTGCCATGCTGTGATTCATGTGATTGTTGTTAGCATTGGTGGTGGTTGCCTTTGGCGCTTCGCTTTGGTTCTGGGAAGCAGTACTGGTACAGCCTGTGATTAACCCACCGCCTGAAGCGATCGCAGTCAAGGTTAACGCCAAAAAGCCGTTCCTCAAAGATAGCAGTTGCATAAATCTCACCTAACAGTTTCCTAATTCTATATTTACTTCTTAGCTTTGCAGTCAGAAATGAAATTAGGATGAAATCTAAGAATCCCCGGCTTTTTTGATGAGTCGGGTATATTACAGTTCATTTCTCACTCAAAATTGTGTAAGCATCATTAACTAAGTGCATTTTTTCTTGAGCTTGTTTTTGTAGTTGCGGCTGATTAACAAACAAATCTGGATGCCATTTTTTTACTAAAGTTCGATAAGCCTGCTTTACCTCAGTCTGAGAAGCATTTGTTTGCAATCCTAAAATGCTGTAGGCACGAGTAATTTTATCTTTTTGTGTCTGGGTTTTGGGTTGGTTGGGTGCTTTATTGCTTTGAGTTGCATTTTGCTGTTTGCTAGTTTGAGAACCAGGCGATGTCTGACGACAAGCCTTAGGGCTACGCATTTCTGCTTTCATTCGTGCTATTTCTTCATTAAGTTCCCAATCACGAAATTTCGCCTCCAGCTCTTCTGGACGGGGAGAGGGAGAAGCTTTTGGCGGTGGTGGTGGGGAAACAGATTCTACTCTTGTCTCACTATTTTTAGCAGTATTTTCCTGTTGTTGCTTAACACTAGTATCTTTTTTAGGAGAAGTTTGAACTCTCTCTGGCTGTGGTGAATATTTTCTATTAGTGTTGCTATATGTAGGTATTTCTTTATAAACTTGATGATTGGAGAGTATTTTGACTTTTTCTAACTCTCGTAGCAAGTGATTAAAACCATTTTGTAACTGCTGCAACTTTTCCCGTTTATTAGTAATTTCTAGCGGTTCTTGACTAAATTCAAAGCAAATTACTTTTTCAGCTTTTTGTTCATATTCAGTCAAAAGTGATAACCCTTGACTGCTGAAAATAGATAAATAATCTTCAATTGCAGTGATACAAAGTTTAGCAACTTCTTGATGATAAGATTCCTTTGCCAATTGTTCGTCTTGCTTTTGGATATTCTTGTTTAACAAATAAGAAATACTCCCGACGACAGCAGCACCCACCGGGCCACCTAACAACCAACCAATACCGCCACCAACAGCTATAGAACCAGGTTCACTCAAATCATCAGTATTACTTGACTTTGGGGGTAGTGTTACTTGTGGTTCGCTGGGAAAGGGAATTAATAAATCTTGCGGTCGTTCTTCTTGGAAAAACTCGTAAGCTTGATAAAGCCATTTCATCGCAGCCAATTGCAATTCGTTCAGGTCTTTTTTAAGAGTATTTGTTTGCCAAGTTTTAAACTTATTTTCTGCCAATGCAACTGCCGCATCAGCTTGATATTTTGTGAGTAGGTTAGGTAATGCTAGCCAATCGCGTAATTCTCTGACGCTAGAAGCAAAACCTTTATAAATTAAATTGGCTGCTTTTTGTTTAATTTCAATTTTAGTATTTTGTTTATCATCAAAAGATTTTATTTCAAGAGCAATCGGGTCAATTTTAGCTGTTAATGAGAGTTGGATTTGAGAAGCGATCGCTTGCACTCTTGGCAAACGCACAATACCACGATTTGGTTGAAAAATCTCCACAATATGTTGCAAAGCTGTTTCAAAAGCCGCTAAACCGCTACTATTGGCAGCAGCAACATCGCCTTTTAATCTAGCTCTTAAGGCAGGTAAAGCATCAACGCGATATAAATTACTAAAACCTGGAGGTAATTCGGCTCGAAAGCTTTCTGCAACAAACAGCAGACGATTTTGTACCTGTTTTTGCTCGTCGGGTTCGAGTAAGTTCATAAAATTGGCAACAAATATAACTGTTTTAATACCGCGATCTAATAGCCAATCTCGTAAGTTTTCTCGCTCACCCAAAGTCATTAACTTACGTGCATCTAATAATTGAATAACTAAATCTGTACTTAATAATTGTTCTTGGATTAAATTATCTTGTTCATCCCGATCATTTGTTCCCGGTAAATCGAGAAATTCTACACCCGTTTCTAAAAAGGGATGTGGGCAAAAAACTTCCACAGATGCTACATCTTTTCGCATCTGTCTATTGCCATCAAGAATTGCAAATTGCTGTAAAACTTCTGTGCCGCTGCGATAGATTTCTGTACCATCTACCAACATGATGCGAGTTCGCACATCAGAGCCATACTTGACAGTAATTGCCGCACCGGTAGTGGGAATTAAATCAATTGGTAAGGTGCGATTCCCTAGCATGGCATTCAGTAAGGTAGATTTGCCATGATTAAATGGGCCAAATACTGCAATGCGAAAACTAGGATTAACTAGATGATTGCAAATGGTAATTATATCTTGATGTAGTTGCGATTTTCGTTCTAAATTCAGTAACGTAGATGCAGATTTGAGAGAATCTGCTAAATCCTTATAACCTTCATACTGTTGTTGCATAGTTCCCCTATTCCTCGTTCCCAGCTAGAAGCTGGGAACGAGAGTAATTAAATATATTAGCTATAGTAAGCTAATAAGTTGCTATAAGCTGCCTCGATTTTTTGCAACTGAGCTATTACATTTTCCTGTAATTCTTTTAAACGGTTTAACTCACTCTCACGATTTATCTCACGGGTTTGTTTTTGCTTGACTAAATTATCTAATTCAGCCTTACGAGATACAATATCATCGTTAATCCGCTTACCCACTTCTCTTTCGTAAGAGTCAAAACACTCTTTAACGGCATTGTATACAACCTGAGATTGCTCATGCGCGACTTGGGGTAGGTGTTTAACTAACTCTTTTTTCGCCGTTTTAACTAACTCTTTACGCGCTTGATCTGCTTGCAAAAATCCTACTCCTAAACCTAGCAGCGCAAACCCGATGGGCCCAAGCAAAACCCCTGTCACTGCTGTAATTATCCCGCCAATACCAATTACAGTAAAGTAGTTTAACAAGATATTTTTCCAATCAAAGCCGGCCCCGGCTAGTGCGAAACCAGCAAGATTTCCCTTAGACAGCGATAACAAGCCCATTGCCCATTTTGCCCAGCCGGGAGAGTTATCTTCTTCAGTAGTAGCAGTGGTGTTTACCTTTACATCTTGTCCGGTGAGCTTTTCTGTAATTTGATCTGTGACTTGACTGTAAGAAGTACCATATTGTGAAGCTTTGCGAGAAAGTTCTTTAAAAGCTGCATTGATATCTTTTTCAGCAGTTAATGTCCAAGCAGCAGATTTGTCGGTAATATATTGCTCAAAGGCTTTTTGCAATGCAGTGTTAAATGCTTCTCGTTTACCACTACTGAGAAAATCAAACAAATTTAATTCCGGCTGATAGCGTAAGAAATCGGTTTCAAAGGTGTTACCTAAGTTTAAAACGTAGCTGCGAAAAGATTCGGAAATTGTTCTTGCTTGAGTGTCTCTTGTATTGATAATTTCTTTTTGGAATTCATCCCGAATACCAGTGAGTTTGTTAAACTCTGGTTCTACTGAATCAATTCGTTTTTTTAATTCATTTACATCTTGGTCAAGTAATGGTATGCGTCTTGCAACTGCTTCGCGGGTATGATTGCAGGCAAGTCTTGCTAAGGTTCTGACTTGACGGAGTTCTGCGATCGCACGTTCTCTGGTAAGAAAAGTATTAAGCGCTTCCATAAACTTCGGAAAGCCTGTCCCCTCTAAATCAGCTTGGGGATTTTTCAACCGTCGTCTGAGTGCTTGAATTGAGGAAAGCTCAAACACGCGTTCTTCATAAATATTCTGACCTTCTACAGTACAATATTCTGCTAAATTAGCGTTAAATACTTGCCGTAATCTATTCTCAGATGCTTTTAATTCTTCTACATCATCAGGATCAATTAATGATTCTCGCACTTGATCCCAAGCATTAACTAAGAAGAAAACTGTCAATCCTCGACCTTTAATATAATTTTCTAGGTAGCGACGCTCACCCAAGGTACAAGGTTGAGAAGCTCTCATCACAAACAAAATTGCATGGCAATTATTTACATAACCCAAAGATAATTCGTTTCGCGCTTCTGTATCATTCAATCCTGGACTATCGACAATTTCAATTCCTTTCTCTAGTAATGTTAAGGGATACTCGACTACTGCATAATCTACATCTGGAAAGGCTTGTTTTTTCTCCTGCTCTAATTTTTTAGCTTCAGCCGGATCAATAGTATATTTATATTTAAAATTCTGAAAATCTAGCTGTTGTGGACTCTTACCATCATTAAAATGAATAGTGACTTTCTTTTCTGGGCCATAGCGTAGAACTGTTAACACTGCGGTACAAGGGTTAACATCGCTCGGTAATAAGTTTTCCCCAATTAAGGCATTGAGAAACGTACTTTTTCCCCGTTTCATATCGCCCAATACCAAAAGGCGAAAGACACCTTTCTGAAGGTTTTTACTAGCTACTGTAATATCTTCAATATCTCGTTCTAAACTGAGTTTACCTGATGAAGAGTCTCCAACCAATTCAGCTTTGTTAATTGTTTCAGCTAGTTTACTCAAACATACAGAAATTTCCGATCGCACTTGAGCAACACGCTCTAAATCTTGGATAAATCTATCAGTTGCTACTTTATCAGTCATCATAGTTACACCTTTATTAAAGATTGGTTTTTTTAGATTCCAAAAATAATTTGTAAGACATCCACCCCAGCGCACCAACAATAATAAACCCAGCCAACACTGAGGCTATTCTCACTGCAACTAGTGTTACTACACCAAGAGAAAACAGCTTTCCAGCCAGAATCGCTTTTTTGATCCAAGGTTTCTGGGAATTTTCTGGCTGATGCTTCACAGTTTGATGAAAAGCCGCATCGGTAGTATGGATGTTAGTTTCTATTTCCCGGAGTCGCAATTCAACTTCTCGTTCTCGTAATATCCGTTCCCGTTGTTCAAGTTCCTTTTGGCGATCGCTTTCAGATGTCATCGGTATCCACCCCGTCTAAGACAATGAAAAGATGTCAGCATTTACTCGTTAATCATGCTGTATCGTAACTTACGCAAATATTTAATAACCCCAGTAAAATTACTATTTTAATTGCCTGCTAAATTTAAGCTGGAGTTAGCTACCACAAAATGCACCTGCTTCCCAGAACCAAAGCGAAGCGCCAACTACTAAGAAATAGGCATCATTTACCGTAAATGATGCCTATTTGTTGCCCGTTACGCCGTCTGTTGAGAAGCCGCTTTTGAGTCTGCGGTCGATTTTAACCGGGTAATGATGGCTTTACGAATGCGATCGCTCTTGCGTACCCCACCTGTCATCTCATATTCCCGGCTGTCTTTGCCATACTTCAACGCCACACCACAGACTAAGCGTTCTGAAGTTTCCCGAATAGTCTTTTCAAGGGTTTCTATTTCTGCCTTTGCCGAGTCAAGGGCGGTGAGCATCATATTATACTGGTCAATCTGGTTGCGGAGTCGCCCGGTTAACTGGGTTAAATTGTTTAAACTGATAGAATCACCAAAGTCAAGGCTGGAATCTATTGATTTAAATCCGATTACTTTCTGTTCAGTTTTTTCCAGCACAGGAGAGCTTCTTTTTTTGCGTGGCATCTATGTATACTTTTTACTAAACCTATCTTTCTAGAGTGTCTCAATAGGACAATGTTGTGGTTCAGTAAAACTGGCAAAAAAAGGTATTTTTTTTAATAAGATTGGATTGTTAGGTCAGTAATTATACAACGCAAGACAATAAATCGTTGAGAATGGACTTGTGTTGTGAACAAATAGACTTGTGTTGTGAACCAACAGACTTGTGTTGTGAACCAAAAGACTTGTGTTGTGAACCAACAGACTTGTGTTGTGAACCAACAGACTTGTGTTGTGAACCAAAAGACTTGTGTTGTGAACCAACAGACTTGTGTTGTGAACCAACAGACTTGTGTTGTGAACCAACAGACTTGTATTGTGAACCAACAGACTTGTGTTGTGAACCAACAGACTTTTAAGCTCATCCCCACCTCTAAAACAGGATGGGATAATACGAAAGACTGATGACGGTTGACGGTTAACAGTCATCAGTCATCAGTCAATATGGTTCGGTTAAGGGAAGAGACGCGATAAATCGCCGTCTCTACAAAGGACTGATTATTGTAAAGACGGCGATTTATCGCGTCTTTGTGATCTATAACTTTCATCAAAAAACCTTATCCGAACCGTATTGAGTCATCAGTCATCTTTTTCCATGCTCTATGACCAACTACTTTCGCTCCAATGTTAATGCAATGGCTAGCTACATTCCCGGTGAGCAGCCCCAACGCGGTACACAGATTATCAAACTTAACAGCAACGAGAATCCCTATCCTCCTTCGCCTGCGGCGCTTGCCGCGCTACAAAATATTGATGGGGAGCGGTTGCGGCGGTATCCAGAACCTTTCGGGGAGGAGTTCCGTCAAGCTGCAAGTAAAATTTTAGGAGTTCCTAGCGATTGGATCATTGTAGGAAATGGCAGTGACGAATTGTTGAGCGTAGTAATTCGAGCCTGTGCAGAACCTGGCAAAAAGGTGGTTTATCCAATGCCAACTTACGTGCTATATCGAACCTTAACAGAAACACAAGACGCGGAAATTACTGAGATTTCCTACAGCCAAGACTACAGTTTACCTTTGGAAGAACTGGTTGCTGCCAATGGATGTGTGACATTCATTGCGTCGCCAAATAGTCCATCAGGGCATGTGGTGGCAACAGATGAACTGCGAAAATTAGCCAGCCAGTTATCTGGAGTTTTAGTGATTGATGAAGCATATGTAGATTTTACTGAAGAGAATACATTGGCTTTGGTCAAGGAATACGAAAACGTCATCGTAATTCGCACACTTTCCAAAGGGTACTCATTGGCAGGATTGCGGCTGGGGTTTGGAGTCGCAAATCCCAAACTGTTGCAGGGATTGTTTAAGGTAAAGGATAGCTATAACATTGATGCGATCGCTTGTGCAATTGGCACGGCTGCCATCACTGACCAAGCTTATAAAAATGCTTGTGTAGCAAAAATTAAGGCTTCACGGACTAAGTTAGCAACAGACTTGAAACAATTAGGTTTTCATGTTTGGAATTCTCAAGCTAACTTTTTGCTGGCACAGCCAAGAGAAGGAAATGCAGAATATCTCTATCAAAAGTTGAAGGAACGGGGAATTTTAATTCGCTACTTCAAACAGCCTGAATTAGATGATAAATTACGCATTACTGTTGGTACTGATGAGCAAAATCAGGCTTTAATAGAGGCACTAATTTATTTGTTAAAGACTGGGGACAAGGGAGATTGAGACGAGAGAATCTAAAACCTTTAAATTCATACTGGCAATAATGAAACATGCGCTGAAACCACTTTCCATCCTTCAGTAAACCTGTACCAAGTCTGGCTTTGTCGCCCGTAACGCTCTACACCATTAATATTGCGACGAAACTCTAAAGTCACTGTTGCTGAATCTTTCCCAAAGGTTACAATCTTGAGATTAGAGATTTCTCGCTCTATTTTTGGGTTTGGACGATTCTGGCGAAAGTTACGAATTTCATCGCCGCCATAGAGGTTTTCTGAGATCCCGAACCGCACTACGTCGGGCGCATCCCAAAACAAGGTATCCATCACTTCCAAATTATTATTACAAAGAGCTTCTTCATATTTGAGGTACAAATCAGTTACTTCAGCTACAACGGCAGAGTCATTTACGTTAGTCATGGTTACTCTATTTACAGCGTGTTGTACTAGTTTGCAGATTGCTAGTATAAATTAGGTTAGCGATCGCTCGAAGTAACTTGGCAGGCTCCACTGGCTTAGTGATATGCTGCCCAAATCCTGCGGCAATTGCCTGTTGGTAATCTGCCTCAGCGGCGTAAGCTGTGAGAGCGATCGCTGGAATTGTCCCTCCCATCTCTGGTGGCATAGCTCTAATTTGACGCATCAGCATATAGCCGTCTAATTCCGGCATTCCAATGTCGCTTAACAGCAGATTTGGCTGGAACTGAGGCATAGCTTGTAATGCTTCCATAGCTGATGCTGCCTGAATTACTACCGCGCCAGACTGCTCCAGAATGAAAGCAATTAACTCTCGCGTATCACGCTCATCATCTACAAGCAGAACTTTCACCCCATTTAGATTGGGCGAATCATCAAGTTGTTTATCAATCTGTTGGTTATTGAGATGAATCTCGATCAGCGGTAGCATGACTGTAAAGGTTGCTCCTTGTTCTTCGCCTAAACTTTCTGCCTTAACTGTGCCGCCATGTAGCTCTACGATGTGACGAACAATAGCTAATCCTAATCCCAGTCCGCCAAATTTTCTGGTAGTTGCACCATCAGCTTGTCGGAAGTAGTCAAATACATAGGGTAAAAAATCTGGGCTAATTCCCTTCCCTGTATCACTAACTCGCAGTTGAGCCTGAGAACCAAGTGACTGTAAACTGATTTCTACCTTTCCACCTTGGGGCGTAAACTTAATAGCATTGGAAAGTAAATTCCAGATAACTTGCTGTAAGCGACCTGAATCACCAGTTACTAAGAATTTTGAGCCGCACCTTTGGTACGCTGGAAGCGCAACTTGGATTTGGGATTTTAGATTGTCAGCTTGCTGGTTAAAATCGATAGATTCTAAATTTGTGTCAGGATTTTCTAATCCAAAATCTAAAATCGTAAATCGCAAATTGATAGATTTGGCTTGGGCGGCTAGACTCACAGTTTCTATTGCAGATGCGATCGCAGTTTCCAAATTCACAGGAGCAATATTCAGACTAAGTTTACCTTGTAAAATGCGAGAGACATCCAGCAAATCTTCAATTAGTTGGGTCTGAAGCTTGGCATTACGCTCAATGGTTTCGAGAGCGCGAGTGGTGGTTGCTTCATCATATTTTTTAGTTTGCAGTAACTTCGACCATCCCAGGATCGGGTTTAGCGGCGTGCGAAGTTCGTGGGAAAGCACCGCCAAAAATTCATCTTTGATCCGATTAGCTTGAACCAATTGCTCTTTTTGCTGCTGTAACGAATCCATTAACTGAGCGCGTTCTAGAGCAACCGCCACCTGATCGGAAGTTGCTTGCAGCAGGGCAATTTCCCCAGAAGTAAAGTGAGTACGGGTGCGACTGGCAAAGGAGAGGACACCAAGCAGCTTTCCCTGAGCAATTAACGGTTGACCTGCATAGGCTGTGATTTCCAAAGCATTGAGGATCTGGGCATTTGGATGGGTAGAGTGCGGCACATCATTGACGACGATTTGACGGCGTTCTTGCGCTACTAGTCCGCACATCCCTTGATTAAATTCCAGGTATTCAACTGCTTGAAATACTTCATCAGTAATGCCATTCCAAGCCACTAATCGAAGTTTCTGCTTATTTTCGTGCGTCTCAGTTAGATAGTGGAAGAAAAAATGCAAATCCATCTGCGCCGAGAGTTTGCTAAACAAGCTGTTCATTAGATCCAAGGGGCGCTCAGTTGAAAGCAAATCACTGGTTGTTTCAGAGAGCAGTTTGAGTCTTTCACTGCGCTCTTGCAAAGCTTGTTCTGCAAGCTGGCGTTCACGCAGGACGCGTTCGCGTTCGGTGATGTCAACTGCAACCCCTCCTACTAGGCGTTGCCCAGATGCATCTGCAATGGGAAACTTATATACCAAAAATTCGCCGAGGGTGCCATCTATGCGTGGGGCAGACTCGATCGTTTCCACAACCTGATTTGTTTGGGCAACCATTCTAATGTTATCGAGGAAGGGTTGAGTGATTTGGGCTGAGTATAGATCAAAAATGTTTTTATTGATCGCCTTATTTGTTGCTAAATTGAATGTGCTCAGATAAGTTGGACTGAGGTAAAGTACACGTCCGTTTGCATTTGTAATCCATGCTGCGGCTGGAATATTGTCCATAAAAGCTTGAAATTGCTCTTGACTCTGACTCAGAGCTTTTTTAGCTTGCTTGAGATCACTAATATCAAGAATGAATGCAACTGAGTTCTGCCGAGATTCTCCTAACAGAGAGTAGCCAACTACAACTGGGACAGTGGAACCATCCTTGCGAATACATTCCTTTTCATATGGAGTACAGGTTCCCTTCGCTGTTGCTTCGGCAATCGCCAGTTCATCTAAATATTGGTACTCATGAGGTGTGATATCAGTCCAGCGTAGTCTACCAGCCTGGATATCTGCTTGGGTATAGCCTACAATTCGCAAGAACTCGTCGTTGGCTTCAGTTATACCACCATTGACATCACCGAAGAGAATGCCAACTATATTCGCTTTGACAAAACTCCTGAGGCGTTCTTCACTTGCTTGAATTGCCTTCTCTGCTTGCTTGCGTTCGCTGATATCTGTAGTGCTGCCAACTAAACGGATTGGTTTTCCCTCAGCATCCCGTTGCGCGACTATTCCCTGATCCAATATATAGATGTACTGATTATCCTGGTTGCGAATGCGATACTCGGCAGCATAGCGATCGCCATTTGCTAAAGCGATCGCCGCCTCCTCTTGTACACGCTGTAAATCTTCTGGATGAACAAGCTCACGCCACCAATTACCTGTTGGTTCAGCAATATCGAGGGAATAGCCCAATATTCTGGTTAAACCCTCGGTTCTATCAACTGTATCCTGTTCTATATTCCAGTCATAAATCAGACAATTAACCGCAGATGCTGCTAACTCAAAACGCTCGTTAGCTAATCTTAGGCGTTCTTCCTTCTCCCGCAAACTTTGTTCGGCTTGCTGGCGTTCGCGTAGCGCAGCTTGCTGTTCGCTCAAATCAACAACGAAGCCAATAACCGTTTCTTTGGTCTCTTCTAACAGCACAGAACCAAGCAAAACGGTAACTCTTGTACCATCTTTGCGGATGTATTCCTTCTCAAAGGGTTTACAGACTCCGACCGTTCTAAGTTCTTCCACTGAACGCTCACTCAAAAAAAGATACTCAGGCGGGG
Organism: Nostoc foliaceum FACHB-393; assembly: GCF_014698505.1. Taxonomy (GTDB): domain Bacteria; phylum Cyanobacteriota; class Cyanobacteriia; order Cyanobacteriales; family Nostocaceae; genus Nostoc; species Nostoc foliaceum_A. Next base: position 29,245 of record NZ_JACJTD010000034.1, on the reverse strand, counting down.
TAATCTCGCGCCAGTTCATCTGGTTAGCGGATAAATCTTCTCGCGTATAGCCGACCATTTTTAGAAAAGCATCATTGGTTTCTATAATGGAGCCGTTCTTCATGTCAGTGACGATAACTCCAATGATGTTGGATTCTGCCAGTCGGCTAAACCGCATTTCGCTATTTTGCAACAATTTTAGGCTTGTCTCTGCCTTGCGTCTAGCAGTTCGCAACTCTGAAGAGAGGGCGGTAATTAAGAAGGAAACTAGTGAGAATGTAGTTAATTGTACTAAGACATGCAGGCTGAGGAAATCGAACGAGTAGACTGGCTCGATCAAAAAATAGAGAGAAGTTGTAACAGAAAGAGCGATCGCTAGCACTCCAAGTCCCATGCCACCATACCAAGCACTGATTGCCACGGCAGCATAAAATAATGCAAATACGTTCGGCTCGAAGACTGGCAGCAATAGTTGCGTCAGCAGCAGCGCCGCTATGACTACCAGAATCATCACACCATAGGTTAGTAACCAAGAACGCATCATCAAAATTTTTTCGGGTACTTTCACGATCATCTTAAGAGTCCTCCCGTTGCTCCGCTTTTAGGAGATACTCGTTCAGTAGTCTTTTGCCTGATTCGCCCATTTTCTGTAACATTTCTTCAATTAGCTTTAGTGCCATCTGTGAAGGCACTGTAGATCCGTTCTCCCAACGATTGACTGTTCGCAGGGAAACTCCCAACTTGGCTGCAAACTTTTCCTGAGACAGATCGAGTTGCTGCCGAAGTTCACGGATGAAATCTGAAATTTTTAGTGGTTTTTCTACTTCCATATAGGAAGGTTAGGACACATGTCTCGCCATTTGTCTCCAGCTTGAGGAAGAATTTAAACAGTCATTAGTTGTTATCAATTTCATCTTTTGGTGGAAAACTGATATTAGTTATTAGCTTCATTAATTACTGTTCACTGATTTAAGTTTTCCAGCATACTTCTGATAACTGGCTACTATTTTAAGATGGTGCAACCAACATTTGTTGGGACAGAAGAACTGTAAAAGTTAACTATAAAATAAATATTAAGTTTTGCTACATATTTGATGGGGGAATAGTATCATCTTAAGAGTTTTGAGCATTTTCAAGCATCACACACTGCCAAAAATCTATGGGTGATGCGTTACATTGTCATATTTATAAACAGCAATTTTAAATCATTTCTGAAATCTTCTTTTTCTATACTCCTCTACGAGATGCTGCGCGTAGCTTGCTTCATCGTAGGAGTAAGTGCTCTGTGCGTAGCCTGTGGCAAGCCGCTATGCGTCTACGTTAAACAAACTAATTTTCACAATGAACACAGATACTCGTAGGGACACAATATTTTTGTATTCCTTATTTAAATGAGAATTGCTATAAAGTTACTCTGGATACATTAGTTTTTTGTAATACTTTGTACTGATAAGTTTTTCCAAATTATCCCTAATTTTGGCAAAATTATCTAAAATGCTTCTCAATATATGTAGTTAATTTTACTTCTTTGGTGAGATGCCAATAGCCAAGCTGTAAAGCTATGATAAGATTTAAATCAAAATTTTTGCCTAATCTATATCACTATTTTGATTAACCAACACTCTGAAAACCTCCTCAACACTCAACTGGAAAATGCACCAGGTGAAGGCTATATATTTAGCTGGTTTGATTGGTTTTGTCTTTGGTATCCTCCAGGCTGGCTAATTTTATTCAACCGCCATTGGCAGCACTATCACACAGATTTAGACGGTTGGAATTGGCTGGAATATGGATTATTTTTAATTCCTGGCGGATTTTATCTGGCGATACTGATTCGTTGGTTGCGTCTTGGTTTTCGTTCACCCCGTACAGAAGTTGGTGAATTTGATCCCAAATATCAACAAGCTTTTCGCCAAGAAGTTCTCGGTCCGATCGTTAAATACTATTTTCGTGGAGAATTACAACAAGTCGAAAACTTGCCGCAAACAGGGCCATTGATTGTGGCAATGAATCATGCAGGCATGTGTTTTCCTTGGGATTTTTTGACCTTGGGCTACTTATTAGGTGAAACTAGAGGATGGGTAATACAACCCGTAGCAAGTCCAGCATTATTTGAGCATCCTTGGGTAATTTGGTGGTTACCACCCAAATGGTCACAGGTTTTGGGTGGTGTGCGAGCAAAATTAGACGATTTTGAAGCAGCTATTGCCCAAGGTGAAATTATCTTATATGCACCCGAAGGCATCCGCGGCCCTCTAAAAGGTTGGAGGAGACGCTATCAAATAGAAAAGTTTGATGTGAGTTTTATTAAGTTGAGCGATCGCTATCAAATTTCCATTCTCCCAGTAGTTTGCATTGGCAGTGAATCTTTACATCCTTGGGCTGTTAATTTCCAGAAATTGCAACGACTAGTCAAATTACCATTTTTGCCTTTCTCACCTTTAATGCTTGTCTTAATTTTGTTTCCTTCAATGGGAATTTGGGCAATGAGAACTCGCCTGCGTTACTTTATTCAGCCTTTAGAACTAAAAGAATTGTCCAATTCAAACAAAGGGCTTACAGTGGTTTATCGGCAGGCACAACAATTACGAGAAAAACTGCAAATTAAAATTAATCACTGCTTGAAAGAAATTTAAGCTTAGGGAACTCCAAAAAATAAATTATCCTAATTTCTGGACTCAACACGACTGTTGCTCCCCCCTGCTCCCTGCTCCCTGCTCCCCTGCCAAGAAAGCGATGGGATATTTTTTTAGTTGGAAGTCCCTTATCTCATCGAATCTATTGTCTTATACCCCTACTGGCTGTCTGACTTGCGATTTCACCGCTTCAACAATGGCATCTGCGTCAATTTTGGCAGCATGGAGCAATTCTTCTGGGGTGCCTGAACCTGGCATATCAAGCACTGCCAACTTAATTAGCCGCACTTGAGGCCCATTGTAAGTAGGAATAATATTAGTACCAGCAAAGGTATCAAGCACAGCCGCACCTAGCCCACCTTCCATCCAGTGATCTTCAACAACGACTAAATTACCTTTGGTATCTTGTGCAGCTTGATGAATTGTCTGTACATCAATGGGTTTGATAGAGTAAGCATCTATGACACGCACCGCGATCCCTTCGTTTTTGAGACGATCGCAAGCCTTAAGTGCTTCATGTAGTGTAATACCAGCCGCAATTACAGTGGCTTGATCTCGCTCAGAACTACAGATTACTTTGCTACCACCAATGGGAAATTCTTCATCAGAGCCATAAATTACAGGTGTGCTTTCCCTGGTGGTGCGGAGGTAAACAACACCACTGCGATCGCTCATCTGCGCCACTAGTTTAGCCGTCTGATTGGCATCACTGGGATAGAGTACAGTACTACTCCACACTGCCCGGAAGGCTGCTAAGTCCTCCAGTGCCATCTGTGAAGGGCCATCCTGACCAATGGATACCCCAGCATGAGAACCCACTAATTTAATGTTGGCGCGAGAGATAGCCGCCATCCTTACAAAGTCGTAACCTCTACTCAAGAAGGCGGCGAAGCTGGAAGCAAAAGGTTTATATTTTCGCACCTGCAACCCCACTGCTGCTGCAATCATTTGTTGTTCAGCAATGTACATCTCAAAGTAGCGTTCAGGATAGGCTTCGGCGAAATCTTCGGCGTAAGTGGAATTACTCACCTCGGCATCAAGGACAACTACATCAGGTTGAGCGGCTCCCAATGCGAGTAAAGCATCACCATATGCTCGACGGGTTGCGACCTTTGCACCTTTATCATAGGTGGGAAGTTGCAGTGGTTGAGGATTACCTGTTGTCGCTGGTTGGCCTTGTTCTTCGGGTTTGTTTACTTGAATTATTATGTGGCGTTCACCACCTAACTCCGCGATCGCTTGTTTTTCATCTTCGGGTTTGAGGGCTTTGCCATGCCAACCACCTAAATCTTCCAAAGAAGCCACACCTTTGCCTTTCTTTGTGCGGGCAATAATTACCGTGGGGCGATCGTTGATGCTCAAAGCAGCGCTAAAGGCTTGATCAATCTCTGTCAAGTCGTGACCATCAATTTCAATCGCTTGCCAGCCAAAGGCTCTAGCACGCGCAGCATAGGCTTGTATGTTCCAGCCCAGTTCAGTCTGACCTCGCTGGCCTAATCGATTGACATCGATAATGGCGATCAGATTGTCTAGACTATAGTGTGAGGCATGATCAAAAGCCTCCCATACAGACCCCTCAGATGTTTCGCTATCACCCAGCAACACCCAGACATGGTATGGAAGTTGATCTAGATATTTACCTGCTAGAGCCAGCCCTACACCAATTGGTAATCCTTGTCCCAATGAGCCAGTCGCCACATCAACCCAAGGTAAAACTGGTGTGGGATGTCCTTCTAGACGACTGCCAATTTTCCGCAGTGACAATAACTCTTCATCGGTAATTACCCCCGCTGCTTTATACATAGCATAGAGCAGAGGTGCAGCATGTCCTTTAGAGAGAAGGAAGCGATCGCTATTAGGGTTATGTGGATTATCAAAGTCGTAGCCGAGATATTTGGAAAGTAAAACCGCCATCAAATCAGCGGGTGACATGGATGAAGTAGGATGACCTGAACCGGCGACAGTTGTAGCGCGAATACTATCGACACGTAACTGTTGTGCTAGTTCATGCCATTGTTGTAGTTGCTCCTGTGTCGTCATAATTATATTCCTCAATAAAAATCAAGGGTATTGCGGCGAATTCTTTATCTAATAACTCGTGTTTGGCTAGACTTGGCTATTTTTCCGAAATAAATTGCCAATACGTTATAGATAAAAAGAAAGATTATTCTATTTAAATTTGACTTTGTTATAGCTAGTGTCTTTTCTAACCAGAGGCACATACAAATTTAACTAAACTTGCTCAGAGATTTATTTTGCTGCCTCTGGGTTTACTTTAGATAGTAGGAACTACAGTCGCTTCTTTCTAATGGAATAACTAACGTTTATTCCTTAGGGTATACAAGAATAATTACACTTAGTTAAGTATTTTATTTGTGGAAAATACCACAAATTTAGATATGCACAACGAGAAAAAACTACTGTTTTGTTAAAAAACTTGCATATATTTGATAGTTGAAGTCTGAATTTTACACTCAAATCTCTGCTTTTAATCAAATCAATTGAGTAATCATTAAATTGGTTTTTCCATGATGAAATTTATCAGTTTTTGCCCTCTTCGTTCTACCTCTTGCTGTTTAATCACAATAAAATTATGTCTTTCAAAAAAAGGTTTAGCTGTAATACTGGCTTCTGTAAATAACTTTTCAATTCCTAAAGCCTTTGCTTTTGATTCAAGCTGTTCTAAAATTCTCTTACCGATCCCTTTTCTTTGAAAATTTTTATGACAGTAAAAACGGTCAATATGACCATTAGCCTCTAATTCCCCAAAACCAATAATTTTACCTTGCTCTTCTGCTACATAAGTAAACTTACTTCCTAAACTTTTAATCCAAACGTCAATATCCATCTTTGCTGGTGCCCAAGCATCTACTTGTTCTTGTGTGTAATCGTGAATATTCACCTCATGAATAGTGTCGTAGAACAATTTCATAATTTCTTCGGTATCAGCTATTTCGTATATTCGTAATTTCATCAGGAAGGTAATTAATGATAAATATGGCGGTTCCCATTCAGATGCGGTACAACATTACATCACGAGGTGTAGGGGCACGGCACTGCCGTGCCCCTACGGGTGTACCTCACGTAAACGAGAACCGCTATAACTCTATTAAAAATATTATCAGCGCTGCCGGGACTACTTCAACTTCCGAGTACAGTCCTTTGCGCGTTAGATAGCAGAATTCAGGAGTCAGGAGCTAGAATTTAGAATTCAGAAGGAAAAAAGGCTTATTATCTGGCTTGTAGACCCATATTGTGATCAATAATTCAAAACTCCCGACTCGTGACTAGACAGCAAAGGGAAAAGTCTCTGGTGCTTCTTCCATATCCGAGTAGGCAGTGCGGTCTAGAGGTTGCACGCCTTTTGTATCATCTATGTGGATCACCGCACCAAACTGGTCTGGAAGACGAGCATAAAAGTAGTGACTGATGCGCTCAGTTTCTGGTTGGTAAATGACACCGATCGCTCTTTCCAATTGTGCTTCTCTGAGTCCTGTAATTGCTGGATTATTATCCTTTAGTAAGAGCAAAAATTGGGGTACTCCAGTCTGATGGAATAGGGCTTCATAGCTTCCTGGTAAGGCAGGACGAACTAGCTTGAGTTCGGCAGTTCCTCCCCAATTAGAAGCAGCGGTAACTGTACCTGTATAAGTAGTAAAGCCAATCAGCACCGCATCATCACCATAGCGATCGCGCACTAATTGACCCACATTTACTTCACCCATTACCTCCATATCAGTTGCCCGTGCATCTCCTAGATGGGAGTTGTGCTCCCAGACAACTACTTTGCTTGGTTTACCCTGTTGTTCAAAATGAGCAACTAGCTGATCTAACATTTCTGCCATGTGGCGATCGCGAATATTCCAGGAAGATACCCGACCCTGAAACATTGAGCGGTAGTAAGCCTCGGCATTCTTCACCAACCGAGCGTTTTGCAGGGCATAGAATAATTCATCCGCTGCTCCCTCTCCGTCTTTTTGAATGTACTCGGCAGCCCGACGTTGCAGTTCCTCTAGTACATTAACCACCTCTTCTTCACAGGATTTTGTCAGTCCAAAGCTGGTAGCATAGCCATAAGTCTGGGCATCTTCACCCAAATGCTCAAAGCATGAGTAACGATAACGGGCACGTTGGGCGGTTTCGGGATCAACTTGATCCAGATATTCGAGAACTACTTCTATGGAGGCATACATGCTGTAAAGGTCTAGCCCATAAAAGCCAACTTTGACTGCATTTTCTGGGATAGCATCATTATATTCACGTAGCCAGTTCAGAAAATTTAGCATATCTGTGTTGCGCCACATCCAAGTGGGGAAACGTTGGAAACCGGAAAGTGCTTCCGCAGGGGTGGGATCTTCACTTGCGTCCTGCACATAGCGATTCACGCGATAGGCATCCGGCCAGTCTGCTTCAACTGCTACGGCTGTAAAACCCTTCTCTTGAATTAGTCGCTTGGTAATCTCAGCCCTTTGCTTATAAAACTCATGCGTCCCGTGGGTAGCTTCGCCAATTAAGACGATACGGGCATCGCCAATTAAGTTCATCAATGGGTCGTAGTCTGCGGCTGCACCTGTCAGTCGGTATGCAGACTCACGTACCACATCGACTAGATTAGTTATCGTTGCGTCTACCATAGTTCGAAAGTAGTGACTAGATCATTAGTAATTCGTAGTATCACTACGCAGAAGCAAGCTAAAACAATTGAATTACGAATTATGTTGACAGGTTCTTGATTCCAGATCATCACATGAGCGAAGGTTGATCCGGTTTTGTACCTATTCGATAAATTTTTAGCCTGCTAAGGGATTACCAAGAAATAAATTATCCAATCTTGTGAGGTGGGCATCTTGTCCACCCTTGGTTATGGGCGGGCAAAACGCTCACCCCACAAGCACAATTGTTTTTTGTAAGTCCCTAAATTCAGCTTAAAAATCTCACATACCTCTTCCATCTGGCTAATGGTGCATGATGCCTGATCCATCGATATCTCTATGGGAGGAGCAATACAAGAGGTCAAGTCGCTTCTCTACGAGACGCTGCGCGAACGCTCCAATTAAAAATGTAAAATTAAAAATTGCAAGACGCTCGCGGACTCGCTTGCCGCCGGCGCTATCAGTGTTGGCTCTGAACCCACCACTGATTAGACTTCTTGCATAAGTCGGGAAAAGGGAAAGGGGAAAAGGTTCTGTACCCAAAATTAATTAATTAATTAAAAATTATTCTTCTTCACTAATTTTTAACTTTTAATTTTTAATTAAAAAAGGTCAAAGCTTTGTGCCCTTACCAATAACCGTGTGAAGGTCAATAATCAACATCGACATATTTGCTTAGTTGTGGATTTTCCTCAGATTCAACATATACACAATTTATATAGTACAAATATACTATTTTGCTGCTAAAATGCCTTAAAAGTCAGCTAGTCTTGCTTGAGGTAGTATGAAAAAAATCCAAGACACGGACAAAAAGCCCATTTTGCTGTTAAAGCCTACATCTGTAACTACTGCGATAGTGCCACTGCAACCCCAAGATAAAAAAATCGTTAGTGAACAGGAGCGCTTGATTGCACAAATCGAACGCGTTAATCGGATGGCAGGAGAGTTAGAAGCAGCGATATTAGAGTTGAAGGCGATCGCTAACACACTGAATGCTCAAAAACGTTACCCAGTTCTAAAATGCAAAAATATTTGTCAGTATTTCGCAGTTAGTGTCCCTTGGGTAAAACGAAAGCCTGACGAATCATTTATTCTGACAACGCGAAGAGTTGATTTATTCCGAGCCGAAAGGGAAGCTGCACTGCTAGCACAGCAACTTCGTCAGCAAACCAAAAAAAAATTAGCATCGCAGCGACACAGAAAAAACAAGAGTGGGGCTGAGGCTGACACAAAAGGCTTATTCAAAAAGGTATTAGTCAACAAATCTTAAAATTATCAACATTCAACGGCAGATCACCCCTCAGGTTGTAAAAGTTATGCTGATTGAAGTGGCAGAAGGAAAGGAACTTCTTCCTCAAAATTGCCATTGCTAATTGCAACCATAGTTGGTGGCAATTAGGCAAAACTGCCCTAATATTTGCACCAGAGTGCAACATCAGGGACAATCAATCAGCGCACAGAAGAGGTAAAAGAAGGTGTTAAAGACACTTTTAGTGATTGCCGTTGGTTTTTTACCGTCCCTGATTTCTCTGTGGGTAATCCGCAAAACCCAGGCGCGGTCACGCTTACGGATGAGGCAAGCAGCTAGGAATTTTCCGGCGGTGCAGGTACGGCAAAACCTTAGACCTGTTGAGAGCGATCGCTATTATTTAGAAGGGGTGGGTTACCTAATTGGCGACATCAGCTGCAAATTTAATGCCCGATCTGGCTACATGCGTTGTGCTGTCAATCCCGAAGGCCCTTGTAATGGTTGTCGTCACTACGAACCTAAGGGATTAGCTGATGAAAAAAGGGCTTAAGAGTCCTTACTTAGTACTCAACTGAACTGGCAAAGCAACTTCATAGCACATTCCCAAATAGAACCGGGGAATGATAAAATCATCGCTATTTATAATAATTTGTATTTACAAACACTTTGAATATTTGTCTTTGCATGTTCAAATAAGAATGATTTAATATAATTCGTGCAAAAGTGGAAATCTGCGTAATTTTGTTTGCAGATTATGACCTTTACTATTAGCTTTTGCCGAATATCTAATAACTACATGATTATCTAACGATGAACAACGCGATCGCTCGGACAACAGCATTCTTATCAACTTGCGCTTTGCTACTAACAGGCTGTGGTGGAGGAACTAACACTGTAACTAGTTCTCCAAATAATAGCCCAAATACTACCACAAATAACACTGCAACCGACACCGCAGCGACAACGGGTACATTGTCGGGTGCTATTCCCATCGGTATTGCCGTTGCCCAAACTAGTAATGTAGCATTACTGGGACAAGAACAAGTTGCTGGAGCCAAACTTGCCGAGAAGTATTTCAATAGTAAAGGTGGTGTTAATGGCACACCAATTAAATTGGTGTTTCAAGATACTAGCGGTGATGAAGCTGGAGCAATTAACGCTTTTCAAACTTTAATTAATAAAGATAAAGTTATTGGGATAGTGGGGCCAACTTTGTCACAGCAAGCTTTTAGTGCTGACCCTATTGCCGAACGGGCAAAAGTACCAATTCTTGGGCCATCGAATACTGCTAAAAACATTCCCGAAATTGGTGATTACGTTGCCCGTGTTTCCGCACCAGTTTCCATTGTCGCACCTTATTCGGTGAAAGCTGCACTTAAGCAAAACTCCCAAATTAAAAAAGTCGCAGTTTTCTATGCTCAAAATGATGCATTTAGCAAGTCAGAAACGGAAATATTTCAACAAACAGTTAAGGATCAAGGGCTGGAATTGGTAACAGTGCAAAAGTTCCAAACCAGTGATACAGATTTTCAAAGCCAAGCTACTAATGCCATTAATCTCAAACCAGATTTGATCATTATTTCTGGATTAGCTGCTGATGGTGGTAATTTAATCCGGCAATTGCGAGAACTGGGTTATAAAGGCTTAATTGTCGGTGGTAATGGTCTAAATACATCAAATATATTGACAGTTTGTAATGCACTTTGTGATGGCGTATTGATTGCTCAAGCTTACAGTCCACAGCATCCAGGTGAAATTAACACGGCATTTCGTAAAGCCTATACTGACGAATACAAGAAAGAACCACCTCAATTTAGCGCCCAAGCTTTTGCAGCCGTGCAAGTTTATGTCGAAGCACTCCAAGCTTTAGATAAAAAGAGCAAAGTTAACAAATTGCAGCTACCAGAATTGCGGACGCAATTAAACAAACAAATACTTGCCGGAACATACAATACACCACTAGGTGAAATTGGTTTTACTCCCATAGGTGAAGTTGTTCAAAAAGATTTTTATGTAGCCCAAATCAAGATGCCAAAAGATGGAAGCCAAGGTAAATTTACATTTATAAAATAGTTGCTAAATGAATATCAATCTATTTTTGCAGCAATTATTAAATGGGTTATCCATAGGCAGCGTTTATGCAATTTTTGCCTTAGGATATACCTTAGTTTATTCCATTTTGGGCATCATTAATTTAGCTCATGGTGCAATTTTTACCATGGGTGCATATTTCACTTATGCACTCATGGGCGGTAACTTTGGATTTAACGGCTTGCTGGCTAATGCAGCCCTACCGATAAAATTACCTTTTGCTATAGCCTTGATTTTAGGAAGTAGCTTGGCGGGATTGGTAGGGGTAGTGATGGAACGCGTTGCTTTTCAACCTTTGCGCCGTCAAGGATCTGACCCTTTGCTAACTGTTGTTTCCAGCTTGGGAGTAGCAGTAGTAATTGTGAACTTAATCCAGTATTTAGTAGGCGCAGAAAGTTACACATACCCCGCAAATACTTACGGAAATTTGCCACCTGCGTTTAATTTTGGTAGTCCAGAAAACCCAATTCCTATTCGCAGTGTCCAGGTGGTAATTTTTGGTGTATCAGTTGTGATTGTGGCAATTCTTACCTATTTTATAAATCGGACTAAATATGGTAAGGCAATGCAAGCGATCGCAGAAGATCCAACTACAGCTAGTTTGTTAGGAATTAATAGCGATCGCTTTATCATCCTAACATTTTTCATCAGCAGTTTCTTAGCAGGATTAGCAGGAACTTTAGTCGCCTCTAGTGTTAGTATTGCAGGGCCATATTTCGGCATTGCTTTTGGGTTACGGGGTTTAGCAGTAATTGTCTTAGGTGGTTTAGGTAGTATTCCTGGTGCGGTGGTGGGAGGTTTAGTAATTGGATTAGTGGAGGCGTTTGTCCCTGCTGAATTCTCTGGTTATAAAGACGCAGTAGCCTTTGGAATTTTGTTTATGATGCTATTAGTTAGACCCCAAGGTTTGCTAGGACGAAGATTTATCCAGAAAGTTTGAAGATACGTAGTGCCATGAAAACATATACCAAACAACAATTAACTTTTGAGCAATTTTTAGAACAGTGTCCAGAGGAAGGTTTATATGAACTTGTGGATGGAGAAATTGCACAAGTGCGTGCTACGAGAAATCATGATGTTAATCAAAATGTTTTAAAATGGCTGACTTTTTCGCTACTTACGGTTCTCTAATTGTCTCTATGGTATTGGGGGCGCTACTAGGGTTATCGCTCTACTTACCGCTAATGACAGGACAATTGTCTTTAGCTAGTCCGGGATTTTATGCTTTAGGCGGGTATATTGCAGCAATTTTATCCACAAAAGTTTTGACATCTAGCAGTGGTTTATTTCCCATTCCATTGTTGTTATTGGAGATGTTAATTGCTGGTATAATTTCTGGTTTATTGGGTATAATAGTCGGAATTCCTGCGTTGAGGTTGCGAGGAATTTATTTAGCGATCGCTACTATCGCTTTTGTGGAAGTTCTACGCGTCATCTCCCTCAATCTAGATATCACAGGCGGTGCTGTCGGTATTTTTGGCATTCCTCAACCTTTCCAAACACAAATTGAATATTTATGGATTGCTCTCCCCTTACTATTAATTAGTATGGTGCTGCTTTATCGTTTAGAACGCATCCGCGTAGGAAGGGCTTTTATTGCTATCCGCGAAGATGAATTAGCTGCGGGTGCAATGGGAATTGATCCCACTTATTACAAAGTTTTAGCATTTACATTAGGGGCTATGCTTGCAGGAGTTGTAGGTGCAATTAGCGCCCACTTCCTTAATACCTGGAATGCTCGCCAAGGTACTTTTGATGCCAGTATTATATATTTAACTTTTGTCTTGATTGGTGGTTCGAGAAGTTTTTTAGGGCCGGTAATTGGAGGTATGGTATTTACAGCCTTACCAGAAATTCTGCGAAGTCTCGCTGATACTGGTGGTTTACCTAATTGGTTAGCACAATTTTTGCGAGATGGTAGATTAATTATTTTTGGCTTACTAATAGTAATAGGTACAATCTTTTTCCCCCAAGGGCTAATTACTCCAGATATTTTTCAAAGACGTAAAAGCCAAAAAAGAACTATTCATAAATAATATGCAAAAATGTCATACAGTATTTCAGAAGCTAACAGCAGTATTGTCTTAGAAGCAAGAGCATTGACTCGCCGTTTTGGTGGTCTAGTGGCGGTAAACAATGTATCTTTTAGTGTAAATAAACATGAGATTTTTGGACTTATTGGCCCTAATGGTGCTGGCAAAACAACACTGTTTAATTTAATTACCGCTTTTATTCCCCCTTCTAGCGGTAAATTAATTTATCAAGGTGCAGAAGTTTCTCAACTGCGTCCCCATCAAATTGCTGCTTTAGGTATCGCCCGTACCTTCCAAAATATCCGCTTGTTCGGGGAATTATCGGCGTTAGAAAATGTGATAATTGCTCGGCATTTGCACACTAAAAGTAATATGATTACAGGAGTTTTGGGCTTACCACCAGCGCCTAGTGAAGAACTTAAAACTAAACAGAAAGCTTTAGATTTATTGGATATGATTGGCTTGAGCGATCGCGCTGACGAAAAAGCCAAAAACTTTGCCTATGGTGATCAGCGTCGGCTGGAAATTGCCCGTGCTTTAGCCTTAAAACCGCAAATCTTACTTCTCGACGAACCTGCGGCGGGGATGAACCCCAACGAAAAGCAGCAACTCAGTGAATTTATCCGTAGCCTGCGCGATCGCTTCAATTTGACGATCATCCTCATTGAACACCATGTACCCTTAGTTATGGGTTTGTGCGATCGCATTGCGGTGTTAGATTTTGGTCAATTGATTGCTTTGGGTGAACCAGCAGTTGTCAGAAATGATCCGGCTGTAATTGAAGCTTATTTGGGAAATGATTGAATTTATGTAGACAAAATTTGCACAAATTCGTCTAAAGAACTCACAGCGATCGCGCTATCCATTAAATTTTCTAATTGTTCCACACTTTCGCCCTCAAGCCTTGCTTCTACCTCTTGAGGAATTTCACCAAAGCGTCGTCGCAATACTCGGATTAACTGCTGTCGCGCACCCTGTTGAACACCTTGCTGAAGACCTAGCTGAATACCTCTTTGCTCAATTTCTTGATACCAAGGCGATTCTCGCAATACTGCCATATCCCACCTCATGATTTGTTGAACTAAAGGCGTGTCTAACACAAAGCTAGCAAAAAATGCCAGCAATGATTCTAATTGATTTAACTGTGCATCTGTTCGTAGCGCCTGCAATGCGCGTTGCACAACTGATACCTCTCCCCCTCCTCGCAGAATTGGCACAAAGGGTAACAACGATGGTAGTGGTTGCTGAAACACTATCTCAGCATCGATTTCCCACAAATTAATCACGCGATAATCTTGAATGGCACGTAATCCCAAAAATTCCTGCTCGTAACTACTGACAATCGTTAAGGTGGATGGGGGCGGTAAAATGTTGATCAGTACTGGGTAAGTTGGCAATCGGTAACGTTCTTGTGCCAAGGCAGCATAGGCTCTCATCCGTAGAGGCATATGTGTTGTATAACGCAGTTGTAGTTCATTTAGTACTAGAAAATCTCCGTGAGTGGCACTGTACGCCTTGACTAATACATCTGTTTCGCGGCTAATCCACTGAAACTCAGAACCGAGAATTTCTTTCGCCACAACTTCAGGACGTTGTGTTACCCACTGTACCCATGCATCGGGAGCTAAATTAATTAGTCGCTTGCTACCAATATCTGCTGCTTTTGCCACAGGACGCTTGATATCTTTATCAGTAATTAATGGTATACCACAAAGATTGCATTATTCTGGCGTTGGTTTTTAAGTTGAAGCAATCTCTACGATGGGGTACGCCTACACACTGTTTTAAGAAATGTATGATTGATGTATGTTAGGTTTTGAATCAACATTTCTGGATGTAAACCGCCAATGAATGCCGATAGTAGACCAAACTATACAATTTTAGAAGTTCAAGAACTTGATGTTAATTATGGCGGCATCCAAGCTCTGAAAAAGATTAATTTAATTATTCAAAAAGGCGAGGTAGTTACTCTAATTGGTGCTAATGGTGCTGGTAAAACTACTACACTCCGCGCCATATCTAAAGTAGTTAATCCTAAGAGTGGTGTAATTATCTATAATGGACATAATATTACCCGCCGCCAAACTCACGAAGTTGTACAACTTGGTCTCGCCCACTGTCCTGAAGGACGCAGAGTATTAGCGCGGCAAACAGTATTTGATAATTTACTTTTGGGTGCTTATATTCGCTCCAATCAAGCCGAGGTAAAAGCAGATATTCAGCGCCAATTTGAGTTATTTCCCCGTTTGTCACAAAGACGCAATCAACTAGCAGGAACCCTCAGTGGCGGTGAACAGCAAATGTTAGCGATCGCTCGCGCTGTCATGAGTAAACCACAACTCTTACTTTTAGACGAGCCTAGTTTAGGTTTAGCACCTGCGATCGTCCGGGAAATCTTCTCAATTATTGAAAATCTTCGTGATACAGGCGTAACTATTTTGTTAGTTGAACAAAACGCTAATCTTGCACTACAAATTGCTGATCGCGGTTATGTTTTGGAAGCTGGTTCTATAACTTTAACAGGCGCAGCATCAGAATTAATTAGTGATGAACGAGTTAAAAAAGCTTATTTGGGGTGATTAATTAATTGACATGTATCCCTCTGAAAACTTGGGAGGTACAAGCACAATTACAAATGCGATCATTTAGTTTCAGACTTCACAACTATCCATTGCGTCACTGGTGCCATTGCTCGCCAGCCCAAAAATTTACCAATAGGTTCCGCCCGCTGGATTGCAACACGAGTCAAATCGCCACCGACTCGTTCATGCCATTGAAATAAAGTTTGCTCGCCTTGTACCGTCACAACATTTGCCACCAAACGTCCACCCGGCCGCAATGCTTCCCAGCAAATATCAAAAATTCCTGTTGCTGTCACCCCACCACCAATAAAAATAGCATCTGGTGCAGGCAAGTCTTTCAGGGCATAGGGCGCTTTACCTTCAATGATTTGCAGATTTGGAGTACCGAGAGTGGCGGCATTATCGGCAATGTAAAGCAGTCTAGATGAGTTTTGTTCGATCGCGATCGCTCGACACCGAGCATGGCTTCGCATCCATTCAATAGAAATTGAACCACAACCCGCACCAACATCCCATAACAACGCTCCCGGCGTGGGTGCCAAAGCTGCTAGGGTAATTGCCCTAACCTCACGTTTAGTTAACTGTCCATCATGGTGATAGGCGTTATCTGGTAGTCCTGGTAATCTTGGTAATGGGACAACCCCAGCATCAGCAATACAATAAACTGCGATCGCATTCAAAGCAGCAATTTCAGTTTCACTCCAAGATGCAGCCGTACCTTCCACAATTCTTTCATGAGTGCCGCCCATACGCTCCAATACGGTGATTTTGCTGCTACCATAGCCGCGATTTGTCAAAATTTCGGCAACAATGGCGGGTGTGTCCTTCCCTTCACTCAAAATCAATAGTCGCGCTTTTGGATAGATGTAAGACTGGAGTAGAGAGGATGGACGACCATTCAAACTCAAGGTTTCCACCTCAGTTAAAGACCATCCCATCCTGGCACAGGCGAGGCTGAAAGCTGAAGGTGCGGGAATAATTGTCATTTCAGAGACGGGAATTCGCCGCATCAAGGTGACACCAATGCCATAACACATGGGATCACCGCTTGCGAGTACACAAATTGACTGACCGCGACGCTGGATGATTTCTTCTACAGAAGTGCTTATAGGGGATGTCCAGACTAGTTTTTCACGTTGATCATCTGTAGGGAGCATTGCTAAATGGCGATCGCCTCCCACAATTACTTTAGCTTGAGTGATTAGGGAAAGAGCGATCGCGCTTAACCCCTGTAATCCATCTTCCCCAATGCCGACGATAGAAAGCCATTTCTCTGTCATGCTAATTCATGATTAAATTAATAATTACTATTTCATAACTAAGATTTGACGCTAATTGGATCAGAATATTGCTGCTTCAGCCTTCACGCTTTAGCCGATGCAGTTATCAGTTAGCAGTGAATACTAATACTTTGTCGAGCTAGTTTTGAGAGTTCGTAGTAAGGACTAAATTCCTTACTACGAACTTGCTTACTTGATAACTGATATTGGTGTGGTGTTTCGCCAAGAGATGAAATCAATCACTGCTCACTGTTAAACTAGTGCTGCTGTTGCTTTCATCGCAAAAATCTTCTCAATAACATCTTCTACTACCTTATCTGGCGTAGAAGCACCAGAAGTAATTCCCACGACAATTTCTCCATCTGGTAACCAGTTTTCTGTAGTTATTAACTGCCCATTTAGTTGCCGATGTTCTATGGAATCTCCTGATTTAATCCGTTCAACAGTATCAATATGATAAGAAGGAATTCCCCGCTCAAAAGCAATTTGTTGCAACTGAGTAGTATTGGATGAATTAAACCCACCAATTACTACCATGAAATCTAAATTATGTTCCACTAACTCCAACATGGCATCTTGCCGTTCTTGAGTGGCATCACAAATAGTATTGAAGCTTTGGAAATGCTGATTTAACTCGGTGGGGCCATACTTTTGTAACATAATCCGCTCAAAAAGCTTGCCGATTTGCTCAGTTTCGCCTTTAAGCATCGTAGTTTGGTTGGCAATGCCAACTCGTTCTAAATCTTGATCGGGATCAAATCCTGCTGAACAAGCTTTAGCAAATTTTGTCAGAAATTCTTCACGGTTTCCACCATTGATAATATAGTCAGCAACATATTGTGCTTCTTGTAAATTCAACACAATCAAATACTTGCCAGCAAAGGAACTAGTCGCAACTGTTTCTTCGTGCTTATATTTACCGTGAATTATTGATGTATAGTCGATTTTTTTGTGCTTTTCTACTGTATTCCAAACTTTAGATACCCAAGGACAAGTTGTATCAACAATTTTGCAGCCTTTATCGTGAAGTATCTGCATTTCTTGAACGCTAGCCCCAAAAGCAGGTAATATCACTACATCACCAGTTCCCACAACAGAAAAGTCTTTATTCTTTCCTTCAATGGGGATGAATTCTACTTCCATTTCCTGCATTCGCTGATTTACAGAAGGGTTGTGGATAATCTCGTTAGTAATCCAGATGTGTTCTGTAGGGAAGTGCTGACGGGTTTCATAGGCCATTGCCACAGCTCGTTCTACACCCCAGCAAAAGCCAAAGGCTTGTGCTAGTCGGATTGTCACATCACCTCGTTGTAAGGTGTAATTGCGATCGCGAATTTCCTGAATCAAGTTACTCTGATACTCAGATTGCAACTGGGTCGCAACTTCAGCTTGATGACCAAAGCCTTTGCGATTGTAATTTTCTGAATGTTGCAGGCTGCGTTTAAAAGCTTTTGTATCCATTAGATTTGTCTATTTAAACCACTATTTCTTATTTTCTCGCGCCAAGACGAGATTTATACAGACTTGTATTCAAAGATATTACCAGAGAGGGTAAAAGGATTTAATGCCTTTTACCCTTTAAACTTTTCCCTTTTTCCCTCTTTTTCTTGCTGGGGTTTTAATTCGATCTCGCTATAAATCTGCAATGCAGAACGCCAAACTATATAGCCTTCAGGGCTTAAATGTAAGCCATCAGTAGTAAATTCGCGGCGGAGATTTCCTTGCTTGTTGGTAAACAAGGGATATAAATCGAGATATTTGACTCCTTTTCTGGTACAAAGGCTTTGCAGTTGCTGATTCAACTTGCTAATGCGACTATTGGCAACAGCTAGAAGTTTATCTCGTCCTTTCCAGGTTGCTTCTTCTGCCCCATGTGGCAAAATCGATTGGACAATAATTTGCGCTGTAGGATGCGTCTTTCGTAGGTAATTGATAATTTGCCGCTGATTATCTAAAATTACCCCATCACTCATCCCTCGAATCAGGTCATTAATGCCAATCATCACAAAAATGACCTCTGGCTGGGTGCGGTCAAATATCTTCAATCTTTTCAAGAGTCCATTGCTGGTTTCGCCAGAAATTCCTTGATTGAGCCAATTTTTACCTTCAGGTAATAACTCAGGGGGAAACCACAAACTCAGAGAATCTCCCGCCAGGATGGTTAAATTGGGAGGACGTTGGTCAGCAGCGACCTTGGCTTCTTGCTTGAGGATGTCCACCCACTCTTGGTAAGTGAGTTGGTGACGGCGACCTAAATCAGGTGTAGTAATTTGCGGTGAGTTGTTCAGGCTGATTAGTTCTGGGGATGTTATTATCCCAAAAAAAGCGGCCAATCTCTGCTGTTGCCAAATTAGCAGGATGACCGCCAACATTAGGATGCCGTTGGTTAACAGCGAGAAAAATGCCCAGATAGGAAAGGTTTTTGCAGATGTAGACACGACTAGCGGAATTTACCAATTATTTGAATCAAATTTTAACGCTAGCGATCGCAAATCAGCCCAATTTTGGATTTTGTATTGAAAGAAAAATCCCAACTCCTAACTCAGTCCTCTTTACGAAGTGGGACGATCGCCAAACTCAGAATTGTAACCTTCTTCGCCGTGTTCGTTGATATCCAAACCTTGCAATTCTGCTTCCTCTTTGACTCGTAGCCCGACTGTAGCATCGATAACCTTGAGAATAATCCACGTACCAACACCTGCGATCGCATAGGCAATGGCAATTGCTACTAGTTCAACTCCCAACTCACCAAAATTACCACGCAGTAATCCGTCTTTACCTCCTCCGTTGACTTGAGTTGTGGCAAAGACTGCCGTTAAAATGGCCCCGACTGTACCACCAACGCCATGTACGGGATAGGTATCTAAAGCATCGTCAATTTGCGTCTTATGCTTGAAACTCACAGCATAGAAGCAAACAAAGGCAGTAATAAAACCAATTAAAATCGCTGATAGCGGTGTGACAAATCCGGCGGCGGGAGTGATACCTACCAAACCAGCAACTGCTCCGGTAGCTGCTCCTACGGCGGTTGGTTTACCTCGTAATACCCCTTCCAAAATTAGCCACATTAATGCACCCGCCGCCGCCGCTGTATTGGTGGCGACAAAGGCTGTTGTTGCCACATTTGTGACTAAGTTACCAGAAGTTCCACTAGCAACGGATAGGGCACTGCCAGCGTTGAAACCGAACCAGCCAAACCACAGCAAGCCAGCACCCAGCAAAATAAACGGAACATTGTGTGGTGGGCTAAGGCGGTCAGGGTGGGTTCTTCGAGGCCCAAGGACGATCGCTGCTACCAGGGCTGAAACGCCAGAACTAATGTGAACTACTGTACCACCTGCAAAGTCGAGGGCACCCAATCCACCAGCCAAACCCAAGAATCCGCCTTTAGCCCATACCATGTGTGCCAGGGGGGCGTAAATAAAGGTCGACCACAGTAGCACAAACAGACAATAAGCGCGGAAACTCATCCGTTCTGCGATCGCTCCAGAAATTAAGGCTGGGGTGATAATGGCAAACATGGCTTGGTAGATCATGAATGTCTGGTGGGGAATTGTCGCCGCATAAGACACAATTTCTACCGGATTTGACCCTCTAAGATAATCGGTTGTTTCTAGCCCGACACCATTCAAACCGAGCCATTGCAATCCACCGATGAATGGCAACCCTGGCGCAAAGGAAAGACTATAGCCCCAGAGAATCCAGCTAACTCCCACGATCGCCATTAACACAAAGCTCATCATCAATGTGTTTAGGATATTGCGCGATCGCACAAATCCACCATAGAAGAACGCTAATCCTGGTGTCATTAACAGCACAAGTGCTGCTGAAATCAGCATAAACGCCGTATCTCCTGTATCAGCAGCAGGCGCAGCAGATGGTGTTTGGGCAAAAGCATTGCCCATTAACGGGCCTCCCAAAAACAGTAGGCTGATAGCCCCGATCATCACAACTTTCTTCAACACTTGTTTGTTCTTCCTAAGCACCAATGATTTGTATACTTAACTACATTTGATTACTTTTAGTTACACATTTTTGTCTTGAAAGTTACTTAACCTAAAATTTCTGAAAATGTTAACAAAAATATAATCCTGATTGTAGTTGCCAAGATTGGAATAAGGGTGTGCATATGCAATCATTGCATCTTTTTTTTGAAAAAAAGCATTTTATTCAAGCGCTACAAAATTCAAAATTTTTAGTTACTTACTGTTACAAACCAAGAGAATTCTGAAAATTGACAAGTATTGGAAATTATCGCCAGTATTCTCTGAGAATTTCTACAAATATGTCAGGAGTTATCTTGATATCTTCCGCATAAACGCGTAGATATCCACATAGCTGCTTCTCAGAGCTTAGTTGCTAAAAAACTTTGCCATTTTCTGTGAAGTTATTATCTGTTTAAAAGGGAATAATATAAAAGTTATTTGCCGAAAATAATATAGAAATTTTACTCAAGCCCTGGGTGCAAACATAATAATTAAAACACTCACTAAAGCTAAACAAGCTCCGATTAAGTCGTAGCGATTTGGAGTTACCCCGTCTACCTTCCACCCCCAAAGCATTGCTATTACGATAAACACGCCGCCGTAAGCAGCATAAACTCTGCCAAAATTTGCCGATTGGAGAGTTGCAATAATTCCATAGAACGCTAAAGCGATTCCCCCCAATATTCCCCACCAAAACGGCTTACCTTCGCGCAAGCACAACCAGACTAAGTAGCCGCCCCCGATTTCAAATAAACCAGCCCACAAAAAATACAGTAGGGACTTAATCATTTGACAGATTTTTTAATAAGGTCGAACTCAGTGAAATTACGCTAACGCTTTTAACTAAACTATTGTCATTAATTAAAGTAAGTTTGTTGAACTGGGCATTGGGCATTAGGCATTAGGCATTGGGCATTAGGCATTGGGCATTGGTTATTTATTTTCTTTCCCACTGCCCTTTTGCCCCTCTCTCTGCTTCTTCCCCAATCCCCAAAATGTAGATAAGGCTTAAGGATGAAAGCACCATTACCTGATAACGAAGCACAGAGAATCGAGAGGCTTTTGGAGTATAAAATTCTCGATACGCCATCTGAAGCCGCCTTTGACGACCTCACCCGTTTAGCCTCGTATATTTGTCAGACTCCTATTGCCTTAATTAGCTTAATTGATACAAATCGCCAGTGGTTCAAATCAAAAGTCGGAATGGAAGCCCTAGAAACACATCGAGATTTTGCATTCTGCGCCCATGCTATTCTCCAGCCTGATGTTCTTGTTGTGCCTGATGCAACAGATGACGAAAGGTTCGCCACAAACCCACTGGTAACATCTGACCCAAATATTCGGTTTTATGCTGGTGTACCTCTGATTAATCCTGAGGGATATGCACTAGGAACCTTATGTGTAATTGACTACGTACCACGAGAACTTACTCCAGATCAGATAGAGGCATTACGAACCTTAGGCCGTCATGTCATCAAGCAACTAGAATTGCGCCGAAATTTAGCAAGTTTGGTACTTGTGACCAAGAAAGGCAAACAGGCACAGAGAGTACGCAAGCAATTTTTCAAAAAGATTGCAGTAGGTTTTGGTTTAGCGTCGGCAATTTTAGTTTTGATTGGTGTGGTTTCTTATCAAAATACTAGAGTAACTACTAATAATCGCAGTATAGTCAAAAATATTTATAAAAAAATCACCAGTTTAGAAAAACTACTGTCTCACCTCAAAGATGCTGAGATAAAACAAAATGGTTACATCCTCACTGGAAAACAAATTTATCTCAAACCTTATCAAGTAGCACTTATTAACGTCGATCAAGAAATTGCCAAGCTGAAGATTTTAGCAGCAGATCGACCTAACCAACGACAGCAGATAACAACCCTTGAATCTCTGATAACGGCTAAATTTACTGAACTCAAACAGATTATCGACTTGCGTCAGAACAAGGGATTAGAGACGGCGTTGCAAGTACTACAGAGAAATGATGAACAAAATCTCATGGATGATATCCGTAAGGTGATCAATGAGATAGAAAACGAGGAAAGGGGACAACTCCAGCAGCAGTCACAAGCAAAAAAAGCCATGAGTCGCAATACAATTTTGACACTTGCGATCGCCATCTGCCTAAGTTTTATCGTTCTTGCTGTAGTCTACTACTTCATCTATCGTGAGGTGATTGAGCGCAAGAGGACAGAAGAAACCTTAAATCAGGAACGCAACTTTATCTCAGCAGTCCTGGATACAGCCAGCGCTTTAGTAATAGTTGCTGACTCCCAGGGGCAAATTGTTCGCTTCAATCAAGCTTGTGAGCAAACAACAGGTTACTCCTTCGATGAGGTGAGGGGTAGATATTTCTGGAACTTGTTCTTACTTCCTGAAGAGGTGGAGTCAGTCAAAGCAGTTTTTGAGCAATTGCTAACTGGTAGAAACTTTTTACAACACGAAAACTATTGGGTAATGAAGGATGGCAGTCGGCGACTGATTGCTTGGTCGAATACCTTCTTAAAAGACTATGAGGGATCAGTAGAATACATTGTTGGCACTGGCATTGATATCACCGATGTCTCCAACGAGCTTCGCTTACGCAAACGCGCCCAAAAGCATCTGACTGTACAATATGCTGCAACCCGCGTTTTAGCGGAGTCCGCCACGACTGGCGAAGCTACTCGCAAAATGCTGCAAGGGATCTGCGAGAGTTTGGAATGGGATTTGGGTGAAATTTGGATAGTAGATCAGCAAGCAAATGTGCTGCGTTTTCTCGATATGTGGCATAAGGCATCTCTTGATGTGCAAGAGTTTGAAGCACTGAAGCGGCAAACCACTTTTGCACCAGGAATTGGACTCCCTGGACGGGTTTGGGCGACTTCTGAACCTGTTTGGCTCGCTGACATCCTTAAAGATATTAATTTGCCTAACTTCAAAATTGCTGCTGAAGTAGGACTACACGCAGCTTTTGGTTTTCCGATCCGCAGCGGACAAAAAATCCTTGGTGTGATTACCTGCTTTAACCGTGAGATCCAACCGCCTGACCAAGATTTGATCAAAACGATGAATTCGATTGGTGAGCAAGTGGGGCAATTTATCCAGCGTAAACAGGCTGAAGAAGAAATACAACGCCAAAACTTGCGATCGCAATTATTTACCGAAATCACCCTCAAAATTCGCCAGTCTTTGCAAATCGAAGAAATTCTCCAAATCACCGTCGAGGAGGTACAAAAGATTCTCAAGACTGACCGAGTTTTAATCTATCAGCTTTTACCAGATGAGCCTGCAACCACCGTGATTGAAGCAGTAGTTTCTGGCTTACCAGCAATCAAAGAGCAAAGCATTACTCATCCCTACTTCCAAGCGGAATATCTACAACAACACTATTTACAGCAGTACCGTCAAGGACAGATTTTAGGGCTGGCTAATTTGGATCTGCTAGAAGTTGAACAAAACCATCTGCAATTAATGCAACAGTTTGGGGTCAAAGTCAATTTGGTTGTGCCTATTCTTGTCAAAGAAGAAGTTCGTGGTTTGCTCATAGTTCATCAATGCGATGATTCCCACCACTGGTCTAGCTTTGAAACTCATCTTTTGCGGCAAATAGCCGACCAAGTAGGTATTGCCTTAGCCCAAGCCCAACTATTAGAAGCAGAAACTCGTCAGCGACAAGAACTTGAAATTGCCCGTCGCCAAGCTGAATTAGCTTCTCAGACTAAAAGTGCCTTTTTGGCAAATATCAGTCATGAAATTCGCACTCCGATGAACGCTGTATTAGGAATGACCAGTTTGGTGTTAGATACTTCCTTAGACCCAGAACAGCGAGAATTTATTGAAATAATTCGTAGTAGTGGAGACGCTCTTTTAAGTTTAATCAACGAGATTTTGGATCTTTCTAAACTTGAGGCTGGAGAGATGGCTCTCGAAACTCTAGATTTTGATTTATCCACTTGTGTGGAAGAAGTGGTGGAATTATTAGCTCCCTCAGCCCATAACAAGGGATTAGAAATTGCCACACTGATTGAGCACAACGTTCCCACCCACGTCAAAGGAGATGCTGGTAGGCTGCGGCAAATTCTCATGAACTTAATCAGCAATGCTATCAAGTTCACTAGCGCTGGCGAAGTATTTGTGCAAGCCGAATTACGTTCGCTTTCCTCTACTACAGCCACCATCCATTTTGCCATTACAGATACAGGTCTTGGCATTAGCCCTGAAGACCAACGCAAACTCTTTATGCCATTTACCCAAGTAGATGCTTCGACCACTCGTAAGTATGGTGGTACCGGTTTGGGATTAGCCATCTGTAAACAACTAGTAACCTTGATGGGAGGAATAATTGGGGTAGAAAGTCAGATGGGGAAAGGATCTAAGTTTTGGTTTGAGGTGCTTTTTACGAAGCAAATTGAGCCTGTTTTGCCAAAATACGAACGCGGACTTTTGAACAATCGCCGCTTGTTATTGGTGGATAACAACGCTACTAATTACAAAATTATCTCCCATCAAGCTACTCATTGGGGAATGCAGGTAGATCAAGCTGACAGTATCACTGCTGCCTTCAAAGTTATTCAGAAAGCTTATGAGCAGGGGAAATCCTATGATGTCGCCTTGGTTGATCTAAAAAATGGCATGACAATAGGAGAACAAATTAAAGCCAATTCTATAATTGCTGACATACCTTTGATTATGCTCACCTCTACTAATCAACGGGATGAAGTACAGCAGGCGCTCAAAATGGGATTTGCTGCTTATTTGGTTAAACCCATTAAGCCATCACGACTCCTAGATGCCATTATGACTATTTTAGAAACTCAGTCTGAATCAGAACCAGGGGCTAAAGACTGGAAGCTAGAGGCTACTGAAGAAATCCAGAGTATAGAAACTTCAAACATTCTTATTTCTTCCCCTAACCCCGCTAATAAATCCAAGTTAAGAATTCTGTTAGCTGAAGATAATTTGGTAAATCAGAAAGTAGCCCTGAGGCAACTCCAGAGTTTGGGCTATAAAGCCGATGTTGTTGCTAATGGAAAGGAAGTTTTGCAGTTATTAGAAAAAATTCCTTACGATTTGATTCTAATGGATTGTCAAATGCCAATTCTCGATGGTTTGGAAACCACAAAAGAAATTCATCGTTGGCAAGAGGACACTTTTGCTCTACGTCGTCGTCCTGTGGTGATTGCGATGACGGCTAATGCGATGAAAGAAGACGAAGAAATGTGTCTCAATGCTGGAATGGACGACTATCTGAGTAAGCCAGTATTTAAAGAAAAATTGGCTGCGACTCTAGAGCATTGGACAGGCGTGATCCTCTCGCAAGAAGAGGCAGTTGTGTATGAACAGACATTTTCCACCACAAAAAAAGGTACAGTTGAACTTGCAATTGATTGGGAACACTTGCATCGGATATCGGGAAATGACAGAGAATTTGAATTAAATCTATTGCAAGTATGCGTTGAAGATATTAAACCCCGATTAGAAATAATTAAAGCAGCGATCGCGGCTCATGACTTTGGGCAAATTGTGCGAGAAGCTCATCACCTTAAAGGCGCTAGTGCCAACATTGGAGCCACAGCTATGTACTTAGCAGCTGACAAATTAGAACAATTAGCTTACCATCAAGAGCTTAGAGATGCTAGTAAGTTAATTTTAGAGTTAAAAGAATTTGTCAACTGCATTCAAGACTTTTTAGCTTTGTAGTCTCGCCAATAACTACCTTCAGTAAGCTTTCACCGTAGTTTTACTTTTCGCCATAAGCTAACTTAGCTTCTCATCTTCTTAGCTAATTCGTTTAACCCGCCTTCCTTAACACAAGTTGCACCGAGGCTTTCAGTGTAAGCACCGTGGTCTTTGTAATATTGTATCTTAATTAACATTACGTTGTTGTCACTCCATTTACCTTTAATTTCGCTAATCTTTAATGTTTTAGGATTAAGAAAATTGTTCAAGTTGCCGCTTAGTTTTCCCCACCAGTAAGAGGCCCCAATCATTCGGGTATTAGTAAACTTAACGCCAGACATTTTAACGACTGAATTAGTCTTGGTGTTGAAAGAACATGCAGTATTAGTCTTGTTGTCCAGTGCGATAATCAAATTTTTATTGCTCTCGAAGAATGACAAATCGTCATCTGGGCTGCTAGCTACAGCAGTTAAGGGCAATAAAAATACCAAAATATTAAAAGTGCAAATAGTTTTTTCATTAGTTTTGTTTTGATGTTTTGAATAGTTTACTATCTCAGTCGGCAATAAATCCTCAGTATATTTATTTACTTAAATTCCAGTATCTGGGCTTGAATATTTCTAGCTCCAGTCAGGCAAGCTTGTACTAACACTCCTGAACTTGATGTTTGTGGCTTTGTATTAGTGCCGCGAATTCATTAAGCGTCATGCCTAAATAAGGTGAGCGAATACTTTGAGTAACATTATTAAAGAAGGTCTGTTTATTAAGGCACTTAGATTTCATTGTTGATGTCTTAATAGATTTTTGAAAAAATGAAAGTTGGCGATTTCCCCAAATAAAAACTTTCCAGAAGTCGCCTGATCACTGAATGTCTTATCACTGAGGGTAATAATTGATGCAAGCTCCAGTAGATTTTGCCGACATCACAGCAGAAACTCCAACGCTCTTAAGCGTGACCGCCGAATACCAAGTTATTCAGACGCAGTTGAACCAGGCTCAAACCTCTGAGCAACGAAAGATCGTGATAGAGCAGTGGGATGCCTTGCGACGCAGACTCAGTACGTGGAGGGAACTCACACAACTGCACTTTCACCAAGATACGCAAAACCCAGAGTACAAAACTGCCTTGGACTATTGCAGTGAACTTTCGCCATCTCTGACCGCCCTTGAAGTAGACCTAAAACGGCAACTGATCCAAAGCCCCGATCGCGCCGAGTTAGAACAAAGTTTTGGAAGACAAGCCTTTTTGCTGTGGGAAGCAGACATCACGACTTTTGAAAAAGCGATCGCGGCAAATTTAGTCGAAGAATCCAAACTCACCAATGAGTACACCGAACTGATCGCCTTGGCAAAGTTAGAGTTCCAGGGTGAGCAGGTGAATTTATCGGGTTTGCAACCCTATCTGCAAAGTAAAAATCGAGACATTCGCCACCAAGCAGAACAGTGTCGCTGGCAGTTTTTTGAGCAGAATCAAGACCGCTTCGATCAACTGTTTGATCGGTTGGTGAAACTGCGCGATCGCATGGCAAAAAAATTGGGCTATGAGAATTACATTGCGCTAGGATATCGCCGAATGCGGCGGGTGGATTACGATCAAACCGATGTCGAGCGCTATCGAGATCAAGTGGTTCAAGAGGTCGTTCCCTTAGCGATCAAGCTAATTCGGCAACAGGCTCAACGGCTCAACCTAGACACCGTTTATTTCTGGGATGAGTCCGTCTTTGATGCAGAAGGCAGTCCGGCTCCAATTGGCGATCATGACTGGATGTTGGAACGGGCACAAAAAATGTTTGATGCCATGAATCCATCGCTAGGTGGTTTTTTCAGCATGATGGTTGAGCAGCATTTACTGGATTTGCAAAACCGTCCGGGAAAAGCAGGAGGCGGATTCTGTACAAGCTTTGCAACCTATGACATGCCCTACGTGTTCGCAAATTTCAATGGGACAAAAAACGATGTGCAGGTGTTCGTTCACGAGATCGGTCACGCCTTCCAAATGTGGCGAAGTCGCCATTTGCCAGTTTTCGATTACCTGTGGCCCACCCTAGAATCATGTGAAATTCACTCCATGAGCTTAGAGTTTCTCACCAGATCGCAGATGGAAAAGTTTTTCGGCGATCAAGCCGAGCGATTTCGTCGGCAGCATCTAGCTTGGTCGATTCTGTTTCTGCCTTATGGCGTGGCAGTGGATCATTTTCAGCATTTGGTCTATGCCAACCCAGAAGCAACCCCCCAAGAACGACATCAAATGTGGCAACAGATGGAAGCTCGTTATCTGCCTTGGCGGCAATATGGAGATTTGAACTACCTCAACAAAGGCGGACTCTGGCAAGACAAACAGCATATCTACTGTTCGCCGTTTTACTACATAGATTACACCTTGGCGGGGTGTTGCGCGTTGCAGTTTTGGATCAAAGCAGAAGAAGATTATTCGCAGGCGCTAGCGGATTATATTGCGTTATGCGATCGCGGTGGTTCTGCGTCCTTTCGAGAATTAGTGCGATCGGCAAATCTCATTTCTCCGTTTGAACCTGGCGCACTTACTAAAGTCGTTGAAAAAGTGCGTCAAACTTTGAAGGTTGGCTGATTGAGCAAAGCTGATGAAAGCTATCAGAAACTTAGGGTTGAATTTCGCGTAGCCGCCGCTCCAGAAAGCGGCGTTCGCTGTCATTAAAAATTAGATAGATCACCGTCAGCACTGCGTCTACCCGCACAGACAGATCGGTTGTGTCCGGCACTTTATAGGGAATACCTGCATCCCGAATCTTGCGCTTGGCACGCACAAAGCGTTGCGCTATCGTTGCCGTGGGTACGAGAAACGCCCGCGCAATTTCATCCGTCTCAAGTTCGCCTAGCATCCCCAGCGTCAAAGCAACCTGTGCCTCGATCGCCAGTGCTGGGTGGCAGCAAGTAAAGATCAGCCGGAGCCGAACGTCTTGTTATTTGCTCTTTACTTCAACCCGCAGAGTTTGTTGACATCCTCACTGTAGCTTTAGCCACGGTGATTCCAAAGATCACTCTTTGGGTTTCCTCTTTCCACGACTCGGCTTACATTGAGGAGTTTCCCCACCAATGCAGAGGTCGATGTCTCCAGAGGCG
>NZ_JACJTD010000033.1 GCF_014698505.1 Nostoc foliaceum FACHB-393 | reverse complement strand
TCTCCTTAAGAGCCTGCTGTAGCTGAGTAATTTGTTCCGAAGTTAAAAAGTTTTTGGCTGGTGGTGGCATAGTTAATTTCAATCTATTCTGCATTTATATTATGCAGCTTAAATGCCGATTAGCTTAGCAATACCTTAATTGCCCGCAAAGACAATTCTCAAAATTCAAAAGACATGTATATCCCACCGAATTATGGTGGTCCCGACAGTCAGCATGGTAGCGGCACCCGCTGATAGCAATTTTGGATTTTAGATTGTGGTAGAGCAGCGGGATGAAGCAGCTCATGTTTTGGACACCACATTGCTTCGCGTCTCCCCTTGGGAGAAGACCAGAGTGGTTCAGGATTTCCGTCGATAACGTTATTCCTTGGGATTAGAGCGATGACCCAGTGTTAGCGAGTCATAGAGCGTCATACCCCTACTCTTAAAGTCTGCTATGTGCAGCAGCGACCACAGGAGAAGGGATTAAAAACTTTTACTAAAAGCCTGTTCTGGAAACTTCAATCAAGACAATAGCGGAGATTTCCACCAATGATGTGTTTGTATAAGTGTGTGGACTTGCCAATTTGGGTCTGGTTGAGGATAATCTAAACGGTAGTGTCCGCCTCGGCTTTCGGTTCTAAAAGCAGCACTTTTAAGAATTAAATCAGCCACATCTAATAAATTGCGGGTTTCTGCCCAAAGTGCCAATTGCCGTTCAACATCTGGTAGGTCAAAACTAGCTGGTTCTGCGGGACGTAAAGCAAGCAAGAATTGACTTAAAGGCAAGATAGCGAAATCTTGCTGCCAAGATTCGATAGTAGCGATCGCAGTTTCCAACCTTGATTGTTCCCGACAAATACCAGCACTTTCCCACACTAGACGTGGTAACTTTTCCCTAAGTACTTCTAGCTGTGCTTGCTGGATTTGCCACTCACTAGCATCAGGACTAAATTTCCGTAATGGCAGCACTGGTGTTTCTGACGGCAGCCCAATATTTTCCAACTCAATATTAGCCATCTGGGCCCCAAACACAATACATTCCAACAGAGAATTACTGGCAAGGCGATTCGCTCCGTGCACCCCAGTACTAGCGGTTTCACCCACCGCGTATAAACCGGGGATATTTGTGCGATTCATTAGATCCGCAACAATCCCACCCATCCAGTAATGGGCAGCAGGCGCCACAGGAATTGGTTCATGGAAGACATCAATGCCCCAATGCTGACAAACTTTGATGATATTGGGAAAGCGGTGACGAATCTTGTCGGCGGGGATGGGGCGCATATCCAACCACACATGGGCAGTGGCCAAATCAAGGGCGGTACGTTGTAAATGGCTGAAAATTGCTCTACTGACCACATCTCTGGGTGCGAGTTCACCCGCAGGGTGGTAATCAAAGGCAAAACGCCGCCCTTCGTTATCGACAAGGTGTGCCCCCTCGCCGCGTACAGCTTCGCTAATGAGAAAGCGATCGGCACCAAGTTTAGTGAGGGCAGTGGGGTGAAATTGCACAAATTCCAAATCGCGGAGGATAGCCCCAGCACGAGCTGCGATCGCTACTCCATCACCCGTACTTACAGCCGGGTTAGTAGTTTGGGCAAATACCTGACCACCACCGCCAGTTGCCAATACCACAGCACCAGCCCTTACCCATGTAATTGCACCTTGATAAAACAGGCTTATTCCCTGACAGCGACCAGTTTCGGGTTCGAGCCACAAACTCAAAGCCAAAGCTTGCTGAATGACTTGAATATTCTGGCGGCGTAATACTTGGGTAGTGAGGGTAGTGGTCACTTCCCTCCCTGTGGTGTCAGCTGCGTGGAGAACGCGGTTGCGAGAATGGGCAGCTTCTAAAGTTAAAGCCAAGGTTTGACCATGACGGTCAAAAGCTACCCCCAAGTTAACTAGGGATTGAATGCAATTCGGAGCATGTTGGGCGAGAAATTCTACAGCAGTGCGATCGCACAAACCTGCACCTGCCCGGATTGTATCTTCAATGTGTAGCGAGGGAGAATCTTCCGGGGCAACCGCTGCGGCAATGCCACCTTGCGCCCAATCACTGGCGGACAAAGCAACGGTTTCTTTAGTAATCAAACCGACTTGCAAGGACTCTGGTAGACACAATGCTGTGTATAGTCCAGCGGCACCAGC
The DNA here is from genome assembly GCF_014698505.1 of Nostoc foliaceum FACHB-393. Taxonomy (GTDB): domain Bacteria; phylum Cyanobacteriota; class Cyanobacteriia; order Cyanobacteriales; family Nostocaceae; genus Nostoc; species Nostoc foliaceum_A. The sequence goes on along the minus strand of NZ_JACJTD010000033.1, from coordinate 87,284 downwards.
GCCGACTACTAAGACATCAAATTGGCTAGGAATATCTATCTGAGGCAAGGTAATTGGGGAGTTAGAAGTGAGGAGTTAGAAGTGAGGAGTTAGAAGTGAGGAGTTAATAAAGTCATAACTCCTAACTCATAACTCCTAATTCATAACTCATATCATGTCCCACTCCCTAAAATCAGGAGTGGGCTGCTATTTGCTACGTTAATTGCAACGTGCAGTTATCTGTAGATGCCGTTGTTAAAGCGATCGTCTCCCTCGTTGAAGGCAGGCTCTAGTTCTGTCACCGTGAACTTATCCAAGTTGGCTTGCAGGGTTTGTTTCTGGCGATCGCTCAATCCTGGAAGATCCAATACATCCTCTACTTTTTGGTAGGGAGCATTCGTGATGATTTTCTTCGCCAGGGTGGGATAAAGCCCTGGATACTGTTGAAAAGCTCGGACGTTGGTATTATTCAAATCAATTTTTTTACCAAATTCCGTTCCTAGCTTCGCATCTGCCCGATTTTGCCGCTCAATTGCCAGAATTGGGACTTGAGGAAAAGCAAAACTGTTGAAACTAGCAGCTTGGGCTATCTGAGTTGTTCCCAGCCATCCCCAGCAACTAAGTAACAAACTAAACACTGTTAATAAACGCGCCAATCCTTTCACGATTTTCTACCTCTTTCCATCAAACAGAAATAAAAGTTTTAAGCTAACAGCCGTCAGCAGTCATTAGTCATTAGTCAGAGTGCCAAAGACAAAGGACGAAACCTGATAGCTTAATCAACACAGCAGTCATCAGAAACTAATATACAGCGTATTAATATCCACAATATTTACCGTTACTAGGTTTGACTGTACTTTTACCAAAAATTTTCATCATGGTAAGAGTGCTTGCATAACTGCAATAGACTTTTATCAATGATCCCGGTAGCATTCCCAGCTAGACGAAATCTTTTCAGGGTAGCTGATTCTACTTCCCAAGCATACACAAAACCGTGCGATGTCTAATACCGAAAACCCTAGCAAAAAGACTTGATGCTGATAGGCTATTATGTAATATTTCTTAACAAATTAATTATCTACAGCATCATTTTTGATGTGCCGTAGACTGGCCTGGAAAAAGTTTCGGTAAGAGAAGCCTGCACGATCATTACAACCTCCGGTCTCCTGCCTTCTTCAAGCCGCGATCGCAGCTAACAAAAATAGGCTGTCTACCAAAATTGTGCTTAAAACCGCGCCACTAAAGGCATACCAGTGTCTTTGCTTTAGACCTAAAGGTAAAATCCCGACTGTCAACAAGACTAAGGCGAGAACTATGGCCCAACTTTGTCCCCAAGGCGCTTGTACTTGCATGAGAGCATTTTGCAAGATTTGTGGTGCGCCATCTGCATCTACTCTCATAATTTGCCGCCAATAGGGCATCAAGTCTGCTAAATAAAAATATACGTCGGTTAAGACTGTACCTAGTAAAGAACCTAAATAAAACCAGTTACCCACCTTGCCCCAATTCTTCGCCAAACACCAGCAAGCAAACGGTAATCCTATAGACTCCACTGGCAGATGCCATACAGGTTCCCAACGTAACCAGCCCCAGTAAATCGCTCCTGCTAACCAACTCCAGCTAAATCCTAAGAGCAAATCCCCCCATACATAAGTTGCAGGACGTGACATTAAAGTAAAACTTAGCCACACCCAAAACGCTGCCAGCGCTAAACTGAGACTTGGTAGCGATCGCACTATTGGTGCTTCTACAAATACTGGTACTGTTACTAAAAACACCGCCGCCGCAAACACTAACCAACTTTGTCGGGCAGAAATAGATAAGGGAAGAGAGGGAGAAGAGGAAAGTGTAGATTCTAATTGCCTGATACCATTCTGCCCAGTATCAGCTAAATCCAACTCGGTATCAATAGAAGGGGTAGAAGCAGTGTAGGAGGACAGTGTATTATTAATCAAAGTTTTTAATATTTGTTACTAAACTTTATCTTATTTAAGATATCACATTTTAAAATCCCCCCCTAGGGCATTGTAATTATACTGAAATTTCAGGGAGTACTGGCGCAAACTAAACAAAACATTCTGCGCCAGACTAATTCCCTAAATTTGCACTACGTATAGAACTCCCCTGTAGTTCCTTGTAAATGAAAGACTACAAAGAGGTGAGGGATGCAATTTAAAGGTTAAAAAGTCAATAGCATCAGTCCGTTAAATATTAAAGTTTGATGAATTACCAAAATTTCGTTGACTTATTGAGGTGGGTATAAGAACATGGCCAGCGTCTTTGATGATGTTATTAATCAGTAAAGTTGAATTTTCTACAAGATTGGGTGCAGTGGAGAGTATATAAAGCAACATCATCAGCTAAACAATGATGTGTAGAACAAGAAAAAGGTACTAATTACATATGGAGTTTATTCAAGCTTTTATTTTGGGTATTGTCCAAGGTATTACAGAGTTCCTGCCAATTAGCAGCACTGCACATCTTCTGATTGTGACAAAGGTATTTGGTTGGAAAGAACTAGGGTCTAAAGATTTTGTTGATGCAATTCAATTTGGTAGCGTTATAGCAATTCTGGGATATTTTTGGTCGCTTATTTATAGTATTGTCAAAGGTGGGATCGAAGCACTAAAAGAGAAAGACTGGCAACGTGAAGAATGGAAAATTCTTGTAGGTATTTTAGTAGGAACAATGCCTGCTTTAATTGTCGGTTTTCTTTTGAAAGATATTCTTCCAGAGAGTGCATTAATTATTGCCATTATGTCAATTATTATGGCGCTTCTACTAGGTTTAGCAGAAAAAATTGGCACTCGCAAGCGAGATTTCAATTCATTGCAAATTCGGGATGGTATTTTAGTTGGATTAGGACAAACCCTTGCTTTAATTCCGGGCGTTTCTCGTTCTGGATCGACGTTGACGACTGCCTTATTTTTAGGATTAGAACGCGATACAGCAGCGAAATTCTCCTTTTTGTTAGGGTTTCCAACTCTTACCATTGCTACTCTGTATAAGAGTTTGAAAATATTCAAGTTATTTCAAGCCCAACAGTTACCAGATAACATTGTTGGACTGTTGATTGTAGGGATTATTTCAACGTTTATTTTTTCCTACCTATCAATTGCATTCTTGATCAAGTACTTACAAACCAAAAACACTTTGGTTTTTGTTTGGTATAGATTAGCATTCGGCAGTGCGATTTTAGCTGCGATCGCAGCAGGTTGGAAAGGATAATTCCATAATAGTCATTAGTCATTGGTCATTAGTCCAAAGTAAATGACTAATGCCCGATGCCCCATACCCTGTTTAGCCAATCCCCCATGACTACCATTAATCCTGCTCGAATTACCAAGGTTCTTCCAGACTCAATAGCCGCAGAGATTGGCTTTGAGGCTGGTGATGCGATCGTTGCTATCAATGGTACACGTCCCCGCGATTTAATTGACTATCAGTTTTTGTGTGCTGATGAAGTTTTGGAATTAGAAGTTTTAGACGCTGCTGGTAAAACTCATAGCCTGGAAATCGAAAAAGATTACGACCAAGACTTAGGGCTAGAATTTGAAACTGCCCTATTTGATGGCTTAATTCAGTGCAACAACCGCTGTCCATTTTGCTTTATCGACCAACAGCCACCAGGTAAGCGCACCAGTTTGTACTTAAAAGATGATGATTACCGTCTAAGCTTTTTGTACGGTTCTTATCTTACCCTCACCAATTTGCCAGAAAGAGAATGGCAGCGGATTGAGCAAATGCGCTTGTCTCCGTTGTATGTTTCTGTTCATGCGACGGAGGCTGAAGTAAGAATTAGACTGCTGAAAAATCCGCGTGCGGGGCAAATCTTGCAACAACTCAAGTGGTTTCAAGAAAGACGACTACAGATTCATGCTCAAGTAGTAGTTTGTCCTGGTATAAATGATGGCAAACATCTGGAACAAACTCTCAAAGATTTAGCGTCCTTTCATACTGGTGAAGTGCCTGCGGTTGCATCCGTGGCAGTTGTGCCAGTTGGCTTGACACGGTTTCGGCCTTCAGAAGACGAACTCATACCCGTAAGTAGAGAAAAAGCAAAAGAAGTAATTTCACAAGTGCAAATGCTCTCGCGGCAATTTCGCCAACAATTTGCTTCTAGCGTTGTTTGGTTAGCCGATGAGTGGTTTTTGATTGCAGGTGAGGAATTACCCAGCGAATCTGAATATGAAGAATATCCCCAAATTGATAATGGAGTTGGTTCGATTCAATTATTTATCAAGCAATTTGCTACTGTTGCGGCAGAATTACTACCGCCAAAAGTATATCCTCAGAGAAAGTTCACTTGGATAGTAGGCAACGCCGTAGAAAAAGCATTTCAACCTATTTTGAAACGCTTAAATTTTGTTGAAGGTTTAGAAGTCAATATGCGGGCTTTATGTAGTGATTATTGGGGACAAACCATCAGTGTAACAGGATTACTAACTGGTCATGATTTGCTTTTAAATTTAGAAGGGCAAGATTTAGGCGATGGCATTTTGCTACCGAATGTCATGTTAAAAAATGGCGAATTAGTGTTTTTAGATGATATGAGTATTGAGGAATTGTCTGGTAGACTAAATATAAAAATTTTTCCAGTAGCAGGAGTTGAAGATTTAATCAAAACATGCATTTCCAATTTTGCTCAAGTTTAGTTATCAAAGATCAGTTGTTTTTCGGAGGTAATTTATTGTTATGCTGGATGATAAATAAGAAGTAATACTTAATAGCTAATCCACTGAGGAGTCAGTAGTGAAGAATCAGGAAAAAAATCATAAAAAGGCAAATTCACAAATAAAAAAAGCCGGATTCTTCATTTTAAGTTTTAATTTTTTAATTCTAAATAGTTTTCGTATTTTGCCAGTAACGGCGGCGACTGAAGAACCTGTATTGAGCATAGTACATAGCCAAGAAAATGCGAATCAATGGACAGGGATAACTGATCGCTTACAGGCAATAGGAGTGAAATATTGTGTAATTCCTCTAACTGATGTCAAGAGTGGGAGAGATTGGGGCGATCGCCGGGTATTATTTTTGCCAAACGTCGAGACATTAACGCCAACCCAAGCGATCGCTCTAGAAGAATGGATGAGTAAGGGAGGGCGCTTGATTGCCAGCGGCCCTGTAGGTAGTCTGTCATCCCCAGGAGTGCGCCAGTTATTGCGATCGCTTTTGGGAGGTTATTGGGGATTTAGCCTCAGTGATACAGAACAGATTAAACCCACAAAAACCAAGATCCCAGAATGGGCAAATCAAACTGAACTCTTTGGCAAAGTGCGCGGCGGCGTTGTGATTCCTAATGATATGGGCACTCAATCTCCTGCTGTGTGGAATTCAAAAGATAATCCTGCCGCAGTAGTGACAACTGAGCGTTCCACCTTTTTGGGCTGGCGTTGGGGAACAGATACAGCTTCAGCAGTTGGGTTAGATAATGCTTGGTTAAAAGCTGCTATCAATCACTATTTGACAGCACCAGCACCATCGAATCGTATGAAAAAAATAGCAGGAGGTTCGCCAAACTGTTCTACAACAGTGGCGGCTGCACCAAGGCAGCAGGGGGGCAGTTCATCTCCCTCATCTTTCTCATCTCCTCCTCTTAAAACTGCCACTGCTCCCATACCAAGAGCACTTCCTACAGTCAAACCCCCAAGTTCCCAAGAAGCTATTGACCAGTTGGAACAAGCAGTGCGTTTAGATGTTGCACCCAACTCCAATGAGCCGATTGACAACAACCAAGCGATCGCTCTCCAGCAAGAGCTAGAAAATCTGATTGGTCGCGTGGAAAGCGCTCATCTAGCGGTGTCAGCAGATGCGGCTAACGAAGGCGTTGGGATATCTGAGGAAAAGCAGTCCTCTAGGCATTTGGACACCTACACCTCCCAATCTGTCAAGGAGCAGCCAATGCAATTGGCCTCAACTAAATTGGGGGGGCTAGCCATCAGTAAAGACCAAGCCTTGGCACAGGTAAGGGTAATTTCCAGAAACTTACCCCAATTGATTGCACAAAAAAATTACGCTCTGGCTCGTCAGCAGTGGTTATTAGCGAAGACGATTTTGTGGCAGCAGTTTCCTGTTGATCAGAGACTGGCTCAACCAGAAATCCGGTCAGTTTGGTTAGATAGAGGAACGATTGTTCGTGCTGGTAGCAAGGCGGGGCTAGCCCAGATTTTTGATCGCCTAGCCCAAGCTGGGATTAATACTGTCTTCTTTGAAACTGTTAATGCTGGCTATACCATTTATCCGAGCCAAGTAGCAAAAGAGCAAAACCCATTAATTCGTGGGTGGGACGCACTGGAAGATGCAGTGAAATTAGCCCATGAGCGCGACATGGAATTACACGCTTGGGTTTGGACTTTTGCTGCTGGTAACCAACGCCACAATCAGATTATCAACGTTAATCCTGATTATCCAGGGCCAGTACTGGCGGCTCATCCCGATTGGGCAAACTACGATAACCTTGGCAATATGATTCCCGTTGGTCAGAGCAAGCCATTCTTTGACCCGGCCAACCCCGAAGTGCGGCAGTACTTACTCAAGCTATACGAGGAAATCGTTACTCGCTATGACGTGGATGGTCTACAGCTAGACTACATTCGCTACCCCTTTCAAGATCCATCAGCAGGCCGAATCTACGGCTATGGCAAAGCTGCAAGAGCACAGTTTCAGCAACTTACTGGTGTAGATCCGATAAATATTTCTCCCAGTCAACCAGAACTGTGGCAAAAGTGGACGACATTTCGCACCGAGCAAGTTGATAGCTTTGTCGCCCAAGTATCACAGCAGTTGCGACAAAAACGACCGAATTTGATTTTGTCGGTTGCAGTATTTCCTTTACCGGAACTAGAGCGGATTCAGAAAATTCAACAAAACTGGGAAACTTGGGCAAGGCGGGGGGATGTAGATTTAATTGTTCCCATGACTTATGCTCTGGATACTTCCCGCTTCCAACGTCTAGCCCAACCTTGGATCGCCTCTAAACAATTGGGAGCTACATTGTTAGTGCCGGGAATTCGCTTACTTTCTTTGCCAACTGTTGGAACATTCGATCAACTCCAGTTGGTAAGGGACTTGCCAGTTAGTGGTTATGCTCTCTTTGCCGCAGAGAATTTTAACAACGAGCTACAAAAACTCTTTATTAGCACCCAAGGTAGGGTTCAATCCACAACATCCACGAAAAGTGAACCTATTCCTCACCGCCAGCCTTTTCAAACTGCCGCTATCCGTTACACCGCGCTGCAACGGGAATGGAAATTTGTTTTCCAAAATGACCAACTACAAAGACCTGCTCAGAGAATATCAGATTTTAACAACCAGGCAGAAGTTTTACGCAGTGCTTTAAATCAGCTTGCTGCTTCTCCTTCTCCTAGTAAGTTACTAGTGGCAAAAGCCTCTCTAACTCGGTTCCAGTCTCAATTTCGGGTATTGATGAGCCAAGAGCTTAAGTCAAATTCCTATCAAGTCAAAGTTTGGGAAAATCGGCTTGTAACTATAGAAAGGCTATTACGTTACGGCGAACGGCGGGTGCAGTTACGTCCTTAGTGAATATAGAGCAGTAGAGGAGCAGAGAGGCATAGGAGTAAAAGAAAAATAAAAATTCCTCATGCCCTCAACTAGCTGGATATAAGCTAGTTTGTAATTCTTAACACAGTTTGTGCTGTATTTACATGCCAAATATTACTACTTGTTTGGCGTCAAAATATTAGAAAATACTTAAGTAAGGAGTTTTAGATAACTATATTTTTAATAATAGCTATCGGAAAAATCAATGCAAGCCTTACCTCAACTTGTAAGGCTATAAAGCTTAGGGTAAACAATTGACTGTTAGCCGCTGATGGTTGTGCCGGAAACACCACTATTAGATGCGATTGCACTGATGGCAGCACGGTTTAAAAGTGTCTTGTTTTCTTTATGTTTACAGGTCTTAGATCACTTCATCAAGCATTATATGGTAAGGCTTTTAGCTTCATTCACTGGCTTGAAAACAGCCAATATTTATGAAGTTATGCATACCTTGATCATGACATGTCCAACGTCATAATTTTCAAAAGTAGTCTCAGTGCTATTACTGATACGCTAGCACTTGGATTTACTGGCATTTGTAGATAACCAAGATCAAATTTTTCATCTCGTCAACTCTGAAAGTATTTATCAAGCAATGGCACAAAAAACACATAAAACTAGAGGTAACGCTAGTATTAGTTCCTTTGAGATAACACATCAGATTCTCTTTAAGAGACAATTACCCAAGTACAAATGGTTACTAGCACGCGCTATAGTACTGACAGACACGACAAACCGGCTTGCCTCATTGGAGTTTCTGTGAATAGTACTTCCCCTGTACAAGCAGAAGTATCATTGCGTGAGAGTGAAAGACGATTTCGCGCCATCTTCAACGGCACCTTCCAGTTTACCGGGTTGCTGATAACAGAGGGGATCGTGCTAAAAGTTAACCAAACAGCACTCGGTTTTGGGGAACTACAGCCACAAGATGTAGTTGAGCATCCATGTTGGGAAATATGGTGGACGCTACTTGTCAGCCAACAACATCTGCAATATTTACTCTCCCCCAACCCAGCAGTAATTTACATCTGTAAAAGTTACAGAAATTTTGGTAATACATTTATTAGCGAAAATATTGTGGCTATCACGAGCTATCAAGCGCGGGAAATCCTCGAAGGACTTGGCTTCTGGGCTAGTCATCTCCATCCCGTATTGAAATCCTTTTATCGCGTCAGGAATGTTGGCAATATACTAGGGATTAGATTAAGAATGGCAATTTTAAAAAAGTGTACATATATCCAAAGGTAAAATATTTGTCCAAATTAATCTGGGAGTTAATCCAAAATTTGTTGTGATTCTGACGTTAAATAATACAATATAAATCGAGGTAAATTATGCCCAAAATTTTAATAATAGAAGATGAAGAAGCAGTCCGTGAAAACATTTTAGATTTGCTAGAAGCTGAGGATTTTGAAACTATTGCTGCGCCTAATGGCAGAATCGGGGTACATTTAGCTATTTCTGAAGTTCCCGATTTAATTCTCTGTGATATGATGATGCCAGAAATTGATGGCTATGGCGTGATAACAGCATTAAGGCAAGATCCATCGACGGCAACAATTCCTTTCATTTTTCTCACTGCCAAATCTGCCAAATCTGACTTCCGCCAAGGTATGGATATGGGTGCCGATGACTATATAACTAAGCCATTTACTCGGGCTGAGTTATTAAGTGCCATCATGAACAGGTTGGAAAAATACGCTACTTTAAAAAGGTATTTATCCCCTCAAACGGTAATTAACAACTTGTCTCCCAAAAAACAGTTGTTAGAAATTAGCCTACACCGTGCTATCAAACAACATAATTTCCAAGAATTTGAAATTTATTATCAACCAATAGTCGATATTGCTTCTGGAAAAATAGTAGCTGCTGAAAGTTTATTGCGCTGGCAAAGTCCAGAAGTGGGAATGGTTTACCCAACAGAATTTATTCCCTTAGCAGAGTCTACAGGTTTAATTGTTCCTATTGGTAAATGGGTCTTGAAGAGTGTATGCAAACAAATTAAAAGCTGGCGTAATGCCGGAATTAAATCTTTGATTGTTGCTGTCAATCTGTCAGTAATTGAATTTAATCAACCAGATTTTATTCATAAAATAGTCAATTTTATAGCTACCAATGATTTGGAGCCACATTACTTAGAAATAGAACTCACTGAGAGTATGATTATGCAAGATGTCAATAGTGCGATCGCTACTATGAACAAATTGCAATCTTTGGGTGTAAAAATTGCGATTGATGATTTTGGAACGGGCTACTCTTCTTTAATTTATCTGAAAAATTTACCAATTAACACATTAAAAATAGACCGTTATTTCATCCACAATGTTGCTACTGATCCGCAGAAGTCAGCCATTACCAAGGCATTAATTCAAATGGCTCAAAATCTGAATCTAGATGTAGTTGCTGAAGGTGTAGAGACAGAAGCAGAACTAGCTTTTTTGCGCCAACACAACTGTAATTCTATGCAAGGCTTTCTATTCAGTCATCCATTGCCAGCAGCAGAATTTGAAAAATTTTTATTTACTAACAAATGCTTATATGTGTAAATATTGTTAAGGAGGCAGAAGGCAGAAGTCAGGAGGAATCCCCATAAATAAGAAATTTAAGGGATTTAATAAGGACACCGTATTTTTTGCGTTACGCGTCTCAAAATACATTTTTTACCTTTGTTCATAAATAAATTTACTTGCTCTGAAACCCTTTTAGCAGAGGAAAGAATCATTTTCTATAACCTCCTGCCTCCAGCAAGAACTGCCCTCTGCCTTTCTTCGGTCATTAGTCATTAGTCGCAGGTACCTTGCTAGGTTGACTAACCAATAAAAATCAAACTTTAGACTGGCGACAATTATTAATTCTTAAGTCTAGAGTAGAAAAATTGTGTATAGTGTCTACCACCATGAAAGTTCTCGCGCGTTTCTTGCTGCCAGTTTTTTTACTGACCTTGGCAGCAGCCTGTAACCAGACTCGCGCTTCTTCAGATAATCCCACACCACAAACATCTGTACCTTCTGCTCAACTAACACAGAATCCTACACAACCAAAAAATATTGTCCGAACTGAAGCACTTTCACCCACACCTATCCGAATCAATCTGAAGAATTTACCAGAACCCTTCGCAACAGAAAGCGCCTCCAAACGACCTGAGGTTGTGCCCATCCCGCAAAATCCGGTGCTGCGCGTACCACCAGGCTTTACAGTTAACGTCTTTGCCGAAGACTTAGATGCTCCGCGCTGGCTAGCTTTAACCCCCAGCGGTGATGTACTAGTGACTGAAACCGGGCGAAATCGGATTCGTCTGTTGCGTGACAGCAACGGCGACGGCGTAGCCGATGTTCGAGAAACCTTTGCTACTGGGGACAACGGACTCAATAGACCCTTTGGGATGGCTTTTGCAGGTAATTCCTTTTTTCTGGGAAACACAGATGCTGTGGTACGTTTTCCCTATAGCCAAGGTCAAAACCAGATTACAGGTAAAGGGAAAAAAATCGCCGACTTGCCTGCTCAAGGTTATAACAATCATTGGACGCGCAATGTCGTTGTCTCGCCCAATGGTAATAAATTATATGTTTCAGTTGGTTCAGGAACCAATGTGGATGAAGAACCTTTACCACGCGCTTCGATACAGGTGATGAATTTAGATGGCTCCCAGCAGCAAACTTTTGCTTCCGGCTTGCGTAACCCTGTTGGTTTAGACTTTCATCCTGTAACTAAGGAACTTTATACAACTGTCAACGAACGGGATGGAATCGGTGATGAGTTGGTTCCAGACTATCTGACACGCGTTAAACAGGGGGCATTTTACGGTTGGCCTTATGCTTACCTGACACCAAACAACCTAGATCCGCGGCAAAAGACGGATGGCAAAAGTAAACGCCCCGACTTAGTAACCCGTACCCAAACGCCAGATGTGCTGTTCCAGGCGCATTCAGCAGCATTGGGTTTGCAATTTTATGATGGTAAAACGTTTCCAGAAAAATACCGGAATGGTGCTTTTGCTGCTTTTCGTGGTTCTTGGAATCGCGATCGCGGCACTGGTTATAAAATTGTATTTGTTCCCTTCGATGCTAAAGGGCGATCGCAAGACTATTACGAAGACTTTCTCACAGGATTTTTGCTAAATCCCTCTGTACCAACCACCTGGGGACGACCTGTAGGTTTACTCGTGTTACCAGATGGTAGTTTACTACTAACAGAAGAAGCCAATAATCGGATTTATCGGATTCAGTATACGGGGGAGTGAATAATTCATAATTCAGAAATTCAGGGATGGAATCCACTACCAGGGGTCAAGTTAGAGCACTTGTCATCAATAGAGATATTGCTACCATTTCCATCCTCAGGTTTATGGTGTTTACGCTAGATTACTTAAAAATACTGATAATCATCTGGTTGAGAAATTAGTTATGGCTCAGAATGAAAATAATACTCAGTCGAATATCAACGAATTGCCTCCACATTCAGGTACACGATATTGGGGTGAAGTGGAAGTGATCGAGGAGGGAGAAACCTATAGAATTAGCCGTGTTGAAATCAAGCCCAGGCATGGTATTAAACCGCAAATCCATTATCATCGTAATGAACATTGGGTTGTAGTCTCAGGTGTAGCAAAGGTGACATGTGGTGATGCGGAAATATTACTGAATCGAAACGAATCAACTTATGTTCCCGCAGCAACCCTACATAAGGTAGAAAATCCAGGACATATTCCGCTAGTTATTCTGGAAATTCAAAATGGTGAATATTTGGGCGAAGATGATACTGAGCGTCCTTATGACTTAAATTTGGTGAAACCTGTAACTGAGGGTCAGTAAAGGCTAGAGGGGACAAGGGAACAAGGAGAATAACTATTCCCAATGCCCAAATCAAAACCACCCTTCTTGTTCCAGGGTTTCAATCAGCTGTAAACCACGGGGATCACCTACTCCTAACAGTGAGGCTTTAGCATCTTCCCGGACTCCTAAATCTTGGTCTTCAGCAAAGGCTTGAATTAGGGCATCGATCGCTGTGGCATAAACTACATTAGAAGGCAATTCGCGGCACAGTTGACCAATTGCCCAAGCACTGTTGCTCCGCACTGCTGCCACTGGATCTTTGACTAAGGCTTCAATTAATGGCGGTATTGCCCCGATAACTGCTTCATAACCCACCTCTGCCATCTGTGCCAAGGCGCTAGCGGCCCACAAACGCACTGCGGAAATGTCAGTTCTTAGGGCATCTGCTAGGGGCGGTAAAGAACGGCGATCGCGACAGTTTCCTAAAGCCCAAACAACGCCTTTACGCACATAGCCATTCCAATCACTGTTTAGTTGAGCAATTAATGGACTTACTGCCTCTGAACTAGGATTGCGTCCGAGGCCATATGCTGCACTCACCCGGACTAAGGGACAGGTATCACTTAACAGGCGAATCAGATGGGGGACAGCACGCGCATCTTCTATATCACAAAAAGCACGCGCTGCTAACATGCGTTGCTGGGGCTGGGGATTTTCCAGGAGGGCTAGCATCACTTCTGGATCTGGCTTTGCCACAACTGATTCGGCAGTTAGTGGCTCTATTTTATCTAGGGGGCTTTCTAGCTCCTCCTCAATATCGAGTAGGCTTAGATCGTCTTCGTCATACATAATTTCATTTCAATCCCTTTTCGGGATTAACACATAATCCCCCGCGCCAATAAGTTAAAGCTTTATAAGTATTAGTTGCGTAATTATACACTTTCCTTTCCCCTCGTTGAGTTTTATCCAAACGAGAATCGCAATAACTCAGACGCTAAAGTATGTTACTGCTATCTTAATAGTTTATTTTTCTGCACTCAGGAATTTTACCATCCACAGGGATTGGGTTTGATAACCCAACTGATTGTAAAGATTTAATGCGGGTTTATTTGATTGAAAAACTTGTAGTCCAATCTGGTGATCGCCTCTTTGAATAGCCCAATTTTCCACATATTGCATCAAGGCTCTACCAATACCCCGCCGCCGATGTTCGGGCAAAACGTAGAGGATAAAGATATGAGCATGACGGTTACCATGCACTTGATCTATGGCATTGCCCACCCAAAGGCAGGCTATAGGGGGATGGGCATTGGACATTGGGAATGGGGCATGGGGAGGAGGCAGAGGTGTAGGGGGAAGTGTGCAGAAGAGAGAAATTTCCCCCTGCTCCCTGCTCCCTGCTCCCTGCTCCCTCTCCTCTTCTACCCACCACAAGGGCGTATCGCTGGAAAAGTATTGTTTAACTGTTTGTTCTAGGTGAGAAAAATCCTCATTGGGAAAAAGATCCTGGTAAGTTCGCTGCATGAACTTAAGCAGCAGCGCCCGATCCAATGTGGAACCACGGCGAATAATATACCCCGGTAGTAGTTGCTCAGACACTTCTGACGTTTATTAACTTAGCTAGCTGAGTTTTGTGCTGCTGGTGGCAAATTAGCAGGAGTGGGTTGAGAACTTACCCCCACCTCTTCTATTGGTGCGGGTGCTGCCATATCAGAGGGTAAAAAGATGCGGGCGCTGACTGCCACTAAGGCAAAGACAAATACCAAAACTACAAGCAAGGGGGCGATATACTGACGAAAAATAGCCATATTTTAATTGCAGGGAGAGCTAGGAAATTTTATGAGAGCCTAGCTGAAGATTTGTGAAGTATTCTTGATTTATTTTAGCGATTTTCTGCACACGGAAATTGGGAATTGGGAATTGGGAATGGGGCATTGGGTATTGGGCATGGTTTATTCCCCTTGTCCCCCTTATCTCCTTGTCCCCTCATCTCTCCACTCCCGCTGCTTCAGGGCTATTGGCGATCGCGCTCTAAGTCATCGAGCACTCTCTCACAATACCAATTCTCCGGCATCCCAGGATAAGTCTCCTTTGCCTGTTCAATTAACCGTTCAGCAGCAGCAGTGTCACCGGATAACTTAGCGATTAGCCTGTTTTTGAGATAGCTATCAGATACACCATCATCTACTTGGTTTGATATCCCTTGATTTATAGTTGATGGAGTTGATGGGCGGGACTGATCTCTTCGCAACTGCCAAAATAAAACGTAATAAAGTGTCCCAAAAATTAAAATTAGGCTGAGTGTTCCGAAAAAAGTTAGGAGGTTAAATGGTAGAAATCCCAAAACTAACTGTGAGAGAACATAGCCAAGTAATAAACCGGTGAGTAAGAGGATGAATGTACCGACAGCAATAACTACTTGATTCCCCATATATCCTCTTCTTCGTCCTCAAGTCCTGGTCTGGATACTGCCACTGGCTGAGGGTTCCAGGGGGCAAATACTGGTAATAGGAGTAGTCCTGGGACAGCGGCGGCGATGGTAATTAAGAAAAATATAGGCCAGCCCGTACTTTGGGCGATCGCGCCTCCAGGGGCCGCTAGAATATCGCGGCTGACAGCCATCAAGCTGGATAACAAAGCATATTGAGTTGCGGAAAACCGCTGGTTACAAAGACTCATCAAAAAGGCAACAAAGGCTGCTGTCCCCAATCCACCACAAAATTGTTCTATATTGATGGCAAGTACCATAGCTTGGTAGTTTTTACCGATGTATGCTAAGAAAAAGTAAGCTAAATTACTTACTGCTTGTAGAATACCAAAAACCCAAAGTGATCGATTGATGCCAATAGCACTCAAAATTGATCCACCCGCTAAAGCGCCGACAATCGTAGCAATTAATCCCATCCCTACTTGAATTGCCCCAATATCGGTTTTGGTAAAACCCGTTTGCAGCAAAAAAGGCGTGGTCATATTGCTCAACAAAGCATCACCTAGCTTATATAAGGTAATGAATGCAAGCATTAGAATACCTTGGATGATGCTCTGACGCTGAAAAAATTCCTTAAAAGGCAAGATTACAGCATCACTTAGAGAAGCTGGAGGGCTAATTTCCTTGGGTTCCGGCGCGAACAAGGTGGCAAGAATACCAATTACCATCGTCCCTGCCATAAACAAATAAACCGATGACCAAGGTAGATTGTCAGCAAGTATCAAGGCTAAAGCACCTGCGACTAACAAGGCAATTCGATAACCTAAGATAAAAACGGCTGCACCAGCCCCCATTTCTAGTTTTTCTAAAACGTCGGTGCGGTAAGCATCAACGGCAATATCTTGAGTTGCACTGATAAAAGCAATAACTATGGCGTTGATGGCTAGCAACTGTAATGCTTGTTTCGGTTGTTGAAAGCCCATGACTGCGATCGCTATGATCAAAGCAATCTGAGTCAAAATTAACCAACCCCTTCGTCGTCCCAAAATTGGTAGGGTGAACCTGTCCAGCAACGGCGACCACAGAAACTTCAATGAATAAGGTAAACTAGCGAGGCTAAACCAACCAATAGCGGCTAAATCTACCTTCTCTACGGTCATCCAAGCCTTTAAGGTATTACCGATCAACAATAACGGTAAACCCGATGAAAAACCTAAAAATAATAAAGCCGCCATCTTGCGACTACCGAAAACTTCTAGTAGCGATTTAATTTTCCTCATATTTTCAACTTTTTGCCTCTTTTGAGGAAATATCAATAAAATACGGCGAGGAAATGCAAAAGTATATCATGTAATTAGTACCTATAAGGGTTTGGATTATCCGAGTGGCAGCAGTTCCAAAGTAATCCCTATCAAGGATCGAAACTTACCATAGCTGCTGTGTGATTTTCCGCAAACATGACAAACTACCAAGATTTACTTGGGTTAAATACAAATTCAGGATAACCTTATAGCGTCAGCGTTTTCTTAACTTTCTTGAATTGTATAAACTTGATGCCCCCTGATTTCTACTCTGTGTGCGGCGAGGCATTTTTCCCAACCTTCACGCGTACCGATGGCGCTTTTGTCCTTGAGCAATCCTAATTCTTGTTCTTGTTGAGTGAGTTTAGCAAATTCTTCGTAACCAGGGTAGTTGCTGGCAACAAATGTTTCTTTACGGTGCAAAATCGGCGGATTTGCCCTAGTTTCGTAGTCTCGGTGAGTGACGAATAGGGTTTTTAAATCAATACCTATGCTGGCTTTTAACGCCGGGTGGGGATCGGTGTCGAATTCGGGGTAAGACAGATAAGATATTTGCGGCTTATCAGTGTGATATTTGATTAATGTGGCTTCATCGACACGCCCAATGGTACGGCTAGCGCAACCTTCACAGATTCGTAGCACGGGATCAAGTGCTGCAAGTGCCGAAACGTGGACGTAAAGGGCACCGCGCGTGTGCTTACCAATTTTGCTTTTTTCGCAAGCAGTTTGAATCACCCCAGATTTACCTAAGCTGAAAAGCTTTTGGTCGGCTACTTGACAAGCTTCCTCGTAGCTACTAAAAAAGGCTTTGATATCGTGACGCATTTCTGGCGCTAGCTTTTGCCATGCAGGGCGTTTATCAAAGTGCGTGAGGGCGAGATAAACTTGGATATCCAGAGAACGACGGTAAGCGATCGCATCCCATTCTGCTTCATCAGTAGCTTGCAAAACGACACCAAAGGCACGGCGAAAGTTACCAAATTCGCCCAGTAATTCCTGTTCATTTTCCAATTCGCCTTTCACGGGTAGTCTACCGCGCTTGGTAAAAAAAGCCATTAATGGTTGCAGCTGTTCTTGATAGTCTTCAAACCGCTTGGTGGGGATACGGACTCGCGGTGTAGAAGTCGCAGAAAAGAAGCGGATAGCTTTGTAACTTTCTTTTTCAGCTTCATCTCGAAAAACAAAGTATACGCCTAGTGCGATCGGTACTGCATCTACATTTAGGACTTCATCAATATAAGTTTTGAGTTCTTCTTGTTCGTAATATTTCTGAAAAGTATTGCGGCGCGTCACAATGCCATCATTGTAAGCAAGTTGGGTTTTACTGGGAGCGTTAATTAGGATTTGAGCCGCGACAATTAAAACTTTCCCAGTGAGTTCCCAGGCTTGGATCAAGCTTTGACGGCGTTCCTCTGAGTCTTCAATGACGTTGAGGATATAGCCCAAGTTGACCACATCGGCGGGAGTGCGTGGTACATCAGGATAGTAGTAAGGGTCCCAGCCTGCACTGGTGTAGCCTAAGTTTTTTACTCGCTGGACATCACCACCATAGCCGCAACCGTAGTCAAAAAAAGTGGTGTCTGGATTCAGAATTGCCGATTCTATTGCTAATCGCACGGGGCGAGATATGTCAGTGCGAGCGATCGCAGCTCTATGACGCTCGATTTCTAGCGCTTCAGGCATAATATTATTTGTCAGTTAACAGTGAACAGTTAACAGTCAACTAATATCCTTTCAATTTTTAACCGCCAGTTCAATTAAATCTTCAATTTTCTTGATATTTGGATCGCCTGCTAAGTAGCCAATACCGCGATGTAAATGTAAGCGGAATTGAGTAGCTAAGGTTTCTTTATCGGTGGGATAACCGTCATTGTGACAGCGTTGCTTGAGGGCGAGAAGGAGTATATCAGACATTTCGCCACCAAAAACGCGCCAACTCATCTCGACATTACTATCCTGGGGAATTGGGACGGGGGAAGGTGTGGTTGCTTCTGCGAGAGAACGGCAAAACGCCCAACGGCATAGGATATTCCATTGGTCGATTTTGGTGCTGCGCTTAAGTTTGGTAAGTTGGTCTTTGGCTGTTTGGGAGAGTTTAATTCTTTCGATTGGGGATTCCATAGTTTTTATAAATAAATAGTGATATAGAAATAATACTGCTGGGAAAACTAAGAGTATGTCTTAAGTTTTGGCCAAGGAATAATTAATGGAAAGCCCTGAATTGCGACTTCTTTCACGCCCAGCAGACAGTTCAAAAGCCTTAGTTTTTATAGATGGATATTTAAGCGAAGAAAAAGTGAGAAACAATAATTTGCTTTATGCCTTAAATAATGCTGGTTGGCGACATTCTGTATATCATTTATGGTGGGATTCTGGTCTTTTTGAAAGTTCTCTTATGGGTTTTGGTCTTGGTCACTGGCATAAAACAAAATATCGTGCAGAACGAGTTGGGAGAGATTACTTTCCTCATTTGATTCGTAATCAAATTTCTGAAAAAAATGTCTCTCTTATGGCTCATTCATTAGGGGCGCGTGTTGCTTATTATTGCATGGAAGGTTGGACAGAAAAACAACATTTATTAGAAAATGTGATTCTTCTAGCTGGTGCTGTTCGTAGAGATAGTAGCAAAGATTGGGGATATGTAACTTCCCAGATCACAGGAAACTTAATCAATGTATATAGCTCTGATGATAAAACATTAAAATATATATTCAAAATAGCTGAAGGAGGACAGAATGCTTGTGGACGGAAACCAATAAAAGAGTATCACCCTAGAATTGCCAATGAAGATGCAACATATCTGATAGGTAAAAGCCATAGCCCATCTAAGTGCTTCGACTACTTACCAGAGTTAGTTAGAAAAGGGTTATGGCAGATATGAAATTTTTTATAACCCCAATTCATTATTAATAGCGGCAATTTCTAGCTGCATATCTAAATCACTAGCCATTGTAGCTAGTTGTTCCTTCATATATTTTACATCAGTAAAGTTATCTGATATTTGCTTTCTTTCTTGCACTTGTTTTGCGATCCGTTCTAATAACCATTCTAATTCTTCTAATGACAGAACACGTAGGTCATTCTCTATTTTTAATACATGGGGCGAGTTCATAATTGCTTATCTACTTTCCAAAGATCGTGATATGTATTATTGTAAATATTTTTTTTTAGACGATATCTACTACCAAAAATATTGATTTTCTACCACTGTTGTTTGGCGGGTGCAGGAGTCGTATTTGAGCAGGTATTCGCGTGCGATCGCTTCGTTTTCTCGCAGTGTTTCCACTTCTTTCTTACCAATCTCAGTATCCGTAGATAACAAAATCACTTGATGACTTGCGGATGGAAAGTAACGTTCAACTAAGTTGCTGCGGTGAGAGGAGTCTAGTCTACCTAGTGGCGTATCGATTGCTACTGGTAGGCGGTGTCCAGAGACTTTGGCTAAACCCCAGAGGAATGCGATCGCAAGTAGTTGTTTTTCACCTGCTGATAAACGATGTTTAGGAACAGGTTTACCATTTAAATCGTAAAGCAAAAGGCTGAAAGTCTTAGTATCAATAGTGATGCGATGCACTAAGTCTGATTTGTGGAGAAGATAAAGGAAGCAATTTTTAACTTCTTCCTCTAATTTATTGAGTTTTCTCAAGGTTAATTTTTCACGAAAAATCTTAAGTGTGTTTTGAACTTTAGCCGCAGAAGTAATAATATGTTCACTATTTTTATGTTTAATATTTTCTACAGTATAATCACTTAATTCTCTTTTTGACTTGGCGATAATAGTTTCTAATTCAGCTAAACGGCGGCGGATTGTTTCGTAATTTGCTTTAGCTTCAACAACTTGATTTTGTGCCGCTTCTAGTGCTTGACGCAGCTTTGTATAATCTTCTGGTGCTGCTGCTGTTTGCACTTGCCTTTCTAAAGTATGAATTTCTTCTTCTTTATTTCTAAGAATAGCTAATTTCTCTTTTGCAGAAAGTTTAGAATTTTGTAAGTGATATATGAGATTATCTAGTTGACTTAAAGCTTCATCATCAGCTAATAACCAAGGTGCTTCTGCCTGGAGAGTCTTTGCATATAAACTATCTACATCTTGGATTAAAAATGATTGGATTTTTTCAACTTGTATCGGAGAAATTTCTACTTGATTTAGCCAAGCGAGTAAACGCTGATCTCGTTCAAGTAACAAATCTTTAGAAATTTGTACCTGTTGATGGCGAAATTCCTTTTCTCCTTGTGCTTGCGCCTGATTGAGCAAATTGGGAATTAATGCCAGAGGTAAAACATCAGCCGCTAATTCACACATCGACTGACGTACTTGTTCAATTTCCGCAGTTTTTGTATTTTGCTGTAGTTCTAGTTGATTGCGTTCTGCGGCAATCTTTCCACCTTCAGAAATGAATTTATCAAAAGCTTCTTGCTGCTTCTGTTCTAACTCTTCTACCTGATTTTTGAGAATTTCTACTTTCTTTTCTGTGGTTTGATAATCTTCTTGCTGTTGGGTTAACCTAGTTTCAATTTCCTCTAGGTTTGCTAAATCCTTACTATTACCAACTTCTTTAAGTTTACGGTTAACTAAAATATCTAAATCAACTGCTAAACGATCTGCCAACTCTAAACCTAAAAGTCCACGAATTGCATCTACTACAACTGGTGGTGGTGTTTCCTGTTCTGCAAGTTCTTTAACTTGTTCACCATCAAAGAGAAATAAGTTGGAAATACCTAATGGCAGGAGATTTTCAATATATTCATCCCAGATATTAACTAAAGCATCAGGCCATGTATCACTGTCACCTAAAATCCCTAATGTGTCTTTACCATCTTTAGGATTTTTTGTCCAACTACGAACAACACGGTATTTTATTGGTTTATCGTTTTCAATATGTTCAAAAAGCAACTCAATTCGGGTGTCTGCAACTGGATCTATTTTGTTGTTAACACATTGATTGAGAAAATCACTATAACTTAAATTACCACGGGTAGAACATTGGGCACGAGCGCCATAAAGAGCGAGACGAATCGCATCCATAAGGGTGGTTTTTCCGCCGCCATTCATCCCACCTAATAAGATAATTGGGTGTGAGCTTTCCTCATCGATTTTTGGGTTAAGATTGATTACCTGTTTCCCACTGTAGGGGCCAAAGTTTTGTAGAACGAGTTCAAGAAATATCATTGATTTTTAAGATTAACATGAGTTAGACAGCGATCGCAGAAGCAGAAAGTTTGTGATGAAAGGAATCAGATAATATTAATTAGATGGTTTTGTCTGACGCATTGATAAAAAATATTGTCTATGAAATATAGATAATACCATCACTAACTGTTAAGAAATGCGATTGTATCTGTCTCTGTGTTGGTAAGCGTGGCTAGATTTGCACACCTCCAGCTTGAAAAATCTGTTCGGCGGTTAAATTCAATTCTGGGAAAGTAGGCGAGACAATATGGGTATCGCCTTTAAATTGAGTAACTTGATACTCACCATCAATTAATTGATAAATGGATATAGTAGGCAGCTTAGGATTGCCAATAAACTTCCTAGCACCTATAGCCGCGTAATCTATAATCCAATATTCGGGAATACCTATAGCTTCATAATCAGCTAATTTTTTGTAGTAATCATCTCGCCAGTTAGTACTAACAACTTCAATAACCAATGGAATAGATGCAGCTTGAGATACAGTTGATTCTTTTTTCCATAAAGGCTCATTCACTAAACTTGGTCGATTGATTATTAAGATGTCTGGTGAATAAGCTGATTCCCCTTCAGATGGCTTGACTAATACAGTTTTTGGAATGAAGTAAGGAAGTTTTTGTCGCCCAATTTCGATAGATATATTTAGCGCCAAAAAACCAACAACATCCTCATGATCTCCCACTGGTTGTGCTATTTCAACAATCACGCCATCATGTAATTCGTATCTCCCACCCTCAGACCGCCAAGCTGCAAAATCTTCAAAAGTTACTAATTTGTGTATGGCTTGAATCATAGAACCTCGCTTTTTTTAAGATAACCCAACTTTCTCAAGCGTTCTTTAAGTAGTTTGGTTGACTCCCGTCTTCTATTATTCTGAGTTTTCCTTTTTAAATTTCATACTTGCCCAAGTTACCTCTTCATCACTTTCAGTTTTACCTTCATCGACTTCATTGATTGCTGCAACATCGCCCAAAGTCATCTGCTTGACTTTTGCAACATCACCTTGACTAACTGCTTCGCTTAATTCGCGTTTCAAACGAGCATTTTTAATCGCATCTTCTGGAGAACGGGAACTCGTATTAAAACATTTTTCTAGAGTATCGTATATCCCCACACGACGAGTTTTTTTGCGATACTGGCGTTCTGTGTCTAACAATTTCGCCATGAGTTCCAAGTGCATCGCGTCACCTTCACAGATTTCTTCTAATACTATCCATTCATCACGACCTAGTAGGCTATAGTCTGCACCAGGACGGGGATCTTGAAATTCTTCGCCTGTCACTTCTTGATAAATCCGGGGTAAGCTATCATCAAATTCGTGTTTATCTTCTAGCCAAATGCGGCGGATTTCGCTCATTTCTTCTAGAGTAATTAGGGTGATATCGCGCATATTTGCTGGCGCTGTCCGACGGGTTTTTGTTTGCGCTTCTAATAATCGTCTAAGCCAATGTTCCCGCCAATATTTAGTATAGGGGCCGTGAATTGGTTCAATAGAGGTTTCACCATCTACATGACGTTCAAAAAGTTGGACTTCTCCCCAGATGCGACGGAAGTCTCTTTTATCGCGGTCATCTCTATTATCTAATTCATTACGGATATCTAATAAAGGCTGCATCCATTCTTTTTCTTCATCATTTTGAATCATTGCCTCCATTGATTTATCCTTACTAACAATTGTGCAAACCCAACAGCCAAATCGAGAATCACCACAGCTAGCAGTAGAAGTATCAACAACTAAAGGACATTCATTATCTGCTGTAGCACCTCGATACATCGTGAACAAGTCTTTGTTGCTATATTCCCAAGGGTTTTGCCATTGATTTAGGTAAATCCAAACTTCATCAGTACGCCAATCTTCGATAGGGCTATAAATTAAAGAATTAGGCAAGCTTGCACTATGGTAAAGCAGAGATGTAGGTGAACTTGAATCAGAAATAAGACGATCTTTTAGACTACCTGCTTGATGTTTTTCCATTGAGATAGCACGTTTAATGCTTTCAGCCTTACGCGTACCTAAAACAAGAATAACTTCCCCATTTACTCTAACCACATCACGGATAAAGTGGTTAGAAGGATGAATTTTTAGACGGTCTGTACACCAACGAAATTTTCCTCGTGGCGTTGGATAACCTTTACCAATCAAGCTTACCCAGAATGTCTCTTTGATTTCTGGGTGTAATAAATGTGGCTCAATGGGCATTTTCTGTTCTTGAGCAGCAACTTTCATCCTTTCTAAGGATTTGCGTACCCAAACAGAGACTACAGGATTTTCTACCAGTGTGTCAGTTGTAATAACATGAATAGTCTTTTTTCGCTTTTCAACTGGTAGTGCTGCGATCGCATTCCAGATAAGCTGTAAGGTAGCAGTACTATCTTTGCCGCCCGAATAGCCCACAACCCAAGGTATCTCATCTAAACAATACAATTCTTGAATTTCAGTGGTGAGAGCTTGGATATAGTCCACTAACTCTGCTACAGTACGTGTTTGCTGAACTATCTTTTCTGGTTGTTGTGCTGTAGTCATTTCTCCTTCTCTCTGGAAACACTGGCGTAATATCTGGGCGAATAGGGCGAATAGAATTCGCGGCTACACACACAAAACCCACCTCCGTGGGTTAAAGAAAAGTTTTTAAAAACTTTACTACTAATATCCAAATTTTTGGATAATTAAACGACATAATCTTATTCTGTTTTTAAAATTTAACATGAAAGATAGTCTATCTGACCCCACTGCTGACATTGCTAGAGAATATCTGGAACGGGAAAACAAGGAAAAACAGGTACTAGCTTTACTCCTAGAGAAGTTTTTAGGGAGAAAAGATCAGATTCTCGTTCAAAAAACCGAGATGGGTGGTACTGAGGCTTATGTTAGCTCTGTTACACTGGAATGGTTTGCAGGTCGGGTTCACTTCGCCTCTGGCTTACCTCTGTTTCAAAAAAAGTATAATCCTGAAACTGATAATGTCGAGATTGACGCAGATAGTATTGATGAAATTCAACAGCGTCCCCTTGATTGGTCACGTCAAGCGCCACTAGTGCAGTATTTGGCGGCTCGACACAACCATAAGTTTCCCCCAGTGTTGGTAGTAATTAATCAACCGTGGGTAGATAATCCTAAAGCTGCTGAGTGGGATAGTGAAGGACGCGCCATTAAGTCTACTACAGATTTCATCCCCCTAGATAAAGATGCTAAAGTAGGTCTGCTAAATATTTCTGAGGATGATGTAACTATTTATGCGCTAGATGGTCAACACCGATTAATGGGTGTACAGGGGTTGATGGAGTTAATTAAAACTCGCAAACTCCAGCGTTATAAAAAGGATAAAGGTGCTGATGACAGTTTTATTACAGTCAATGATTTGATAGAAAAGTATCAAGTAGACCTTGCTTACTTGCAAAATTTACCCAAGGAAAAAATTGGTATTGAGTTCATCTGTGCGGTAGCGGCTGGGGAAACTCGCACCCAGGCGAGGCGGAGGGTAAGATCGATTTTTGTTCATGTCAACCTGATGGCTGCACCGTTGACTAAAGGGCAACTAACACAGTTGAATGAGGATGATGGTTTTGCGATCGTTGCTAGAAAAATTGCAGTTACACATCCACTATTAGAACAACGACAAGAGCGCAATCCTCGTGTTAATTGGAATAGTGCAACAGTCGCTTCCAATTCTACAGTTTTGACCACTTTGCAAGCTCTACAAGATATGTCTGAGCGATATTTGGCTCAAAAGTTTCCTCACTGGAAACCCTTGGAGAAAGGTTTAATTCCCATGCGTCCAGAGGATGAAGAAATTGAGCAGGGAATTGAGGAATTTAAAAAGCTATTTGATTCTTTGGCTAGTCTTTCTAGTTATAAAATTTTAGAACACGAGGATACACCAGCTTTACGGCGCTTCAGCTTTGAGAAGGATGGAGGTGAAGGAAATATGCTTTTCCGTCCAGTTGCTCAAGTTGCATTAGCGCAAGCTTTGGGAATTTTGGTTTTTAAAAAAGGTTTTTCCCTCGCAGATATTTTTAAGAAACTGCGGAAGTTTGACCAGCAAGGTGGTTTTAGTGGTATGGAATATCCCCAATCTCTCTGGTATGGGGTTTTGTATGACCCAAATAAAAAGCGAGTGCAGGTTGCTGGACGAGATTTGGCGGCGAAGTTATTGGTTTATATCCTGGGTGGAATTCAGGAACAGATGGAACGTGCTGAACTTCGTAAGGCTTTGGCGGATGCTAGGACTGTTGAAAATAAAACAATAGGTTTTGATGGCGAGTTTGTTGAACCGAAAGCTGTAGGACTTCCACCTATCCTGTAATTATGCTTGAAATATATTTTGGCGATGCCATTGCAGCGCTTCCTGTTGTGGAAAGTGTTGCTCTGTATTTGGTAGAAGTATTGTTTCACCATGAAAATTTTTCATAGGTTTAGCATGGGGAGATGCTTCTTCCAAATCATTACTAACTATAATTTTGTATTTTTCATCTACAGCAAACCAACCCCTGTCAAATGCCCAATGATGATTTTTACAAAGAGCAATTCCATTATGAATTTTATTATCATAAAACTGTGAAAATGGCTTGATATGTGCGCCATCCACAATATTTTGATTTACCTTTTTAGTTACTTTTAGTCCACAGAAGGAACATCTGTAGTCATAAACGTGTACGATTGCTTTCCTAAAAAAAGCATTTCTAATAACTGCTCGTTTCAAGCTCCATCTTGGATTAGGCTCTAAATTTCCTGTTTCAATTATTTGTTCTATATTTACCGCGTCATCTTGAAAAGTTTGATTTATTTGTAAAATAGACTCTATATCATTTTCATTATCAGAAAAGAAAGCTGCCACAAGTGCATCAATTAGTTCTTTTCTGTAAAACTCATCTTGCAAAAAGTTAAATAATTCACCATCTAGATATGCGTATTCAACAGCCTCTTTTAGTTTGTTAATTGTTTTTGGCTGTAACCCATTAAATTCAGGCTTAAATTTCAAGTACCAAAAGCCTTCATTTTGCAGATGCAAGAAAGGATAGTGTAAACCACCTTTGTAAGACGGAGAACCGATTACATTCCAATACCTCTCAAATGTTTGAATTAATTCGTCTGAAACTGGAATCTCGTTAGTAGTAATGATACCTCGCGCAATCAAATCAATTACAGATAAAACTAGTATTGGTTTGTATTGAGCGTTACCACGCTTACGGCTATTACTCACATTTAATTCAGCCAGCCGTTGACAATAATATGTTATGTTTTTCATATTTAATAACTTAATTAAGCAAGCGAAAAAATTATTTTAAAAATTTACTGAGGTCAAATTCTTCTTCTAGCTGTTCTTTTGTTCCTCTTTCAGAAATAAGAACTAATAGAAGTCGCTCTGAGTAGTCAACAGAACCCCGTAACTCATTTTGTAAAATTTCCAGTCCTGCGTTAGCATACTCTTCAAATATTTGAGTGCGTTTATCTTCATCTTGTTCTTCTCTAGATGAGAGTATGTTGATATCTTGAGTTTCATTAACTCCTAATAATTTAATGATTAGGTCATATCCCAATGAAGCAAAGTTTTCTTGGGGAATTGGAGATGGTTCTCTTTTGGTAGTTTCTCCCAAAGGAACCCGCTTTTTATTTTTAACGCCTAATGCTGCTGCAAACACCATAACTTCTACATAAGTTTGAAAAGGCCCAGTTGTGTCTTTTGATGCGACTAGAGATTTCACTAACTCAGCCTTATCTTTAGCAACCCTGATTCTATTTGCAGCCATTGTTTTAATATCTACATTGTTGCTATTTTAACCGAAAGTTGGAAGCGATGCTTAGGGCTGGCTACGCATACGCATTTACCTACGTATTATTTTATAATAGTATGTGAGCGATCGCTAAACAAACAACTCATCCACCAACATAGCCCATCCTAATACTGCGGAATCAGCTTCCGCCACCTCAAAAGGTCGATGATTTGGGGTTTTTCGGGGATAATGACGCGATATACTCTGACAACTTCCTGTTTTAATACTCGCCTACTTGTTTGTCGGCAACATCAAAATATACTTTTTGATGAATTCATTAACCTTGCTACTGTTCATATCTGGATTCACAGAATTTGATTAGTAGGATAAGTTCTTAAAAGCTTTTTACCAATGAACACGAAAGCTAAAACTAACAAGCTTCATGGTTACCAATTACAAGAAGCAACCAAACTAGCGACTATCTCAACTAGTTCTTCTGGATCAATCGGTTTCGATACATGAGTATCAAAGCCACCTTCCAAAGCACGGATACGATCCTCACTATCAGCATAGGCTGTTAAAGCAATAGCCGGGACTCGCCCACCATTCTTTGGGTTGAGCGCACGAATTTTGCGGATAAAAGTGTAGCCATCCTCCCCAGGTAACCCGATATCAGAAATTAAAACATCGGGTTGCAATTCGGATAATACTTGGCGTGCCGCATCTGCTGAGATTACTGCTATAACTTTTGCTCCATCCATTTCCAACACCGTAGTGATGAAACAGCGAGTATCATTATCATCCTCAACTACCAGAATATCTAAACCAGCAAGAGTTCCAGAAGGTTCCATAAATGACATTTTATTCTAACTTTCTGTGACTTTTACCAGCTAAAGAAAAAATCAGGGCTTGAGAAACCCTAAAAATGACTTTTTCCATATGCCATGAAAAGTCAGAACTATATAATCAACAATAAAACAAACAGAAGACGACTTCTAATCAATTTTAACAATTTATTTATATCTAAATGCAGATATAATTCATAACCAGCAATCCTCCAAATGGTAGGTATAATTTATAATTGTTTGTTTAGATTATATAACCAACTATATAAAAAATTTTCATCCTATTAATTATAATTAAAATAATGAAGTTGATGTAAAAATTCTTGAGCCTTGAATAGAATTTAATTCTAGTTTTTACTTAATATGATTATTTACTAATACAAAGTTTTTAAGCTGAATTTTTACAGATGATTACAAGTGATTTCTCATAAATATTATATAGATAGAATTAGGACATAGTATTAGCTTTTTACCTTAAATATTTAAATCCTCATGAGCTATTTACTGTAGCGTCACATTGTTTTGAAAAAAGTCATGTAGTGAAAGATTGTAGTTTTAACAAAGCTCTTGGCAGGGTAACTATCAAATTTCAAGGATTACAAACCAAAATAAAGGATTTGCCACTTCAAGATATTCGAGCAGTTGAAGTGAGAAAAACAACAGGTTTTGCCTATGGAGCCGTAATTGAAAATTACCAATTTTATGATCAAAACTGGAGAACGCCTTACCTCTACGAAGGTATAGGTACTTCACTTGCTAGCTAATAGGTAATGTAAACCAGAAAGTTGCCCCTGCATCCAATGTACTGTTTACACCAATTTCGCCGCCGTGAGCATTGATGATTTGCTTACATAAATACAAGCCCAATCCCAAACTTACAGAATTGCGGATACTTGCACCTCGAAAGTAAAGTTCAAAAAGCCGATCGCTTTGTTGTTGACTAATACCCACGCCTTTATCACTAACAGTACAATAAATCATCTCACCCTCATGGTTAGCGTTAATTGTCAAGAGCAAACCAGGGGCGTTATGTTTCAGAGCATTGACAATTAAGTTAGAAAAAACTCGCCATAGTTGCGTGGGGTCTGCATTCACTAATGGCAAATCTGCGGATACCAGATTTGTCAGCTTGGCTTGATTTTGCTCTAGCAGTGGCTCTAAATCTGCGATCGCAGCTTCGACAACTGACAGTAATTGTACGGTTTGACGTTGTAAAACAACACCTTGCACTTCGCTAACATGAGCTTCCATCAACGAATTAATTAAGTTCAGTTGGCGATCGCTACTTTGAATCATCCGCTCTAAAATTGAGCGTGAAATCGAAATATTTTCCTCTGGACGTGCAAGCAAATTTTTCAGCACCATTAAAGTACCCAGTACTGGGTTGCGTAAATCGTGGGAAACTGCATGAAAAAATACTCTTAGTTCTTCTTCAGTTTGCTTGCGCTGGGTAATATCTTCAATCAAACCCTCGTAGTAAAGCAGTTTTCCCTGTTCATCACGCACTGCGTAGGCTTTTTCCGAAATCCAGACAATAGTCCCATCTCGGCGATAAATTTGGGACTCAAACTCAGAAACGCTGCCATACTTTTCCATCAGGCGAACAAATTCTGCCCGACGGTTCGGATCAACGTACAATTGTTCAATAACAGTGGAATTTGCTGTTACCTCCTCGGCTAAGGAGTAACCATAAATACGTGCTAAAGCAGGATTTGCCGTAATGTAACGTCCATCGGGGCTACTTTGAAAAATACCTTCAACAGCGTTTTCAAAAATGCTGCGATATTTAGCTTCTGCAACCTTGATTTTTTGATAAGCAGATTCCAGTTCTTGACGGGCGTAAAATTCAGAACGTTGCAGGCGATCGTACAGATAAACACCAATATCACATATAACACAAAACCAAAAAATGTATAAAATGAACGTTACATTATATATTTCTGGGTATTCGGGGACTAGTGTTTTTAGCCCAAGTACCGTATTTACACCAAAGTAGTAAAACAGCACGCCCATTTGACATAGCAAGTGAAGAATCCAGCAGACTGGCATTAATACGGCTTGGCTTAAAAACAGCAGCGACCAGCCGATGGTGTCGGCTAGTGCAAAACCTCTGATGGTTGCAAACAACTGTGATGCTAGACTAATTGCCCAAGAAGACCCCAAAAATAATAAATCTGGACGATCACGACCTAACTTCGTTTTATGTAGGCCAAAGCAAACAAGTATACTCAGGAGCATTGCAATATTGATTACAAGGCGTTGAGTTCTAAGTACTTCTGGCAGACTTTCCAACTCTTTTAAGGGGAAGAAAAAGCCGTAAATGTCTCTCAAAGTAAAAGACAACAAACAAATCAGCGCCAGCCATAACCATAAACGCAATCTCTGCCACAAAAAGCGGTTGCGCCAAGCTGTGTAAAAAGTAGTGATTTCATCTGTTGTTGGTGCAGAAAAGGTTTGTCTCCACCAGCTTTGCACTGTTGTAAACGGAATAGCCATTAGCATCCGAGCAACTTTGCCCATACCTTGAGGGTGTTTCCCTTACTCAACATTGCTATAAATAACACCCTCTCATTTTTTGGTGATTTATGGGCGATTTGTAGCGGATGAAGTTGCTAGAGGTAGTGTAAACCAGAAAGTTAACCCGCGCTTACGGTTACTAATAACACCGATTTCGCCGCCATGTGCCTTAATAACTTTCCGACAAAGATACATTTTTAAGCCAATGCTTGTGGAACAACAGTCTTGGGGATCGCGGACATGCAGATCAAAAAGGCGATCGCACTCTAGTTTGCTCATTACCACACCGTCATCTTGAATCTGAGTGCGAATCATTCCCCCCTCAACGGTGGCACTCAGAATAAAATTTAATCCTGGTGGATTATTTTGCAAGCTATGTGTTATTAAATGTGCCAAAACTTTCTGCAATCGAGTTGCATCTGCCATTACTAACGGTAAATTGGTGGGAACCAAGTTCTTCAGAGTCGCTTGATTTTGTGTCAACATAGGTTGCAACTGGACGAATGTTCCTCCCAGTAGGGTGCTAAGTTTCACAGGTTCATATTTGATATCAATACCCTGTTTTTCACAGGAATTAATTTCTAGCAATGAGTTAATCATCGTCAACTGACGATCATTGCCTTGAATCATCCGCTCGATTATTGAGCGAGATACAGGAATTGGAGATTGGGCATAAGAGGCAGAGGGGCGGGGGGAAGGGTGCAGAGGAGAGGAATTTTCCCCCTGCCCCCTGCCCCCTGCTCCCTGCTCCCCACACCCCACTCCCTGATTTAACAAATTCTTTAACACCATCAAGTTACCCATCACCGAAGTTCGTAAATCGTGGGCAACTGTGTGCAAAACTACATCTTTGACGCGATGCAATTCTTCAACTTCTTGCATTTTCTGCTGCAATTGTGCTGTCCGTTCTTCTACTTGGTGTTCTAAATTAGTGTTGAGTTCTGCTAATTCTTGGTAAATCTGGCTTTGATGAATGGCGATCGCTACTTGTTCTGACATTTGCTGTAACAAATCAATTTCTATTGGTTGCCAATGACGCGAACCTGAGCATTGATTGGCAATTAACGCCCCAAATAATTCGTCATCTAGCATAATTGGTACAGCCAAACTAGCTTTCGTTTGGAATTTTTGACAGTGCGCCTTAACTTTGGGAGATACTGCCACTTGCGTTATGTCTTCAACGACACGCACAAGATTATCTTTAAGTAAGTTTCGCAATTCTTGTAGATAAGCTTCATCATTAGTAGACCATCCTGAGACTGATGGATACTTGGGATCTACTGATTCAGCAAGAGTTCTGACTCCTAAATTGGCATTATTTAAACCAATAAAAACTCGATCTGCTTGCAGAAATTGCCTGACTTCCGTCACGGTGGTTTGGAGAATTTGCTCTAAGTTAAGCGAAGACCGAATTCGCACTAAGGTTTCTGCTAACAAGCGATCGCGTTCTGCTGATAGACGTAATTGCGCTTCCACCTGCTTGCGTTCTGTAATGTCGTGATGGACGGCTAGGATCGAAGGGACACCATCCAAATCAATGACTTCGGCTGAAAGCAGTGTTGTAATTATCTTGCCAGACTTTTGCCGGAATTCAAATTCCAGGTTGCGAACAACTCCTGTGGCTTGTAAATTCTGCAACAAATTCAGGCGATCGCGATCGTGTACCCAAAGATTTAACTCAAAAGAAGTTTTACCAATCGCCTCATCTCGCTCATAACCTGAGAGTTCTACAAAGCTATCGTTAACTTCGATGAAACGTCCTTCCTGGAGTGTGCTAATGGTAATTGAATCGGGGCTGCAACTAAAAGCTTTAGCAAATTTTTGGGCAAGATTTTGTAAGGCAGCTTCCGCTTGTTTGCGTTCTGTGATGTCTCGGACAATTGCTAGTATTTCATCTTGACCACTCACTACCAACCGCGTCTCATAATCTCTGGCTCCCAAAGGCGTTGGTAGTTGGTATTCGCAAGTTTGCAAAGTTCCAGAATCTAAAGTTTTAGCGATCGCTTCCAGGCTAATTGCGGCAACATCACTAGGCAATAACTCCTGCACATGTCTCCCAACTATTTCTTCTCTCGAAAGAGTGATATTTGCTCCCTCACTTTTCAAATCTAGATACTCGCCATCGCGGCTAATGCGAAACATCAAATCGGGGATAGCATCCAAAATTGCTTGATACCGCGCCTCACTCTCTTGCAATTTTTCTTGGGTTTGTTTTCGGTCTGTAATATCGATGACCAAGCCATTCCAAAGAAAATCGCCGTTAGGTTGTAGTTCTGGTTGCGAAGTACCTTGAATCCATTTAAGTTTGCCACTAGGTGTAATGATGCGACCTTCCCAATGCCAAGGTGTAAAATTTGTACTACAAACAGCTATAGATTCAGCAAAGGCTTTCACATCCAGCGGATGAATCAGTTTGTATAGCACCTGGAAATCTGCCTGTACAGTTTCTGGTTCTATTTCATACAAATATTCACAACCAGAACTGACATAAGGGATAAACACAGAACCATCCTGCTGTTGCAGAACTTGGAAAATTATTCCTGGTAAATTGACAGCAAGTTTTGAGAGCAGGTTAAAAGCCTCTTGCTGGCAATTTGGTGTATACAGCGATTTTACAACGGTTTCATCCACTCTTTGACCCTTTGATACACAAGCTATTGATTTACAATTAAAAGCTAGAATAAGCAATTTAACAGTTTTTATTTTGTGGGCATAATCGCTAACAGAATCAAAACTGCACCTTCTTTCAGAGTAGTTCCTGATGAGGCGATCGCATTCACCCAATCGGGTGAACGATTTGCCAGAGGGAGAATCATGTGACAAAAAAGTTAGTTGTAAATAGTGATCAACGACACTTTGTCACATTTGATCGCAATAATCAGATAGAAAGTAGTTTATCAATACATTTAATCTAGTTTTATCTAAAGAATAAATAGAGTTACCAACATATAGGAATTAATGATGGGTATTTCCGAGTGGATACTTTGTAATACGTCCAAGGAGACATAAATGCAATTACAACAGATATCAGTTTTGGAAGAAGCTCTTTGGGAAGCAGTTCTCAATCGAGATCCCACTTTTGAAGGTAAGTTTTTCTACGGTGTTCACTCTACA
Source organism: Nostoc foliaceum FACHB-393 (assembly GCF_014698505.1). Taxonomy (GTDB): domain Bacteria; phylum Cyanobacteriota; class Cyanobacteriia; order Cyanobacteriales; family Nostocaceae; genus Nostoc; species Nostoc foliaceum_A. Next base: position 53,865 of record NZ_JACJTD010000033.1, on the reverse strand, counting down.
GGCGTTTACTGCCGACCTATTTGCCCTAGTCGCAGACCGAATCGCAATCAAGTTTGTTTCTTCCAGTCGGCACAAGAAGCTGAAAACGCAGGTTTTCGACCTTGTAAACGCTGTCAGCCACAATCTGAAAAATTTCTAAATCCCGCTAAGGCAAAAGTTTTAGCAGCATGTCGATATATTGAATCACAAGTTGATCACATCCCAACCCTTTCGGAATTATGCTCTCAGGTGGGAATGAGTTCCAGTTATCTACAAAAGGTATTCAAGAAAATAATTGGCGTATCCCCTTTTCAATATGCAGATGCACTGCGTAGCCAACGATTGAAGCAGCGTCTTCAGTCAGGAGAGGAAATTGCTCATGCAGTTTACGACACAGGATATGGTTCAAGTAGTCAACTATATGAGAAAGCACCTAAACAACTGGGAATGACACCAAAGACTTACCAACAAGCTGGAAAGACAATCAGCATTGTCTATGCGATCGCTCTATGTCCACTAGGATATTTGCTTGTGGCAACAACAGAGAAGGGTATCTGTGCCGTTAAACTAGGTGATGAAGCAGACAAGCTTGAACATACCTTGAACCAGGAATTTCACCAAGCGCACATCATGCGTGATGACCACACACACAAAGAATGGATACAAGCAATCCTCGACTTTATTGCCGGAGGCGAGGCACATGTTGATTTACCGCTTGATGTCCGTGGGACAGCATTTCAAAAACAAGTGTGGCAAGCATTGCAAAAAATTCCCTATGGCGAAACCCGCACTTACACAGATATCGCTCGTGATATTGCCAAACCCCAGGCAGTCCGTGCGGTGGGTAATGCTTGTGGAGCTAATCCGATAGCGCTGATTGTACCGTGTCATCGGGTGCTGCGGAGTGATGGCAGTCTTGGTGGTTATCACTGGGGGATTGAGCGTAAACAAAAACTGCTTATACAAGAATCGAAATTTCTCAAAGATGACTCAAACACCTGAACTAGAATCGTTGACTCAAGAAAGTCTGACCCGTGGTTTAATGGTGCTTGCCAATCTTGATAGCGATTTGGCTCGGATTTTAGAAACACTGGGGCCTCCACCGTTGTGGCAAAGAGAACCAGGTTTTGCAACGCTGTTGTGCATAATTCTGGAACAACAAGTTTCCGTAGCGGCTGCAAAGGCCGTATTTACCCGACTATGTGGGGTTGTTGTAACTTTGACAGCAGAAAATTTTCTGATATTAGATGATGTTCAATTGAGAGGAATTGGATTCAGTCGGCAAAAGATTCTATACTGTCGTGGGTTGGCGAATGCGATCGCAACTGGTCAGCTTGACCTTAGCCAGCTGGAAAGAATGGACGAAACTACTATCAGAACTGAGTTAAAGCGCCTCAAAGGTATAGGAGACTGGACAGTTGATATTTATTTGCTCATGGCGCTGCAACGTCCTGATGTCTTTCCTAAAGGCGATTTAGCGATCGCGATCGCTTTACAAAAACTCAAAAACTTGGCGACGCGTCCAACACCAGTTCAACTAGAAGCAATGACACAGCACTGGCGACCGTGGCGAGCAGTTGCTGCAAGACTTCTATGGCACTACTACTTGAGTAATGCCAAATCTTCATAAACTTGCACATAATCATTACTCCTTCGTACTTGGCAGTTTGTTTAATAAATATAATTAAATGGTAGAAAATCAATTAAGCCTAACACCAGAAAAACCTAATAAAGCTTCAAAAATACTACCGATAATAACAGTTATAACCGCATTATTAGCTTTATCGGCGACAGCAATACTTATTAAAATTGCTGTTAGGGAAATGAGCGCCGCCGCTACATTTTTTAATCGCTTATGGATAGCAACTATTATCTTTGGATTATGGAGTGGAATTAACCAAGCACGGACTCAGATTACGGATGATGAACCTGTATTACGACAGCAGTCTTATCCAATCAAAGATATAGCGTTTTTAATAGCAGTGGGTCTAGTTCATGTATTAGGCCGATTATCTTGGACTTGGTCGCTAACCCAGACTGGTGCTGCTAATGCTAATGCGTTAGGTAGTCTCAATCCGCTATTCACTACATTAGGAGGTTGGCTGTTTTTTAATCAAATTTTTGGGCGCAAATTTATCATTGGTTTAATATTAGCAATGATTGGCGCGATCGCAGTTGGATTTGAAGATTTATTACGCTCTAATAATAATTTTACAGGTGATGCCGTTGCCCTCATCTCATCGATATTTTATGCAGCAAACTTTTTACTTATCGAGCAAATCCGCAATAAGTTTTCAATTATTACCATCCTTATGTGGCGCTGTGTCATCGCAACTTCATTAATGCTCCCAGTAGTGCTCATCTTTGAAAAACAAGTTTTCCCAGTTTCTTTGTCAGGTTGGTTAGTAGTATTTGCACTAGGTGCTATTTGTGAAGCCTTGGGTCATGGGCTAATTGTATACAGCCTGAAAACTTTTTCTTCAGGATTCCTCTCTTTACTCTTGCTACTCAATCCAGTGATTGTTGCTATTCTTGCTTGGATACTTTTTTCGGAAAATTTGAGTGTTTTTAACTTCCTAGGGTTGGGTCTAATTTTAGGTGGTATCTATCTAGCTATTTCTACTAAAGAATCTATTAAATCTACAGTTAATATCCCCATGCAGTCTCCAGTGGAAAGTGAATCTTAACAAGTTCGTAGTCAAGACTTTAGTCCTGATTTTCTAAGCACTAAAGTACTTACTAGCAACCCTTAAAACTTCATAGACAATTGATTTCTGATAGCGGGCTGGTTCCTGCTTGGCGCGATCGCGGGCATAATTAAGAGCAGCTTGCACTCACAGGACTTACGCAAAAACCCTCTACAACTCTTATTACTTGGCGCACTTGGCGTACTTGGCGGTTCGTTTTTTCATGATTTTGCGTAAGTCCTAACTCATTTGGAAGCCACCACCGCGATCGCTGCAAGACTTTTATGACACTACTACCTGCAATGCTTTTCGGATAAACCCAACAATCTCTCTTTTGGTCTGGGGAAAGGTTACTGGGCTTGGGGTAAAGGTAAATTCAAACCCTTTCCCTTTAACCTTTTCCCCCTTAACCGAAAAGTATTGCTACTACTTGAGTAATGCCAATGGGAAGTCGGTTACAGTTTACCCGTAAAGACCCTCTCAGCCGGGCCTGTCATGTAAACCCGTTGGTCGATTTCTGACCATTCAATTTGCAAAGGGCCACCTGGTAATTCTATAGTTGCAGTGCGATCGCATTTCCCTGTTAACACTCCAGCCACCAAGGAAGCACAAGCACCAGTCCCACAAGCCAATGTAATCCCAGCACCCCGTTCCCACACCCGCATTTTCAAATAGTCACGGCGTACCACTTGAATAAATTCGGTATTTATGCGTTGGGGAAAAACTGGGTGATGCTCAAATTTCGGGCCTATGCTTTCTAGCTCAATTGCAGCTACATCTTCCACAAAGGTAATGCAGTGAGGATTTCCCATATTTACACAGGTGACATCCCAAGTTTGTCCCGCCACCTCTAACGGCTGAGAAATTACTTTTTCTTGGGCGGGTGCAAGAGTGGTAGGAATTTCGCTAGCGAGTAACCTGGGTAAACCCATGTCTACTTTAACTTGACCATCAGATAAGAGTTGGGGAGTCATGACACCGCCCAAAGTATGAATGCGATATGAGTCTTGATTCCGGGATTCGCCTTCTAAGTCTGCTAAAAAGCCAGCTAAACAGCGAATGCCGTTACCACACATTTCTGGTTCTGAACCATCGGAATTAAAAATCCGCATGGTGTAGTCAGTGCCGTTTTCTCCCGGTAGGGCAAAAATTACACCATCAGCACCGATGCCAAAGTGGCGATCACACAACTTGATGGCTTGCTCTGGTGTCACTACAGGCAAAGATGACGAGCGATTGTCAATCAAAATAAAGTCGTTGCCTAGACCATGATACTTAGTAAATTCGATTGCCATTTCTTCAAGGATGAATTATCAAGGATTAGTTACTCTTTATTTTGCCTTGTAGGTTCATCTTTACTAAAAATGCTTACCGAATTTGACACCACTTTACCCAGTATTAGACAAGTCCAAAACCTGATTAAACAAACAACGCCAGTGGAATTAAAGCTGCTGACTGGTGATGTGTTGACAGGAAAGGTTTTATGGCAAGATCCACAGTGTATCTGTATTGCTGATGAAAACAGTCAGCAAAGCACTGTTTGGAAACAAGCGATCGCATACATCAAGCCGAAAACAAGTTAGAAGTAGTATCATTTCCGCTTAAATAACCGTCATTGTGACCGAATGCAAGTGCGTCTCGTAGAGAAGGGTAGCAATCTCCCAAAAACCTTGTGATAGCTACCCTGCGGGAACGCCAAAGGCAAACATTTAGTTGAAAAATTAGCCATGAAAGACATAAATTATAATATTCTAGCGGCGATCGCTCTTGGCTATACTGCAAAACTACTCAAACTCCGTATATCTGAGTGAAAATCGATAAATTCTTGTAGTTCTTAGTTAGTGTTGGTGCAGCATTCGGCAGGAAAAGTTACTGATGGGGGAGATAAAGGGTAGCTTTAACTGCTTGGGCTGCAATGATTGTGGAAATCATAACTAAACCTTAAAAAGTATCAAAACTTCTTCTGTAATATAATAATCTATGTGTTTTTTATTAAGTATAATTTATGCCTGATCGGAGAAAATTTTTAACACGAGTAGGATACACAACCCTTTCTGCCTTATTGACTATGGGGTTTTTACAAAAGGATAAACAAAAAGAAGATCAGAGTACGAATGCTATTGCGGCAAATTATACAAATGTAAATTCTCCTCTTCGGCAATTAGCTGCCGCCAAAGGAAAACGTTATGGCGCAGCAATTTCTAGTGAATTTTTGCAAACAGAGAAGGATTACGCTAGCCTAATGGCTCGTGAATGTTCGATTGTGACACCAAATGGTGAATTAAAATGGAACGCCACTGAACCACAGCCAGGAAAATTTACTTTTGAATCAGCAGATGCGATCGCTGATTTCTGCCAAAAGCATAATATAGACTTGCACGGGCATACTCTTTTCTGGCACATGGGAAAACCAGACTGGGTTCCTTACCCCCCCACTCTTAAAATGCTCGAACGGCATGTTAAAGGAGTTATGGGTCATTATCGTAATAGCAAGGTTTTAAAGTCTTGGGATATAGCTAATGAAATTATCGCTGATAATGAGAATGAAACTGATAACGCTACCTACGGTTTGCGTAAAGGGGTAAAGCCAGAATTAATTCGAGACTTATTTTTAATTGCTGCTTCAGTTGATAGCAGCAAGAAATTTTACCTCAATGATTTTGGCATCGAAGGCGCTACATGGAAATCAAACCGTTTCTTAAAAATGGTCGAATATCTGAAGAATAGTGGCGTTAAAATTGATGGAGCAGGTATCCAATCACATCTATGGTTTTCTACAGCCTATGGTTTTGACGAGAAAGGATTTAATTCCGTCTTAAAACGGCTTAACGATCTTGAAGTTAAACCAATAATCACAGAATTAGATATTATCATTGATACCCCACTACCCGATAGCATCAAAAAGCTAGACCAGATGGTAGCCGATAGTTACAAACGATATCTTGACATTTGCTTTGCAGCTAAAGTTGATACTATAATTACATGGGGACTTACCGATCGTCATACTTGGATACGTCATCCTGACTGGATGCCAAGAAAAACCTTTAGGGACAATCCAAATCTCTGGAAATTTCTGCGTCCGCTTCCCTTCGATGAGAACCTGCAACCTAAACCTGCCCGCAATGCTATTGCCCAGGCTTTTAAGCAAGTAACTTATACTCCACCCAGGCGTAAATAGCGCTTTTAAATATTATTCCAAGCGAAGTATGTGGCGAGATTCTTCGCTATTCATAAGTACAAAACTTGAATCAGGCGTGCTCACTAATTAATGGTTAAGCTTTAAAACAGTATTTTATAAATTCGTGACAAATTGAGCTACCTACTGGTAAGGCTTGGAGAGACTCAATCATTACTCAATCACGCTACAAACTTGTGAAATCTTGTGCTGATAAATAGCAGCATTCTATTTTTTTTTTGTTGACTTGGCATACTCCAAATTTCTCGTAAAAATAATGTGCCTACAAACCAAGGCTCAAGTAAGTAACGTCTCCAAAGCCTTTTCGGTTCACAAAACAACCGATACAACCATTCTAAGCCCACCTTTCCCATCCAGCGAGGCGGAGTAGGTATTGCTCCTGCTACATAGTCCATGCAGGCTCCACTAGTCAAAATACTGTTGGTGTGAATATGTTCAAGATTTTCTGAAATCCAATACTCTTGGCGTGGCATACCCATCCCAACCATTAATACATGGGGTTTGTAAGCATTAATTGCAGCTAGAGTAGCAAGATTTTCTTGACTATCTTTATCCATATCAATATAGCCATGAGCGCAAGCAATCTGTAAACCAGGAAATCTCTGGCGCAAAATATTTGCTCCTTGTTCAGCAACTCCTGGCTTTGAACCTAAATAGAATACACGCCAGTCTTTATTAGCAGCTTCCGCCATCAGAGGCCATACCCAGTCAGCATAGGTTACTCTTTGTTCTCGTTTCATTGGAAAACCTAACAGCTTTCCAATAAACAATAAAGGCATACCATCAATATGGATATATTTTGCCTTGGCATAAAAATCTTGCATTTTTAGATCATTATGAAAGAGATAAAGACTATGCAAGTTATGATTAGCAATAATCCATTTATCATTCTTCTCAATAGATTCTTCTATCAATAAATTTAACTCTGGGATAGAGAGGGCATCCAATTTAATACCAAGAAATTTATAAGAAAATCGATTTTTCATGACTTAATCTTTATTTTACAACTAGGAGACTTAATGTCACAGAAACGGTGAGCATTTAAAAATGAATTAGCAATATTTAAATACTTATTTAAATATTTAAATTAACTAAGCAGGACTTACTTTCAGCAGGATTTCCGCGATATTCTCTGCTCTTGCATTCCAAGAATATTTTTCTGTAATTAAGGTATATGCTTTATCTACAAGTGATTGATATTTATCAATGTTTGAAGCTGCCTCCAGCACTGTGTTAGCAACTTCTTCCGTAGAGTATCCTGTTATTAACAGATGTTCTAAGTGGCGAAATTCTTCTAAGCCTCGCAAGCCTTCTGGTGTCGATACAACTAACTTTCTACTAGCGAAATAATCTAACGCTTTATTCCTAGCACCGCCTGCTACTGCTTGTTTAGAGAATGGCAGCAAAGTAATATCTGCATATTTAAGATGGGTAATAAAATCCTCCCTTTTAGGTAAAAAACCTAAAAAACAAATGTTAGAGGGTATTGGTTCTGAAATATCACTACTATCTCTACCAATAACAACAAAATGTACTTTCTGCCGATGACCTTCAAGATATTTAGCAACCTCAATAGTCATTGCTACAGACATATCATTACTTGGAAATTGAAACGTTTTAGGAGCAATAAGAACCACTACTTTAGCTGGTCTGAATGCTTGATATGGGTCTTTATCCGAAAACGATTCGGTATTTAGTAAGTCTTCAGTAACTCCATTCCCGATACAATAAATCTGCTGTGGAGTTTTACCATACCACTGCGAAATTAGTTTAGGAATTGAGTCACCTGCTGCAATAATAGGACTACCAGAGAATATCAAAATCCCCTGAGCAATATATGTCTTAATACATTGTACAAACTCTTTGAAAGGATTGGCAACTGAAAACAAACGCATCCAGTATTCATATGCCGAAAATGTATGGAAATCTAATACAAGAGATGAATTACTGTATTTTCTAAGCTTCAGTGAAATGAAAGCAGCCAATCCAGGTAATGTTTCTTGAGCATACACGATATCTGGGCAAAAATCGTCAATGCACTTTTCTATAGTTTGAATATATGACTTCAGGCTTCTTGACCCAATTGAAACAGAAGGTGCATAATTAACAGACGAACAATCTAATCCAATCTGAAAAAAATCAAAATCTTTAGTAAGATATTTTCCTAGATAAAAAGGTCTAGTAAAGGCACCAAATGGTTGACTGGAATCGAGTGTTGAAACAATTAGTAAACGTTTGCCCATAACAATGATTGCTGATTATTTAAAAGTTAATAAATTTATTTTTGAAGTTACATTTGTTAATTTTTTGAAATGAATTATCCAAATATTATTGGCTAATGACCCTATTGGAAGGATCAAAATTATGAATTAGTTTGGTTAATATCCTCAGAAAATGTAGGAGAAATTGCTAAGTCCTTGTAACCAATAATTGCTCTAATATAGGGTAAAAACCAGTACAACATCCAGAATGGACCAGAGTGCCTGCTACAAAATATAGTCCATGATTTCAATGGAAATCCTTTAATTTGCAGCACCTTTTTCAAGCGTTCTAATATACTTAAATTGGTATCTACCCAACTATTGCGGATAGAATTTTTCGTACAAGTACCAACATATCCAGGAGCTACCCATATTTGACAACCCAATTTACGCGCTCTGAGGGCATAATCTAAATCTCCTAAACTGTGAACAAAAGCTGTATCAATATTGCCAACTTTTGCGACAACACTTTTAGGGATTAGCACACAGTTACCATACATAGCATCGCATTTTTGGATAACGGAACTCGGTTCTAAAAATTCAAACTTGTTAGAATACCATTTTTTGGATTTTACCGCTCCTCCATAGGTTGCTCTTCCTGTTGTTGGGTCTTTAGTTGAACCAACTACAATTGAGTTTGGAGAATCTTGTTCAGCCAAATTTTGATGAATCTGTAATAGTTTGCTGACAGCATTGGCTTCCAGAAACGTGTCATCATTTAACCACAGGTAATAATCATATTGATTTCTTATCGCCTCACCAAAGGCGAGATGCATTCCTCCCACCCAGAATAAATTGCCATTACCCTGAAGAATGTTTACTGCTGGATATTCTGCTTTGATAGCCTGTGCAGTGCCATCAGAGCTACCATCATCAGTTAAATAAACATCACAATGATTTGTTTGCTCATATAAAGCATGTAAACAGGCAAGAGTTGTATTCCGCCTGTTATAACATGTCATAATTACAGCTAGATTTGCTTGCTTCATTTCATCTCCCTCATATAATATCTACTATCTACAAAAACAATCATAAAAATAATGCACTTTTATGCAATTTTTGCAAATTTACCTTCATAATGCAAACATCAAATTTTTATCTCCCGTATATTTTTAGGTAAGTTTAAAATTTAACCATCTTTTCTATCCAGCCACTGATATTAACATCTAAATTAAAGTTTTTTAATTTTTGTTCCATTCTTCTGATTGTCAACATATATCGATGCCAAACTGACACACGAGGCATATTAAGTCTGACAACCTCTTGACATAACCATCGATATTTATCTGAATTGATATTGATTTTTTTCAATCTTTTGATTTGTGCATTCCAATCGTTATAAAAGAATAAGTTGAAATAATGAATGGATACAATATCATCCCAATGTTGAATTTGTAGTTTTGTTGATAAACGGTTATGCAAAGGTAATGGATAACTATAGTTAGGAGTAAGATGTTCGACATTTTCTCCCAAGGCACATAAAGTTACAGACAAAACAGACTGCTCAACAAAATAAATACCCTGGGGAGGAGTAATATCCAGGCGTATTACTTTTTCAAAGTTCTCTTTCCAAGCTGTAAATATACCCGCACTCCTCCTCACAGCAACTAAACCAGAATTCCAGTAGGCTCTGATTCTTTTATTACCAATTGGTGTGTCAACAAATATCTCATGCTTTACTCCCAATACTTCATATAGTTTTTGCCAATACCATTCTTGAGGGTCTTGCAGACCTGTAGAACCAATTCCTTGACCATACTCAGGACGTAACCGTATGTTACAATTTACTGGTAATAAAAATTCTTTTGGTTCAGAAAAAAAGCATTTATCACTGTCTAAAAAAACCAATATTTCTGCATCTATATTTTGTTCTGCATATGCACAAACTAGAGGTTTATTGGCTAAATAATATTCATGAAATTCTCGATTTATTGCAATTTGTTGATGAGTAACCTGCAACGCTTCAAAGGCTTGTTGGGTTTGCTTTAATATTGGTTCACCTACTCTAGGATGAAAACTATATATAGGTGTATTTTTCAATTCCCCGCAAAACTTACGAATACTTTCCGCAAGCATCAAAGATTGACCTTCTAAACGTCCAGGTTCTGTACAAATTATAAAAGCTATAGGTATTGACATATTATGAAGTATTTATTTACTAAGTTAATTACTGAATTAAGATTTCTTTACTATCATCAATATTTCCTCAAACAAAGATGAATAACGACGTGCTTGGAGTTCCAGAGTGAATTCTTGTTCTGCTTTCTCACGAGCATAGAATGACAGCTTTTGCAGCCTCTGTTCATTTTCAAGTACCCAGGTAATTCCTTTGGCAAAATCCTCAATTTCATAAGGTTTAGCCAAATAGCCGTTCTGCTGATGATCAACAATATCTTTTAAGCCAGTAGAATTAAACGCCACAACTGGAGTACCACAAGCGAGTGATTCAGAAGCTGTCTGTCCAAAAGATTCTTGAAGAGAGGGTACAAGCATCACATCAGCAGCTGAGTAAATAGTTGCTAAAGATATGTCATCGTGTAAGTGTCCCAAATAGTGAGTTTTGAAACCCAAGTCAGGTGGATTTTCAGGTTTAGATGCACCGAAAACAACGACCTCAAGCTTATCTTTCCAGCCAGATCTGCTTAATTCTTGTAGTGCTGGTTGCAGGTAACGAAAACCTTTTCTAGAGTCATTGGTTGCATCTATTGCTCCAAATAAAATAAGTTGTTTATCTAGAGGTAAATTCAGTAATTCTCGCGCTAAACCTTGATGAACAGGCTTATATTTTTGAGTATCCAGCCCATTAGGAATTACTTCAATTCGCAAATTCTTAAATAGAGAACTAGACTTGGCGCATTCGGCTAACCAAGTACCTGGCGAAACAATTGTCAGATTTGAGTTTTTTAATGCTTTAGCTTTACGTTGCCATACCCAATGGGATAAATCCCAATCCTTTTTGCTATTCAGTTGAGGACAGGCTCCACAGGAGCTTTGGTAACGATCGCAATCTCCAGCGTAGCTGCATCCTCCAGTAAATGCCCACATATCATGAATAGTCCAGACCAAAGGGCGCTTTAGTTTAGCAATAGTTTCTATTTGCATGAAAGCTGCGCTAATCCAATGCAAATTTATTATGTCTGGATTAATCTGAGCAACTTGAGAAATAAGTCTATCTGGCAACCATTGAATAAAAAATGGAGTGTTTTGCTTTTGAGAATAAAGCTTTAAAGGTAAAGTTTCAAATGTCAACTTTGCCTTAGCTATGCCTTGAAATAATCTGATTTTAGGCGCAATTACTGTTTTGTCATCAGTATATTTTTCTTGCACCAGCATTTGTGATTGTAAGTCAATATTTTGTAACCCTTTGTGCAAGCGATATGCAGCACGAGCCGCACCACCAGCCACATCCTGGGTGCTAAGGAGCAAGACGTTCATATTACCACTATCTTTCAAAAAATCTACTTGATAATACTGCTTCCCTATCGCAGAGTATCAGTCTTATTTGTTTGGTTTAATGCCCTCGCAATATAAAGAGCCTGGTAGATATACTGTTCCATCAGGATTAATATCTAAGACTTCATTACTAAAGTTTGGAATCTCACTTGTATTGGCATCCAAAAACTTAATATCTGAAAAACCAACTCTTTCAAAGAGGGTTTTCATACTATAGCTATCATACATCCACTTGTGTTTTTCACCAAGGGAGGTTTCATCTATCATAGATTTGCGGACATACCGTGGTATCAACCTCTTTACCATATCAATATAGAGGTATTTGAATTTATTTTTGAGTTTATTTTGATTTATACTAAATACCTTTTGCAACAAAGAAGTAGTATTATGAGTTGCTATCTCTTCTTTGATATTTACACCTGTTCTTGCTTCTACATAGTTTATTGATGATTCATCATTGTTTTCAAGCACTTGTCGCCAATAAGTTTTCATCAAGCCACCGTGTTCTGTTCTAACCAATTGGTCGATTAACTCAATAATAATCCATTCATATTGTTTCCTAGCTTCCTCATTTTGAATACTCTCGATAATTCTTAAATATTCACGGCATGTTCGCTCTAAGTCAGGAACAACAATCCGTAAAATACCTTGAGGTTTTAGAACTCTATAGCATTCTTTTACCAGCATTTCTCCCGTGTCTTTAGAGAAATGCTCTAGGACATGACTGCTATAAATTACATCGAAATAATCTTTAGGGTATGGAAGTGGTTGCAGTAAGTTATGGGCAATTACTTCAGGATGCTCAGAATTAAAATCTATATTTATCCATCCAGGAGAAAATCTGTGCCCACACCCAAAATTTAACTTTTTCATGCTTTCTCACCTTTGAATTATGCAAAAATGTAAACTATTTATATATTGGTGCCCGCTGATAACTAAGAGTCAGAGATAGAGAGGTTGTGACATACATCAACCAATTCCAACCTGGAATTAATAATCTTGCTTCTGAGAAATTCACTATGACGATGATAATTAGCATCTGCATTGGCCAATAATCTTCGGGTTTTTCAGCCATTGAAACAATTCGAGTCAATGCCATTACGAAGAATCGGATAAATCCTGCTGCAAAAGTCAAGAAACCTAAAAATCCTAATTCTAACAATAGTTCTAAAAACCCATTGTGAGCATTACTTGCCCAATCATAAGTAGCTCTCAGATTAGATGCAGCATTACTAGTCCAAAATCCAGAATATCCATAACCTAGCCAAGGTCTTTCCAAAACCTTAGTTATCACTAATTCCCAAAGATCAGAGCGACCATTGAAGGTAAGGTCTTTTCCAGAAGTTCCAACTACAGTTTCAGCATTATTGATTAGTAAGATTGAAACAATAATGAGTAACATTAAAGCTGTAGTAATCATTATAACTTGTAATTTGTAATTAGTTTTTTTAAAGGATTGATAGAAAGGTAAAAGTAATATCATTGTCAATAGGATAGCTAAAGATGTTGTGGAACGTGTGAGGATAATTAAACACATAGATAACCCACATAGTGCCCACATCAACCAGCGATATCGATTGCTACTAAGGGCAAGATGTAAAAAAACTCCTGCACTCCAATTCATCATGTAACCTAATTCATTTTTATGACCATAAATTCCACTCCACATATCTACTAATTCAGGTGATGTGTGAATATAACCTGGTATGAATGCAGAGAATATCATAGATAATAATGCAGCTACACCGAGTGCCCAAGCTATTAGCCTCATTTGTTCCCTAAGGGGATAACGCATTGCCAAATAGATTGCAATAAAATATATACGTATTAGACCTTTTATATCTTTTAGAGTAGAACTTAGGTCTTCTGACCACAACATAGAAAATATAATTATTGCTAGTAAAAAAAACTGTAATGGACTTTTGGTAATTACATAAATAAAACCTTTCCAGTATGAAATTAGGAAATAAAATAAGATTAAATATGAAACTATATTGAACAAAGTATCTACCTTATCACCTCCAAGGGTAGACATGGAAACTTCTTGTGCAGGGTGTATTGTTAATGCCCCTACAGCAATGAGTAATAACAAAATAGTTAATATTTTTTCTGTTAGTTTTACTTTCATCGCTGACATTTTGTTTATTAATCTATCACTATTTTTTTAACCTTGAGTAATCAAATCTTTTCTTTACCTCCTCTTTAAAAATATCTAATGCAGTTGCTTTATATACTGTTTTTTGCGTAAAATTATCTGCATCTATATTCCTTACAATAAACGGTGGATGTTTTAAAGGAAATTCCATCTCTTGCATCGACATATTGATAAACGAAAATTCTTGGCTGGAATTGAAATGAGTCGCGTCTGCACCAACACCAACATTAGAAATTAAATTGACATTGGGAATAATGCTTAAGCTACCCTGTATCCAGCAAGCAAATGTCCATTGGTAATCCCAAGTTATACCTGTAGGATTGTTATAAACAGACTGAAATATTCGTTGCCAATAACTTACTGCTTTTGGGTCTATAAGAATGTCATGTAAAAGGTTTTCTGCTTGCACCTCTTTCCAGAGTTTGATGGTCAAATCATAATGTTGCCAAGCACGTCTCCAACTTGCCCAACCCCAGCAGTGATTGTAGCGAGAAAAATAGTAACTATAATTTGTGCGTTTCCGTCCAAATTGAAGATTTTGAGCAGAGATTGTAGCAATTCTGGTATCGTTTCTATATTTTTCTAACAGTTCTTCGCTAAATCTGAAAAATGTTGGGTGAGGGATACAATCATCTTCTAAAATAATTGTCTCTTCAACATTATTAAATACCCAATCTAAACCACTAGATACTCGTTTGGCACAACCTAAGTTGATATCAGAATAATTCTTGATGACTTCGCAATCCCAATCAACTTTTTCAATAATTGCCCGAGTTTCTTCACACTTTTCTGCCTCACCTTCGCGGTCAGTGCGGGGGCCATCTGCAATTACAAAAAGTTTTGTTGGCTTGGCTTGGCGAATAACTTCAAAAACTTTCTCTGTTGTTTGTGGACGTTTAAAAATAATAAAAGTTACTGGTGTTTGCATCATATAAAGGTTAAATAATAACTATCAGTATTTGTAAAAAGGAATAAGCGATCGCACCTGAATCTTAAATATTTTTTGTGTTCTTGAATCAAATGCGTTGCACAGAAAAGCAGCAGCAGCTTGAGATATGATTGTTGCGATCGCAGCCCCAAGTCCTGCATACTTAGGAATAAGGAATAAATTAAGAATAATATTTAGGATTGCCCCAAACAAAGTCTTACCTAAAGAAACGTGGTTCAAACCTTCAGCAATAAACCAAGGTGATGTTGCAAGACCCATAAATACAAACAAAGAAGTCCAAATATGAACTGCTAATATTGATCCTGCTTCTGCATATCCACTTCCAAACATCACCATAATTATCTTGTCAGATAGAAATGACATTGGAAGCGCAATTGCCAAAGATATACATGTCATTAGATTGAGTAATTGTCCGATTCGCTGATAGTAAAGACTTTCAGATTTTTCCTTAGCTGCGTAAATTGCAGGAGCAACAGAAGAAACAATAGCCCCCGGAATAAAATACCAAATTTCAGAAACTCTGACAGCAGCAGTATAAACTCCAACCTCGCTATTTCCGATCATTTGGCCTAACATCACCTGATCTATTTTCATAAAAATCAGGATAGCGAACCCCGAAAAAATTAGAGGTAAACTCTCTTTCAGAAGAGTTTTGGCAGCAGAAAAACTCCAACGCCATAACCACAACGACGACCCTTTGACTTGGTAAACAATCAGCAATCCAATTGCACTCATCGCAAATTCTGCTAATGTTACCCAAGCAAAAGCTAACAATGGTGCTTTTGTTAAAATTAGTGCGATTTTGATGGCACTATTTAGCAGAAACGCTGTGTTCTTAGCAATCACAGTGTATTTTGACTGCACCTGTGATTGAAACCACAGTTCAATAGTATCAGCCGCCCTAAAAATTCCTGCCATTGCTAAAATTGCAACTAGCCATATCTTCAGTGTTTCCTGCTCACCTAAGAAAAACATAGTGCTAACTGCCAATAAGACAGAAGCAATTCCACCCAGCAACTTTAGCCAAAAAGTGGTTCCTAAAATTTCCTCTTTGTTTGATGATTGACGAACAAGATGGCGAACTACTACGTCGTCCAGTCCTAGAGTGAAAATTGGGCTAAATAAGCTAACAAAAGCTAAAGCATAGTTAAAGACACCATACTGCTGTACTCCTAAGTAGCGTGCTATCCATACTCCTACGACTAAGCTTGCACCCATACGTAGAATACGGTCAGCAAACAACCAACTTGTATTGGCAATAATTGCACGCAGTCCAGAACGAGATTTAAATTTTGATAAGTTTTTAATTTTTAGTTTACTTAACATTATTTTTATGAATTAATCATGTAACGTTCTCTATCCCTATCAATATCGCCTACAATACTTTTAATTTCCCAGTCATCAAAGTTTTTAAAAAATAGCTAAATAAGAAAATAATGCCCTTAGTTTTCCAAAAAAAGTTATGCTCAAACAAAAATATTATTTTCAAATATGAGATAAAATCTTGATATTTTGGACATGGTATTGTTTTTAACTCATTTAGAGATGTGAAAGCCAATAATAACGGTAAACTCAAATTATTTTTTTGCAGAATGTAATTAAATAAGGAATTGCGTTTCCAGAATCTCTTGTATTCATAGTTGTTATCTATGTCTAAAAATTTCTTGTTATGATACTGATTACTTTTATGTATTCTATACATCACTAAAGGTTTAGATATATAAAACTTTTTAGCTCCTACCAAAGAAGCTCCCCATACCAGACAGTCATCAGCCCTTACACGCCAATCTTCTACATTTGGAATAGGCAAAAATTTTCTAATTATTTCTCTACGGATTGATAATGTTGAAGTTATGGAGCCAATCCATTCACCACTATATAAAGTTCTGATTACTGAATAACCCAAATCTAAATCGACAGCATCAGCTTGAAATATTTCTTCTACTGCCCCAAATTTTTTATACGCACAAAAAACAAAATCACATTCACTACGTCTCTTATAAAAATTTAATGCTGTTTCTAAATATTGAGGTTCATAAATATCATCGGCATCTAAAAAAAATATTATGTCTCCAGTTGCAGCTAAAAACCCTTCGTTGAATGATGATAGTTGTCCTTGATTTTTTTCTTTCAAGACAGATTTAACATTAGTTACTTGAGTAAATTTGGTGATGACTTCTACCGAATTATCTGTGGATGCGTCATCAACAATAATAATCTCATCAAATTTAACTGTTTGATTTAAAGCGCTATCAACCGCCTCTGAGAGAAATTCAGCGTAATTGTAATTATTAATTAAACAAGATGTTTTGATTTTATTTTTATCCATACAAAATGCCTAAATAGATAACAAAATAAGACGAGAATATTTTTGGAAACCGATAATTACCAATAGGCCGGATATTTTGAGGGACTTGTAGGGACATCATCAGGTCTACACCTAACCCAGGATTCATTATAAAGAGACTGAAAAAATGGAATTTTATCCCAACGGTTGCCTTTAATTCCAAAAAGAATTTGAGTTGCTCCTCCAAGGTGGAGAGCTTGTTTACCAAGAGATTTAATGTAAGCAGCTAATGGAAGTCCATAAGCACCACATCCGATAATAGCTATGTCAAAATCTTGATCTTTAATCTTGTTACACATCCAATCATAAGCATCGAACCAAGTATTGAACTGGGTTTGAGTTCCAGCTAGAGACTGTACGGCTTTGAAGGTAATTAATTCAAATTCAGGCAGAATATTTTGGTTTTCAAAAAGTAACTTTCTATGGTTTTTATATTGCGATGAAATTGTTTCTGCAAAAGGATGAATGACTAAAACCTTTTTTCCCTCAAGATTCTTGCTCCAAGGGTCATTGTGATAATAAGGTTCAAGCGTATTTAATTCTACAAAAGAAGCTTTTGGGCAAGAATTTCTGATAATTTCTGGCTCTCCAGTTTGAAACCATACTCCTAAAACATCTATAGATTTTGACGATTCTAGAAAAAGTTGACTAAATCGATCTAGATGTTTTTTATCTGCTGGGAAAAATCCAGAATCATTAGATATTGACTCAAATATAGATCCCTTGTAACCTCCTTTTAGGTATTCATGCACACAATAAGCTTCTGTGCTACCAAAGCGAGAAATCATAAAAGGTTTACTATCTTTAATAAGATTGGTAACTAATTCATTACTCTGTTGAGGAGATAAAATTTGCTGATATATATCATAGTTTTTTACATGATTTTTGAGAATTATTGCCTTTGTGTAAATAGAGCCTTTCCATTTAGCTAATGGAGTATTTGATTTTACGAATTGCTTGAGATTTTTGCTTAACGTCATTAATTTAGTCCTACAGTCAAAAAATTGGGTTTAGATGGTTGTATTCAGATTCGCTTTCGGAATTTATCGAATAACTTAACGCTCTTTGGAAAATTTGGTTAGGCTGCTAGATACTAAATCTTGTTCAATTTGTCGTTTTTTATTGTCATAAAAATAATTATTAGGTTCATTTTTAGTATTCACACCATTGATAACTATCCCTAACACCTTCTGACCTGACTGAGTTAAAAACTCTTTAGCTGCATTCGCACTGTTAAGGTCAACTACTCCAGGACGAACGACTAATAATATACCGTCAGTGAGGGTGCTTAAAACAGCAGCATCTGCTATTCCTGATAATGGGGGAGTATCAAAAATTACAAGATCGTAATCTCTCCCAAAGTTACTAATTAATGTTGCCATGCGCTGAGAATCTAGCATTGCAACTGGATTGGGAGGTAAAACTCCAGAAGTAAGAACCTCAAGATTAGGCATCACTTCTTCTACTGCCGTATCTAAAGATGCTTGTCCAATAATTACATTGCTTAGTCCCATTGCATTTGGTAGCCCCCAGATATGATGCTGTATGGGATGACGCATATCTGCATCCACCAATAATACCCGACGCCCTGCCTGAGCCATAGTCACAGCTAAATTTGCAGATACGTCAGACTTTCCTTCTTTGGCAACGGAACTTGTGATTACAATGCTTTTTAGCGGTTTATCAGAACAGAGGAACTTCAAGTTAACTTGTAGTATTTGGTATGCATTACCAACAGGGAAGTAAGGAATATCTCTGCCAATAATTTTGGGAATAGCTCTATCGAGTCCTGGTATAGAAGAAGGATCTTTACCATTTCTACCTTGTGTAGGAATTACTCCTAAAACACTATATCTCAAGACTTCTTTGGCTTCTTTGACGGTCTTCACCGAGCGGTCTATTAAGTCTAAACCAAAGGCGACAATGATACCTAAGAAAAGACCAATTCCTCCTCCACCAACAATAAACAAAATTTTGCGAGGCCCTTCTGCTTTATCAGGAATTAAGGCATAGGAAATCACACGAGCATTAGGAATCTTTTGATTTTGTGCAACATCAATTTCTTGGCGTTTCTTTAAGAGTGTTTCGTAAGTCGTTTGAGCTGCTTGCAGCTTCCGTTCTAGCTCTCTTTGGCTCTGTTCTAGCCTTGGCAAATTATTTGCTCGTTTGATGTAGGAATCTTGCTGTTGCTTGAGTGTGGCAATTTGTCTTTCTAAACCGACGCGTTCTGCCTGAGCACGAGTAATATCTGCAATTAGGCTTTGCCGCAGTTGTCCAACCTGTAAACTTCCCTCTGTTATCTGTGCTTTACCAGCGACTTGTCCTGTCCGCTCTTTTAGCAAGCTCCTAAGAGCTACGACTTTTTCTTGTAAGTTGGTAATTGTAGGGTGCTCAGGTGAAAAACGGGTACGCTCTAGTGTTAGTTGGCTTTCTGTTTCTTGGAGTTGGGTAAGCACTTTCTGAACCCCAGGTGCTTGACTCAATTCAGATTCGATTACACCTTGTTGTGAATCTACCTTAGCTTCACTGCGTAACTGTTCTAAACGACCTTTGACATCATCTAGTTGAGCTAAAGCTTGAGAAATTTGGTTTCCTAACTTGGAGATTGTATCGACTGCTGCGGTTGCTTCTTGTTCCAGGACAACAACTTTATTCGTTTCTTTAAATAGCCGTAGGTTTGATTCGGCTCTTCTGACAATTTCTTCAGCTTTAGGTACTTCTGTTACCAGAACCTGTTTGGCTGTCCGCGCTTCATTCTGATTAGCCTTGATATTTAAGTCGATATAACTGTCGATAACTTCATTGACGATTTTGGCAGCTAGTTCTGGATCACTGCCTTTATAAGAAAGTTGTACAACATCAGTGCCTTTGATTCCTTCTATTTTTAGTTGTTTTGCCAAGTCGGGAATCGACAGCGGTTTGCCTTCGGTATCTTTGAGATTGAGTGAATTAATTGTTTTCTCAATGACTGGATTTGACCCAACAACTCTCACCTGAGTTTCCAGGGGATTGTCATTCATATTCAAAGCTTCTAAGCGTCCTATGTCTTCCGGTAAGCCTGTAAGTGAGGAAGATCGATTTGTTTTAATCATCAAACTTCCTTCTGCCCTGTATGAGGGTTTTAGGGAAAATGCATACAAGCACCCAAGAGTAACAGCTATGCCAAAAATTCCGACTAGAGGTAGCCAACGCCGTTGAAGAACTTCTAAGTATCTCTGAATATTTACTTCTTCAAAAGTGGGTAAAGATTCCATTGTCATAATATATACAAAGTTTTATAAAAAAGACTATTTACTTACAGCAGATTTTGTTCAGTATTTCACCGACAGTAGGACTCTGGTCTACTTTGCCTTGGTAATATTTGCGTTGATTGTCAACTAATACAATATCTTTTTGCTAAGGTTGTTCAAGGGTGAAGTCAACTAATAGTTTTATTAGTCGCAATTTTGACTTAGATTGCTTGATATTAGTCTGACAGCAAAAAACATGATAACTCACAAGTTTCTTTCTGATTTAGTAGTTTTCCATCTTTGTCGATCAACTTAGTTTTGCGTTATTACTGATGCAAGTATTGATTAATAATCTAACAACCAACATCATATTATGTAAGAACACTGAATTGGATAACTTTACAAAAAATTCATACAAGATGCTAGTATATTCATTGTCAGTTTGCTGATTTTGAAAAGACAAGAGGAATTTATTCCTTAAGGGTAAGGAATAGAACAATTTTGCCAGCCTATAAGCAATGGAACCACTTCAGAGTTAGGCTTTGTACAGTGAAAAGAGAGCTTTAAAAGACTGGATGGATATTTACGAAAACTACTTAAAAGCTTTCAGCAACAATTCATTCTTTCTCTAAATAATGGTCAATCTTGGAAACGATACGGGACTGAGAATACTAAGATTATGTGATTTTAGTATGGAACTTGTAAGGACTCGCTATCAGTGTAATTTGCTAAGACTGGTAAAAGACTATTTTGATGTGGCTTGAGGTGTGGAAATTACAACACAGTACCCGTCCTTGGGTTTATATCCCGTATTTTAGGTTTACCCATAAAATTGCAATCGCCTTGTTTGTATTCTGGCAATAAACACAAAAAACTCCTTCCACAACTTATCTAACAAAGTGTTGTCTTATCTGTGTAAGCGTATAGTAGCACGCATGAGAGATAAACGGCTAGTAAGTAAGTTGGGACAATAAAACCAAACTATGTGAAGAAAGATAAACTAGGCTACAACTCTCTTCCCTCATGCCTCTTTGCAGTTTAAGCGCTGGAAACCGACCCTCAAACTTCTGTCTGCCTCTTGCCCTATGCCAACGACAAATTTTGACATTGGCCTACCTATTAATACGGCTAACAGAATATGAGTTAGCACATTTGTCGCAGGAAGCAGATAATAGGCAGAGTCTACATTGTTTAACTGCCTCCTCCCAGACAAAAGTCTACATCTGGCTAGACTTTACTATATTTTTAATGAAGTTTAGCTATAGTTCTCACTACCTGTGTTAATCTTAAGTACCCAAGCCGCGCCGCTATTTTTGGTTGCTGTATCTAGCCAATTGTAATTATTAAACTGACATTAAATATTGAGAGATTGAATTATGAAATCCTCTTCTATCACCTTAGTCTTTGTGATTAGTGCACTTGCTCTTCCCCAGAGTGCTTATGCTAACGAAGAAAATGTTCCTATCGATCGCAATCAGGCTGAAGTTCTATTGACAGAGCCAGCCACGATTAACGCTACATGGAGTAATTTTATCGGAGAGACTAATAATCCTAAACAAACTGCTGAATCAATTTCGCTCGTGCAGGATCGAGGTTGCCAAAAGATTAACCCGCTTGAGTTCATCAATAACCCAGAGGCTTTTTTTAAGCAATGTCAAAAGCCAACAAATACCCAAAGTTCTCAAAGTACTGAACCAATTGAGTATCTCAAGGTTCCTAAACTTGACTCTGGTATTAGTGTGACAGTTACTCAATTTTGATATAGGCAATTTTATAACAATAGATTAACTAATTCTTGGTAGTTTAATCTATCTAGATAATTTACGCTA
Organism: Nostoc foliaceum FACHB-393; assembly: GCF_014698505.1. Lineage (GTDB taxonomy): Bacteria > Cyanobacteriota > Cyanobacteriia > Cyanobacteriales > Nostocaceae > Nostoc > Nostoc foliaceum_A. Next base: position 31,779 of record NZ_JACJTD010000033.1, on the reverse strand, counting down.
AAACATCGAGCAAATATTTATGCTGACTGCTTTAGCTCAAAGTAGAAAAGTTTGGCCGGAATGTTTGCCGAACCTAGCAGTCGCCTGTGTAATCATAGATGCCCAAAAGATAATAGCTCAAGGGTAGACGCAGGCACCAGGAAAACTCCATCTTGAGGCTGACGCACTTAACCAGATTCAAGGCAAAGCTTTCGACTTTTTGAAAATGTACGTAACTCTTAAACCTTGTTCTTTTCATGGACACACACCTGCATCTGCTTTAGCGATCGCTCAAAATCATCGTATAGATGAATATATGTATCTATGGTTGATCCAGACCCCCGCAATAATAGTCAGGGATTAGACATTCTCACAAAAGCAGGAAAGACAGCTCATTTTGGGATATGCGCCAATAAGATAGATGCTTTTTTGAACCAATATCTAAATAAAGGGATGGCTGAAGAGTTAGGTTAAAGTTTCAATATAGTATTGTTTTCCCAAAAATCTTTTCGCTTCAGTCGGATATTAGTGGTGATCGTGGGCCTTGCTGTCTTGATAAGTATTATTCTTGGTGTTAATGTGAGCACTGTTACTACTTTTAGTCCAAAAAATCTTTCCAGGAGTAATTACATTGATAATACCGCATTCGATACAGATGTCTGCGTGCATTACGACACAAGTGCAATTTTCACAGATACTTGCGTCTTTGTCGTCCTAAATCCCTAATTACTAATTATAAGTATTTAACCAGACTTTCAATAAACAAGGTAGCTATGCTGTCTTGCAGGAGATAGAAGAAAAGAAGATTTGAATTGTTTGCTTTTTATAAGGCGCGGTGTACACCAGTTAACTGCTCCTAAAAAAGCTGTTATTGAGCAGAGGAGGCTGGGTAAAGTTCTTTCTTCCATGCTTACTTAAAACCTTACATACCCTGCTTGATCTGATTGGATCATGTAGCAAAAATTAGAGGTGAAGAATAGATATTATATGTTTAATAAGTTGTCATTTAATAAAAATGAAATTTAAAAATAACCAGAGCATCATCATTGTAGATCAACAAATATCAATAATATTTTTATGTTTTCAAAATTTAAATTATAAAGTATATAATATTTTGCTTTTAATAAATTTTTACTGTAATAAAATCGTTTTTGGAGAAATTTACATTTTTTAGAAACTGCATTGGATAAATAAAGTAATAATTATGTTTCCAGATATGCAATGATCAATAATAAAGCAGTGTAATTGGTTTGAAAGATATGGTGATGATACTTTAGGTAATTGATTTGTCACTACTGATGATGTTATTATTAAAGGGTAGGTTGATTTTGGGTTTATTATCTCCAAGAATTAACTTGTAATGTATCATAGACTAGAATTCATCAGTATTGCCAATTGATTGATTAGCAGTGTAAATGGCTATGAGTCTGAATATCTAGACTTGATACCAATAAATTGATGAGGTTACAGAGGAGCAAATAACCATGAGCAACTTAACATCTCCACATACCGAAGTTCAAAAAACGAAGAAAAAAAGTTTAGTCGCAGATAAAAAACCTCGAGCTACAGATGATATTGTGCGTAGTTATCTGCAAGAGATCGGGCGTGTAGATTTGTTGACTCGTGAACAAGAGGTTATTTTTGCCCAACAAGTGCAGCAGATGATGAATTTACTAGCTGCTAAGGAAGAATTGGCTGTGAAATTAAAGCACGAACCCACGCTGCAAGAATGGGCAGATCAAGTGGAGTCAAGTGTTGAGGTGCTAGAACAACAGCTAAGTCAAGGACACCAAGCCAAGCAGAAAATGATTCAGGCTAATCTCCGGTTAGTGGTAGCTGTGGCGAAGAAATACCAGCACCGCAACCTAGAATTTATGGATTTAATTCAAGAAGGTACTTTGGGTTTAGAGCGAGGGGTGGATAAATTTGATCCTGCTCTTGGTTATAAGTTTTCTACCTACGCTTACTGGTGGATTCGTCAAGGAATTACACGAGCGATCGCTCAACAAGGACGTACAATTCGTTTACCTATCCACGTCTTTGAGAAACTGAACAAAATTAAGCGGGTGCAGCGTGAATTATCTCAACAGTTGGGTCGTGTTCCCACTACTGGTGAAATTGCCAGCGCGTTATCTTTGACACCTAGCCAAGTTCGAGAGTGTTTGTACTTGGCGCGTCAACCCTTCTCCTTAGAGGCGCGAGTTGGTGAACAACAAGATACAGAATTGCAGGACATACTGGAAGATGATGGCCCTTCTCCCGAAGACTATGCCGTTGAAGAATCTCTCCATCAAGACTTACAAGACTTGTTGGCAAAGCTTTCTCCCCAGCAGCGAGAAATATTAACCCTGCGCTTTGGTCTGACTGATGGCTATGAACTTTCTTTAGCACAGATTGGCGATCGCATGGGTATTAGTCGAGAACGAGTGCGTCAAATCGAGCAAAAAGCTCTCAGTCTCCTGCGACGGCAAAAGGAACAAGTACGTAGTTATTTAGCTAGCTGAGATTAGTTTTTATAATAATGTAGGGCATTTAAACTCAGGCATTCACCTTAATGGCTGTATTTTATTCAGTCATTTTGGAGGAAAATAAACCTAAGTAATCTCTCAAAGATTTGATATGAGCACATCAAAGACAGTGCAACAATTGCAGGCAGAATGGGTGAGTTCTGAAAACTTTCGGCGTTATGGACAGGTAATTTTTGCAAGTCTTGATGGCAAAGCTTATGATGGCGAAGATGCCCAGTTAAACCTGCAAAACGGGATTCCACGATTTTATGTTATGCGGTTGCAGAAGAGAGGGCGAAAGTTTCACAAAATTACTCGCCATATGCAATGCACTCAATGTCTGGGTTCTTTGGAAGGGAAGGATTGGTTGATTGCAGTTTGTCCTCCTGATAATGATGTGAATGAACCAGCATTAGACGAGATTTCTGCTTTCCGCATTCCGGGGAATTGTTTTATCAAGCTACATGAGGGCACTTGGCACGCTGGGCCCTATTTTGATCATGAAGCTGTGGATTTTTATAATTTGGAACTAGCTGATACAAATGTGGTGGATCATTTCACTCATGATTTTTTTAAGAGCCATCAATTAGAGTTTGAGATGGTATAGGTGAGATTGGGATATTTTTTTATTTGGAAGTCCCTTATGGGCATATGGGCATAAACCAGCTATATATAGATAGCGATGCTTATCCTAGACTTGCGATCGCTATATTCATTTCATTTATATAGTGCTTCTGGTTTGAGTTCAATACAGACTTAACAAAAATAGCCCCTTCCTGCAAAGGAAGGGGAGTAAAGCCTCTGAAAAAGAGGGTTAACCCAACGCGGATTTTAACTCACTTTCTGCTTGTTCCAAGGCTTCTGGTAATTTACTCGCATCGCGTCCGCCGGCTTGGGCTAAGTTTGGTCTTCCACCGCCACCGCCACCGCAGATTTTAGCGATCGCACCTACAAATTTACCAGCTTGCAAACCTTTTTTGTTCACTTCAGAACTAAAAGCTGCAACTATGCTGACTTTTCCTTCTTCAGGAACAGAACCCAGCACCACTGCACCATTACCGATTTTTTGCAACAAGCGTTCGGCTGCGGTTTTCAATGATTCTGGATCAACATCTTCTAATTGGGAAACGATAATTTTAAAATCGCCTACAGTTTCTGCTGTTTGTAGCAAGCTATCAGATTTTGCGATCGCTAACTGTACCTTCAAGCTTTCCAATTCCTTCTGGCTAGTTCTAAGTTCGCTTTGCAGACTTGTGATTCTGTCTGGTAATTCTTCGGGTTTAACTTTAAAGCGATCGCTCAAATCCTTAACTACTTTATCCCGAAGATTGAGATAATCCAGTATTGCTGGCCCCGAAACAGCTTCAATGCGCCGCACCCCAGAAGCTACTCCAGCTTCCGAGATAATCTTAAACACGCCAATTTCAGCCGTATTACTCACATGAGTCCCACCGCATAGTTCCATTGATACGCTAGGGAAGTCAATCACGCGCACTTCTTCGCCGTATTTTTCGCCGAACATGGCAACGGCACCCCTAGCTTTTGCCTCTGCTAAAGGTAATACTTCAACTTTCGCAGCATGTGCTTGCGCAATCCAAGTGTTCACTTGTTCCTCAATTTGTTGGACTTCCTCTACTGTCAACGCACGGGGACAGTTGAAGTCAAACCGCAATCTGTCAAAGGAAACCAGGGAACCAGCTTGAGATATGCTATCATCAACGATTTTCTTTAATGCTGCTTGCAATAGGTGGGTTGCGGTATGGTTAGCTTGGGCGCGACGGCGACAAGCCGGATCAATTTGAGCGGTGACGCGATCGCCTACGCGCAGTGTACCGCGTTCGATGCGTCCGAAGTGAACAAAGAAATCAGATTCTTTCTTCACATCTTCCACCCGAACTACGATACCATCACCAGAGATATAACCTCGATCGCCGATTTGTCCACCGGATTCAGCATAAAATGGCGTTTTGTCAAGGATAATTTGTACCTGTGTTCCCGCTTCTACTTCCTCTTGGGAAACACCTTCTACTAAAATCGCTTCGACTTTCGCTGTCGCCGCAGGTTGGGTGTAGCCTAAAAACTCGGTGACTTGGATGTGTTCTGCTAATTTGTCTAGGGAACCTTGTACAGTTAAATCGATGGTTTCATGTGCTGCTTTGGCACGTTCCACCTGCTTTTGCATTTCGGCATTGAATCCTGCTTCATCGACTGTTAGATTATTTTCTTCGGCAACTTCTTGAGTAAGTTCGAGGGGGAATCCGTAGGTGTCATAGAGGGTAAATGCGCTTTCACCGCTAATAGAGGTTTCTCCTCGCTGTTTCACCTCTTGAATGATTTCTTCTAGGAGTTTTTCGCCTCTATCCAGAGTTCTAAGGAAATTGGATTCTTCTCGTTGCAACTCAGCTTTAATTGCTGCTTCCCGTTGACGCACATTAGGGTAAGCTGATTCCGAAAGGGCGATCGCAGTTTCAGCAACTTGGGTAGTAAATTCACCAGAAATTCCAATTAATCGCCCATGACGCACTACACGCCGAATTAACCGCCGCAGCACATAGCCCCGTCCCACGTTGGAGGCGCGAATTTCATCGGCGATCATGTGGACAACAGAACGAACGTGATCGCCAATGACTTTTAAAGAAACTTTGGTTTTTTCATCACTTTTGTGGTAGTCAATGCCAGCAATTTGGGCTGCTGTTTGGATAATTGGAAAAATCAGGTCAGTTTCGTAGTTATTGGGTACTTTTTGGAGGATTTGCGCCATTCTCTCCAAACCCATGCCGGTGTCGATATTCTTGTTTTGCAGTGGCGTTAAATTGCCTGAAGTATCCCGGTTATATTGCATGAACACGAGGTTGTAAAACTCGATAAACCGGGAATCGTCTTCTAAATCTATATTTTCGTCACCGCGTTCTGGGTGGAAGTCGTAATAAATTTCTGAACAAGGCCCACAAGGCCCAGTCGGCCCAGATACCCAAAAGTTATCATCTTCGCCTAAGCGTTTAATTCTCGCTATCGGTACACCGATTTGATCGCGCCAAATCCCAAAGGCTTCATCATCATCTTCAAAAACGCTGACGACAAGATTTTGGGGGGAGAAGCCAAAGACTTGTGTAGAGATTTCCCAACCCCAAGCGATCGCTTGTTCTTTAAAATAATCACCAAAGCTGAAATTGCCCAGCATCTCAAAAAACGTGTGATGCCGTTTGGTGCGTCCGACATTCTCAATGTCGTTGGTGCGAATACACTTTTGCGAAGTCGTAGCCCGCTTAAATTCTGGTGTGCGCTGCCCCAAGAATATCGGCTTAAATGGTAGCATCCCCGCGATCGTCAGCAGCACGGTTGGATCTTCTGGCACGAGGGAGGCACTTGGGAGAATTTGGTGACCTCGTTGGGCAAAGAAGTTGAGGAATATGTTGCGAATTTCGTTACCGCTTAGGTACTGGGGATTTGAAGACATGGGTGTTTTTAACTTTAGACTTTAAGGCTTGGGCGTAGCGGCACTAGGTAAGTGTATTTTCATAAATAGCTTTATATATTCTTGCATTTTGTTTCATATTACTGCCAGCGAATTGTGCCAGTCGATGATATATATGCAGCTACTAGAATGCTGTTACACCACTACACTACCTTACTTTGGCAGGATGTGCGTAGGCGTAGCCCGTCGTAGACATCGCCTTTTGGTCGTTAAGATTAATCCTTAAGAAATAGTTTAAAAATCCCATACTGAGGTAACAAATGGCACTACAACTGAAAGTATCAAATATTGCTTGTGAGGGATGTGCAGAAACAATTACTGAATTTATCCACATTATGAAACCTGAGGCTAAGGTGGATGTTGATGTTAATGCTAAAACTGTCACGGTAGAATCCGCAGCTTCTGAGGAGTCAATCAAACAGGTAATTGTTGCTGCTGGTTATGCTATTGAAGGTTATTGAGCGGATTCTAGCTTTTCACAGAAGTTTAGATTTTAATATCTCAGGCTAGGCTAACAAAATTTTTTATATTTATTCTGCCTATAGAAAGGGCGGAATCGAAGCAATATCCCTATATTAGGGGCAGGTTTTAACATCGAGTTTTTTATTTAGCTTTTTTTTCTGGATTGTTATGATGTTGCGACCAATTAAAAAAAGATGTGGATTAAGTAAACAAGCAAACACAGATCAAGCATAGACAGAAATATTTTGTTTATCCTGTTAACAGATTGTGAAACTTTGGTTTACACCTGATTTAAAGTGTAATTTTTTTTACCCAATAATTTTGATCTGTAATTATAGGATATGTTACCAGAAAGCTACTACTTATAGTAGCAAGGAGTTTTGCTGTCTATTTGATTCGCATTTTTTTTTGCAATTCAACTCCTACCTTAATAGTTAGTAAAAGCCTAGTTCCTAAAGAAAAAGGCTGAGGTAATCTATGGGAAAAAACTTTTTTAATTCAATGATAAGATTTCAGATTTCATCATTGAATTAAAATTTTTAATGATTTCTTCATTTTTCTACTTGGGAAGAAATTTTACTGCCTAATTTGGCTGTTATTACAAACTATTTATTTTGGTAATTTCATGAGAAAAATAATACCTAAGAGACTACATCAATAGTTTTTATACATTCAAATAATATTCAGTATTATTACTGTTTAAAAAAAAGGCTCTAAAGAAGACATTAGTTGTCATAAGTGGAGATTTCAAAAACTGGAGTAGTAAATATAAAGCCTTAACAGGAGATTAAAGTTGGAAAATTATTGTAGATTCGGTGTTCAAAAAAATATATAACAAGAAATATAAAGTTGCCTAAAACATCATATTTAGTATTAGGCGGCAATAGTAGCAAGTAACTCAAGTTAATCTCTTTAAAATTTAAACAGGATAAAAAATAAAGCAATGAATATTTCTATTCTGGTCTTTGGAAAAAATAACTTTATCGCCACACTTCCAGATCAGATTCGTTATGCGACTGCTTTTAGTGTAGAAATTATAAACAATCTTAATCAGGCAGTATCACAAATTCAAATGACACCCCCCGATATCATATTTGTGCAGGCTAGCCTGCATGGCAGCATGGAACTTTGCAGTTGGTTGAAAGACCAGACAAAACTATCCTGGATATACTGTATTCTATTCGAGGATCGTTCCCAGCAGCTTACTGATAGAAATAAGTATGGTTGGCACAGGGAATTGGAGATGAGTGCTGCGGCATTAAAGCAAGGAGCCGATGCTTATATTTGGCATCTTATTGAAGAAAAAACAGACCATAGCTTGGCAGAGTTGACCGCCAATCATGGACTAATACTTGCTCAATTAAGTGTTGGCTTGCGGAAAGCGCAAAAATACCGAGATTTGATTCGGACAAATGATATGTTATCAGCGATCGCCTTAGCCGATTCGCTTACAGAATTAAATAATCGTCGTGCTTTAGAATGGGACTTACCCAGACAAATTAAAAGAGCTAGGACTCAAAAAATCCCCCTGAGTTTGATTATTCTGGATGTAGACCATTTCAAGAAAGTTAATGATACTCACGGGCATTTAGTAGGCGATCGCATCTTGCAAGTGCTATGTCAGCGTCTGCGACACAATCTGCGCTGTCAAGACACAGCATTTCGCTATGGTGGCGAAGAATTTGTGATTCTTCTGGCTAACACCACCGATGAAGAAGCACTATTAGTGGCCCGTCGTCTGAATCGTGTAGTCAGCGATGAACCATTTGCACTCAGCAATAAATTGACAATTAATATCACTATTAGTCTGGGCACAGCCTCTCTGCAAGATGAGGATGATGATCGAGGAGAGAGTCTGTTGCATCGTGCCGATCAATGTCTGTTACAGGCTAAAACTGCTGGGCGTAATCGGGTTATCAACTCGAACTTATCTCATGTCTCACACTTGAAAGCTGTTTCTTCTTAAAAGTGAGCATGAAATATTGGGCATTGAGGATTATTATTCTTTCCCTACTCCTAACTCAGCCTGACAATCTTCTACCGAAGTGCGTTCTCGCATGGCATTCACTAAAGCCTCATAGCTAGACCAATTTTCTTGCAGTAGGGTTTTTGCCTGGAGGGCATGAAACCGTAGTTTCTGCTGATAAGCTGATTCAGAAAAGCCCAAAATTGTTAATACTCCTATCAGCTTGGTTTTATCATCACCTCCACCCTCGGCGTTATTAAAAACTAGGGTTTCAGCAGCAATACCTGCCATCCAAACAGTGCAGTAGCGGTCTAGCATTTGGGCACTGATTTTACCCACCTCTAGTTGAGATGCTAATTCGCCATCATCAAAGCTAACGCCACCTTGTCCAGGTTGCCCCTGTTTCCAAGCTTCCCAAGCGCTGAGTGTGTAGCCAGTAACGGGAATACCTAACAGGTAAGCAACCAAAAAATGCCCTGCTTCATGGTGGAGGATACGATCGCGGTGTTCACTTGAAAAACCAGCAATCCAATCTAAAAAGATAGTACCACCCTTGCCTTGCAAGCTAAAACTGTCAAAAGTGGCTATTCCCAAAATAGTGAAGGTAGCAAGCGCCGGCACTGTCGGCGACAAATTCAAGAATGGCCCCAGCAGTACCGATAGGGTCATGAGAAAAATAGATATTGCAACTAAATTTAGAGTAGTTTGGCTCATTGAAGGTTTTCTGATGATCTACTTAATCTTTCTTCATTATGAGGCGATATCTACGAAGGCAATAATCAGTGACATTGCCGATCAGTTTGAAGATGACAAAGGTAATTCTGTAGACTTGGCAATTTCTTTACCGTCACGGCTTTTAATTACTCGTGCAGGGATGCCTACAGCTACCGAAAATGGGGGAATATCTTTAGTCACAACAGCGCCAGCACCAATAACGCTGCCTCTACCAATGGTGACACCATCTAATACTTTTACCCCATGACCTAGCCAACAGTCATCCTCAATCACGATCCCCTTACAAGTAATACCTTGGTATTTGATTGGCTCCGTTGGATCTGTAAAGTTGTGATTATTGGCATATACTCCAGTATGGGCTGCAATCAAACAGTGCTTGCCAATTTTGATGTCTCCAGGGCCAGAAATACAAACGCTAGGGCCAATAAAAGTATCTTGACCAATGTCGATACAAGTGTTATTTAGTGCCCCAATCACAGTGTTACGTTCAATGACAGCTCCATTTTTTAGATGAATTCTATTGTTTTCGTGGCCTCTTCCATCTATACGAACACCCTTGAAAATATAAACTCCATTGCCAATTTCGATAGAATCAGTACTGAGAAATTCAACGCCATCTTGAATATAAACTGAACTACCTATCTGGGCAAAAATAGTGCGGTATAGCAAATCACGTAACTTTACACCGCCAAAAATAGTTGGAATATCGCCTATAAAAGTAGTTAATAAAAGTTGTTGAAACCGCTTCATTTTTGAAAAATGTTTCAAGTTATTCATAGCTCTATTCTTCTCAAATAAATTGTGGACTTGGAGATTTGTAGATTTGTGTAATACCTAAGTAACAACAAACATCATGTGTTTAATTTTTGCTATTTACCATCTAAATCTGCATTCTTTAGATTACAGATTAATAAAATAATAAGATGGTTAATATCAAGTTTTTCAAATATTTGAAAAACCCAAGGTAACCTCTCAGGTTAGAGGCTATTAAATACAAGGGTTATTTAATTGTTATAAGGCTATACAAGAAATGCTGTGTCTATTTACAAGCAAATTCTTTAATTAGTATTTACTATATGTACTTATTTAGAAATTAGAGAAAATACTTTTTTATATTTGTCACTGATTAATACTGAAGCTTAATGCTTTACCACAACATCAAACACCTAACTATCGATGTGTATTAGTTAGCAATTTGACAAGCTACTATAATTCAGATATTCAGTTATCAAACATCAAAGTAGTTATTTCAATTCAATTACATCTGTTTATGCTGTTCCAAAGTCGGCATAAAATTTCCTCGCTGCCATCAAAATGTAATTGTTGAATTCCTCATAAAATTTCCAAGCAAGTACAAGCACGTTAAATTAGGGGGGAGTGTCTCCTACTTCAGCCATCACATTAAAGTTAATCATCGGAGCAAACAAATAAACACTTCCCCGATTACTATAACGGCTTACTTGCAGCCAGTTTTTAGAGTCTGCTGCTGTTGTCATCATTACGTACAAAGAGAATTTACATATTCACTAAAGCGCCTTTATAGTGACACAAATAGTGTGCTTCCACTATCCTAAAAGAGACTTACGAATTTATTGTAAAGAACAAGTAAAGTTTAGCATAAAAATATAAAGTTTTGAAAATAAACATAATTTTAATATACGTATTTTTATAACTTAAGGCATGAATGATACTAGCCAAAATTTGTTATTAATTAAATAGATAACAAATATAAAACAGAGTAAATACAGAGCCAAACAATTACCTGAAACCCTACCGATCGCAGATATCCACTAACCTGAATTTTCACGGTATCTGGAAAACCTCTCTCTTTCCGCCTTCCAGTTGCCTGAGCACCATTTACTCAAATACCACTGTTCTATTCCCATACACTAATACACGATTTTGCAAGTGCGATCGCACTGCTCTTGCTAATACCACTCTCTCCAAATCTTTGCCTTTTCTCACCAAATCATCAACTTCATCACGGTGGCTAACTCGCACCACATCCTGTTCAATAATTGGGCCTGCATCTAAATCAGCAGTGGCATAATGAGCAGTTGCACCAATAATTTTTACCCCACGCTCAAAAGCTCGGTGATAAGGGTTTGCTCCAATAAAAGCTGGTAAAAATGAATGATGAATATTAATAATTTGCGGAAATTGACTAATAAAATCTGCACTAACAATCTGCATATATTTCGCCAATACAACTAAATCGATTCTGTGCTGGCGTAGTAATTCTAGTTGTTGGGCTTCTTGTTCTGATTTATTATCTTTAGTAATAGGAATGTATTGGAAGTTGATATTAAACTGCTCTGCCACTACCTTTAAATTAGTATGGTTACTAATAATTAAAGGAATTTCAGCAATAAATTCTTTAGCACGTTGTCGCCAAATTAAGTCAAATAGACAATGGTCTTGCCGACTTACCCAAATAGCAATGCGTGGTACAGTATCAGAAAAACGTATTTCCCACTTAGCGTCTAAAGGTTGAGCGATCGCATTAAATGCAGGGGCAATAAACTCTCGCGGTAAATTGAACCCATCTAACTGCCATTCAATGCGGGTAAGGAATAACCCAGCAGCAAAATCTGTATGCTGATCTGCATGGATAATATTACCACCATTAGAATAGATGAAATTGGCGAATTTCGCCACCAGTCCCCGTTGATCGGGGCAGGAAATCAGCAATGTTGCTGTCGGATTTGTCATAATATCGCCAGATTTTGAATTAATTATTTGCTGTTTGTCGGAGTCGGCTTAGGAATGATGAGCGGAGGTAGTTTCTGACTATTATCTACAGGTTGTTTCCACTCTGATAATTCCCGATTTACAGCATTTGCAAAATCTGTAGATACCAACAATACATTTATATTCCCATCGGGTTTTGTAGCAGGGTCAGTTTGAGCATACAAGAAACGACCGTTAAAGTTAGATTTACCCAAAATCAACTGATGGCTTTGTCGGTTTTTCAGGTTGATCTTGATGGTTGCTTGGGGTTGATCTAAGGCAAATTCTCCAAGCTCTTTGGCTGGAGTTGAGAGAGTGCGTTCGCTATTACCCTTGACTAACAAATCCATCAAATAAGAAACAATGGCATCATTTGCTGGTCCCGATATCGGAGATTTGATTAACCACTTGGGGTTACTAGATTCAGGGTTACGTTCCAGATTCAGATTAATTTTTTTTGTCGTGACTGTTAAAGACTGCACATCATCTTCGGCAAAAGAAAAAATTTGCTGCTTTTGCTCCTTGATTTCTTCTCGCACAGTTGTACCTCGAATTTCATAGAAGTAAACAAAAGCGCCTAAACCCAGCGTTAGCAGTATTAAAATTAAAGTCGTTCGCGGCAATTTCATTTTTTAGTCATTTGTCATTGGCACTGAGAGAGAATTCCTAACTCCTAACTCTACCGTCGTTTCCACCAAATAATAACTGCGATCGCAAACCCAATTAAGGGTAAAATCACCAGAGATGACAATATTAAAAGATTGCCTTGTGTGGTTGTCAAGGTTATCCGACGGTTTTTCGGTTCTTTGGGGCGAATGGAGAGAGGTTGCTGATCCTGTTGACTCAGCCAAGTAACTGAGTTGAGGAATACATCTCCATTTAGTTGTTGTTGAAACAAACCATCGGTTGCGAAATCGGAATTTCCTAAAACTACTAACCGGGACTCGGTGGCTGTTTGAGATGAGGTAGTGGGAGTCGGGGAGGGAGAGGGAGCAGGGGGAGTGGGGGAAGTTTTGCTTTGGGTGGTTGGTGATGGTAGGGGTGATGGTGTGGGTGAAGCTTGGGGAGTGGAAGCAGATTTAGCTGCTTGTTTTCTTGTTAAAGCAACGCCCAAGGTTAGAGGCCCTTTGAGGTCTTTATCTGCATTAAACTCCAAACTTTCGCTTTGGAGGTCGCTTTCTGCCCAGCTGTTGGGATAGGGTTTGGTTCGTAGCAGTGGAGTAGCTTGAACACTAGGCACAGAGGTAATTTCCAGTGGTCGGGCAATTGGATAAAAAGAATTGCCGTTACCGAAATCTTTGGTAATCGGATGTTGTCCGTATTCTGTGACTAAAGGCGCAGCAGGGCCAAGTCCCACAACACTTCCACCAGAGACATCGACTGCTAAACGATTATCTAAACGGACACCCCACTCTTGTAGCAAGCTGTCAACTTTGGGATCAGTATTGGGATCAATCATCAGCAGTAAGTTACCACCGCGATTAAGATACTCTTGCAAAGCCTTGACTTCGCCTTCAAACAGCCCTCGCTTGGGGCCAGCCACTATCACTACAGCGGCATCTTCAGGAACTTTGGAAGTTTCTCCTAAATTCAGCGGTGATGTTGTGAAATTTTTATCGCCTAATCCCTGAACTGCTTGTGATATTGCACCTTTCCCAGCCGAAAGTTGGCGTTCGCCATGACCTTGGAGTAAGTAAACTTTGGCTGTGGTTGAATTTGTTAGTTGTTGCAGGCGACTAGTTAATCTGATTTCTGACAAGCGCTCATTTTCATTTACTGTTTGCACTAATTGCCGTTTATCGCCAGATTCTAAATAAACTTCCCCGTAATCTTTGACACCAAACTTTTCTGCAAGTCCTGGTCTAGCTTGGGGGTCGATGTACTCATATTTAAATTTTGAGCTTTGACGCTGATAATTTTCTAGCAGTTCTCGGTCTTGGGGATTCTGGTTAATATCAAACACCCACACTTTAACTGGCTGTGGTAAAACCCTCACTAGTTCCCGTGACTGGGGTGCAAGGGTAAACAATTGACTTTCTGTTAAATCTGCCCGCAAGTGGTAGCGAGTTCCCAAAAAGTTAATCAATCCCAAAATTGCTAACACTGCCAGAGTTGACACTAGGGCATTAGTACCAGCTTGGGTAGAACGACGCTTCCACCAGTTTGTTTGGTAGCTTTGCCATATTATCCCCAACCCACTGATGACAATTCCTGTAATCAGAAATGCTAATGAAATTAATCCCCACTGTTCAGAGACTAACCCAACTGTTAAGCCAACAGCAATTAAAAACGGACCCAACCAAAACAGATATTTCCACAGTTTATTTTTTGCAACTATCTTCATATTATTAGACTGAAGTGGGGAGTTAGGAGTTAGGAGTTATGAGTTTTAACTCCCCACTCCTAACTTTTAACTCATAACTTATATAACTACTGTCTTTGAAAGCGCAGTGCATCAATTGACTGAGCTGTGAGAAAGATACCCAAAAAAATGTAACTGGCAAATAAAATCAAAGCGCTGGTATCAAAAATGCCTTGGATGAGAGTGTTGTAATGTTTCAGCAACGACAGATAACCTAAGGCTTCGCCTATGGGGCCAGGGACAATTTTTCCGATTAAATCAATCAATAACAATAATAAAATTACTGCAAATGTGATAACAGCAGACAAAATTGTGCTGTCTGTTAAGGAGGAAATAAACATTCCTAAAGATAAAATTGCTGCTGCTAGCAAGATTAATCCAAAATGACCCAGCAAGGGTATTGAGAGCGCCATTGGTGGATTTGATCCACTGATTGCGATCGCTTCCAGCACTAGCATGGGTACGACCATCGAGGTAAAAAATGTTAACACGCCTAATAACTTACCTACAGCTACCGCCCAATTGGTGATTGGTGAGGTGGCTAATAATTCTAAAGTGCCCCGCTTACGTTCTTCGGCATAGAGTCCCATCGAGAGAATTGGCAGGATAAACAACAATAGCCACCCCATGCGATCCAAAAATGCCCTGATAAATTCGTAGGGGACATCTATAGGCGGTATTGGCATTCCCAGTTGTTGCCCTTGTAAATCTATTGCCGCGACCCCTGGCAATATGCCATCTGGCCCTAGCAAAATCATCACTAAAAATAACCCCGCCATGAACCAAAATATGCCTGCGATCGCATAAGCCAAAGGTGATACAAAATAACTCTGTAACTCTCGGCGATAAATGGCAATAATATTACTCAGTACTACACCCATTTACGCTGCCTCTCCTTCGTTGTCTGCTGCTAAGTCTACCTCAGGATCGAAATTTTTCTCTTCTGTGGTCAGTTGCAAAAACACATCTTCTAAGGTGGCGTTAACTCGCTTCAGTTCATGTAAACCAAATCCTGCCCGCACTAATGTTGTGACAATATCCTTTCCTGGTTCTTTTCCCGGTTGCGATATCACCCGCAGGTAAGCGCGATTTGCCTGGGGTTGATGGCCTCCGGCTGTCGGAATTGATTCTACCAAACTCACACCCGCTAAATTTTGCAATACCTGTTTCGCTAGGGCAGCTTCTCCTTCTATTTCCAACTCATATCCTGAGCCACCTGTCAACTGAGTCATCAAGTTTTCTGGTGTATTAGTTGCCACGACTTTACCGCGATTGATGATGGCGACGCGGTTACAAGTCATGCTTACTTCTGGCAGAATGTGCGTGGAAAGAATAATTGTGTGAGTCCCAGCCAGACTTTTAATTAAATTCCGCACCTCAATTATTTGTCGGGGATCGAGTCCAACGGTGGGTTCATCTAAAATGATCGCTGGTGGATCGTGGACGATCGCTTGAGCAATTCCTACCCTTTGGCGGTATCCTTTCGAGAGTTTGCGAATAATTACCCGCCGCTTATCTTCTAAATTGCAGCGTTCGATAGCGGCTGTTACCTTGTTGGGGCGATCGCCTGCTGGTACTCCCTTAATTCGGGCGACAAAATGCAAAAATCCCTCCACCGTCATGTCTGGATATAACGGCGGTGTTTCCGGTAAATAACCAATGCGTTGGCGTACAGCTAGGGAATTTTCATGGACATCATAACCAGCAATTCGGGCATTTCCATTGGTTGCCGGTAAATAACCAGCCAGAATTCGCATGGTTGTAGTTTTACCAGCGCCATTGGGGCCCAACAACCCTAAAATCTCCCCAGGTTCGACGTTAAAAGTGACATCAGTAATCGCTGGGGTGGAACCGTATATTTTACTCAGATGTTCAACTTCGATCATCGGTATAGTGGCGATCGCAATTTTATAGAATACCCAACAATCTTAGATCACGAGATTGGGTATGGGGGATTGGCACTAAGATGAACCGAAAATGGGTAAAGTTCCTGAAAAGCTTAACCACCGAGCAAGCTTTTCTCTTTGTAAGGCTTTGTTAAAGTGAAACTGTCGCACTTACCGACATCCCGCCCAGAACTGAAGTTCAGGGCTGATAGCTCAAGTCCACTCAAGTGGACTGAATTAATTATTTAGTCTACTTGAGTGGACAGTAGCTCTGAGACTCGGAATTCATTCCGAGGCGGAATAGAAACGCAGTGCGAGATTTATTTAAGCGAAACAATCGCATTGTTAGTCGAAACAATCGCATTGTTAGTCGAAACAATCACATTGTTAGTCGAAACAATTGCATTATCAGTCGAAACAATCGCATTGTTAGTCGAAACAATTGCATTGTCAGTCGAAACAATCACATTATTAGTCAAAACAACCGCATTGTTAGTCAAAACAACCGCATTGTTAGTCAAAACAATCGCATTGTTAGTCGAAACAATGCCATTGCAACTCTAAAAGACTTATGTGTAATTGACTTTTCACGTTATGTAGGAAAGCCCACGAAAAACCTAACCCTCTAACCTCCTTCCCGACGCGGGAAGCGGGAAAATTCAAAGTCTCTCTCCTCTTAGGAGAGAGGTTTTCCACATACTGTGAAAAATCAGATTAATAATAGCTGCCTGATTTACGATGTTCTAAAGCAGTGACACCTTCATTTTCCAACACTTCACCGTGATCGATGACGGCATAAATTAACCATCGATCGCCACATTCAAGTTGATTTTGCACCGTACATTCTAAATAGGCTAATGCCTCATTCAAAATCAAACAACCATTAAGAGCAGTTTTTGTGTCAAGATTCGCAAAGGGATTATCGCCTAAAGTGCTGTGACGAGAAAAATAGCGTCGCACATTTCTTCCTTCTTTGAGGATATTCAGTACAAATTTATCACCAGGATGATGCATTAACTCTGCATTTTGCTCGTTAGCGATCGCAATCATAATTCCTGGTGGGTTAAAAGTTGCCTGCGATACCCAAGAAGTTAAAACCCCTTTGTGAGTTTCTTCATCACGAGTTGTCACAACACACAGAGAACCAATGATCCGCCCCACAGCTTGTTCGGTACGATCTACATGGGTTTCTGTCACAATCTGGCGGGAAGTACGGAGTTTTTTGGTTTTCTTCAAGTTTTGGGCAAACAAAGCACCTGCTTCTTGACACTGCTGAAGAATCTCAGGAGTAGGACTGAAACGCACCCGAAGTGTTTCAAACCCTAGTTGATAATTTGCATCTTTGAGCTTGCTTTCGATTAAATCTATTGCCTCGCCACTCCAACCGTAGGAACCAAAAACCCCTGCTAACTTAGTTTTAGCCGCCACCGAGAGAACTATTCCTAAAGCAGTTTGAATTTGAGTAGGTGCATGTCCGCCTAAAGTGGGTGAGCCGATAATTAAGCCATCGCAAGTTTCTACAATGCGGTTAATCTCTGCTGAGTCTGCTAGTTCACAGTTGATTGATTCTACATTAACTCCATTTTGGATCAAACCTTGAGCGATCGCATTCGCCAGAATTGCTGTATTTCCATAAGCAGAAGCATAAAGCAAAGCGACACTCAACTCTTGAGATTTTTGCCCTTGACACCATTGACGGTAATCATAGGTAAAACGACTCAGGCTGTAACGGACAACTGGCCCGTGTGCTGGGGCATAACATCTGGCTCCCAAAACCGACAACTTATCTAAGGCTACTTCAACTTGTTTGGCTTGGGGTGCATGAAGACATTCAAAATAGTAACGACGTTCCGCATCTAACCCCTTCCAATCTTCATCAAACAAAGTATCTTCGCAAATATGAGCGCCGAAAAGTTTATCTGTGTAGAGAATTTTTGTGGCGGAATCATAAGTACAAAGTCCATCTGCCCACCGGGGAGTTGGTACGGTGACAAATGATAGATGATGTCCTTGTCCTAAATCTAGAGTATCCCCCCGCACCGCTTGGATGCGTGACTCCAATTCGGGAAAGGCGGTTTTGAGAGCATTGGCGGCGGGGCGAGAACAAATTATAGTGGCTTGAGGAACCTGAGAGAGCAATACTTGCAGAGTTGCGCTGCGGTTTGGGTTGACATGACCGAGAACAATGTAATCTAGCGTGGTGAAATCTAAATGTTGTGCAAGTTGCTGAAGGTAAATTTCGGTAAAAGATTCGCCAGGAGGGTCAATTAAAGCTTTTTTATCAGCTTGAATCAGATAAGAATTCGCTGTAGTTCCCCGTTGGCGGGAATACTCCACCTCAAATTTTAATGTGTCCCAAGTCCGCGATCGCAGAATCAGAGTATTTTTACCAATTTCAACAACTTGTACATCTCTGCTATGGTTGGACGTTAATGTGGCAGTAGACATAATAACCTCTGTTAATAATGGGGAATTGGGAATTGGGAATTAGGCATTAGACATAGCAGAAGATTCTCCTCCCTAAAGACACGATTAATCGCGTCTCTACCTACTCCCTATTTTTAATGACCATTGTTTTGTATTAATTCAGACTTGGCTCGGCTTCTATAGCGTTTAGAGACTTCTTGTTCGGGATCGATACCTTCAAAGGTAGGGGGTAGCCAAACTCGGAGGAACAATAGTACTCCCAGGACTAGTAAAAAGGCACAAGTTGCTAAAACTTGACTCCAACTTGTTTCTAGAACACCTTTAACAATGACTTCTCGCAAGGCGGAAACGATGGAAACTTCAACAGCTACCCCAATAGATACTCGATGTTCCTGTAGGTAAATAATCAGCAGTCGGAATAGCTCAACTAAGATAAGTAAAAAGAGAATATCGGCAGTAACCGCATGAAAATCTAGAGGTGGAAGCAACGAGAGAAACATATCTCTCACCTGAAGCACCATGAAGCTAAATAAACCGATACACAAAGAAATTACAATCACATCTTGGATAAATTCCAAGGTTCGCACGACGCGCCCACGATTGATTTCGTACATCGTAATCGGGGTGTTTTCAACAGATTTATACATAGTTTTTTGGGAGACGCGATGAATCGCGTCTGTACAAGAGTGGGTAGAGACGCGATTCATCGCGTCTGTGAGGAGACAACGAGAATGACCAATGACCAATTAGTAATGATTGCCAATTTTGCGGTGATGAGCGGCAGTAAGTGCATGTAGATTGGCAACTCTTCCAGTTTGGACTGTGCTATAAATTACCCAATGATCCCCACAATCCATACGGCTAGTAATTTCACATTCCATGTAAGCCAAAGCTTCAGCTAAAACGGGCGATTCATTTTTCGCTGGATATGTTTTCACTCCAGCAAATCGGTCTGCACCAGGAGCAAAACGCTTGAGGAAATGTTTCATTAGTCCTTGATATTTGCCTTCTTCTAAAACATTTAAAACAAAGCGATCGCCAACGTGCATCAAGGATTCAATTGCCCGGTCTTTGGAGACTGCGATCGCTACTCCTAAAGGCTCAAGACTCGCTTGTGTCACCCAAGAAGCAAACATGGCACTCTGAACTTCTCCTTTTTTAGCGGTGATAATATACAATCCTGTGCTAATCCGCCCTAAAGCTTTTTCTAGCTCCGTATTGATAGATTTGATTTGTTTAATGGTGCGATCGCGGGTCAACCATTGACCCATATCTGTCCCCGCTTCATCACAAAGTTGTTCCGTTGCTTGTGTAGGAATTTCTTTAACTAAGATAGGAGGAAAAGCTTCAGTTAATCCCAGTTCTTGAAACTTATTACGTAAAGGATAAACAGGTTCATCTTCTCCCCCTCCTGACTCTAATAAACCAATTGCTTGCTTCTTGTGAACAGCAGCTAAAATTGTACTTAAAGCAGCTTGAATCATCACCGAAGATTGCGGTGGCATTGCAATTACTAAACCAGAAGCTTGTGCAACTAGTTCTCGAACTTCTTGAGGCTCGGCACTATTGAGGTCTACTAATTCTACTGCCACCCCTGTTTTCACGCATCCATGTGCTATGGAACGGACTAAATACTCGCTATGCCCGTAATCTTCAACATAAAATAGAGCCACTAATGTCTCTGTTTTTGCTTGTTCTAAACTCCAGTTTTGATAGCGTACAAGCCATTCGGAGATATAGTGTTGTAATAAAGGGCCATGTCCCGTGGCAACTATTTTTATATCTAACTTTTCAATCCGCTTTAAAGCTGCCAAGACAGATCGGGCATTGGGACCCATGAGACAATCATAGTAATAGTGAAAATCTTCCTCTATTAAAGTAATATTTTCATCATAGGTGTGGTCATCGCAGTAGTGCATCCCAAACACATCGCAAGTGTAAAGAGTGCAAGTTTTGTGATCATAAGTCAATATTGTGTCAGGCCAGTGTAAATTAGGTGCAGAGATAAATTCTAATTCGTGTCCGTTGCCTAAATCTAATCGCTCTCCACTTTTCACCTGTATTGATTTAAAAGGCTGGTGAACCATATTTTCTAAAAATTGAATAGCCACCTTTGCACCCACAACAGTAATTGAGGGAGCTAATTGCAAAATATTTTTTACTAATCCACTGTGGTCTGGTTCCGTGTGGCTGATAATTAAGTAATCTATTTTAGCCGGATCAATTAATCCCGCCACTACCTCAAGATATAATTCCTCAAACTTACGGTGAGATGTGTCAACTAAGGCAACTTTTTCTCCTTGAATTAAGAAAGAATTATAGGTTGTACCATTCCGTAAACCAAACTCGATATCAAAACGTTCTCTATCCCAGTCGAGACAACGGATAGCTGTCGTTTGAGGAGCAATTTCAACAGTTTCAATCGTCAATCGTCCAGGATTGGAAATAACTTGAGTAAGTGCAACCATTTCTTTTCTCCAAAAAGAATATTATCTGGAGCGAGCGTTATGTTTCTTATATTTACCTGAAACATTCAATTAGTAAAATGCCAATTTCTAAAGCTAATCATCAGAAAGATTTATTCCTCATTTTGATTGGCTTACCATTGAATTCCTCAATGTTTATCATTACTTTTATGTTCAATAATGAACGTGAGAGAATGTAAATTCTAAGTTAGAATGTTGACACATGTCGTTAACCTTTATTGCTCCTCCTCTACAACAAATCAACAGCGAAATCGCCCGCCACGCTGGTGTTGATTTATATGTGTTACGCCTCGATCTTATGCACCCGTGGGTTAACGGCAATAAATGGTTTAAGCTGAAATACAATCTTTTGGAAGCCAAGGAGAAAAATTTCACGACGCTGCTAACCTTTGGCGGCGCTTATTCCAATCACATCTATGCAACTGCGGCGGCTGGTAATCTTTTCGGATTCCGTACCATTGGTGTAATTCGTGGCGAGGAGAGGCTACCATTGAATCCAACGCTGAGTTTTGCTGTACAACAGGGTATGCAGGTTGTGTATCTGAACCGCGAGATGTATCGACAGCGCAACACACCAGCCTTAGAGGAATATCTGCGACAACGTTTCGGCGAGGTGTTTATTATTCCCGAAGGCGGGAGTAATTTAAATGGTGTGCGCGGCTGTACAGAGATAATTGATCGTGCGATGCCTACGGCTGGCTGCGCCTACGCATTTGATCATATATGCGTAGCCTGCGGTACAGCCACCACTCTTGCAGGTATTGTGCTTTCGTTGCATGAAAGACAAAGAGCGATCGCTTTTCCTGTATTGAAAAATGGGGCATTTCTCGCCCAAGAAATCGAAAATCTATTGACAAATTACCTCGCCTCTGATTTACCCTCACCATATAGTTCTCCCGCTTCCTGGGAATTGGTATGTGATTACCACTTCGGCGGCTATGCAAAGGTGAATGATGAGTTACTACTATTCAGCCAGCAGTTCACACAGGAACATGGCGTACCCCTCGATTACGTATATACCGCCAAAATGTTTTACGGAGTGATGGATTTACTAAAGCAGGGATTTTTTAGTAAAGGCGTTCCCCAAAGGGGTTGCCGCAGGCATCGCTTGTTGCTGGTACACACAGGCGGCTTACAGGGCAACCTTGGCATGGAGAAAAGTTTGCAGAGATTTTCTAAAATCTGAGTTGCCACTTAACTAAATATCAGTTAGCTTTGTATGGAATTTTACTAAAATCGGTGAAATTCAGACACCAATCTTGATATTTACTAAAACTTAGATAAGGTTAATTCAATGTTTACATCTACTGAACGCATTAAGGCGGAGGATCAGAGTATTGCTCTCTATTTGGAAAATCTTCTATCAAATAAATATCAAATTCCAACCTTTCAAAGAGATGTTGTCTGGGAGAAAGATAATGTTAAAAAACTTTGGGATAGTATCTATAAGTTTTACCCTTTAGGAAGTATTTTAATTTGGAAAACTAATACCAAGCTAGAAAGTCATAGAGAAATAGGTGGTATAAAGTTTGCTGATAATTTTCACTCGAATGAATACCAATACATTTTAGATGGACAACAAAGAACAACTTCTCTATTAACATCAATACATGGGGGCAAGGGTAAAATTGCTAATAACGAAAACTTTGATCCAACACTATATATAGACTTGACTATTAAACTTACTGATCCAACGGATGACACAAACTATGCAAAAAGGTTTTTGTTTTGGGACGAAATCGATGATAGAGATGGTAAGCTTACAGCAAATACTGGGAGAAAAAACCGTTATCAAGATAAACTAATTATCAGTTTAATAGATATTATTAAAAATCCTGGGGAAATAGAAAGAAATCTTCATAAAAATGGATACGGTGACTTTGAAAATCCCTATATGCAACAGTTGAGAAGGATTAGAGAAGTCTTATATAGTTATAAAATTTCTTTCATTGAGTTACGAGGTATTGAAGTTGCAGAAGTGTGTCAAATATTTGAGCGGATTAATCAAGCTGGTAAACCCTTGGATATTTTTGATATTGTAGTTGCTAAGACTTTTCGTTCTGAAAATAAGACAAGTAATATCTCTGGTTTCTATCTTCGGGAATTATTTGATAAATTTAAAAAAACTATGTCTAGTAGTCAATATGCCAATATTGATAATTGGACATTGCTACAGATGCTAGCTGTAGTAGTAAAACTTGAATTTCCTGAAGCTGGAATACAAAATATTACTGATATGTATCTTAATAAGCTAAAAACAGAACATATTGAAGCTGTATGGTCTAATTTTAAAACAGCCGTTGCTAAAACTTTTGATTTCTTTGATAATATTTTGCATATTAAAGGTGGAAGATTAATCCCTTACCGATATTTATACCTGACTATTACAGCATACTTTTATCGGAATGATAAACCAGATTATAGTTTTTTAAATAAATATTTTTGGTATTATAGTTTTCATAATGTAGATTTACTAACAAACACTACTCACCTCTGGGAACATATATACTTTGTTAATCAACAAAAGGCTAATAGTACTTACTCATTCAATAAATTTAATATTGATAAAAATTCGATAAGAAAATCTTTCTACAGTTATAGAGGTCGCTTATCCAGAGCAATACTATCACTTTATGCAAACCATAAGCCGCAAGATTGGGCAAAACCTCATAGAGATATTTTGTCTGATGTTTATTATTTGCTAACAGATAAGCCTAACTTACATCATATATTTCCAGTTAACTTTATTAAACAAAGTGGCATTGCTAATCAAATAGAATGTGACAGCATGATGAATATTGCTTATCTGTCTCAAATCACTAATTTGAAAATTAGCGATAAAAATCCATTAGATTATCTCAAAGAATATGACGAACCTGGTTTAGAGGCGGTGCTACGTTCTCATCTTATACCGACAATTATTCTTGAATGGTCAAGAGCCGATGCACTTCCTGAAAACGCCCTAACAATTTTTATTGAGGAAAGAGTAAATCTTTTATTAGAGGCTTTGAGGCTGAAGTTAGACGGGATTGAATTTAATGTTTTTGATATGGGCGATCGCACAGATAATATTTATTCCTAAATAAACACTTTTCCAAAAAAGAGGCATTGCTGGGTGAATATATGAATTTGCTCTACACACTTGCTCCTGTGCGTGAGATATTCATACTTTTATTCAGCAATCCCTAAGAGTTCTTTCATTTGGTCGCTACGCCGATAATATGAGGACTAACAATCGGCAATTGTGCATCAAATCGCTCATAATGGACACTAGTAAAACCAGCATTTCCTAAGGCTATCCACGTTTCTCTGTCTGGATGACAACCATCACCTATCACTTTCCAAATCGGGCTAACTCTGCTTTGTAGCTGTCGCAATACAGTTCCTTGAGGTGCGGCGACATGTTCAATAAATAAGAAGCGTCCACCTGGTTTGAGTACTCTTAAAATTGCCTGTAAAGTATAATCTATATTTGGCACTGAACACAAAACTAAGGTACTAACAACAGTATCTATGCTGTTATCTTCAGCATCTAACCATTCAGCATTACCAATTCTAAGGTCGATATTTAAGCCCAGTTTTTCAGCTTGTTTTTGAAGATAGGAATGCATGTGTGGGTTTGGCTCAATTCCTATCCAGTGGATATCTTTAGGGTAGTAGGGTAGGTTAGGGCCTGTTCCTGGGCCGATTTCTAAGACCTTCCCTTGGAGATTAGCAAAAAGAGAACGTTTGCGCTCATGTACAATTTTATCATACGTGCTGCTACTTTGAGCCATCATCCAGGCGAAAAAACGTTTCCCAAAGTTGGCAAAAATTTGATTTTGTGAATCTCCAATAATTTGGTTTACGGTCATCATCCACTTCCTAAATTTTGAGGCTATAAATTGGTGTGTCAAGCAACCATTTATAGCCTTAAGGTACGATAATTTGCGTTTCTTGTACCTCACCCATTTGACTCACCTGATTGGGTGATTTTGATTAACATACACACGTAGCAACTTACCGCAAGCTACCACAGTAAGAGCAAAAGGACAAACACAGAAATAGAATTTATCAGTATAGTCTTTTCAAGGTTGAATTTTTTCAGATTTGTTCAAGTTTTGTCTTTCTGCCAACCAGGTAAATAATACAATACCGCACAGGTCAGCGCCTAAGTCAACTAAATCAAAGCTACGATAGGGTGTAAATAGTTGAATTATCTCATCAACTATACAAAAAAATATCACAATCAATGGTGCTAGAGGCAGATAAATATTCAATATTTGAATCTTACGTTTGTTTAATGCCAGATGGCCTAAGTAAGCAGCAATTCCTAACAATAAGAAATGCAAAATTGTATCGGAATACGGGATTTGTGATATTTCAGTGGGGATAATTCTTAGGTAGGCTGACATAGAGATGGACATCAAAATTACAAAGTAAACCCAAAATGCAAAAACCCAGCGCTGATTAGATTTCATTGTGATACATTTAAAAGTATTTATGAGCAATACAAAGATAACAAAGAGCGTTCCGCAATTGGGAACGCTCTATTTTGGTAAATTCTGTCAAGACAATATGAATTTAAATTGAAAATTGCTAGTTCTAAAAATCAAGCATGGAGATTTGCTTGTTCTTGCAACCAAGGATCTACAGGTTGTCCATCTTTGCGGCGTAATTCAATTTCCACTACCATCACTTCTTTTGAACCAGGAGGCGCGGGTTTTTTATGGAAAATAATCTCATAATCTTCTGGATTGTGTTTGCGTTCTTTCAACCATTCCTGTACCTTGGTTGTGGCAAAAAATGATTGCCCTTGCTCAAACATTCGGGTAATCTGCAATTGCAGTGTATAAGGATTTATGCGACTCATTTTCTACCGCCTTTGTTAAGTTAATTTGACGATCAGTAATCTACCTACCATAGATAATCTAATGTTAGTGCGAAGTACCTACACTTGGCACTTCGCGTACAGGTGTAAATTCCACTTTCAGCGCCCTAGCATCTGTAGGAACAAAGTCCGAACCTAGTTCGGTGGATGGTCTAATAAAGCGTCGATGCTCTTGCAATTTGTATTCTACAAGTTGATAAATCTTATTTGTGCTGCTTGGTTTTTGCCGTCTTTGGCAGTAGCTACAACTTAGTAATGTTATAATGGTACTTCACAAAAAATTGTTAAAAACTTGACCGCACTCCACCCGGAACTTTTACGTACAGTAGCGGATGAGGGAACGGATGAGTTAAGGATTGTTCACCATTTCCCACTATCTCTACAACATTTAACTACTTAATTCTGTTATAGATTGGAGAGAAGCACGCCGCTTCAAATACTGACCAACAGACTGAGATGGTTGTTATGAAGAGCAAAAATCAAGTTGTTTTCGCTTTAATTGTAAAAAGCACTATTGTATTTTTACCCTTAATGCTATGCACTGGTATTGCCAGTGGACAATCTGCACCATTAACTTCCCCAGTACTAACTCCTGCTCCAGTCTTATTGAATCAGGAACGGGAAGAACTAGCGCGACTACGAGCCGAAAAGCAAGTTCAATCTGATTTAAAGAGAGCTTTTAGCCGTACAACTATTCTAATCAATATCTGGCTAGTTATATTAAGTCTATTTCCAGTGGCAGTCATTGCTTTACTTTGGCTATTACGACGGGTAATAATCCGTGAAATTGTTGAGAGAGCAATGCAACAACTACAGGGAATAGAAAAATTACAAAATCAGCTAACCACTGTTAAGCAAGAGGCTGAAAATACTCTTCAAGAGGCTAAAAGAATAAATTCTGAATTAGAGCAGGAAACGGCTGCTTTACAACAAAAAATTTACAACGGTCAAGAAAATTTATCTAATCTTACATCTGAACTAGATTTAGCTAAAGCACAGGTTTTAAGTAGATTAGAAAATGAACTGAAAAAATCTCAAGAAAATATACAAACTTTAGAGTCAAAATTTGCTTCTGGGTTATCTAAGTTAGAGTTTGATGCTCAACAACAAAGAGATATAGCACTGGAAAATCTAGGACAATTAGCATCTGTCATGGCAGACGAACTGTCTAATTTAAAGTTAGGTGTGCAACAACAGCAAGAACTAGCCGTTGCTGATTTAGAAGTTTCAAGGTCTGAGTTCACATCTCAACTTTCTGTATGGCAGTCTGATGCTCAAAATGAAAAATATATAGCTATTCAAAGCTTAACAAAATTGCATTCAGAATTTGCCGAACAATTATCGAAATTACAGGTAGATGCTCAAAACCAAAAGGATATAATATTTGAAAATTTAGGAATACTAGATAAAGAATTGAAATTTCAATTATCTGAATTACAGGTAGATGCTCAAGAACAAAAATATAAAGTTGTTGAGAGTTTAGCAGCATTGCAGTCAGAATTTGCTGCTCAACTATCTGAATTACAAGTAGATGCTCAAAAATGCAAAGAGCTAATAATTGGAAATTTAGAGAAATCTGGTTCTGAGTTTAGTTCACAATTTTCAGAATTACAATGGAATGCTCAACAACAAAAGATTCTCATTTTGGAGAAGTTAGAAAAATTAGAAGCTGAGTTTGTCTCTCAACTCTCTGAGTTGCAATTGGATGCCCAACAAAGAAAGGATCTCATCCTTCAAGAACTGGTGGAGATGGCATCTGCATCCATGCCAGAGGCAGTGAATTCTGAAGTTGAGGTTGAAATGACACCTGCATCCATGCCAGAGGTTGTGAATTCTGAAGTTGAGGAAGAAATACAGGAACAGCTACAACAACCAGAATTCACTGCTGATGAGTATCTACAACAGGGAGATGGGCTGTTTTCCCAAAGGCGTTATGAGGATGCGATCGCAGCTTACAACCAAGCGGTTAGAATTAAATCTGATGAACCTGTGGCTTGGTTAAAACGAGGTCTAACTCTAGGAAGGTTGAAACGCTACAAAGATGCGATCGCATCCTATGATAGAGCTATTCAGATTCAGCCAAATTATCATCAAGCTTGGTGCGATCGCGGCGTTGCTTTTGGTAACTTACAACAGCATCAGCAAGCTTTTGCCTCATTTGATGAAGCTACACAAATCAAGCCTGATGATGCCGTTGCTTGGTTGAATCGCGGTCTTTCTCTAGTAACATTAGAACAATATGAAGAGGCAATAGCGTCTTTTGATAAAGCGCTGGAATTCCAACCCGATTCTCCCAAAATTTGGGATAAACGCGGTTATACCTTGGTAATATTGGGACGCGATGATGAAGCGATCGCTAGTTTTAACAAAGCCTTAGAAATTAAGCCAGATTATGCCAGTGCCTATTACAATAAAGCAGCCTGTTACGCACTGCAAAGACAAGTTGAACTATCTCTGCTAACTCTACAACAAGCAATTGAACTTAATCCCAGGTATAAAGAAGACGCAGCAAGTGACCTAGATTTTGATGATATTGCCGATGATGAGCGCTTTAAGCAGTTAGTTGCAGAGTAAAAACCTAAAAACATTAATTACTCCCCACTCCCCCCAATTGGCGGATTCTGTTCGCCAGACATCGCTTTGAGTTTAGATGTGAAAGACTCAGAGCGATCGCTTTTTTCTGGAGTAAATTGCCCGATTGGGGCATGAATAGCAGCAGGCGGGAGCAGTTTTGGCTGTCGTTGATGAGGAATTGGTGATGGAGAAGCTGGTGGACTTTCTTGTGAAGTTTGCCTTTGGCCAACAGCAGACGATAACTGAAGCGTTGCCGAAGAAGCAAATTTTCCAGAAAGGGGAGACCTCAGGACAGTTTTATTCTCCCTAGCTTCCTCTTTGCTTTCTTCTTCACTTAAAGATGTTTTATGTTCGTAACTTTTCAGTTGTAGAGTTGCAGTATTGGTTTTTTGATAGCCGTTGCGAATCTTAGCAGGTGGTAATTGAGGACTGGTGACTTTCTCTAGAGTAGGGTTTTTCTTGATTAGCGGTAGGGTTGGAGCAGGCGCTGAGGTTAAACTTTGGGGAAATTTGCTACAAATCATCCGTTCAAATTCCATGTTGAAATGATATGTAGCCTGATCCCGGCGCTGCCAAAATACTAAAATTTGCTGCACGGAAACAGCTTTATAACGACCTTGATATAGTGCCTCAATCACTGCCAGGTGTAGCCAATTGAGTGGGTATTGCGTTTGCCAACGCTCAACTAGCTCATTGGCACTATACCCACTGAGATCAAAACTATAGTTAATTAATAAGGCGATCGCTAAGTTGGCAGAAGTATCTGAAAGTGTTGTTAACATGGGGCTATTAGCTTTAGGCAATAGGTCTAAGATTGTCACCCATCGCATATTAGCCTAACGTGCTTTTAACTACATGGTTTTTTTTCCAAGAGTTACCAAGCCAATAGGCAGTGTTTCCTATTCTACTTGTCAACTTCTGGAATGCAACCCTACATAGACTGATTTAATCGCAGATGTTCGCCCAATGGCGACTAATGCCTGATAAACCATTGCTGCAACTTCGGCGCGTGTTGCCGGACGTGAAGGTGAAAGCAGTTTAGGATCTGGGTAATTGACGATGATTTGTTGTTGTGTAGCAGTGGCAACAGCTTTTCGGGCATAGTCGGGAATGATATGACGATCGCTGTATACTTCTAAAATATCGCTATCAACAGCTGGTAGTCCCAGTCCGTTTACTAGGGAGACAATCACCTGTAGTCGTTGGACATTTTGATCGGGGCGAAAAGTGCGATCGCTAAATCCGCCAACAAAGCCACCGCTAGCCGCGATTTGGATAGCGCTATAAGCCCAAAAATCCTTGGGTACATCTGTAAAATCAGGTGCTGAGATTTTGGGAAATGGGTTAAAGGCGATCGCCACCAGAACTGCATACTGGGCGCGAGTCATGGGTTGATCTGGCTGGTAGCTACCATCGGCAAAAGCATGAGTTAAATCCATGCTCACTAATGCCTGAATAAATGGTTTTGCCCAATGTCCATCTAGCTGAAGAGACGCGGGGCTGGGAGGGGAGGGCAAGGGGAGTTTTTGAGATGGGGATTCTGTCGGGGTATCTGAGGAAGTAGTGCTAACGGCTACTCCATTGGCTGGGATCAATTCAACCAAGCCCTTAACTAGAGTAGGATTTAATTGATTACTTACGGAAATCAGCTTTTGTGCAGTAGCATTGTGTAAATCAAATTCACTATTATCACGAAAAATATTATCACCGGGATCTTCGGTATTACCTAAGTCAGGGATGGCATTACCATTGACTAATAGACCACCTTGGGTATTTTTAACAATGAGATTTTGGCGCAGCACAGGTTGGGCGTTGCGAGAAAGTGCGATCGCGGTACGATTTTCTGATAATTTGTTATTTGCGATCGCGGGAGCGGCAAAGTCACTAATTACTATACCTAAAGGGTTTCTTTCAAATACATTCCCCAGTACTTCTCCCTGGCTATGACCTGCTATCACTAACCCACTAGCAGAATTTTGCACAAATATATTATCTAAAATTGCGGGTTTGGCAGTACCGGTGGTAAACACGGCTTCCCGCCCACAGTCCTTCAAAGTATTG
Source organism: Nostoc foliaceum FACHB-393 (assembly GCF_014698505.1). Classification (GTDB taxonomy): domain Bacteria; phylum Cyanobacteriota; class Cyanobacteriia; order Cyanobacteriales; family Nostocaceae; genus Nostoc; species Nostoc foliaceum_A. Next base: position 1,259 of record NZ_JACJTD010000033.1, on the reverse strand, counting down.
TTAGCTAAAGTAGGTGCAGCGGCTTCAATCCAGATACCAGTACCTTTGGTTGAGGGATTGGTGACAGTTACACCTAAAAGACTGGCATTATCTAGTAAGAGAAGCGTAATATTTTGTATACCAAAGCTGGGACTTTGATACTCACCACTGCCGGAAATTACAATCCCTGAACCTTTGTTCGCTTCGTTACCCACCACTGTCGCCCCTTCAGGGATAACCAGTGGGAACACCTCACCACTAGCAGCGCTGTAAATCCCCGACTCCAGATGAATTATTGTGGGGATTTTGGTTACTTTCAAGGCACGGGTGAGACTTTTAAACGGACTCAACCGTGAACCAGTATTGGTATCATTCCCTGTCATAGGGTTGATATAGAGTGTGACAACGAGGGTAGAGTTCACCATTGATAGTTGAGAGTCGGTTGTTTTAATTATGACAATCATAAATAACACTACTTGTAGCAAACTTTTTCAAAGTAGTATCCTTGTGTGTAAAAAATACATCCACGTTACTTTTTCTTGAAAGCGGATAATCTGTACACACAAGTTATAGACTCTCATGCAACATTCCGAGTTCTCATCTTGGCGTTCCGAGTTCTGAAGCTCAAGTTTCGATTTCCAATCTCACATTTTGATGAGTTAAAAACTTTACAGTTATCAAGTAATTTCAAGTAAGAGAAGTTTTAAAACTTAATAAATTATCTAAATCCAAGTTCTCAAAGGCTTTGTGAGAAACCGTGCGTTAGATTTGGAATGCGATCAGCCTCCAAATTCATTACACCCTGTCAAAAGTGCGATCGCTATTGAGGGTAGCAAATATTTTTGTTCAAAAAACTGCTGTTTTACTCCGAAGGGCTTTCATGTTTTCAGCCTGCTGTTGCATGTGCTCACTAATGCGATCGCAAGCTAACTCACAAAGTTCAAAAATCATTGGATCGGCAATCTCGTAATAAGCATTAGTGCCTTTGGGCTAACGAGATAAAAATGGTATTATGCCAAGCGACAATTGAGCGTAGGCGTAGCCCGTCGTAGACATCGCTTCCGAGTAATTGTTTAGGATCTACCAGGGTTAGGAAAATCCTTTAAACCCAAAAACAATGATTATTCTATAGAACCCATTTGACATCTAAGAAGGTGCAGCAAGCCTCTTAACCATCAACCGAATAAAACAAAGATTAACCTTGGCAGTCGCATTCGCTAAAGTTCTCTCAAAGTTCTTGACGAGGATTTTGCATCTTTCCATCCAAGCATTTGACCGCT
>NZ_JACJTD010000032.1 GCF_014698505.1 Nostoc foliaceum FACHB-393 | reverse complement strand
AATTGCGGGCGGCGGAAGACCCTGAGTTTGAAACCTTCTATACCAAAAACATTTTGCTGAATGAGGGTATCCGCGCTTGGATGGCTCCTCAAGATCAACCCCACGAACAATTTGTATTCCCTGAGGAAGTTCTACCTCGCGGTAACGCTCTCTAATGTTAAAAGTCGACCATGACTTGAATTAGGGTTGTGGTTGCCGAAAATTGACACCACCCAGATTAAATAATCTCCTTGGCATAAGCCAATAAAGTGTCAATATTCCCCATTCTCCATTCATCTCCCGCCTTTTGGTGGGGGATTTTTTTATATATGGTTAATATCTTTAAATTTATGTGTTATGTTAGGTGAAGGTTATAAACACAGAGTAAAAACTCTACCCTTTTGAGACTAAGACCGCTTAGGCAATAAGGAGGTGATGCCCATGATAGAAAGTAGTAAATGCATGGGTCATCAGGTTGCAGTTAGCCGGCTGCGCGCCGGGGCTGTTCTCTAAAAGTTAGCCTTAGTTATCTTTGAGATACTAAGTTAGCTCAAGTAGCTAGGCAAGCTCGGAGTTCCATCCGGCAGTCTGGTTGCAACCTGAAGACCCGCTAGACCGCTCTAATTTAGATCGCTTGATCTAAATCAGAGCGGATAGTTTTTTATGGGTGACTTTATGTTTTATCAATAGTTACTTTTGAAAATTTAAGATAGCGACGCCTGCCGCAGGCAAAGCCAACGTGTTTAACTTTTCTTAAAAATAAAAATATCTTGTATACAAACCTTGGCGTCTGACCAAATGTGAGCAATAAGGTCTATCTACTAAGTCTGATTTAAATATGTACATACGCATTATGCCCTAGTTTATCCTCCCATCTTTTCTCTGTAGAGAATAAAAGGGATTTAATTTGATGAAATACATAATGTGATCAAGACAATACAAAAAATAGGAATTTTTTGATATGGCACAACTACTGACTGACGCAGAAATTCAAGAACGTACAAAAGTTTTGTCAGGTTGGACTGTTGAAGGCTCCAAGTTGCAAATTACCCGCACATTCAAGAATTTTATCCAAGCAATTGAGTTTGTCAATAAGCTGGTTGAGCCTGCTGAGTCGGCAGGACATCATCCAGATATAGAGATTTCCTACAACAAAGTGAAGATTACACTCACAACACATGATGCAGGTGGGCTGACGCAGGCTGACTTTGATGTAGCACAGGCGATTTCCCAAATCAACTAAGTGATTTCTTTTGACATCTTGCACTAGGCAACTGGAAGTCACCGCAACGAAAGACGCAGCGCGTAGCAAGCTTTAAGAGTAGAATTACGTGTTTTACTTTGGAGTGCGCGGGTTTCAAAACCCTTGATTCCTAAGCTAGTGTTTGTGATCAAAATAGCAGACAAACTACCCCGTTGAAAGGCTCTGCTATGTTTGTATAGCCGAATCACTGTGTTTTAACTAGTATGTGATTTCTAGTAGGGCTAAGTGGAAGAAGTGATTTTTACTGACAAGCTGCTAAGTGTCTAAGCTTTGAGCAATTTAGCCTGCGTAGGGAGTGAATGCCCTAGACGCTACTCCCTGCTTAGATATTTAGATAATTATGTGTGACAGTTATTAAGGCGATCGCTGTGATCTTGCCATCTAGATCAGATGTTTTATAATGTTATGATATAAAGATATGTTTTTGCATAAGTTAATCACATAAGTTTTTAACCCTAAGTTAATCGTTTATTAGCTTTGCAAAAACTAAAATTGTAGTAGTGGCAACTATGCCTCATCCACAGGTTTCAATGAGATGTCGCATTTTTGAGATTTTAGGTGCAACGAATACAATTATCTAAACAAGGTGTGAGGAGTAATAGAGATGTCTAGTATATTGTGGAAATCCTTAGTGGTTAGCCCAGCAGTTTTGGGAGCAACATTGTTAGTTTCGGCAACAGCAATTGCGGCTCCAAACACAACCACTGAAGTATCACCAGTCGGACAACCAGGTGTAACTGAAGTTGCCCAACAGCCAGAAATATTGGCTCAAACAACCATAGATCAAGTTAATCGCTACAGCAACGAAGGTAGCCAAAATAATTCTCAGTCTCAAGTAACATCGGTTTCTCAATTTTCCGACGTACAACCTACAGACTGGGCATTCCAAGCATTGCAGTCCTTGGTTGAGCGCTATGGTTGTATTGCAGGTTACCCAAATGCTACTTATCGCGGTAACCGTGCTTTGACCCGTTACGAATTTGCCGCTGGCTTGAACGCCTGTTTGGATCGGGTTAACGAATTGATTGCCACAGCAACAGCTGACTTGGTGACCAAACAAGATTTAGCTACCTTACAACGGTTACAAGAAGAATTTTCCGCAGAATTGGCAACCCTACGCGGTCGCGTCGATTCCTTAGAAGCGCGGACTGCGGAATTGGAAGCTAATCAGTTCTCCACTACTACCAAACTAGTCGGTGAAGCCATTTTTGCCGTTACTGATGTGTTTGGGGGTGAGACTGGTGATGCTAATAATACTGTCTTCCAAGATAGGGTGCGTTTAAACTTACAAACCAGCTTCACTGGTAGAGACGTTTTAACTACCCGTCTCTCTGCTGGTAATGCACAAGCTTTTTCATTAGTGGATAACGCCGGTGCTGGTATCAACACTGCTGAAGGTACACAAACTTTTCAAGTTGGTAGCACAGGTAACAATAGCGTCAAAATAGACCGATTGACCTATGAAGCTCCCGTAGGCCCAGCCCAAGTTTATCTCGCAGCTAGTGGTGGACGACACAGCCATTATGCAGCCGTCAATAACCCTTACTTTTTCGACAACACTGATGGCGGTAACGGTGCTTTATCTAGCTTTGCTTCTGAAAGTCCCATCTATCGGATTGGTGGTGGTGCAGGTATAGCGGTCAATTTACCTCTTGGTCAAGGTGGTGGCATTCTAGGAAATAGCTCAATCACTGCGGGTTACTTGGCATCAGAAGCTAATAATCCTACTCTTAGTTCAGGTCTGACCAACGGAGACTACGCAGCTCTTGGACAGTTAAACTTTAGTGTTAGCGATCGCTTGGCTTTAGCTGCTACCTACGTCCACGGATATAGTGCAGGTGGTTCTTTATTCAACTCAGGTTCCACATCAGATGGAACTTTTGGAGAGGTTGTAGTAGGTACTGGACAAGCTAACACTTTATTAGGTGCAGGTTCCAGCAACTCCTACGGTGTGTCGGCTGCATTTAGACCTAGCGACAAGCTGTCAATTAGTGGCTTCGTCTCTTACCACGATGTCACAGGTGTCGGTATAGGTGATGATTATGAAGCTTGGAGCTATGGTGTTGGTGTAGCCTTACCTGATTTTGGTAAACAGGGTAACGTTTTAGGTATTTTTGCTGGTGCACAGCCCTATTCCTTTAACCGACCAGGTTTTGCTGGTAATGATACACCCTATCAATTTGAAGGCTTCTACAAATATCGTGTGTCGGATAACATCTCAGTGACTCCTGGTGTAATCTGGTTAACCTCTCCTGGTCAAAGCAGCGCTAACGACGATGCAATTATCGGTACGCTGAGAACAACTTTCACCTTCTAGAGTATTGACTATCCATTGACAATTTTGAACTTTATTGCTCCCCGCCATCAGGCGGGGCTTTTTGTTGTCGGTAGAAACAACAAATAAAGAAACCCCAGTAGGTAACCGGAGTATACTAGAAGAGTTAGGAGTTATTAGTTAGAAGTTATGAGTTATGAAGGGTTTTATATGAATAGACCACAGTAGGGTAGACATTGTAATGTTCACCCTAGCAGCGACGAACTTCTAACTTAGGCTGTGAGCAACTTTTTCTGAGCGAGCTTTTTTCATGGAAGTTAGCGGTATAAAGTTAGATATTATGTAATATCCTAACTCTGCCAATTTTAGATTTTGGATTGAAGAAAAAATCTAAAATTCAAATTGAATGGCTCCCAACTCCTAACTGATAATTCCTAACTCCTAACCCTAACTTGTTACTACTTGTGGAACTATCGTGTAAATCAGAATACGCAATTCTAGCCTTATTAGAGATGGCCGCTCATTACGAAAGTGGCGAACCGCTGCAAATTCGACAAATTGCAGCACAACAAAACATACCCGATCGCTATCTGGAACAGCTACTAGCAACCATGAGGCGTGGGGGTATAGTCAAAAGTCAGCGCGGGTCAAAAGGTGGCTATTTATTAATGCGAGAACCCCGGAAAATCATCCTTTTTGAGATTTTGGAATGTTTAGAAGGGTTGGAGGTGGGAACCTGTGAAGAAAACGTTAATTCTAAAACGGTAGACAGCTCGATTATAAAAGAAATCTGGCAAGAAGCAAGTCGTGCAGCAAATTTAGTGTTGCAAAAGTATACGCTCCAGGATCTTTGTGAAAAACGAGATTCACGGCGGCAATTGGATATCATGTACTACATTTAGTCAAGAGTTATTTGTTATTGCTTATTTGACCCTTAAAGGATGTTTGGAAAGCCGTAAAGTAACTACTCATCTCTCTCCAAACCACTCCCCAAAAGGTCGAGAAGCTTTGAAACCTCGATTCTCTACAAGTGAATTGGGGCTGGGAGGCTAGGTTTTTGAAATTTTAGTATTAGCAATAATACTTTTAAAACACCCTCTTAGGGGTGACACTCTGTTTCCGACGCTCGTTACTCGCTATCGCTAACGCCAGTTCCCTAGTTTTAGAAACCCGCATACCCCGCGGGAACGTCAAAGCCTAACAGGACTGACTTTTGACAAATGACTCTTGACTAAGTATCTAAGGACTAAATTATGCGAATTGCTCATAACATTACAGAACTGGTTGGTCGTACACCCCTAGTGCAGCTCAACCGCATTCCCCAAACAGAAGGATGTTTTGCTGAAATTTTGGTGAAGCTGGAAAGTATGAACCCATCGGCATCAGTCAAAGACCGGATTGGAGTAAGTATGATTAACGCCGCCGAAGAAGAGGGGCTGATTACTCCTGGGAAGACAGTATTGGTAGAACCCACTTCTGGCAACACAGGAATTGCCCTAGCAATGGCAGCAGCAGCCAAGGGTTATCGATTAATTTTGACAATGCCAGAGACAATGAGTGGGGAGCGACGGGCAATGTTGCGGGCCTATGGAGCAGAACTGGAACTAACGCCAGGAATGGAAGGCATGAGTGGGGCAATTGGGCGAGCGCAACAAATAGTTAATACTACACCAAATACCTATATGTTGCAGCAGTTCCGCAATCCAGCCAATGCAAAAGTGCATCGGGAAACTACTGCCCTTGAAATCTGGGAAGATACCGATGGACAAGTAGATATGATCGTCGCAGGGGTGGGCACAGGTGGTACGATCACTGGTGTAGCAGAAGTGATTAAAGCACGCAAGCCTAATTCTAAGGCGATCGCTGTTGAACCAGCCAATAGCCCAGTTTTATCTGGGGGACGACCAGGGCCCCACAAAATCCAGGGAATTGGTGCTGGGTTTATTCCCCAAGTTCTAAAGATAAAATTAATTGATGAAGTGATTACCGTCACCGACGAAGAAGCGATCGCCTACAGTCGGCGTTTGGCAAAAGAAGAAGGGCTACTATCTGGTATTTCCACTGGAGCAGCTTTATGTGCAGCAATTCGCGTTGCCCAACGTCAAGAAAATAAGGGACGCTTAATTGTGATGATTCAGCCCAGTTTTGGTGAGAGGTATTTAAGTACGCCGTTGTTTCAAGACCTGGAGGCAAGGTTAGCCACTAGCGTCAGTTAACGATAAATTGAATTAATGGTCAATTCCAAGCACGTTTCTAACCATTACGAAACTCTCAAAGTTAGTCCAAGTGCCAGCCAAGCGGAGATTAAGCAAGCTTATCGCCGCTTGGTTAAGTTATTTCATCCTGACAGTAATCAGGAAACAGCCGATCACGAGCAGATTATCCGCATTAATGCAGCCTATGAGGTCTTAGGCGACAACCAAAATCGCCGCAATTATGACCAACAACTGCAAGATGACTCTGAAAAATTAAATAGCGATCGCCAACAGCGTACAGCATCAGCGCAAAAGCACCACCAGACAAGACGAAAAACAGGACGGGATGTTGACGAGCAAGTTGAGGAATGGCTGCGCCAAGTTTACCAGCCAGTAAATCGCTTGCTTTGTACTATTCTTTATTCGTTAGAAGAACAAATGGAGCAATTAGCTGCTGATCCCTTTGATGATGAGTTGTTAGACGAATTTCAAGAATACTTAAAAACCTGTCGAGATGACCTCAAGCAGGCACAAATTACTTTTCGCTCCCTGCCGAATCCCCCTAGTTTAGCAAGAACAGCAGCTCATCTCTACTACAGCCTGGATCAAGTAGCAGATGGACTCGAAGAGTTGGCTTATTTTCCTTTGAACTACGATGAGCGTTATTTGCACACAGGTCAAGAACTATTCCGCATAGCTACGAGATTGCACTGTGAGGCGCAAGCGTTTGTAAATAGTCATTAGTCAAATAACAAATGATTAATGACTAATGACAACTGATAAAGAAATTAGTTTATGCTGGAAACAGAGAAAGATTAAGAAATTTTAAATTCTGCTCATAGTGTACTCATGCAATGCATTGTTAATCGCCGCGCCCAGTTTTCGGCAAGTCATCGTTATTGGTTGCCAGAACTGAGTGAAGCCGAGAATATTGAGAAATTTGGTGCTTGCTCTAGATTTCCGGGACACGGACATAACTATGTCTTATTTATCTCCCTAGCCGGGGAATTGGATGAATATGGCATGGTGCTGAACTTGTCCGATGTTAAACACGTAATTAAACAGGAAGTTACCAGTCAATTGGACTTCTCTTATCTCAACGATGTGTGGGCAGAATTTCAACAAACTCTGCCCACCACTGAGAATATTGCACGGATTATTTGGCAGCGGCTAGCACCCCACTTGCCTTTAGTTCGTGTGCAGTTATTTGAACATCCTGAACTTTGGGCAGATTATATGGGAAACGCAATGGAAGCCTACCTCACTATCAGTAATCACTTTAGCGCCGCCCATCGGTTAGCTCACCCTAACCTCAGTAATGAAGAAAACACTGAGATTTATGGTAAGTGCGCCCGTCCCCACGGTCACGGACACAACTATCATCTAGAAGTCACCGTGAAAGGGGAAATTGATCCACGCACTGGCATGATTGTCGATTTAGGTGCCCTGAATCAAGTTATAGAAAATTATGTGGTAGAGCCATTCGATCACACCTTTTTAAACAAAGACATTTCTTACTTTGCCGAAGTTGTACCCACTGCTGAGAATATCGCACTTTACATTAGTAATTTACTGCGATCGCCCATTCAGGAATTGGGAGCTAAACTTTACAAAGTGAAACTGATTGAAAGTCCCAATAACTCCTGCGAAATCTACTGTAATGAATCAGAATCAAATTCAGTCAGTGCAGCTGTTAGTCAACCAGTATTGGCACGAGTTTAGCTAATTGAAAATCCAGGCATAGGACATAGGGAATTTATATTATCCCCATGTCCATGCCTAATACCCAATGCCCCATGTTCTATCCCTAACACTTTTCTAAATCATATTTTAAAAATATCGACGACGAGTGGAATGTCGCAAATAGCGATAAATACCCCAGGCTAAAACTCCGAAAAAGAGATTTAATAAAAAGCGACTAAATATAAACCACAAAATATCGGCATCAAAAAGCTTTGACGGACTCAAAGGACTAAGAATCCTGGCTAAGAGAAACAGCCCAAAAATAGCATTTCCACCCAGCACTAGAGCAAACACCACTAAACTCCTCTGCCAATAACGGCGCTGGGGTGTACCGTCTGAAATCAAGAGAATTGCAGGCTTGCCTTGCACTTTTCGCAGTAATTGTTCCAGTCGCCAAAACATCCACAACAGAAACGGAAATAAACCATAACTCAGGAAACGTAGGGGTAGTGGGTAACGCCAAGCACTAGATAGCACATTTACCAGGGCATGACAAATTACAGAATTTAGCCAAGCCCTAAAAATAAACTTTCTGTCTCGATTTAACCGAGTATTAGAGGAAATATATATTGCCAACCCATAGCCCCAAGGCGCAGAGAACATAGCGTGGACTGGCGTGCCGATAGCACGGTCAAGAATTGATGCTGTACCGTGGTAAAGGTAAATCCAGTTCTCTTCGGCAGTGAATCCAAGGGCAACGCCTATGGTGAAGAGGAAAACGGTAGAGGGAAGTAATCGATACCTGCGTTGCAGATAGCAGGTTGGAAAAACAACCGCTGCTAACTTGCAGCCTTCTTCAATTGAACCTACTTCCACAAGCTGCCGCAACGCTACACCAAAAAGCGTAGACGCGCACCTGCTTGGCGGTAGGCATCGCTTGATCTGATACCAGTCTAAAACCCAGTTAACTACAATTTCAAAAATCCATTCGAGGCTAAGGGCTAAGATACCAGATATTGCCCCGATGATAAAGAACATCAGCAACCTTAACAGAGGCGGGGCAAATGGCACCCGATAGTAGTAGTAGCCTAGCAGCAGCAAGGGTGGTATTGCTGCCCACAGCATTAGAAAAAAATCAACCACTCACCTGAGCAATCACTGTGCGGTGACGGTGGGTATTGTTAGTGATAGTGGGAGTTTGGAAACCTGCGTCAACAATAGCCTGTTCAATGTCCAAAGCAAAATATTCATCTAAATACGGTTCAGTACTTTTGAGCAAAGTCAAAATGTAAGGTGGCATTTTCTGGTAAACTTCTGACTTAGGATTCATGTCCATGATTGCCAAGTAGCCACCAGGACGCAGCACGCGCCGCATTTCAGCAAAAATTTGGTGAGTTACTGACTGAGGTAATTCGTGACACATCAAGAAAATAGAGACTAAATCAAATGAGGCATCTGGTAGCCCAGTAGATTCCGCTTGGGCATGAAGCCAGTTAATTTTAGCTTGACGTTGTTGGGCGCGGTAATTCGCAACGGCTAAGAAGTAGGGAGATAAGTCCAAGCCTGTAATTTTGGCATGGGGATAAATTTCTTGCATGGTAAATGTACTCAGACCGACACCGCAGGCCAAATCTAGGATGTCTTGGGGTTGATTGGGAATTTGCGCCTTGAGGATATCGTGGTAACTTTGCCGCAGTTTAGCATCTCCTTGTGCTCCAGCATCTTGCCAAATTCCGGCATGGACAGTACGGGCAGCAACTTCTAACTCCCAAGCCGCTTTCCAACTGAGGTCTCCACCTTCGTAGGCATGGAATGGCCGCAAGTAGTATTCTGGGTAGGAAAGCTGAGGATTTTCTACTTGAGCTAGATCGGTCTTCCAATCACGCGCTTGTAATGTTTCGACTTCTTGTGTCCAAGGCACACCAATTCTCTCGGCACGTTTAATCATCATTTGTCTAGCTTGATGCTTGGCTAGGTTGGCTAAAGGTTGGATTGCCAGTATGCCATTCACCAAGCGGGAAGCTAAACCAGGATTAGTGTTTACAGCAGCGGTCATAAATCAATTTGCATGTAACAGCCTTTTCTACTTATGACATACTTGCTGGACGGCAGTCTAGAAATGAATTGAATTGTATAACGGCAGTCTGCCTTTTTCGCTTGCTCCAAGCAATCAATATTATAGAAGCTTGATATTTGGAGAGTAGCAAAATTCTGAAAAGATGGAAATTATGCTGGTTTCCAATTTATATTTATCAGATAATTTTATTCAAAACTGGTAAGATTTCGATATTTATAAATATCTATCTCAACAGAGATGGAAAAAAGCTGAGTGCCATTTATAAAGAAAATTACGGTAAGTTAAGCTTATTGAGAGTCAAGTATGGCCAGAGCAAGAAGAAGAGCAAGTGGCTTTTTAAGAGATTTTCAAGAATTTGCCCTCAAAGGCAACGTAGTTGACTTAGCGATCGCTGTCATCATTGGTACTGCTTTTGGCAAGATTATCACTTCCTTTGTTGAAGATGTAATCATGCCATTGATTAATCCCTTGGTTAGTTTTACTGGCAAAGACTGGAGAACAATCACCATTAGTCCGGGAATCAAGATTGGCGAGTTTCTTGGCGCAATAGTTGACTTTGTAATCATTGCCTTAATTTTATTTGTGGCAATTCGAGCCTTACAAAAATTCAAGAGACAAGAAGAAGTCGCCGATGAACCTTTGCCAGATCCTAACCTTGTAGCCCAAGAAAGATTGATTGGCGCGTTGGATAGACTCAACCAAACCTTGGAAACTCGGAATAATCAAGTTTTGTAAGTGGGGGGATCTGGGCAGACAAGGGAACTAGGTAACTTGAGTGAGAACTTGCAACAAGTCTTTCTCCTTATCCCCTTATCCTCTTTCCCATGCCCAATGCCCTATTTTGCAGAAGGCTTCAGAGCTAATAACATCTCTAATTCACTGGTGGATTTATCGGGGCTATTGGCGGTAAAACCAAGACCACGAATGGAACTCAGAATGGTGATGGTATTGGCGTCAGATGAGATTAAACTCTTGATCAAGGGCACAGTTTTAGTTTTATCCATATCCAGGTAGAAATAGCCGCCGTTGGGCTTGTGCAAAGAACCAGTAACGGCTTTGAAGGCGTCGCTATTGTCAAGAGATTGATTCTTGCGATCGGCAACTGCGTCAGCAACTGGGCCACCAACAGCTACAAATACAGTGTCTTGATCCAGCCAACCATGTGCCAATAAACCTCCTTGTCGGGGGATTTGCCATTCAGTTACGTCTTTACCACCGATATTTCTATTAGCGATGTTGATTTGTTGGGTTTTGGCAAGGGTATCCAATTTTGTTAAAGTGGCTTCGGCAGTTTTGCGATCGCTAGTGTCAAAGACTAAAGCACCTCCAAAACCAACACTCGCTAACACCCCTTGATTTGATGGAATCGCACCAAAAGCGAATTCCCCATTCATCCAGCCAAAAATATCCTTATCCAGGTCAATATTGGCAAATTTCAGTTGTCCTCGCACCTGTTCAAGACCTTGCTTCATTTCTGGATAATCTTTTGACTGTTCTACTAGCGTTTCCCACCCACGGCTGATGCCATTTCCGCTAACTAAAGCAAAGGTATCAGTGGGAAATTGACCTACTATATTTCCAGGACTTGATTGATACTGAAATTTATTTAGTTGCGGATCTAAATTAGCGATCGCTTTTACCCGCACTCCCGCATCATCAACACCAACACCCGCTACCACAGATTTTATCTGCTTCAGTTGCGCCAAGGCTTGTGGAGGTAACTGCTTTGCCTGCGGGCTGCCAGCTGCTAATTGCTGTACCATATTTGCATAGTCTGGTACATAAATTTGGGCGAGGCCGTTTTTAACATCCACTCCTTTGTTGAGAATGGTGCTTGCACCTTCTTTACTGGCAAAAGAAGACTGTCCCTTAAAAGTGTCAATTGCTTTTTCTACAGCTTGTTTTTCGGGGGCTAATACTAAGTGACTATTATTTAAAACTACGCTATATGTCGGCTTGCCTTTTTCTGTAGTTTCAATAATTTTTTGACCTTGGTAGTCAGATTCCTGGAATTTCACCCCTTTTTGTGACTTCAATTTATTAGCAAAATTCAAGGCACTGAGTTGATCTTTGATTCCTACTACTATCAGGATATTTGATTCTTGCTGTAAATTTGTTGGTACATTAGATTCCCCGGATGGCACTTTTAACTGCGCCGGTTTGACAGGATTCGGTGGTAATACAGCAATCATGACACCACCAGCCCAAGGCTTTATGTCTTTTTCATAAGAAACATTACTGTCACTGAACATTTGCTTATTGAAATCTTCCAGACCTTTTGCTACTAACTTTTGTGCTTCTGGAGTGCCAAACTGCTGTAACTTTGCCCAGGATTGGGGGTCAGTACTAATATAAGTTGCCATCAATGCTGTTGAAGGTACTACTTTAGCACTACCTAGAGCGTCTGAGCTACCTCCTGATGGGACTTTAAAATACATATAAGCCGCTATACTTCCTGCTACTACTACAGCAGCACCAACAGCAGGAATCAAAAACTTTGATTTACTTTCGGGCATTTTGTTATCCTCATTTGCTCAGATTGTCACCGAGATTTATACAAGTGTCATTGTAGGGTTTTCGGATTTATTAATATTTTCTGCTCATTGATCGGTATTTACTGATAAAATTAGTAGTCCTATAAGCTAGCAGTCTAAAATAATTACTCTAAAAAATACTTCAAGGCGATGAGGGGCGAATCCGCAAATGATATGCTGTTCATCTCAAAGAAAATAGCCTGCTCAACAGCGGCAAGCTATCCTAAGTTATAAGAATAATTAGGAGTATTTGTACTTAAGGAGAATCTATCGAGGTGCAAGAGACTCTTGACTCGATGACAAAAAAGTGCAAAACATCAGAAAAAGTAAATGCGGGAGGGATATGGAAAAAAGTCCAAGGATCGGCAGCCGGCCTTCGGAAATTTGGGTGAGATTAATTTCAATCCCCCAATCCCCAAGGGGAATCTTAACCCCCATACTGCCCTATTGAATTGGGAAATACAGATACCGCTATTTTGCTTAATTACATCCAGCCAAGCCAGACTTTTCAGGATTACAAGGTCAGTAAGGATCAATGTCGAAGTCTTATTTTGATACAGATAATAACGGACACAAACCTTTTGAGTTACCGGGAGCAAGACCACACTACAACCCCGATCGCCCCGGACAGGTAGAGCATATTTTTCTCGATCTCAGCTTGGATATCCCAAAGCTTTGCTATCAGGGCAGTTGTAGCATTCGCCTCTTGCCAATCCGTAATGGCATTGACCGTTTGACTTTGGATGCTGTCAACCTGAATATCGAGTCTGTGCAGGTGGACGATGTGCCACAAAATTTTGACTACGACGGGGAACAGCTTTCCATTCAACTTTCTGAGGCGACCCAGATTGGTAAACGCTTGCTGATTGCGATCGCCTACTCGGTGGCAAAACCGCAACGCGGTATTTATTTTATTCAACCAGACAAACACTACCCGAACAAGCCTACTCAAGTTTGGACTCAGGGAGAAGACGAGGACTCTCGCTTTTGGTTCCCCTGCTTTGACTATCCAGGACAACTATCTACTTCAGAAATTCGCGTTCGTGTTCCCAACCCTCTCGTGGCGATTTCCAATGGCGAACTGATTGATACCACAGAAGATGGTGATTACAAAATCTACCATTGGTCACAGCAACAAGTTCATCCTACCTACTTAATGACTTTGGCAGTAGGTGACTTTGCCGAGATTCGGGATGAGTGGAACGGTAAACCAGTCACCTACTACGTAGAAAAGGGACGGGAGGAAGATGCTAAACGCAGCATGGGCAAAACTCCCCGCATGATCGAATTTTTAAGCCAAAAGTATGGTTATCCATATCCTTTTCCGAAATACGCCCAGGTTTGCGTCGATGACTTCATCTTTGGCGGGATGGAAAACACCTCTACAACTCTGTTAACAGATAGATGCTTGCTGGATGAACGCGCCGCTTTAGATAACCGCAATACCGAAAGTTTAGTCGTCCACGAACTTGCACACCAATGGTTTGGTGATTTAGTGGTGATTAAGCATTGGTCTCATGCTTGGATTAAGGAAGGGATGGCTTCCTATTCTGAGGTGATGTGGACGGAACAGGAATATAGTCTAGAAGAAGCAGCTTACTATCGTTTATTGGAAGCTCGTCGTTACATTAGTGAAGATAGCAGCCGCTATCGTCGCCCGATGGTAACGCATGTTTACCGGGAAGCTATTGAACTTTACGATCGCCACATTTACGAAAAAGGGTCTTGTGTTTATCACATGATTCGCGCCCAATTGGGAGATGAATTATTTTGGCAAGCAATTCAAACATTTATCCAAGATAATGCCCACAAAACCGTAGAAACAATAGACTTACTCAGGGCGATTGAAAAAGCTACTGGACGAAATCTTTTGTTCCTCTTTGACCAATACGTTTATCGTGGTGGACATCCCGATTTTAAAGTAGCTTACTCTTGGGATGGAGATGCTAATTTGGCAAAAATTACGGTAACTCAAACCCAAGTTGCTGAAGGCAAAAATGGCAGTAAGGATTTATTTGATTTAAAAATACCTATTGGATTTGGCAATACTCAGCAGGAAGAATCTGTGAAACTGAAAACTTTCACAGTCCGGGTAAATGAACGTGAACAAAGTTTCTACTTTCCATTAGAAAATAAGCCCCAATTTATCAGCTTTGATGTTGGCAATAATTACCTAAAAACAGTAACTTTAGAGTATCCAATACCAGAGTTAAAAGCACAATTAGAATCTGACCCCAACCCGATTTCGCGCATCTATGCAGCAGAAGCTTTGGCGAAAAAAGGCGGCTTAGAAGCTACGAAAGCACTATCTTCAGCGCTCAAAAATGACTCATTGTGGGGTGTGCGTGTGGAAGTAGCAAAACAATTAGCCCAAATTAATTTAGACCAAGCCTTTGATGGCTTAGTTCTTGGGTTAAAAGATAAAAATGCTTACGTGCGACGATCTGTAGTGGAAGCACTTGCTCAAATCAAAACTGCTGAAAGCTATAAAGTTGTGAGAGGGTTAGTGCAAAAGGGCGATCCCAGCTACTATGTGGAAGCAACAGCCTCTCGTGTAATTGGGGCGATTGCATCTGCAAACTTGGAAGAAAAACCCAAGGAAGACAAGGTATTAAAGCAACTGAAAGGCGTTTTAGAAGAAAAGGCAGGTTGGAATGAAATAGTACGGAGTGGTGCAGTTGCTGGTTTAGCTGAATTCAAAACCTCGGAAGCAGCTTTAAATCTGCTGATCGAATACACCAAACTCGGTGTACCACAACCCCTACGTTTAGCTACAATTCGCGCTTTAGGAAAGATTTCTATAGGTCAAAGTCCAGTTAATTTGGAACGGATTTTAGAAAAATTAACAGAACTAGCCAAAGAAAGCTTCTTTTTAACGCAAGTGGCGGTAGCAGCAGCATTAGGACAAATGGAAACACCCAAAGCAGTCGGGATTTTGCGATCGCTAGCTGAACAAACAGCTGATGGGCGTGTACGCCGCTATGCTGAAGAAGAAATTTCCAAGGTGCAAAAGAATATTGGTTCAGAAAAAACCTTGCGTCAATTGCGTGAAGATTTCGACCAACTCAAACAACAAAACCAGGAATTGAGAAGCCGTTTAGAAAATTTGGAGGCTAAATCTAAATAGCACTACATGATCATTAAAAGTAGCTAATTGGTAATTGGTATTTGTGGTAAAGCCACTACCAATTACCGAATTTATAGCAGTCATAAATGATAATTCAGTTAAGAGTCGCGGGTTAGTTCTTTCACCTAACTATACAATTTGTCCTGCAAAAAACCGAATAGATAAATGAGTAGTTTATAACTGGCTGATTTTTAGAGCGTGAGGAGGAACCTTCTCGCTCTATATTTATTGTCAGAATGAGCTGTAATTACAGTTACCGCAGTAACCTGTGGTGCTATTTTATCAAATTCATTCATTATGGACGAGTGTTTTATAAGACTATCACCACACAAGTATTCAGGCAAAGCTAAATGGGTGGCTAAGACAGTCTGAATTTTAAAATGATTAAACCCAAGACAGTAATAGTACTACTGCTCCATATAAATGTTAGTAAATAAAGTTACTTAACTATCGCATGTTATTCAAATTTGCATACATCAGACATAGGTAAATAAATATTTGTATTTTTATAAATAATGGTTAAGAAAAGATAAAATCATCTGAGAATTTGATAAGTAGTTGTAGTTTTATAAAGTATAATTAAGAAAAAGATAAACAAATCTAGGCAGTAACATAGGCTAAAATCACCACGAACATTATCCCAAAAGGGTAGAGTTCTAGGGCGTGTTTTAGATAAAAGACTACCGCTATCCTGAACTTGCAACTAACTTTTGCTGTAGGTCGGGAGACAAACAATCATTGTAAATTTTTCAGTTGAAGAGGCAAAAAAAGGCGTGGGTCAGTATCAACCTGCTCAGCTAAAACTCTATAATCCAGATGCGATCGCTCGCTACTATAGTTACCGTCCCTGGCTAGCCTGGGGCCGAGTGCTGAGAATTATCTGGTCTTTTGCAGGATTTCTACTCAGTCTCAAGTGGGACGAATGGCAAGATAAAGTTGAGCAGAACAAGGGTAAACGAGCTATTCAGTTGCGAGAACTGCTCACCCGCCTCGGCCCGACTTTTATTAAAGTTGGTCAAGCCCTCTCTACCAGACCTGACCTGATACGCAAAGATTTTTTAGAAGAACTGATAAAGTTACAAGACCAGTTACCACCTTTCGATAATGCGATCGCTTACCAGATTATCGAAACTGAACTAGGTCGCCCTATTCATGAAAGCTTTAGCGAACTGTCACCTCACCCAGTCGCTGCTGCTAGCTTGGGTCAAGTATACCGGGGTCGTCTGGTGAGCGGCGAAGAAGTCGCAGTGAAGGTGCAACGCCCCAACTTACACCCGGTAATCACGCGCGACCTATATCTGATGCGTTGGGCAGCAGGTTGGCTAGCTCCTTGGTTGCCTTTAAATCTCGGTCACGACCTCACTTTAATTGTGGACGAGTTTGGCACGAAGTTATTTGAGGAAATTGACTATATTAATGAAGGCCGCAACGCCGAGAAATTTGCTAGCAACTTCCGCAACGACCCGCAGGTCAAAGTTCCAGGCATTTACTGGCGTTACACGAATACGCATGTTTTAACCCTGGAATGGATTAACGGCTTTAAGCTGACAGATACTCAACGCATCCGCGAAGCAGGTTTAGATCCAGAAGCGATCATTCAAATTGGCGTTACATCAGGATTGCAACAGCTTTTAGAACATGGTTTCTTCCATGCTGACCCTCATCCTGGTAATTTGTTTGCTGTGCCCGATGGTCGTATGGCTTACATTGACTTCGGCATGATGGATCAGTTGGAAGAAACCACTAAAGAAACGTTGGTGGATGCGCTGGTGCATTTGGTGAATAAAGACTACACCGACCTAGCCGAAGATTTTGTAAAATTGGGATTTCTGACTCCAGATACGAATATTTGCCCAATCGTGCCAGCATTAGAAGCAGTGCTAGGAAACGCCATTGGTAAAAATGTCAAGGATTTTAACTTCAAAACTATTACCGATGAATTCTCGGAACTGATGTATGAATATCCTTTCCGAGTGCCGGCGAAGTTTGCTTTGATTATTCGTTCCTTGGTGACTCAAGAAGGTATTGCCTTGAGCCTCAACCCTAATTTCAAAATTGTTGAAGTGGGTTATCCCTACATAGCACGGCGCTTGCTGACAGGGGAATCGCCAGAATTACGGCGACGATTATTGAATGTGTTATTCAAAGATGGTAAATTCCAGTGGCAGCGATTAGAGAATTTAATTGCGATCGCTCGTACCGATAGCAACTTTGATGTATTGCCCACAGCCCAGATGGGGTTCCAATATTTAATGTCAGAAGAAGGCAAGTTTTTGCGGCGACAGCTGGTGCTTGCTCTCACCGAAGATGACCGCCTGCATACCGAAGACGTCCAACGCCTGTGGAACCTAGTTAAGGATGATTTAAAACCTGATCGTTTATTAAATGTAGCGATCGGCATTTTAACAGACTTATCCAGGGAAAGTGCAGCTGCTATCCTCCCAAAAGCTAGATTTCTTGAGCCTTTTGCTGGAAACCAGTCACCAAACAAAAAGTAAAAATTTTTAATAATATAAATCAGGAGTTTTCATGTACTATTTTCCTCTTCAACCACCTTATTTCCTATTACTTGTTGGCTTTCTCACAGCATTAACATCTGGTTTTGCATTATCTGGCACTTTGAAAGTAATTGTGCAGAAATGGCCGAGCGAACGCACAGAAAATACTAAACCACGTTCTTCACTAAAACAATTGTTTGTGCCATTTATTGGCATAACCGGCGGTACTTGTCTATTTCTATCTTCAGGGTTAGCAATATTTGGCTTTCCCTCCTCTTTAGCTTTAGGAGTCGGTTTACCAATTAGTCTGTTTACTTGTTTATTAGTTTGGTTACAGTTGGGAAGTATGATGACTTTTATAGAACGCGAAGGTATGCAATCTTTAGATTTAGATTCTTTTTCTTAGATAGCAAGACATCTCACCAGCATACAAATTACCGTAAATACTCACCGCTAGCAATGATATTCCACTAAAAATGAGATCCTTAGCTAGTGGTGAATACTTATTTTTTACTAAAATTTTTATCAGTCCAAGATTTGATCGTGTTAAAATTACGTATAAATATTGAGGTATGTATCCGTACTAACTCTGCTAAAAGGATAGTAACTATAAATAAAAATATACTCGACTTTGTTCAGAATTTTATTTACTTAAAAGGAGTGTAAAACACTATGATTCAAGACAAAAACGGATTTTGTTTTTGTACTTTAGCATGTGGTAAGAACTATCGTGATCTTGCATTGTTATTAGCAAAAGATATAGAGAAATTTTCGCCTAATACCTCTTTTGTTATTTTAACTGATTATCCTAACGACTTTAGCCAACAGCCTAACGTTTTAGCATTTAAGCATAGACAACAAAGTATTAAGTTTTATCACGATAAAAGATTTGTAATAGCCAAGGGTTTATCTCTATTTAATTCATGCATATTCATTGATGCAGATATGCGAATATTGGCACCAGTTCCCCAATATCCGAAATGGATTTCAACACCAGGAATAACGGCAAGAGGTTGTGAAAATATGCCTAAAAAGTATGCTAAAGTGCTAGCTGGTAATCCTGATGCTAAACTTTTGAAAGAGTTTAAAGTGGCTAAAAAGGCTGCTTCAAAGTTAAATCTAGAACTAGAAAATGAGCATCTTAACTTTGTTTATGAATATTTATTTGCAGTTACAAAAGACTCTGGAAAGGAAATAGAATTCCTTAAACAGTGGGAAATTCTCGCATCTTATTGTGAGTTAAATGGACTGTATGACTCCGAAGGAAATGCAATAGGTTTAGCTGCTGCTAAAGCAGGTTTACCAGTTAGATGGAGTACAATGGAGGGTATCTCTTTCTTTAAGAATAGAATAGAATTCGTCAGAATCAAAAAGGGAGAGTCAAAGATGGAGGATATGGCAATATATTTTGAGCAACAAACAAAGCTAGAATACCCCAAACGCTTCATTTGGCAGAAAACTATACTTAAAATCGCTAAACTTATTAAGTATTTATATAATTTCCTGCGTTTAAGAATTTTAACTTTGAAAAACTTTGATTTTTATTACCGATAAGTGGGCAATAGATAAGCTACAAATTAAACACCATTTAAGTCTAATTTTGCTTAGTTATTTAGTAATCCTATCCTTTAAATTCCGATAGTTAAGCTTAATATTGTTGACTTTTTGATTGAAAAAACTTGTAGTAGTTTTTTGTAGACGCATTAATGGACTCTGACGCTTAAAGCTTTTGGGTCTTTGTTCTGGCGACTTTAAAAACCTATAATGCAAAAATACATCTCGATATGGAATATTAACATCTTCACCAGCGCAAACTTGAGTAAAGTTTGATGAACTTATACTCATGTAGTGCAAATATGTTAATCTCCGCCCTTGGTCATAGAGGATATTATCTACCACATCAAATTGAGAACTCCAGTGGTTACCAGTTGCCTGTTCGCAGTCATGAAAAGCAAAGTTATAATAGGAAACTCTACTTCTCAACACCATGTAGTTAAATAAAGATTGGTCAGGTGCCAAAAAAGCCATAACATCTGCTTCACCTGCTGTTAATTTGTTGAGGAAGTCGGCTCTTATAGCTGTAGAAAAAATATTTTTCTTAGTGGCAAACCAACCAGCACAAAATACTTTATCTTGCAAGTTTTCTGAGTTGAAAATTTCCTGCATCTGCTCTGGGGAACCATCAAAAATAAATTTTAATTCAGACTTATATTGAAAATCGTTGACTACCCAATCATAAGTATCTAATTTTTCATATACATAATCTATTGGCCCCATTAACAAGGTATCTGCATCAAAATAAATAAATCTATCAAAGGGGCCATCCACAGCACAAAATTTGCGGTGCATAGGTAGCTCATATAGTTCCGGGAAGCCCCACTCTCGCCAAGTTTTTTGTGCTCTAGGATAATTTTTCCATATTTGCGTGGCAAAGTTATCCCAGTAAGCTATGGAATCAGAGTCTTCAAATAAGGTGACATTATCTCTAGATGCAAGCTCTGCTTTTACCTTTTCTAACCGCTGATTATATGGAAGTATACAAATCGGAATTTTCCTACCTGCATTAGCTTCTATACTATTGAGCAACGCAACTAGTTGGTCATAGACAACATCATTCGCTAGGATATAAATGCCATCAATCATTAGAATACTCCTAATATTAAGTGCGGGCAGCAACAAAGGGAAATAAACGGCGAGTTAGTTTGGGGATGAAGGCTAATTTACCCTCATGGAGATAGCGATAGTGTTCCCATAATTGCCAATAGGGACTACCAGGTTTAATCCGCGTACCAGCCCAGTGGAGATATTTTAGTCGTTGTCCTCGGTCATAGAGGGCGTATTCTTGCTGTTGGAAATTTTGCGAACCTGCCCAACTACCAGGCCCTCCCCCAGGAATTTTGACGAGATTTCCACGTTTGGAAATTAGTTTGAGAACAAGATAATTCAGAATGGGTTGGTCTGTAACTCCTTCAGAAAAATCAAAATATTCTCGATGTGCAGCACATTCGCGCAAAGCTTCATCCATCTGTTGTTCCGTAATAGTTCCTTTTCTAGAAGCCCAAAAACCGCTATTGAAAACATCTTGAAGTTGGGCATCCGAAAAAATTTGCTGCTCTTTCACAAACGGGGAAAAAATATTTCGCAGCTTGTCATTGGCATGATGGTAATCACAACAGAAGAAATCAACTTCTGAAAGTTTGTCTAAATTGTCGGCGATTTTTTCAAAAACGACAATATCAGTATCAATATAAATAAACTCATCTAAAGGGCCAAACCACGCCACCAGTTTACGCATTTTATTGGGTAAGGCGAGAAAATCTCTATCAAAGATTTCTCCGATGCGTTTGGTAAATTTATCAACAAGTTCTAAATTTGGGAAAATTTGTACCTTGTGTAAGGTAGCAAGCTGTTCTGCAACCTTGTGATAACTATCATTAAAAGGTATGAGATAAATAGTTACTTCTGGGTCATAGTAACGGATACTATTGAGTAAAGCAATAGCATTATCAATAACCCGATCATTGGCAACAATATAAATTCCCCGACTCATAAATTATCCTTGGTTAATTAACTTAAATTTTCGCAATGCTCTTGTAAATAAATTTGGTACTGGAGCGTCATTATAGTTCTTCGGGGGATTTTTAAAGACTGGACGCTTTTCTGGTTCGTGTAAATAACGATAGTAGAGAAATAAATCTCGATAGGGAAACTCAATATTTTCTCCAGCACAGACTGCTTGATTGATATTAGGAGGAATACCAATGTAATGAAGGTAGGTTAGCCGATTACCTTTATCATAAAGAAGATGTTCTTGTTCCTCAAAGTGCTTTGATGTGGCAGAACATCCAGTTTTTTGATTATCTGGTAGTTGTTGAGCAAAGTTATAAATAGAAAGATTAGACCTCATTACCATATAGTTGATAAGTGGTTGCTCACCAGCACCGGCATACAAAATTTCTGCTTCACCGTTTTGTAAATTCGATACTAGCCAATCTCTTTGTTCTGAGTTAAATATTCCCCGCTTTGCGCCATAGAAGCCTGAGCAAAATATTTCGGAATCAATACGTTTTTTGTCGAAAAGTTCTAGTAATTTGGGAGAATTAACATTGTATATTTTACTAACGTCTTTAAATTGGAAATCGTAGACAACAAAATCATAACTATCTAGCTTTTCAAACACTGTTGCTAGTGAGTTCATCACCAAGGTGTCTGCATCTAAATAGATAAACTTATCGAAGGGCCCGTCAAAGGCACAAAAACGACGGTGAGCGCCATATAATCGGAATTTACTACGATTCAATCGTTCTGGTGCTGCTGAGAGCATAAATTGATCCCAGCGGTTGATTGATTCTTGATCATCGTAAATAAATACATTAGGACGTTTAGCTATTTCGTCGGCAATTCGCTGTGTCTGATCATCAAAAGGATAGATACAAACAGGAGTTTCTGGGCCCAAGATCACATCAATACTGTTGAGCAAGGCCACCAGTTGATCGAAAACATAATCATTGCCAAGGGTACAAATACCATTCATAATTTATGAGTGTTTATCAACAAAATTTGATAACCAGTTAAGCAAATTTAATTTGTGTAAGATGATTTGACGTGCTTCTGCGATCGCATCCTTAGCCTGATACCAAGCATCAGGTGTAGCTGTTACTTCACGGATGTAGGCAATGCCTTTTTCATCTAAACTGGGCAACCGCAAAAAACTACCCGGTGGCAATAATTTATCAGCAGCCGGGCCGCCATAGTAAATTGGCAGACACCAAGCAAGCAAACTATCCCAAAGTTTCTCACTTACATACCAATTATTGTCAGCATAATTTTCAATTGCCAAATTGTAATAGTATGGTGCCATGCCATACCATTTATTACCTAGTTCTCCCGACTTTTTCGCCCATTCTGGTAAATTACGTCCATATAAATCAAATTTCATGCTACTAGATTGCAGTGATTGCAAAAAGTCTAAACGCTGACGATGTTTAGCAGTGCGGCTAATTCCTGAAGTAATCCAACTACATGGGGCAACCTTTTGAGGAGGTGGCATTTCATTTAAATCCTGAAATGAATTTGAGTGATACCAAATAGCAGGCATATAGTCAGAAATGGGGGCAAAATCATCGGGGCCAGAAATGTAGCCGGAATACTTCTGGGCTTGTTGGTAATTATGATTAGTTATTTCGACAATTTCATCTAAAGGCGGTTCTCTTAGTAAATAAATAATCCGCTCTTTACTTACACCACGCAGTAGAGAATCAACATTGACTACTGATTTTTGCTGCCGTTTGCGAAAACTATCTAACCAAGATTTTTTTGGCGATGCTTGGGGAAAATCAAATTGATACATCAGCAGAAAATCTGGTTTTTCTGCTAGTGCCTGCATTTGCATATTGCCCCAAACTCCAAATTGATTCGGGGTTTGTTGCCATAGCCAATCGGCTCTGGTTTCTAAACCTCGATAGCTGCTAATCATTCCTACAGTTTTAATAGTCATTTTATTTATTAGTCAGTTATTATTTTTCATGAGTTATTTGCCCTAATCTCACTTATTTTTCCTTACACAATCACTTGGGGAAGCAGAGATTCATCAACATAACTAAGGATTTTTGCCGCTCGATTTTCCCAAGAAAACTGCTTGACAAAATCAATGCTATCTGGATAACCTTCTATCTTTCTGGGATGAGTTTCTAAAACCCGCTTTAGACATTCGGCAAATTTGCTGGAGTTATCTGGCTCACACCAAGCAGCGATCGCTTGAGTATCTTGAAACTCAACTAATGAAGGAATTTCCGTCGAGACAATGGGAGTTCCAGAGGCGAAGTAATCAAACAGCTTTAAGGGAGATGTGAAAGTTGCCGCTTTTCCCGAACAATGAGGGTGAGCTAAAACATCGGCTGCTTGTAGCAAAGATGCTAACTCATTATGTAAGACATAGCCCAAAAATTTAATATTATGAACCTGTTTTTCTTTTACCAATTGCTGATAATATTCGACTTCTGTTGGCTTACCACCTGCACAAGCAAATTGCACATTAGGCATTTCATTAGCTACATCAATTAGTACATCAATACCTTTAAATTGCTGTAGCGCTCCCGCATAAACTACCAATTTTTGACTTTCATCTTGCAATAGTTTTTGACGCCATTCTGCCGCTTTTTCTGGTTGTCTTTGCATAAACAAGCGATTAAAACCATTGTGCAGCGTAATTACTTTTTCTGGTGGCATCCCATTTTTAATCATGCTTTCACGGATTGTATCTACAACGGTGACAGCAATTTGCAACAGCGGATTTATGACTATTTCTGGCTCAAATGGCTTGTCTTCGTGGTGGTGGTGTTCGTAAATTGCCGGAACGCCATTTTTAATGGCAGCTTTGACAAAATTCCAGTTGCGACTGTGGACAAGTTTAGTAGTTGGAAGAATGTGAAATGGTAAATAATATTTGCTGGCAATGGTATTAGAGTCAGTAAATTTGCTCCGAAAATGGTCAATTGGCCAAGGCATCGGTAAGGGAGCAACTTTTAATTTGTCATGGAGGTTGTAATATTTAACTAGTTCCGTTGGTGTTTGTCTCGGTTGAAAAGGACGAGCTAGATTGACTGGGTTAATCGCTTTTGCTCCTTTGTCAGGGTATACCAAAACTGTTGAGTATCCCAAGTTTGCGGCGGCGTTAGCTGCATTTGTAGACTGCACTAGGTGAGCTTCTGGCTGTGGCAACTCTTCACCGATGAAAAAAATGTAGTGTTTTTTTAAAGCTGGATTTTTCATAAATTTAGATATTAATACTATTCTCAAACTTTTCTAAATTATCGAGCAGATATATAGCAGACTCATAACTTTCAGTAATTAATCCATTTTGTTCTTCTGTTGTGGATATCGAATTATCATTTAGAGAGCGGAGAGAGCTAAGTATAAGGTTAAGAGAAGTCCGAAACTCAACGGCGATATGATTAAAGGTTTGATAATGGTTACTGATAACATTTTGATTTTGGTCAGAAATAGAGAGAATCTGCCCCTTAATTTGTAAGTTAATAACATCCTCAAAAACATCAATAGTATTGAGAATTCTCCAAGCTGATTTATAAGAGTCTTCAATTAATTCGTGCCGTTCTTGGGAATCGTCTACTAAATCATCAAGTAATAAGCGTAGGAACCCAATCATCGAGTTCAACTGCGTCCGAATTTCGTGAGAGATGCGGAGCAAGCTTTGATTGTGTTTGGTAGCAGTTTCAGGACGTTCCGCAAATTGCATTGAGTACAAACGTGAGTAGTAACCACCCTTTTGTAAAAGTTTGTCATGGGTTCCCACTTCTACCACCTGTCCTTGATCTAACACAGCTATTTGGCTGGCTTTTTGGACTGTGGAAAGGCGGTGAGCAATTACTAGGGTGGTGCGATCGCGACTCAAATCATCGAGTGCAGCTTGTA
This sequence comes from Nostoc foliaceum FACHB-393, assembly GCF_014698505.1. Taxonomy (GTDB): domain Bacteria; phylum Cyanobacteriota; class Cyanobacteriia; order Cyanobacteriales; family Nostocaceae; genus Nostoc; species Nostoc foliaceum_A. The sequence continues at coordinate 64,534 of NZ_JACJTD010000032.1, read as the reverse complement.
CTAAGCGTTCGGAAACAGTATCTAAAGCGCTGGTGGCTTCATCTAAAATTAGAATTTCGGGATTTTGGAGCAGAGCGCGGGCGATCGCTAATCTTTGCCTTTGTCCACCAGATAACATCACACCGCGATCGCCAATTAAGGTGTCAAATCCCTGGGGCAATTTGCTAATAAACTCATAGGCATTTGCCCGCTTGGCTGCTGTAATAATTTCATCTTCGGTAGCTTCTGCTCGCCCATAGGCGATGTTATTCTGCACCGAGTCATTAAAAAGAAAGGTATCTTGACTGACGATTCCCATCCGTTTTCGGAGGGACACAAGATCGAACTCCCGCAAATCGGTGCCGTCAATGGTAATACTGCCAGCGATCGGATCATAGAATCTGGGCAAAAGGTCTGCCAAAGTGGATTTACCAGCACCAGAACCACCTACTAATGCTAAGGTTGTGCCACGCGGTAAATATAAATTCACATCTTTGAGTACCAACTTCTCATGACCAGGGTAGGCAAAGCAAAGAGAATTAAAAGACACTCCCTCTTCTAATTTTGTGTAGGGAAGCTTACCTTTCTCCATGAATGGCTTATCGTGCAGATTTAAAAACTCATTCGTCACATCCACACTAGCGGCGGTACTGGCAAAGTTACTGCGAATAGTATTTAACTGAGAAATTAATGGCAGCACTCGCAGCAGGACTAATAAATACGTTAAAAGTACGGTAGAAAGAGAAGAAACTTGGTCAGCAAAGAAGGTTTTACTTAAAATTACAATTAGCAGTAAAGCTGTAATACCCATCACCTCACTCAGAGGTGTAATTGCTTCCGAATTAACCTGAGATTGGAAATCTGCTAACTCGCGATCGCGAATTAATTTTTTAATCCGTCGATATTCTTTTTCTTCATTTCCCGTCGCTTTTACCAGCCGAATTCCATTCAGGGTTTCCAGTACAGAAATTGAATATGCCCTAGACATCTCACTAAGCTGCTTCCCAAAATTTCTAGACCGGGAAATGGCATACTGATTTACTAACGTCACTAACGACAGCAAAAGCGTAGCAGCAATCGTCAACTGCCAAGAAATTGACAGCAATAAACCGACAAAAACCAAAATTGTTATTCCCAGGATAACTATCCTGACTGTACTACCTATAGAACTTGCAGCCCGGCCAATTTCTCCACCAAGACGGTTGATTAAATCACCAACCTTCGTTTTGGCATAATAATCTATATCAATTTCTAGTAATAGTTTTAATCCGGTTTCGCGCATATCTGAGGTCAGCTTTCGGGTTAAAGAACTCGATGCTAAGGCGCTGGCATAAGTAGCTAAATTCTTTAAAATAATTGTAAATATAATTGCCCCAGCCATGACTCCTATCCGGTAAGCTTCTGGAGTATTGTCAAAGGGGGATATCATCGTTTTTAGAATGGGAGGAGCAGTACTTAAATCTACTTCTTGCCCCACAATTTTTAAAACCACTGGCACAATTAAAGCTGTGCTGATCCCATTAAATAAAGCTCCAGAAAATCCTAACAATATTGTCAGCAGAATCAAACCTGGATAGGGTTTAGCGAATCTTAGTAGTAGTTTTCTGGTAGACATTGGGTATTTTTATGCCACTTTTACTTATTAATATAATTCACACATTAGTTGCTAAATTAGCTAATCATAAAATAAATCAAACTAAATAATCTTCATCTCTCAACTCCGTTAAAACACAGTTACACCTACAACACCATTTGCCAGATAGAATACTAGAACCGATTTGGCACAATAAGGGGATGAAAATCTCTTTTTCAATGCCTAATGCCCAATCAAGATTCACAACTGAGCAATTATCGACTTGAGCACAGAAGCCATAGCCTCTATACTATAGTGTTCCACACATCTTTCTCTTGCTTTGATACCTTGCTGGTTTGCTGACTCTAAATTTTGAAAAATCAATTGAATTTGTTCAGCAATCTGTTCAGGACAAGCAGGCTCGACTAAGTAACCAGTATCACCTAAAATTTTAGGAATATCTCCAACACGTGTTGATAATACAGGTTTAGCCATTGCCATTCCATCTGTCAACTTCAGCGGAAATTGAGCACGAGTTTCTGGGGTATCTCGCTGCGGAACAACTACAATGTGAGCCGCTGCTACTAAATCAGGCATAACATCAGCTGGATATTTTGGTAATTTGATAATCCAGCGTCCCCACTTTTGTTGAAGTTGCTGATCATAATCATCATAAGGACTACCACCTACAATCACCAGTCTTAAGTCAGGCTGATTAATTTTATCGAGCGCCATGAGAACATCTTCTAGACCTTTATACGGTCTTGGCGCACCAGGAAACATTAAAATACGATATTCAGATAAACCATAACGATTTCTGCTGGACTCAGCATCATATCGAGCGGGATCAAATAAAGAAGTATCCTTACCATTGGGAACAAATGTACCGCCAAAACGCTGCTGCAAAAATTTAGTATGCACCGTCACAGCATCAGCGCTATTTACCAAACCTTCCATCCATTTCACATACAAAGGATGATAAGGATTCCTGAGTGCGCCATCTGGTTTCAACAATTCCCTAGCTAATTGTTTAGGTGTGGGACGATAATTCCAGTCATCGCCACCGTACCAACTTAGTTCCCAATCATCTATGTCTAAAATTAACGGTTTTTGGCTAAATATTTTCTTTAGTAGGGCAACTCCAAAACTAGCTATTTGTGGTTTTATAGCATAAATTATATCTCCATTAATTTTGGGTATAATTTTACCAATTTCTCCAAAAAAATCGGGGAAGTTTTTACCCGGCAAATTATAAACGTTTAATTCTGATGGTAAATTTCGATATAAATTATTTCCAAATAAAAACCCCATAATTTCAACTTCATATTCTAAACTTCTTAGGGCTGTTGCTATCAAGTATGCACGCAAAATAGCTGCACTTGATAAATCTGAAACCAACAGCGATATCTTGGAAAAATTTTTCACTATTTTTATACTTATTTTTATTTAGTGCGCCAAGGATTTGTAACTTGATTCGGTAAAAATACTTTAGCAAATCTGTCAAAAATTCTTGTATATAAGGAACGACTAATATTTTTAGCATACTGAGGTCGATAAGGATAAGTACAATGAAGGACTTTAATTTGATCCTGAATATTATAAGCATCCTGCCACTTACTGAGATAATTATAAGTAGGTGGCAGTATTTTCATGTGAGGGCGTACAGATGCGATCGCAGAAGCAAAAGCTCCTTGATCTTTTAAGAGTAATTTCTCTTGGTTATTTTTGACAATCTCAAAATAACGTTGAAATTCTTCAAAAAATATCTTGGTTACTTCTGTTTTCCGAAAAGCCATAAAACCGCCATTATACTGCACACTATCTTCTTGTAATGGTAACCCTACTGATTGCAAAATTGGCAAAACATTTGGCAAAAGGTCTTCTTGTTTACCACGTAATAAGTTTGTAGCCTTGACAATAGAAGGTTGTACATCTTCAGTTAGCAAAAAGTCATATTCATCTAAATAATCAAATACATCATTGATATCCGAAAGTAAACAAATATCTGAATCTAGATAAATCGTTTTATCAAATTCAGAAGCCGCATATAGAGCTAACTTAGCTTGCCGTGATGCTAAAACAGTATTTTCATTTGCAGGTGCTGGCTTTAAAATTACATTTTTGAATGCCTTAAGCAATGGATAAAGAATTATTGGAACTTGGTCAATTAAAATAATAATTGGCTCTTGATGAAACTTCCTAACTGCGGCTAAAAAATGAATACAATCTTGAAAAGAGTAAAGCCCAGTTAAAATTGTAATAAATCCTTTAGTTTGTGTTGACATAAATTAAAATAACAATTGTTGTTTACTTTGGAAATTAGATTTATATTTATTTTCATAAAATCTTACTCTAGTTTGAGTTATAGCCAAATCTGATAGAGTAGAGATAAGCAAAATATAAACTTAACAATTTCTTATTTTTAAGTAAATAAATAATAAAATTAATTTAACTTTGTATTTGTAGCTATTCCCAGAGAAAATTCACTGATAAATTCATCTGAAGTTGACTTGATTTAAGTATAATTACCGTGTAAGCACGGTTGTGTAATATCATGGTTAATACTGCAATATAGCTATAATAAACAAAGTATGAACACTTGATATAGCTTGTGGAGGTAGCATGATTATTCACTGGAATGTAAGATTGCTACTCAATACAAAAAATTTATTATGTTGTAAGGGAGGCACAGGTAATGCAGGTAATCCGTCTGGAAGCACTCTCAGACAACTATATATTCTTGTTGCATGATGACAAACAAAATATCGCCGCTGTTGTCGATCCAGCGGAGTCTCAACCAGTATTAAAGAAACTGGCAGAATTAAAAGCTGAGTTAGTAGCAATTTTTAACACGCACCACCATAACGATCATGTGGGTGGTAATAAGCAACTAATAGAACAATTCCCCCAACTGATAGTTTATGGAGGAGCTGAGGATCGTGGTAGAATTCCCGGACAACAGGTGTTTTTGCAACAAGGCGATCGCGTCCAGTTTGCAGACCGCATAGCTGAGGTTGTCTTCGTTCCCGGACATACCCGCGCTCACATCGTTTACTACTTTCCTCCCGAAAAAGCTGGTGAGACAGGCGATTTATTTTGCGGCGATACCTTATTTTCTGGCGGTTGCGGTCGCTTGTTTGAAGGAACACCTAGCCAAATGGTGAACTCTTTAAGCAAACTGCGCTCTCTACCCGATGATACACGCGTCTGGTGCGCCCACGAATACACCTTAAAAAATCTGCAATTTGCCCTAACCGTGGATGGCGGCAACGCCGACTTACAAAGACGTTTTAATGAAGTAAAAGCTTACCGTAGTCGAGGAGAAGCTACAATCCCCTCGCTGCTAGGAGTGGAGAAGCAAACTAATCCCTTTTTACGTTGGGATCAGCAATCATTACAATTAACTGTTAAAAGTAGCGATGCAGTCCAAACCTTTGCGCGGATACGGGAAATGAGAAATAACTTTTAGGCATTGAGCATTCCCTATCAATTTTCTAGCGCTAATAGTTGCGATCGCACCCTTCCTTTCGCTACGATCTGTAAGCTTTAGGGTATAGGTAAAGAAGCTTGGAATACAGCATTGACATTGTGAGCTATCCTACCCAAACCCAAATTAATCAGATTTTACAGGAAAAACGATGGCGAAACGCGTACAGTTAGTTTTAAATCAGGATATCAGCAAGCTGGGAAAATCTGGCGACTTAGTGGAAGTAGCTCCTGGCTACGCTCGTAATTATCTGATTCCCCAGAAATTGGCAACTAATGCCACTCCTGGTATTCTCAAGCAAGTAGAACGCCGTCGTGAGCAAGAGCGTCAACGGCAATTAGAACTTAGACAACAAGCTCTTGAGCAAAAAGAATCTTTAGAAAAAGTTGGCAGCTTGACAATTGCCAAGCCAGTTGGTGAAAACGAAGCAATTTTCGGTACTATCACCACCCAAGATGTTGCAGATGCAATTAAGGCAGCCACCGGTCAAGAAATCGATCGGCGTGGAATTACCATCCCCGATATTAACCACCTTGGTACTTATCAAGCTGAAATCAAGCTGTATTTGGAAGTAACGGCACAAGTCGATATTCAAGTCGTCGCTAGCTAGGAGACAGCAGGCTAACTTTTGTACAGACGCGATTAATCACGTCTGTACTCCTAACTAGCTTTCATCTCAAAACTAAAATCGTTTATGGCTGAAGAACTGAGTTTTCAAGGCGATGGTAGCAATCGCCTCCCACCACAAAATATTGAGGCGGAAGAAGCGATTTTGGGTGGTATTTTACTAGATCCAGAAGCGATTAGTCGAGTTAGCGATCGCCTCCTTCCCGAAGCTTTTTACATTAGCGCTCACAAAGATATTTATCAAGCAGCTGTGAGGCTCCACGCCCAAGGTAAACCCACAGATTTACTCTCAGTCACAAGTTGGCTGACTGACCATGAGATCCTTGCCCGCATTGGTGGCAGAAATAAGTTAGCAACTCTGGTAGATCGTACAGTGTCAGCCGTAAACATTGACGCCTTAGCAGGGTTAGTGATGGAAAAATACCTGCGGCGACAGTTAATTAAAGCTGGCAATGAAATTGTACATCTTGGTTACGAGACAGAAACCGAGTTACCACAGGTTTTAGATCAGGCAGAACAGAAAGTATTCGGCGTAACTCAAGAACGTCCTCAATCAGGTTTAGTTCATATTTCTGATACTCTAATTAATAATTTCCAGGATATTGAGGATCGAAATCAAGGCATCGCTTTACCTGGTATTCCCTGCGGATTTTACGATTTAGATGCGATGACCAGCGGCTTTCAACGTTCCGATTTGATTATTGTCGCGGGCAGGCCATCAATGGGGAAAACGGCCTTTTGCTTGAACCTTGCTCATAACATCGCTGCTTCTTATAAATTACCAGTTGCTGTCTTCAGCTTGGAAATGTCAAAAGAGCAATTGACGCAACGACTATTAGCTAGCGAAGCGCAAATTGAAAGTAGTTATCTGCGAACTGGTCGCCTCAGTCAAACACAGTGGGAACCTTTAAGCCGTGCTATTGGTATCCTTTCCGAGATGCCAATTTATATTGACGACACGCCGAATATTACAGTTACACAAATGCGTAGTCAGGCAAGAAGACTGCAAGCGGAAGTTGGAACTGAATTAGGATTAATTGTAATAGATTACTTGCAATTGATGGAAGGAGCAGGCGATAATCGCGTTCAAGAATTATCAAAAATTACACGTCAACTCAAAGGTTTAGCGCGTGAATTGTCTGTACCAGTTATTGCTTTATCTCAGTTGAGCCGAGGGGTGGAAGCACGTACTAACAAGCGTCCAATGTTATCTGATTTGAGAGAAAGTGGAAGTATTGAACAAGATGCGGATTTAGTAATAATGTTGTACCGCGATGAATATTATTCTCCTGATACTCCCGATCGCGGCATTGCAGAAGTAATTATAGCGAAACACCGCAACGGGCCTACAGGTACTGCGAAACTTTTGTTTAATCCACAGTTTACAAAGTTTCAAAATTTAAAAATTTAGCTATTGAATTGGGGGCTAGGAATTGGGAAAAACTAATGCCCAATTCCCCAGTCTCTAATCCCTACTTAACTCCGAGTAATTCCACATCAAACAGCAGAGTTGCGTTGGGTGGAATCACGCCACCGGCACCACGAGCGCCATAACCTAACTCTGAGGGGATGATTAACTGACGACGACCGCCTACCTTCATAGTGCTAAGTCCTTCATCCCAACCTTTGATTACCTGTCCAACGCCAATTTTAAAGCTGAAGGGTTGGCCGCGATCGCGTGAACTATCAAACTTAGTACCATCTTCTAGAGTGCCGACATAGTGAACTTCAACCGTTTGTCCAGGTTGAGGAGTCGCACCAGTCCCCTCTTTTAACTCGACATACTTCAATCCAGAGGGGGTGGTTACGGCATCAGCTTTAGACATAGTATTGCTCGCAATTAGAGTATTATTTTCAGTTACAGTTGTGGGCGCTGGCGGCGTTTGCGTTAACTGGGCAGCAATGGCAGTATTCTGTTTACTGCCTACTTGCCCCACAGCCAAAAGCACAACACACACCAGCATGAACGCCACGCTGAGGAAAATTGGTTTCAAAATCAGTTCTCCTTACTTAGGTATCCTGGCAAAAAGATTACCAACAGGACACATTTAGTTTAAATCAGAAAGGACATCCTAACGCCAAAGCTTATTTTCCAAATCGCGCAATTGACGCTCTAAACGATCAATTCTACCGCGCAGTTCGTCCACTTCCGACTGACGAGCTACCCCCAAATCTTGCATCATATTTCGCATTTGCCGTTGCATTTGGACATCGAAGTTTCCCTGCTCCGACTTTAACTGCTGGGCAATATCATCTATAACTGCCTTGGCTTGCTCAGGATTGAGCTTACCGTCTTTAACTAAATCATCGCTGACTTGGCGTAGTTTTTCTGCTACTAAAGACGTTGTGCCAAGACCCACCATCATTAGCTGTTGCAACCAGTTGTTGCTGTCCATACTCCCTTCCTCTTACTTGTTTCAAACCAGCCGATCCTTGCTCCTGAGTGTAGGCAATCAAGCTATGTTAAAAGCGTAGCTTGATTGCCTACATCTCTATTTTGGCAAATTAGCAAACACAGAGATCACAGGGTGTGCTTATAGAACGACTCAAGTTTAAGGTTGCCCCAAATTTAAGGGAAAATTTTATCTAAAAGGACACGCAAATTTGGACAATAGCGCTGGCTGAATATCCTAAATTTCTCGGTAAAAAGGTTTGGATAAGCCCCAATGACCACACAGAAGTTATCCTCATGATTCGTTGGGCGACACTGGAGCAGTTGAAAGCCTTGCCCCAAGCAGATTTGCCGACTATTGAAGACAAATTTATCCAACTACTAGGAGAATCCTCTCCAATAGTGGAGTCAGCAGAGTATCAAGTACGGAAATTTCTCCATTTCTAGGTGAAAGATCACTCCCACTAGTGAAGCACAGCATAAATCCACCTACCATCTCAATTAACAAGGCTTGGAGCTTAACAAGGGGCAAAATCCCTTTGTTAAAGGTAGGCAAACTTCCGCCACAGTGACTAGTGAAGCGATCGCCCCAAAAAATTATAGGAATCCAACTTCAGTTTTGCAAAGTATACTGACAACCAAAACCTGATTGTTTACGTGAGGTACACCCGTAGGGGCAGTGCCGTGCCCCTACATTTCGTGATGTAATTTTGTACCGCATCTGAATAGGAACCGCTATAAAAGTTAAAGCATCTCCTTCGCATTTCCATTCTTAAAAGTCAATAGAAGTTAAATTTTTGCACGCCATTTCTGAAAGGCTATCTCGTAATTCTCTGATTTAGTCTGATAAACACTCCACCAATGAAAAAATAGTCCTAACCCCCATCCTAATACTGGGAAGATAGCCCAAAAATAACTAGGACTGGTTATTAAATTCAAGAGAATGAGAAAGGAATTTACCGCTAGGAAGGAAATAAATTGTGTCCAAAAGGCTTTGCGTCGGAAAGTATTAAATGTGTGCCGTGAACGTTCCTCTTCTTGTTGAGCTAACCACTTTTTTTCGGTTGTTTCTAAAATATCAGAAGAAATGCCTAACTCAGATGCCATTTCTACAAGCTGTTCTCGTGAAAATTCACCTTCCTGTTTACGAGTGAGCGCTATTTGAAGGATTTTTTGCACATCTTCTGAATCGTAAGTCATTTTAATTACCTTATAAGTTTGTGTGTAAATGCGCTTTTGATTTCACGAAGTTTTCGATAGGCTTCGTTCAATTCAGTTAGCGAACGTCTCCACATTTTGCACCCAACACTTAGTGACATTCACAACCTTATTATTTTCTCACAATCGATTTAGGGCTACTGTATTTGCCAATACCTCTATATTGTTTTTATGACATTAAGCCAAACATTATCTGAAAGTTGAATGCTAGTAGTGTCAAAAAATATTGACAATTGCAGAGGTAAACTTCTCGTTTTTGAAGGGATGTTTTTGATGTTAATTAAAAATTGCCCTATTTGCATCGTATTTGAGCACAATTGCTAAAAGCATTAATGTGATAAGCCGTTTATATTTTGCAAGTATAGTTACATAGATAAAAAGTTAAATGTATTTAGTGATGAAATAATATTCATTACAAATAGGTTTATTACCAACTTTTTTGGTTAATAAATCTTGGCAAAAAGCGATCGCAAGCGCAGCTAAAACTTAACAAATACCTGTATTGCCCGTGGGGCATAGGTTTTTCTCTAAAACAACCAGATGTTTCCTAAATATCTAAAATCATATTTATACCAACTAAATAGTTCTATTTATCTATTTAACTGACTTTTTGGTAAAAAGAGTGCTGTATTGATACTAGTTAACAGCCGCATCCAGGAGTATTTGCAACTCATTCGCCCAGACAATGTACGTATAATTCTTTATTTGTATAAAAATATATACAATCTTTTATGATACCAATAAAAAATTTGATTTGACCTACGCCCAACGATAGATAGATTTTATTAAACAAATAGTTTAGATTTGTAACAAGTTACACAGAACTAGGTAAAGCACATGGCCAACATAATTGATACTGCCACTAATAATGGTTCTTTCAAGACACTAGTTGCAGCAATCCAAGCGGCTGGTCTAGAAGATACACTGAAAAGTGATGGGCCATTTACCGTCTTCGCACCTACTGATGAAGCATTTAATAAGCTTCCAGCAGGTACAGTAGACGCATTACTGAAAGATATTCCAAAGCTCAAGAAAATTTTGACCTATCATGTAGTCTCAGGGAAGGTACTAGCTGCTGATGTAGCTAAACTGAAGACAGCTAAAACAGTTGAAGGTTCAGATGTAAAAATTGACGCTTCTAATGGCGTTAAAATCAATGATGCAACAGTTGCAGCAGCAGATGTTGCTGCTGATAACGGTGTCATCCACGTAATTGACACAGTTTTGATCCCTGCATAAGCAAACGTCAGAATAGCGAATGCTATTTTTGGGGCGGTAACTAACTATAGTCGTTTCTCCATTACAGTCTGGTTGGATGTTTTTTAGCTAACACCAACTACCAACAAATCCATCTAGATACTGTCTAGATGGATTTATTGTTTTATGGGTGTAGAGATGTTGCAATTGCTAGTCTCTAATTAGGTGTAATCAAATTTTTAGTTTTGCCAAACCCAAATAACGGATACCTTCGGGGGAAATGTCAAAACGACAAGGTAAAACTTCTAAACCAAGAGCGATCGCATCCCGTAATAATTTACCATATACAGGATCTGTGCGATCGCCAGGAGAAAACTCGGTACAATCACCGCGATTGATAAAATAAAGCATCACCGCACGAGTTAGAGGTAGCAGCGCCATTAGTTCTCGCAAATGCTTCTGTCCTCTTATAGTTTCCGTGTCGGGAAATAAGGCTAATCTCTCCTCAGACAAAGTTGTATTTTTCACTTCTAAATAAATCGGGCGTTCCTGATCACTCCCCGTTAAGAAAAAATCCACTCGACTTTTTTTATCTAGCCCATAAACCACCTCGCCCTTTATTTGGCTATACTCACCCAATTCTGGAAAAAGATGTTTCGCCAAAGCTAGCTTTACCACTCGATTGGGCAAAAAAGTATTTATACCTACCCAAGTCGGCTCGTTGTCATGTACCTGAATTAGTTCCAAAGTGTAAGCCAATTTGCGGTTAAGATTATCACTTTTGGAAAGCTGTACCGCACTTTGAGGAGTCGAGACTCCAGTCATTGGCCCTGTATTAGGACAGTGTGCTGTCACTATTTCGCCAGAAGTAAGTTGAACATCAGCAAAAAACCGCTTGTAGCGCTTGAGTAAAACACCGGGATACAAAGGTGGGTAACGGTAAAGCCAGTCAATCATTATAAAACCTTGTTGCTGCTAGTAAATATACGTCGATTCCTTAGCAACCGAACCCCCATCAGCAAATCTTTTCAGCTGCTACTCATACACCCATGAATATTACTCCGCCCTGTGACAGAATTTGAGTAACTTTATATATCACAAAGTGTCAAATTTTGTAGTTAAATTTACAACATATTAATAAAAAGTAGCATATACTAAGTGTTATAAGTCTCCCATAAAAAATCCGGGAGAATTTCAATGTGCAAGGAGGTAAATCCTATGCAAAAAGTGTGGACATCAACGGAATTAGAATATGCTTTTCTGTTTACTCTAAGAAAAGTCAATTCGATCAATCCAGAAGGTTTCAAGGCATTTTTTAGTAATATGCCTATTGACCCTTATATCAAAGGCAACTATCGTTCGAGACGATTATCTCGGTTCACAGTCTCTGGAAATAAGTTAATCAAATTACCTCATGGCTACCTCTTGCAAAGTAAAGAGTATAATCCATTAGTGGGTGATATAAAAAGAGAGTTTGCAGAATTAGATGATGCACTCATAGAACTTGATATTTTTAGAAATCTTGTCTTAGCATTTAGTGATTCTTGTAAACTTCATCCTGAAGCTGAAATCGGAATTCATCAAATAAGAACTATTTGTTCGCCAGATAATTTGGGTAATCCAGCACCTGAAGGCATACATCAAGATGGTACTGATTTTATTGGCATATTCTCAGTAGATAGAGATAATATTCAAGGTGGAGAAACACATTTGTATACTGCCAAAAAAGAAAAGCCTGTGTTTAGCAAAGTTCTAAATCCAGGAGAACTTTTATTGGTCAATGATCATGATTTTTTCCACTTTACCACTCCTATAAAACCACAGATTGATGCTCAGGGAAGTAGAGATGTTTTTGTGCTGACTTCTCCCAGCTTACTTTCAGAATAATTTTAGTCAACTGTAAATATTTTACAATCTACGAGATATGGGGAATTGAATGTAGTCATTTCCCCAGCTTTTTTATTTGGAATCGGAAATAATCTTGCTGAGAGTGGTTTATCTAACTTGATGGCTAAAGTTGCCATATCAATTAATAAAGCTGCAATTTTTTCTATTGTTATATCACCTGGAATTGGAACTGTATCCAGTCCACAGCCACAAACTGCTGAATATAATAATAAATTTGTAATATCATAGGTTTGCTCATTAGCTCTGGTAGCTAATCCAACATCTTCACAAACTGGAAGCATTAGCCCAGAGTAGCCACAGATTTTTACTGATACGCTTTTCAACACACGAGTCAACATCCCAGAAATTGCTAGAGTTCCGGAATGCCCAAACTTGCCACTCATCAATTTTTCATAAGCAAAAGCAATGCTGTTTTTCTTATCCAAAGATGGAGCTAGAGAAGTATCAATTCCTTTATAATTAACGGCAAATTCATCAGCTATTTTATCAGCAATAACTGCGATTTTATTTAACTCCAATTCTAAAAATAATTGCAGGTTCTGCTCTGCTGTTGTAATATTATTAGCCTGAGAAAATACTTGCATTACCAAGTCACTTAATTCTAAACCTATAGCGAAAGATGTATTGCCTGTATGGTATGCAGTAGGGAAAAATGGGATATCTGGCTGGCAGTTTGCCCATGTACAAAAGCGAAAGTTACCATCGCCATTTTCACTTTCTTGGGAAATACGTTTAATAGCTTTGGCCGATTCCCTAGCATTCTCAAAATTGATGCCAGTTTCTCTATCGCCAATTTTGCTAGAGCAATAAATAATTGATGTATTTTTGTTAATATCTGGAATTATCTCTATGGTTTCGGGTTGGCTGGCATAACCAATATTGAAGAAGCTGATATTCAGACTTTGGCAAAGTTGTTCGAGATTTTTAATTTCATGGATAATTTCAATTGTTGACAAGTTTTGCAGATATTCTTCCCAGGTATTAGTGGCTATTCTCGTTGTTTGTACCTCATATCCTTGTTTTTCAAATACAATTTGTGCTTGCTGATTAAAGTCAGCCGCTTGTCTAATTTTTTCCTGTTCTCGTAAAGATTGAAGTGATATACCTGTTGTGATAGTTCTGATTTTCATTGGGATAACTTCTTATTGATAAGACTAATCAAAGTTGTATCCGATATTTGTACTAAATCTAACTCTAAAATCTGGAGGTGTATAATATTTAATTGGTTAATCCTGCCGATAAAATTTACGGCATGTGTTCGTTTTAATTCATTGAAAATACGAAATGAAGCAAAACCACACTGAATACTTAGAATATTAAGAGTGAGTGCATAGGTTAGGCTATGAAGCAAGCCTGCTGGAATTCAATTAACTGAATCAACCAAACAAATGCCATGAATAACGAATTCTACAATAGAGGATTGGAAAAGGCTAGACGAAAAGACTACGCTGGAGCAATTGAGGAATTTAACCATGCTTTACAATTAACACCTTACTTTACCGAAGCCTATTTGCAACGGGGTTTGGCACATTATGACTCAGGAGCAATACTTAAAGCTGTTTCAGATTATACTGAAGCTTTGAAACTGAATCCTGAGAGTGTAGAGGCATATTATTGTCGTGCATTGGCAAGAGTGGCGCTGAAAAATTTGCCTGGGGCGCTAGAGGATGTTGAACGCGCTATTCGTCTCAATCTCAACTACGCTGCTGCTTATAATTTGCGGGGGATAGTGCGGCGCAAACAGGGATATATTCAAGATGCGATCGCTAACTTTAAAAAAGCTGCACAATTATATCTAGAACAACAAGATAAAGACAATTGTCGTCTGTGTCTGGAACAAATTAAACAGCTACAGCCCCAAGAATTACCTGCTGTACAGCAATCACGTTCCACAAATGCGCCTATTTTATCCACAAAGGAATATTTCACGCAATTATTAGAAAAAGCTGAAAAGGGAGATACCCAAGAGGCACTCGCCGATTTAAACTGGATATTAAAAGCCGATCCGCAAGATGCCCAAGCTTACTGCTGTCGTGGGGTTGTGCGTTGCAAAATGGGGAATTATCGAGAAGCGATCGCAGATTTTAATCAAGCATTGCGACTAAATTTTCAAGATGCCATTGTCTATCGCAATCGAGGTAAAGCACGTTCTGTGTTGGGAGATCATCAAGGTGCGATCGCAGACTTCAACCAAGCACTCCAGATACAACCCCAAGATCCCTTAATCTATATTGCCAGAGGTAATGCCTATCGGGCAATGGGCAACTATCTCGGTGCAATTCAAGATTACACCCAAGCACTACAAATCAATCCTGATGATGCTCAAGCTTACTACAATCGCGGCATTGCCTATACTTGCATAGAAGAAATGCAAAACGCTGTGGAGAATTATCAACGGGCGGCGAGTATTTTTTGTGAACAAGAAGACTGGGGAAATTATCAACAAGTCTTAAGTAGCCTAGAAAAAATCCAAAAATTTAGTCCACAGTCAAAAAAGCAAAAATATAACCTATTACGTCAACGCCTTTTGCAAATGGTTGGTGGGTATTGGGAAATTGCCGAACGATTAATTCAGCAGAAGCAAGATTATTATCCTGGGATGTCAGACGAGTGGTATTTGCAAAAAGTAATTGATGATTTAGAACGCGATCGCGGTAGATAAAATATGAAGGAGGCAGGGGGCAGTTCCAATTCAGATGCGGTACAACATTACATCACGAGGTGTAGGGGCACGGCAGTGCCGTGCCCCTACGGGTGTACCTCACGTAAACGAAAACCGCTACAATTGAGAAATGCCACTACACACGAAAATTCACCCGTATAAATGGACGGGTGAAAATGGGATTGATCAATTGTTATTTTCTAATCAAACTAACTAACTACCGCTTCAGCTTTTTCCTCAGCTTTTTCCTTCACTAGCACATAAGGCTGTTCTGCACCTTGTGCTAGATATTCAGCTAGCTGACTTTCTATTTGATCGCGCACAATTTGGCGATACTCTAGAAAATGCTCGTTGTGGGCGCAAGCAGAGATGTAATGCTCAACAACTCCAGGGTTACGCTTGAGAATACTGAACAAATGATGCCAGAATTTCCAGCGGGTTTCCCGTTTGATTCCTTGTCGCCAAATCACAATTAGCAGCGCTTTCACAACCACCCACTCTGGCATTTTCGCTGGCGCTTTCCAACTTGGCAAACCCATCATCAGAAAACAGCGGTAGGTGCGATCTAAGTACTGTACTGGATCGTATAAAGTACAAAATGCCTCAATATATTCTCGTGCAAGTTCTTCCAGAGGGCGGGTGGGAAGGAAGTTCATCAATGTTGTTTGGTTGATGTTGCCATCTTGATTTTCCCGGAGTCGTCCTTCTTTTTTCAGGCGATGCCAAAGCGCGGTATTAGGTAACGCTTGTAACATGGCAAAGGTAGTTGAGGGAATTGCTGCTTGTTCAGCAAAGCGGACAATGCGATCGCCTGCGCCTGCTTTTTCGCCATCAAAGCCGATAATAAACCCAGCCATTGGGCGCAATCCGGCTTTGATAATGGTTTCCACTGCCTCAGTTAGAGAACTGCGAGTATTTTGAAACTTCTTGGTCATTTGCAAACTATCCTCATCCGGCGTTTCAATTCCCAAAAACACCGCCGAGAAACCAGACTCAACCATCAACTCCAACATTTCTGCGTCTTGGGCTAAGTCAATTGAAGCTTCAGTGTCAAATCGGAAGGGATATTTGTGTTCTGCCATCCAGACTTTTAACTCTTTCAGCAACAATTTCACATTTCGCTTGTTGCCAATAAAGTTGTCATCCACCATGAACACACCCCGCCGCCAACCCAATTCGTAGAGGCAATCTAACTCTGCTAACAGTTGTGCTGGGGTTTTGGTGCGTGGTTTACGCCCGTAGAGAACAATAATGTCACAAAATTCGCACTGGAAAGGACACCCGCGCGAAAACTGCACCGACATCATGTCATAAGCATCCAATTCTAATAAATCAAAGCGGGGTATTGGGGTGCTTGTGACATCAGGTTTTTCTGTGGCGCGGAAAGTGCCAGATGTTTCACCCCGTTTAATTGCCTCAATAAACATGGGGAGAGTGATTTCGCCTTCATCCAGAATCAGAAAATCTGCGCCAACATTTTCAACTTCGTGAGGTACAGAAGTGGGGTACGGGCCGCCAACTGCGACTAGCTTGCCACGTTTTTTTGCTTCCTGGATTTGCTCAAGTAAATCTTGTTTCTGGACAATCATCGCAGAGAGGATTACTACATCTGCCCATGCCCACTCTTCTTCTGTTGCTGGGCGGATGTTGCGATCGACCAGTTTGAATTCCCATTCTTGGGGCAAAATCGCGGCTACTGTTACTAAACCCAGAGGTGGTAATAAAACCTTGCGATCGACTAACTCCAAGATTTTTTCATAAGACCAAAAAGTTTTGGGAAATATTGGATACACTAACAAGATTCGCATGTAGTATCAATCCTCACACTTTGATTGTTATCCCACTCTAACGAAAATAAAGAGTTATTGACTTTTTATTAAAACCTCGTTTCCAGTTTCTACCTGGAAATGCACCTGATTGGTCTGCTGTCGCAAGTCAAAAGGTAGCGGCCTTTCATTTGGCATTCCCAGTCTGACTGAGAACGAGACAAAGAGTTATTGACTATTTATTAGCACGTTTAACGCCACTAATTTTTAAAACATCACTCATGGTTGCACAATAATTTGGCAAGCCGAAACTATCAGGATTGATGAATTTTTCATAAGTAAAATGCCGATAGTTCATACAAAACCGATCCCAAGCCGCCATCTGAATGCGGAACAAAATAATAATCAAATTAGCCAATGCTATAGATATGGGAATGCGAAAGTAAATCTTTTTGCCCAAATAAGCACAAACTTCTTTCACTGCTTGATTAGCAGTTAACGGTGCTTGACCTAAAACAAGCCGACGTGGTTGATCATTTTTGACAGGATGATCAATTAAATATCGCACGACAGTAGCAATATCTCGTCCGTGGATAAAGTGAAAACTGCCATCTGCTTTTAAAAAGCGAATCAAATTAATATATTTTGTAACTTCTGGAATACCAGATGTGACAGCAGAATAAGGTTTATTCGCATCACCGCCTAACACTACAGTAGGAAATACTGTGGTAATTTTGGGTGCGATCGCTAATTTTTCTTTTTTCTGTAAGCAGTCATATTTAGAACGGATGTAATCTGTACCAATTTCCCCGGCTTCTTTTAATGGTTGATTGTACCGATCCAAAACGCTAGCTGTTGAAAAATAAATCACCTGCTGGCAACGTTCTGGATCTAGCATTTCCAGCAACTCTATAGTTTTGACGACATTAATATCAAATGTCTCATCACCACCCCAAGCTGTGGCTGTGAGTACTGCCGTATCAATTGTGGATAGCAAATCGGCAAATTGGCGAATATTTTGCATATCACCTTGCAAAACGTTGATACCCGAACGTGCCTTAATATCAACTTGCAGTTTGCTTGGGTTCCTAACTAGTAGATACAGTTCGTAATCTGTTTCTTTTATTAAGGCTTCTGTTAAATAATGACCTACACAACCACTTGCACCAGTCACTAAAATCCGTTTCTGGCTCATAGAGAATTTTTCAAAATTTAGGAGTTAAAACTAAAGAGTTAAGAATAAAGTTAAAAGTTCCGAATCCCAACTGATAACTCTGGGAATTTTAGATTTTGAATTTTGGATTTTGGATTAAAAGAAAAATCTAAAATCTAAAATCTAAAATCTAAAATTAAATGACTCTTAACCCTTAACTCCTGCAAGATTCAGTTCCTTTGCTGTTTCAAAAAAGAAAGCGACATTTTCTTCAGGAGTTTCTGGTAAGACACCGTGACCGAGATTGAGAATGTGACCCCAATTACCAGCTTTGCGAACGGTATCAAGAATGCGATCGCGGATAAACTGTTTAGAGCCAAATAGCACACCTGGGTCAAGATTTCCTTGAACTTTGACTTGTTTGCCCAATCTAGCCCGTGCGTCTGCCATATCCACGGCCCAGTCTACACTGACAATATCAGCGCCAGATTGTCCCATTCTTTCCAACACACCCGCACTACCGCTAACTAGCAAAATTAATGGTGTATCGGGATGGGTTTGCTTAACTTGCTGGAAAACTCTCTGCTGATAGGGGAGAGCAAAGGTGTCATAATCTTGAGGACTCAATTGACCCGCCCAAGAATCGAACATTTGCACAACTTGAGCACCACAGTCAATTTGATAGCGGGCATAGATGGCGATCGCATCTGCTAATTTAGTTAACAATTGATGCAGTATCGTCGGGTCTGAGAATGCCATGTTTTTGATGATGGAATAGGTTTTAGAACCTTTTCCTTCCACCGCATAAGCTGCTAATGTCCACGGCGCACCCACGAAACCTAACACCGTTGATTTATCGCCCACTTCGGAGCGCAACGCCTGCAAAATTGTCTTAATAAATGGTAGAGCTGCTTCTGGTTCTAAAGGATGCAGACGCTCAATTTGTTCTTGAGTGCGGAGGGGTGAGTGAATGATTGGCCCTTTACCTTCGGCAATATCCATGTCAATACCCAAACCAGGTAATGGGGTGACAATATCAGAAAATAAAATTACTCCGTCTGGCTGAAAGGCTCTCCAGGGTTGCAAAGAAACTTCAATTGCTACTTCTGGAATTTCGGAGCGATCGCGAAACGAAGGATACTTATCTCTTAAGTCTCGATATGCTTTCATATATCGTCCTGCTTGTCGCATCATCCAGACAGGGGGACGATCTACTACTTCACCACGAGCAGCCCGTAAGAGATGAGGAGTCGTTGAAGAAACACCCATTTATTACTTCATCCTAAGTCACATTTTTATGCCACTGTTTAGCTTATCATTCTGGGATTACGCTTTTTCAGCAGGTTTACCTCAAAAGCGCTAGTCGCTTTACAGCAAAGGGCAATCGGGGGTCGGGAATCGGATAAAACAAGAATTAACAATAAAAGTGGAATATAAAAGAATTTCGTCACTCTTTTGTGTTTTCTCCACTCTCTACTCCCCTAACTTGATATGCAAACTGACTCTAACAGTCCCGATCATGTTGCATCTGCTAATAACGAGCCTAACCCAGGAAAATTTTTGATTCCGCGATCGCAGCGACAGAGGTTCTTTATTCAGTTTACCTTAATGACCCTGATTGGATGGGTTGTGGGTGGCGTTGCCAGTATCGCCTTAGAGAAAATTATTCTCCAAAGCTTACTTAGTGTTGCAATCCAACCACAAACATGGAGCATTTTGGCCAGAAGTCTCAGTAATGTTGTATTTGCAGTAATTTTCGCTGCTGACCAGAGCCTTGTGCTTTACCGATATTTACCGGGTTGGCAGTGGCTATTTGCTACTAGCGTTGGTTGGCTGATTGCCAACGGCGTTTCTACAGCCTGGATTAACTACATTTCAACTATTGCCTCATCGTTAAATGAAACTTTATCTCCTGAACAAACTTTTATTTTTGGATTTCTGTCTGCGATCGCATATATAATTTCTGGTATTTGGCTGGGGCTTTGCCAATGGCTGGTATTGAGGCGATATACAACAGGTATTTGGTGGTGGAATTTTTTACCTTCAATTTCTTTCTTATTAATTAGTATTTTGGTTTGGTTGCTTTTTATTGTGCAAAATTTGATTCCAGACACCTACCGTACTTTCATATTATATTGGAGTGGACAAGGGCTTACAGCAGTAATACTAGGAGCCATACCAGCAATTGGTTTGTGTGTATTGAAAAGAAATCCACATGGACAAACTAGAGTTTCTTCATGATTTTCATTTGTCATCCCAAATAAGTTCTAAACGCTCTTGTGCTGTTTTGAGTGCTTTTTCGGCAGACTCACCTAGCAATGTAGCCTCGATCGCTCGACCAAGACTGTCAGAAAGACGACTATATCCAGCAATTATCGGTTGAGAACGTGCCACAGATAGTTGTTCAAAAAACACTTTTAACACTGGTTTTTCATTAATGAATTGCTGATAAGCTTTGCTTTGAGCCGATGTAAGGGTAACTGGCAAAAAACCCGTCCCAATACTCCATTCGGTTTGGAATTCCTCACTCAAAACATACTCTAAAAATTTGAATGCTGCTTGCTCTCTTGCTGGTGTAGTCTTCATCACAAATAAATTTCCAGTACCTGTGACTGTAGCAGGTCTGACACTTGCTGGTATAGGTAATACCTGATGATCAACGTCAGATTTCATGATTAACGTCCAAGGGCCTGTGATCTGCATTGCAACACGACCGGTAAGAAAAGCGTCCTCTTCATAACCTCGTTCTGGGGCGGAAAGCAATACTGAACCATCTTTTATCAGGTCTTGCCAGAATTGTAAGGCAGTGATCGCACCCGCATTAGTTAAATTGGGGCGATTATTAGTTACAACCTCTCCCGCAGCACCAAATAAAAACGGGAACCAACTAAATACGGTCCATCCTCCTTTTCCTAAAGGCAGTAATATTCCATACTGCTCAGGTCGGCGATCGCCATTGCGGTCTATAGTTAATTTTTTTGCAACTTGTCTCAATTCATCCCAAGTCTTGGGTAATTCTGTGATCCCCGCAGCTTCAAAAAGTTTAGGGCGATAAAAAATACCAATGTTACTAGTGTGCATTGGGATTGACCAAATATGACCACCTAACTGCATTTCTTCCAGTAGATTAGGTCTGATGTCTGACTTTAGTGGTAATCTGTCTAACCATTCTTCTAAAGGTCGAATTGCCCCTAGTTCTACAAATTGGCCTGTATATTCAGGATGGAAAGATAGGAGGTCTGGTGGCACATTGGCAACCACTGATGTTAATAATTTTGGTAATTGAGGTTCACTCTCAAAGATAGATTCCACCTGAATATCAGGATGAGTCTGATTAAATTTATCTACTAGCTTTTGAAATATATCTCGATTTGCGGGGGGATTAATAGCTTGCCATAGTGTCAGATGAATTACCCCATCTTCCTTTTGTTTTATCCCCTGACAACTAAATAAAAATAGAAGACACAAGCTCAAAATGATTCCTAGAAGCGACAAACGCCAAAAAACTTTAATTTTGGAAGCTAGAAAATTAATATTCATATAAATTATTTAAACACAAATATAAGTCATATAGTAATTCCCAACCAACTAATCACAGTTTTTGAAAAACAACTTGTTTAAGCAAAGTTTCTAACTTGTTAGCACAGCTATTTTCACTAAAAAATTGTGCTATTTGCTCAGAGCGATTAATCTTTTCTTGAGGAGTTTTTATATGTTCAATAATAGCTTCAGCTAATGCATCTACATCATTTGGTGGTACTATTGTTCCGCATTTAAGTACTTCAGAAATCTCACGTGGGCCAACTGGACAATCAGTGGCAATAAACGTTACTCCACTAGCTACAGCTTCTACTAGAACTAATGGCAAACCTTCAAAATGGGAAGCAAGTATAACTGCTCTAGACAATGAAAAGTAAG
Source organism: Nostoc foliaceum FACHB-393 (assembly GCF_014698505.1). Lineage (GTDB taxonomy): Bacteria > Cyanobacteriota > Cyanobacteriia > Cyanobacteriales > Nostocaceae > Nostoc > Nostoc foliaceum_A. The sequence goes on along the minus strand of NZ_JACJTD010000032.1, from coordinate 42,654 downwards.
CTCTAGGATTGAGAACAGAACCGGCAAAGAGCACAATTTCATCAATGGCTAAAAACTTTGTCATAGCTTGGATCTCTATCTCTAAATCACCTTCCCCTAACAAAATCAGCCGAATATTTAAGTAATTTTTACTAGCCTTAGCAAATGCCTTGAGTAAAGTTTTATGGTCTTTTTGATGGTGAAATCTGGAAGCACATACAAAGGTAATCAACTGCGAATTGTTAAACCAAGATATGGCTGTAGGATGAAGAGGTTGGTTACTAATATCATCTATAGCCGGATTATAGGATATGACGGTTCGATGGTGGTTTAAGCCAATGTTTGCAAACCTTTGATAGAGAGCCTTGCAAACAAATATTAATCCACCAGCTTGCTGAAGCGCAAGCATATCAATTTTGCTAGCAAGACTTATAAATAAGTTTTGAATCAATGCACTGATGGGGTTTGTTTTAGGTTCAACATGTGATTCAGAAATATAATCACTGTGAATATAGCTAATGTAGGGAACAGATAAACTTCCAGGGATGAATTTAGATAGATAAAAGAGTTTAGTGACAAATGCACTATGACAAACAATAATATCCGGTTTCTGTTTAGCAATAACCCTGCTTAATTTTATTGCTACCCGTATTTGGTGTATTATCCCCCCAATCATAAATAGCGTACCTGCAACTTTCATAACAATCACAGTTTTGGCAGCTTTAAAAGATACTATCCATTGTGGCTCTAAAACAGTGAGCACCACAGTAGAGACTTGGTAGCCAGCTTTGGACTGAGAAGAAATTAGCGAATCAGCAACTTTTGGCGCTCCACCAATGTTATTCAAAACTATATGACAAATATGCATAGTTGCAGGTAGCGTTATGCTTAGTGGATTAAGATAAACCGAATTAAAGTTTTTAGGTTAATGAGCGCTGTTCCAAAACATTCTTGGTAATACTTGTTTCTGCTCTTGTATAAACGTAGGTTTGCGGTTCTGTAACTTTTTGAGTTTTGAAAATTTTGTCTGCCCGTTTCCAAAAGTCTGTATCTTCTCCATAGGAAATATTATTAAATCCCTGCAATTCAAAAAATACTCGTCTCTTACCAAAAAATGTAGGGCCTAAAACACATTTGCGTAAATTAATTATTTGATTTGTTTGAAAATAATCGGCTACAAAAATCTCTTCTTCAGAGAAAAAGCCTCCTTCAATCAAGTCAATTTCTGGATTAGCTTGCATGTATTTAAGTCGTGACTCTAGATGATTGGGTCTATATGTATCATCACTGTCAATAAATGTGATATATTTACCAAAAGATGATTGAACTCCGGCGTTTTTAGAGTACGCTAATTTTTTATTTTGGTGTTTTAAATAACGTATATTATTAAATTTTTCCAGATAGGGTTTGACAATTTCAAAAGTATTGTCTTGGCTACCATCATCAACTACCAAAAGTTCCCAATCTTTAAAAGTTTGCTCAAGAACACTATTGATGCAATTATTTAAATATTTTTCTCGATTGTAGGTACAAAGTATGACTGAAATTTCGGGACTGTAGTCAAAGACGATGGGACTCATAAGAGTTAAATGTTCAATTTGTAACTAGTTTAAAATCGTTAACACTGGCAAAATAGCATCATAACCAAATAAATAATGATGCTAGTTGTGATTTATTCACTGGTATTGAATATGCCATGATCTGACACCCGTCAAAGGCATCGTGCAATACTTGCTGTACAGTAAAGGTAAGTGCATTTGACGTTGATTTACATTACACTGGTTGACCCCCTCAGCCAATTTTGCAGACTTTATCAAACACCACTTCAACATTATTGTCCTGAAGATGGCATTTGCCCTATTTTTCCTTTTGGGACTATAACCCAGATTAGTGATCATGTCTACATAATTTAAGGTAATTTGCTTACGTACCGTTTCATCGTAAGTATTTATAAGAACCGTAAAAGAGGGACAAAGGGTTGTGAACTTTGCCAAAGTTGTAATGTGAGTGCGATCGCAAAGGACACGTTGAGCAAAGCCGTTCCCGTCCGTGCAAGGTTTCCGTCAAGAGAAGGGTAGAAATAAGAGTTTTAGAGAGTTATTGCGTTAGTTCTAATTTAGGACAGCTCCTAAAGCAATCAATGTTAGTGTTAGGGCGAATTTATCGACGATAACCATGCGATCGCCTCTCTTTCTACCTCGACCGTAAATGCTTCTAATTCTCGCAAAGCCCACTAGGAGGAACTACCTTTAATAAATCACCTCGTTCTAAGGGTGGTAGGAGAATTGTTGTTTCAGGATTGCATCAATTATGAAAATTTAGGTTTTGAAAAAAAGTAAGTATAAAAGTTTGATTCAGTTTAAAATATAATGTATCGAATTAATGAAAATAGTTAAATTCATGGTTAAGTATCCTGCTCCAGCTTTCTTAAGTGATTATTGGCAAAATTCATTTAACTTAAAACAACATTTACAGAAATTTTTGCATTTGGATGCAGAAACACTAGAAAACAAGTTAGCGGTAGGACAAGAAGAAATGGCCGAGTTAGGCCATAAAGACTTTGATTGGGATACAGCAACGGATTTTTATCGTGACCAGGTGGGAGAGATTTATTTATTTGAGTTGGGAGCTTGGCATCTAGAACAAAGTCAAAATATTGAAAATACATTGCATTTGATTGTAGATCATGCCCAAGGTCGGGTGTTAGATTTTGGCGGTGGAATTGGTACTCATGCAATTAATGCTGCCCTTTGTCCACAGGTTGAGCAAGTAATATTTTGCGATCTTAATCCTATTCATAATGATTTTGTGCGTTATCGAGCTGAACAGATGGGTTTGAGCCACAAAATAAGTTTTTGCTTAGAAATGCCTGAAAAAGAGACTTTTGATACCATCATTTCTTTTGATGTTTTAGAACATTTGTCAGACCCCACCCAACAGTTACTAAAGTTTCATGAAGCACTGACACCTGGTGGTAAAACAATCTTGAACTGGTATTTCTTTAAAGGCTTTAATCAAGATTATCCTTTTCACGTTGATGATCCTCAAATAGTAGAAACTTTCTACAGGACGCTTCAGAGCAAATTCTTAGAAATTTTTCACCCTTATTACTGCACAGCTCGTTGCTACCGGAAATGGGATTCAGTTTAACTCAAGCCCCACAGTAGTTTTATATGTAAAGATAAAAACTACTGTGTTTATAAACTAACATGAGTATCGTACCAAGGTTCCTTGATATTTAGCCTGTCTAGTAACATTTTCCCCAGAGGAAATCGATAAATAATCCCATTCACTCCAATTATTTTATAAGTCAAAAAAATGCCTTTATAGACCTTGATTACTTCACTCTCAGAAAGCCAAGTATCTGGGGTTTCTTCTCCAAAAAGTCCGCTAGCACCATATTCAAACTGATGTTTGATATACTGACCTTCTCTTGCTGGTGAAGGACAGACTTGTTTCGGTACGTGCCCCTGACTGATGGCTTTGAATTTGTGATAACCAAGCTCTTTTAACAGCGCAAATTCTTCCAGCAGTTCCTTCCAAGAAGTCTTGGTTGATTCTATAGACAGGAACTGTGGTTTATTATCAAAGTGCCGTAATGCCTGTATGCATAATAAATCAGCACCTTCAATATCTACTTTGAGATAGTAGGGAATGCCAAATTCCTTCAAAATGCTTTCAAATCTCCGCCCTTCTACAACCATCTCGATGGAAGGCGCATCAAAAGAGCTTTCGTTTCGAATAGCCCAATCTGGTGAAGTTGTACCCCAAAAGCTTCTCTCCAAATTGGCGTAAAAAGTGACTGGCTCATCTTTCGGTGATACAGCAATATTTAGAAGGGTAAGTTGACCATTTTCTATATATAAATTTAGTCGCTTTTTTGTAGCTTCGTAAAGCTCAGGATGAGCCTCAATACCAATAACTCGAAAGCCTTTTTTTAAGTAAAACTCTGTATCCTCGCCTGTGTGAACACCAACATCAATTATTAAGTTTTTATCCATAAATCACATTTTCCTTGAATAATCACCGCAAGCGTTCAAACATGTAATACTTTACACTATCTATAGTTTTTTATATGGGAATGCTACCAAAATAAACTTCTGATATAGTCATTTACTCTGAGGTTTTAAAACATTTAACCGGAAGCGAATCTGATTTTAACTTAATATGGATGCGCGATCGCTAATATCCCCGCATCCCCATCTAAAGTTACCTCTACACCCACTGGTAAAGCTGCATTGGGGTTATTATGACCAAAAGGTAAATCAGAAACAACAGGAATACCCAGATCACCCAAGCGATCGCGCAATACTTCTTCTACACTAAAGCTAGATACAGTTGGCGGCGCTTCGCAGCGACTAAAACCGCCCAAAGCAATACCGCAGACTTGTGACAAAGCACCGCTCAAACGCCACTGCGTCAGCATCCTATCGATGCGATAGGGTGCTTCTGTAACATCTTCTAACGCCAGAATTACACCATCCAGATGTGGCAGGATTGGTGTAGCTAAAAGGTTAGTCGCAACCGTGAGATTACCTGGCAATAAAGTGCCATTAACAACCCCACCACCCCACCCGCAACCTTTGAGAGGAGCGAGAGGGCGACCCTCTACCGAATCGAACAATCGCTCAATTGACCAATCTGGCTCATCTAACAAGGTCGTCAGCACGGGAGCGTGAACGCCGGAAATGCCTACTGTATAAAGGCTCCATAACAGGGCTGTGATATCAGAAAAGCCTATGAGCCACTTTGGAAACACTGAGTTTGCTTGCCAATTCCAATCTTCTAGAATGCGGGTGCTGCCAAAACCGCCTCTAGCACAGAGAATACCGCGACAATCAGGATCTTGCCATGCTGCGGCTAATTGCTGACGGCGGTTTTCATCTGTTCCGGCAAGATAACCCCATTTGTCATCTATCTGAGGACTGATTTCTACTCGATAACCACGCGATCGCCAAATTTCTATACTCCGTTCAAATGCCTCAAATTCTCGCAAAGCACCACTAGGGGCAATTACTCGTAGTAAGTCTCCAGGTTTCAAAGGCGGTGGTAAGATTGGGGATGGCATGAAAATATTTAGGGGTGAGGGGAGACGCGATGAATCGCGTCTGTACAAGGGGTTAAGAATAAAGACTATACCTCAGAACTCCGATCAAATTTTATTGAATAATTTTTCAAATTACATACTATACTGTCGTTTCATTAGTCCTAACTTTTTGCGGTATCAGGTAAATACCCCCAGAAATTAAAGTTAGGGCGACAGAAATCCAAAAAGCAATTACAGAGGGTGTTTGCCAAACTTCACCCAAAGGCGCAATTAAAAGTGCGATCGCAACTATTTGACTAACAGTTTTGAGTTTACCCCAAATATTTGCCCCGGTAATCGTCGTTTGATTTACCCGCCAACCAGCGATCGCTAATTCTCGCGCTAAAATCAAAAACACTCCCCAAGCTGGCACTCTTCCTAGTTCAATAAAAACCAGCAACGGTGCAAGTACCAGAAGTTTATCCACTAAAGGATCGAGAAATTTGCCCAATTCGCTAATTTGGTTGAGTTTCCGCGCTAAATAGCCGTCTAACCAATCAGTTAATGCAGCAACGAGAAAAATCGTTAAACATATCCACTGCGCTTGAGGTGTGGGATTATATAAACCGTAAAGCAGAAATGGTATTCCCAATAGACGAGAGAAGGTAATCCAGTTGGGTATGGTCATAATAATTCGTAATTCGTAATTCGTAATTCGTAATTCATAAATCAAACTTCAAAATTAACGAGTGTAAAGCAACAAGCAGCCAAGCAAATATGCAAAATCTATGCAGATTAGTGTATCTGAGTGTGGCTGCATGGGAAAATCTGTTTTCTGTAGCTCTCTTAAAACAATACTATGACTGAACACACAGACTCTCAATTCCGCATCGAACGCGATTCGATGGGCGATCGCCAAATTGCTAGTAGCGTTTATTACGGCATTCAAACACTTCGGGCAATCGAAAACTTTCCCATTAGCGGCATAAAGCCTCTAGCTACTTACGTAGATGCTGGATTAATCATTAAAAAAGCTACAGCAATTGTGAATGGAGAACTAAATTGCATTCCCCAAGATATTAGTCAGGCGATTGTCCAAGCAACTGATGAAATCCTGGCTGGGAAGTTCCGAGATCAATTTGTTGTCGATGTTTATCAGGCGGGTGCTGGAACATCCCACCACATGAATATCAACGAAGTTCTCGCAAATCGCGCCTTAGAAATTCTGGGTGAAGAAAAGGGCAATTATAAACTTGTTAGTCCCAATGATCACGTTAATTATGGGCAGTCTACCAATGATGTGATTCCTACTGCAATTCGGATTGGTGGATTATTGGCATTATCCAAGACATTACACCCAGCAATAGATGGTGCGATCGCATCTTTAGAAAACAAAGCTGTAGAATTTCAAGATATCGTCAAATCTGGCAGAACCCACTTACAAGACGCTGTACCTGTGCGTTTGGGCGAAAATTTTCGGGCTTGGGCACAAATCCTCACAGAACATCAAAACCGGATTTACACCGCCTCTGGTGATTTGATGGTGTTGGGTTTGGGAGGTAGTGCAGCTGGAACAGGGTTAAATACTCATCCTTTGTATCGCGCCCGTGTGGTAGAAGTTCTTTCAGAATTGATTGATACTCCTTTAGAACCTGCACCCCATCTTATGGCAGCCATGCAGAGTATGGCCCCATTTGTAAATGTTTCCGGTGCTTTACGCAACCTAGCACAGGATTTAGTCAAGATATCTCACGACTTGCGACTGATGGATTCGGGACCAAAAACAGGCTTGAAAGAAATTCAACTCCCTCCAGTGCAACCCGGTTCTTCAATTATGCCAGGGAAATATAACCCCGTGATGGCAGAGATGACATCAATGGTGTGTTTTCAGGTGATGGGTTACGACAGTGCGATCGCATTAGCCGCACAAGCCGGACAATTAGAATTAAATGTGATGATGCCACTAATTGCCTATAACCTAATTCACAGCATCGAAATTCTCGGCAATACCATCGCTGCACTCACCGAACGCTGTATTGAAGGAATCACAGCAAACCAGGAACGTTGTTTAGCTTATGCCGAAGGTAGTTTAGCCTTAGTAACCGCACTAAATACCCACATTGGTTATTTAAATGCCGCAGCTGTCGCCAAAGAATCTTTAGAAACTGGTAAATCCCTGCGGCAGATTGTCTTAGAACGCGGATTGATGAATGAGGCAGAATTAGCCTCAGTGTTAAATCTAGAACAGATGAGTGCTATCTTACCTCTGAGTCGAAAATCAAAGCAGATCGATTAGTGTCAATTTTTTTTAATGTAGACGCAAAGCGGCTTGCCGCAGGCTACCACAGAGGCGCAGAGTACACAGAGAGAAAAAACCTCTCATAACTCTGTGTTCTCTGCGTTCTCTGCGGTTCGTTTTTGGCTGGATTTAATTTGGCGGATCAAAACGATTTACTACTGTAGCCCACAAAATCATTGGTGAACCAACTGCTAAACAAAACAACCACTGTTGCAAGCTTAATGGTGCTGTTTCAAAAACTTCATTAATTAATGGCACATGAGCAAAAATAATTTGCAAAATAATTGCCCCTAAAATTCCAAAGCCAATGGCGGGAATATCAACGTTATCTTTAATTGTGCCGTCCATCTTGGCAATCAAATTCGGGATTAATTGACTAATACTCAATAAATAGAATATCCGTCCAGCAATGAGAGCGTTAATCGCCATTGTTCTCGCTAAATCAACATTACCCGTAGTTTGGCGGATATATTCAAATACTCCAAATATGACAATCCAATTAAATAGAGAAATTGCTAAAATTCGTTGCAACCGACTCCCTGAAATTAATGGTTCATTAGGATGTCGGGGTGATTGTTGCATGATGTTTTGCGCCTTTGGCTCAAAGGCTAAAGGCACTGTCATAGTAATAGAATTGAGCATATTGAGCCACAGAACTTGTAAAGATAAAATTGGTAAATCTCTGGCTAGCAATGTGCTAATTAAAATTGTCATTGATTCACCACCGTTGACAGGCAAAATAAAGCAAATTGCCTTGAGCAGATTTTTATAAACTGCTCGTCCTTCTTCTATAGCAGCTTCAATGGAGGCAAAATTATCATCGGTAAGCAGCATATCTGCGGCTTCTTTGGCAACTTCTGTACCAGCACCACCCATTGCAATCCCAATATCTGCTTGTTTTAAGGCTGGTGCATCGTTGACACCATCTCCTGTCATGGCAACGATTTCACCTTTTGATTGCAAAGCTTCGACTAAACGTAGCTTTTGTTCTGGGGCGACACGGGCAAAGACTACACCTTCTTGGGCAACTTGGGCGAGTTCTGTTTTATCCATTTTTGCTAGTTCTGCACCTGTGAAAGCCAGAACTGAGCCATTTTTGTTGATACCCATGCGATAAGCGATCGCCTGCGCTGTGACAGCATGATCGCCAGTGATCATTTTGACCTCAATTCCCGCTTCCTGGCAGGCTTGTACTGCCTTAATAGCACTCTCACGCGGCGGATCGATCATTCCCTGCAAGCCGATGAAAATTAACCCGGTATCAATATCTGAATGATCTAGGGTATTTTGTCCATCGGGTACTACTTTTTTCGCTAAAGCTAATACCCGCAAGCCTTGCCTTGCCATAATATTAACTTCTCGCTCGATGCTGCTTTGCCGTAATGTTTCTACACAATCTAACGGGCGAGATTGTCCATCAGTGTTCAACATCAGGGTGCAGCGCTGAATAATTGCCTCGACTGAACCCTTGACATAAATAGTCTTACCTTGAGGTGTGGCGTGCAAAGTTGCCATGTATTGAAAGTCTGATTCAAAGGGAATCGCATCCACCTTTAGCATTTGCTTAACTAAGGTAGGCTGACTAAAGCCTGCTTTATTTGCTGATGCAATTAATGCCCCTTCTGTGGGATCTCCCATTACTACCCACCTACCATTCTTCTTTTCTAAATGGGAATCGTTACACAATAAACCTGCGATTAAACATTCTTGTAAACCTTTATGGCTGTTGAGGTTCACGGGTTTGTCATCTATCAGGATTTCACCTTCGGGTGTGTAACCGATACCAGTGAGAGTATATTGATATCCCCCGGCATAAATTGCCTGTACTGTCATCTGGTTTTCTGTCAAAGTCCCAGTTTTATCAGAGCAAACAACAGTTGCACTTCCCAAGGTTTCCACGGCTGGTAATTTGCGGATAATGGCGTTGCGTCGCGCCATCCGAGAAACACCTATGGCTAGTGTAACTGTCACGACTGCTGGTAATCCTTCAGGAATCGCACTGACTGTTAAAGTAACTGCTGCTTCTAAAGCTTCTTCAAAACCTCGAAAGCTTAATCTCACTACAAAGCAGAGGGCTGCTAATCCTAAGACCATATACAGCCAATTCTGGCTAAATTTATTGAATTTTCTAGTTAAAGGAGTAGAAATATCTGTGTGCTGCTCCATTAACTGAGAAATTCGCCCTGTTTCTGTGGCATTCCCTGTGGCAACTACAACACCAGTACCTTGCCCAAAGGTAACGAAGCCACCCGCATAAGCCATATTTTTGCGCTCGGCGAGAGCGGTATCTGGCTTTAAAATTTGAGTCTTCTTTTCTATCGCTACAGATTCACCAGTCAGGGCAGATTCATCTATTTGTAAATTTTTAACTTTAATTAACCGTAAATCTGCTGGGACTTTATCACCAGAAGTTAGCATTATAATATCTCCAGGCACTAACTCACCAGAAGCAATGCGTAATTTTTGACCATCACGAATGACAGTTGCTTCAGTGGTAATTGCTTTGGCGAGGGCAGCGATCGCACTTTCGGCTTTCGATTCTTGAATAAATCCAATGATGGCGTTGGTGGTAGTCACCCCCCAAATAACACCAGCATTCACCAAGCTGCCAGTTAGCGCCTTTACTAAACCCGCACACAACAAAATAATCAGCAGTGGTTGGTTAAATTGCAGTAAAAATTTTAACCACCAAGGTTTGCTTTTCTTGCCTGTGAGTTCGTTTGCTCCCACTTTTGTCAATAAGTGTTTGGCTACTACACTACTCAAACCATTCTCAGCATCACTATGCAAGTGAGCGATCGTTTCAGAAATTTCCAAAGTATGCCAAACGGTGAATTGCTTTTCTTGGGGTGCAATGGGAGATGCTGCCTGTACCATACATATTCCTTAAATTTAGTTTTAAATAAGTTTTAGCACTAAATTTAAGTGCTAAATATAAACAAGCACTAATAAAAACTGACTATTATCATAATTACTTTCAATGCTTGCTCAGTAGTCACGCAAGTGGGTATGCTTGCCGTTAGGTGAAGATTAAAACCAAGGGCAAAAACTAGGTGAATTTGGATTTGTCTACTCCTTTACAATTGGTTGGGCGATCGCTAGAATTTCAGCGAATTGTCGAAGTACTAGCCCAAGATGGAGACTTGCTGATTACTGGCGTACCTGGTAGTGGGCGACGAACTTTAGTGCGAGTGGCTGCTCAAGAAGTTGGTGCGATCGTCTTAGAGATAGACTGCATCCGCGCTACAGATGGAGAGCGATTTATCCTACTGCTAACAGAGACAATTAGCCAAAACTGGGAAGCAGCACAAATTCAAGACTGGGTAAGCAACTTTGGCAAAGAGTTTTTTGTCTTTCATCCAGAAGGCAAACTTAAGTCATTGCGTTCCCTGAACCAAAAGCAGTTATGGCAAGCATTTGAAATTTTGCTCAATTTGCTCCAAATTATGGCTATTGCTTTAAATAAGCGGGTAGTGCTAATTTTGCAGAGTTTTCCGCACATTCGCTCTTGGGATCGTAATGGTTTGTGGGAAGCCACATTCAGACGAGAAATCAATGTACAAAGTCATGTTAGCTACGTCTTAGTAGCAACGATCGCTGAAATCAGCCATCATCCAGATGAGACAAACTATCCCCTAGAAACTATACAGTTAGCCCCCTTAGCTAGTGACGTTTTAGCATTGTGGGCGAGGGAGATATTGCATATACAAGGAATGAAATTTGATTCTCGCTCCCAAGCACTGCAATTATTTTTAGATGCTGTCCAAGGACACATTGGCGACGCAATGGCAATAATTCGCCGCTTACAAACTTTTTCTTATCCTGATGGGTTAATTAGTGAAGCAGCAGTGCAGCAGGCAATAGAAGGATTGCTTAAAGACTTATCTTTAGTTTTTGAATCTTTACTCATGTTATTGCCAGCAAATCAGGTGCATCTTTTAGAATCTTTGGCTTTAGATCCTACAGATAAACCACAAAGTAAAGAATATATTCAAAAACATGGTCTTTCAAGAGGTGGTAGCCTTCAGGGATCGCTAACTGGATTACAGCACAAAGGTTTAATTTATAGTGCTGAACAGGGTTATCAACTAGCATTACCTTTATTGGCCTTGTGGTTGCGGCAGAGGTTAATCTAGTACGCGAGATTTTAGAGAATTGGTATAAATAGGAAGATAGAAGAATATCTTCATTACTGATAATTTATTATCCATGCAGACTCAAAAATCATCTGTCAGTCTCATTCGGGCTACATCTTATGAACGAGAGGCTTTACGAGAATCTCTAGTCACACTGCTGGAACCTTTTGGAGGAATGGCAGCATTTGTGAAAAAAGGCGATCGCGTTTTACTCAAACCAAATCTACTTACAGGGACGCGTCCTGGTAAAGAATGTATCACCCGTGCCGAACTAGTTTACGAAGTTGCCCAGATGGTAATTGAGGTTGGTGGTAAGCCATTTTTGGGCGATAGTCCTGCTTTTGGAAGTGCCAAGGGCGTAGCAGTAGCAAATGGCTATCTGCCTATCTTAGAAGAACTCAATCTTCCTATTATCGATTTTCATGGTCAGCGTTACCAAACCGTCAGTGATAATTTTAACCATCTGCGGCTGTCTAAAGAAGCAATGGAAGCAGATGTAGTGATTAACCTACCGAAAGTGAAATCACATATGCAATTGACATTAACACTGGGCGTAAAAAACTTATTTGGTTGCGTCCCCGGCAAAATGAAAGCTTGGTGGCACATGGAAGCTGGAAAAGACGCAAATAGATTTGGCGAAATGTTAGTAGAAACAGCCAGGGCAATTAACCCTAACTTAACCATATTGGATGGCATAATTGGTCATGAAGGAAATGGCCCCAGTAATGGTGAACCTCGCCAGTTGGGCATTTTAGCAGCGGCATCAGATATATTTGCTTTAGATCGAGCGATGGTAGAAATCCTTAATGTTCCTCCTGAACAAGTGCCCACAGTTGCAGCTTCCCAAAGGCTAGGAGTTTGTCCAGAACTTGCTGCCATAGAGTTTCCGCATTTAAATCCTGACTTATTAAAAATAGAAGATTGGCGGCTACCCGACAAGTTAATGCCCATCGATTTTGGTATGCCTCGCGTAATTAAGTCTACGTTTAAGCATCTTTACACCCGATTTATTAAAGAACCAATGAGTGTTTATGGAAGGGAGTAGAGAGTGTGGGAGATAAGGAGCATAACTATGCCCAATATACCCAATCCCTAATTTACAAGTGCAAACTTCGTTACAGCAATTTTATTTATTAGCAGAGTAATCTCTAATTACCCTCCGATTGCTTAACCAGACCGCCCTATTATATTTAGTGGCGGTTTTTTTAGTTGATTAATTTGTTATAAAATTTACCGTTTTAGATTTTGATTTATCCAAAAAGTTATACAGATTTAGAATCTGGAAATTGGGTATTTTGCTCAAAGATGAGTCAAGTTTAACGATAAGCCTCTACGCTACCTTATAAAACATTTTTACTCTACCTATATATAGATTGACAAAAATGCTGTGATATTACATAGATTTGAAACTTTAAATTCTTAAATATTTGTTTAGTGGTATCACTGAATCTATGCTGCACAACACGGATAATGTATCTGTATTTATTCGGTAGCTATCATTGGTTACAAAAATCATTCCTGCCATTTCTTCTCTGGTGGCAAATATCTTTGTGTATAACTACTGTATAACAATTAAAAGCACTGAGAGATATTCAGTGCTTTTGCGGTTTTGTGTCCTGTATCACAAATTAGTAATTCCAGTAAAATGACCTTATCAAAGGCGTTGCAGGATGTTATAATCATGAAGAATAGAACAAATACATTTTGCTAATTAATCTTTAAGCAGCGAAAAAATGTAATTTATGATGCTGTTAAAGTGAGTTTTGCGTATGCAAGCAGTTACACCATACAGAGAAACATATGAAAATATTAATTACAAAATAAAACATGATTTGTCTACTTGTAACTTTGTATTAAGAACTCTATGTATAAAAACGCTGTTATGACAGTTGCAAAACTGGTTTAGATTGTAGAATGCTACACATTTTACAATCTAAAAATAGCTAACATAGCATTAAGGCTCTCGTTCAGAGAGTAGACCTACACAGTGATACGAAAAACGTCAATTTTGTATGAATTCAAATAGCCAGTCTGCCAATTCTTCCGACACATATTCCCAACGTTTGGCAGACATTGTGGGAACTGCGATCGCTCTGTTGACTCTTACCCTACCCGTATTTGTCATCGCCCACTATTCTTCAAGTGATGTCCAAAATAACCAGCAACCCCTGATCCAAAACCTACAAGGAAGGAAAGATTGATAAAGCTTCCCAGTAGCATTTCACCAGCAGGAGAGCTACAAACAGGAGAGAACTGATTTTTAGATAACCTCTGTAAATGTGGATGTAGTTGCTCAGGCATAAGCTGAATCTGTATTGTGTGACTCCAGATTTCAGTTGTCTTGACAGAGTAGACGCAGAAATCAAGGGCAGGAGAGAATAATACCCTCTTGGAAAAAGCGTTGCGAAGTTTATTCGCAACGCTTTTTCCATTTTTTGGCTAATTCAAAAAAATACGGTATAGGTTATAGGGCAATACGCTTGGGTTAAGCAATGCTGTGGAATGAATACCTTGGGAAGAGATCCATATTGCCCTAAAATTCTACACGGGGAGCGAAGCTGACTGAGTGCCCCCATAATTCATTGTTATCAGAGGAGTTTTTTGTGGACTTATCTCGTATTCCTGCCCAACCGAAACCGGGTCTAATCAACGTTCTGATTGAAATTACTGGCGGAAGTAAAAATAAATACGAATACGACAAGGAACTAGAAGCTTTTGCTCTAGACCGAGTACTTTATTCCTCGGTACAATATCCATACGACTACGGCTTTGTACCCAATACCTTGGCTGATGATGGCGATCCCCTAGATGGTATGGTCATAATTGACGAGCCAACCTTCCCAGGCTGCATTATTGCTGCAAGACCAATTGGCTTCTTGGAGATGATTGACGGTGGCGATCGCGATGAAAAAATCCTTTGTGTTCCTGACAAAGATCCACGCTACACTCAGGTAAAATCCCTGAAAGACGTAGCACCACACCGCTTAGATGAAATTGCCGAATTTTTCCGTAGTTATAAAAATTTGGAAAAAAAGGTGACAGAAATTCTCGGTTGGCAAGATGTGGATAAGGTTGCAGCTTTAGTAGAAAAATCCGTCAAAGCTTATAGAGGATAATAGAGGAGTTAGGAGTTAGGAGTTAAGAGTTATAAATTTTTATTCCTAACTCCCGTACAGACGCGATTAATCGCGTCTCTACTCATTACTTTCGCTTGTCACGGATTTTAAAATCTGCCACCAACCCCAAACCCAAATGCAGCGTACTCTCCTTTTGGCAAAAATTCATAACTGCACCCTCACAGGGGCGAATATTAACTACGTGGGTAGTATCAGCATCGATGAAATCCTTTTGGAAAAAGCTGGTATCTTACCCTATGAGCAGGTGCAAGTAGTTAATAATGCCAACGGTCAGCGCTTTATTACCTATGCGATCCCGGCTCCAGCCCATTCAGGAGTAATTGAACTAAATGGGGGTGCGGCACGTCTAGGCATTATTGGCGATCGCTTGATTATAATGACTTACGGGCATTTCACTCCAGAAGAGTTAAAAAGTTACTCTCCTACAGTAGTCATTGTGGACGAAAAAAACCAACTCTTAGAAGTGCGGCGCTACGATGACTTGCTTAGTAAGGTCTAATTTCAAGGAAAATGTCAAATTTTGAGTTGTCGGGTTCCCAGAGCTACATACCTGAAAAGTCAGCTACCATGCCAAGTAGTCCAGCAGGCGAATTTCTAGTGGAATTTTGGGGTGTAAGAGGTTTGATTCCTACCCCAAGTAGCAACACCAACCGTTATGGTGGTAATACCGCTTGTGTAGAAATGCATGTAGCTGGAAAACGCTTGATTTTTGATGGCGGTACTGGCTTACGCATACTGGGTAAAACTTGGCAAGAACTGCAACAGCCACTACAAGCCCATTTATTTTTTACCAACTGCCAATCAAATCGGATTCAAGGGTTTCCCTTTTTTGCTCCCGCATTTATTCTGGAAAATTGTTTCCATATTTACGGCACAGCTGCCTCAAATGGAGCCTCAATCAAACAATGTCTGTACGACCAGATGCTCCAACCACACTTTCCTTACCCTTTACAGGTAATGCAGTCGGAATTGCAATTTTACAATCTGACTCCAGACAGTAACGTGAAGTTAGATGATGTGATTATTACAACCGCATTAATCAATCAAACTCAGAGGTCAGTTGGTTACCGAGTTACTTGGCAAGAGTATAGCGTTGCCTACGTCACGGATTTGCACCAGAATGCCGATCAAGTGGAGCGAGAGCGGATTTTACAGTTCATTCAAGGCGTTGACTTGCTGATTGCCAATGCCACTTACACTCCCCCTACCTCTCACAACCATGACTCTGCTGATTTACTCTGGCAAGCTGCGGTCAATGCAGCCCTGAATGCTGGCGTTAAACGGCTAGCCATTTCTCATCATCACCCAGATGACCATGATGATTTTCTTGATCAGGTTCAAGTCGATATTAAATCTGCCTTTCCTGAAGCAATAATAGCTCATGAAGGTTTAGTATTAAGTGTTGCTAAGTAATTTAGTCTTCTTAACATTTTGAAATAGTTATGAGTAATCTCGATCAAGTGCTAGAAGACGCTTTGCAACTTTCCTCCGAACAGCAAGAAATGCTGATCAAGATTTTACAAAATCGTCACCACGAAAACCGTCGTGCAGAAATAGCTGTAGATGCCCAACAAACCCTAACTGATTTCCATGCAGGTAAATTTCTGCATCAGTCAGCGCAAGATGTTATTGCAGAATTACGCCAGTCTTTAAATGAACCAGAGAAATGAGACTGCTGGTTTTGACTCCAAAATTCAAACGAGCATTGCGTAAGTTTGTGAAGCGAAATGCTGAACTCCAGCAACGCATTGAAGACACTCTTCAACAAATGGAAGCAGATGTATTTGCCCCAGCATTAGGCACTCTACAAACTGAGCGGCAAACTCGACGGTCTTCAGTCCTGCTCTTGCGGCTATGATTGTCGTGTTGTTTTCTCCATTGAACTGGATGCAGAAACGAATACTGAAGCTATTGTTCTGCTCGACATCGGAACGTATGATGAAGTTTATCCCTGTTCTGTCACTCTCCGAAAAATTTTGCCATTTCTGAATTCTAGAGCTTTTGTATAGCAGGCGTTTGCGCGATTATTTTCTAATAACAAATACAAGACCAAATTTTTTCTAATAGTATAGCTTGTATTGATTGCCTCATCGGGCTTCTAGCGATCGCCCTCCCGGAGAGTGACAAAAGCGGGTTATTAACTATCTGATAATATCACTACACGCGCTTTGGGCACAGCATTGCTGTACCCCTACTATGTCCACACAATTAAAATTGGCTATATTGCCCCTACGAAGCATTTTGCAACTCGGCTGTGCGGACTGAAAGCTGCTGTGTCTGATTACCTCGTTGCACTTTCACCTGTAATACTTGACCAAGACGACTGTCTTCCACAACATTCTGCAATTGTTCAGCACTGGTAATAGCTTTACCATCAACTTGAAGAATTACATCCCCGCGCCGGATACCCGCAGATGCAGCTGGAGAATTGGGAACAACTCGCATGACAAAAACACCATTAATTTCTGGTATTTGAATAGGAGAGTTAGGATCAGTGTTATTTTGCTTGGCAAGATCGGGTGTCAAAGTTAGCATTTGCACACCTAGATAGGGGTGAGCGACTTTGCCATCACGTTGCAATTGGGCTGCGATCGCTTTAGCTTTATCAATAGGAATTGCAAACCCAATACCCATCGCGTCAGGACGAATGGCTGTGTTAATGCCAATCACTTCACCTTGGCCATTCAATAGTGGCCCGCCAGAGTTACCAGGGTTAATGGCAGCGTCTGTCTGAATGAAATCTAAGCGTTTGTCACTAATGCCAACTTGGGCGCTGGAACGTTTGAGGGTACTGACAATTCCCAAGGTAACGGTGTTATCAAATCCCAAAGGATTACCAACTGCGATCGCCCAGTCTCCTACCTGTACATTACTAGAAGAACCCAAGGGTGCGACTGGTAAATCGTTACCAGCGTTAATTTTGACTACTGCCAAATCTGTGACTTCATCAATACCTTGAACTTTCCCTTCAAAGGTGCGCCCATCTTTGAGTCGGACTGTTACTTTATCAGCCTTATCGACCACATGAGCATTAGTCATAACTAAGCCGCTTTTGTCAATAATGAAACCTGAGCCTAAACCGCGTAACTGTTCAGAAGGCATCTGTTGAGGCAAACCCTCACCAAAAAACCGACGGAAAAACGGGTCTTCAAAAAATGGATCAACGCGACGAGTAATTGTCCGCTCAGTATCAATCCGAACAACTGCTGTGCCAACACGATTCACTGCTGCTGTGACAAAGCTAGTGCTACCGATCGCAGCAGTGGCTGGTGATTGCCGTTGGGCAATCAGTTGTGAAGTATCTCCAGTAGTTACTAGGGGTGCTGGTTCGGCTTGGGAGGGCAACACTTGCAATGTGCTAACGGTTAGTAGCACTCCTAGCGCGATCGCTAAAACATGAGTACTGAGTTGACGTAGAGACCGGGATGATTTGGGAAATCGCATAATCACAACCTAATTTATAAGCCTAATTGTTGCTTAGTCGTGACAAATCTATTTACAGTTATTTTTACAAAATTGACGTTGGCTTTTTACTTGGGGTTTCGCCTGCTCTTTCCAATAATGGGGTTAGGGCATTTTGCGAACTACCTGTAATCAACTTAATGTAAAATTTAACCCAAAAGCTATTATGGACATTTACCCTTTACAAGTTCGGTTTTTACCCATTAATAAAACTTTTGGATTGCTAATAAGAATATACCTTTCAAAGTAGTGACACCGATAAAAAGGAGATAGGGGATAGTGGATACCCATGCTCACTGTTGGTTCAAAACCTTGTCAATGAACTAACTTTTGAATAAAATTTCATTCCGACTGGCTGCGCCTAACTGAGGTAAAGAGTTGATGGCTGAGTGGGGAGTGAGATTAGTGGGAACAGTTGGAGGGACTTGTAATTGTTGGACAACGCGTTGCAGTAGTTGGTCTTGTCCAGTCCGCAAACCCCAGAGATTTGTCCCACGGTTGATAATAGCAAACCAAACCAAACCGCGATCGCGTGTGGGCATTACTCCCGCTAAAGCACTGACATCCCGGAGAGTACCAGTTTTGATCACAGTAGCGGCGGGAATGTGTCTGGCGTGTAGTGTCCCCCGGTGATCAAATCCAGACATGGGGAACAAGTCAGCCAGATTCAGTTGATGGGCGGCTGCTTCACCTTGAATAGCCATCAACATGGCACAAGCAGCTCTGGGGGAAATGCGATTTTCCTGTCCCAGTCCAGAACCATTGATTAACTGAATTTCTACTTGTGGTACTCTAGCAAGGTTAGCAGCAGTTGATTGGACTACAGTTGCTCCTCCCACTGACTCTGCCAGCATCTCTGCCATATCGTTGTTACTATAAACATTCATTTCCTTGATTAGTTGCTTCAAGGGTAATGAGCGATGACGCAGTAACAAGATTTGTTGAGCGTTGGGTTGCATTGCAACTTTGACAGCGCCCGCAATCACGACTTGAGGCTTGGGTGTTCCCTTAGGCATGATTGAGTGTGTATAAACAGCGGGGCGACCCCAAGTAGCACGATTTAGTGTTTGCTTGAGCATTAGACCCGCCAGCATTGGCTGCCGTTGGAAATTCATGGCAAAACTGCCGTTAATGATCAAATTTCCCTTTACCTGCTTGATACCCATTTGATTAAGAGTATTACCAAGAGCGATCGCTTCTTCCCAAACAAACAAAGGATCGCCACCGCCTGTAATCACCAAATCGCCCTGCACAACCCCTTTGACTATTGGGCCAGTAACACTCACCAAAGTATCAAATTGGTAGTCTGGCCCCCAAGTTTTCAAAGCAACTAGTGAAGTAGCAATTTTGGTTAAAGAGGCAGCCGGCAGAGGTGTCGTCCCTTGGTGATTTGCCATCAGCATCGGCCCCGACTGCATCCAAATTCCCTGACTCTCAGCCAGATTTTGTGCTATCAGTTTCGATGTTACTAGCTCTTTCAGATATTTCTGCACCGTAGTTGCCCCAGTTGGATTTGGATCAGGAGCAAGAACCAAGCCAGGACTACTTTGCCAAGTCAAAGCATCTAAGGCATCTAGAGGCTTGATTTGTACCCCGGCCATCTCCAGCCAAAGCGACACCAAACCTGAACCCAATAATTCCAGCATGTTTTATTCCTCTGTTAGGATCTGATACGTTGTTTATTGTGCTAATATACAAGCTTTTTTACGATAATCAGTATTGAGTCATAATAGCTGGTGTTTTTCTCATCTGGAAGTAGGATGAATAATATTGTTTTCGTACCTGCTTTGACAATGCCAAAATGCCCATTGCTCATGAAGAGAGACGCATGGAAATAAAAAATCTCCAACTGAGGCAATCATATGAATTAGTTATGATAAAAGTTTATGGACAAGGATGAGGCGATCGCATCTCATCAAAATAGTTCTGAAAAAGATAATTCGCAATTCGTAATTGAATTAGTTAAGGAATCATATCCCAACTAATTATAGACCAGCAGTTTTAAAATTTAGTCCGGGACTCAAACCCGAAAATTACGAATTACGAATTACGAATTAGTTAATACCTACTTTCTTTCTGGATGTGCTGCATCCTCTGGCGAAAGAATACCCATCTGGTTAATTGTGGCAATCATCTGATATAAGCGCCCCAAGTCGCGTTGATTAAAGTACAAAATGAGCCTGGGTAATTCAATAGTTTCATCTTGTGCTTCTTGAGGTAATGCCTGACTTTTTTCAATCCGTCCTTGAATAATAATGTCGCTGAAATCAGCATTGAGTTGCTCTACCTGAGCGTCTGATATATCTGTCTTCAAGCGGATGACTAACTGATCGGCTACATATCGACAAGAGTGATAAACTTGGTAAAAACGAGTAATGGCATCACAAGCCACATCCAAGTTGTCTGTCACCGTGTAAAGGCTGGGATCTTCAGGGCTGACAAGACCATTTTGCACTAGTTGCTTATCAATATATTCGCTCCAAGACCGCCAGTAATCGCCACCAGGGTGGTCAATTAAAACTAGAGGTACTGGGCCAAATTTACCAGTTTGGCTTAATGTCATACATTCAAAAGCTTCATCTTGCGTACCGAAACCTCCTGGAAACAAGGCTACAGCATCACTTTCTTTGAGGAGAAATAGCTTGCGGGTAAAGAAATATTTGAAGTGAATTAACTTGGGATCTCCTTCTATAAAAGGGTTTGCTTCCTGCTCAAAGGGTAACTGAATGTTTAATCCAAAGGAATTTTCTCGCCCAGCCCCTTCGTGTCCCGCCTGCATGATTCCACCGCCGCCGCCGGTCATCACCATAAATCCTAATTGAGAAACAGCGCGAGCAAACTCAAGGGCCATTTGGTACTCTGGTGTATCTGGCGCTAGACGAGCAGAACCAAAGATGGTAACTTTGCGAACGTGTCGGTAATCATAAAATAGCTGGAAACCGCGCTCCATATCTGCTAACGCAGCCGATAAGATTTTCCAATCGAGACGCTCAATTTCACTATCAGCTAGGCGAACAATAGTAGCAAGTGCTTGCTGAATAAATTGCCGATTTTTTAATGTCGGTAAACGAGCGATCAATTCAGCGATATCCGCCTGTAAAGACTCTAATGTGTCAAACGACGCAGATGAGGTCATGAGAACTGCCGCAACAATGGCACTATATTTTACGTGAATGACTCACACTCTAGCAAGCGGGATATAGCCCTCTGATGTGCAGTTAGCATTCTCAGAACTGGCTTTGAGGTAGTATTGATCATTAGTCAAGCTCAGATCCCCATCTTTTGAGATTGAAACTCAAAAGGTGGTGTTAAAATCCACCAATTTTAAGGCTTTTGGCTCTAACTACTTGTGGGGTGGGGTCTCGCCCACCCGTAACCGAAGGTACCCATATTACCCACCGCACAAGATTAGATAATTTATTTGTTGGAAATCCCTAAATCATTCTCCCTAGCTCCCACCTCTTCTCAACTCAGACCCAACTTTTGTTTTAAGGCTTCTGGCACATTCCTGGCTGTATCCAGCCATTTGACATCTTCCCATATTGTATTTTCATCCCAACGGATATCTCCAAACAATTCATCGCTGAGGTTTGCATCAATGAGGTATACCCAGCTAAGATTTGCGCCGCTGAGGTTTGCACCGCTAAGGTCTGCACGGCTGAGGTCTGCACGCCTAAAGCTTACGGGGCTGAGGTTTGCGTCGCTGAGGTTTGCGCCGCTGAGGTTTGCAGCACTGAGGTTTGCAGCGCTGAGGTTTGCAGCGCTGAGGTTTGCAGCGCTGAGGATTGCGCCACTGAGATTTGCACCACTGAGATTTGCACCACTAAGGATTGCGCGACTGAGGTTTGCACCACTGAGGTTTGCACCACTGAGGTTTGCACCACTGAGGTCTGCTCGGCTGAGGTTTGCATCACTAAGGTTTGCACCACTGAGGAATTGCCCAACTACACTATTAAAAGTTCCAAGGTGAAAGCAATCACTATAGTTAATGATGCAAAGTAGTTGGTCTGGCCAAGGAATTTTGTGTGCTTGACCAGATGGATAAAAGGTAATTTTGAGAGTATCGCGCCTTTTAGCATAGCGGTGCAACTCCAAAAGCAAAATCATTACATTCAAGCCTGCATAAATATCCACCTGTCGCAGACCTAGCTTTTGAATTCTATACTTTTGCAACTGTCGCAGCTTTTTCTGGGGCAAAACCTCTTCCGCAGAGTCAATAAATTTTCCCTTACACCAGTCACCGTAAAACTTTTCTAAGCGTTTAAATAACTGCTCCCAAGGGAAATCTTGATTTTCAGTCAGCAACCCTATCAAATACTCTACAATTTCTCTTGTGAGTCTGCCAAAACCAAGCAAATCATAAATTTGCCAATTCATTTGAGCTTCGGGAATAACTAGTTGTCTTCCGTCTTCTGTTTCGTAGTATTCTGTCCAAGCTTCCAGGCGTAATTTTAAGCATTCGGCAAAGATAAATTCGCCAAAACTCTTATAAAAAAACTCAAATCTACCCTCTTGTTTATCAGCAGGGCGAATGTAAAAAGCAGCTAAAGCTGTTTTGAGAGCTTCGTCATCCAGAATTAAGCCTGTTGCTGTTTCGTCGTCTTGTAAACGTGCTTTTAACATTGATATTGAAGCACATTCGCCTTGTAGCTGCACAACACAAACAGCTGCTTCTCTGATAATACGTTTTAAATCTTCGGGCTGCTGTCTAGTTATATCAGGATTTAAATCAAAGAATCTAGTCCCATATCGTTGAGAACTCTCTATTTCAGAACGCTGCTTTTTCAGTACCCAGTTTAAAACCTCTTGGTAAATTACGATTTTAGTTTTCTGTTGGTTTGGTTGCTCTAATTTCCCATCTCGATACATTGCCGCTAACAAATAAAGTAAGAGCGGCTCTTGGGCTAATTCTTTCACCTCAGATGGACATTTATCACTTTGTAAAAACTGCCCAAAGGCTGCGGTTTTTCCTTTATTGGCTGGTAATTTTTCCCACTTATCTAACCATTTTTGTTGCAGTTCTCCATCCATTTCGGCAATTTCCACCCGCTCTAAATTGCGAGGCAAGTGATGGATACCTTGTAAAGACATCGATCTACCAGTAATTAATACCCGATGTCCCATCTCAGGGTAACTTTTACACTTCTGCTGAAATCCAGAGACTTGTTTGATAAATGCTTCTAGATTGAGGTTGGTTCTAGCCTCAATATGCAATTCATCATATGCATCAAGGATAAACAAGAAACGGGTGTTTTTATTCGTTAACCAGTTTTCATCATTTTGAATAAAATTAATTTTCAGTTCTGCTTTTAAAGTGTTTTCTAAATGCGATTCAAAGGAGTCTAGATCCCGTAATCGAATCAAAATTGGTATCAAACTGGGATACAAATGCTGCCGCACCCAATCAGAAAACATCCGACAGAAGAAACTTTTGCCTCTTCCTGGACCTCCTTGAACAAACATCACTTGTTCTAGGTTATCTGGATTTAAGAGAATTTCCTCAGCCCATTCTTTTAAATAGAAGGAGTTTGCTTCTTGATCTATCTCACCATTTCTATCTACAGGCTTGGCTTTTAGGGGTACGTAAATATCTTTAAATGAGAAACTCTCGTCAAAAACTGGCTCTAAAAACTTGCTAGCAATATGAGTTTTTAGGTATCTATCAATGCTAGAGAACTTTTCCTGTTCTGTCTCCCATTCTCCAAAAGTAATGGGAATTTCTTGGTTGAGAGGGGCACCTAACTTGATCCAGGCTTTACATATGTACCGACGAGTGTTCCAAGCTACTCTTTCGGTGATGAAATCCAGGTTAGCTTTGGGGATGTTTGCTGCTGCTAACCGTGCCAATAATACTTGATTAAATGCTTTGGCTAATTCTGATTCATGGAAACAGATTACAGCATTACTTGCACTTTTATCATCTAATTTAACGTCATTGAGTTTTTGTAGTTGTTTGGTGAGTGTTTTATTAATATTAAGGTCAGTATCCCAGTTAATAGATGGATATAAGGATAAAATTTCTTCGACACTTTCTAAATAAGCAGCTTGACAAACTATAGATACACAGTTCTCAAGAGAAGGGTTTTGTTTAGTTATGTCACGGGAAAACTCCAGCAAGGTAATTCCAAGCGGCACGAATGACAAACCAGCACCCACCACCTGCGCTAAGGGTGAACACAACACATCTAGCAGTGAAGATGAATTTTGTAACAGAGGTTTCAATAGTTCTATACTGGCACCTTCTTCTTTAAAAGTTTTTGCGGCTTCTAAAACTGCCTTGCCAGTCTCAACTGTGTTGTTCAGACTCTCTGCTACTGAGAACGATTGCTGAAAGCTTTGCCAGATTTGCGATAAACGCTTGTTCATTCGCTTATGCTCCTAAATTTCTAATTATCTAGAGGCTAGCGATTTTAGAATTCATGGAAAGTAGCAAGAATGACGAACTGCCTAAGCGCAGAGAAGCCAGTGCGCCCTTGCGGTTCCCTGACTTATAGCAACTGGCGCGACACGGAAGAAGAGAAGAAGCGATCGCATCGTGCTAATAATTAGACATTTGCTGTTTCTGAGTTCATTATTCAAGCTGAAATACTCATAAATGGTGTTCAGAACTCGGAAGTTGTTGTTCGGAACTCGGAAGTTGGTGTTCGGAACTCAAAAGTTGGTGTTCGGAACTCGAAAGTTGGTGTTCGGAACTCGGAAGTTGGTGTTCGGAACTCGAAATATGGTGTTCGGAACTCGGAAAGTCGTGTTCGGAACTGGGAAAGTCGTGTTCAGAACTCGAAAGGTGGTGTATGAGAATAACGAACCGCAAAGTGCGCAAAGGACGCAAAGAATAAAAATGTCAACGCGTCCCCATGTCCCCCTATCCCCTTATCTCAATTCAGCCCCAGTTCTTCCTTCAACGTCTCTGGCATATTAACTGCTGTCTCTAATCCCCGCACACCTTCCCACTGCTGCTTTTTACCCCAGGTCATTTTTTCCAAATTGGCGTCGCTGAGGTCAGCACCACCCAGAATGGCATAACTTAGGTTGCTGTAGCTGAGATTCGCGCCGTTGAGAATAGCACCACTGAGGTTACTGCCACTGAGGTTAGCACTGTTAAGGTTGGCATGGCTGAGGTCTGTGCCAAAAAGGATAGCGTCGGTGAGGTCGGCACCACTGAGGTCGGCTTCGCTAAGAATCACCCCGCTGAGGTCGGCTTCGTTGAGGATTACCCGACTCAGGTCTACGCCACTGAGGTCTGCGCCTAAGAACATTGCGCCGTTGAGTCTGGCATCATTAAGCTTGGCACCGTTAAGTTTGGCATAGCTGAGGTCAGCGGCGATGAGGACGGCATCACTAAGGTTGGTACTGAAAAGAATTGTGTCGCTGAGGTTCGTACCGTTGAGGATGGCGTGACTCAAATCAGCACCACTGAGGTCGGCACGACAGAGGTCGGCATGGTTAAGGTTGGCGCTGCTGAGGTTGGCTTCACTTAGATTCGCACCGAAAAGGATGGCGTTACTTAGGTCGGCATGGCTAAAGTTGGTGCTGCTGAGGTCGGCGCGGTTGAGGTCGGCGCGGTTGAGGTCGGCGCGGCTAAGGTTGGTGCTGTTAAGGTCGGCGCGGTTGAGGTCGGCGCGGCTAAGGTTGGCACAGCTAAGGTTGGCACCGCTGAGGTTGGTGCTGCTGAGGTCAGCACCGCTGAGGTTGGCACCACTGAGATTTGCACCGCTGAGGTTGGCATCGCCGAGGTTGGCACCGCTAAGGTTGGCACCGCTGAAGTTTACACCAGTTAAGTTAGCATCGCCAAGATAAGCAAGGCTTAGGTCAGCACCTCTAAAGTCTGCCCCGGTGAGGTTGGCATCGCCCAGGTAAGCATTCCGAAAGTTGCCGCCTTTAAGGAATTGCCCGACTATACTACTAAAATTACCAATTTCCAGGGCATCACTATAGTTGATGATCCGCAGCAGTTGAGATGTGAAAAAATTGTCTGTGTCTGGTTGAGCAGATGGATAGAAGGTGATTTTTTGTTTGAGTTCATCTTGATCTTGGGCGTAGCGGTGTAACTCTAACAGTAAAATTAATACGTTCAGCCCTGTATATATGTCTACCTGTCTCAGCCCGATCGCAATATTTTGTGCCGCTAACTTTAATCTTGTTTTCTGAGGTAGGTTATCATCTGGTGTCCCATCGATAAATTCACCCTGACACCAGCGACGATAAAAATCTTCTAACCGCCAGAAAAGCAGTTCTGGGCGAATTTTTTTACCAGTCACTACCAATTCCATTACTTGGTTGACTATTTCTGGTTTCAGCGCCCCATTGCCCAGTAAATCATAAATCTCTTCGTGCATCTGGCGATCGCACACTCTCAAGCAGAACTCTGATGGTAGTGTGCCCGATGTCTGATCACCTATCTTAGAAGTCAAACTGCTCCTTGATATTGTCCATTTTTCTAAGCTTTCTTGCAGCCTTTGAGACCATAAATCTTCCTGGAAATTATTTTTAGCCAATTTAACGCTTTTGTCTGGTTCTTTAATACTTTTTCCTAGAGGCAAAACTGCTTCAGTTCCCATAGCTGTGGTCTTTGACATCTCTTGCAACCTTATATCCTTCACATAATTTCTCAGCAGTTGCCAGACTTGAGATAAATATGTTGACATTTTTGTGTCCGTTGTTACATTTAAATTACTGTTTTGATAATCCTGAATTAAAAATTTTTCTGTGCTAATTTGCTTATCATTGTCAAAAATTAATAGTATCAATAAATACTACACGAAAAATAACATGCGTTGGCGATGTCTACAATTGACTACACCGACGGCGTTCCTGGAGGGAGGCTTATCGCTAACTCGTAGTAACCTCAAGCTTCTTCTGCTGATGCAAATAAAATGTCATCGGCAAAATTCTTTTAAAAATCAAGTAATTTTCCTATTTGGGCTAATTTGTTATACTTTTTTCTCAACATATTTACTAATCTGATGTAAAAATAATACTTACTCTTTGTAAGAGACGGAATTATTAGGAAAAATCTTACTGTACAACAGCGTAACAAAGTTGAAAAATGGCAACTAAAATTAAAGTCTAAAGTTTGGTGCTTGATATCAAGCATCTGAGAAAATCGGCAAAAAGTAGGCTATATAGCTTTGCAAAAGTTAAAAATTAACTACGGGATAGTTATTGGGGGATTGATGCGATGAACAACAGATTAACTTTTTATATGATTTTGTTACATAGTTTGTTTTTAGGAATAGCAACGGCTAGCGCCAAGTCACCGTCTGTTAACATTGGTACAGAGTTATCAGCGAAGCATAAGGCTGTACGGGTTGTCGAAGCTGTAGTTACAGCCAGAAGTGGAGAGAAATCCAATAGTAAGTTAACGATAGGAACTTCTTCAACGAAAATCTCAGAGTTATCGTCAAGGAATATCAATATTCCCCAGAAACAGAGCCTACCTTCAGGGCAAGTTTGGGTAGTTAATAAAAATAAAGACGTACAGCCTCAACCGTTTATTTGGGTAGTAAAAGACCTAAAAAAAGTAGGACAGCAACCATTTTTACAAGTTGCAAAACCCCCAGAAAAGCCTAAACCTAGCAAAACACCAACAACAAAGGATGAGTTAGAAGCCTTTGACGAAGTAATCAAAGACACCCAAAAGTCAGGGGGTTTGTTTACCCTTTATCGCAATAAAGAAAAGAATAAAATTTATCTAGAAATTAAGCCAGAGCAACTCAATAAAAATTACCTAGCTACGGCAACTCTGGAATCGGGCATTGGCGAACGAGGTATTTACAGTGGTATGCCTCTGCAAGATTTTTTATTTTATTTCCAGCGGGTCGATGATAAATTAAACTTCGTCATCCGCAATGTTAATTTTCGCACTCGTGAGGGAGATCCTCAAGTGCGATCGCTAGCCCGGTCTTTTAGTGACTCTGTTCTCTACAGCATTTCTCTTAAAAGCATTCATCCAGAACGCAAAACCCTTCTCATCGACTTGGGAGATTTGCTACTCACAGACTTGGCTGGATTGTCTGTAAGTTTAGGAGTCCCAGGAAGCACAGACCAGTCTTATTTTGGTACTGCTAAAGCGTTTCCCCAAAATTTAGAAATTGAATCAGTTTTAAATTTCTCTGGTGGTACTGGCCGTGACAGTGAAATAGCAAGCTTTGCGTCGCTAGCTGATAACCGTGGCTTTACCCTGCGCGTCCACTACAGTCTCTCCCAACTACCAGATAAAAATTATCGCCCGCGCCTTGCTGACGATCGCGTCGGCTATTTCATCACCGCCTACCAAGATTTATCCAAAGACGATCGCGGCGATTCTTTTGTCCGCTACATCAATCGCTGGGATTTAGAAAAACAAGAGCCAAAAGCAGTAATTTCTCGCCCCAAAAAACCGATTGTGTTCTGGATTGATAACGCTGTGCCCTTAGAGTACCGCGATGCCATGAAAGAAGGTGTCCTGATGTGGAACAAAGCCTTTCTCAAAGCGGGATTCAAGGATGCAATTGAAGTCCGCCAAATGCCAGATGATGCCACATGGGACCCAGCAGATATTCGTTACAACACGATTCGCTGGATCAACACAGTCGATGGTTATTTTGCAATGGGGCCATCCCGCGTTAACCCCTTGACTGGAGAAATTTTGGATGCAGACATTCTCGTAGATGCTAGCTTTGTGCGGGTACTCAAGAGTGAGTATCGCAAAATCGTCCAACCCAGCCAAACAGAAAATCGCACCACTCTATCAGCTTTGATGCAAAATCGTCTACTTTGCGCTAATGGTTTAGATGCAAAAAACAATGGTGTACCCCAGCAAATGCAAGGGCAACAAGGGTTGTTGAATCGTTTATCTAAAATGGCTGGCGAGTACGATTTATGCTACGGGATGGAAGCTGCTAACCAGTTTGCCCTTGGTTCACTGGCGATGTCTCTGCTGCCAGATACTATGGCCACTCCAGACCAGTTGAAAGAATATATCAATCAATATTTACGTTTAATCATCGCTCACGAAGTTGGCCATACTCTTGGTTTGCGCCATAACTTCCGTGGTAGTACACTGCTATCACCAGACGAGATGAATAATACCGAAATTACCAAAACTAAAGGTCTGACAACTTCGGTGATGGATTATATTCCCCCAAATATTGCCCCTCAAGGGACAAAACAGGGAGATTATTTTCCCAATATGGTGGGGCCTTATGATGAGTGGGCGATTAAATATGGCTACATACCAATTCAGACATCAACTCCCATAGCAGAAAAGCCGATTTTGGAAGAAATTGCTGCACAATCCCATAAGCCAGAATTGAGTTATTCCACTGATGAAGATGTCTATGACCTTGACCCCACAGCCGATGCTTGGGATAACAGCGGCAATGTCCTGCTTTATTCTCAGTGGCAGTTGAATAATTCACGGGTGATGTGGGAACGTCTTGATAAGCGTTACCCAATGGCTGGTGATAGTTACAGCGATGTGAGCGAACGTTTTAGTACAGTATTGGGTAACTATTTCCAGCAAATATATTACACCACAAAATATATTGGGGGACAGTCTTTTTATCGCATCCACCCTAGCGAAATCACATCTGGAGTTAACCAACAGCGATTACCATTTAAACCGGTACCAGTTGAAGAACAACGGCAGGCTTTAGAAACGCTGCAAAAATATGTATTTGCAGAAGATGCCTTGAAGTTTTCACCAGAACTACTGAATAAATTAGCTCCTTCCCGTTGGCGACACTGGGGTAGTTCTCCGCAAGTTGGTCGTTTGGATTTTCCAATTCATGACTTGGTGCTGTTGATGCAAGGTTCTGTGTTGCGGGATTTACTCTCAGGCGATCGCCTCTCTCGCCTCAAGGATATTGAACTGAAAACCAAGCCAGAAAATGCATTGACTCTGCCGGAACTATTTGACACTTTGCAGTCAGGTATCTGGACAGAAGTAATCAAACCAAAAGGTCAACCAATGAAGATTGCCAGTTTGCGGCGAGGCTTACAGCGGCAATACCTGGATATTTTGACTGGTATGGTGTTGCGAAAAGAATATGTTCCAGAAGATGCTCGCACTCTGGCTTGGTATAAACTCAGACAACTAAATGATAAACTCAAGGGGGTTAATTCCGAGGATGAATACACCAAAGCGCACTTACTAGAAACGCGCGATCGCATCGAGAAAGTCTTAAACGCGCCATTGCAAGCGAATTAAAAAAGTTAGGAGTTAGGAGTCAATATTAAAACTCCTAACTCCTAATTCTTCTTCTCCCATTATGATGTGGAAAGGGAGGAAACTCCAAAACGCTTAAATCGTTAGCAATTAAGACTTTCAGCGATTTCAGCATCAAGTTTATATATAAAAAACTCAAAATGAGGCAGCAGATGAGAAAGTTTCCTCCTGCTACCCTTTGTTTCTTTTAACTACTCAACGCCTTTAAGAAGCGTTGCAAACTCTTAAACACATTGGGCTTTTTCGCAGGTGTCGCGTCTGTTGCTGTTTGCGGTTGTCCCTTCAAGAGGATGAGATCCAACTCATCACCCGATGGTTTTGTGGGTAATTCGGCAATTCTTTGATATTCGCCGCCAATTTCCAGCCAAACTTCCCACTGTCCTGGATAGCAGCGGTATAAGGCACTTTCATCGTCTACAGGGCGGAGATAATAGGCGGATTCAATGGTACTAATAAAACGATCGCGGATTTTTCTAGCTGTATAACCAATGCCCACAGTTCCAGAATCTTCTAGGCGGGGATTTAACAAGACTAAAGGGCGATCGCCTATTTCTTGACATAACTTTTCCACCTGCGGTACTTCTACAGAAGTGGGGGCGATGAACAAGAAAATTTCATCCTCTGGCTGAATTTTTGTCTGCAAAGAAGCAGCCCTTCCCGTGCCGATATCCAAAATTTGAAATGGTGTATCTGCCCAATTACGACGGGCTAAAGCCGCAGCACCAGCGTCAGCAAAGAAAATCTTCAAACGGGAATCATATTCTGTAAACAGTGGCAGAAATTGTTCCGCCACCGGCATAAACTTGAGTTCTGGGAACAGGAAATCAACTTGTATGCGAGTACAGCCAGCTGCAAGGGCGGCTTGGACGGCTACACGAGATTGGGCGATCGCATCTTCAAGAGTATTTGGAAGTTCATTCATGGTTTATTATGTCGTTTTAGCATTACTCCCATTGTTCCAGTATTAGCTCTGATTGAGTAGACAGGCGATGACGATCAACCCCAGGATAGCCCCAATGGGTGTTGGGTAGGCGTAGCCCGTGATTCATAGGAGTAAGCATAAAGCTCAATTGAAGAAGTGCGATCGCACAGAAGACACACTCAAAATTTTACCTGTTAGTAAAAGACTCGTTTAAAAGCAAGGTCAAAAATTTCATTGGTTACTTGCGATCGCAAGTATGGCAGAAGTTTTCACCAATCGTTGCTATACCCCTACTATTGTTAAAATAGCTTGCATTAGTACCTCTACCTCAATTGGTTTGGAAATATGCTGTTGAAATCCGGCTGCTAGTGCAAGTTGTTGATCAATTTCTCCTGCATAAGCAGTGAGAGCGATCGCCGGAATTTCTCCGCCTTGGTCAGCCGACTGCTTTCTAATTTGACGAATTAGTGTATAGCCATCCATATCGGGCATACCAATATCACTGATTAGCAAATCAAATTTTGCTTGCTTCAAACTGCTCAGAGCATCATGTGCTGATTCCACTTCAGTCACTTGCGCCCCGTACTGTTCTAGCAGGAAGCCGATAAACTCCCGCGAATCTCTGTCATCATCTACAAGCAGCGCTTGCAATCCATTCAGATTGAAGTCTGAGTGATTATGAAACGCAGTATCATCTTGATTCAGTTTTGCCGCAGCGATCAGTGGAAATTTGACTTTAAACGTTGATCCTTGACCTTCTCCAGGGCTTGCTACCTCAACAGTTCCTCCATGCAATTCAACCAAATGACGCACGATCGCTAACCCTAACCCCAATCCTCCAAATCTTCGAGTCGTTGTCCCATCAGCTTGGCGGAAGTAGTCAAAGACGTAGGGCAGAAAGTCAGCAGAGATACCCATACCAGTGTCGCTGACAGAGATTTGAGTGTATTCCAAAGGATGAGTATCAACTTCATTCATCCCTTCAGCTTTATCCTTAATCCTTTCTAACCGCACCTCTACCCGACCACCCTGTGAGGTAAATTTAATCGCGTTAGAAAGTAGATTCCAAACAACCTGTTGCAGGCGACCAGAATCACCCAACACTTGCCCAACGTTCGGTTCAAATATTGTTTGAATCTGAATGGATTTAGCTTCAGCAGCGAGCCGCACGGTTTCCAGAGCCGCTTTGATGGTACAAGTTAGACCGACTGGAACTGTATGCAAACTCAACTTGCCTTGGAGAATACGCGACACATCGAGCAAATCTTCAATCAATTGTGCTTGCAGCTTGGCATTACGCTCGATCGTTTCGAGTGCATACTGAGTTTTGGCTGCGTTCTGGTGGCTCGTTTGCAAAATTTTTGCCCATCCCAAAATAGGATTCAAAGGCGATCGCAATTCATGAGACAGCACTGCTAGAAACTCATCTTTAATCCGATTAGCTTGTTGCGCTTGTTCAGTTTGTTGCTGCAAAGAAATCATCAGCTGATTGAGGCGATCGTTCTGCTCTTGCAGCAAGGCTGATGCTCGCTTCCGTTCGGTGATATCGGACAGGATGAAAACGGCACCCGTGAGAGTCCCATGCCCATCAAATACCGGATCGATGGTTTTGGCAAACCATCGTCCTGTGGACTGGAATTCTAAAACTTGCCGTTGATGAGTTTCTTTAGCACGGCGAAAGCAGGTGCCATCACCAATTCCCAATTCTGCGTCCATCAACTCATGGTGAACACAACCTAAAATTTCGTGGGAGGGCTTGCAAAAAAGCTGCATCATCGCTAGATTACAGCGCAGAATTATACCTTCTGTGTCTACCAGACATACGCTGTCCTTGATAGAGTCAAAGGTAGTTTGCCACTCCCGTGCTGAGGATAAAGCCGCTTCTTCCGCTCGTCGAATTCGCAGCAGCGATCGCACCGTAGCAAGTAGTTCAATGGGTTCAACAGGTTGCACCAGATAAGCATCGGCTCCACTGTCTAAGCCTTCTGCTTTATCCTGGCTTTGAATAAAACTTGCAGAAAGGTGTAACACGGGAATAAAAGCAGTTTCGGGGTTTGCCTTAATTTGGCGACAGACTTCAAAACCACTGATATCTGGTAATTTGACATCCAAAATCACCAGAGCAGGCTGATGTTCAGCAGCTGCCTTTAATCCTGCTGCTCCGGTTGCCGCTTCCACGACGGTAAAGCCTGCATTTTGCAAAATCCGGGTGACAACGTAACGATTTGCTTCGTTATCGTCAACATGCAGGATGATAACCCGTGGCTCAGACATGACTTTGCCCGCAAATATCTAGAACAAGCCCGGCTTTGATCAGTGCATCTTGAAGTTGAGCGTTCGCTGCCGTTTGAGAGCCTGTTTCTTTGGAAAGAATAGCGATGCTTGTTTTTGCTAATTGGCTCTGCGCTTCTGCATCCAGTTGTGCAGATGAGTGGATAATCACAGGAATCGACTGAGTGACGGGATTGCTCTTAAGCTGCTTGAGTACATCAAACCCGCTGAACTCTGGCATCTCCAGGTCAAGCACGATCGCAGTCGGTTGCTCGCATTGTGCCAACTTTAATCCTTCCCATCCGTTCATGGCTTCTAAAATAGTCAATTGTGTATTTACTAACAACTGTTTCACCAAATATCGGTAGGCAGGGTCATCGTCAATTAACAAGATTTTTTGAAGCTTGTTCTGATTAATTAGCGTATTAAGTTTGTTCAACAACGGCAATCTGTCTACCGGCTTAATTAGAAAACCGTTGGCTCCTAACGCTAGTGCTTGCTTCTCGTTATCAATGATGGTAATAACTAGTACAGGGATAGTACGAGTAGTTTCATCTCCTTTGATTTCTCGCAAGAACGTCCAGCCGTTTTGCCCTTCTAGCATGATATCTAGCATAATCGCCGCAGGTTGAAGTTGTTGTAAGGCAAGCCTTGCCTGAGCTAAAGTGCGGGTCGCAATTAATTGATAGGTTGACTCCTGAAGGTGCTTTTCGTAAATAAATAGGGTTTCTAGATGATCTTCAACCGCTAGAATGGGCAGGCGAGTTTGCTCAAATGATACGATGGTTTCCGATCGACGGTCGGTCATCGGTTGCAGTAGGGTGGGAAATTCAGTTCCATGTGGGTAGATGATCGGAATCGATGCTGTAAAGGTGGAGCCTTCACCCAGCTTACTTCTAACTGAAATGCTGCCGCCGAGTAGCTCCGTTAGCTTGCGCGATAACGGCAATCCTAACCCGGTTCCCTTCACCTGCTTTTGCAGAGGGGATTCAATTTGGACAAAATCCTCAAAAATGCGCTCTTGATCGGCGGTCGCAATGCCGATGCCCGTATCGGACACGGAGAAAATCACTGTATGACCCCTTTGCACAGCGGTTACACGCACTTCTCCCTGCTCGGTAAATTTGAGGGCATTTGAGATAAAGTTTCTCAGAATTTGCGCGACTTTACCTTCATCACTATATATCTGCCCAATACCGTCAGGTTCCTCGACAATTAGCGCGACAGAGGAGCCTTGAACCAATAATGGGCGCAGCATTCCCCGCAGCGTGGCAAACAAGTCACTAACTTCAAAGGAACTGGGACGTACTTCAATTTTTCCAGCTTCTACCTTTGCCAAATCCAGTAAGTCGTTGACTAGTTCTGATAATCCGCTCGCCCCCTTTTGGATGAATGTCACCTGCTTTTCTTGCTCGGCGGTCAAATCGCCATCCATCCGTGCCAGCAGCATCCGAGATAGCGACAAAATCGAGTTGAGCGGTGTGCGAAACTCATGGCTCATGTTCGAGAGAAAGCGGGTTTTTAGCTCGTTGACCTTTTGCAAAGAGTCTGCCTTCTCATCCAATTCCGCATAGAGGGCAACTACACCACGATTAGTATCTTCCAGTTCTCGGTTGAGTTGGGTCAGTTCTTCCTCGCGCTTCCGTAACTCTGCCATTGCCCGCAGTAATTCCTGGTTTTGTCGCTGGATTTCTTCATAGGGATTCTGGGGCGATCGCTTCATCACGGTTTCTCGAATCTGCTGCAATTGCGAATCGCTGAAAGTAGGTGTGCGCTTCGATAGCCTTTTGCTCATCACCACCGTTGTTCCCTGTCCCGGCAGCGATTCCATCTCAAAGAAATCCATCAGCTTGCGGCTGCCCATAATACCTAGCCCCATTCCTGTAAGAGAGGTGTAGCGTCCTGCCAAAACCTCTGCTAGATGAGGAATGCCCCCTCCCTGATCCTGAATCCGAATTAGAAACGCCTGAGGTTCTCCTGCCACACAAAATTCAACCGTTCCACCTCTGGCATACTGAAAGGCGTTGCGGGCAATTTCGGAAACTGCCGTTGCCAATCGTGCTTGATCTTGAGTATCAAAGCCCAATTGCTCGGCGATCTCACGAGTTCGTTGTCGAGCTTGGACAACATCCTGTTCGTAGTGGATTTCGAGCGTGAAAACGATTGTCAAGTTGCTTTGCTCCAATTCAAAAAAATTGCACTTTCTTTGGGACTTGTACCATTAATTACGAATTACGAATTAGTTATTATTTTGCATTCCTTTAGCCACTAACACCGTCACATCGTCCCGATCTCGGTTAAAGTCTCGGTATAATACACCTGCAATCAGGCTGGGATGTTTTTGACTCAAGCCTGGATAGCGATCAAGCTGCCACTTACTGTCTAATCCGTCAGAATGCATAATTAAAAGTCCGTTGGCATACCAGGGGTAGCTAAACTCTTGAATTTTGCGAATTTCATGTCCGACCGTGCCATTGTGAGACATCAGATGGTGGTGTTCAGTAAATGAGATAATCCTGGCAGCAATATTGCCAATTCCGGCAAAGCGGACAGACTCTTGTTCAAAGTCGATTTCGGCAATGGCGAGTGCCGCTCCTCGTGTACTTCGCAAGGCGGCGTGGGCAGCTTCGACGATCGCACCAGGAGAGCGATGATGTTCTTGAAAAATTCTTACGGCTTGTGAAGCAGCACTGGCAGCCGCAGGCCCATGCCCTAAGCCATCGGCTACT
The DNA here is from genome assembly GCF_014698505.1 of Nostoc foliaceum FACHB-393. Taxonomy (GTDB): domain Bacteria; phylum Cyanobacteriota; class Cyanobacteriia; order Cyanobacteriales; family Nostocaceae; genus Nostoc; species Nostoc foliaceum_A. The sequence goes on along the minus strand of NZ_JACJTD010000032.1, from coordinate 6,485 downwards.
AGCAACAGGCTGCGGCATTGATCGACTTGACATGCCCAGGCATCTCCTGAAACCTCCTCCCCTCGTTTGGGCAAACAGATTACCCCAATTTCTAAAGTCTTTTCAGGCGGATGGGGTGCCGAGTTTGCCCAGAGGTGGACGAGGAGCGCCGTTCCTTGATTGCGAATCGAGTAAATTTCAAATAAACCAGAGAGGCGACGAATACCGCCCAATCCATTGCCTAAGGTTCCGGCTGTGGAAAAGCCATCTTGCAAACACTCATCCACATCGACCATTCCCCGTCCTTTATCTAGCGACAAGACTTCAATACCGATGGCTGAATCGTGTTCGATCAATCTTAGTAACAACACTCCACCCTGACCGTGCTGGATCAGATTGTTCGCCAGCTCTGTCACCACAATGCCAACCCTGCCCCGTTGAGTTTCTTGAAAGCCGAGCCGAGTTGCTAAAGCGATCGCTACCCGTCGGGCTTCTCCGGTCTGGCTAGATTCAGTAATTGTAATGATGACAGATTCTCTCATTTTATTTCCATCGTACAATTGTTACCCGTGTTCCTTCTCCCACCGCAGACTGAATCTCAAACTCGTTGGCAAGTCGTTTGGCACCGCCCAGTCCCATACCCAACCCGCCCCCCGTGGTGAACCCATCCTTCAGCGCCAGATCAATATCGGGAATTCCCGGTCCCTGATCTTCAAAGGTCAGCCGGAGTCCTCGTCGTCTTCCTTCCTGAAGGGTTTCTAGCTTTACGGTGCCACCTCCCCCGTATTCTAGGGTGTTACGGGCTAACTCACTAGCAGCGGTCACAATTTTAGTTTGGTCTACTAAGCCAAAGCCAATCTCCACGCCCAGCTGGCGCACGGCTTGCCGAACTAAAACTACATCTGTAGAAGATTGAATATTGATTGTTTCAGTCTTCTGCATTGTCATCTGCACTCCGTTTGGTGGCAGCGACCGGATTTGTGGTTTCATTGAGTGATGATCGCAACAGTGCCATGCCCTTTTCTACGTTTAGGGCAGTGCGAATGCCCGTCAGCGACACCCCCAATTCCACCAGGGTAATTGCCACAGCAGGCTGCATCCCAACGACAACCGTCTCCGCATCTAGTACCCGTGACATTCTGGCAATATTGGCTAAAATCCTACCAATGAAGGAATCAACAATCTCTAATGCCGAAATATCGATTAAGACACCGTGAGCGTTAGTTTGAGTTATGCGGTTGGTTAGGTCGTCCTGTAATGTCATGGCAAGGTGATCGTGCATATCTACTTGGATCGTCACAAGCAGAAAATTGCCCATTTTGAGTATAGGAATGCGTTCCATTGGTTCCTACCTATTGAGGTTGAGAGCGGGTAATGGTCACTCCCAACCGTTTTAGCGCCATGAGAAAGGCATCGGCTAACGTCGCCTTGGTGATTACATCTGCCAAATCTATGCCGAGATAAACGATTGTTTGAGCAATTTGAGGACGAATGCCACTGATCATACAATCGGCTCCCATGAGACGGGCAGCAGTAACGGTCTTGAGCAGATGTTGAGCGGTGAGGGTATCGACGGTGGAAACCCCGGTAATGTCAATAATGGCAACTTCTGACCCGGTTTCAACAATTTTCTGCAATAACGACTCCATCATCATTTGAGTGCGGGCACTATCCAGGGTGCCGATAATGGGTAATGCCAAAATTCCCTCCCAGAGTTTAATTACTGGGGTAGACAGCTCCATCAACTCTTCCTGCTGCCGCAAAATCACCTCTTCCCGCGTCTTTTGATACACTTCAACTGTCAGCAATCCCAGCTGATCCAGTAAGTTTGTGGCTAGCCATATCTCTTCACCCAACTCAACGGGGTCTTTCAATTGCTGACGCATTCGGTTGAACAGGGGTTGCTTGAACGAAAAGACGAATGTAGCTGTTTCCGACGGTGTGAAGCCTTTTTGCGATCGCGATCGAGAAATGCTACTTAGGATCTCTCGCATGTCCTCCCACACTGCTGCTTGAATATTGGTCAACTTACCCTGCCCAACAGCGATCCGAAACAGGCTAAGGAATTCCCGGCACTCCTCCTTTAGCTCGGCTTCTTTAATCAAGCCTCTCCGAATATTGACAGTGGCTAACTCCTGAGTCCACTCCGACAGCAGGTCTGCCTCAAAGGTTTCCAGGATCTCTGGTATCTTACTTTCGCTCATCGTTCCTATAAGGGCAACCGCTTTCATTAGTCCAAAATTCAGTGTATGACGATTCAGTCCAACGTGAAAGCTGATATTGGAGAGCGATGTTTTTAGGAGAACTGGGCAACACCTGCCGTTGGCGATTGTGATTCTTGATTAGTTACATAACCACGTCGTTTGACCAAACTGGCCCGAAATCGCCCTGGCCCAGTCTGCGAATACATAGGTGTTAGTTTCAGCCTTGCGTCAGCCTTTTATGCAACTTAAATGTTCATGAGCTTATTAGTATGAGCGATCAACGCTTAACTAAAGATAAATCCTGTGTCAGCCTTTGCAAAACTTGCTTCAACACCATCACTATCCAATCTATATCAGCTTCAGTGGTATCACGCCCCAATGTGATGCGAATTCCCCCCAAAGCAGCTTTTTCGGAATAACCCATTGCTAACAATATCGGGCTTGGGCTAAGTTTACCACTTTGACAGGCAGCACCAGCGCTGATGCCGATACCTGCAAGGTTTAGCTGTCGTACTAAGGTTTTACCGCTCATTTTTTTACCATCGGCGTTTTCTAAGCACATACTCACATGGTGAGGTAAACGATCGCAGCCATCCCCTGTAGGAATTAAACCAGGAATTTCAGCTAATTGGGCAAAGGCGCGATCGCGTAACTCAATCAATCGTGGTGTTTCTGTAGCCAATTCTTGCGCTGCTAATTCTGCTGCTACACCAAACCCGGCAATTATCGGTACTGCTTGCGTACCAGAACGCAGTCCCATTTCTTGCCCACCACCACCCAGTAAGGGCATCAACTCCACACCAGGACGCACATACAGCGCCCCTACACCTTGGGGGCCATATATTTTATGACTGGAAAGGCTAAGTAAGTCTACGGCCAGTTGTTGCACATCTATGGGTAAGCGTCCCGCAGCTTGCACTGCATCTGTGTGGAACAAAGCACCGCGTGATCGCACAATCTTACCCAGTACCTCAATTGGTTGCACAGTGCCAACTTCACTTTGACCGTAAATTATAGAAACTAAGGCTGTGTTATGTCGCAATGCTGCCTTTAAATCTAGGGGGTTGACTCTGCCTTTAACATCTACACCTAGGCGCGTAACTTCCCAACCCCACATTTCTAGAAGCTTTACTGTCTCAGAAATTGCGGAATGCTCGACGCTAGAGATAATTATATGTTGAGGAACAGCATACAACCGAGCCACACCCATAATTGCGAGATTATTTGCTTCTGTACCACCAGATGTAAAGATTATTGATGCTGGATCGACAGCATTAATTAGTCCAGCAACTTGGACTCTGGCTTGTTCTACAACCGTTGCAGCGCGTTGTCCCCATTCATGTAAGCTGGAAGGATTGCCCCACTCTTGGGTGAGGACTCTTTGCATAACTGCGATCGCTTCTTTTCGAGTGGGAGTAGTGGCACTGTAATCTAGATAAATTTGCATATAACCGATAATGGTGAGAACACACGTTGGTAGTAGGCTGCTGATCTTGCCAGCATATACACTTTGAGTGGACAAATCCTGAAAAAAATCTCTGTAATTCTGCCTCTAGCAGTGGATTTTTCCCTTTACTTGGAAAGTTATTTTCTACTTCATTCAGAGCACAAAATTTTGGGAATTATAAATATGTCCACTCCCAATCCACTTTTAACAGATTACAGTGCAACTTTTATCTAGACAAAGGTATTTTTTATATATCTTTTTACTGATATTCTCCCTTGCTGCTTGTCAACGAGTCCAGTCTCTCAATCAGCGTCCAGCACCTTTACCACAAGACCCGTTAGTTCAAGTTTACTTTAACCATTCTGAGTCTTCAGAATACAAAGAACCTTACCGTCAGCAAACTCGCCTTGGGGATGATTTAGAAAAACAGATTGTCGATGCGATTACGCAAGCTAAATCTACAGTAGATGTGGCGGTGCAAGAATTACGTTTACCCAAAGTTGCCCAAGCACTGGTTGATAGACAAAAAGCTGGGGTGAAAGTCAGGATAATTTTAGAAAATACCTATAGCCGACCTTGGAGCAACTTAACATCTACTGAAGTAGGTAAGTTAGATAAAAGGGAACAGGAACGCTACAACGAATTTCGCAAATTTATTGATATCAACCAAGATAATCAACTCACTCCAGCAGAAATAAATCAAAGAGATGCTTTGATAATTTTGCAAAATGCCAAAATTCTCTGGATAGATGATCAAGCAGATGGTTCAGCTGGTAGCAGTTTGATGCACCACAAATTTGTGATTGTGGATAATCGCGTTGTAATTATAACTTCGGCTAATTTTACTTTAAGTGATACTTATGGTGATTTCACAAATTATAGCAGTTTAGGCAATGCCAATAATTTATTGCAGATTGACAGCCCAGAATTAGCATCTTTATTTACAGAAGAGTTTAATATCATGTGGGGAGATGGCCCAGGAGGTAAGCTAGATAGTCAATTTGGTTTGAAAAAACCGATGCGTTTACCTAAACAAATAACTTTAGGAAACACCCAAATTACTGTGCAATTTTCGCCTACTTCTCCAACTCAATCTTGGAGTAACAGTAGTAATGGTTTAATTGGTAAAACTTTAGATTCAGCAAGTAAATCTGTTGATATGGCATTATTTGTCTTTTCCGAACAGCAGATTGCCAATATTTTAGAAAAACGCCATCAACAAAGTGTGCAAATTCGCACTTTAATTGAACCACAATTTGCCTATCGTCCTTATAGTGAAGCATTGGATATGATGGGGGTTGCTCTTAGTAACAAATGTAAATATGAAGTTGATAACCATCCTTGGCAAAATCCAATTACAACTGTAGGCGTACCTGTGTTAACCAAGGGTGATTTATTACATCACAAATTTGGTGTTATTGATAGTCAAACACTAATTACAGGTTCTCATAATTGGTCAGATGCTGCTAATAATGGTAACGATGAGACGCTTGTAGTAATTGAAAGTCCTATCGTTGCTGCCCATTATGTGCGGGAATTTGCTCGTCTTTATACCAAGGTTAAACCCGGCTTACCACCAGTAATTCAAGAAAAAATTAAGTTAGAACAAACACGCTGTCCCCAGATAAAAAGTTCTTCATCAAGTGAACAACAAGCAATTAAAAAAATAAATATCAATACTGCAAGTATGGAAGAATTAGCAACTCTCCCTGGCGTGGGCAAGAAGTTAGCACAGCGGATAATTGTTAGCCGTCAACAGCAAAAATTTACATCTTTACAAGACTTGAAAAGAGTTCCAGGAGTTAGTACTAAGACATTAGAAAAATGGGGTGAGCGCCTTATTTGGTAAGGGCGCACAGATGTTTACTAACTTTTTGAGCAAATTCTTGGAGGTTGGCATTAAATACTAAGTTTTTTGGTTTAACTTGACCTTAGGCATCATGTAAAAATAACTTGAACAATTTGCGGAATGGTTAGATCATCAGAATGTAACCGAATTAAAGGCTTAGATGTCTGATAACCAAGTAGTACAAAGCATTCAAGACAAGTATGATTCGTTAAAGCCCTATTTGAACGAGAGGTGGTACTCAATGGGAAAAGAAGTTTATCCAAAAAGTCAGCATATAATGATTACGGCTGATTGTGGTGGTAGCAATAGTTATCGCTCTCGATTGTGGAAATTGAAGCTACAAGAATTAGCAACCCAGACTGGTAAAACTATTCATGTGTGCCATTTTCCTCCAGGCACAAGTAAATGGAATAAGATTGAGCATCGCTTGTTTTGCCACATTACCCAAAACTGGCGAGGCAGACTATTGACCAGCTTACAAGTTGTGATTAATCTAATTCGCAATACTACCACCACGCAAGGATTAGAAGTTGAGGCTAGATTAGATCCAAATCTCTACAAAACGGGAATCAAAGTTACAGACCAAGAGCTTGAGACTATTGCAATCGAACGAAATTCTTTTCATGGTGAGTGGAACTATATTATCAAACCCAAAGTAGGCACTTAATTGTTCAAGTTATTTTTACATAACTCCTTAGTAGCGATCGCGAGGGTAAATAAAGCTATTTTTATGAAGTGTGATGCGTAAAACCCTCGGTTTCCAACCGGGGGATATAAGCGAATATGCCAAATAAATTTGGCTATCTTATGTGAGAAGTGTTAACATAAGTTAGTGGTTAACTGGTCGACACCATGATTGTTTACGAGTTCAAAGTTAAAGGGAAAGAAAAACAGTATAGCGCTATTGACGAAGCCATACGCACTAGTCAATTCATCCAAAATAAGTGCTTGCGCTACTGGATGGATAATAAAAATATTGGCAGATATGACCTTAATAAATATTGCG
>NZ_JACJTD010000031.1 GCF_014698505.1 Nostoc foliaceum FACHB-393 | reverse complement strand
TGGCGTTCAACTTGAACGGTTTCAACTTCAACCAATCAATCATTGATTCTCAAGGTCGCGTTATCAGCACTTGGGCTGATGTAATCAACCGGGCTAACCTGGGTATGGAAGTAATGCACGAGCGCAATGCTCACAACTTCCCCTTAGATTTGGCTGCTGGTGATGTTGCTCCTGTCGCTCTGACTGCTCCTGCTATCAACGGTTAATTCTGAAGTTTAGCTAAATCAAAAAGCGCTCTCCCAAATTGGGAGGGCGCTTTTTAGTATCAACGAGAATAGCGCTTAATTCTGGGAGCCTATTTTAATTGAGTGTGCGGTAATGTAAAAACAACTCACTTCCAACCTGACGAGTTTCGACGAGTTGGAGATTAGGCGCAGCATTGGGAAGAAAGCCCTCTCCCTCCACTGGACTAGGGGCGTGCTTTCCTCCATAAATGACCGGCCAAATTGTCAACCACCAATCGTCAATTCGCCCTGCCTTTACTAGAGCCGCTGTTAAAGAGCCACCTCCCAAAGCAACGACCTTGTGAATACCTCGCTTTGCCATCAAGCTGTACGCCCGATCCCAGTCCAAGTCTGTATCTCCCAAATCAATTAATTCAGCCAGTTTTTGCAAGGTTGTTGCATCAGAATTGCGCTCCAAACCAGCCCGTGTCGTAAATATCCATCGCTGAATGTCCTGGCTTAAAAAAGGCAAATCCAGCGATAGGTCAAGAGAACCTGAGACAACGCAGGTAATGGGCTGGGGAGACTGACCCCGAACCTCACGTGCTGCCAACAGTTCGGGATTGCGAATTGTAAAGGTTCCCCCCTCAGCCCGAATTGTCCCTGCCCCTACCAAGACTAAATCCGCAAGGGAGACTTGATACTCCAGGTGTGCTTGATCAGCGGCATCGGATTCACGAGGCGCTTGAGGATCTACGGCGCTAATTTTTCCATCGGCCGTCATCGCAAGAACCACAGTTGTTTGGATAGTTGACATGATTACGTTCTGACGGTTCTTTATAATTTTACCTTTTTAAATTCTTTGTCATGAATAGCAGCAATTCTCATTACGAGAATAGTTATTAGGCTAGCAATATCACTAGATTTAAACTGACAAGCCCAATCGATATAAGCTTTTATCTGATGTGAGGCTGTCCATGAGCGATAGTTATCGAATACATGATCTTTTTAATCTATTTCGTCGCCCCGTCAGCAATGGCACACTATCAATACCTTGACTCAGCGAGAGCGAAAAATCCCAGGTTCAATCAGCAAGCAAAAACTTGTGAATAGAATTTAACCTACCCCCACAGGCTGCCCACTTACCGACATTAATAGTAGCGCTGATGGTGCGGAATGTGTTCTTGGCATTTCGAGTATTGGCGATCGCGTTTGGAAAAAAGATTGCAGGGTTATAAAAGATCAGTATTAAAATATTTAAATCACAACAAGTGCAATTAATGAAGAGATTAGATATTTATGGCATTGTAGGTCTATTAAGTTATGCCGTTCCTATCGGTTAAGTATCTTTTGATAATTGAGTTTATATGCTGATGATTAACTAATAAAAAGGTAAGGATAAGATTTAGGAAAATGTACGGATTCAGGTCTTATTGATGCAAAATAGGTTTATTGCAAATTTCAGACCAAAGCGGTATGGGCGCAAGTCTTACTACTGCCAAGGCTGTTGTCAATGAATTGAGAAGCCCACATTGACCGCGTAGAGAAAGTGTGCGGTAGTTTACTTAATTTCCTTTCTCAATAATTCTGGAATCTGAGAAGGACGTTCAGCTACTGGAACTTGCGCTTCTTTGAAAGCAGCTAATTTACTTTGGGCTGTGCCAAAGTTGGGATCGCGTCCGATAACCGTTGCTAAAGTCCCAGTTTGACGCCAACTTTTTCCTGGTGGTGCTTGTCTACCTGCAATGTAGGCAATTACTGGTTTATCAATTGCCTCAGCAATGTATCGGGCTGCTGCTTCTTCACTACCACCACCAGGTTGACCGACTAAAACGATCGCCTCTGTAGTTTCATCCTCATCAAGAATTTGCAGCCATTGGAGAAATGAGGAACCAACGATCGCATCACTACCAATACTGACACTAATCGACTGCCCTAAACCGGCTTTTGTTAATTCGTAAGCAACTTCGTAGGTGAGCGTACTACTACGACTAACGATCCCTACTGCCCCAGGAGTATAAAACTCGCTAGGTTGAGTACCTAAAAGAATTTTTCCCGGCACAATGATCCCAGGACTGTTGGGCCCGATTACCAAAGTTTCACAGGCCTCGGCTTTGCGGAGTAATTGCACCATATCCAAAGGTGGCACGCCGGCGGTGATAATAATAATTTGAGCAATATGGGATGCGATCGCTTCTAATGCCGCATCTAGAACGTCGTAAGGATCTACACAGATAATTGTTGTATCAATTACCCCAAGTTGTTCTATTACCTCTTCTACTAAGTCAAATACTGGCAGTCCATGCAGTTCCTGTCCGCCACATCCAGGATTGACACCAGCTACCAAATTTGTGCCATAAGCTTTCATTTGAGCAACATGAGTGCCTGATATAAATTCACAAAAGCCTTGAATTAAGACTTTACTTTCTGGCGTTAGGTTCATAAAAAATTACCGTAAATTTGACAACCCAGTGAGTTAAGCCGCTAGGCAAGGGGGGTAAGGATTAGGGGAATAATAATACCCAATACCCAATGCCCAACGATATGTTTACGCGGTAAAAATTAATAATTTTCGATTTTTGAATTGGAACAAAATGACAATCACTACTTTTTATTAGCCATTGGTTTAGCAAGACGAACTGCTGCCGCCACTGCCTCATCTAAATTTTCTACCACCAGGAGCGCGTCGCTGTGAGTTTTTAGTGTTGCTAAATATGTTCTAACAGCATTAAATTCAGACCCAGCAAGACGAACAACCAAGGGTTTAAAATTCCGCTCTCGCCGAATTTTACTACCATTAGAATTTACAACTTGTGATTTAATTTCGCTGTTGTCTTGCTGCACAACTTTAGCTATAACTTCTGCTACTTCCTCCGTTTGAGGAATGCTACCTAGAAAATTAATTAGTATTACTTGAATGCTTTTGTCAGCCTCCAGTATTTTTAGACCTGTCTCTAGGCGATCGCGGAAGGTAGTTGGTGTAGTATCTGTAAGGAAAGCATGACGTAGATTCAAACAAACACCTGGATTGCCACCAGCATTAGCGACTAAATCTAAAGTTGCCATCACTGAACCAGTACCATTACCTAAAATACCGATCTTTCCGTGCATTTTCACGCCATCCCAATCGCCCAATATACCATTGATTCCAGTACTGGTATTACGGCTGATAATTTTTGCTGCCATCTCGGCGAGGTCTGGATGACGCTTGATCGACCGTTCATTGACCCTGACTTTACCATTAAGAGCCATAACTTGACCATTAGCACTAACTGCCAAGGGATTTATTTCGACTAAATCCAGGTCTTTTTGCACAAATAACTGGTACATCTTCTGGACAACGCTGCTTACCGACTGCATCAGCGTCCCCTGCAAACCCATTTTCAAAGCCAGTCGTCGGGCATAAAATGGCGAGAATTCCTGTTCCACGACAACATGATGCATTCTTTCCCCAGCGGATTCCCAATCAATGTCTGCTTCTTTGCAACCTAAAAGTACTGGTCGGCAAACAGCAGTATCTAAAACCACCGCTAGATAAAATTCCTGGTTGGCGTCGTATTGGGATTCTGCCAGCACAACTTCCGGCAATTCGCCCCAGATTGGTAAACTAAAGATATTTTGAGCAGCTGCGATCGCATCAATTGTCGTTTCGGCAAACCTGACTCCACCTGCTTTTGCCCGTTCCGCTCCATGTACTTGAGATTTCAGTACAATTGGAAAGCGAATTTTTAAACGTTTCAAATCTGTGGGATGGTCAATTCGTTGGGAAGGCAATACAGGAATGCCTATCTTCCCAAACCATTCTTTAACTTGATACTCTAATAAATCCATTGATACACCTTGCATTCACACTTTCCAAGCCCTTGCTTAGTGCTGTCTTAATATTTTGCAGCACTTTTATTGCAGAATTAAGCTTTTGGCAGCTATAAAAATTTCTTTTTCACGGATCAATTTTATCGAATTAAGCAAATGAGGCACATTAATTTCGATAGCAAACCTGTTTGTGCCAGAGCCACAATACGTCATTAATCTCCTCAGTAAGTTTCTCAGCATAGAAGATAACTACCTTTCTGTCAAAACCCTCTGACTTAGTATCTTTTCCTTAACCTTTGGATAAATTTGTCACAACTGCTCTGCCACTATAATTTTGCACAGCAGTACATCCCGTGAATTTAATTGTCACGAAATAATGCAGTGAAAATACTCAAAATTTCTATTATTCCCATTTTTTATTTGTAATTTATATCTGAGCACAAATTATTTAATTTTGCATCTATCACTGTGAAAATGTATCGACGCGAACAATAACTGCTTTTTTAATTTTTGGTGAAAACCCAGAATTTGTGTTAGAAAGTTGGTCGTTCAAATTTTCAGGCTGTGGTTGGTTAAACTGTGCATTTGCATTCAACAAACCTAAAAAGTTCATTTCATCCCCTTAAAGATAATCAAAACAATATAGAAGTTCAGCGGGAAAGCTCTATGAAAGTAGCAGTCCAGCAGGAAGATTTACAGCTTTTAGCCAAAACTTTGCAGGAACAATTACTTGTAGAAGTCTCAACGGCTGAAGTCTTCGAGGTTAAGTGTGCCGTCAATAAAGACGGGCTAATGATTTTAACGCAACACGAATCAGATGTAATAGTTGACGCTCAGATAATCTTTGCAGTAATTGAGGAAGTACTTCAGTCTCTGGCACCCCACAGATACCAGCAAGTGCAATGTTTCCTCAGAATTTTTGGTGAACAACTCCCTTATGCCAAATGTTTCTTGGCTATGCAGATAGGGGAATGGGGAGATGGACAAGGGGACAAGGGGAGAAGGGGACAAGGAGACAAGGGGGAAGAATTCGCCGCGTCTTCTTCAGCTCTGACATATTTTCCATCAATCGATGAGACAGAGGAAGAGGAAGCGTTTGACCCATTTGCAGATGCGCCGAATTTGTCAGCTTCAAAGCCAGCATTCCAAATCAAACCTATCTTACTGGGTGCAGTATTGGTGGGAATTGTAGTCTTAGGCGGTGGTGCTTACTTTTTGACTCGCCCTTGTGTAATGTCTGAGTGTAAAGAAATACAAAACGCCGAGCAATTAAAAACAAAATCTCCACAATTGATGCGCCGCGCCAAGTCTGAAAAAGAATTAGTAGCTCTACAACAGCAATTTACAGCAGCCAGCGCATCCTTGAACACAATTCCTAGTTGGTCACCCCATTCCCAGGTGGCAGAAGAACTAAAAGCAAGTTTGTCTGGACGGTCAGAAAAAATCAACCAGGTGGTCAAGGCTTTGCAAACGGCATCCTTGGCGACACAAAAAGTTCAAACTCCTGCACATAGCCTAGAGGAATTACAAGCTAGGCAACACTTATGGCGACAGGCTATAGCGCCACTAGAAACTATAAGCTCCGGTAGTGAACTCTATGGGCTAGTGCAAGGGAAATTATTAAGTTATCGTGTCCGTTTGCACGCTGTAAATCAACAGATATTTACTGAGGAAAAATGGCTGAAAAAAATAACAGCAGCAAAAGCTGTGGCTAATGCAGCCGAGAATCGGCAAGCTACTGCTAAATCCTTGAATGACTGGCAAAAAGTGCAGTCTACTTGGCTGGTGGCCATTAATGCCTTGAATAGCATTCCCCGGACTAGTCCTGGATACCAAGAAGCCGAAAAGCTGTTGCTAGATTATAAACCTAAGTTAGTAGGGGCACGCGATCGCGCGACTAAAGAACGATTAGCTGTTAAAACCTACCAACAAGCCGTTAGCACTGCCAAGCAAGCCAAAGTATATGAGCAACAAAACCAATGGCAAGCAGCGGCGACATACTGGGATCAGGCTTTGCAAACTGCAAAACAGATTTCCCAGGATAGCTTGTACTACACTCAGGCTCAGTCCCTCATCGAACCCTATTCAGTAGCCCTCAAACAAGCGCAAGAAAAACTACAAGTTGTTAGTAGTTTGCAACAAACCCGCACCGACCTAGATAAAACCTGTATTAATGGAATTCGGATTTGCACATTTAGTATAGACAACGCAGGAATTATTGTCCGGTTAACGCCTGAGTATGACCAAGTAAGACAAAATAACTTGGCTAATCCTTATTCTGAGAACTCGGAGACTGCTGGTGATGTTACCAATCACTTGCAAATTTTACGGGAAGCCTTAGCTGTAATTAGTGACAATGCTAACTTGTCCCTTTTCCTCTATGATTCCCAAGGTCAGGTAATTTATACACGGACTTTGGATGGATAAGTAGACATATTTGACACCAATGCACAGTTGTGAACCCCTACAAGGGATTGATGAAATATTCTTGGATTGTAGATTAATCCCTTCATCTTACTAACTGCGCGGCAGAATTAAAAAATTGACGAGACAACCCTTTCACAACTAAAACTGTTGTCAACAAATTAGCAAAAGCAACCATAAATACAATCAAAATTTCGTAAGATACAGCATCCAGGGGTGGGACACCAGCTAATAACTGTCCTGTGGTAATTCCTGGTATTGCCACCATACCGATGAGGATCATTTGATTGAGAGTCGGCATAAATCCGGCTCTGATGGCGTCTTTGCGGTACTGGCTAACTGCTTGCTGGGGCGTTGCACCTAAGCTCAAGTGGGTTTCTATTTCGAGATGGCTGGAATTAATGGTGCTGACAAGACGTTCGCCTGCGATCGCAGCTGCATTGGTAGCATTACCTAAGACTATCCCTGCTAGGGGAATTATATACTGGGGTTCGTACCATCTTTCTGGTTGAATGATCAAGAAGTTGGTGTAAAGCACTGTCAGGGCGGTACTAATTAAAATTGCACCCCACACCAAAGGCAACACATGAGGAATTTTTTGGCTGATGCGATTTCGTGCGACAATCGCCGTAATTATCAGCATTATTGCTAATAGCGCCAAAACTGCCCAAGCATTGTCTAAAGCGAAGATGAAATCTAAAATGTATCCCAATACAAGAAGTTGTAAGATAGTTCTCCCAGTAGCAAGGGCTAAGTTAAACTCTAATCCTAATTTTTCCCAAGCAGATAAACCAATGGCGATCGCCATCAATCCCACAGCAATAGCTAAATCTACGAAATCCAGCCTGATCAGATCCTGCATGGGTTCTCTATCTCCTGGTATTCTCTTTTCAAAGCAGCCCACACACCTGGAACTTTGATCCGATGTGTTGGATCTTGGTTGATATATATCACCTTCATCAATTCAAAATGGTACAACCTTAACATGGCAAACACTTAGTATGCCTACTATCTGTAAATTAAATGTGCGGTAGTTTACTGCGCCACAATTTAAGTAAAAACCCTAATAGATGCGTATCTTGGGCGATAGTCTTTTAGTAGCTCCTTTTTGATTAACAATTCAATCAGCAAAAATTGACTCTCGAAGTGCATCCTTTGTATCTCCCGATAAAATAAGAACTCATGATCCAAAGTGTAAATCCCATCCCTGCTTTTGATATTAAGCAGCAATACACCACCATCGAAGCAGAAGTAAGTGCAGCTGTCTTAGAAGTATTGGCTTCTGGTCGCTATATCGGCGGCCCCCTAGTCGAAGGCTTTGAGCAACAGTTTGCTGCTTATAATACTGTTACTCAATGTGTGGCTTGTAATTCTGGTACTGATGCACTCTACTTAGCATTACGAGTCTTGGAGATTGGTGCAGGCGATGAAGTGATTACAACGCCTTTCACCTTTATTGCTACATCTGAAGTGATTAGCGCCGTTGGTGCAAAGCCTGTTTTTGTTGACATTGAGGCTACTACCTTTAATCTCGATGTGGAACAAGTAGCGGCGGCGATTACACCCAAAACCAAAGCGATTATCCCGGTTCACCTATTTGGACAACCTGTGGATATGACATCATTGATGGCGATCGCTCAGTCTCACAATTTGTCAATAATTGAAGATTGCGCTCAGTCTACAGGCGCAATGTGGGCTAATGAAAAAGTAGGAAGCATTGGACATATTGGTTGCTTTAGTTTCTACCCTACCAAAAATCTTGGTGGTTGTGGCGATGGCGGAGCAATAACGACTAATGACCCAGCGATCGCCACTAAACTGCGAATATTACGGGATCATGGTAGTAAAATTCGATATTTACACGAGGAAATAGGTGTAAATAGTCGCTTAGATGCTCTCCAAGCAGCCATCTTGCAGATTAAGCTACGTTATTTAGATATTTGGAATGATCGCCGACGAGATATCGCCAACTATTACTATCAGTTCCTGAGTCAAGTTCCAGGGATAGTGCCGCCTCAAGAATTACCTGAGGGTGTTGGGGTATGGAATCAATACACTATTCGGATATCAGGTGAAGGGCGAAATGGTTCTAGCGCTAAATATCGAGATTGGGTGCGTAATCAATTGCAAGAGCAGGGTGTGAGTTCAATGATTTACTACCCCTACCCTTTACATTTGCAACCAGTTTATCAAAGTCTGGGCTATCAAATTGGAGACTTACCAATAGCAGAGCAAGCTTGCCATGAAGTCATATCTTTGCCTATGTTCCCAGAATTGACACAACAGCAGCAAGACCAAGTAATTTATGCATTGAAAGAAGTTATGAGTTAATAGTTAGAAATTTGGAGTTAAGAGTTTGAAGTTTGGAGTTTTGAATAAATAAGTTTCTTCTACTCATCACTCATCACTCCTAACTCATCACTCCTAACTCATCACTCCTAACTCATCACTCCTAACTCATTACTGCATTTGTAGTTGCTAAGGCTTCTACCAAGCCACGCACAGCGGCAATCATTGCTATTTCGCTATTGAGTTGGTTGATGGCGGAACCAACACCAACACCAGCAGCACCAGCAGCGATCGCTAATGGTGCGGTAACGTTAGAAATTCCTGAAGCACATAATACTGGTACTGACACCACACGAGAAATTTCAAAAGCTGCTGCCAAGGTAGGAGCAGCTTTTTCAATTAATCCTAGAGTTCCAGGGTGAACTGGGTTACTGCTAGTACCACCTTCGGTTTGGATAATATCCGCTCCAGCTTTCACCAGTTCTTCTGCTAGCTGTACCTGTTGATCTAGTTCTAGGATGTGGGGAACGGTAACAGATAGGGTAATTTCGGGTAAAAGAGTGCGGGTTTGCTTAGTCAGCGCTAGCACTTCCAGAGCCTCAAAGCGGCGACCTTGAGCATAGAAAGAATCAAAATTCCCGATTTCAATTAAATCAGCACCAGCTGCTACAGCTTGCACAAATTTTTCTGGCTCTACTGCCGAAACACAAATTGGTAATTTTGTCAAACTTTTAACTAGCCGGACTAAGGCTGGATCGGCGGCAATATCGACAAAAGTAGCACCACCAAATTCAGCAGCTTTAACGGTAGCGGCGACGCTAGCGGCGTCAAAATTATTCAAGCCGCTGATCACTTTCAGAACACGGCGGTTATTAAATGCACGTTGGAGTGGAGAATGCATCGTCATAGTTTGGCTTTTAAAGCTACGAAAATTAGGTATATTCTACCGTTCCTCAGCTGATCGGGGACTAAATCACTATCGCACTTGCCAAATCTTGATAGTTTTATGGAGACAACAGACCTCTCTAGAGCATCGATTCAGTAATCAAAAACCTAACCCCCCAGCCCCCTAGCAGGGAAGGGAGAGCCAAATTACCCTCTCCGATGCGGAGAGGGGTTGGGGGAGAGGTTCTTCCAGGATTACTTGGTGTTCTAGGAGCGATCGCCATGCTGAATCTAGATAAAATGAATTTACTGCTGAGGATTTATCTTAGTTCCCACTCCTGACTTATTCACTTTCCGTAGTAAACTCTAGCGTTACCATATCCTATATTTCGCAGATATTTATTCCATTCCTCAGCTTGGAATCGATCAGAAAAAGGCCCTACTGCTACGTGTGGCCCGCGTGGTTGCGTCCTTTCAAGGACTCCGCCAGATCGTCCTAAATCTTGACTAAATCGGGCTAGATTCTGCCTAATTTGTGCTGCGATCGTAGGTAATTGTTCGGGAGTGGTGGGAATGGCGACATAATATCTAGAAACTGGTCTATTAGCATTTATATTAGTGCGATCGCCTACAAAGCTTCTATTACCTGAATTTATTTCCTGTCCGTTAGCAAAGCTAATAATCCGGGCGCTATATATCCCTCGTGACTCTAACTCACTCACCCGTTGTTGAGCGTTAGATACTCTGTTAAAAACACCTGACTGAATTACATTTCGGCCTTGATACTGGCGAATGTAAGCACTGGGTTCAATCTGACGGATTGCTTGTAGCGTTTGGAAATCACTACCATCTACATAAACTAAGTAGCGCTCAAAGTTCTGGTTATATTGACTAAACTGTTCAGGTTGAGAGGGCTGAAAGTTCGGCTCAAATTGATTATTTTGTACTGGTTGAGAGGGCTGAAAATTCTGCTCTAATTGATTGTTTTGTACTGGTTGAGAGGGCTGAAAATCCTGCTCTAATTGACTCTCCTCCACTGGTTGTAACTGCGGTGATGGCTGTTGGCCAAAGGGAATTGGCGGTGGCGGTAAAGTTTCACCGACTTGTTGAGCAAGTAGCACGTTGCTGTTGTGAATTTGTGCTTGTACTGGGTTAGAGTCTGGAATCAGCAGTAACCATCCTCCCACTAACAAGGAGAGAAGTCTGATAGTGGGCTTCCATCCCTCAGAACTTCCGCGCAGCATCTGAAATGGGATAAATTGACTTGGTATTTCTCTCGACATAGTAATTAGAAAGTAGTCAAAGTATTTCTAGGCAATTTCCATCAGGAACTAATTAGTTCACCGTTGTAGCAACTATATAGCGTTAACGTAAAATTAGCTCATGTGCGTGGCAAAAAATACATCTGTAATTATTCTTAGATAAGGGTAATGGAGGATTAAGCTCATCCCACTCCTAAAAGGGGATGGGATTTCATGTTGACTGATGACGGTTGACGGTTGATGGTTAACAGTCAACAGTTAGAAAACTGAAGTGCTTTGGTAGCAAGGCTTTGAAGAGTGTGTGCTACAATTGGACAACCACGCAGCTATCGTGTCGTGCTTTGTATGAAAAAAGTCGTCGTTGGTCTTTCTGGTGGCGTTGACAGTTCCACCGCCGCAGCTATCCTGCACCATCAGGGCTATGAAGTGATTGGTTTGACTCTTTGGCTAATGAAAGGCAAAGGTCAATGTTGCTCTGAAGGTATGATCGACGCGGCTGATCTCTGTGAACAATTGGGCGTTCCCCATGAGGTTGTAGATATTCGAGATGTCTTTCAGACGCATATTGTCGATTTCCTGGTGACTGGTTACAGTGCTGGAATCACGCCTTTGCCTTGCTCCCAGTGCAATAAAACGGTGAAGTTTGGGCCAATGGTGCAGTATGCTCGTGAAGAATTGGGATGCGATCGCATCGCCACTGGTCATTATGCCCGAATTAGCTATGACGAAGCAACTGGACGTTACCAGTTATTAAGGGCTGTTGACCGTAATAAAGACCAGTCATACTTCCTCTATGATTTGTCTCAAGATTTACTTGCAGCAACCATATTTCCTCTGGGCGAACTAGAAAAAACTGACACGCGTCGCATTGCGACTGAATACGGACTAAAAACTGCTGATAAACCAGAAAGTCAAGACTTATGCTTAGTGGAAAGTAACGGTTCCATGCGGGCATTTTTGGATAAATATTTGGCTCCCAAAACAGGCGATATTGTAGATACTACAGGCAAAATTTTGGGACAGCATGATGGTGTTCATCATTACACCATTGGTCAGCGCAAAGGCTTGGGAATTGCTGCTGCCGAACCGTTGTATGTGATTGAATTAGATGCGGAAAATAATAAAGTAGTAGTAGGCGATCGCACCAAGGTAACTCAGCCAGAATGCACTGTAAATCGGGTAAACTGGGTTTCCATTGCTGAACCATCTACCCCAATTCATGCCAAAGTGCAAATTCGTTATCGTTCAACACCTACACCAGTGACAGTGATTCCGCTGGAAAATTCCCGTGTGCGTTTGGTGTTTGATGAACCCCAAATCAGTATCACCCCTGGACAAGCTGCGGTATGGTACGACGGGGAAAAAGTGTTAGGTGGCGGAATAATTGAACAGTTTAGTTGAATCTTACTCCGGTTTCGGTAGAAGTCAAAACTGCCCCTCCTGTGAACTTCTGATAGGCAAAAGTTGCCCTGAGTTTCGGAGGGGTATTTTTGTCTTTAAATTGGAATTGGATAATAATGCCAGAAAAAGAGCTATTCCTCAAAACTCTGATAGAGAACCTCTGCTTCATATATAGGAATCCTATTTGATTTTTGAACGGATTTTAGAGATCAATCCTTGCTGGACATGCATTTCAATCTCAGTATGTTTTAAAAATTCAAATCGGATTCTTATATTTTTACAAAAAGTTTCTTATCTGTCTTATCTGTCCTTGTCTTTTGTGCTTTGAAGAGTGAATATACTTTTAATCGTTTTATAAATTGACGAGTATCGAAAGCTTAAATTAGCTGATAACGGTTGTGAAAAATCCTCAAGTCACATCCGTACTACGAGCTACAAAAGGTTTTTCCTCAATAAGGAAATGCTCAGTTTGCAAATTACATTCAACTTCAATGGAGAATTAAAATGGAAAATCAAAAAAGATATGTCAAGTTATCTGTGGGCCACGAGCTTTTAGGAGTTAAATACGAATACAAACACTTTTTAACATCGACCTGTACAGAATCGCACAGCAAGTATCTATGCTTATCTACTGATGATGCTTATGTTGCCTATTTTACGATGGAGATTTTCGATACTGATCGATGTTCCTTCAAGTTTTATGATGGTCCCTATAAAGACCAATGGCTAACCTACGACGGTGGCTATCTCTACGTTAAATCCGACTACAGTTATTTAGCTGGTAATTTCAGTGATAACGGATCTACCGTGAAATTATGGACTAATCAGAATGGAACTAAATATTGGTTCAAAAAAGGGAACAAGTACAAAAATGATGCTTGCGACAATTTTTTCTATATCGTGACAACGACTAATGAGAGTGAAGCACTCACTTTTAATATCACAGACATTTCTTCTAGTCTCCTCGACCCCCGCGATCGCCCCGTTTCAAATGCTTTGAAAAAAGCTTATTTTTTCAAAGGAGGCCAGTATATACAGTTTGATATTGCTGCTGATCGAGCCGATGAGGGTTATCCAAAACCGATTAAAGACAATTGGCCTGGATTAGATGCCTTCGCTGACGAGTTCGATGCTGCTCTACATTGGGACAATGAGAAGATTTATGTGTTCAAAGGCTCTGAGTATATTCGCTACGATGCACCTACTGCTCAAATTGATAGTGGTTATCCAAAACCGATTAAAGGCAATTGGGCTGGAATGGATGGCTTCGATAAAGATATTGATGCTGCCGTCAATCTAGACAAGGGCAAAGTTTATTTCTTCAAAGGTAGTAATTATGCTCGCTATGAGATTGCTGCCGAGCGAGCCACAGGTGATAGTTATCACATTGCATCTTATTGGCCTGGAGTTCATTTTTCAAATATCGATGCCGCCCTGAATCTAGGTAATGGTAAAGTTTATTTATTTAAAGGATCTGAGTTTATTCGCTACGATATTGCTGCTGACAAAGCCGATGAGGGTTATCCAAAACCGATTAAAGGCAATTGGACTGGACTAGATGCCTTCGCCGATGGAATCGATGCTGCGACTGTATTTTAGCCAACGATTTTAGCCAGAAGCTCAAAATCTTCAAAACCATCGATTTTCGGCGTTCCTGAATCGGAGTATGAATTTACATTTTTCGAGATAACTAAACAACTATTCTTTACCCCCGCCTTCATATTTAAGGCGGGGGTTATTTATAAATCAAAAATATTATGTCCCATCTAGAGCTATCAGCAAATTATTTTTAAAAGAGCGAAATTCTGATAAATATTTACCGTTCTCTAATACTTTGAAAAGTTACTATCGTAAATCCATAGTTCTGGAACTGCGATCGCTTATCCTAAAAGTGATGCGTAAAATACTCGTAATTATTATTTCAAGTCATTCTCTCCTAAATCTTCATCCAAGATTGTTTCAATATCTCGTCCGCCATAAATGACTCTAAGAATTTCTACACCGGAATCCGAAGGAAGATAAAAAACAAGATAATTTTTAAATCCTTTTATTGCTTGCTGTCGAACACCAGCTAAATTTGGATGAGAGAATTGACAAGGTTTTCCCATTCCTGGCATTTTACCCAGTTGTTTAAAAGTTGTTTCTGCTGCTGCAAGAAACCTATCTGAAGCTTCCAAGTTATCTTCTGCAATATAAGTTGCTAATTCTATCAAATCGCGGATGACTTGCGGTCGTTTGCTTACGTCGCTCATTAACCTTGGTTTGATCCTTTATGCTTGGCGATTCTTTCGCGCACAGCTTGGCGGATGTCTTCCCAATCGTCAGGAGTCATCTCAGTTGCATTCCCAGAATTTAGACCTTCTAAAAGCATCGTTTCCAAACGTTCAGCCGCTTGACGCTTTTGGTCTTGGCGCACTAACTCACGGAAATATTCACTGACACTACTATAGCCACCAGTCGCCACTTTCTCTTCTATATAAGTCCGCATCGCATCAGGGAGAGATATATTTATACTTTTCACTGGCACTACTTGCCTAATTTTGTCTTCATAATATTATTTTATGGCAATTTATGCCATTTATTGCCATACAAGGATCAATTAGCAAAAGCGATACCTGCGGCGGACTACGCTTACGTACTCTCTATCAAAAACTACTTCTCTCTAATGTTCCTTCAAACTCTTTCAAAACTTGTATGGTTCCTACTTGCCAAGCTCGTTCAACTGTAGCGGCAATCATTTGAGTTAGAGGGATATTTGGAAAGTTAGGACTGTGATCAGATTCGATGTAATGTCCATCTCTGAGTAAATAAATCTTCAGCTTTTTACTATCGTAAATCCATAGTTCTGGAACAGCGATCGCAACGTATGCATCAAGAGTTGTTTTTGATGTCACATCTGTTTCAATTGCCAAATCAGGAGGCGGATCATCTGGTTCTAGTTTGCGACGACCAATCATTCTTTGGTAATTTTGGATGTAAAAGCAAGCATCTGGTTCTACCCCCGCTATATTTTCCCGCTTGAAGGTGGTTGAACCGAAGGGTTCATAACTTTTCCCGGCGATCTTCAGCAAGATTTTTACAATATCGGAAATTAAGTCATTTGATTTTTCGTATTCGGGTAGAGGAACCATAATTTCTAACGTGGACTTGCTGTAAGCAACTCGTAGCGATCGCTTTTCCCCCAGTTCTTGCAAAATGGACTCAAATTCCTCCCAACTGATATCCTGGATATTCACTTTACTACCAGGCGCTAGCCGCATTTGGCTAACAGGTTTAACAACGGGAGATACAGCAGTCATAAGCAATTCCAAATAAAGGAACTATTCTGAAACTTGAGGCTGGATTAGCTTTAGCGTAACCTAATCAGATCGCTTAGAGGCTAGTTGCAAAAACTTTCCTCCATTCCCTAAACTCTTTTTTTTCTCAGTACCAGCATTTTGATAAGTTAGTACATAATCTGAAACAATAGCAGTAAAAGCAGAGAGGGGATTAAGTTGAGTCACAATCCAGATGCCATAGCCCCCCACGGTGGACAGTTGGTTAATCGTATCGCCACACCAGAACAAAGAGCAGAGTTTCTCTCAAAAGCTGACTTTTTGCCACGAGTGCAACTTGACGATCGCGCCGTTTCTGATCTAGAAATGATTGCGATCGGTGCTTTTAGTCCGCTGACGGGTTTTATGAACCAGGAAGACTACGATCGCACTGTTACAGAAATGCGACTAGCTAACGGTCTTGTGTGGTCAATACCGATTACACTATCTGTCAGCGAAGAAGTAGCTTCCCCGTTACAAGAAGGCGGCTTAATCCGTCTGGATAACTCCAGAGGTGAATTTATTGGGGTTTTGCAACTCACGCAAAAATATCACTACGATAAAACCCGCGAAGCAAGAAATGTCTACCGCACTGATGATGTCAAACATCCAGGCGTGCAGGTACTCTATAACCAAGGTACTGTAAATCTGGCGGGTGATATTTGGCTGTTGCAACGCGAACCTCATCCCCAGTTTCCCACTTACCAAATTGATCCAGCCGCCTCACGGCAAATGTTTAGAGACAAGGGTTGGAAAACCATCGTTGGCTTTCAAACTCGCAACCCCATCCACCGCGCCCATGAATATATTCAAAAGTGCGCTTTAGAAACTGTTGACGGTCTATTCTTGCACCCATTAGTTGGGGCGACAAAAGAAGACGATATTGCCGCTGATGTGCGGATGCGCTGCTATGAAATTTTGCTGGAACACTACTACCCTTTAGACCGGGTAACTTTGGCAATCAATCCAGCCGCAATGCGCTATGCTGGGCCTCGTGAGGCCATATTCCATGCTTTAGTCCGCAAAAACTACGGCTGTACTCACTTTATCGTCGGACGAGATCATGCTGGCGTGGGTGACTATTACGGCACTTACGATGCTCAATACATCTTTGATGAATTTGCCCCAAGTGAATTGGGCATTGTGCCGATGAAATTTGAACACGCTTTCTACTGCACGCGCACTAAGCAGATGGCAACATCTAAAACCAGTCCCAGCATGCCAGAAGAACGCATTCACCTATCAGGCACAAAAGTTCGAGAAATGCTGCGGCGCGGTGAGTTACCTCCCCCAGAATTTTCCCGTCCTGAGGTGGCGGCAGAGTTAGCGCGAGCAATGCGAATACAAGTGCCGGCTTAGGGCAAATTGTCAATAGATAAACAGTATCGACTGTCACTTTACACTATAGAGTTCAGCCCTGTAAGCTGCTAACTGATAGCTGAGGGCTGATAGCTAATTATGGAACGGCGCACGTTTTTACACAGAATTGGCTCAATACTCGCGGTATTGGGGGTAACTGAAGCTCAGTGGTTGACTTTGGGAAATCGCTATTACCAGGCTTTGGCACAACCCAGTCCGCGCAAATTGGCATTGCTAATAGGTATTAACCAATACCCGCAAATTCCAGCCCTCAGTGGTTCTATGATGGATGTGGAACTCCAAAGAGAACTTTTGATTCATCGCTTTGGTTTCCAAGGGTCAGATATTTTAACCTTAACTGAGGAACAAGCTAGCAGGGAATTCATTGAGGCGGCTTTTTTGGATCACCTGGGTAAGCAAGCTAAACCCGGTGATGTGGTGGTCTTCCACTTTAGCGGCTATGGCAGCCGTGTCAAATTGGAAACATCGCCAGATACAATGCACAATGCTCTGGTGCCAGCTAATGTGGCTCAGAACTCACAAGATGAACAAATAGTCAACTATATATTAGAAGAAACTCTACTGCTATTATTGCGATCGCTCCCCACAGACAGAGTAACAGCAGTATTGGATACTAGCTATTATGCTCCTAGCACAGTCTTAGGATTAAAAATTCGCGCCCTTCAGGAGTCAGTAGCCAAGCTAGCAGCAGAAGAACTCGACTTTCTCAAACAACTTCAAACTCAGAAATTACCTAGCACTCCAATTGTTTTAGCAGCTACCTCAGAACCGAAGCAGCCTGCAAGAGAAGGACTATTCTCTGGTTTTAGTGCCGGGTTATTTACCTACGCCTTGACACAGTATTTATGGGAATTCACCCCAGCCACCACAATTCAAGTCGCCCTCTCCCATGTGGAAAATTCTCTATCCAAATTGGGTAGTAAACAGCAACCAGCGTTATTAAGTAATAAGAAAAATCAAGAGATACCGTCTCTACTGCCAGACAGTGTAAATGGTGCAGAAGGCGCGGTAACAGCTATTGAAGAAGACGGTAAAACAGTCCATCTGTGGTTAGCAGGATTACCTCCACAAGTGCTGCTATACTACGGAGTGAATTCTCGATTCACCCTCGCAACAACAGAGCAATTAGTATTGCGATCGCGCACTGGGTTAACAGCAAAAGCGCAAATTTCCAAAATTGAAGGTGCAAATCCCCTACAAGTTGGGCAACTCGTCCAAGAAGCAGTCCGGGTTTTACCCCGAAATATTAATTTAACAATAGCTTTGGATACTGGATTGGAAAGAATTGAGCGGGTAGACGCTACAAGTGCCTTTGCTGGATTTTCCCATGTGTCCACCGTAGTAGCAGGAGAAAAACCCGCTGATTATTTATTTGCCAAACTACAGGAAATTCCCAGTCATTATGGTCTATTTTCTCTTGGTGGCGAGCTAATTCCCAATACCACTGGAGAAGTAGGAGAAGCAGTAAAATTAACAGTGCAAAGGTTAGCGCCAAAATTATCAACCCTGTTTGCAGCCAAGTTATGGCGGCTGACAGAAAATGAAGGTTCTTCCCGCTTACCTATCAAGGCAACCTTAGAAATAATTAGTGGCATATCGCCTCGCATCGTCATGCAGCGCGAAACAGTACGAACTTTTAAAAAATCAATACAGACGCGATTAATTGCGTCTCTCCCCACTCCGATTGTGCCTATCGGTAGTCGAATGCAATATCGAGTGGAAAACCAGAGCGATCGCCCAGTATATTTAATCTTGCTGGGATTAAACAATAATCAGACAGGAGTTGCTTTCTATTCTTGGGAAACTCCCCAAGAACCAAACACTGGCGACACCAAGCCCCTTCTCAAAGAAGTCGTCATCGCCCCAGGTGAAACCCTTACCCTACCCCAAACTAATGGTGCTTCCCAATGGGTGATTTCAGGGCCAGCTTCTGAGTGCGAACAACAACTGATTTTTAGTACTGCCCCTTTTAGCGAAACTCTCGCCGCCTTGAGCACTGTTAAGTATTCCACAGCCGAACAACGTCCGATTAGCCCATTGTTGAATCCCTTAGACGTTGCACAAGCCTTGCTACAAGACTTGCATAACGCCAGCGCCCTTAAAACGGAGATGAACGGCACAGCAACCGACTCATATATCTTGGATGTGAATAATTGGGCAAGTATTAGCTTTAATTTTCAAGTTGTGTAAACAACGATATGATGAGGCGATCGTTTCTGATAATAGAGCCTTAAAACTTGAGCCTAAATTTTATTGATCTTGGTGTTATAAAGCCCGTTGTCATGCATTAAAAAATACTCATGATTTAGCTATTGAAAGTTTGACACAGACAATTAAGTTCAAAGGTGACCAACATCAAGATTTGACACCAATTAGTAATGCCATGCCCCGACAATAAATGTATATGTATCAAGGGTTTTCGTGAATTGGTATGAAGGCTCTACAAGTCCGCCTACACTGACTAGTCTTCGAGATCATCTCCAGTAAAGAATTGTTTATACCAGCATAAGCTAGAGTTTTGTATAACTTTAGTTGTACTCCTATTGATGATCGGGAGTGTTCAACTTGAGTCTTTACCTCAGAAAGTATGAGCTATAAACCAGAAAAAATCTCAATTGAATTCAGTCGCCAGCAGGATGAGACTTAGCACAATATTTTTTACACTTATAAATAAACCTGATAAACAACTTGGGAACAGCGTATGCCTCTTCACAAACTTGAACATTTTGACCCAAACTATCGAGAAACTTTCGGCGGAGACGATGTTAAAGCATTGGATCTTTATACTGAGGCAGGAGAAAGAGTTGGCTCAGTGGCTGATGTTTTAGTTGATGACGATGGTCATTTCCGGTATTTAATTATTGATACAAGCGTAGATTTTTTTGGTAAGAAAATATTACTACCAATTGGTCTTTCCCGGATCGATTATCCTGCAAGACGCGTCTATGTTGATGGATTAAGCAGACAACAAGTAGAAAATTTAGTTGAGTACAAAGAAGACGCGATCGTTGATAATGATTACGAAGAAAAGGTACGGAGTGTATTTCGTTCTTCAACCAGCGGTGTGACTTTTGATCGCGATACATACAATTACCAGACAGAACCAGCTTTATATGGGTTGAATGAGCAATATCATCAAACTTTTAGACTCTATGAAGAACGATTAATTGCCAACAAACACCGCATAAAAACCGGAGAAGTATCGGTTGGTAAACATATTGAAACAGAAACTGCACGCGTTACAGTACCTATTCAAAAAGAACGAGTTCTGATTGAGCGAGTTGTGCCAACAGAAACAGGAAAGGTTGTAGATCCCAACGAACTTAAGTTCCAAGAAGGGGAAGTAGCACGCATAGAAGTGTACGAAGAAACGCCTGAGATACATAAAGAAGCGTTTGTGCGTGAAGAAGTCCGGGTAAAGAAAGTAGTAGAACGGGACACTGTGGAAGCACAAGACACCATTCGTCGAGAAGAGTTAGATGTTGATACTGCGGGTAATTTACATGTGCAGGAACATGGCAGCACTACACATGAAACTGTTTAAGTCGCTAGTCAATAAGTTTGTTTAGTAAATTTATCTGAAATAATTATGCAGGCAAAGCTAATTTTTATCTCTGTCTGTATTTTTATATTAAACAAAATTCCCGGCTTCTGAGAGAAATCGGGAATCTAACCTTGGAAAAATTTACATCTTGATCAACAATGTAGAAATGCAAATTTCCTTGGTTCTGATATCAAAAAATATCTATAACTTTTGATTATTTAACTTATGAAATAATTCATTCGCCAGAAAGAGGTAAACAAGTAATTAAATGTCTAACTTAGTTATTAGGAGATGGGAATAAAAGTTTTGAGGAAAATATAATGGTTCTCTACAAATTACAAGATTTTGAGCCTAACTATCGTGATACTTTTGAAGGTCACGACATTAATGGACTTGGCGTTTATACACAAGGAACTGATGAGAAAATTGGCACTGTCAGCGATGTTTTAGTGGATGAGGAAGGTCATTTCCGCTATCTAGTCGTTGATTTAGGCTTCTGGATTTTTGGTAAAAAAGTTTTACTACCAATTGGTCGCGCTCGTATCGACTATAACGTTGATCGCGTCTACACAATTGGCTTGACTAGAGAGCAAGCAGAAGATTTACCTGAGTTCAATGAACGTCAAACCCTTGATTACGATTATGAAGAACGGGTGCGTGGGGTATATCGCCGACCCACAGACTATACCCGACCTGTAGAAGCATCATTACCAGTGGAAGCTACAGCACCAGTGGATGCAACCTATCAGCAGCCAGTTACGCCTACTTACAATCGTGATAGCTACAATTACGAACATGAGCCTTCTTTATACGGGTTACATGAGCAAGATCATCAAACTTTGAGATTGTATGAAGAACGGCTGATTGCCAGTAAACGCCGCCAAAAAACTGGAGAAGTAACGATTGGCAAGCACGTTGAAACTGATACTGCACGGGTTGCAGTCCCAGTAGAAAGAGAACGAGTTGTGATTGAGCGTGTAACTCCAGCAGATGCAGGTACTGCCGTTTCTGGGCGCGAAGCAGACTTCCGTGAAGGCGAAGTTGCTCGCGTAGAAATCCACGAAGAAACTCCTGAAGTTCGCAAAGAAGCATTTTTGCGTGAAGAAGTTAGAGTTAGAAAAGTGGTCGATCAAGACACAGTTGAAACTCAAGAAACCGTGCGTCGTGAAGAGTTAGATGTGAATTCTGGTAATCTTCCAATTGAAGAACGCTAATTAACAGAGTCATTAGTTGCTAACTAATGACTAATAATTAATTCGACACAGTACAGGTAAGGCTGTAGAATTAGCTTTACCTGTGCTTGCAATATCTGATAGCATTTTAGAATTTGAATTGCGAATATGGGTTGGACAAATACATTTGCCACAAACATTTTCTAAATAGCATTCAGATGATCAATACATTATAATTGAGCTACATAGAAAGCAGTTCATAAAATTTGCATATGAATAGCCAACCGATGACAAAAAACATTGGACAGGCAAACTCTGACTCTCGCACTAGCACCTCGTTAGCAGATTTAAGAAAGAAGGTGAGCAATTTTGCTGTGTTCGATCAGCAAGGTCAGCTAGTAGGAGTAGTTCACGACTTAATTGTGGATGCTAATCGCCGATTAAACTTAGTTATATCTAATCAGGCGAATCAAGGAACTCTAGAATATGGTCAGCAGTTAGCCGATAAATATCCTTCTTTATTTCGATTGCAGAGCCAAAGAATAAAAAAAATCGACAAGCCGACTAAATCTGTTTTCATAGACTTAAACAAATCAGAAATCGAGTATATGCCTGAATATTTAGAAACAGAAACACCAGGCGATCGCACACTATCAGAAAACTCAACTGAGCGACTAGACAATTATCAAACTATAAATAGTCCAGTTGAGCCAGAAAATTTAGATTATGTTACCGAAGAACAGATTATTCGTCTACTAGAAGAACGCCTAGTTGTTGAAAGCAGTAAGCGTAAAGTTGGTGAGGTGATTGTTCGCAAAGTAATCGAAACCCGGATGATACAAGTTCCTGTCCGGCGTGAAAGGTTGATTGTGGAACAAATTAGCCCAGAACACAAACAACTTGCAGAAATTGATTTAGGACAAGAGGAAATTTCTGGCATTGACTTGACCGAAGTAGAAGGACTTGAGGCTACACATTTTGACAGTGGTTTAACGGTAAGCGGCGAATTTAGCTCACCTAAAACTGCTAGTTTATTGTTGAATGCGATCGCACTAGAGCAAAATCACGGCTGCAATCAGGTGCGAGTGACCATTGGTGTTGAAGATGAGTCACACAAGAAAAAATACCAGGAGTGGTTTGACCGTTGTTCTAAAGGTCAATCACTAAAGCCGGAAAAATAAGTTTCTAGCAGATTAATTTAGTAGGGTGGGCATTGCACACCCTATTTTTTTTGCTGATTTAAGAAAAGAAAATTAACTCATCCCACAGCTACGAAAACATCGCAAGTCTTTCCGACACGCTGCTGCGTTCGCTCATTTTCTTGAATTGCCGTGAGAAAATTGAAGTCAACAGTACCAAATGACTAATGACCAATGACTAAACCGGCGGGCGGCTATCCCAGACACCCTTAGAAGGAATTGCATTCTCGCCGATTTTCGTTCCCTTGCTGGGTAACCGAAATGTCTCCAAAGCAACTTAATTTACAATACTAAGGAGTTGCCTTGCTTTTGGCTACCTTGCAATGAAATTTCGACTGAAGAGACTTTCACCGAAAAAACGACAGCGCCTGATCTCACCTATTCAAATTCAAGTTCGAGATGGAAAATTTGAGATTATGGGTATGGGTGCATGGCATTCCTACTGGCGCGATCCCTACCATCTGCTGCTAACGATTCCCTGGACTGGCTTTCTGCTCCTGATTTGTACTTTCTATATAACTATTAATGCTCTATTTGCCCTAGCTTACTTAATAGGAGGAGATTGTATTGCCAATGCCCGACCTGGTTCTTTTTTAGATGTCTTTTTCTTTAGCGTCCAAACCCTAGCATCTATCGGCTATGGGGCAATGTATCCTAAAACAACTTACGCCAACATTATTGTCACCATTGAAGCAATGATCGGTTTGGTGGGAATTGCTGTGATGACGGGACTAGCGTTTGCTCGATTCTCCCGACCCACAGCTCGGGTACTGTTTAGTCGTGTTGCTGTAATTACACCTCATGATGCGATGCCGACTCTCATATTTCGCACCGCTAATCAGCGTCGCAATATGATTCTGGAGGCCCAGATGCGAGTCTACTTAATGCGCGACGAAGTTTCCTTAGAAGGGCAGTTCATGCGTCGGTTCTACGATCTTAAACTGCTGAGGAACCAAACACCTAGCTTTACGTTGAGCTGGTCAGTGATGCATGTCATTGATGAGTTTAGTCCTCTATATGGGATGACACCAGAATCGTTAACCCAGACAAATACTATGCTGATCATCTCTTTGAGTGGCATTGATGAAACGGTTGCACAGGTTGTCCATGCCCGTCATAGTTATGGTGCTAATGAAATTTTGTGGAACAATCAATTTGTCGATATCATCCACCACACACCCGATGGACATCGCTACATTGATTACAACCGCTTCCACGATGTTTTACCTTTAGATGAAATGCTTTAAATGCCTGAAAGTTACTCGGAAGCTTGATTGAGTGGTGGTTCTAAAGATTTAACAACAACCCGACCATGTTCAACTACAGTGCAACTTTTAACCATGCTCTTGCTGGGGTTAACTGGCACATCCTGGCACTGATTTTGGTGGGAGATATTTTGCTCCTGTTGCTGATTGAGGACGACAACACAACAGGCGCAGGAGGCAAAGGACATATAAAATATTTTGATCTCTATATTTATTATCGCGCTACTGATGCTGTTTGGCTGAAAAATTTGCTACCCATGTGTTTTGATAATTCAGTGCTGGTTTAAAGCGTATATGCGAAACTATGACTGTAAGTACTTGCTTCCTTGTGCTTGTAACCTGTTTGATATATCTAAACCGAGTAAACAGGAAAGCGGTTATAGATCCCGCCCCGCTTTCCTCCCTGCTCAAACTTGTTTAGCAGGGTTAGACAGTGGGTTTTTCTAATGAAAAATTTTTTGAGATACCTGGGTTTAGGTTTCCTATCTACCTTTTTGACTGCGACTCCCGGATTGGGAGCTGAACGCATTAGCTTTTATTACCCTCCCTTTGGCGAATTCTCCTTGTCTGTGGACTCGCTGGAAACTTTTGCGAAAGTTGGCAAAATCGATCAAGATTTTTCATTTTATGCTAGCCGTGCTACCCCCCAACAACTCGCTCAATTGCGGGATCTGCTCCAGCAAAAGTTCAATGTCACTCCTACATTAGTATCTCAGGTTACCTACTCGCCTATAGGCGAACAAGTGATGCAACAACTAGGAGAATTACTCCTCACTGAGTCTCGACAGAATGGCTTCTATGCCATACGTGCCTCTTTGATTTTGGCTGCTGTTGATCAAGAAGGTTTAACGGTTGTGAATTTGCTGCGGAAATTTCCTAGCAATACTGTGCGGGTGAATTTCACAGAAGGGTTAAGGATAGTTGATGACTTGTCACAATTGCTCAAAAAAAGGGATGAAGTTGTTGCCTCTCTTCAAAAAGAAGCGATCGCTCAAGCAGCCAATTCAACAATTGACTTCTCACAACAGCTAGATTTGCGATCGCCAGGAAAATTCCGTTGGCAGAAAAAAAGCCTGGAGCTAAATGACTTTTCTCGTAATCGCCGTCTACCGGTGGATATTTATTTACCTGCAACTCAAAACTCACAACTCCCAACTCAGAATTCCCTGTCGCCTCCCTTTCCCCTCATCGTCATTTCTCATGGTCTCGCCTCAGACCGCTTTACCTTTGTCTACCTGGCTGAACATCTAGCATCCTACGGTTTTGCTGTTGCTATACTGGAACATCCTGGTAGTAATGCCGAACGCATTCAACAATATTTCGCGGGTTTGGCTGGGCCGCCAGATGCAGAAGAATTTATCAACCGACCTTTGGATATTAAGTATCTCCTCAATGAACTCCAGCGTCTAGATAAATCTGATCCCGCCCTCTTGGGAAAACTCAATTTTCAGCAAATTGGGGCGATTGGTCATTCCTTTGGCGGTTATACTGTTTTGGCTCTAGCAGGAGCAAAGATTAACTTTGAGCAACTGAGGCAAGATTGTAATCCCAATAATTCATCCTTTAATTTGTCGCTCTTTTTGCAGTGTCAAGCAATTGAGTTACCCCCGACAAATTACGAACTCAAAGACGATCGCATCAAGGTGATCATGGCGATTAATCCGATTGACAGCTCAATTTTGGGTGAGGGCGGAGTAAGTCAAATTAAAATACCTGTAATGCTGGTAGCAGGTAGTCAAGATATTTTCGCCCCACCCGTATTTGAGCAAATTCGCCCCTTTACCTGGCTTTCTGACTCCAATAATAAGTATCTAGCCTTAATCGAAAATGCTACCCACTTTTCAGCGATCGCAGAACCTACTTCTGAAAATGATGTCTTACCTGTGCCACCTGCCTTGCTGGGCCCTGATCGTGCTCCTGTTTATTCCTAT
This sequence comes from Nostoc foliaceum FACHB-393, assembly GCF_014698505.1. GTDB lineage: Bacteria > Cyanobacteriota > Cyanobacteriia > Cyanobacteriales > Nostocaceae > Nostoc > Nostoc foliaceum_A. The sequence continues at coordinate 64,981 of NZ_JACJTD010000031.1, read as the reverse complement.
CTCAACGCCCTCAGCGTAGCTTTTTTGGAAACCCATCTTCTCAACCATCCTGAATACCGTTCCTATTTGCAGCCATCCTACGCCACATTTATTAGTAAAGAGCCTCTGAATCTCAGTCTTTTACAGTCGTTGTCGGTAGATCAATTCACTCAAATTTGGAATGGGTCAACTACCCAATCAAGCAAACCATCAAATCCTCAACCTACCCCTACCCCCCGTTAGTTATAAGCTGAAAAACATCTAAAACGATCTGAATAAAAAGATCTATTAGAAGTTGTTTGAAAAGTATTTAGCTGTGATTTTAGGTACTTATTGATCCCCCCTTCAAAAAGGGGGAAACGGAATCAAAGTCCCCCTTAAAAAGGGGGATTTAGGAGGATCTAAAACTTTTGATACCTAGAATAGGACTTTTCAAACATTTTCTTAGAAATTTTATAGAAAGACGACGAGAATGGAATGAATTGTCGCTCACCATCTTGACCATTAGTATGAAAAAGCCACGAAAAATCATGAAAAACCACTAATGACTAAAACTCATGGAATAATGGCTTTGATTTCCACCCGGCTGCAAAAACTTTGCTTTGCTCATTATTTACAGTCTTGAGATGAATTAAACCTTACGTAAATACACGGTGTGCAATAGAAGGCAGAAAATTAGAAATTATCTTGACTTACATCTCAGATCCCCAACTTATTAGAAAGGTCGGGGATCTTGTTGTTCATGAATGATTTAAGTTTGCTATGGAAGGTACAAGTCTCAAGCATTCCTTTGATGAACTCAAAGTTAAACCCAAATAAATTAGTATTTACACTAAAATTTTGACAGATAAATATGTCGTTGTAATTTGCATTAAAGGCAATGAACTAGCCCTATTCTATTATTTTAAAAAAATCAAAACCGGGATATTGCCTTTTCAAAAAACCAGTAAATATGCTGATAGTAATTTCCAAGTTAGTCAGAAACTCTAACTTTGCAACCATAAACCAAAATCTATATGTCTTTTTTGCTTCTAAGCTATGAATTAGATATGACAATTTCCTAAAACAGGAGCTATTTGTCAGGGAATTGAGATATTTGTACTGAGGTATTCATAAAAACTTATTTAATAAAATATTTACTATATATATGCTTGTCGTTAAGAAGTATTAAGAAATACTTATTAAAGAATATTGCAATACCTTGATTTAATTGCTAACGTGTGTATGACAACGATGCTGATGAACGCTCTGATCTAGGAGAAATAAAATCTATGAGCTATACCCATTCAGCCAAGTGTGTTCGGGTTTGACGGGTTAAAAACGAGAAATTTCTGCCTCGTATAGACAATTATGAGGGATTGCAGATTAACCAAGAAATATCTCGTTGCCAAAGGCTTAGTTTCAGTTTGATTTCAATTACGATTGCTTATTTGTCTTACCTTGTGCCGACAAGCGAGTAGCTCTTGATTGTGTATATCGGCAATAACGAAGAGTTTGGTAAGACTTAGATTTTGGAGGATAAAACCAATGGAGATTCAAGGTAAAGTTGCCCTAATTACAGGGGCTTCCCGTGGGATTGGACGAGCGATCGCCCTCGAACTAGCGCAACAAGGCATCAAGCGACTGATATTGGTAGCACGCGATCGCCAAAAGTTAGTCGAGGTAGCTAACGAAATCGAGGCGATGGGCACGGAAACTGCGATCGTGGCCTTAGATTTGACCCAGACAATTGAAGTGAATATCGCTGTTGCCCAACTGTGGCGAAATTACGGACAGATTCACCTGCTGGTTAATTGTGCGGGAGTCGCATACCAAACCTCCTTTTTGCAATCTAAACTGCCCCAAGTTCAAGAAGAACTCTCTGTGAACTTATTAGGGATGTACAACCTCACTAGTCTGATCGCTCGACGCATGGCCAGCCAAAAGCAAGGCACAATCGTCAATGTGTCGAGTCTGATGGGGAAGGTGGCTGCACCGACGATGGCCACTTACTCAGCTACCAAGTTTGCCATCTTAGGATTTACCCAAGCCTTACGGCGCGAACTAGCTGATTACAATATCCGAGTCATTGCATTACTGCCTTCCCTCACAGACACAGACATGGTGCGCGACTTAAAATTATTTCGCTGGGTGATCCCCATGACTCCCCAGGAAGTGGCTAAAGCACTCGTCACCGGAATGCAAAATGATTCACCAGAAATTCTAGTTGGATGGCAAAGTCATTTAGCTGTATTGTGTCAACGCCTTGCCCCTTGGTTGCTAGAGCTAATTTTACGAATAGCAACTCCGCCAGCACCAAGAAAACAACAGCCGAGTCAAAAACTGAACAAGCTGATCCCGAAACTGAATTTTTTGACTAGAATCCATCGTTTCGGTGATTTGTTCTTGTCAAGAACATGATTTTTTGCGTGTCTGCACATAAGTCTTAAATTTTTAGAGGCGATCGCCTCCTCTCCTGCGGTCAATTGCCTTTACCTTGAGGGTAAAAACGGGAGTACCCGACCAAATCAACTAGATTGACCGCAATCAGCCATCCTTACCCAACCCAACTCAATCAGCTTCTAACTCCAGACATCGGCAATCTGCATAGACTAACTATATTTTGCCAAAAGCGCTGATCCCTGCTGATCATATTCTGACTACATCTGGCGTATTAGCAGATGGTAAACAAACTTTATCAATAAATAGAACACAAAAATGCGAATATCTGGGTAGACTGCACCGATGATTACTAGACTTGCCTGAGTTCGCAGTTACTGAAAATCACCAAATTAAAAATGTTATGGCTCAGGGTATTTATTGGATCTGTACTGAGTCAGGTGCTATTAGATACTCTTGCAAATTTTATAGATATAACTTATTTCGGAGCAACCAGAAATGCTTTCCTTCCCCACAACGCTTACTCCTTTGCCCGAAATCATTGATGGCTTGCCGAATATTTCTGGTTGGGAAACAGAGGTTCTCTCTGTAGTTAACCATGATCAACCAGTATTTTTACCAACAACGAATATCCGCTTAGAAGACATCAAGGCTGTGTTTGCGATCGCCTTACACATGCACCAGCCAACTATACCCGCTGGACATGGCGGTTCACTGATCAGCAATCTGCAATATATGTTTGAACATCCTCATGAAGGGGATAACCACAATGCAGATCCTTTTGCATATTGTTACAGCCGCATGGGAGACTTCATCCCTGAACTTGTAAGTCAAGGTTGCAATCCCCGTGTGATGTTGGATTACTCAGGTAATCTTCTGTGGGGACTGCGGCAAATGGGACGCGGTGATGTTCTCGATAATCTCAAACGTATTACTTGCGACCCAACCTATCAACCTTATGTAGAATGGCTGGGTACAATGTGGGGTCATGCAGTTATTCCTTCAACACCCATAGCAGATATCAAATTGCATATCATTGCATGGCAACATCATTTTGCGGCAATTTTTGGCTGGGAAGCATTAGCGCGAGTCAAAGGATTTTCGCCTCCAGAAATGCACCTACCAAATCACCCTGATGCTCTCTTTGAATTTGTGAAAGCGTTGAAAGAATGTGGATATCGCTGGCTACTTGTTCAAGAACATTCTGTAGAAACAATTAGCGGTCAATCTCTTACCCACAAACATTTACCACATCGTTTAGTTGCTCGTAATTCTCAAGGCGAAACAATTAGCATCACAGCTTTAATTAAAACCCAAGGTTCAGATACTAAATTAGTCGCACAAATGCAGCCTTATTATGAAGCCAAAACCTTATCAAAACAACAAATCGGTAGTGTTTTTGTACCACCAATAGTTAGTCAAGTTGGAGATGGTGAAAATGGCGGCGTGATGATGAATGAATTTCCTAGCGCGTTTAAACAAGCTTGGTGGGATATGGTAAATAATGGGGGAGGAAAGTCAGGTGTAGTTGGGATGTGTGGTACAGAATATTTGGAATCGATCGAAGCAGCGGGCTGCAAACCTGAAGATTATCCAACTTGTCAGCCAGTGGGACAACATCAGATTTGGGAGAGAGTTTCACCAGATAATATTCAACCGCAAGCTGTAGAGAATGCCATTCAAGAGTTAAAGCGAACAAACTCTAATTTTCATCTGGATGGAGCTTCGTGGACAAATCATATTAGCTGGGTAAAAGGATATGAAAATGTGTTGTCTCCCATGTACCAATTAAGCAGTTTATTTCATAAAAAGATTGATCCGTTACTGCAAGTTAACTCAGCAGAACCTGTAACCAGACAATCTGATTATCGTAACGTTCTTTTACATAATCTGTTGTTGCAAACCAGTTGTTTTCGTTATTGGGGACAAGGCGCTTGGACTGATTACGCACGTGAGATTTACAAACGTGGCGAAAGCCTGCTAAAAACGATATTTTAATCAGAAATAACTCAGGTGAAATAATGAAGCAGCCCTACTTTTTAAGGGTGGGGCTGAGGGTATATTCTAGGATAAAATATCACTAATACCAATTCTCTATGAAGATGCACAGAATAAAACACTTGAAACTTCATGCAAGACAAGGTCATTAATCTATGCAGGCTCACATAGATTTGGTATCACTTTATCTCTTAAACTTATAAAAGAATAATTCCAACACGATTTCGTGCTGATTTAAAAAACAGTATTTGAGCAATCGTTTATGTGTAAAAATTTTCTAAAAGCATATTGCTACACAAGAGGTAACAATATTTCAAATTTTGTACCTATACCAATCTGGGAATGGAAATTTAATTTACCGCCATGTCTCACGGTAATAATCCGATAACTTACTGCTAAACTAGTATTTTTACTATTCTTTGTTTCTAGAGAAAACGACTCCACAATTTGCTGTTGCAATTCTTGAGACATTCCAGGGCCATTGTCAGCAATGCGAATTAATATCCAACGAGAATCTGGTGCATTTGGGTTACTTGCTTCCTGTGAGATTACTTCTGTAGTAATCTCAATCCGGGGTTTTTGAACAGTCTTTGTATCTTCTAGATGTAAAGACTGTCGCACTGCTTCATTGAGCAAAGTATCTACAACTTCGCTGAAAATATTCATCAGAACTTGGTTTATTTGCCCCATAAAGCAATAGACTGGAGGTAATTGACCGTAGTATTTGACAATTTCAATTTCTCCTTGTAGACGGCTATTAATTAATAAAATAATACTATCTATACAAGCGTGTAAATCTACTGGTTTGGGATAAAGCTCATCGATATGACAAAAGTTTTGTAAACTGGTGACAAGTTTTTTTAATCTTTCTGCTCCAGTGCGGATACTAGCAAGCGATCGCGACAAATCTTGTTCTAAAAAATCAAATTCAATCTCTTCTTTAAGAAGATTAATTGCCTGGGAAACTGATGGTAACTCTTGATCGTAAGCTGCTATCAGCTTGAGTAAGTCTTGGCTGTAGTTGGAAACATAAGTTATATTCCCCCAAATAAAACCCACTGGGTCTAAAATTTCGTGCGCTACGCCATCTACCAAACGTCCCAGATTTGCCATTTTATCATTTTGAATCATTTGGGCTTGGCTGCGTTCATACCGCACCAGATTGTCGATTCCTCGAATTTGCCAAGAAATAATATTCAATTCTTGGACATCTAACAACCTATAAGCACCAGATTCTGTTTGTACTACAATTGGTTCTGCTAAAAATTCTGGCGATCGCTTTAAGCTAAGTTGCATCGCAGTTAAAATCGATGTTGTATCAGAAAGCAGCAAAATTGGTATCCGCGTATAGCTGTAGAGAACGGCTAATGGTTGCTGAACAAATAACTCTTGTCCATAGGGGCGAATCAAAAATTCCAGCAGTCGCCGCCGCGAAATCATCCCAAAGAACTTTCCCTGTTCTACCAAAATTACTCCTGGTAGCTGGGGGTATTTTTCCACAAAACTAGCCACTTCCATACCAGTGTGATTGATTTCCACTGGGAAGTTGTACATTGGTAGTTCTTGGAGAGTTGAATCTAAATCGAGATCGCGATCGCTACCAAGAGACACAAATGGCGGTAAGATTTGGCTACTGAATTCTTCTGACACTAGACACCCTGATTTTTACAAAGACAGGTAAACAATAAGTTAATATTTTACATTCTGCCACCCTGTAATATGCGGTTTCAGTTTAGGTATCTAGTAAAATAAGTGTTGTATCAGGGTGAAAATCGTTCTAAGGCGTGAACCAGAAGCTTAATCTTTTGCTATGAATTACGAATTACGTAGCTTGCTTCTCGTCAGAGGCGAGTATTACGAATTACGAATTAAAAAAGGGGTGGTGTAAAAGAGTCATCTGTGGCTTAATTTGTTTAGACACAAATTTTACTGCTACTAGGGTAATCACGATGACAAATAGACCTCCTTCCGAACCGGAGTCATCCCAAAGAACTGCCCTTGGCTTTGATGAATTTATAGCCATTCTGGTTGCCTTCACCACTATCGGAGCGATTCTTTTTTGGTCATTGTCCCGCAGGGATTCTAGCTGGAACTTAAACGGGCTGCTTTCGCCTTCCTCTACTCCGTCTCCTAGTGTTCAGCCAAATCAAATATTGCCCTCCCCGACTCCCAAGGTAGAACCAAATGCAGTCCCCAACAACGTTTTGCCGTCATCTCCACCTGAGGCTGTTGTGGAACCCAAGACACCTGCATTGTCAACTAACAACGCAACTTCTTCTCGCACAGTCTTACCATCTGCTGAGGTAATCCCAACTCAATCCCCACAACCACAGACATCTGTATCCTATTCAGCAGGGCTTGAGCCATCAATTACATCATCAGCATTGCCTTTAGTAACTCCAGCAAAACAAAAATCTATTATTCCGCCGCCAATAGCATTTAGCGATGTGCCCAATAACTTCTGGGGTCGGCGTTTTATAGACGTTCTTTCTTCCCGTGGGATTCTCAAGGGGTTTCCTGATTATTCTTTTAGACCAAATCAGCCTGTAAACCGCGCTGAATTTGCTGCTATCCTGCAAAAAGCTTTTGACCAAGAACTGACTAAGACTGCGATCGCATTTCAAGATGTACCAGCAAAATTCTGGGCTACTCCAGCAATTGACCAAGCTATCAGTGCCGGATTTCTCAAAGGCTACCCGAAAAAAACCTTCAAACCACAACAAAATATTACGCGAGTGCAAGTTTTAGTTGCCCTTGTTAGTGGGTTGAATTTGAAAGCACCCACTTCCCCAAACCAGATTTTAAGTGTCTATAAAGATGCTAAAGATATTCCAACCTATGCTAGTAGCAAAATAGCTGCTGCTACAGCCAATGGTCTGGTCGTTAACTATCCAAATCCCCAAATTCTTGCTCCCAACAAAGTAGCTAGTCGGGCTGAAGTGGCGGCGATGATTCATCAAGCTTTAGTAAAACGGGGCAAGTTGGAGGGAATTTCATCTCAAAACATTGTGCGTAGGCGTAGCCCGTCGCAGGCATTGCCCAAAGTATCTCCAGAACTTTCGCAGACTGTAAAACCGAACCTAAAGGGTAAATTGTCCGCTGGTGGTTCGTCTCAATGAACTTCGTAGAGAATTTTGAGAGAAGTCTGATCGCCGACTTCCAGCGATCAGACTTCGGTGATTTGGAATTAGAGCGTACTCCTACACACGAGCAAGCTACGTCTAGAGTCTCGTAGAGAAGCGATAGTCAGATATTAAGCTTCTGGAATTTGTTTACCAACCACTTGTGATTTAAGAGTGGTGATTTCACTAGTTAACTCTTTCCTGGTTGAGGCTTTGAGTAAATAGCGGTAAACAAACCAGGCAGAGTAACCAATACCAATCAACTCAAAAGTAGGAGCTACCAAGGGGATATCATTCAAAGCATCTAATATTGCCAAGAGTACTTTAACCCCAACAATTGATCCCACAATTAAACCAACAGTGACCAGGGGTTGCTTATATTGATTAAAGAAGCTTCCGAGATATTCTGGCAATGTTGCTAAAAAGCTAGAAATTTGCTCCCCGTATTTTAGCCATTCGTCTTGAGACTGGGCGGGAGGCTGGAGTTTGGTAATGGTTCCCGTTTGGCTGTTGATTTCTGCCACTGTAGTCTCTTTGGATGCGGTTTCAGTAAATTCTTGTTCTGGCATTTTCACTCCCATAAATTTGACAGTTGAGTTTTTTTAATCTGGATAATTACAACCAAAAGGCTGTTGATTAGGTAATGCACAAGTGCATCAGTACAATTGAGTAAAGGGCACAAAAGGGTTTTAGTGTCCTATAACTATAATTGCCCCGTAATATCTACTGCATCAACTACAAGGTAGACAGTCAGTAGGAGGATAGAACTTAGAAGGCAGCAGGATGTATTATAATCAGCTTTCTGAGTTCTTTTTTGAATCAACTGGAATCCTCAGGTTGTGATTATCCCATTCTGTGTCATTTGCTCATAATCGTACTAAATCTAAGTACAAATCAGGCAAAAATCAGCCTACCTCTCATTTATATAAGCCTAAAAGCCGATTTTAGCTGATATTAAAGCTATCTTAAGCCGCGTTCGTCAATTAACGCATTCGTATTGATATTAATACGGAATAAAAGTTTTTGTGTATTCACATAGACTAGACGGTATAACTATTTTATGATATACGCGCCTGGGGATGAGGGAGAAATAACCAATACCTAATGCCCCATGATGCCATTTGCTTCTCCATAGGAGTACAAGTCGGACATTGCCCGCCCAACGCACTGGCTTCCCAATGCCCAACGAATATCAAAGCTTTTGTTTTTTTCCTGATTGTAATAATTTTATAAGGAAGCAGTAAGTTAGAGTAGTGGCGTACCTGATGGCAACAACTCATTGCTATCAACCGAATATTGAGGAAAGTGTTGTAGTAAGGAGAAGACGGTCTCAGATAAGTCTTTAGTGCAGTAAACTAATTCGGTGTTGCTAAAAAATGTGAATTCTACTCGCTATCAGTAAGTGTACTTAGCAAAATTGCTATCAAAACTACTTATACTCTATAAGGTTATGCTAATTATCTAGTAAGCAATGATTTTCTATTGCTATAAAAGAAGATAATGTAGATGTTAATCACCAATTAAAGTGTTTGCATAAGCTAGACTGACTTGGTGATTTTTGTGGGAAGGCCAGAAGGTTTGAGAAATACCTTTCTCAAAAGCCAACCCCTCGCGACAGCAGTTCAGAAAGCAAAAAAGTGTCAGCCGAAGAGCCATCGACAGACGAACTCCCTACTATAGAATTTCCCTCACGAGGGAAACTCAAAGCCAGTTCTTGGCGCATCCATCAAAAAATTGGCTATGGGTACTTTGTAGCTATTGGAATTGGATTTTTTGGCTCACTGACTGGGTTAGTGATTGCCAATTACTACCGAGGAAGGGAAGTCAGGCAATTCAATCAAGCCTATGAACAAGGACAACTACTGAGCAATTATAAAGATGCAGTAGTAGGGGCACAATTGCATAGCTCTAACCTAGTTGCTGTATTGGAAAATTCACAACAGCTACAAAACAAAAAAGCCGATTTTCTGAATAATGTTGAAAAAGCCAAGCAACTAGAGTCAAAAATTGCCGGATTTATCGAGAGTAAGCCTAAAAGACTAGCAGCAACAAGTTCGACTTTACAGACTTTATTGCTGGATTACAAAAATAATTTAAAAGCTTACGTTGACCAAATCGAGGTCGTCTTAAAGGAAGTTGACTCCCAAAAAGTGCAGCCTCAGCAGATTTCCTCTGCCCGATCGCAGTTATTGACAATTATGCGTGGTGAAACAGCCATCCGGCTAGACCAGCTTTCTCAAAGCTTGACTAACATCCTGCAAACTGCTGAAGATCAAGAGCAAGAAAGGCAAAAAGCCGTTGAGCAGGCAAAAGTAGTTGAGCGATTCATTGTAATTATGAGTATGCTGGTTTCGGTAGCGATCGCAGCCATTGTCGCATGGCGTACCAGTCGAGCGATCGCTGAACCAGTTATCACTGTCACCCAAGTAGCAGAGCAAGTTGCAAGGAAATCTAATTTCGATTTACGAGCGCCCGTCACCACTGAAGATGAAATTGGGCTACTTGCCAAATCTCTAAATCGTCTGATTGAGCGAGTATCTCAGCGAACAAAAGAACTACAACAAGCTAAAGAATTAGCCGAAGCTGCTAGCAAGGCAAAAAGCGTATTTCTGGCCAATGTCAGCCACGAATTACGCACACCATTAAATGCTGTGATTGGCTTGAGCCAACTTCTAGAAGACGACGCTACCGATCTCGGCTTATCGGGAGATTTTATCACAGACTTAGAAACAATTAATGCTGCTGGTAAACATCTACTGCACTTGATCAACGAAATCCTCGACTTGTCAAAAATTGAAGCGGGGAAAATGACTCTCTATCCAGAGACATTCGAGATTGCGACGCTGATTCATAATGTTGTCCTCACAGTCAAACCAGCTATAGAAAAAAATGCCAATGTTTTAGAAGTGCATTTTGATGATCAACTTGGCATCATGTACGCCGATCAAACTAGGATGCGGCAGGTGTTATTAAACTTACTAAGCAACGCAGGTAAGTTCACTACAAACGGCAAGGTGACGCTGACTGTTAATAGAGAAAAGAATGAATTCCGACCGGAGGCTCCCTTGGGTATGATTACTTTCACTGTTACTGACACAGGCATAGGTATGTCTCAACGTCAACAACAGCAGTTATTTCAACCTTTTACGCAAGGAGATACCTCGACAACGAAAAAGTATGGAGGTACGGGACTGGGTTTAGCAATTAGCCGCCACTTTTGCCAGATGATGGGTGGTGAAATTATTGTCAAAAGTCATCCGGGAATAGGCTCTACTTTCACCATTCGTCTGCCAATGACTGTGCAGGAATAAACTGAGTGGAAATGCGATCGCCATTATCTTTGATAGGAAAACTAAAAGCGATCGCTACTGTCTGAAATTTAAGCTTTGCCAAACTAAGTAATAATTATTACCTTGCCTGTATCCAAATCGTAACGACCCCCTACAATTTTCAATTTGCCAGATTGCACCTGCTCATTTAAAAGCTTTGAGTGCTTCAACCGTTCAATTTGATATTGCACATTTGCCGCCACAGCATTCTCAACCGCATCACCCGGCTTATTCTTAACCTTTTTCAGTGCTGGCTTAATTGCCTGAACAAAAGTACTGATATCACCAGGTAACGATTCGTTTTGTACAGCTGCGGTTACAGCCCCACAACGCTCATGACCCATCACCATCAATAGCGGACTACCTAACAAGACAACCGCATATTCAATACTGCCGATCGCTTCATGTGTGGCAATATTTCCGGCAATCCGAATATCAAAGATATCTCCGATGCCCTGATCAAAAACAATTTCTGCGGGGACTCGTGAATCCGCACAACTCAGAATAGTTGCAAATGGATGTTGAGCTTGAGCAACTTCTTGCAACCGCAGTGCAGATTGATCGGGGTATTGGGGTTGATGCTGAACAAATCGCTGATTCCCCTCCATCAGCTTTTGCAATGCGGCATCGGGGCTGAGGGATTGAGTGGGGGCTGGGTGCTTTTCGTCAGCTTTAGCCTGTTCTACCCGCCAGAGTAAATCGCTGGCAGATAGCATCATCCCAAACGCCCCGGTCATTCCTAACTTTAAAAAGTCACGACGTTCCATGAAATGCTTCATTAAATTTATAACTCTCTTACATCGACGCTACACATCTAACAGAGCGAATCTCCATTACATCGGAAACGTAGCAAGTACCTCCGAATTTGTTGAGCAGTGGTTTGATATTTTCGACAACAGGTTTGAGTTGTTCTGGCATACAAAACGCGAGGATGTAAACATTATCAAGCATGGTCATGTCTAAATCTTCTGTCGTTCCTCGTAATCCTTTGCCAGCAACATTGCGGATTACGGCATGGTTATGTACACCCGACTTGTCTAAATTATCTAAAATTTTGGCAAGTTCAAAGGAATTAGCAATAATTTCTATCTTTTTAACTACGTGCATATTATTACCTCCAAAATAGGTTAATTCCGTAGAGATATAACGGAATTCCCACAATAATATTGAATGGAAAAGTCACCGCTAGAGCAGTAGAAACATACAGGCTAGGATTTGCTTCTGGAACAGTCATCCGCATAGCCGCTGGGACAGCAATGTAAGAAGCACTGGCACACAATACAGCGAACAACAGTGAATCTCCGCGAGGCATACCGATCAATTTGGCGATCGCTAACCCAATGCCTGCATTGAGTATAGGAATTAGTATGGCAAATAAAATCAGGAAAACTCCGGTTTTTTGCAAGTCTTTAATTCTTCTCGCAGCGACTAATCCCATGTCAAGTAAAAAGAAGGTGAGAACACCATAAAATAACCCTTGAGTAAAGGGTTCTAATACTTTCCAACCGTGTTCTCCTGTCAACACACCTATTAATAGACTACCTACTAATAGAAAAACTGAACTATTAAGAAATGCTTCTTGCAAGACTTCCGGCCACGAAAGCTCTCGCTTTCCATCTTCGGTGAATATATTCACCAAAATTAGACCAACTATAATCGCTGGGGATTCCATCAGGGCAAGGGCTGCCACCATGTAACCATCAAAAGTAATGCCAAGCTCAGTTAAAAAAGCGCTAGCTGTGATGAAGGTAACGGCACTAATGGAACCGTAGGTTGCTGCGATCGCAGCAGCATCGTAAGTATCCAATTTCAACTTCAGGATAAAAAAGGTGTAAATTGGAACAACACAAGCCATCATCATTGCTGCCGCCAGTGTTAGAATCACTTCCTGAGTGACACCGCTTTTGATTAGTTCTACGCCTCCTTTAAAACCAATAGCAAATAGCAGATACAACGAAAATAGTTTGGGGATTGGTGCAGGAATTTCGAGATCGGACTTGACAAAAACAGCAATCATGCCTAAAAAGAAAAACAGGATTGGCGGATTCAAAATGTTGGATACAATTAAGCTAAGATCCATATCCACCCCTCCTTGTATTGGTTAAACCTGAAATTAAAGAAATTTTTCATCTTTAAAAATTTAACGGTTGAATCATGATGTACTGTGTATTGTTACCCTATGTCAATTGGGTACTCAAGGAGTGAATAGTCTTATTGGTGACAATACTCTTGGTTAGGTATTACAGCGTTTTTCAAGTAAATAAACCACGGGCTAGGGAACATTGCGGTGTCCCTACGAAAATCTGTAGGGGCAATTCATGAATTGCCCCTACTGTTGACAACAGAACAAGTTAGAAATTGACCAGTATTTTTATAATTTTTGATTCCCCGTCGCTGATTTTACGACAGAACGCGCAGTAATAACTGGTGGCTAACTTATCTACATGGAAAAGTTAACGTAATAGCGAAAAGTGACGGTAAACCTGTACAACCTTGTGGGCGAAAGAGAATAGGGAATAGGGAGAATATCTGATGAAGAGAGACGATCAAAGTACTGCGTTAGGCAATCTTTGTTGACCAAGTTTCGTTAAGATATTGTAACCTGGGCAATAGCAACTCTCTATTGATGTGACGCCAGGCGTAGGCCTAGCCCGTCGGAGACATCGCTTTTTCACATCCATGACAACAACCATCGACTTTCTCAGTCACCTTAACCCTAGCCAACGTCAAGCCGTCGAACATTACTGCGGTCCGTTGCTAGTTGTTGCTGGCGCAGGTTCCGGCAAAACACGAGCGCTGACTTATCGCATTGCGAATCTGATTCTGAAACACCGCGTTGATCCAGAGAATATTCTGGCGGTTACTTTTACCAACAAAGCCGCGCGGGAGATGAAAGAACGGATTCAACGGCTGTTTGCTGAACAATTAGCAATGAAACAACACGGCCAGCGATTGGATTTGTTAACTGAATATCAACAAACGCAATTGCGATCGCAAGTTTACAAAAACACGATCAAAGACTTATGGTGTGGCACTTTCCACAGTCTATTTTCTCGCATTCTCCGTTTTGATATTGAAAAATACGTAGACGAAAAAGGACGGCGTTGGAATCGCAATTTCTCTATCTTTGACGAATCAGATGTGATGACTCTGATCAAAGAAATTGTCAATAAACAGTTAAATTTAGACGATAAAAAGTTTGACGCTCGCTCTGTCCGCTACGCTATTAGTAACGCTAAAAATCAAGGCTTATCGCCCCAAGAATTTGAGCAAGATCAACCCAATTATCGCGGACGGGTAATTGCCCAAGTCTACAATTTATATCAAGATAAGTTAGCAGAAAACAACGCTCTAGACTTTGACGATCTAATTCTGGTACCGACTAGATTATTTCAGCAAAACGAGCAAGTTTTGGGTTATTGGCATCGCAAGTTTCGCCATATTCTCGTAGATGAATATCAGGATACTAACCGCACTCAGTATCAACTTATTAATTTATTAGTTACTAATGCCGAAACTAGAAAGAGCGAATGGGAATGGGAAAATCGCTCAGTTTTCGTTGTCGGCGATGCAGATCAATCAATTTACAGCTTTCGGATGGCAGATTTCACCATCTTGCTGGGATTTCAGGAAGACTTTGGTGATGGTTTGGTAGATGATGACACTCGGACGATGGTTAAGCTGGAAGAAAACTATCGTTCTTGTGAAAACATTCTGCAAGCGGCTAATGAATTAATTGAAAATAACACCCAACGGATTGATAAAATCCTCAAACCAACGCGGGGGCCAGGTGAGCAGATTACTTGTCACAAAGCCGATGAAGAACTTGCAGAAGCAGCATTTGTAATTAATCAAATTAGTACTTTAGAAAACCAAAATCCAGAGTTAGACTGGGGCAGTTTTGCCATACTTTATCGGACAAATGCTCAATCTCGGCCATTTGAAGAATTGTTGGTAAAATATCAAATTCCTTACACAGTTGTGGGGGGAATGAGATTTTACGATCGCAAAGAAATTAAAGATGTCATCGCATATTTAAGAGCGATCGCTAACCCATCTGATACAGTTAGTTTATTAAGAGTTATCAATACTCCCCGGCGGGGAGTTGGCAAAACCACCATTGATGCTTTGATGAACGCCTCCCAACAATTGGGGACAACCCTATGGGAAATACTCAGCGATGAAACATCAGTTAATACATTAGCCGGACGAGCGACAAAAGCTGTAAATAACTTTGCCGCAATGATCAGCCGTTGGCAAGCACAAATTGGTACGCTTCCTGTAACTGAGGTTTTGCAAGGAATACTAGAAGATTCTGGTTACGTTCAAGACTTGATGAGTCAAGGCACAGATGAAGCCACAGATCGGGTACAAAACGTCCAGGAACTTTACAACGCCGCACTGCAATTTCAAGAAGAAAACGAAGAGGTTTCCCTGCGAGACTTTTTGAGTAGCGCCGCCCTTAGTTCCGATTTGGATAACTTAAAAGAAGGGCAAACAGCCGTTTCTTTGATGACTTTGCACGCTTCCAAAGGTTTAGAATTTCCCGTAGTATTTTTGGTCGGATTAGAACAAGGGCTATTTCCCGGCTACCGTTCGCTGGGTGATCCCGCATCTTTGGAAGAAGAACGCCGCCTGTGTTATGTGGGGATTACTCGCGCCCAAGAAAGGTTGTATTTATCACATGCGCGGGAACGCCGTTTATATGGTTCTCGTGAACCTGCGATGCGATCGCAATTTCTCGATGAGTTGCCAGAAGAATTATTATCTACTAAACGCGCGAGTCGTCAAAGTTATACCAAAAGTGCCTCTACTTCTAGTAGTAAACAAGACGCAACCCAGAATTGGCAAGTAGGCGATAGAGTACTACATAAAACCTTCGGACTTGGTGAAATTACTCATGTCTTCGGAACAGGTAATAAGATGTCTGTGGCAATTAAATTTTCCAGCTTGGGACAAAAAATTGTTGACCCAAGAGTAGCGCAGTTGCAACGAGTAGAGTGATATAGCCCAATACAGTTCAAAATGAGCAACAAAACCCTCATGTAGAGACGCGATTTATCGCGTCTTAAAATACCAATTAGCTACACCAATAACCCTTAACTGAACCGTATTATCATATAGCCACAAATCCCCGATTTTTCAAAGAAGTCGGGGATCTTGTTTTTCATATTTTCATTTCTTCAAAGTGTTCAACAGTAGGAAATGGCTCATAAAAATGATGCAGAAGTTTTTTCCACTCTTGATACTCAGCAGAATTTCTAAATCCTACAGTATGAGATTCTAAAGTTTCCCATCTGACAAGTAATAAGTATTTACCTTGGACTTCTATACATTTATGCAATTCATGGGATAAATATCCGTCCATTGAGGAAATAATTTTAGAAGCTTTTTTGAAAGTAGCTTCAAAATCAAATTCTAGACCAGATTTGACATTAAGAATAACTGCCTCAAGAATCATAAAGTTTTGTGGTGAGAATTCGGCTAATTTTAACGCAATTGATACGCATCCGTAAGTTTACTAATAGCTACAGATAATTCATCTTTGTTTATCAGTGGTTAGTTGTTTTGTTGCTAAACCGCCAAGTCATGATTATTGCAGCGATCGCTAAACCAATAGCCAGTCCCCACCAAAGACCAATAGCTCCATACCCCAACGAGGTTCCGAAAGTATAACCAGTGAATAAACCAACACACCAATAAGCAAAAATACCAATCAACATCGGAATTCTAGTGTCTTTTAGTCCGCGTAATGCTCCCCCCGCAGTAACTTGCACACCGTCAACTATTTGAAAAATCGCTGCGACTCCCAGCAATTTCAGGGCGAGGGCAACCACATCTGCATTGTTTGGATCGCTGATATCAATATAAAGAGAAATAATCGACTTTGGCATTAACCAAAATGTAATACCTACCACACCCATAGATAGACCTGCAATGGCAATGCCTACATATCCAGCCAGACGAGTAGCAAGCAGGTCATTCTGTCCAACTAACTGCCCAACACGTACTGTTGTCGCTAGAGAAATGCCTAGTGCAATCTGGAATGATATCGAAATTGTTTGTAAAGCAATTTGATGGGCAGCAAGAACGTTTGTTCCTAATTGTCCTATTATGAAGGTAACAACGGTGAACAGTCCCGCTTCGACCGCAATCAGCCCCCCAATGGGCAATCCAACCTGAAAAATCTCGCTAATGATCCGACGATGCTCTAGGGGAAAAGCTTTTTTAGATGAAGGTTGAAAAATACCGTAAACTGCAAAGTGAGGCTGATTACATATATAAACTATCAAAGCAACAAACATACTCCAAAGTGAGAGTGTGCTTGCCCAACCGATACCAGCTAAACCCAGCGCCGGAAATCCCAGTTTGCCAAACATTAGCACATAGTTAGCTGTGATGTTGAGCAGAGTACCCAAAACTACAGTCACCATCACTAATTGCGGTTGGAATAGAGCAGAAAGAAAACTTTTAAGTACTGCAAAGCCTAAAGCAGGAATAAAACCCAGTGCGATCGCCCTTAAATAAATCTCTGCTAATGCTACTGCGTTAGCATCCTGCCCTAGTAGAAGTAGTAAAGCACCTCCATTGTAAAGCAGCAATGTAATTGGTATTCCTAGTACCAAAGATATCCCTAGTCCCAGCCGGACAATTGTGCCAACTTTTTCTCTATTTCCGGCTCCGTATGCTTGGGCAGCTAATGGACTGACAGCAGAAACGATACCAGTAACGATCAACAGACAAAAACTAAAGATAGTAACTCCTAATGCTCCAGATGCAATAGTCTGGCTTCCCAACCAGCCCATCATTACCGTATCCACAAAACCAGTTGCAGATTGAGCCAGTTGTGCTGCTGCTAAAGGTACGGCTAACACGAGACATTTTTTAACTTCAGAAAACATATATGCTTATAACCCGATGTGAAGAACAAAGGGTTTTTCCAAAATCTAAACCCATGTTCAGAAGATGCTGCTCCTGTGAACTTCAATCTATCTTAATGGAGTAAGAGGATTCGCGTTACAGTCTTACGGAGGAAAGACTAACAGGAGATGAATTGCCACCAGATAATAATTAACGCGACAGTATTTTATTGTTTGGTTGATTTTGGTTCTCAACGCAATATTTTAGTTGCTCAACTGTAGTCATATAACTAAACTGATTTTAATTGAATAATGCCTTTATCAAAAATGCGCTTATCAGTAGCGATCGCAGCAACGTCTATTCTATCTTTATAGACTTCATAAGAGGCAAAACTTAAATCACTGGTGGAATACTCTGTCCACTCAGAACGCCCTACAGGACGATTCCCTGCACCTGCACCACAAATTAAATAAGTTGTACCATCAATAGCACGAGTGCGTTCATAATTATGTTCGTGACCATTGATGTAAAGTTGAACGCCATATTTTTTAAATAGAGGAGTAAAAGTTTTAATAAAACCTGGATTATTCCCATAGACACCAGATGAATAAATTGGATGGTGGCCAAATACGACTTTCCAAGGAGCTTTACTAAGACTTAATTCTTTCTCTAACCAAGGTAGCTGGTTTTTCCAATCAGCATTACTGTTAGTATCTAAAGCAAAAAATTGCACAGAGCCACGGCTAAATGTATAGTAGCGTCTTCCTTTCATATTAAAGCCGGCATATTTGACTTGTGGATCACCATTAGCAGTACGAATATCGTGATTACCTAAACAAGCCTGAAATTTCACACCTTGCTTTAGCAAAGGTTGATAGGGACGCTCAAAAACTGCATTAATTTTCTCGATTTCGCCGTTATTGTAAATGTTATCTCCAGCTAAAACGACTAAATCATAAGGATTTTGTTTGTGATACGCGTTCATTGCTCCAGCCACAGCATACTGTCCTTTAGCCCCAGTCCCTGTATCAGCCACAGACACAAAACGTAATAACAAGTCTTTTTTGGCTGGGTTAGCGGCTATAGCTGTTGTTAAATCCGTAATATCAGCACTTTGATAATTTTGATTAGCTAACATCCAACTGAAAAATCCTGTACCAACGGCGCTGAGGCTACTTAAAAATAAAAATTGACGGCGTTTTAGATTCATAAGTCACCAAATTTAATAAATGTCAGTTTAGCTGAAGCAATGTGCAATGAAGTGATACATTAAGGCAAAAGAAGGCAGCACCAGTAATAATGTACGTTGTTTGTCTTTGATTCGCTGCTTTTGGTGAAAGTTCCATGTCACAAGACAATCAGTCAAAACCGACGGATGAGCAGGTAAATCAACCTCCCCAAAAACCTTACCAGAGAGTTCAGCCAATTTGGAAGGCTAAAATTATCCAACTTCTCCGAGGGACGATTGGGGTTTTAGAAGTAACGGTGGAGAAACTGGAGACAGCACCCCCACCTGGTACTGAGGAAACACCCAGTTTTTTCCAGAAGCTTCAGTTGCGTTGGGGTGGACTGTTAAGGACAATCCGCTTGTTTTTACCATCAAATTTGTCAACAAAGTTATCAGATACAGCTTTGACAGGAATTGTTACTGGAATTGCTGTAATTCTTGTTTGGACAACAGCGACTGTAATTACTGGTAAATCTACTGAAGTAGCAACTGTTCCACCAGTTGAAGAGGTTCCTGCACCGACACCAACACCGACACCAACAATAACTACTCCACCGGAGTCAGTTGCACCAGAACCACAGCCGCCAGAGGAAATTACGCCACCGCCAGAAGTACAACAGCCACCACAGGAAATTACCCCGCCGCCAGAACCTGAAACTGAACCGGAACCAATTCCCACGCCAACGCCAACACCAGCCATAGAATTAACACCAGAACAAGCCTTGATTGCAGCTATTGAAAATCAGGTAGCTGAAATTAGCGATCGCATTGCCTCTGGTCTGATAAAGTCAATTCAAGCCAACTTCCGCACGAGTAACTTGACTGTCAAAATTAGTAATGATTGGTACACTCTCAATGAATCTCAGCAAGACAAACTAGCTGCGGAGATATTACAACGCTCTCAAGAACTTGATTTTACTCATTTAGAAATTATCGACTCCCAAGATAAGCTGATAGCGCGTAACCCAGTTGTTGGTACTGAAATGGTTATTTTTAAACGGCAAACAACAAGTTCAAATAATTCGTAATTCCTAATTTTGAGTTTAACTTTAAGTATTTATGTTAGACAATGTTTCGCTATTGCTGAAAGTTTGTGAAAACTTAAACATCAGCTATGAAATTCTTCATCCTTCGGAAAACTTAGTCAAAATAAAATTGAATAGTAAACAGCATTATTTTTGTAACTATAGCACTCCCTTACTTAATCAAGCAGTAGCACACCTGCTCAAAGACAAAGAATATACTTATCATGTTTTAAATAAAAAAGTTCAACTTCCTCGGACAGTGGGTTTTCTGTCCCCTTTTTGTGACACAAAATATAAGATTTACTTAAAATTTCCAACTATTCAAGATATCGTATTAGAAATAAAAGAGAAATTTGAAACACCAGTAATTATTAAAAGGAATTCTGGCGCAGGCGGGCATAATGTCTTTTTATGTGAGAATATAAATGAAATTGGAACTGCTTTAAAAGAAATTTTTAAGATCAATAATAAGTATGATTACATTGCTCTTGCTCAAGAATTTATTCATATCAAATCTGAATATAGAGCCGTTTTCTTAAATAAAGAGTTGGTTCTGCTCTATGAAAAAGATATAAATGATGCCAAATTTGTCGGTAATCTCAGTCCTTTACACTGGGATGGTGCGAAAGCCAAGTATATTAACGACCCACAAATACTGTCAGAGATTGCTAATTTTGCCCAACCAGTTTTTGAAGAGTTAGACCTTGATTATGGTGGTTTTGATATTGTATTAGATCGAGATAATCAATATTGGTTAATTGAAATCAACTCTCACCCAAATTTTGGCATTTTTATTAGAGACAATGGAGAGGAGCATGTGTTGAAAATTTTTGAAAAAATGCTCGTTAGCCTAGCCTCAAATTGAAGAAAAAGACAAGGGGAAAGGCAAGATGGTTCGGTTAGGTTTTTTGATGAAAATTCTAGAGCGCAAAGATACGGTAAATCATCAAAAAGACGGCGATTCATCGCGTCTCTTGCTTAACTCCTAACTTACCACTTTCATTGCCTGAGTTGGTATCCATACAGTAAAAATTGAGCCAATACTTACAGTTGATTCTACTTCTATTCGACCCCGATGGAGTTCCACCAGTTGTTTAGTTAAAGCTAGTCCAAGTCCAGTGCCTTCGTAGCGGCGGCGATAGGGTGTATCGAGTTGCTGAAATTTCTCAAACAGTAATGGTAATTTTTCTTCGGGAATGCCGATCCCGGTGTCTTCCACTTGAAAAATAGCAGTATCATCTTCCACCCAAAGGCGTAAGGTAACGCAGCCACTTTCAGGAGTGAATTTAATGGCATTAGTTAACAGATTCCAGAGAATTTGTTCTACTCGTTCGGCATCGGCGGTAAAGCGATCGCGCCTGGGATCGATTTGCAAATCAAGTTTAAGAGTAATTTGTTCACTTGTTGCCTTTTTTTGTAGTGACTTTACAGCATTTTCGGCAACATTTACCAAAGAAAATTCCGCAATATTTAAAGCTGCCTTACCAGCTTCGATTTGCGATAAATCGAGGATGTCATTAATCATTTCTAATAAATGTTCTCCACTATCGTGGATTGTTTGCAGATAACCCCGTTGTCGTTGACTCAATTCACCTAAAGGCCAGCGTAACAATGTAGAAGACATCCCAATAACATAAGTTAAAGGCGTGAGCAATTCATGACTGATAGTAGCTAGAAATTCACTTCTGAGGCGGCTAGCAGCTTCAGCGGCGAGGAGGGCATCACGCAGGGCCATTGTGCGCTCAATGACTCGTTGTTCGAGAGTTTCTTTTTCTTGGGTGAGCGTTTGCATTAACTCAGCTTGGTGAATTGCGATCGCTAATTGTTCTGCGATCGCAACTAGCAAGTTTTTTTCGCTATCAGTCCACTGGCGTGGTTCATTGCACTGATGAGCAATCAGCAAACCCCACAGTTTATCCTCAAACATAATTGGTGCAGCCAACTTAGCCCGCACTTGGCATTCCCTTAAAAAATTCAGCAAACACTCTTCCAGAGCATAAGTTTTTTCGACATCATCCACAGCTAAAGTAAAGCCTTGGCGATACTTATTCCAACATTGAGAGGTTCGGATAAAGCAATTTTTTTCCGTGTAATTCAACACCGATGTAATAGCATCTGTAGCACGGGCTTCATAGACAATATAACCTCCATAGTTGTGGCAGTATTCTAGTAATGGCTGATTATTGACTGACACAGAAGGCGAGTGTTTACCGTTGTTCTCGTGTATAGAAAAATAGATTTCGGAAGGTTCCCCAACGGACAATTCCATGCCTGTTACCAGTGCGGTTCCGTTGAAGGGAATAGTGTCAGACTGGTATTCTTGAGTATTGACTTTGGAACCTGCAAATTTATAGATTACTAATCGGTCTAATTCTAGAAACTCACGCACCTGTGTAATTGCCGTTGCCATAATTACTGGCAAATCCAGGCTTTTGCGGATCTGTGTTGTTACCTGATTTAACAACCGTTCTTGGGAAATCTGTTTTTTTAAAGCATCTTCCACTGGCTGACAGATATAAACTGTCGGTGCAGTTGAGCTTGGAGGTGCTATTATCTCTTGGTTTGGCTGAGTTAAGAGATATTCTAATAACAACAGCGAGAATTGACTTTGGAGTGTGGCATCATTGGGCCGAATAATTTGGCGATAGCCTTCGAGATTTTGGTGAGTGGAGGAATCGCACTCAAACAAGTCTCTCAATTCGTAGACAAATGTTGCGATCGCCTCTAAATTAAATGTCAAACTAGCATTGAGTGCCAAGTCAATTCCCTGCTCCCCTTCCTCCCCCTGCGCTAAGTTTCCTATCAACAGCGCACTAAACTGCTCAGAAACCACCAACGTAAACCTTTGCCTTTGCCATTCCACAGGTATGTAAATCCGCATCAATACAGCTTCTGTCAGTATCAGAGCGGCACTTCCCACCGTTTGAGCCATCTGTTCCAACAATTCCCCAAGCTGATTAAATACAACAATAGGCAAGGTTCGAGAAAAGCTCAAATCAGGAGAACTAAGCATTTTAAATCATTACTGGTAAGAGGGGGCTGAATGCAAGGAAAAGGTTTGTTTTGATTGTGCAATAACCATATAGTTTAAGACGGTAATACAGCATTATGCATCGTACAAGTAGCATATCGGGTGGATGGAATCAGTCAGAGGGCTTAATTTTTCTAGAACAAACTCCAGCGCCTTTCGTGTTAATTACGGCTGCTGATACCGACATTCAAACTTTGGCAGCTGCGGTGACAAAATTACCTACAAGCTTTCCTGCATTAAGAGTCGCCAACCTGTTGCAGTTGCAGCAACAATTAAGCATAGATACTTATGGGGAGCAAGTTTTGGAACTTGCCCAGGTAATTATTTTGCGCCTCTTAGGAGGACGTTCTTACTGGGGTTATGGCTTAGAAGTAGTTCAAGAAATTGTGCAACGTAATGGTAAAACCCTCATTGTAATGCCAGGGGACGACGCTTTTGATCCCGATTTAATCTCCCACTCTACCGTACCTTTGGGTATTGTTAACCAAATATGGCAGTATTTTAGCGAAGGCGGTGTGGAAAATTTTGTTAATGCTCTGCAATTTATCTCTGACAGTTGCCTGTTAACTGCATACAATCCCCCGCCACCCCGGCCAGTTCCGCGTGTGGGATTGTATGAATGGGGAGTGGGGAGTGGGGAGTGGGGGATGAGGGGACAAGGAGGACAAGGAGAATTCGAGACTGATTCATCCACCTCAGAACTGGATTCATCAACCTCAGAACCTCATTCATTCACCTCAGAACCTCAAAGCTTACAATCCCCAATTCCCAAAATCGGCATCCTTTTTTACCGCGCTCATTATTTAGCTGGAAATACCAAGGTAATTGATGCTTTATGCGAAGCCTTGGTACAGAAAAATTTACAACCTGTGCCAGTGTTTGTTTCCTCATTGCGTGAACCCGATGTTCAGGTTGAGTTGAGTGAATTTTTTCAACCCAAAGAAGCCGAATCAATAGCTGTGCTGCTGAATACCACCAGTTTTTCTCTAGCACGCTTGGAAAGCGAAACACCTCAAACTGAACTATGGGAAAAATTAGATGTGCCTGTGTTGCAGGTAATTCTCAGTGGCGGATCAATTGAGCAGTGGGAGTCACAGTTTCAAGGGCTTTCTCCCCGCGATATTGGGATGAATGTGGCGCTACCAGAAGTAGATGGGCGGATTATTACTCGTGCTGTGTCTTTTAAAGCAGTACAAACTCGTAATCCCCATTTAGAGACAGATGTGGTAATTTATGAACCAGTGAGCGATCGCATCGAGTTCGTTGCTAAACTAGCAGCAAATTGGGCGCGTCTGCGTTTCAAACCCCCCCAAGAACGGCGAATTGCTCTAATTTTGGCAAACTACCCTAACCGCAATGGACGGCTTGCTAATGGTGTGGGACTCGACACCCCAGCTAGTTGTGTAGAAATCCTTCAAGCTTTACATCTAGCTGGTTATGAAGTAGAAAATCCACCTCTTCAAGGAGACGAGTTGATTCAGCGGTTGACAGATGGCGTAACCAATGATCCGGAAGGTCGAGAATCGCTTCCGGTAAACCAAAGTGTTTCTTGGGAAGAGTATCAAGAATATTTCGCTTCATTACCGCCAGCAGTTCAGCAAGGTATTAGTGAACGGTGGGGAATGGGGCAAAGTGCGGGAGGCAAAGGTGAAAACTCTTATCCCCTGCTCTCTGCTCCCTGCCCCCCTGCCTCTATCCCCGTTCCCGGAATCCAACTCGGCAACATCTTCGTGGGAATTCAGCCAGCAAGGGGTTATGATAATGACCCCAGTTTGAATTATCATGCGCCGGATTTAGAACCAACCCATGCTTATTTAGCTTTCTACTATTGGGTTAGAGAAACTTTTGGTGCTGATGCTGTAGTTCATGTAGGGAAACACGGAAATCTAGAATGGCTACCGGGTAAAAGTGTGGCTTTATCGAGTAATTGTTATCCAGAAGTGGCTTTCGGCGCACTTCCCCACCTGTACCCGTTTATTGTCAACGACCCTGGTGAAGGTTCTCAAGCCAAACGTCGCGCTCAAGCGGTGATTATAGATCACCTAACGCCGCCCATGACTCGTGCGGAACTCTACGGTTCTTTGCAACAGTTAGAAAATTTAATTGATGAGTATTATGAAGCGGACAGTTTAGATCCTTCGCGTTTGCCAGTGATTCGCGATCGCATCCACGAACTGGTAATCAAAGAAAATCTCCATCTAGATTTAGGAATCCAAAATGAAACAGAAATTTTTAAGTCGGAATCCTTAATTTTGAATTCCATCGGTGGCTATCTTTGTGAATTAAAAGAAGCCCAAATCCGCGATGGGTTGCACATTTTTGGGCAATGTCCCCAAGGAAGGCAGCTACGAGATTTAATAGTAGCGATCGCTCGCATCCCCAATCGCCATTCTTCAGGCATCACCCGTGCGATCGCTCAAGATTGGGGACTAGACTTCGATCCTCTCACAGCCGATTTGTCAACGCCTAGTGGTGAATATTCAGTAGTCAATGGCATAGAATGCCGTACCTTCGGTGATATCGTCGAAGTCCTAGAAGAACACGCCGCCCTCTTAGTAGAACAACTAATAAATCAAAATTCTTCTTGTAGAGACGCGATTCATCGCGTCTTTGCTGGGGAGGGAGACGCAATTCATCGCGTCTCTACCTGGATACGCGATCGCCTTCTTCCAGCCTTACAACAAACCCGCCAAGAAATTACCCATTTATTACACGGACTCGATGGCGGTTATGTCCCCAGCGCTCCATCTGGCGCACCCACACGCGGCCGCCCGGAAGTTCTACCAACCGGGAGAAACTTTTATTCTGTCGATATTCGCGCCATTCCCACAGAAACAGCTTGGGATATTGGTAGAAAAGCCGCTGAAACTCTCGTTGAATATTACACTCAAGAACATGGCGAGTATCCCAAAACACTAGGCTTATCATTGTGGGGAACAGCCACCATGAGAACTGGCGGTGATGATATTGCCGAAGCCTTGGCTTTACTTGGAGTTCAACCTGTATGGGATGGTGCAGCGCGGCGAGTAGTGGATTTTGAGATTTTGCCCCTAGCGATTTTGGGCCGTCCCCGTGTAGATGTCACCTTGCGAATTTCGGGATTCTTCCGGGATGCTTTTCCCAACTTAATTGATTTATTCGCTCAAGCAGTGTCAGCAGTAGCAGGCTTAGATGAACCGCCAGAGCAAAATCCCCTTGCAGATGCAGTTCGCCAAGAAACTGATTTGTGGACAAGCCAAGGATTAACTTTAGAAGAAGCCGTGGTGCGATCGGGCTATCGCATCTTTGGTTCTCGTCCAGGTGCTTACGGTGCTGGACTCCAAGGTTTAATCGAATCGCAAAACTGGACAGATGACGAAGATTTAGCTCGCGCCTACATTAATTGGAGTTCTTACGCCTACTCTTCGGGAGCAGAAGCAGGGGAGCAGGGAGCAGCGAGCAGAGGAGAGGGAATTACTTCCCCCCGCCCCCAGCCCCCAGCCCCTCTGCCTCTTAAGAGTCCCCAATCCCCAATCCCCTCCCCTGAAGCCTTCAAGCAACGCTTGGCGCAAATGCAAGTTGTCCTGCACAATCAAGATAACCGTGAACACGACCTACTAGATTCCGATGATTATTACCAATTTCAGGGTGGCTTAACAGCGGCGGTGCGTTCTCTACAGGGAAAAAATCCCCAAACGTATTTTGGTGATAATTCCATACCCGCCCAACCACGCGTCCGCCAACTGAAAGAAGAAATTGCCCGAGTGTATCGTTCTCGCGTAGTTAATCCTAAGTGGATTGCGGGAGCCATGCGCCACGGTTACAAAGGTGCTTTTGAAATGGCAGCGACGGTAGATTTTTTATTCGCCTATGATGCAACAGCTAAATGTGTCGAAGATTATATGTATCAAGGCATAGTAGAAGCTTACTTGCTCGATCCAGTTGTGTCAGAATTTATTCAGCAAAAGAACCCTTATGCTCTGCGTGATATTGCTGAAAGATTATTAGAAGCACACAAGCGCAATTTGTGGGAGGATGTAAATATAGGAACATTAGAAGCTTTGAGGAACCTAGTACATCAAGCTGAAGCAGTTATCGAAGAAAAATCAATGGTGTAGGAAAGAAATATGGAAAATCTTGCGTATTTGCACCTAGCTTTCGCCTACGAAGACAGCACACCCAGTGAATTGGTCTCCCTCAGTTCTTTGTTTAACAAAGCAGCTGCACCAGACTGGAAACGGCTTTCTGGTAGGGCTTGGAAGTATATGTTGCCCCTCGCTCTGTCCTTGTCTATTCTTGGCGCTGTTACCAGCGTCATGGCACTGGAAAAAGGCGATCGAGGCCCTTCTGTCAGAAATCTACAACAAAAGTTGAAAACAGCAGGTTTTCATCAAGCTCCAGTCACCCAAGTATATGACGTATCCACACAAGAAGCTGTGCGGCGCTTCCAAAAGGCCGCCGGTTTACCAGTGGATGGCATTGTTGGAGCAAGCACCCTGCAAAAATTAGAAAACTGGCAAGCCAAAAAGCCCAGTACTACAACTACACAAGCTAAAAAAGCTACTGTTGTAAGTACACAAGCCAAAAAGCCCAGTACTACTAGTTCAGCTAGCAGCCAGCGCCGTAATCCCAACTACCTTTCTAAGGGGGATGAAGGTGAAGATGTGAGGGTTTTACAAGAACGCTTAAGAGTCGCAGGCTTTTATTACGGAAACGCCACGGGGATATTTGGTCCAATTACCGAAGAAGCTGTCAAGCGGTTCCAAGATTCTTACAAATTAAGCGTTGATGGAGTTGTTGGCCCAGCAACATTGCGTAAATTGCCGGGAGTTGGCATCGGTGATGGAGAAGAGGCTCCCAAAAACCAAAAGGTAGTCAATCGAGATAAACTTCGTGTAGGCGATCGCGGTGAGCCAGTTAGAATTATTCAAGAACAATTGATCCAGGCAGGATATTTAGAGGGAGAGCCAAATGGCTACTATGGCCCCTATACTGCCGATGCTGTAAGGAGATTCCAGGCAGCTAATTACCTAGCAGCAAGTGGCGTTGCTGGCCCAACTACGCGAGCTAAGTTGTATAGCTCAGTTAATACTGCTAGCAAAAGCGAGTTTAATACCCTAGAAATCCAAACGCGACTAAGGGAGCGGGGTTTTTATAAAGGCAAGTTGAATGGTGTGATGGCAGATGACACCAAAAAAGCGATTAAACAAGCCCAAGAATTCTACGGCATTAGTCTCAAGGATCTTAAGAGCGGACGCTTTTAACATCCGCTTTGGTGTTGTTAGTATCAATTCCCAACTGGTTGCTTGCCTCCAGTAACAGCAAATTACGAACTGCTCAAAATTCCAATTATTTGGTTAATTTGAGTAGTTTCGTCTTATTATCCACCCAAGTGCTAAAGCGGCATCAGCGCCCGTTGGCACTTGGGACACACTGCATGAATGGTCATTTGACAGTCAAGCAGATGAAAACCTTCTTTTTGAGCGGTTTTCGACCCAATTTTTAAAATTGAGTCGTTTTTAAACTCTATGGTGGAGTTACACCTAACACAAATTAAGTGATGGTGATGATGAGGATAGGGCTGGTTGATCTCATAATGCTTATGTCCCTCGCCCAGTTCTAGTTCCCGTAAAATTCCCATCCTAGCCATCAACTTCAAAGTCCGATAAATAGTTGACAGGCTGATCCCTTCACCATCAGTTTCTAGTCGCTGATAAAGATCCTCCGCACTCAGATGTTCACCTTGCGGAAGTTCTTGAAAAATGTGTAAAATTGTTTCGCGCTGGGGAGTTAATCGCCAGCCTCGTTCGTTCAGTTCTGCCTTGAGTGAAGTAGTTGTGTAGACAGTCATACTAATATTTCTCAACAAAGCTCGTTAATTGAGAATATAACAAATCTTGGGAGCAATTTGCAACAATCATTGCCTATTGAGAATTCTTACTAAATATTTAAGAACAATTCATCAAATCTTGATCAAAATTCAAGTATTAAGCTGTACTGCATTTAATTTGCCTACAGTTAATAGTTAGGATACTTGTAACGATTGCATCTCTTGACTTTTAATTTTGAATCAGTAAATTTTGAATTGTTTATTTGATCCCTACCTTCAAGGTATCTGAGCAAAGGTCTGGGGAAAGTATTATTCGATTAAATGCAATTAATTTGCTATAAGCCTTTAAAAGGCTTTTGATCTGGGGATCAAATCAGCCCTTTGTCCCTAGTCATTTGTCAAGTGTAGTTTTCTAATGACAAATGACCCTGCGGGTGACGCTCGTACCTCGCTACCGCTACGCTAGCGCCAGTTGCTCATGGGGGAAACCCCCAAGACCGCACTGGCTCACTAATGACAAATGACTAACTTAGAGATTCCAAATAGTCGCGGATGAGGTTGCGACGCTTGGGTTGACGTAGCTTTTGCAAAGCCTTGGATTCAATTTGTCTAACTCGTTCCCGTGATAAGTCGAGAGCGCGGCCAATTTCTGCTAAAGAGTAAGGATGACCATCTGCCAAACCAAACCGCATTAAAATAACATCGCGTTCCCGGCTCGTCAAATCTGACAAAAGATGATGCAAGTCTCTTTGTAAAGATTCTCGCATTAACATTTCTTCTGGTGTTACACAGTCAGTTTCGAGTAATTCGCCTAACTCAGTGTCTTTATCCTTGCCTACTTTGGTTTCCAAAGAAACGGAGCGAGGAACCCGCAACAAAACTTCTCGTACTTGGGTCGGTGTCATCTCTAACTCAGTTGCTAAATCTTCTAGAGTTGGGGTGCGACCTTTTTCTTGAGCAATTTTGCGTTGGGCCTTTTTGATTTTGTTTAACTTTTCGGTAATATGGACAGGGAGGCGGATAGTGCGACTAGAAGTAGCGATCGCCCGTGTAATTCCCTGACGAATCCACCAGTAAGCATAGGTACTGAAGCGGTAACCCTTAGTTGGGTCAAATTTTTCTACAGCCCGCTCTAAACCTAGCGTACCTTCTTGGACTAAATCCAACAATTCCAAACCACGATTTTGATACTTCTTAGCAACAGACACAACTAGGCGAAGATTAGCCTTAATCATGTGTTCTTTTGCTTGGAGTCCTTGGGACTGAATTTGATCCAACTCTTCTACTGTCAACTTGGCGATTTCAGCCCAGCGACGTTTGCCATCTGCCAAAGTCGGTCTGAGATCGGCTAAAACTATTTCAGCAGTAGCAGCCCACCTTTCTAAAGAGGGGCGATGTCCGAGTTCAGAGGTCAGACGTTCCTGAACTTCGATTAACCTTAAATAGGGCGTAATCACTTCATCCCCTTGCTTGGCGGCGTTAGCAAGCACTATCCGCATCCGCAAGTAACGTTGGACTTTTTGAGCTTCTGAAACCTCTTCATCCCGCCCCAACAAGCGAACCCGACCAATTTCTTGAAGGTATAGACGTACTAGGTCTGTACTACGACGGTTAGTGCTAGCAGCAAAGTTAGCATGGTCAACAGAAGCCATCTCTAGCTCCTGTAAATCATCTACCGATAACTCACTTTCATCAACCGTGAGATCCGAGTCCAAAGCCTGGCGGGACTTTTTGGTGTTGTAGGGGGCATCTGCATAAAAAGATGTTGCTGGCATAAAGATCGTCTCAATGGCTCCAGGTAACAATAGATTTCGGTCAGCTTAGATTACGGTCAGCTATTCAACTGTTGTTATTGTTCCCGTGATTTACGATGAACTAACATAGTTGAAGATTCCATTACAATTTTTTTAGAAATTAGTTGTAATGGTTCTATTGGATACACTATTACTGAACTTAATCGGCTGCTAAACTTTTGATTGAACCAATAGCTATTCAAATCCGCAGCTAGGTTTTCAATATTTAAACTACTTAGTTAACATTTCAACCTTGATGGTTACTGATAGTAACTTTTATAACAGGGTATAAACATACTTCAGTGAATATCATGTTTATAGTTGGCATAGTCACATTTACATGGCTATGAAAGTAATATCCTGACGATTTATCAATTTTTTCTCAGGATTATTCAGGTATAAGTAGAACTCATAGATATCGAGTAAGTGATTAGTATTAACGGTAA
Source organism: Nostoc foliaceum FACHB-393 (assembly GCF_014698505.1). Taxonomy (GTDB): domain Bacteria; phylum Cyanobacteriota; class Cyanobacteriia; order Cyanobacteriales; family Nostocaceae; genus Nostoc; species Nostoc foliaceum_A. The sequence goes on along the minus strand of NZ_JACJTD010000031.1, from coordinate 33,981 downwards.
AAATTTTATTGACACAGAGAGGGTGAGACCTGAGACGCAGAGAATAAAATGTCCCTGCGTCTTCTTCGGTATCCCCTGTAAGCCGTTAATTTGAACTTGTACGACTACTAACTAGTAGTTGTATTCTGGTTTGATATCTCGCAGCATTAGTTCATCAAGGGCTTGTCGGGGTGTGACTTCACCTTGAAGTAACCGATAAACTTGCTCAGTAATTGGAACAGGAATGTTTTGTTGCTTGGCTCGTTGCATCAAAACCCGGCAAGTATTCACTCCTTCAGCAGTTCCTTGTAAATTTGCGAGAGTTTCTATAAGTGACTTACCACCAGCTAGCTGGTAACCGACTTGGTAATTGCGACTTAAGGGACTATTGCACGTTGCTAACAAATCTCCTAGACCCGATAAACCATAAAAAGTTTCCGTCTTTGCACCCCAGTCATTGCCGATGCGAACCATTTCTGTAAGTCCACGGGTGACTAAAGCAGCTTTGGCATTGGTTCCCAGTTGTAAACCATCACACACACCCGCTGCGATCGCAATGACATTTTTCAGTGTTCCCCCCAGTTCCACACCCAAGGGATCGGGATTGGTATATACCCGGAAACGATGAGAAGAAAATACTAACTGCACTATTTCCGCAGCCGTGGGAATATTACTGGCTACCACCGTGGCTGCTGGTAATTCCATTTGAATTTCTTTTGATAAATTAGGCCCAGACAAAACAACTACTGCATGGTTAGGGAATACTGTTTGCCAAATTTGTGACGGCGTGCAGGTGGTTTCGGGGTCTAAGCCTTTCGTCGCCGTCACAAAAATTGCCTCTGGAGAAAGGGGGAAAGAATGGACTTGGGAAGCAACATCTCTCACACCAATCATCGAGATAGCAGATACGACTATTTGGACATCTTTTAAAACTGCTTGGATTTGGGAACCTTGACGCGACCACACGCGCACCTGATGACCATTCGCTGCGGCGAGATTTGCCAGAGATGCACCCCAAGCACCCGCACCAAGAATTGCTACAGTTTTTGGATTAGTCATTAATCAAAAGTCTCCCCATCCTCTTAGGTCACCAATATAAAATCTAAAATCTAAAATTGGCTGCGGGGGTAACGTTCCATTAATTCCCTGACTTGTTCCGCATGATATGAACTTCTTGTCAAAGGAGAAGACACAACTTGTAAAAATCCGATTTCTTCGCCGAATGTCTTCCAAGCAGCAAATTGTTCTGGGTTGACAAATTCATTTACTTGCAAGTGTTTTTGACTGGGTTGGAGATATTGCCCAATTGTCAAAATGTCGCAATCTACAGTTCGCAAGTCTTGCATGACCTGGCGGATTTCGGCATCAGTTTCACCGAGTCCAACCATGATCCCAGATTTCGTGTATGTGCTAGGAGAAACTTGGCGAGAGCGCTGTAATAATTCTAATGTGCGATCGTAGTTGCCTTGGGGACGCACCCGGCGATACAGGCGTGGCACAGTTTCGGTATTGTGGTTTAATACTTCTGGCGCAGCTTGTAGAATCAACTCTAGAGCATTCCAATTACCGCACAAGTCAGGAATTAATACCTCAATTGTGGTGTTGGGTGAAACAGTGCGAACCGCATTAATACACGCTATAAACTGAGACGCGCCACCATCTGCCAGATCATCTCGGTTTACAGAAGTGATCACAACATGGTTAAGTTTCATGCGGCGAACAGCTTCTGCTAGTCGTTCAGGTTCCGTGGGGTCTAGTGGTTTGGGTTTTTTCTCAAAATCAATATCGCAGTAGGGACAAGCGCGTGTACAAGCCGGGCCCATAATCAAAAACGTGGCAGTACCGGCATTGAAGCATTCACCAATATTTGGACAGGACGCTTCCTCACAAACTGTATTGAGGGCTAAATCCCGCAAAATGTCTTTAACGTTACCGATGCGCTCACGCCCAGGTGCTTTTACCCGCAACCAGTCTGGTTTTACAGTCACAATCCGCTTTTACCACTAGAGTTATACAAATTTAATCGTAGCAAGCAAAGCCTTGGGTGAAGCGATCATATATATAGATGTAATTCTATCATTTGGCACAAGGTGTGATATTCTTAATTTACAATGCCATTTTTGTGGCGGGATGTGGCGCAGCTTGGTAGCGCACTTCGTTCGGGACGAAGGGGCCGCTGGTTCGAATCCAGTCATCCCGATTTTTATTGTACATTCGCAACGCTTATCGCATCCATGTATTGCAAGCAGGCCGGGTTGTACAACAAGGAACTTTTCAAGAGCTAGCTACTGTTGAAGGGTTAATGGCTCGGCAAATAGTGTAGCGACTTTTGACATACTCCCCTGAATTTAGGGAAGCGCATTCAGGGGAGTATGTCAAAGAGCCTTTCTAGACAAGGCGTTTAGGTTCTATGACTAAATCTACAGCAGCGCTAAAATCCTTAACGATTAAGTTGGGGTGGTAAAGTTCCAATTGGGTGCTATCGCGGATACCAGATTCCACAGCCATTACCTTAATACCGTGATTTTTAGCAGCAGTGATGTCGGCTTCTGTATCTCCCACCATCCAAGTATCAGCCGCCGGGGGCAGTTCTTTTAATGCCCTAGCCATCAACAAGGGCTTATCTTCAATATCACGAGTTTTAACATAGTCGTTACTCAGGCAATAACAACGATTTTCTGGGAAAAATCTTCCTAAATCGTGTTTTTTGAAGGCATAATCTAGTTCCCGAACTCGGCGCATAGTCATAACTGCTAAATCAATTCCAGCTTGTTGAATTTTTAACAGTGCATCCACAGCGCCGGGTGCGAGAGTATCATAGTTGAAATAAGGTTCTGTATGGACAGTTTGCCGCCGCAACTGGGCAAATTCTTGGGCTTGGGCTTCGTCTAACCCTGAATTTAAGGCGATTTGTTTTTCAGGAACACGCGATCGCTTTAACTGCCAAAATTCCGCTTTTGGAAGTTCTTGTACTACTTGGTCTGGGCGACGGGTTTTTTCCAAGCAAAATTGATAAACACGGTAGTACCGTTCCGAAACATCAATAATCGGGCCGTCGAAGTCAGTAATAAGTCTTAGCATCGGCGGAAATTGTTAAATTTTATTAAAATTATCGCAGCTGTGTGGCTATTTTGCGATCGCAAATCTGCACTATTGAATTGAAGTAAGTAGAAACAGTGGCGTATATTGGTAATCTCCAATCTTACCTACATTAAAATCTTGAAGTTGGTTGTCAATAAAATCAACTTGTTTAGAGTCTGGCTGAATTTCAATTGATATTTTGTAATCAGGCATCATTGCAGCGTACCGCGTTTAATTTGTTCGCTTTCAATAGCTTCAAATAAGGCGCGAAAGTTACCTTCGCCAAAACCTTGAGCTTGGAAACGGCGTTCTATAAACTCAAAGAAAAATGTTGGCTGTTCAAATATTGGTTGGGTAAAAATCTGTAGTAACAAGGGTGCGATATTTCTTCCCTCTAAAGGAGCATATTCTTGCCAATCCACCAGAATTTCCTGTTGAGCGATCGCTTCTAGTTCTTGAGGTGATAGTGTAAGTCCTGGACGCTGTTTTAACTGCGAGTAGTAGGTTTGAGGAACTGAGAGTAATGATAAACCACTGGCACGAAATTTAGCGATCGCACTCACAAGATTAGTCGTCCGCAAGGCAATATGTTGAATTCCTGGCCCTCGGTTGACATCTAGAAACTCCTGAATTTGGGAATTACTAGAAGCTGGTTCATTAATTGGCAATTGGACGCTACCGTTACGCGAAACCATCACCTGGCTATGTAAAGCAGAGCGATCAGTTTTAATTTTAAATGCTTGCTGGGGTTGAAAATCTAAGATATTTTCGTACCAAGCGACAGCACGCTCTAATTCGCCAATTGCTACGTTCAGCACTATGTGATCTATGGCGGTAAAAGTGTTGTCATTTGTCATTTGTCCTTTGTCAAAAACCAATGACCTTTCTATTAACGTATGAGTCAGTCCACCCCAGGCGGCAATTTTGCTCGACTTGAGGGATGTTGCGCCTACATTCTGTTCCTGGATGGGTTGTAGGATTGTAGCACCGTGTTTTTGAGCTAGTGCGATCGCAGCTTCCACATCTTCCACAGCAAAAGCGACATCTGCCACACCGGGTGGATATTGACGCAAAAACTCAGCTACTGGACTTGTGGGTAACAGTGGTGAAGACAGAAAAAAGCAGACAGCACCACTTTTCACCACTTCTGTACAAGTGTGAAATGAACTACTGCGATCGGCTACTGCTTGAAAACCAAGATGGTGTACAAACCAATCGCGCCATACTTTAGCGTCTTCTACATAGAAATGAACGTGATCAATTTTCATAGATACTGAAAATCCAGCATAACAGCTTATATATCTGTAAATTTTGCCTTTTTTGCTAAATTTTCAGGTCTTTCCCAGGCAAGAATTATCTAGACGCACTCCCACTTTAAAAGAACAGATGACTGTCAGGTTGAATGTTAATTTCCATTGGCACAGCTTGCGGTTCGGCAGAAAGGGCAAAGAAAATCGCATTGGCAGCAGTTTCAGGACTGAGCATTTTTTTCCGGTCTACTTTTAGGTTGACATTATCCCAGAAAGGAGAATCTACCCCACCAAAGTAGAATAGCGTGAACTTGATACCAAAACGCTTGAGTTCCTCTGCCATGCACTTGCTAAAACCGACAACACCAAACTTAGAAGCAGAATAAGCCGCTGCCATTCCCATCGAATGCTTGCCCAGAATTCCTACCACGTTACAGATGTGACCAGACTTACGCTTTTGCATCTCTTCAGCAGCCGCCTGAGTGGTGTAAAAGCTGCCTTTTAAGTTGACATCTAGCATCTTGTCTAAATCAGCTGGTTCCAGGCTGTTGTAGGGCTTGAGTATACCAGCACCAGCAGCGTTCACTAAAATATCGATTTGACCAAACTCAGCAATGGTCTTTTCTATCAAAGTATCTACCTGTTGGGGGTCAGTAATATCGGTAGGAACGGTCAAAACTTCCCCTGGTAAATCATTTGCTAATGTTGTTAAACGAACCGCATCTCTCGCAGCCAGTACCAACCGGACTCCGGTAGGCGCAAGTTTGTGTGTTAAAGCTGAACCGATACCACCAGTAGCACCGATAATAACAACGACTTTATCTTGCATCGTAGTATTTATAATTCTTTACATGTTTTTACATAATACTGAATTACAGGCTCAGGTTGTACGTAAACATCCAGAAAATATCTATTCGCAGAGTAGTGCTGTTACCTCGTATTCCTTGCCACTCGCCTTTAATGTAAATATGGGAGATGATTCTAAATATTTAGTAAAATTGGAACCTAACTTTAATTTTTTAATAATTGAATTAGGAGATTCTCCGATTATTTTCTGTAACTCTGAGCCTAGCTTAGACACAGATAATTTAGTTTGAGGAGACTTTGTTTGTATAACTTGAATAATTTTTAATAGTAATTCATCTAATGTTTTTCCATTAGGATTTCCCGATGAATCTTCTTTTTTCTCTTTTTCTTGAATAGATTCTGTAAATGAGTTATTTAAAAATACTGTCAACGTCAGTTCGTATTGCTGAACACAAGAAAAACTCAAAGCAAGCGGAAATTAAGTTTAACTCCTCATTTCCGCTTCCACTATGTTATGGCTCTCTGAATAGCTAGAATTTGAGAAATGCTTCAACTAACGCGGGCGAAAACATAGTCACGAGTGCGAGAATCCACAGGGTTAGTAAAGATTTTATTTGTAGTACCAAATTCAACCATTTGAGTTATACGATTTTCATTACTATAAAAGAAAGCCGTAAAATCAGATAGGCGAGCAACTTGCTGCATATTGTGAGTAACAATTACAATTGTCAACTCAGAACGTAAGTTATGGATCAAATGCTCAATTTTCATGCTACCAGTAGGATCAAGACCTGAACAAGGTTCATCCATCAACAAAACATTAGGTTTGACTGCTAAAGCACGGGCAATACATAATCTTTGTTGTTGACCACCAGAAAGTTCTAAAGCAGACTTGTGCAGCTTATTTTTGACTTCATCCCAAAGTTCGGCAGCTTTGATGGCAGATTCTACGATTCCATCTAATTCTACTTTCGGATGCCATCCAACTAATTTCACCCCATAAGCAACATTATCGTAAACGCTCATGGGAAAAAGATTTGGCTTGGGAAAAACCATACTTACTTGGCGACGTAAGCGATTGATGTTGACACGACGCTCATATATACTCTGCCCATAAAATTCTACTCTCCCTTCAACCCTCACATCTCCTTCTAATTCAGTCATGCGATTTAACGATTTAAGAAAAGTAGACTTTCCACAACCACTAGAACCAATAATTGCCGTGACTTGGTTTTGGTAAATATCCATTGACACGCCTTCAACTATCTTTTGAGTGTCGTAATAGAAGCTGAAGTTTTTGACTCTGATGGCTGGAATTAGTTTACTCATATTCCCAAAACGTGTGAAACAAAACTTGATTCAGTAAAACAGTACAAATCAGCAACGCTGTTTCACTATGTTACTCCCAAAATGAGATATTCATGGAAATTACGTAGCTATACAGTAGTCATGCAGCAGATAAGTGGTTAGTAGATATTTATATAATGCTGTGTCCCAAAATTTATTTTTTACAGACATTTTCTACCACCTTCTCAACATTGACTAATACCTCTTGGTTAAGGGAGAAAGTAGAAAGATTGCTTGCCCTGACTCGTCATATTTTCATGACTTAACCTTTCTGAAAAATTGATAAAATATTATCAGTAAAAAGCAAAGGGTCTTTTAAAAATTAAAATCGTATCTCATTTATATATTTTTTTTTGTGTTTTGTAAGCCTACTTAATTGAATCATTAGATTAGTACCTCCTCATTAAAAAGATTAGTTGCTAAAAAATGCCTCACTGCTCATGATATTTTTAATTACGTTTTTCTGTTGTTATAGTTCAGGCTGAAAATTTTTGATAATATTTAGATAGCGTGTTTTCTTTTAATTAAAAATATTGGCTCAACTGCTATAAGTCGATTATGTTTAGCTAAAATAACTTCATTAATTAACTTTTCGGTGCTTTTTATTCAAGATCATATAGAAGAATATAGCGGTTCCCACTCAGATGCGGTACAACATTATATCGCCAGGTGTAGGGGCACGGCAGTGCCGTGCCCCTACGGGTGTACCTCACGTAAACGAGAACCGCTGTATGTAAAATGCAACAACTATTTTTAGCTTTTGGAAGCTATGTCTGGGTTAAACTAAATCTCGGAACGGGCAAAATCCCCTTGTTAAATAAAGTTAGGGCAAACTTCCGCTACAGTGTACTAGTTTACTACCATCGTAGGAACTGTGAAAGTTCAAAGTACGGAATGTGGGTTTGAAATGCTTGTATAGTCTATGTTTTAAGATTTTTTGTTCTATCCTCAGCCTCAGAGACTCACTAGATACTTAAAAACTCTAATCATCATTAAATTTCCTACAAAAATAAAAAAATAAAGCGCCTGTCGATCGCAGGCGCTTTTTCGCAACTTTTAAGTGATTATCATTCTTAGCTAAACTTGTTCTATTTTCGCAAAGTGCGATCGCTTTACCCGCTCGTAGGCATCGCTTGAAGGGGCGATAAACTAGATATAGCAAGCTTTTAGTTTTCTATAAAATATTCTTATCCAAAACGACCATTCACATAGTCTGCCGTTTGTTGCTTCAAGGGGTGATTAAAAATCTTTTCTGTCCGATCAAATTCCACCAACTCACCTAAATACATAAACGCAGTGTAATCAGAAACACGAGCGGCCTGCTGCATATTGTGAGTCACAATCAAAATCGTCACCGTTTCTTTCAATTGATCAATCAACTCTTCAATACTGGCGGTAGCTATGGGGTCTAAAGCTGATGTCGGCTCATCAAATAGAACAATCTCAGGGTCAGTCGCCAAAGCGCGGGCGATGCACAACCGCTGCTGTTGACCACCAGAAAGGTTAAAAGCTAAATCATTCAAGCGATCCTTGACTTCATTCCACAAAGCTGCCTCATGCAAAGCTTTCTCCACCTTCTCATCAAGGATTGTACGTTTAGATTCACCCCGCACCTTCAAACCATAAGCCACATTTTCGTAAATGGACTTAGGAAAGGGATTAGGCCTTTGAAATACCATACTAATCCGCATCCGCACCTCGATTGGGTCAACCTTATTACTGAGCAGGTTAATCCCATCTGGTTCGAGAGTGATTTCCCCCTTATAGCTATTTCCAGGATATAGATCGTGCATTCGATTAAAACAACGTAACAGAGTGGTTTTACCACATCCAGAAGGGCCAATCAGCGCCGTTACTTGTTTTTCACCCACTAACAGATTAATGTCTTTAAGAGCGTGGACTGTTCCACCGTAGTAGAAATTCAGATAATTGACGGAAGCTTTGATGGATTTTTCTAGGGTTGATGATGCAATTTCTACCATTTGATTTTTTTGCGTAAACGATAGCGAATATAAATTGCTACAGCGTTCATAGCCAAAGTAATAGCAATTAGAACAATACCTGCTGCTGCTGCATTCACCTGAAACTCAGCTTGGGGACGAGATACCCAATCGAACATTTGAATGGGCATAACTGTAAACGGAGCGAGTAACCAAGACAATGAGATGTAGGGAAACTGCCCAGTAATTGGTGGTTCTGGTAAGAAGGCTATAAATGTGAGCGCACCAATGGTAATTAGGGGTGCAGTTTCACCAATAGCTCGTGCCAAGGCAACAATAATCCCAGTGAGAATTGTGCCTGTTGAGTAAGGCAAAATATGATCCCAAATCATTTGCCATTTAGAAGCCCCAGTTGCATAGGCAGCTTCACGGATACTATTTGGTATAGCACGCAGAGCCTCGCGAGTAGAAACGATCACCACTGGTAAAACCAATAACGCCAAGGTAAACCCAGCGGTAATAATGCTTCGACCGAAATTGAACCCATAAACAAATACACCCAAAGCCAAAAGTCCGTAAATAATTGAGGGAACACCAGCTAAGTTGGTGACATTAATTTCAATTACATCAGACAACCAATTTTTTCGGGCATACTCTTCTAGGTAAATACCTGATGCTATACCAATGGGTATGGCTACTAAAGACGTTACAAACATTACCAAGAGCGTTCCCACCCAAGCTGAGAGAATACCTGCTTCTTCCGCCCTGCGACTAGGAAACGAAGTCAAAAATTGCCACGAAAGACGTGGGAAACCATCGGTAATTAAATCAAACAATAGTGCCAGTAATGTGACGATACCAAACAGCATTGACAATATGCCAATAATGTTGAAAATATATTGCGATCGCTTATTCCGGCTAATAGTCTTACGGACTTCTTGAATATTAAGAGTTGTCATATCAATAAATTTCTCGATAGCGCTTGGTGAGAAAATGACCAATGATGTTGAAGACTAAAGTCATTAGCACTAACGTGAGTCCAACTGCAAAGATGGTCTGATATTCCAGGCTGCCATGAGGTAGGTCGCCGAGACTCACCGATACAATGTAGGCTGTCATTGTAGCGGCTGGTTCCATCGGGTTAAGGGTCAGGTTTGGTTGTCCACCCGCAGCAATAGCCACTATCATAGTTTCACCGATCGCACGAGAAATACCCAAAATGTAAGCCGCAGAGATGCCAGAAATAGAAGCTGGTAATACGACTCGCAAAGCTGTCTGAAAGCGGGTAGCCCCCATTGCATAAGAAGCCTCGCGTATATGTGCGGGTACTGTACGCATGGCATCTTCACTCAGGGAACTAACATAAGGAATAATCATAATGCCGATGACGAGTCCCGCACTTAACATACTAAAACCAGGTAAATCTGGCAGAATTACCTGCAACATTGGTGTGAGAAATAAGAGGGCAAAATAACCGTAAACTACTGTGGGAATACCCGCTAGCAGTTCTAAAGCTGGCTTGACAATTTCCCGAACGATGGGTGAAGCAAATTCACTCAGGTAAATAGCAATAATCGTACCTAGTGGTACTGCTACTAATAAAGCAACTAATGTGGTAACTAAAGTTCCTGTCACCAGCGGCAAAATACCGTAATGCTTGTCATCAAATAAAGGTGTCCATTGAGTATCTGTCAGGAATTTCCATAAAGATACTTTCTGGAAAAATAGTATAGATTCGTAAAATAATATACCAAGAATAGCTACTGTTGTTGCCACAGAAGAAAGTGCCGCCAAAAACAAGACAGACTCAATTGCCCGTTCTTGCAAATCACGCACTAGCTTTCGAGAAAGTTGAGTTTGTTTTGCACTACTCATGCTGGGATGCGATCGCTCCTGAGATGATAAATTTAAATAGGCAAAGAGAGGTACTACACCTCCCTTTGATGAATTGCAGATTTTGAACTAATTCAAAATTGACAATTAAGCTTATTCTTTAGCTTCACGGCTTAATAATTCTTCAATCTTCAGCCCAACCGATTCTTGTCCACCAAAAATCGTGCCATATCTCTTTTTATTGAAGTGATTCTGGGCGGTAGTATATGCTGATGCTGGCAGAGCAACGTACTTTACTTCTTGAGAGAACTTAGCTGCATTCTGCAAGTAAAATTGCACAAACTGCTTTACTTCTGGCTTGTCAATAGACTTAGAACTGACATAGATAAAAATGGGGCGAGATAGTGGATTGTAACTACCATTTTTCACTGTCGCTTCCGAAGGCAATACGCCGTTAACTGGCACTGCCTTTAGTTTATTTTTGTTTTCTGCGTAATAAGCATAACCGAAGTAACCAAGGGCGTTCTTATCACGGCTAACACCTTGTACAAGTACGTTGTCATCTTCGCTAGCAGTAAAGTCACCCCGACTAGACTTGGCTTTGCCAACAACAGCTTCGGTAAAGTAATCGAAGGTTCCAGAGTTTGCACCAGGGCCAAACAACTTCAGTGGTGCATTAGGGAATCCGTTGCGAATCTGATTCCAGTTGTTGACTTTACCCTGTGCCCCAGGTTCCCACATTTTCTTCAATTCGGCGACTGTGAGATTTTTTGCCCAGGAATTTTGGGGGTGAACCACTACTGTTAAAGCATCATAAGCTACTGGTAGTTCAATATAACGAATCCCCGCAGCTTTGCAAGCATCGATTTCTTTTTGTAGGATGGGGCGAGATGCACCAGAGATGTCTGTCTCGCCACGACAGAACTTTTTGAAGCCGCCGCCAGTACCAGAAACGCCCACTGTAACTCTGACTCTACCTCTTTGCGCCTTTTGGAAGTCTTCCGCTGCTGCTTCCGTAATTGGGAAAACGGTGCTAGAACCATCAACTGTAACTGTGCTGACGCTTTGGGAATGAACCGCAGATATTGATACACTAAAGGTGGCGGCTACTAATGAGACTATACCTAATACTGTCAGGCTGTTAAGCTTAAAGTTCATCTTGTTCATAAAAACATTCCTAGTTTGTTGGACATTAAATTTCCGTTAATTCACCTCAATACATAACTATTTTTTCTAGTTAAAAATTTAGTGAATAACCCGGCTGTCCATAGTCAAGAAGATGACATGACCAGTTAATGCGTGAGTTAAATTTTAGTTAATTAAAGGTTAATCAAAATTGATGCATTCCTCAGCCAAAATATACCTGGACTGAGCTATGTAATTAGCAAATACGAATATATCAATCTGAGAAATATTTCAACTGTTCTTTTTGGCAAGTAGGACTGCATAAACAGCATCGAAACCAATTCTTTCTCCCTAAGGCATCGGCGAGGGTACGCGACAGCGCAGGTGGGGTATTTTTGAACTCACCAACTTAAAAACTGCTGTATTACAGAGTCACCTTTAACCACCCAAAAATCTCACCTACCGTCAAGTGTTTTTACCATGATTATCCTAGTTTCAAATTATGATAATTTTCTTACATAGTTAAGTCCTAACTCGGTGAAGTCTTAACTGAAAATTATTTACCTTATTCTAAAATATTTTTCGAGTTTACCAATCCGCTGATATCTAAAGTTTTTCATCTTTGTTTGCGGCTACAATACATTACCAAAAGTACAAATAATCCTATTCCTGCCAGATATTTAATCGCATCAGGTACGCTGGGATTAGGTGAAAAAAAGCCTTCGATCGCACCAGCAATAATCAGCATTGGTACAATCCCAAATACTAGCTGCACCGCCTGAGAACCATAGAATTTCAGTGCTTCCCCACGGCGATATTTACCAGGAAATACAATTGCTCTTGCTAATAAAAATCCTGCACCCCCAGCAAAAAAGATCGCAGGTAATTCTAAGGAACCATGCGGCAACACAAACGCCCAAAATGGATAAGCCAGATTATTTTGACCCACCAAAGTGCTAACAGCACCAATCAATAAGCCATTAAATACCATCAAATAGGCTGTGTATAGCCCAGCCGTGATCCCACCAGCGACAGCCCCAAAAGACACCGATAGATTATTGATCATAATACCGCTGGATGCCAGGGGTTCAATGCCGACAATTGACCCCATCCATAATTTATGCTCATCTCGCACCTTGGTAATCAAGTTTTCAGGTACGATCAAAGGCATAAAGCTGGGGTTTTGCCAAGAATACCACCAAGCCACTAATGCCCCCAGTAGAAACAGCGCCGTTGCAGCAGCAATGTATACAAATGTTTTCTGGACTACAGATGGTAATCCCCAGCGGTAAAATTCTAGAATTGCCTGCCATTCTTGTCGCCGCGAACCTTGGTAAATCTGCGTGTAGGCACGAGTTGTTAAAGTTTGTAAACTTTGGATCAAAGTATTGCCAATTTGCTGAGTGCGGGCACGTGCCAAGTCTGCTGCTACGGAACGATACAAACTCGCTAACTCTCTAATTTCTGCTGCCCGTAGGGACTTTAACCCTTTTTTTTCTATCTGCCTTAGTAGGGCATCCAGACGCTGCCAATTTGCTTCTCGTCGTGCAATCCAACGTTGAATATTCATGAATTTTGGGAACACTGAGTTTAACTTAGCTTAAGATAACCTCACATTCATCTCCGTAGTTTCAAGGAAAATTTGCCATTATGTCTGAAAACTTTGGATCTCCCGGTCACATACAACCACTGAGTATCGGTAACGTTGTCAGTGCTGCGGTACGCTTGTATCGTTCTCATCTAAAAACTTATCTTAATCTGGCTGCGATCGCTCACTTGTGGATTCTAGTTCCAATTTATGGCTGGGCAAAATATGCAGCCATTTCTGGACTAATTTCTCGCTTGGCTTTTGGAGAATTGATTTACCAACCTGAAGGTGTCCAAACAGCCAACAGCCATATCAATCCACGTCTGTGGTCATTTTTGAGAGTTGGTTTCCAAGTAGGTATATCTTTACTGGTAGTTTATTTTGGACTCGCGATCGTAGGCGGTGTGCTAGCTGGCTTGATCGGAGTAGTATTAGGAGGGATATTAGGTACTTCCAGCATTATAGTTGCAACCACATTGGCAATAATTGTAACGGCAGGCATTGTATTGTTAGGACTAACTTGGTTCTACTCCCGTTGGATAGTAGCTGAAGTGCCCTTAGCGGTTGAAGAAAATATTAATGGTGGCGAAAGTGTTGCCAGAAGTTGGGAGTTAACTAAAGCCTCAGTATTTCGTATTCAGGGCGTAGTTTTAGTTGCTTTTATCGTTACATTGCCATTGCTGTTTGTATTAAACTATATACCTAGCTTATTCTTAATAAGGCTTGAACAAGGTTCTGCTATCTACTCTATTGTGTATTTGATTTCTTGGATTGGAAGCTTGATAGGTGGAATTTTAATTATGCCCTTCTGGCAAGCACTAAAAGCTGTTTTATACTTGGACTTACGTAGTCGGCGTGAGGGTCTAGGTTTGCAATTACGAGAACCTCCCTCGCAAGATTTTCGTTAACTCAACACCTTAATCCAACTCTATTAATTTTGAATTAGTTATATGCGCTTTTTTAATCGCATCACATTCCAGACTCCAGAAAGTGTAGAGTTGGAATTCACTCTAGCGGGAATCGGTAATCGAGCTTTGGCACTCCTGATTGACTATACAGTTTTGGCTGTAACTTTGCTTGTCTTTTTCCTTACATGGACTGTTTTTTCGACACAATTGTTCAATTTTTTTGAGGATTTAATTACAAATGCTCAGAATTTAGGACTTTGGTTAATAGCAATTTTCTTTCTGATCGCTTTTGCAATTTACATCAGCTATTTTGTCTTTTTTGAAACCTTATGGTTTGGACAAACTCCTGGTAAACGGTTTGCTAAAATTCGCGTAGTTCGAGATGATGGTAGACTAATCGGGCTACAACAAGCAACGCTACGTGCTTTACTGCGACCCTTTGATGAAACTTTGTTTATTGGCGCTTTTTTAATTATGTTGGGTAGCCGCGAAAAGCGCTTAGGTGATTTGGCTGCTGGGACAATTGTGATTCAAGCTCAAACACCCACTGCATCTGCAACATTGACACTTTCAGAACAGGCAAAGATACTTCATGAACAGTTAGTACAAATTGCCGATTTATCACCATTGATGCCAGATGATTTTGCTGTGATTCGTGAGTATTTGCAGCGACGTGGTGCAATGTCATTAAAGGCAAGAGCCTCGCTATCGCTAAAGTTAGCCGAGCAAGTTGTAGCTATTATTAATTTAGAAAAGTTGCCAGAAGCTGTTACACCTGATGTTTTTTTAGAAGCTGTTTACCTCGGATATCAACAACCAGAATTTTAGATAATAAAAAACTATAGCACTTTTCGTTTATATACAATACAGTTTTACCTCTCTCCTAAAAAGAGAGAGGCTTTGAATCTTACTCCGCTTCTAGCAACAAAAGTTTTTCCGTTTCCCTCTCCTCTTAGGCTACGGTGTATACACAAGTCTTCTAGAGTTGCTCTACAGGCTTTTTATCCCCCCAACCCCCTTAAAAAGGGGAGGGCAAAAAGCTCTCAAAGTCCCCCTTTTTAAGGGGGATTTAGGGGGATCAATACACATTTTTCACCCAGCAAAAAGATGTGTGTACACCGTAGCCTCGTAGGAGAGAGTTAGGAAAGGGGCTGTTCTTGTTAGCTCTGTATTGGACTCAACTGAAAACCGCTATATTAGTAAACCCAAGTTTCATGTTGTTCAGATGATCCGGTTTCAGGTCAAAAATCTAAAATCGGCCAGTCTGGTTCACGATAATAGCGTGTCATGTTGTCAAACTTTCGCAATTCGACGCGATTGATCAAAAATTCTGGCAAATTTAACAGCCATTGTTCATTCAATTGAGAAAGCATTGTGCTAAAACTTGTGCGGTCTAAATCAGATGAAACCTCCCCAAAATAGGCTAAAGTAACATGGGCTGTGAAGTGATAATGCTGCTCAATACCCAAAGCAATTAACTTGGGATTTTGATAAATTGTTCGACGAAATTTAATAATTTCCTCGTAGCAGCGTTCATCTTGAGGTACTAAACAAACGGCTACAGCTCTTGGCATCAGTATCAGTCCCAGCATTTGCCATTTAATCGGATGACTCCTATTTGTCATCAATTGTTGATATTGCTGAAACATTTCGGCTAAACAAGAGTGTAACTCCTCGTCAAATTTGGGATTTTTTTCGCAGGCATCAAGGTAAGCATTGTCCCAAATTAAATCCGCTAAAGTTAGATGGAAGCTAGCAGGAGGTAGAGGCACAATCAAATCACGGTTTACAGGCAACTGTAAAAGTTCCTGTTGGTAAGTCTGTAATTTGGCATAGAAAGCAGAGTTTTGTGATTCTTCTCCTGCGGGCGGTGTAATTAGCGTATAGCCAGGAAAGGACGCTGCTTGTCTCAACCCAGAATGTGGCTGAAATTTAGAAGATTCCTGGATATGCTGGACTTGGGATCTGTGGGTTTCTGGCAGCGTCAGTCGTGCTAACCGATTTAAGTAAGTTTGATAGTTGTCGTCCAATCTTCATAGCCTCACGCTCTCACTTGATAGATTTTAGGGAAAATTACCTTGATTAAGAGAATGATTTCAAAAGTATTTAGTTTTTGGGTGTAATAGAAGCTTATCGGGGGATGAGGGGCATAGGGGCAAGAGGCAGAAGATCAAAAGTTAAATTCTTTACCTATTCCCAATGTTCAATGCCCAATGACCCCATCTACTAGGAGGTTTACCTATGCCAATCTATGTTTACTGGGGTGAAGATGATTTTGCCATAGAAAAGGCGATCGCTACGCTGCGCGATCGCGTCCTCGATCCCCAATGGATAAGTTTTAATTACACTTCATTCACCCCAGATCAAGCTGATGCCACTATTCAGGGGTTAAATCAGGTCATGACACCCACTTTTGGCGCTGGTGGGCGCTTGGTATGGCTAATCAATACAACCCTGTGTCAGCACTGTCCAGAGAATGTTTTAGCAGAATTGGTGCGATCGCTACCAGTCATTCCCGAAAACTCATTTTTATTGCTCACCAGTCGCAACAAGCCAGATGAACGCCTCAAATCTACGAAGTTGTTAAAACAATTTGCCACGGAGTTCCGAGAATTTCCCCTCATTCCCCCTTGGAAAACTGAATTACTGGTGCAATCTGTTAATCAAGCAGCTCAGACTGTGGGCGTGAAACTGACTGCTAATACTGCCCAGTTGTTGGCTGATTCTGTCGGAAATGATACACGTTTGCTCTACAATGAGTTAGAGAAATTGCGGCTATATGCCCAAGGTAGCAATAAGCCTTTAGACATAGATACTGTCACCAAGTTAGTAAGAAATACTACCCAAAATAGTTTACAATTAGCAGCAGCAATTAGAACAGGGGATACAGCTAAAGCTTTGACAACACTGGCAGATTTGATCAATGCTTCCGAGCCGGGATTACGGATAGTTGCCACACTCATTGGACAATTTCGCACGTGGCTCTGGGTCAAGATTATGATAGAAAGTGGGGAGCGCAATCAACAAGCGATCGCTATTGCTGCTGATATCGGTAATCCCAAACGCATCTACTTTTTACAGCAAGAAATCAAGCTGCTTTCTGTGCAACAGTTAATCTCTTGCTTCCCCCTACTACTGGAGTTAGAAGTGAGTCTCAAGCAAGGAGCATCAGAAATGTCAACATTCCAGACTAAAGTTATCGAACTTTGTCAAGTATGCCGAGGAAGTTGACAATCAAATATAAAAGCATGATGTATTGAGCAGTTGCCGGAACTTCCAACTCTGAAAATAATTCAAAGTTCTTATAATATCCCTGATGTAGTTCTGTGTCACACACTATATGAAGAAAATTTCCGATTTCTTTTCTCGTCCTAGCCGAAAGCGAATCCTTTCCCAATCATTCTTTTTCGGCGCGATCGCTACTGCGGGTGTAATTTCCAACGCTTTTTCATTGAGTTCAAAAGCTTATGGTCAAACTCCACCACCAATAGTTAACAATACTGAAATCGACAGCTACGCTCAAGCCGTGCTAGCAATGGAGCCAGCACGTCAAAATGCCTTTGAAGAAATTAAAAAACTTATTGGCAATGGAGAAATTCCCAAGATTGTTTGTAACGATTCTAACAGTTTAAATGGTCTTCCAAGAAAAGCTCAAGATATCGCAGTGAATTACTGTACCCGCTCTCAAAAAATTGTCCAAGATAATGGTTTGAGTATTGATCAGTTCAACAAAATTACTATAGAGCTACAAAATAACAATATCTTAAAACGGCAGGTTTACAATACCTTATTACGCCTGCAAAAAACTCCTGATTCTCCGTAGTTAGAACTTACATAAAAATTAGAGAGGAGCATGTTAAAAATAACTACCCCCGCATGAAAGCGAGGGCTAGTATTGCTTTTCTCAAAAACACTACATTGATTCATCAAATATTTGTTGGTGGATACTAGATTAATGGCTAATAACCTATTGCATTTTCCAAATCAGTTTTTATCAAGAATAAATAAAGCCATTAGATAGTGTACTCTTGCAAAGAAACAAGCGTTAACAATGAGTGGATCTTTTTAATTTTACACTCATTGATCGCTTTTGAATTTTTCTTCAATGCGATACTACCATTCAATTATAGGACATGTTTGCTTGTCGCTTGGTGTGAATATTTTTCATGTGCTTCTTTACGGTGTTTATGGTGATGTAAAGCTTAGTCGCTATTTCTTTGTAGCTGTAGTTGCTTCTATAGAGAAACCAAATTTCAGATTCTCGCGGTGTCAAGTCAAATTTTTTAACTTCAGTGAGTGCTGCATTTTTTACAGACTCATATTGGTTTTCTATGGTCACTAATAAACAAGGCGCTTCAAACCCATCTAAATCTAGCAGTCTCACCCTAATCCGAAAAATATTTAACTTATCAAGCACAATCTCATCCGACAGAATCAGAAGTTTATCAGAAAACAAATACCGACTACTGAGTAACGATTTACAAAGATTCCAAATGGCTGGGGGAACAAAATTCTGATTAAAATTGCCTTGATTGAATTGACAACAAAGGCGATGAGCAGATGCATTAGCATGAACTACTTCACCAGTTTGGCTTAAAATTAATATTCCGTCTTCTAAGCCTTCAATTACTTCTTGTAAAAAATCAGCTCGCTTCGAGTTATGTAAGTCAATACTATCTAGTTGTTGTGGTTCAGTTAATGTTTGTTTTAGGGCGATCATAGGAGTTATATTATTGTATAAAATAATCCTTGTTTGTTAGATACATGAGAGTTAAAAGACGCATCATCTATTTTTTGCGTGATTAACTGAATAATTGGGTGAATATTACAGGTCAATCATGCTAGTATCAGTAAATACAAATGTTATTTTTAACACTATTTTCTTATAATACTTAATTCACAAATTATGTAGCCTCTTTGTCACCCATTTTAGTTACATACTTTAAATACAACTTTGAAATTGCCTATTTCGGAAGTCACTTCTAATAAACCTTGGATAATTTCTCCCCGCCTGTAGTGACCTTCTTCAAAATGCACTAAAGGAGGAAATAAAAGAGCAAGCCTTTTTAAGAGGAGTCATTGCATTGCCTATTGAAGCCGCTTTTGCTAAATAGCGATCGCCCCAATACGCAATAATTATTCATATTGAAATAAAAATTTACATATAAGTTATTTTTATATGTAAGTATTCACCAAGTACGCTAAATCACAAATAAAAAAACTGCTTTTTGGTGATTGTTAATTAGGAAAAAGTTTGAATTTTATATAAATTTTGATATTAGAAAAGAAGGAGATTGCCAATGCCCAAAGCCCCATTTTCTCTAAGTTCGTCCCACAAGGCTGGCAACTACTGTAGCTAACTCCGCCGCCTCAATAGGTTTAGGTAAATGTAGCTGATAACCTTCTTGTATAGCTCGCATCCGATCCTCTGGTTTAGCATAAGCTGTCAACGCTGCGGCTGGAATATTTCCTCCTAGTTCTGGGCGTTGCGATCGCAGTTTGCGGATCAAAGAGTAACCATCTTCCTGGGGCATACCGATGTCGCTAACTAAAACATCTGGTTTCCACTGTGTAATTACTTGCAATGCTTCTTGAACTGATGCAACTGCTTGAACTTCGGCTTGGTACTGTTCGAGAACTGTGGTGATGAATTCACGGCTATCGGCTTGGTCATCTACAACCAGTACCCGCACGCCAAGGAGGGAGACGGGGAGAGGGGAAGACGGCGGGAGGGGCGCAGGGGCAAAGGGTCTGATCGGGGCACTCTTCAAAAGTGGTAGCTTGACTGTAAACGTCGCTCCTTGTTCTTCACCCTGACTATTTGCGTGGACAGTACCGCCATGTAATTCTACTAAATGACGGACGATCGCTAATCCTAGTCCTAATCCACCATAGGTTCTAGTACTAGAACTATCAGCTTGACGAAAGCGATCAAAGACGTAAGGAAGAAAATCAGGACTGATCCCAATGCCTGTATCAATCACCTGAATTTGGGCGTATTTATCCGTTGTCTGTTCTTTTTCTTGTCCACTGACCACTGACAATTGCACCTCTACCCGTCCTCCTGCGGGCGTGAATTTGATAGCGTTGGATAGCAGATTCCAGATGATTTGCTGCAAACGCTCGAAATCCCCGGAAACTAAGAATTGAGAATTTTCGCCCAGGAAGTTGTTTTCTTGGTGTTGATTGGTTTGGAATTGTGCTTGTGGAGATTCTAGATTTTCGCTATTAATCCCGAATCCCGAATCTGAATTTGACGCGAAAGTGACCACAGGGTGTATCCCTGGTGGCGCATTTCGCGTTTCTTTTGAGGGAATGAGGGAAAATCTCAAATCGATTTCCTTGGACTGGGCGGCTAGGCTAACAGTGTCGATGGCCGACTCAATCATCGGAACCAAATTACAAGTAAGGACATTGAGGCGTAATTTGCCTCTAGTCATCCGCGATATATCCAGCAGGTCTTCAATTAGCTGGGTTTGCGCTTTGGCATTGCGCTCAATTGTCTCTGTAGCCCTAGCCATTTGGGTTTCACTGAGCTTGGTTCGTTGTAGTAATTGCGCCCAGCCAAGGATGGCATTGAGGGGCGATCGCAACTCGTGGGATAATATTCCCAGAAACTCATCCTTCATGCGGTTAGCTTCTTGCAACTGCTCAGTTTGTTCTTGCAAAGAAGCAATTAAACTAGCTCGTTCCATTGCGATCGCTATTTGGTCGCATACTGCTTGCATCATCCCCTTTTGGTTCTCGGTGAAGCTTAACCGAGTGCGGCTGCCAAAAGAAAGAGTACCTAACAGCCGTCCTTGGGCGATCAATGGGTATGCATAATAAGCAGTAATGCCTAAAGAGCGAATCAATTCTGTTTTTGGGTCAGTAGATTCCTGTACATTCTCTACAGACATGGGATGGCGTTCGTGCGCTACAGTACCACAAACCCCTTGATTAAGTGCCAACCACTCAATTTCCTTTGCCACCTCCTGGGAAATGCCACTGTAAGACCCCAACCGCATTACCTGAGAGTTATCCTCAACCAAATAGTTAAAGTAAATATCTAAACCAATTTGGTCTGAGAGTTTTCGGTAGACACTATCGATTAGTGCTACTGGTTGCTGACTCGATAGTAAATCATTAGCTGTCTCAAATAGTAGCTTTAGCCTTTTGTAACCTAACGAGAGGGCTTTTTGTGTATCCTTGAGGTTGCTGATTTCTTGGAACACCAAAATACAGGTAGCCGGATGACCGTGCATTGCTGGCAGGGTATCAGCAAATATTAATAGAGAACGCACACCCCCAGGAGTGTGCCAGTCTACCTCCAATCCATTCAGGCGTTCGCCAAGGGCAACCCGTACTCCTGGCATTTGCTCATTGGGGATGCGATCGCCTGCTGCATTCGTGTAGTGATAAACTGTGTGATACTCTGCGGCTGGTACACCCTTGGGAAATTCGCCTCCAGCTAATTCGTCAGCAGAGCGATTGGCAAAAGTTACCCGCGCCGTTCCTGGTTCGATAAACAGCAACGGTCTTGGCATCAGATTTAACACATCCTCCAGCCATTTTTGCTGATTTAGGAGTGCTTCCTCTGCCTGTTTGCGCTCTGTAATATCTAAAAATGCACCAACACATCCTCTGGTTTTACCCTCTTCGTCAAACAGGGGTGCAACATACTCCAGCAGGTTGACAATTTTTCCATTTTCATGGGCAATATCGACTTCAAAATCCAAAACTTCGACACCATGAGCAGCAGAGTACTGCATCGGGAGTTCCTCTGCTGAGAGTTCCCTTCCTTCTCGGTAGATTTTAAATGTTGGTTTTTCTTCCAAGGAAGCACTGAGGGAGGCATTTGTATCTGGCAATATCCCCAACTGCTTGGCAAAAGCAGGGTTTACTTTGATATTTTGGCATTCTGGATCTTCAGCAATGCCAATTCCAATGGGAATTACTTCCAACAAAGTTTGTAACTCAGTAATGCGGCGCTGTAAATCCTTGTTTAGTTGTAATATTTGTTCTTTAGCCTGCTTTTGCTCGCCGATATTGCGAGTCACAGTTGCTAAGGCAATTGGCTGACCTGTCTTCTTGTCTTTAACAGTGAAGATATTGTAATCAACTGGTATCGGTTGACCTGTTTGGAGATGCCGGAAGCAGAATTCTCCCTGCCAGCGCCCTTGTAATAGCACAGTTGGCAGTATGTGTTCTTGAAAATAGGCTTTGTCTTTGGGCATGGCGTAATCTAATACTGCTTTTTGCCTGACTTCATCAAGGCTGGCAAGCCCTACCAGCTTTTGACCTGCATCATTTATGTAGAGTAATTGCCCCTCAAGGGTAGCGATGCCAATAAAGTCAGAGCTATTTTCTACCAGCGATACTAATTTTTGTTGCTCTGCTTCTGCTTGCTTACGTTCGCTCAAGTCGAGGATAAACGCTACTGACTCTTCCCGGCTTTCTCCTAGCAGCACGTAACCAACTAAAACCGGGATACGGCTACCATCCTTGCGGATATATTCTTTCTCGTAAGGCGTACAAGCAGCGTTGGTGTTTCCCTTTGCTTCGGCGATACCTCGCTCATCCAAGTATCGATACTCTGGTGCTGTGATATTGCTCCAACTTACCCTACCTGCTAACAAATCCTCACGCGTGTAACCAATCATCCTCAGATATTCGTCGTTTGCCTTGTGGATACCGCCGTACACATCGCCAAACAGAATCCCGATGACATTAGCATCTACGAAACTCCCCAGTTTAGCTTCGTAAGTTTTCAGTACTTCTTGGGCGAGATCGTGTTGATGGCTGAGGCGTTCAATAACCGACGCACTTTGCCAAATCAAAATAGTAAAAATCACAATCAGAACGATCGCAAACAGCGACACTGCAAATGCCGCGCCGTATTGTCCTGCTCGTTCACCTTCAACAATTAACCACCCCAGTATAAAAGGTACTGCGATCGCGGCAACTAATAAACGACGTGCAAGTAAGCCACCATAAGTATCGCCTGTAACTACCCTCATTAATCCCTGTTCTGCCCGCGCCCACAAAATGCCTATACTTAGTAAGCTGAACAGCACCGCTGTGTGTAAGGCCATTGATGTTGTATAAGGGGCAATTCCGTAGAGAACTCTCACTTTATAGGCATAGCCCATGACTGCCTGAAAGGAAATTAAAGCCGCAACCAGAGCGATAATCTGGGCATACCAATAACTGCGCTGGGTTTTTGGATGAACCAAAAGTTGTAGGGCGATGCTCACCAGCATAAAGTTCACTGCTGTGTTTACCCCCATTCGCCCCGGATGTGATGTCGCTATACTAGTTGGCGAATCACCAAACACTAGTTCATCAATACCGAAATTCCAGCCAAACAAATATTGACAGAGTGTGAGCGCAGCAATTGTGGTGACAGCTATTGCACAGACCCTGGAAATTAGCAGAGTAGGAAATCGGGCGCTGTGGGGGTAATTTTGAATTGTTCTGTTCCCCCTGCTTTCTGCCCTGCTTCCTCCTGTTGAAAACAGCCACAGCGATACACCACACAACACAAAACATAGTGCTGTGTTGACTTTCATTGTGGCAGGACTACCAGGGAAGCCGCGCTTAAAAACTTCAATGCCAAGGTACCAGCCAATTAGTACCAAGCTGCCAACAAAAACAGCCATCGCACTTGCGACTTGTGCCACAAGCGAATTTGTAGGGATTTTAAATATATCTTGCAGCCGCAAGCGGTTAATATTTAACATTTAGTGTTCTCTAACCGCATCTATCTAGCGTAGTAAACTTCCGTATTTCTTACGGGTTAATCATTTATGTCCTTTGTATTTTAGGCTACCCCTTGACTTACTTTTCATCTACCTCTATGCATATTTTTTCTTGCACAATTTAGAGTAGGAAATAATGGTGGCTCAAAAACCACCTTTGCGAGTATTTCAAAATTCCAGAGTCTGTCGCTTACCATCATCTTGGAAACGTTGCTCTCCAACACCAACAAGTTCTACAATCACTTCACGCAGTGGAGGTGTCCATTTCCCAACTCTTGCTCCAATTTCTACTATTGTTTGGGTTGCCTCTGTAAATACACTTATATTGGTGAGTGAAAACTCTTGAGCTTGATACTTGCTTGTCTGTCCATCATCTTCAAATAGCTGATATTCGTTATTACCAGGCCAAATCCGTAATCGGATCTCTTCGAGTAGGTGTTGATCAACGTATTGCCTGACAGGTTGCATGGGGACGATCGCACCGCTACGGACATAGAGTGGCATTCTTTCCAGTGGTGCATGAGCAAGAATGTGAATCGGGCCTTCATAGCGATCGCCACTCCACCAATCATACCAAGTGCCCAGGGGTAAATAGACAGATCGATGCTCAACTCCAGGGCGGTAAATTGGTGCAGCCATCAACGACGCACCTAGCAATACTTGATCGTAGAGACTATAGGTTTTCGGATCGTTAGGGAAATGGTACAATAATGGTCTTAAAATCGGTGCGCCTATTGTTACCGCTTCCCAGAAAAGAGTGTAGATATAGGGAAGTAGTTGGTAGCGTAAATTAATATATTCTCGACAGATATTTTCAACGCGATCGCCAAATACCCAAGGTTCATGACGAGCAGTAGACATTGCCGAGTGGCCGCGCATTAATGGGTAAAGCATTCCTACCTGCATCCACCGAGCGAATAATTCAGCCGTGGCGTTACCAGCAAACCCGCCAATATCGCAACCCACAAACCCGACACCCGAAAGTCCCATATTGCAAAGCATCGGCAGAGACATTTCTAAATGCTCCCACAACGATTGGTTATCCCCCATCCACACAGAAGACCAGCGTTGCACACCAGCATAACCTGATCGCGTTAACACAAATGATCGCTCTGAACTTCGATGCCGTTCCAACCCCTCATAACAAGCTTTAGCCATCATCAACCCATACAAGTTATGCACTTCCGTATGAGTAGAAGCAGACACAGAGATATTCTCCTTATCCCCTTGTCCCCTTGTCCCCTTGTCCCCTTGTCCCCCCTGCGGTGCATCTAGCGGAAACCAAATCTTTTCACCATCATCCCCGAAAGGGCGATCGTTTATGGCAGGTTCATTCATATCATTCCAAATTCCTGCCACTCCAATATCAGTTAGGCTTTTGTGTAAATCAGCCCACCAGTTAGACACATCAGGACGTAAAAAGTCAGGAAAAACAGCTTTCTCAGGCCAAACGTAGCCGTGGAACAAAGCACCATCAGCTTTACGCACAAAATAGTCGTTTTCTAATCCTTGGTCAAAAACGTGATAGTTGGCTTCTGGTTCATATTTCACACCAGGATCGATGATTGTAACTGTTTTAAAACCATCCTCTGCTAAATCACTAATGAGTTTTGTCGGGTTGGGAAAGCGTTGAGGACTCCAAGTAAACACCCGATAACCCCGCATATAGTCAATATCCAAGTGAATAACATCGCAGGGAATGCAGCGCTGACGAAATTCTTGCGCCAGTTCCCGCACAACGGTTTCTGATTCGTAACTCCAGCGACATTGGTGATAACCTAGCGCCCATTTAGGCGGTAATGGCATTCTCCCAGTTAGCTGAGTGTAAGTCTCCAGGATTTGGGCTGGTTCGGGGCCGTAGATAATGTAATAATCCAACTCCCCGCCACGAGTTTCCATCTTCCAAATACCTGGCTGTTCAGCACCAATATCGAACTGACTCCAAAAAGTAGTGTTGAAAAAGATGCCGTAGCCTAACTCTGGGCGCAAAGCCATAAAAAATGGAATTGCTTGGTACATTTCATCAGTCAGTGCATCATAATCTAAGGCATCCGTTGTCCAGTTGGTTTTTACTTCGCTGAGTTTATCCAGAAAGCCTGTGCGTTCACCAAAACCATAGAAATGTTCATCGGCTGCAATTTCTTTCCATCCTGCAACTGCACCCATCCGCCAACCTATACCCATCTCTGCATCTTGTGCAAAAGGGCGATTAGCTTTGTCGAAACAGGCGATACGGCACTTTTCTCGCTGGACACACACACGAATCTGCGCTGTTTCAATTTCTACCGTTGCTTCAGTTTCCCGGACTGCAAAAGGTGTTGTCGCCCATTCTCCATCATCTAGCGTCACTGCCCAAGAGCGGCGGGGCATAAATTCCCCTGTTGGTGCAAAACGCACGCGGATTAAATTGGGCGCAAGTACGCTGATGGTAAGGCGTGAGTCGCCACAATCAAAATTAATAATATTATTGTCCCAGGTTACAGCTTTTACATTACTAACAGTTGTCCAAGGTTGGTTAGTAGTGGGTAGTTTTCCGAAATATTGCGGCATATCACTTATTAAGAGGGTTAACACTTGTCCGCATTCATGATTACAGAGATACTTAGCCTCAAACTCTTTCTTTCGCTAGAAGTTGAGTGAAAGATTAGCAGATATTTTTTTAGCAAGAGTGGTTTTTGTAATGCACAAGTTTGTGCTATTACGGCAGGGTAATCCAACACCAAGAATTATGAATGAGGCGAGAAAGACAAATACGGTGTTTATTCAGTATATTTATTTGGTAGAACATCGCATATCCAGGCATTACCAATCATATTTGCTGTCACTACCCAAGAATATTATAAAGAATCTATTTTTTTAGTCTACAAATATTTTGCAATTTCATCCCCTATTAAGCATATTTTTATGTCTATCATGATGCAGATACATTATTTACAATTAATAGTCTACGCTTATACAATAACAAGCTGGAATAGACATTTTAGCTGAGTTGTGGCACGGATTAAAGACACATAAAGGCATAATCACAGAAGGAAAAATGTTTCGATATTTTTCCTTCTTACTTTCCTATTGCTCTTACCTCCATAACCTTCTTTCCAGCAGAATAAATTAGGCTTGAGACTCTAAAAAATATGCAAAACGACTCTGGTAAAACTATTTCTATTTGGATGACAACGGCAGAAGTCCCAGATCAACCCGTGCTTACCGAAAATACTCATGCAGATGTGTGCGTTGTCGGTGCTGGGATAGCAGGAATGTCAACTGCCTATATGTTAACCCGCGCAGGTAAATCAGTGGTGGTGCTGGATGATGGCCCTATTGGTGGTGGTCAAACGGCAAGAACAACGGCACATCTATCGAATGTCCTGACTTATCGTTACCAGGAACTGGAGCAAATGCACGGTAAAGAGGGCGCACAACTTGTTGCTCAAAGTCATACAACAGCAATTAATACTATAGAGGCGATCGCTACTCAAGAAAACATTAACTGCGATTTCGAGCGACTTGACGGCTATCTTTTTCCGCCAGACCTCAAATCAATAGATGAGATTCAGCACGAGTTAGAAGCAGTACACCGAGTTGGACTCACTAATGTTGAAATGGTGAAAAAAGCGCCGTTGACTGGCTTTGATACAGGAGTATGTCTACGCTTTCCCCAACAAGGGCAATTTGACCCACTAAAGTATCTAGCTGGGCTTGCAGAAGCCATACAACGCCGTGGTGGTAGAATTTATACGGGGACGCATGTAGAAAAAATCCAAGGTGGTTTACCTGCCCGCGTTGAAACAAGCAGTGGAAAAGTTGTGACAGCTGATGCTGTGGTAGTAGCAACCAACTCACCCATCAGTAATTTAGCTACTATGCACTTTAAACAGGCTCCATACATGACTTTTGTCATCGGTGCAAAAGTACCTCGCGGTTCTGTTCCTAAAGCCCTTTATTGGGATACCCTCGACCCCTACCACTACGTAAGATTACAAAGCATTGACGAACAATATGATCTATTAATTGTTGGTGGCGAAGACCACAAAACCGGACAAGCTGACGATGCCTCCTCACGATATGCCAGACTCCAAACGTGGACACAAGAACGTTTTCCGATGGTACAGGAGGTTTTATTTCGCTGGTCGGGTCAGGTAATGAATTCTGATGATGGTATTGCCTACATTGGCAAAAATCCTTTTGATGAGGAAAACGTCTACATCGTCACGGGTGATACAGGCATAGGAATGACCCACGGCACGATCGCGGGGATACTCCTAACTGACTTAATTTTAGGGCGAAAGAATACCTGGACAGAGCTTTATGACCCATCACGTGTGAGAATTGGTGGAGTAGGTGATTTTATCTCCGAGAATCTTAACGTTGCTGCCCAGTATTTAGAGTGGGTGACACCAGGGGATGTTGATTCCGTTGAAAAAATTGCTCCCGGTACAGGTGCAGTAGTGCGGCATGGTTTGACAAAAGTCGCAGCTTACCGAGATGAAAACGGCATACTGCACGAACATTCTGCAATCTGTACCCACCTTAACTGTATCGTTGCCTGGAATTCCTCAGAAAAGACCTGGGATTGTCCATGTCACGGTTCGCGGTTTGATACCCAGGGCAAGGTAATCAACGGCCCAGCAATTAATGGGCTGGCACCAGTGGAAAACAAGTAAAAAGTGGAGACTGTAGCTTTAACCTGACTCGAAACAACTACTTGAATTTCCATGTATTGAGACCGGTGAGAGGTCAAATATTCATAAATATTTTATTGAGTGGGCCAACAGCCCACTTTTTTATTGTCAATCTCGTAAATATACGGGAACTTCTTGTTCTCTCTTATGGTCACTTTATGTCACCTTCAACAGCAAGGAGGTTCCCACTGTAACCAATCAAGCGTAGGTGTAGCCTAACCTAGGCATCGCAGCCCTCTATGTCCAATTTAACTTACCCTAACTCTTGAACAAGCCGCCGTTCGCATCTAATAGCTGCGTACAGTTCCTGTTATTCGTTACCAGCTTTTCCTAGATTGTCTTTATATATACAATAATTACAATTTGATAGTCAGATTAACGCAGACTTAAAACACTTTCAAATCCCTAAAATGGATGTTTGCTGATGGAAAAAATTCGCGTCAATCAACCAAATATTAGCATTTATATATATATATACGCTAAAAGTTTATGAAAGCTATATTAAACGGCATATTACACATTTTTGCGACCAAAAGCCTATATACTGGATTAGACTTTGTTAAATTTGAGAGTTTTGTTAATTGCAGCACCAAAAACTATTAATTTTTAGATTAAATACTAACGTATCTTATAGTCTATAGTTTTTAAGGTTTAGTCAAAACTATATCCAGTATCATCAAAAAACTGCAAACTTCATGTGGTGCAAAAATCAATCGGGGAGTGAAAACATGAATTTACGTAGAGATGCATTGCAAATCCTCAAAGAAACTAGCCGAACTTTTTATATCCCAATTAGTCTTTTACCGCCAGGATTACAAGAAGCAGTAGCATCAGCATATTTGTGTATGCGTGCCATTGATGAAATTGAAGATAATCCCGAACTAGATAACGCTACTAAAGCAAAGCTCTTAAAAACGATTAGCCTGACATTACAGGCAGGGGTTGATGGCTTCGCGGTAGATGCTTTCTTGGCAGGATTTAGTGGGTATGAGAATACCTTAGAAGAAGTCACTGTGAGGATTAGAGAATGGTTGCTGCTAGCACCAGAGACCATTGCACCTCGAATTTGGGATGCCACTGCTGCAATGGCAGACCGGATGGCTTACTGGGCAGAAAGAAACTGGGAAATTGATACAGAATCTGATTTGGATCGTTATACCTTTGGGGTTGCAGGTGCAGTGGGATTGTTACTATCAGACTTATGGAATTGGTACGATGGAACACAAACTAACCGTACCCAGGCAATTGGGTTTGGTCGGGGTTTACAAGCAGTTAATATCCTGCGTAACCATACTGAGGATTTAGGGCGTGGGGTAGACTTTTTCCCAGAGGGTTGGAGTGCTGCAAATATGCAAGAGTATGCGCGGCGCAATCTAGCCCTGGCAGAAGCTTACACCAAAGAACTTCCTACCGGCCCAGCCTTAGATTTTTGCCAAATTCCCTTAACCTTAGCTAATGGAACTCTTGACGCCCTTGCTAACGGTAAAGAGAAACTCAGCCGCAGTGATGTTTTTGCACTTATCGAACAACTGATTAGTGTGAACATGAAAGCCAGCTAATAGTCTCTTAACGACTAATGGAGATGATTCTAAATTGCCTCCAAATTTGGGCATCCAAAATCCTATAGCTATTTTCTGTAGGGGAGCCAGTGCGGTCTTCTCCCATTGCGTAGCATCTCCGTTGACGCAGCGTCTCGTAGAGAAGAGAAGGAGAAGTTCAGTTCGCCCTCTTGCTTGGCAAAGCCAGACGCTCTCTACGAGACGCTGCGCATAGCTAGCTTTTGAGTAGGGTTAAGCGAACACGGTTAACGCTGCGCTATCAGCCCAAGTTGCCGTTTTGACTTCTATCCAAATAGAGCAACTGGCGTTGGGCACTGCCCCTCCAATACTTTTAAATACCAATTATCCAGAATAAGATTATAGATACAATCATGCAAAAATCTAGATTAAAGCTGACTTGCTCAATTCCGAACTACCTTAGCGAGTCGGGAGAGCAGCACGCCACATCTAACAAGCTTTAAGAGAGTGTTATTACGATTTGGTATATAGTATAAAGTAAACTAAGTATTTTGGGCAACGTAAGTATAATAAATTATTTTGTTTTGGCGATCGCTTTACGTAATATCAATTAAACTTTAGAAACTCTTCAAAGGATTTCCAGCAAAAATTACCTTGCAAGAGTTGATTAATATCTAAATAATTGAAAGGGAGTATAACACTCCCCGTGATTATTCGTGCAGCGAGTTGACAGTGCATGAGCTACTGCTTAAATCCTACCTGTCCCAATCCAGAAAATTTGGTATATAGCCAAAGGTGTCAGTCTTGTGGCTCGCAACTACTGTTGCGCGATCGCTATCAGGTGATCAAACCATTAGGTCAGGGTGGCTTTGGAGCAACCTTCTTAGCCCATGATCAAGGCTTACCAGGAGAACCGAGTTGCGTAATTAAGCAATTACGCCCATCAGGAAGCGCCCCACACGTTTTACAGATGGCCAGAGAACTCTTTGAGCGAGAAGCCAAAACTCTAGGTAAGATTGGCAATCATCCCCAAGTACCAAGATTGTTAGACTATTTTGAAGATCATGAACAATTCTACTTAGTTCAAGAATACATCAGTGGTGATACATTGCAGGAGGAGGTGAAACTTAACGGCATCTTGAGCGAAACTGGAGTCAAGCAATTTTTGAGCGAGGTTCTGCCACTATTGCAATATATCCATGAGCAAAAGGTGATTCACCGTGATATCAAGCCAGCCAACTTAATTCGCCGCACTCAAGATGCCAGAATGGTACTCATCGACTTTGGTGCGGTCAAAAACCAAGTCAGCCAAGGTGCGACAAGTCAATCAGGGCAGACAGCATTAACTGCATATGCCATTGGCACTCCTGGTTTTGCACCTCCAGAGCAAATGGCGATGCGTCCAGTCTACGCCAGTGATATCTATGCACTGGGGGTGACATGCATTTATTTACTGACTAGTAAAACTCCTAAAGATTTAGATTACAATCCCCACACTGGCGAGATGATGTGGGAGCAGCTTGTGCAAGTGAGTGACCACTTGAGCAATGTATTGCGAAAAATGTTAGACGTGTCTGTACGTAGTCGCTATCAGTCAGCGGCAGAAGTTCTCAGAGCATTGGAAATAGAACCATACTTAGAAAGTTTAGCAAAGGGTTTACTGCTTAAATCTGATACCGGAGCTAAAGAGCGAACACACAACCACTTGGAAAATTCTGCTGTTTTATGTAACAACCATTCTGCTGCTGTTACCAGTGCAGGAGTGGCACAGGTAGCGGCAGCAATTCGCGCCAGACGAGCCAAGGCTGCGGAAGCTGCTGGATTACATCACGGCTCTGGGATGGGCAAATCAACGACTTTAGCTAACAGCAACAGCAATGGTTCGCAAGTTCAAAATTCTAAAATTGAGCGTAAGTTAGATACCCAAGGTTTATTAACAGCCTATCTCAAGGGAAGACGGGATTTTGCCTTACACAATTTAAATTTGCTGAATCTGCAAGGTGCTGACTTATCCCAAACAAATTTCCATTCCGCTCAATTGCAAAAAACCAATCTCCAGGGAGCTAATCTCCACAATAGTGACTTTGGCAGAGCCAGTCTCACGCAAGCAAATCTCAAGGATGCTAATTTGAGCAAAGCATACTTTAACCATGCTGATTTAGAAGGAGCAGACCTGCGAGGCGCAGACCTCAGTAATGCTTATCTCAGCAATGCTAACCTTCGAGGAGCTAATCTGTGTGGTGCCAATCTCACCAATGCCAAAATTTCTGATGAGCAGCTAGCACTAGCAAAAACAAATTGGATGACCGTGCGTCCTAATGGGAAACGAGGCTTATTGTAAGTTGAAAGTTTAAATTTGAGAGCTACTCGCTCTGGTTGCCAGACTAACGCTGTTTTATGACTCTCACGAGATAAAAATTAGAAACCAATGTTTCTGATTAGTTTTTATAAATCTAGGCGTAGGTTGGGTTGAGGAACGTAGCAAAATCCCGTAGGGTAACCCAACATCAAGAATCCTTGATTTTGTTGGGTTTCACTTTGTTCAACCCAATCTACAAATATTTTATTTTTTCAGAGTAATAAAAGAGCACTGTTCTCTCCTTTTTAAGGACGGTTAAGGAGGATCAAGTCTTAAACTGAACTGTATTGTTTTAAAGCATTCTCTTATAAAAGTTTATTTTTATATATTTTATAAATCATAGCTACACACGCAAAACCCTTAATTTTGCATTAGTCCACGGAGGTGGGCTTTGCTTTTGTAGTAGCGAATTCCATTCGTCAAATACTTTTAAAATACCCTCTAAGGTTCACAAGGCTTTGATTTCCTCACTAGCTTGATAAAGTAGCTCTTATTCTTCAGGTAAAACTCAGATTTATTCAAAATTGACCAAGTATATATAATAGTTGGGTTGAGCGATAGCCATTGCTCTCGCAAATGTTAAGAAAGATCCAGTTTTGTAGCAAAAATATGCTAACTTTTGGTAATTCTTAATCAAATCTTCATGGTTTTTATCTGTTACAAATAGCAAATGATTATTTACAATAAACAATAAAGTATAATAATTTTTTAAAGATATTTTCATGCT
This sequence comes from Nostoc foliaceum FACHB-393, assembly GCF_014698505.1. Classification (GTDB taxonomy): domain Bacteria; phylum Cyanobacteriota; class Cyanobacteriia; order Cyanobacteriales; family Nostocaceae; genus Nostoc; species Nostoc foliaceum_A. The sequence goes on along the minus strand of NZ_JACJTD010000031.1, from coordinate 1,101 downwards.
TTCTTTTGATGCCTAGAAACAACAGGGAATTTCGTACCTAAAATTTGTTAAACCTAACGCTATTAAGCCAGCGGAAAGTGAAAACGTAATTATCCCTGATTGTAGACTGAAGCAAAATATTCATAACCAAAATCAGGTAGTACAAGGTTTATGTATGATGGCTGACTTTGCACAAACGGAAATAGAACGGCGATTAACTTTATACCAGGTATTCCTGAAGTTGTATGAACACCACAGCAGCCTTCTAGATGAAATTCTTCAGCTAGAAAACCTATCTCAACCGTCGTTGAGGAGGGTAAAAGTATGTTATGTACATGGTGTAGTGGATAGTGCTGCTGTTTATTTGATGACTAACTTGTGCGACAATCAGACCCAAAGTTTACGGCAGCCACAGCAAATCTGGACAATAGGTCGTAATCGCAGCAGTGGTATTTGCATTCCTGATAGTTATATGTCTCGTCGCCACGCTGCTATTCAATATATTGATGATCAAGGTTTCTACTTCATAGACTTCAAGAGTACCAATGGCTCATTTGTGAATGGCGATCGCGCAGAGAAGCCGATCAAGCTCAAAGATGGCGATCGCATCCGTCTAGGTAGTATGACTTTTGATTTTTTCATGAATTATACGTGTCGCGTTTTGCCAACTGTCGCAATGGAGTTATTGATGCAACTTGTGCATCGAAAGAGCGATAATCAAGTAGAAATACTTACTTATCCTCATGACAGACCAAAACCTTTGTTTGAAAAACCAGATGATAATTCAGAGATTTTCAAAAATTCTGGGCTAGTTGAGAAGTTTGAACATTGGTATGACAACTTCAGTTCAGAACAAAAATCAGAAATTTTAGATCGCTTTTTTAGCAGACAGATACCATATAATCCCAGCTAAAAAATTGGAAATTATAGTCATTTTCAATTGGGTGAAATATACACAATTTTTAGGGGCAAGATTTACGGTATTGACTTAGGACTAAAACACTTTGCTGTCGTAACCGATGGCAAGAAAATATCTTTTTACGACAATCCTAAACACCTTGCCAAACACGAGAAAAACCTCAAACGTAAGCAGAAAAAATTAGCACGTAAAGTTAAGGGGAG
>NZ_JACJTD010000030.1 GCF_014698505.1 Nostoc foliaceum FACHB-393 | reverse complement strand
GCGATAAATCTCTAATCTTTATTTCAAGCGCTCTCAGCTTTCGTTGCCTTTCAAGCGCTGTTTCTTTCCAATTCTCTCGACTTTGTTTAAACAGACGAATCAATCGGCTCGACGAACTTTTTAATTCTTTCATTGCCAATTAGGTTGAGTATCTTTGCTAGCCTTTTGGCGAAAGTAGGAACAGAAATAGATTGTGATGGTTTTTGTAGTTGCACATTCCAGCTATTCGATGAGATAGCTACGCCAAATTGATTGAGTATCTTTACTACCTTTTTCTGGAAGCAGCAATCGCCAGGTTTTGCCTTCTTGCTGAATTTGCAGGTAAACGTCAAAAGGTTTTTTTGGTTGCGTCAAGCGCCGTTTTGGTAGTTTTACAATCAAGTCGTAGGTTCCCCGAACGCGGAAAGCTGGTAAATTTTCAATCGTTAGAGGTTGTTCTTGGGTAATTGATAGCCGCTTGATTTCAAATCCTTGAAAATCTAGATCCAACTGTTGGCTAAGTTTTTGTTGAGTTTGCTCTAGCCCAAGTGCGATCGCTTTTTGCACTAACTCGCTAGTCGGTAGCAGTCCAATACTGCCACAAGCTGTCACTAGCACCAGCAATATTGCTGTCAAAACTAACCGCACTATGTTATTCACTGCTTGATCTGCTATTTTCAACCTTATCAGTTTAACTGGACAGACTGCTGCTTTTTTTTTCAGCAAGATCATTTTTTAAGCGCGTTCGCCGCAACCCTTCTCCTTAGCAAAGAGAAGGGAGTGTTTGCGTCAGCAAATACGGGGTGGGGTTGCACCGAAGTGAGAACAGCTATAGGAATCATATTTGATTTCTGAAAAAATCTAAGTATTTGTAGGGTGTGTTAGGCGTAAGCCGTAACGCACCAAAGCCTTAAGAATGGTGCGTTACGCTGTCGCTAACGCACCCTACGTATCTTTTCAAAAATCAAATACTAGTCCTATATATATCCTCTAGATATTAGTAAAGGCACGGTAGAACCGTGCCTTAATTCGCAAAAAATATTATTTTGAAAGGTTTTTGCTTTACAGGAACTTTAATACTGGCGTAAAATTGCAGACAGTGAACTATCTTTACGAAGATCCATCAAGTCTGCTAAAGAGTCTGTGCGCATATCCAAGTGGTGCTTGTGTTCTGCTGGCAGAACCGTCACCAAATGTTTTGTTTTAGGTCGCATCTGCATCATAGGCATCAGTTGTGGCTGTGGCACAAAGATTGGCTGGTTCTTGGGAAGGCGTGGCTCCAATCTTTGGTAATGGTTCTGTGCCAAGCGTGCCTGATGACGGTTAATCTGTTTTTGGACTTTTTGCGGTTGGGTTGTCCGGTTGAGCATTCGGAAAATGAGCAAGGAACCACTACCACAGCTGAGGACGATCGCAGCCACCATCCATAAAGGTGTAGGATTACTATTCTCAGAAGGCGCATTGATTGGTTCTTCAACTATAACTGGGATTTTTTCTGGTTCTTCTTGTGTTACCTGTCCAGCATTACCTAAGCTATACAGGGCAAAGGCACCACCTCCTAAAAACATGGCTAAACACCCAGTTAACAATAGCCAAGGATGGTGTGCAACCAGATATATCAGAACGTTCGAGCTTTGTTTTAATCTCGATTTCCTGTTTGTCAGCTCTGGAGTAGCCCCTCTTAGTTGGGTTCGCTCGCGCTGTACACTCTGACTTTTTTCCATGATTACTTTCAGATTTGTACCCCTCTAGTCAATAAATTGTACTGGAGGAGTTAAGCATCAGGTATCCGTAACAAAAGTTCAGATTTAAGTAGCTTTTTTGTAAAACATAGGCTACCAAATCTGGCTAATTTTTGCCAAAATTCTGTATTTATTGTGACTTTTTCCTGTAAAAATTTAAAAATCAGTTCGTTTATTTTGTCCGTTAGCTAGGAGAATACCTTTCAAGAGCAAGTTGAATTAACCGATCAACTAATTCTGGAAAGGAGACTCCACTATGGGCCCAGAGTTGGGGATACATACTAGTCGCAGTAAAGCCTGGCAACGTATTTATTTCATTAATCAAAACTTCTTTTGTTGCTTCCACGTAGAAAAAATCTACCCTTGCTAACCCCGCAGCGTCAACTGCTGCAAAAGCTTGTAAAGCCATGTCCTGAATTTGACGGGCGATCGCATCTGGAAGCGGTGCTGGTATCAGTAAATCTGCGCGACCCTCAGTATATTTAGTTTCATAATCATAAAAATCGCTGTCATAAGTAATCTCTCCAATGACAGAGGCTTGAGGTTGATCGTTTCCTAAAACAGCACACTCAACTTCCCTGGCTACGACACCAGCTTCCACAACCAGTCTTCGATCATAACTGGCAGCATTATCTAAAGCGGCTTCTAATTCTTGGCGCGATCGCACTTTGGCAATACCCACTGATGAACCCAAATTAGCAGGCTTAACAAAAGCGGGATAACCTAATGCTGCCTCAATTTCATCACACAATTTCGGAAATACGCAAGGATTAGACCAAACCTGCGCTCTAGTTATCGCCTTGTATTTTACCTGTGCTAGTCCCGCTTGCTCAAAGGCCATTTTCATGGCGATTTTATCCATCCCCACTGCCGAACCTAACACCCCAGAACCGACAAAGGGAACTTGCATCAAAGTGAGTAACCCTTGGATTGTTCCGTCTTCACCGTTGGGGCCGTGGAGAATGGGAAACCAAACATCCACTTGGGCAACTTGAGAAGGAGATTGCCACTTGCTGAGGATTTGGGCTTGAGGGTTGGATGTCAGATCCCCTTGGGAAGTTGATTGTTCAGATTCCAGTAGCGGAGTGCCAGTTTCTAAAACCTTTTGCGGTGCTTCTCCGGCTAGCCAGCGTCCATCTTTTTGGATGTAAAAAGGCAGTATTTCGTACTTACTAGCATTTTGCTCTGCACTCAAGGCTTTAGCGATCGCCCGTGCTGATTTGATCGAAACTTCATGTTCTCCCGAACGACCGCCAAACAGTAACCCCACGCGCAGCTTTGCCATTTTCGGTTCCTCCACACTCCTCAAGCAGATAGCGTATCACAACCTACAAAAATTGCCATATTTTTCTATATTATTTTATTGGCTGTTTTTATTAGCTGTTGAAGCCCTGCCTAGAAAAACTCTCCTATTTAAGGAGTTAGTAAGGAGTTAGTCAGCGATCGCCCATCTGACATAAGGGCGGGAAGCCACTACACTTTTGTAAGTGATTAGGCTAAGGGGTGCATCAATTTTTCGCAAATCCACACGGAAATAAGCTTTTTTATTCTTAAATTCTACATTGTAGAAACTATATCCCTGCCCACGAGTTTGACCTACACAAGAAGCATAATTGCTCCGTAAAGGTGAAACAAATTCCACAAACTGCTTATTAGATGAAACTAATTTAGTTGTATCTGCAAACTCTCTGGTATCAGCCACTACCGTATGTTCAGCACCGCCTTCGTAAGGGAGAAGAAACCACCACAGTCCAATTGTTTGAGGACATGTACCACTGCTACGTTGTACATTCAGTGTCACATGAGGGGCAGAAATAGGCTCTGGCCCTGACTGGGGCTGTGCTTGCGCTGTAACAGCTATGGTTCCTGCCACAACTAGAGGGCATAAAATACTACTAAAACTTGTTAATTTTATCCAATTTTTCATAACTTGAATCTTTTCAAATTTCAGGTATCCAAATAACATCGACTTTTATAATTTTGTAAAAGTGCCATCTTATTTGAAACAATCGTGTTGTCAGCTACAGTTATATTCCCGGAAAGTGGGCAACAATATTAATAAATAACTAGAAATGCAGCCCTACCTGTAAAAGATGCTGCCGTTTCATGAAACCTCGAATTATTGTTTGTGGCTTAGGACGTACCGGATATAAAACCTTTCGTTTGCTGAGACACCAGGGAGCCTTCGTTGTTGGCATTCATCACCAATCTATCCCTGGCGAAACAGCAGGAGATGTGATTGTTGGCGATTTACAAGCAGCTTCTACCCTAACAGCAGCAGGAATTCAACAGGCACACACTTTAGTCATCGCTGGCTCTAAAGATGCTCTGAATTTGTCTATTATGATGCAAGCGCGGGTACTGAATCCCCAGATTCGGATTATCAACCGTTTTTATAATACAAATTTGGGGGAGCGCCTAGATCAAAGTTTGCCAGACCATTTGAGTATGAGTGTTGTGGGATTAGCAGCACCCGTATTTACCTTTGCAGCACTGGGAAACCGAGCGATCGGACAAATCAAATTATTTCAGCAAACTTGGCCAATTCACGAAGAATTCATTGATGAAAACCACTTCTGGAGGGGTCTAAAGCTGAGTGAATTGTGGGAAGACCGATCGCGGATGTTAATTTATTACTTGCCAGTAAAAGGCGAGATGGATTTGGTGTCGGCTGTAATATCTGGACAAGAGATACAAGTAGGCGATCGCTTAATTATTGGCACCCAACCCCGCATCCGTTCTCCCCGGAGATCATTGATTAAAAAACTGCTGAAAGTTATGACTAATCTTAAGCAGTTTCAGCAACATGGGCGATCGGTAGTGGTGGGCGCTATTGTACTCTTGGCAGTTATTCTGATTGCTACACTAACCTACATGTCGGCTGAGTTGAGTTTATCTCCTGTCGATGCTCTATATTTTTCTGTAGGCATGATTACGGGAGCAGGTGGTAATGACAAAGTAGTAGAAAATGCTCCTAACACTATTAAGTTATTTACTGTTGTGATGATGCTGGTTGGAGCAGTGGTAATTGGTATTTGGTATGCAATGCTCACCGATTTTGTCTTAGGAAGCCGCTTTAAGCAATTTTGGGATGCAGCCCGAATTCCCCAGCGATATCACTACATTGTTTGTGGATTGAGTGGTATTGGGGTGAGAATTGTCCAGCAACTCCACGCCAGCGGACATGAAGTTGTAGTAGTTGAACCCGACTCCAACAACAAATATATTAATACCGCCCGCGAACTAGGTATTCCTGTTATTCAGGGAGATGCCAGCTTCCGCACAATACTCAAAGCCAGCAATATAGACTGTGCCGCCGCAGTGCTTGCTGTTACTAGCAATGATGCTACCAATCTGGAAATTGCTCTTAAAGCCAAAGGTTTGACACCCAGCATTCCGGTGATTGTTCATTATGCCGATCCCGATTTTGCTGGCATAGCCCAACAGCTATTTGGCTTCGAGGCCGTACTGAGTCCGGCTGAACTAGCAGCCCCAGCTTTTGCCGCCGCTGCACTGGGGGGGCGCATTCTTGGCAATGGCATCACGGCAGATAGTCTTTGGGTGGCTTTTGCAACTGTGATTACACCTTCACACGTCTTTTGTGGCCAGTGGGTGAAAGATGTAGCGATGTCAGCTGACTGTGTACCTTTGTATGTAGAAACAAACCACCAAACCCTTCATGGCTGGGATTTATTAGAAACTAACCTCAGTGCGGGTGATGTTTTATATATGACGATGCCAGCAACGCGGCTATATCAATTGTGGCGGGACGAGCAAGTTTGTGAAGCACACGCTTAAATAATTCGTAATTCGTAATTAATAGGACTTACGCACACTCTACGATTCTTCTCTTCTCTACGAGACGCTTCGCTTTGGCGGAAGCCTATCGCAGAAAAGGCGATTTAATAAATTAAGCTTTTTGGTGATTTTTGCGTAAGCTTCTCACTAAGGCGGTGGGAAGCCCACTTGCTTTGTGAGGTGTCCGGGATAGCCGCCCCGCCGTTAACTGTTAACCGTCATCAGTATGCACGTGTTATCCCATCCCCTTTTAGGGATGGGATGAGCTTTCAACATTGGTGTACACCACTCTCAACTCACATCTATTTGTTAACAACTCGTTGTTGATATTCCTGCTCAGTAATCATATCGAGAGTGTTTTCTAGGCGATCAACAAATACAATACCGTCGAGATGATCATACTCGTGTTGAAAAATCCGAGCGATAAAATCGGTTAATTCTTGCTTTTGTAACTTGCCTTGAGAGTCAGTGTATTCCACTTCAATAGCTTTATGTCGAGGAACTAACCCCCTAATTCCTGGAACACTTAAACAACCTTCCCAATCTTTGACAACTTCAGTTGAATGAGCAATGATTTTGGGATTAATCATGGCAGTAGGTTCCATTTCTGGGGCGTTGGGATACCTGGCATTAGGACGGGAAGCCACAATAAATAAACGATAGGATTGTGCTACTTGAGGCGCAGCAATTCCCACACCGTTAGCTTTGGCAACAGTGGCAATTAAGTCTTTAATTAATTTTTGGATATGCTCATCTTGAATATTCTCAACCCAAGCAGCTTTTTGGCGTAATGTTGGATTGCCTAATTGAATTATTGGCGCTAACTCAGTCATGATAAAACTCCTTTAAGCAATGGTTAGTGGGGCATTGGGCACTTGTACTGAGCTTTGCCGTAAAGCCTGCGGCATAGCTACGCTTAGGGCGTAGCCTCTCGTATAGAAGTATTGGGCATTAGAAAAATTTTTATGACTCTTGCCCCCTGCCTCCTAACATCATCCTTCACGTCTTACAGGTAAAGGAGCAGGTTGAACTCCTATTTGGACAGTTTGCCCATTGCGTTCCACTTCTATTGGTAGATTGGTACCGATTTTGCTCTTTTCTACTAGCCTTTGTACTTCTTCAATTTTAGTAACAGGCTGGTTATTAATGCTTTTAATCACATCACCAACTCGTAGTCCAGCCACAGATGCAGGCGATCGCGGCACAATCTCAACCAGCAAAACTCCCTCTTCTGCTGTAAGATTTAAGCGATCGCCTGCTCTACTTTTTATTCTCTCTTTGATATCTGGTGTCAGTGTCACCATCTGAACGCCCAAATAAGGATGATCCACCTTGCCTGTAGCAATTAATTGCTGGGAAATTCTTTGCACAGTATTAATGGGGATAGCAAATCCCAAACCTTGAGCACCTCGAATAATAGCTGTGTTCATCGCAATTACTTGGCCACGAACATTTAGCAATGGGCCACCGGAATTACCAGGGTTAATCGCAGCATCAGTTTGGATGTAATCAACCCGCTTGTCACTAGCACCGATATCGCTACCAGAACGACCTGTAGCACTAATAATCCCAGATGTTACGGTATTATTCAAGCCTAAAGGGTTGCCAATGGCAATTACTGCTTCTCCTGGTTGCAAAGCATCGGAATTACCCACTGCTAGGGTTGGCAGATTATTAGCATCGATTTCGATCACAGCCACATCAGTTACCGGATCTTCACCCAAAACTTTACCGTCAAAAGTTCGGCCATCTTTGAGTGTGACAGTCACTCTATCAGCACCATCTACCACATGAGAATTGGTCAAAATTTGGCCTGAGGAAGTAATGATAAATCCAGAGCCACTACCCCGCTCTACTCGTTCTCTAGGCTGTGGTACTGCACCTCCAAAAAACCGCCGGAATGATGGATCATTAAATTCGTTTGGTATGCGAGAAGTGATTGTTCGGGAAGAATCAATGCGAACTACCGCAGGCCCCACCTGTTGCACTACCTTCACCACAAAATTAGGATCTCCAGACGAAGAAAAAATCGGCGGAGGGACAATTACCGGATTAGGTTCTGTTGTCGTTTGGGTTTGAGTCTCGTTTTGCCGAGTCTCAAAGGTCTTAGCAGGTAAAAGAGAGCAGCTCCCCAATAACACCACTGCTAACCCATATGAGAGCATCCACAACCTGTGGGGTAAACGCCTAGTATCAATATTTTTGGGCACTAAGTGATGGTTTGTTGTCTTCATGTGTTGTTGCTTCTCCGTATCAGTCAGTGGATGTTAGGATCTTGCCTACTGGGTATGTCCCAAAATGATTACAAGTTAAAAGCTTATTCTAGGTCTAGCGTGTCTGGATGCTAAATTGGTGCTTTCTCTTCTATTGTGACGATTAGCAGCAAAGGTGGTGGATAATGGAAATTCCCATAGAAACTCTGTGGAGTCAGGTACTAGAGCGCCTACAGCTTGAACTATCCCGACCCACCTTTGAAACTTGGATCAAAACTGCTAGTGCAGAGCGATTAGAAAATAATTGCTTGGTTATTCGTACTCCTAACCCATTTGCTCGTAATTGGTTACAGAAGTATTACATCAATACCATTGCTCATGTAGTACAAGATATTCTCGGTCATCCCGTAGGAATTTACATTACTGTTGCTCAAGGTGATGAAGTTTCTCATTTTAGTGAGCGAGAGGTTTCTTGGGAATCACCAAATCCTAGCAGTATTTCGGAAGCTGTTCCTAATCACAATCATAAAACTACTGATTTAAACTCTAAATATGTCTTTTCCCGGTTTGTAGTTGGTGCTAACAATCGGATGGCTCATGCTGCTTCTTTAGCAGTTGCAGAATCTCCAGGTAGGGAGTTCAATCCTTTATTTTTATGCGGTGGCGTAGGTTTGGGGAAAACTCATCTCATGCAGGCTATTGGTCACTATCGCTGGGAAATTTCGCCTAATTGTAAAATATTTTATGTTTCGACTGAGCAGTTTACTAATGATTTAATTACAGCGATTCGTAAGGATAGTATGCAGAGCTTTCGAGAGCATTACCGAGCCGCTGATGTTTTATTAGTTGATGATATTCAGTTTCTTGAAGGGAAGGAATACACCCAAGAAGAATTTTTTTATACTTTTAATACTTTACATGAAGCTGGCAAACAAGTTGTCATTGCTTCCGACCGTCCTCCTAACCAAATTCCTAGCTTACAAGAGCGGCTTTGTTCTCGGTTCTCTATGGGGTTAATCGCAGATATCCAAAAGCCGGATTTAGAAACTAGAATGGCCATTTTGCAGAAAAAAGCTGAGGATGAAAATATTCGGCTTCCCCGCGACGTGATTGAGTATATTGCTTCTAACTATACTTCTAACATTAGAGAATTAGAAGGAGCTTTAATTCGGGCGGTGGCTTATATTTCCATTTGGGGCTTACCGATGACGGTGGAAAATATCACACCAGTTTTAGAACCGCCTAACGAAAAAATGACAGCTACCCCAGAAGCAATTTTAAAGGTTGTGGCGGATAATTTTGATATTTTAATAGACGATCTCAAAGGTAACTCACGACGTAGAGAGATTAGCTGGGCGCGTCAAATAGGAATGTATCTCATGCGCCAACACACATCTCTGAGTTTGCCGAGAATTGGCGAGGAATTTGGTGGTAAAGACCATACAACGGTAATCTATAGTTGCGATAAAATTACTCAACTTCAAGAAAGCGATCGCACTTTAGCGCAAACTCTACGCCAACTGAGCGATCGCATCAATATGACTAGCCGCTCCCAAAAACCATCGTGAAGATTTATTTGAAGTTTTCCACAACCAGCACTCTGATCATTAGCCTTGACGGCTGAATAAGTAGTCGAGAATATTAAGTAACGTATAAAAATTGATTAAATTTAACTTATATTGTGGAAAAAATCTTACTTTTTGTGGAAAAATCTGTGGAAAACTTGATATTTTGCTGGTAAAACTTAATTAAGTATAATTACCTTGTGGAAAAACTCGCATGTTTTTCCACAAGTTTTCCACAGATGTAAAGTAGTTTCTGTTAATAATTTTTGCCTCCTGCCGACGCTCTGCTGCGCTATCGTGTTTCCTGCCTCCTGGCTTTCTTTGTAACTTAATAGTAAAAGTGCTACCTTTGCCGAATTCACTTTGCACATCTATGCTGCCGTGGTGTGCCAAAACAATTGCTTGTGCGATCGCTAATCCTAATCCAGAACCGCCGGTGCTACGGGAGCGATCGCTATTCACTCGATAGAAGCGGTCAAAAATTCGCGTTAACTCTGGCTGGGAAATACCAATGCCTGTATCTTGCACCTGAATCACAGCATAATGATCACTGCGGTCTACAGAAACCGTTACCTTTCCTCCTGATGGGGTGTATTGAATTGCATTGACAATTAAATTAGAAAACAAGCGATAAAGCTGATCTTCATTGCCGACAATATTTAGAGGATTTGAAACCCGGATTGAAGATGTTAGTGTAATATCGGCTGCGATCGCTAAGGCTGCAAATTCCTCTATTAAGTCATTAACAATATCATCTAAGCAACAAATGTCTCGTTGCATTGGCAAAGATTGACGATCCAGGCGAGTCAGCAGCAGTAAATCTGTAACCAGAGTTGTAAGCCGCTGATTCTGACGGTGTATGGTTTGTAGAATATCCCGCGCTTCTGTCTCATCTAATTGAGGCATCATCAGCGCAGATTCTACTGTCGCTTGGGTTGCTGCTAGAGGTGTCCGCAATTCATGTGCGGCATCTGCTGTAAATTGTTGGACTTGTTTATATGAGCGATAAATCGGCTGCATTGCCAATCCTGCCAACCACCAACTAGCAACACCAACCAAACCCATAACAATTGGTAATCCCAATGCTAAAGTGAGTTTTATAGCAGTGAGATAACTATTAAATTCCGCAAGACTTCGCCCTACTTGGATGTAACCCCAATCGAGATTTTCTTGGGTGTGTAGCACAAAAGAAATTTGGTGATAAAAGTTGCCTTTCCTATCTTTAAGGGTTTGCCAAAGTTCGTTGTTAAAGACTATAGGAAATCCTTCTGGATAAGTTCCTGCGATCGCAATTAAGCTTCCTGAATTATCGAAAAAACGGACGTAATAATTACCTTGATTAATTGCGCTTAAAATATGGCGTTTAGAACTTAATTGCTCCTGAATGCAGCTAGCGCCAACCACGCAAATATTGGGTAAAAGTTGTTGTATCACTGGTTCCAATTGACCAGGCTTTTGTAATTTTAATTCAATAGTATCGTGCAATGTTCCCGCGACAGACTCCAGTTCTCGGTCTAATGTCATCCAATGGGCATGGGAAATTGCTCTGTAGATGCCGAATCCGCACAGGCTTAAAATCAAAGCCATGACAAGCGCATACCACAGCGCTAAACGTAGGCGGGTTTGCTGAAATAGTTTATTCTGATTCATAAGAAGATATTGTGAGCAGCCGTGCAGTTTCAACCTGTGGTTAACCTGTAATTATCCTAGTGCGATCGCATTCCCCATGTTTGAACAATTTTCCGAATTCATCCAGCAGTTTCTACCTGAATTTAAAATTGAATTAATGCGGATTGAGCCGCTTCTAAAGACAGTAAAGGTTCAAAAGGGAGAATTCTTGTTTCGTGAGGGTGATGTTTGTGAGTTTCTTGGCTTGACATTAAAAGGTTGTCTGAGAACATTTTTCCTCAAAGATGGAAAAGAATTGACATTGTTCTTCCATCTGGAAAATCAACCGCTAGGTGACTACGAGAGTTTCCGCAAGCAACAACCCGCGTGTTTTTCTTGCCAAGCAATTGAAGACTCTGAGGTACTGATCGTTAGCAATGAGTTGTTTCAAGTTTTTGAGCTAGCTCCTGAAGGCCAAAAATTCTTGAGACTCCATGCAGAGAGCCTTGCATTTATGCTACGAGATAAACTGCTTTCTCTTTTTAAAGACACGCCTGAACAGCGCTATCTCAAACTTCTTCAAACTGAAGCTGAACTTTTACAGCGCATTCCTCAATACTATATAGCGTCCTATCTCGGTGTTGAACCAGAATCTTTGAGCCGATTAAAACGAAGAATTCAAAAAAAGGCAATTTCTTAACCTAAGTCAATGTAAACGGTAATTTTGCCAGCTAAATTTACAATAAGGCAATGAAAAAACAAGAATCTGTATGTCTCTAGCACATAATAAATCCACTGTTCTGCAAGCTTATAAAGCTTTTGATTTAGGTGATATTGAACAAGGGAAAAGGTTAGTTTCCCCAGATATTATTGGTTGCGTGATGGGAAGTCATAAACTCGAAGGTGTTGATGCTTTTTTTGAGTATGCATTAATGATGCGTGCGGCTTTTCCAGATGGTTATCATACTTTTGAAGATGTGATTGCTGAAGAAAATCAAGTTGTGACTCGTGGGATTTTTTGTGGAACTCACCAAGGGGAATTTATGGGTATTCCGCCAACTGGTAAACAGGTTAAGTTCTCAGTTATGCATATAGATCGTGTTATAAATGGCAAAATTGTGGAACATTGGGGTCAAGGTGACACAATGGCTTTGATACAGCAATTAGGGATAGTAATCTTACCGAAACATTGCTGATTATTATATTGCACTTGTTAAAACAGCAGTTGTATTAACTCAAAGTTAAAGAGATTTTGGTAAAATGGTGAGTTTGCAAATAGGAGAATAGATGTAACAATTAGTGACTTTTTACTAATCAGTTTTCCAATCAGATTCGGGAATATCTGCACCAATCATGATATTACGCAAAGTTCCAATTGGCAGATTCCGACCTTTATGATAGGGCACAATTACTTGTAGTTGGCGATCGCCATTTCGCCATTTACGATGGCTACCTTTTTGAGAAATAAGCTCGAATCCGTAGTTTTGTAAAATTCTTTCAACCTCATCCGCATTCATTCGTCGGGTACGAGTCATCCTACCGTAACCTCGCGGGATATTGCTCCTGGTGCTAATTGAATTGGATCGGCTTCCAAATATAATTGAATTGCCTCGCGGATATTTTCTAAAGCTTCTTCTTCCGTATCACCCGCAGATGTACAACCAGGTAATTCGGGACACCAAACAGCCCATTCTCCGGTTTCTTGATCGGGTTCGAGAATTACTCGCCACTTCATAGTCAATATGCTTCCTTGAAATTTATTTGACAGTTATAGCTATTTTTGAGTGTAACGAAATCTAAAATATACGAATCACTCTGTTCGACTCGCAACGACATACCTTGAAATTTTCACCCCGATCACGCTTATGAAATTTCATCAGTAAGATTCAAACGATATCCCATCCCATGCAAAGTTTCAATTATGTTTTCGCAACCACTATTAGCTAGTTTGCGACGCAGCAACCTCATTTGAGCAGCTACCACATTACTAACTGGTTCTGCACTTACTTCCCAAAGCTGATTGCGAATTTGTTCTGTGGTAACAATTTGGTTTGGGTGCTTCATAAAATATTCTAGTAGCTGGAATTCTTTATTTGTTAGGGGAATCTCTTGTTTATTTCCCCCAGCATTCTGACTAACAACTAAATTATTACCGTAATCTAGAGTTAGGTTGCCAACAGTTAATTCCTGGGGCTGAAATTGGGGCGATCGCCTCTGCAATGCGCGTAATCTTGCTAATAATTCTGCCATACCAAATGGTTTTACTAAATAGTCATCTGCGCCAGCATCTAGCCCAGCCACTTTATCTTCCATGCTGTCTTTGGCTGTCAGCATTAACACAGGCAGAGGATTTTTGTGGGAGCGTAGTTGTTTGCACAATTCTAATCCTGATATTCCTGGTAGCATCCAATCGAAAATAGCTAATGTATATTGTGTCCAGCTATTTTCTAAATATGCCCAGGCATCATTACCATCTAGTACCCAATCGACTAAGTACTTGTGTTGTGTAAGAGTTCGCTTAATGGCATCACCTAAATCTGCTTCATCTTCTACTAGTAGCACTCGCATAAATTTCACTTGTCATACTAACTCGTAATTCAGTCAGTCGAGCTAACAATTACCGATTAAAATTAAAACGCCCGTTTACTTTTTCACCTTTAATATCCGCAGTAATTTTCACCTGATATTGACCAGATGTATTTTCAGATAGTGTCGCCGCATAGTGTTTACCACTAACGTCATAGGTTAAAGGAATTGACTTTTGTTTCCCATCCGGTAGCTGGACTTGAGCGATTACCTTTGCATTAGGTACTGCTTCGTGATTGTCACCTTTTTGCAAATATAAATCCATGTGAGTTGCATTGGTTTCTTTCTCTGCTAAAAACTCCAAGTGATAAGTTCCTGTCTCTACAACTTGACCACCTTTAGATTCACCATGCGGACTATTTGTTTTTTTAGCCCCAGGTGAAGGTATAACTGATGGAGCCTTGGCGCTTGAAGTAGAGGAAACTGGGCTATTTTCTGTATTAACTGTTTGATTAGTGTTACTACAAGCTACTAAAAAAAGCAGTCCTACACTTCCGATAATAATGAAACTAGATTCTAGTTTTTTCATTAATTTTTGCCTTGCTTGAAATTGATTGGTAATTTGGCAAAATGCTTTTAGCAGTTTTGGGAGTTCGATAATCTTTATTGAAAAAGTAAAATACTCAAGTTATTGGAAAAGTCGGGTATCTTAACTTTTAATTTTCACAAATCATATAAGATTGCTTTAGTGTGCTGAGGGAGCAAAAACCTGCCAAACTTGACATACAGTGCGGGGAGAACTACTAAGGTTAATGCCGTAGAAGTAAACAACCCACCTAACACTACTATTGAAAGTGGTTGTAATATTTCCTTTCCTGGGCCACTTTCAATTACTAAAGGTGCTAATCCCAAAGCAGAAGTAAAAGCTGTCATTAAAATGGCATTCAAACGTTCCATTGACCCTTTAACCAGAACATCTTTAAGTGGTAAACCCTCAGCAAATTTGGTGTTGTAATTATCCACAAGCAACAAACCATTGCGGGTAGCAACTCCAAATAGAGTGATAAAGCCAACCAAGGAGGCAATAGAAATAATACCGCCAGTCAAAGCTACTGAAAATACTCCTCCTACTAAAGCCAAAGGTAAATTAATCATAATCATGGCAGTAGAAGGGATAGATTTGACAGAAATGTACATGATGACTGTAATTGCAACAAAAGCGATCGCACTCGATATGAAAATATTCTGGGTTGCTCTTTCTTCTGCTTCAAACTGTCCTGCATACTGGATATAGTAACCAGAAGGTGGATGTACTTGTTGATTAACTTTGTCTCTAATTTCATTGACAATGGAGCGTAAATCTCTACCATCAGCATTAGCAGAAACAACAATCAATCGGGATACATTCTCTCTATTTATAGTATTAGGCCCAGTACCGTTTTCAATTGTGGCAACCTGTGCTAAAAGAATTTTTTGACCGCTAGGAGTATCAATTAATAAATTGCGAATCGTATCCAAATTTTGCCGTGCATCTGGCTTTAACCACACAGCTAAATCGAAAGTTTGTTGTTTTTCTAAAATTTGAGATACTACTCTTCCATTCAGAGCAGTTTCAATAATTTCTGAAAGTTTGCCTATTGTCAAACCATACCGGTAAGCAGCAGGTCGGTTAAATTTTATTTGGATTTGTTCAATCGGTATTTGGGTTTCTAGTTGTAAATCTACAATCCCATTAACGGTTTTCATGACATCATTAACTTGCTGTCCAACGGTGTGGAGTTGTTCTAAATCTGGCCCGAAGATTTTGACAGCGATCGCACTCCTAACTCCAGACAATACCTCATCCATGCGGTGGGAGATAAAACCACCAATATTTGGTGCTACCCCCGGTAACTTAGCAAATTCTTCCCTTAACTTCTCAATCGTCCCCTCCCTATCTTTCATCGCTGCATCGCTTAACTCGATATCCAAGTGTCCCAAATTCACTCCTGCTGCATCCCCGTCTCCTGGCGCACGTCCAGAACGCAACTGCACATAAGGAAATCTAGAGTCTCCCTTGAGTGCTTGCTGAAGTGCTTCACCAGCTGCATTCGTAGCTTCCAGTGAAACCCCCGGATAGAGAGTTAGGGTATTTACTAAAGTTTGCTCCTGAAACTCTGGTAAAAATATTCTGCCAAAGGAGGGGAAAATTATAGTTGCAGCTACCAAACTAGCGATCGCTAAACCTAAAACAATTTCCGCACGCTTTAAAGAAAATGTTAATAAAGGATAATAAAGCCGTTTAAAAAATCTCGCTACCCAAGGTTCTGTTTCTGGCAAGCGACCATAAGGCAGTAAAATTGCACATAAAGCCGGAGTCACCGTTAATGCCGTGATACTCGAAGCGATAACCGCTGCCATATAGCCTAATCCCATCGGGATAAAAATGCTGCCTTCTACACCAGCCAAAGCGAAAACTGGGGAGAAGACGACTATAGTAATGATCGTAGCTCCAAATACCGAATCGCGTACCTCTTGACAACCGTCAAATACAACATCTAAAACCGGGCGGGGGTTGGGAGAATATTTATTTTCTCGCAGATTCCGGTAAACGTTTTCAGCATCAACAATTGCATCATCAACGGCTGAACCAATGGCTACGGCTAATCCTCCCAAAGTCATGGTATTTAAACCTTGCCCTAACCAATTTAGTAATAGTACTCCTAGTAATAAAGATAAAGGTAGGGCAGTTAAACAAATCGCTAAGTTGCGCCAATTCATTAAGAAGGGAATCAGAATTAAAGCAACAATAATACTACCTTCAATTAAAGCCTCTCTAACATTTTTTATAGAAGAATCAATATAGTTTTCTTGACGAAAAGTTGGTGTAACTTTGATATCTTTGGGCAATCCTCCTTGAATCTCTAACATCGCATTTTCTATAAGACGAGTGACAGTAGGAGTATCGGCTTGAGACTGTTTGTTAATCATTACAACAATTGCCTTTTGAGTGTTAAAACTACCATCACCCCGTTTTATCGCCGCACCAATTTGCACATCGGCAATATCTGAGAGATTGACAGGTGTACCATTGCGGGCAGTAATCACTGATTGCTGTAATTCCTCGATAGATTCAATCCGCCCAATCCCTCGAATTAACTTTTCTCGATCAGGTGTAATTAAATAGCCACCAGGAGCATTGACATTGGCAGCTTTGGCTGCTTGCTCTACTTCTTCTAAAGTGACATTAAAGGCTTTTAATTTTTCTGGATCAACTAATACTTGATATTGGCGAACATCGCCACCATAAGCTATTACCTGACTAACACCAGGCACAGCTAAAAGACGATTTGTTACTTGCCAATCAACAATGCGCCGCACTTCCATCAAAGGAGTGCTTTGGGAGGTAAAGGCATATTGTAATACAGTCCCAATGGGAGAGCTTGTAGGGGAAATTTGGGGAGTTTCCACTCCTGACGGTAGCTTACTAAAGCTCTGTTGCAATCGCTCTGTTACTAGCTGACGAGCTTGATAAATATCAGTATCCCAGTTAAAAATGACTTTAACCACAGAGATTCCTGCCGCTGAAGATGAGCGGACTGCTGTTACTCCTGGAGTACCGTTAATCGCACTTTCAATTGGTAAAGTTACTAAGGATTCTAATTCTTCGGGGGCGAGTCCTGGTGCTTCAGTTTGAATTTCAACTTGGGGTGGTGCAAAGCTAGGAAAAACATCCAAAGGCATTTGGATAATCGTCCGAAATATCCAAATAGTGAGGATAATTGTCCCCAGAATGACTAACCAACGGCGAGCGATCGCCCACTTAATAATGGCACTCAGCATTGTTATTTCTCAATCTCTGAATCTTTACTTGTCACCCGATGGTTATCATTGAATTCTGGTACGGCACTGTTTAGAGGTTCTTTTGTAAGGTAGCTTTCTGTGGCAAATTGATATTGATGTTTGCGATGATGGCCAGCCCAGAAAGTACCTGCCATAAAAGCTACAGTAGCCAGTGCTGCTCCTCCCCCGGCTGCAATCCACCAGGGTACTGGCAAGCTAGGCGTTTTAGTCTCTGTTTTTTGTACAGGAGTTTCCGTGTGTTCGTCTGCTTTTTTCTTGGTATCACCGCGCAGAGATTGAGCATAAAGTTGCGGTGCGCGTTGGGTGACAATCAAATCACCCTCAAATAAACCAGTTTTGACCTCAACCGTATCTCCAGAGGTTTGACCTAAGGTAACTTCAACTGGTTGATAAGCATTGCCATTTTGGATGTAGACAACTTTTTTATTATTAGCTTCTACCACAGCCGCACTCTTAATCGCCAAGATAGCTGAGGAGGTTTGGTTTGTCAAAACTTCCAAGTCTGCAAACATTCCTGGTTTGAGTACACCACCAGGGTTATTGATTTCGGCTTTCACAGGTACAACCTGCGTCTCGCCTGTTACTACAGAATTAATTACCGCAATTCGTCCCGTAAAAGTACGATTTGGGACAGAAGCAACTTTAACCCTAACTTGTTGTCCTGCTTTAACTTTGTCTAAATCTTTTTCATATATATTCGCTGTGGCAAAAACCTGATTGTCATTGACAATTGTCATCAGCTTACCACCTGCATCCTCAAAGGTTTGACCAAGAGTAACTTCCCTATCTGCAACCTTCCCAGAAATGGGAGATGTTACCGTCACCAATCCTTTGGCATTGCCACGGATTCCTAGTTGTTGCAGCCGAGTTTCATAAGTGCTGTTGCTGAGATTAATCCGGGATTTTGCTACGTCAACAGATGCCTGAGCGCGTTTAAGTTGATTTTCAGCTTCAATCAATTCCCGGCGGCTATTGGCTTTGGTAAGTTCAGCTTTAGCTTGTGCTAGTTGAGTTTGAGATTCGAGAGCATTACGCCGTGGTAAAGCACCTTGGGCAACTAATTGTTGATCTTTATCATACTTTTCTTGGGCAAATGCCACTTGACTTTGGGCTTGGGCGATCTCTGCTGTGGTAATTTGTTGATAGCGATCGCGGTTTTGTTGCGCTAATTTTAAATCAGCTAAGGCTTGTTGTAAATCAGCCTGTCCTTGAGCCAATTTTTCCTGGGAGTTAACCCGCAGTTCTACCAAATCTGCACTAGATAGTATCGCGACGGGTTGACCTTGTTTAACTAATGCACCAGGTTCTACTAATAACTCAACCACTTTTGCACCTGCAATTGGTGTGGTTACTTCTACTTGTTTGCTAGGTAAAGTTTCAATCTGTCCTGTGGTTTTTATACCCACAGCTAAACGCTGGCTTTTTACTGGCTCAACTTTAATTCCCAGGCGTTGAGCAGTTTCAGCGTCAACTTGAATAGAGCTAGTTGCTGGGGTGGTTTCACTTTCTCCTTGAAATTCATCTCCGTGTCCGGCGTGGGCTAAAACTACTACTGGGCTTGCCAATAATAGCAAGCTGACAAGTGTACCAGAAACACAACGCATGGTTAGAATTGGTTGGAAACGCAGAGAGTTGGGCATCGCTATCAGAAATCCTGAAGTATGGGTGCAAAGAAATTGCGATCGTAATTTTTGGTAAACAAAGCTAGCTTTGTTTTGGAAGATTTTTCTGCACCTTATACCCAGTCTTTCATCTCAAAATGAAATTGGTATGAAATTGAGGGCTGATATCAAAATGTTGGCTTACCCTGGGGGATCTTGCTACATTCCTCAACCCAATCTACTAGCGCAGCAAGCTTAAAACATTGGGTTCAAAAAACCTAGAAAGTTTCAAATAAAACTATTCAATGATTACTCAGCCCAACAAATTAAGCTTGCCGCGCTACTACTAGCTATGATTGCAACGCCGTGTGCGACTTTATCTCAAACCTAACCCCCAACCCCTTCCCTACTAGCGTTGGGGAGCAAGAATCAAAGCCTCTCCCCGAAACGGAGAGAGGTTTGGAGAGGGGTTCCAAGAATAAGTTTACATCGCGTGATTGCAGATACTACTGCTGTAATGTCAGCTTCTAACCGATCAAAAATTGGATCGACTAAATCCACAAACTGCGGATTGCGTTCTACAAAATAAATTACGGGTGCTGTATCGAGAAATAAGCGAGAAACTCCAGAAGACAGCATCACTAATCTTCATTCCTCTCCTCGCAACAACCGTTCTCGATGCTCATCTCCTTCCCGTCGAGTCCGCGAAACCCATTCCTGAGCATCCTCACCCAATAGCGGATAAGATGCCATACCCTTCAAATTGCTCCACTTGCGTTTTGGTTGCGCTTGAATGATATGTTTCTTCATACGCTCCACCAAATGCCCCATCACCGTCAATTGCTCTTCTGGAGTTAATTGCTCAATCTCGCTTAAAATTTTTTCCAGTGACGGACTCATCAACCTAACCCTTATCAACGGCTGTAAATTTTAGCGTCTTTACTCTTGGATATATCGCATCCGCTCAAAGATTGCCAGCACACAACTCTTTTCAGACTGGCTCAAAATAGGTCAGCAAGCATGTCAGTAATAGTAGCTTGAAATTCTTGTTTTTTGTCGTTATCGTCGTACTTCAGAACAGTATTAATATTGGCGTGCCTACTAAAGAAACTTGCTATTCAACGCTTCTAAGAGGATGTTTGAAAAGTCCTGTTGTTGGTAGCAAAAAGTTTTAGATCCCCCTAAATCCCCCTTCAAAAGGGGGACTTTGACTCCGGTTCCCCCCTTTTTTAAGGGGGGTTAGGGGGGATCTAAAAGTGCCTAAACTCACAGCGAAACACTTTTCAAACAACCTCTAACTGAGCTAATTTTTGCTTTGCATACCGTGCTACTATTAAACCATCTAACAAATCATATAATTCTGTAATTATCCGATTTCCTAGCAAGAATTTTTGATCTCTAGGCAGAAGATTTAAAATTGGTACATACCACTTGATTAAATCATAAGTCTTCTGTATTATCAGTAAATCACTCATTCAGAATTTAGCTAAAAAATTTTATCGCGCAAAGCGCGAGACAAATAAGAGAAGAAGGGAAAAGAAAAAAGCGAAGAGGGCAAAAGGACAAGAGTGTAAAGGGCTACTAAGTCCTGCCACGAACCAACACAACCCGAAAACCCGCGCGTTAGAGAAGCGAGACGCCGAGCAGCAAGACCCGGGAATGTTGAACCACGAACCACCACGCAGCAGCCGATGATCATTACCACTCATCCAAGGGCTACCGTCTGCTGGTGCTTTATTATAATTTTCGTGCCAATCATCCTGACACCATTCCCATATATTACCATGCATATCAAATAAACCAAAGGAATTTGGTGAAAATTTTCCGACATCTGTTGTTTGCAGACGATATTCACCCTTTGACCCAGCACCATAAGTATAGTTACCGTTATAATTCGCCAAATCAGTCGTAATCGTCTCACCAAAATAAAATGGGGTAGTCGTTCCCGCACGACAGGCATATTCCCACTCTGCCTCACTAGGCAAGCGATAGGTTTTCCCAGTCTTGTTAGACAATCTGGCACAAAACTCAATTGCATCATCCCAAGACACTTGTTCAACAGGTCGATTAGCGCCTTTGAAGTGAGATGGTTCAGGATTTAAATCAATATTTATCTTTTTTAGCCCAGCAACAACAGCCCATTGGCTTTGTGTAACTGGATATCTACCCATAAAAAAGGGTTGAATGGTAACAAGATGCTGTGGACTTTCCCAATCGATTCGTTCTGGTTCATTCTCTGGGGAACCCATTAAGAATTTACCGCCACGAATTGGAACTATTTCTAGAGATGTAAAAAGCTGTGCTTCCCTTAAGCAAACTACATCTTCATCCTTAAGCTTATAGTGTTGTTGAAATTCCTTTAATTCACTTTCAGCGTTTTTATCCAATGGATATCCTTGTTCATTTATAAAATTTATCAAGGATAACCTGTATGTCTCTATCTTTTCCTTATATATCCTGTAAGACTCTAATGCATTCTTTCGGATTGCAATGGCTTCTGAATCTGTTAATCCTAAGTTTTTCTGTAAATCGTTTAATATGTCCAATTCCAGAGGAGAAATTTTGCCATCTGATGCAAAATATTCAGCCCTCTGGCGATATTGAGCTATGGCGGCTTCTATCTTTAACTGTTTTTGCTGACGCTCCTCAATTAGCTTATTAACAGCAGACCTAATTCCCTGAGCTACATTTTTGAATGCATCGTCTTGATTATTCCAAGACCTCACAGGTTGGGCATTTTTAGGTAGAGCTTGTAGTTGAGCAAATGGCGCGTCATCCCAATCAACGCTTCGCAGAATAATTGGAATAACGCAAGCCTCTTTAGCTTCGTGCCGTTCTATTGCTCTGGTAACTTCAACACTCCAACAGTATTCAGAACGTATAAAGTCTGAACTTACCAGCAATAAAATGATATCGGCTGTGTTCAAATTCTCATTAATCTGCCGATCCCATTCTCCTCCAGGTGGTATCTCGCGATCGTCCCAGGTTGAAATTACACCTTTTCGTATCGACGTAGTGAGGTGGTTAACTAGTTCATTCTTTAGGGGTTCGTCGGCGTGAGAGTAGGAAATGAATACTTTGAGCGACACCAACGATACCTCTTGCGTCTTTAGGAGTGGGATAAATTACGCTTTTCACAAATTATAGTATGTTTGCGTACTACACTGGGTGGCTGGAAGTCGTGGCTACACAGACAAAACCCGCCTTTACTACGGAAGCTACGCCAAGGCGGGTTAAAAACTTTGATTTTTTGCCAGTTACAGACCTCTAGAGTTGCCCCAGAGCCTTTTGATCCCCCCAACCCCCCTTAAAAAAGGGGGCAAAAACCTCTCAAAGTCCTCCTTTTTAAGGAGGATTTAGGAGGATCTACAGGATTTTGGTTTTGTACAGAGATGTGTGTACACCGTAGCTTTTTAGGAGAGAGGCTAAAGTCTATTGCATCTATAGATGCGTAGCGGCTTACCGCAGGGTACGAAAACCGCTATATAAACCTGATTGGATTTTAGCTAACTTGCGATGTCTACGACGGGCTACGCCTACGCAGCTGATGCCCCATTCATAGATCCATTTACAGAAGAAGGCTGAACAGAATTGGTGACTTGGGAATTGTCTACTACGTTTCGCTTCTTCTTGGTATTACCTCGTCGCGCACCACCCGCCATCTCGTATTCCTGGCTGGTTTTACCGTAACGGCTGCCAACTCCTAGTAACATTTTTTCTGACATTGCAATTACAGCCTGTTCTGCATTCTTCACATCATCTGTGAGTTTGTCAATGGAAGATAAAGCAGTGTTGTAGGCAGCAAGCTTAGACCGTAGATCGTTAATTGTTGCATTGTAAGCTTGTATAGTCAGTCCTTCGCCGAAGTCTAATTTTACACTGATAGATTGTAAACTTTCAATGCGGCGATCGGCTTTTTCTAAAACGCTGGAGTTTCTTTTAGGACGTGCCATCATTCATCTCTCCTAGTAAATTATAGTACTTTTTTATACAAAATTTTCCTTGGTTGTCATCAGAAAATATAACAAAATCAGTTGCTTAAGTGTAGGCGATCGTAGAGTTTGCACCTCTAGACCTGTAGTTGATTTTACTTAAATTATTTTTTATTTAAGTAATAAATAGACTTATAAGTTTATTGCGACAATTGTTGCAATGATTTCAACGTTTCTTATACATGGAGGATCAATTGTTGCAAAGTATGAATACTTTGCTGCAACTGCTTATACCTTTGCAAGAAATGCTTAAGCGTTTCTTATATATGGAGGATCAATTGTTGCAAAGTATGAATGTTTTGCTGCAACTGCTTATACCTTTGCAAGAAATGCTTAAGCATTTCTTATAGATCGCGCAACATTAGCTGCAATTGTTTGAGTCTTTACAAGTCTGAAGCGTAAGAGCGTAGGCGTAACCCGTCGTAGACATCGCTTTTGTCTGTTGTCTGACGATAAAATCTTTCTTAAACCCTATTAACCTAATAAATGAAGTCCTGTTGGTATTGAGGCAGATAGTTTATGACAGCCAGAGAGCAACTTATTCAGGAAATTGAGCAGGTTTCAGATTCTTTAGTAGAAGAAGTACTAGACTTCTTGCTATTCATAAAAGGTAGACAAGATCAAAAAAATTCCACATCTCATGGTGAGCAAAGCCAGGCATCTGAGCAAAGCATTCTAGAGCGCATGGGAGGAATTCCCCAGCATTTGCTCTCAGTAGGTAATTTATCAGACCGAGATGTTCGGAGAGCGGTTATTGCATCACGGATAAAGCAGAGCCGCCAACAGGAATCATGACCTATATCCTACGATTTTAGTAGATACAGGTTTGTTAGTTGCTACGACTCAGTAGACTCACATCATCAGCTATGCCTACGCCTACACGCTAATCAAATAAATAGCGATCGCCTATAAACAATAAGAATGTTAGGATATCTTTCACCAGCTGCATCTGACTTATGAAATTAGTTTGCTCCCAAAGCGATCTCAGTACAAATCTCTCACTCGTTAGTCGTGCAGTACCTTCACGACCGACTCATCCAGTACTTGCCAATGTGCTGTTACAAGCGGATGCTGAAACTAACCAAGTAAGTTTAACAGCCTTTGATCTCAGCTTGGGAATCCGCACCAGCTTTAATGCAGAGGTATGGCAAGGAGGTGCGATCGCACTTCCTGCTAAGTTACTTGTAGATATCACCTCTCGTCTTCCAGAAGGCGAAATCACTCTAGACGATGAATCAGCCTTGACAGGTGCAACACCCGGTGGAGAAGGTTTAATAGTTACACTCACACCCAAGAGTGGACATTACCAAGTCCGAGCAATGGGGCCGGAAGAATTTCCCGAACTACCTGTAATTGAAAATACCGAAGTAATCCATCTCACCACCGCCGCATTAATTGAGGGATTACGAGGTTCATTGTTTGCTACAAGTGGTGATGAAACCAAGCAAGTACTCACGGGAGTGCATTTAACAGTTAAACAAGATACCCTAGAATTTGCAGCTACCGACGGACATCGCCTCGCAGTGGTAGAAACTAGCAACGAACGTCCTTTAGGTGGAACTACTCAACTAGAAGTAACAGTACCAGCTAGAGCATTACGCGAACTCCAACGAATGCTAGCTCATAGCGCCTCATCAGATGAACCTGTCGCTTTATATTTCGATCAAGGTCAAGTTGTGTTTGCATGGCAAAATCAACGCTTGACTAGTCGCACATTAGAAGGGCAATATCCTGCTTATCGACAACTAATCCCCCGCCAATTTGAGCGACAAGTCACAATTGAACGGCGACAATTCGTCAGCACTTTGGAACGGATTGCTGTGCTAGCCGATCAGAAAAACAATATTGTCAAGCTCAGTATTGACAGTGAAGCCCAAGAAATTACTTTATCTTGCGAAGCTCAAGATGTAGGCAGTGGTAGAGAGTCAATGCCGGCGCAAATTTCTGGGGAAAACATTGAAATTGCTTTTAACATTAAATACTTGATGGAAGGCTTGAAAGAGTTACCATCTTCCGAAATTCAAATGCATTTAAATCAAAGCCTAACTCCGGTGATTTTTACGCCGTTGGGTGGTTTGAAAATGACCTATTTAGCTATGCCGGTGCAACTTAGAAGTTAAAAATAATTGTAGTTGGCGATCTGTAGGGGATCACATCTGTGCATTTGTGTCAACTTAACGTTAAAGCGTTTGTTGTCAAAGATATTAGATCCCCCAACCCCCTTAAAAAGGGGGCTAAAATTCTAATCCCCCCTTTTTTACTACGGTGTACACACAAGTCGAATTACCCCCCTGAATCCCCCCGATGCATTGGTGGGAAACAGGAATCTAGTTCCCTCCCCTTTTCAAGGGGAGGGTTAGGGTGGGGTAAAACTGACGCGAATTTCTTTCTATGATTTCGTGATTTGTTTAATCGGAATTTCAATCCAAAATTCTGTACCTAACCCCGGTTGAGAATCACATTTAAACACACCACTGTGTTTATCAACAACAATCTGATAACTAATTGATAATCCCAAGCCAGTGCCTTTTCCTACTGGCTTAGTAGTAAAAAATGGGTCGCAGATTCTTGCTCTGAGGGCTTCGGGTATGCCTGGGCCATTGTCTAGAATGCGAATTACTACGCTCTTAATATTACCTTCAAGCTCTCCAACAGCAGTATGAATGGTAATTTGACTGCTATGAGATTTTGATTGAGATTCCCTGTAATCTTCTAAAGCATCGATCGCATTGCTTAAAACATTCATAAATACCTGATTTAGTGGCCCGGCATAGCACTCTACTAAGGGAAGGTCACTGTATTCTTTGACTAATTTAATCGCTGGACTTTCCGGTTTTGCTTTCAAGCGATGCTGCAAAATTAGCAAGGTGCTATCAATGCCCTCATGAATATCAACTGGCTTTTTCTCTGCCTCGTCAAGGCGCGAGAAATTGCGTAAACCCAAGACAATCTGACGGATACGATCAATTCCAACTTTCATGGAAGATAAAGTTTTGGGTAAATCCTCCATGAGAAATTCTAAGTCTATCTCGAAAGCGCGATCGCGAATCTCAGGGTTGGGGTTAGGGGAGTCTTGCAAATAGAGGTCTAGTATACTGAGTAAATCTTTGGCGTAATCGTTGACATGATTGATGTTGCCATAAATGAAGTTCACCGGGTTATTAATTTCGTGAGCAATACCAGCTACCAATTGACCTAGTGAGGACATTTTCTCAGTTTGGATCAGTTGGGTTTGAGTTTGCTGTAAATCATGTAAAGCTTGAGTCAGCTTTTCTGTTTGCTCTTTGGTTTGATGATGCAATTGGGCTTGTTGAAGTGCAACCCCAAGCTGATTGGCAATTTGAGTGATAAACTTAATTTCCGAGGCTTCCCACTGGCGGGGTGCAGAGTTCTGGTAAGCTGCTAATAAGCCCCATAGCTGTTGCCCGATAAATATAGGTGCGATCGCATACGCCTTTGCTTGTAATTGCTCCAGAGCCGCAACGTGGCAATCAGAGTGGCCGGCTTGATATATGTCATTAACTGCAAAGGTTTCATTATGACGATATCGCCCACCTTGGGTTTCCTGCAAATAGCTATCTTGCCAAACTGTATTGATATTATGATTTACTAACTTTACCCAACCATTACCCACAAACTCAGCGATATATTCACCACTCCAATCAGCCTGAAACCGATAAACTGCAACTCGATCTGCTTGTAGTGATTTACAGATTTCTTGGGTGGTTGTCTGAAAAATCGCATCTAAATCAAGAGATTCCCTAACTTTCGCAACAACTTCAAACAATACTCGTTGTTGTTCTGCTGCTTGTTGCAAATTTAACGCCTGCTGTCGTGTCTGAGCGAGTAAATCAGCTTGCTGGAGTGCTACCCCCATTTGGGCAGCAATCTGACTGAGAAAGTTAACTTCATAAGTTTTCCATTGCCTGGGGCCAGTGTGTTGATAAGTTGCCAGTAAACCCCAAAGTTTTTGCCCAACAAAGATCGGAGCAAGCACAAAAGCGTGAATTTGAAACTGCTCTAGATTGTCGATATGACACTTAGCAAAACCCATCTTGTAAATGTCATCGACTGCAAATGTTTCATTATTGCGGTAGCGTCCTCCCTGTGTGTCTTGTAAGTAGGTATCATTCCAAATTGTATTGATACCTAGTTCGGACTCATTCGACCAGTAGGGACTAGCAGCCTCAAAATCGCCGACAAATTCACCACCCCAATTAGAATCGAAACGATAAACAGAAACGCGATCGGCTTTGATTAATTGACAAACTTCTTTAGTAGTGGTTTGAAAAATAGTATCTGTGTCAAGAGATTCCCGAATCTCGGCAATAACTTTAAACACAGCATGTTGTTGTTCAGATGTCCGTTGTAATTCAAGTGTGCGCTTTTTAACTTGGTGTTCTAAATTTTCATTAAAAGCTTGCACTTGTTGGTATAGTTCATACTGCTGAATTGCTGAAGCAAATTGTTTACCGAGGTCTGTAGCTAGTTCAATTTCTTCGACCGTCCATTCTTGAGCTTGTGCTTTTTTAAATTCGCGCCAAACCTCAAACGATTGTCGGGGGTAAAGCTGCCTTTGATCGCTGTCATACTGCCCCGCCCATAGAGTTTCTGTATCTATTTCATTACGGAAAATACTTAAATAACCCAGCAACTGCTGACGATACTGAAGTGGGATCATCAACATGCTGCGAATTTTAGTTTCTTGAAAAGCGGGTTGCAAACTTCGCAAGCTAGGAGTTTGATATATATCTGAAATCGCCCAAGTATCGTATCTATTAGACTTGTAGTGTTCCTGCCAGACGCTATACTGCTCTATCAATGGATATATGGTTTGTTCTGGCATCACAGGTTGTTGTCCACAGATATAAAGCTTGGCACAATTGTTTCCTGGTATTAAGCATTCTGTTAAGCTGCTCACGTTGCCATTATGGGAATCAAAAGCTGCATTTCTAATGCAAAGCCTGCCACCAACACCATTAAAGGCAGCAACAGCCGCTTCTAGGGCTGGTTGTAATACAATTGTGGGTAGTGAATGCAGTAGGGTAGCAATGCGGTTAATGATAGTTTCCCGTTCGGCTGTTTTGCGGACTTGAGTAAGCAGTGTACTTTGAGCGATCGCTACTGACAGCTGCTCAACTACCATCTGTACTGCTTCTAGTTCAGATTCTAAAATCAAACGCGCTTCAGAATTATGAGACACTAACAATCCCCAAAGTTGATCTTGATAGATAATGGGCGCTACCACAGAAGACTTTACCCCCATCGCACTTAAGTATTCAACATGACATGGATCTACAGTCCGGTAACGGATCTCCTCTGATATAATTTCTCCGTTTTCCAAGTCATGGAGATGACTTTGACCAATCTCTTGAGTATCAACATTAACAACAGAACGCACTCGTGATTTAATAAATAGTTCACGAGCACTGAGTGGAATATCCTCAGCCGGGAAATTCAACCCCAGTAGCGACGGTAACCGATTTTCGTAAATTGACTCAGCAATGACCCGACCAGTACCATCGCCATGAAATTTATAAATCATCACTCGGTCAGTTTTTAGTAGCGATCGCACCTCTGCCGTTGTCACTGCGATAATTTCTTCCAACTCTAAGCTTCGTCGGATACGGTTTGTAATGCGGCGTAGTAAACTTTCTTCATGACGACATAAAGGCAAATCTTGTTCAGGGTTGGAGATCATTGCTGATAAGAAAATAAATTAATAATTAGCAAACTGGCATAATTAAAGCTAAAGCCATTTTGAAATTTATTTAATATATTTGTCTTCCGTAAAACTACTGGCAAATCATTAATAAAAATATTTATTTGCCTTTTATAAAAATACACGAAAAAAATCACAAAGAAAGACGCAATTTTAATAGCGTCTGATCATTTACAAGAGAAAATTCTTGCTTTTAAGTTTTAAATTTTCATTGACAGAATAACGATCAATAAAATTAAACCCTTATGTTGTCGGCAAAGCGTATTTTCAGATAGTCATCTTCCATCTTTGCCCCTCCTGGTTGTAGTGCTGCTAAGGCTTGTGGCAAAACTAAGTTTCGACGGTGGTTGCCAATGGTAATGTTTAATTCATCACCATTCTTACTCAGTTGAACTTGGTTTTTAGGAATACCAGGTAAATAAATTTCTAAGCTGTATTGGTTTTCCTCTTGCACGACTCTCATAGTCGTTTCTTTGTAATAAACCTGAGTTGGATCTTCATCTTTATAGAGAGTTTCCTTCAGGCGTTCTAATGAAGCCAATCCGCACATTTCCTCAGAAAAAAGTGGAACTTCTTTCACAGGTAAAGGGTGGAAATTATCATGAATTTCTTGGCGATATTGCTCCTGACTTTCCTTCCAACGTTGGAAAAATGGATCTTGAACTTCACTTGGAATAATCCGATTAGCTACTACTAAATCTGTTGCAACATTATACAAACTCAGATAAGCATGGGCACGAAGAGACTCTTTAATCACCATCTTTTCGGGATTAGTGACCAGACGCACTGAAGTTTGAGTATTATCTGTTAATACTTTTTCCAGGGCTTCAATTTGTTCATAAAACTCATAAGGTGCATCCATCACCTCTTTATCTGGTAGCGAAAAACCAGCAATTGGTCTAAAAAAAGGTTCAACCAGGGGCCGAAGTGCTACCGAGATGTTTTGAAATGGTTTGTAAAAACGGCGCATATACCAGCCACCGACTTCAGGTAAACTCAGTAAGCGCAGTGCAGTGCCAGTGGGGGCTGAGTCGATAATTAAAACATCAAACTCACCTTCATCGTAATGGCGTTTCATCCTTACCAAGCCAAAAATCTCATCCATGCCTGGTAAAATTGCCAATTCTTCTGCCTGTACGCCGTCCAAACCCCTTGCCTGTAAAACTTGGGTAATATAACGTTTTACAGCACCCCAGTTTCCTTCTAGTTCTTGCAGCGCATCCAGTTCAGCACCCCAAAGATTTGGACGAATTTTTCGGGGTACATGTCCCATTTCTATGTCAAAACTATCTGCTAGAGAATGAGCGGGATCTGTACTTAAAACCAATGTTTGATAGCCTAGTTCCGCACAACGGAGTCCAGTTGCAGCAGCAACGGAAGTTTTGCCCACGCCGCCTTTACCGGTCATCAAAATTACACGCATAGATACTTCTGTCCTGCCTGAGGATTTTATTACATTTATTTACATTATCGACTGTTTAAGGAAAATAAATGCTGTCTCACTACGTTTAGGCGTGAACAGTTTGAGTTATTCATCAGTCATTGCGGTCTTTTCTGACCAGGGGCGTGATGTTTTAAGATAACGTGCGCCTCCGTTGGAGGCGCACGTTAACGCTGTTTTATTACTCTGAATAGATCAGGACTTACGCAAAAATCCTCTACAACTCTTATTACTTGGCGCACTTGGCGTACTTGGCGGTTCGTTTTTTCATGATTTTGCGTAAGTCCTATAGATAAAAGCTTCTTGTTATTTCTTATTCCAGAGACTAATAAATTCTTTATAGATGGCTGGGGTGATCTGGCTTTGTAAGTGAGTTAGTGCATCACGATGGTTTTGATTGTTGTCATCATAGTAAGTGAAGACATTCGTCAGCTTGACAATCTCAGGATTTTGATCATTTGTCCCCCTCCATTTGTTAGTAACTTTGTGTAAAACGTCCTTGGGTAAATTTTGTTGTAAGTTATTTAGGGCTGCGATGTAAGAAGGATTTTGAGGATTCTTTTTGAATTGGAAGCATAAATCTATCAGTCTGAGTTGTGTCTGGGGCTGCGGTTGGGGCTTATTTGTTAGAGTAGGTTGCTGTAGAATTTGACGCTGTTCAATAGTGGCAATGCCATTTTCAGTTAAACCCTGAGATTTCTGAAATTTCTTGACTGCTGTATAAGTGGCTGGCCCATAAAAAGGCTTGTTTGGAGGAATTTCGGCATTGGTTGCAAAACCGTGAAACTTCAATCTATTCTGAAGCCCTTTGACTGTATCTTCCATTACGGTTCGAGTCTCGGCATCAGCGTTGCCATTTACCACAAGTTTTTGTGAATACTGTTTCTGAAACTTTTTAATCGCTTCTTCAGTAGGATCATCTGTCAAGGAGTTGTTATTCCGCTTCCAGGGAGCAAATTTAGTCAGATCCGGCTTAGGATCAATCTCAGGAGCTAAATATCCCAGCCCAATCAATATATGACGGATGACTTCAGGACTACTAACGGCCATACTTTTTGATTCCTTTGCGACTAAACTACCATTTAATGTATCTTGTTTTACAAAAATTAAGTAAGTAGAAATAAATAAATCTAACATGTCTTGTTTGCAAGGCACTCCAAAAGTTAAGCAATGTGTGACACCAAGGTGCAACTCTTTGAGAGGTTATACCAATTCACAAAAATCCTGATACATATAGATTTCTCGTAGGGGCATGGCATTGCCATGCCCTTACCAGCGTATTTGTATCATTATTAAGGTGAAATAGTATTAGACGTAGGTGACTATAGACTGGTAAAAAGAAAGATGGTTTTAAGTCTTGGTAGGCGATCGCGATCGCTTATTCTCAACTATTGATGATGATACTATGCGTTAGGGACACACGGTTGTCATTGGTGTCAATTTAAGATCCAAGCCAGTCTATAAAAAGCTTTTAGAGATTGTCTCTGGGAACGCATAATGAGGGTTGCCGCCTCTTGATTTGAAATTTAAGCGATCGCACTGGCTTAGATCCAGATACGCAGTAGGCAAATTTTGACTGCTCTAGCATCTAGCAAGGGTGCATCTATGCGACCTGTGATCATCCTGGAAAATGCCCGCCTCTATTAGAAGGCGCAGAGATATGCTCAACAGTTGGAGCGATCGCTCGCAGAACAATTTGTTGAGCGACATAGGGGAACGCTCAAGGTAGATTCTGTTGTAGGACAAGGAACAGAGTTTACAATAATGCTTCCTGTTGCGGTTAAAACTCACTGAGAGTTAAGCCCTAAATGATAAGCAGTATCAAAGAAAATTAGTCATGCAAAAAGGAACTGCGATCGCATTTTGCCACAAACTGTCTCTCAACTCATCTCAATAAGAAGCAAACAAACCAAACTCCGATTTAATATTCCAGCGCTTACCGTCGTGAAGTAGTAGCGTTAATTTGTCGGCAGTAAACTCAAAATGCAACTGACGCTTTTCAAATTCTGGCCAAGCAGTTCTAAAGTTCTGCTTTGATAAATCCCGAAAAGCAACCGTCATGTGGGGCGCAAAAGGGCGGGTTTTAGAAACCTTGTCAACAATTCCCAAGTTGCTTTCTGTATGAACCATTAAATCAGCTTGCAAAGTCAAAAGTTCTTGACTTCTGTCTACATTAATGTATATGACACGAGGCGCAAAGGCATCAAACCCCTTGAGTGTAATTGCTACTGGCAGTTGTCCACTAGCAAACTCCTTCAAGGATGCTTCTAGCTGTGGCAAGTTAGCATCTGCCCATTCAAAGGGCGGTTGCAGGGTAATATGAGGCGGAGACTTTAGCGCCCCGCTACTAGCATAGCGATCAGCAAAGTACTGCTTAATCTGGTTGGCGTAATCTTGAATATCTTGCGGTGGTAAAAGGGCGACAAAAAAACGGCTCATCTATCTATATTAATTATTTTTATTTTGAATCCTAACTTCTGAACTGCGATCGCATCTAGAGGTCTAACAGTCACAGATGTATCGCTTCTGCTGTTTTAGTTAAATCTTCAGTAAATCGCTGTGGCTCGTGTATATTGCTACTTAAATGCTACTCAAAAATAGCAATTGTCTGTTGTCACTGGAGTTAAGAAGCAAATGCCGTGGTTTGTAAAGATTGAAGAAGGCAAAGTCGATAAACCGACCTTTGACCAATATGTACCTGCCCACAAAGCCTACATTCAGGACTTGATTGCTAAAGGACACAAAGCACGAACAGGCTATTGGGCGGAACAAAGAGGCGGAATGCTGCTGTTTGAGGCTGCCTCAAAGGCTGAAGCAGAAGCAATTGTAGCTGATGACCCATTGGTGCAAAACGGCTGCGTCAACTATCAGCTTTATGAATGGCGAATTGTTATGGAATAACACACACTTACTGAATTTTAATGCTATGCTTTTAGAAGACCTGGATCTATGCGACTGCAACACCCAAATCTTGT
Organism: Nostoc foliaceum FACHB-393; assembly: GCF_014698505.1. Taxonomy (GTDB): domain Bacteria; phylum Cyanobacteriota; class Cyanobacteriia; order Cyanobacteriales; family Nostocaceae; genus Nostoc; species Nostoc foliaceum_A. Next base: position 61,859 of record NZ_JACJTD010000030.1, on the reverse strand, counting down.
CAGAACCGGAAGGTAGCAGCAACACGGGAGGCTTGTGGTAGGCGTAGTCTCCGGGTCGCCCTATTTTTAGGAGCGTTCAGCAACAATGCCTGGTTTTGGAGATATTGTTCAAAAAGCTTTTTACCTCGGTGTTGGATTAGCTTCTTACGCGGGTGAGAAAGCAGGGGGAAAATTAGCGGAAGTGCGATCGCAAGTCCAAAAACTGGCAGATGAAATGGTGGCAAAGGGTGAAATGAACACTGAAGAAGCCCGCCGCTTCGTTGAAGATATGATGAAGCAAGCCCAACAGCCCCAAGCATCTGGTGAAACCTCTGAGAAAACACCCCATTCTGAACCTCGCCGCATTGAAATTTTAGAGGAAGATGAAGAACCAACGGTGAAAGAGGGATCAGCTGATGAGAACGTGGATAAATTACGCCAAGAAGTGCTAAACCTGCAAGATGAGTTAAAACGATTGCAGCGCGATCAATAAAAAGCATTCTTTGATCGAAATATCAGTAATAAGTGGCACTTTGACATGGCACTTCAGATAGAAACTTGATAAGATACATTGCCTAGTGTGTATTTTAGTGCTTCGAGCCAGATAACACAAAGCGTCCTGTTTATAGCCTGCAAAGGTGTCAAGTTTATGGAACAGTGGCAAAAAGATTTAGTGGAAATCGTTGAAACAGTGGCTGATGAAGTAGAGCGTTTCTTCCTGGGAATGAGTGAAATGGTAGACGCTTTTTTTGAGCTAACAGAAGAAATTACCGAGCAAGTTCCTAATATTGTCACTGAAGTTGATCAGTATTTACAGGATTTAGCTGAACCAATGTTGGAAGCTTACTGGGAACTGGAAGACATTGTAGCAGATGTAGATTCTGGTTTTCCTTATTCAGTTGAACCCACAGCCGAAAAAAATCCTGCCTGTATCGGTTGTACTCACTACCACGGTCAAGTTTATAGTGGTAATTTGTTAGTTTGTGCCATGCATCCCCACGGTTGTGAAGATGAGAATTGTCCAGACTGGGAAAAGGAAGAGTATTGAGTGCGTAGAGACGCGATTAATCGCGTCTCTAGGGAGTTAGGAGTTAAGAAGCTACAAAATTACTAAAAGGACGTAAAAATAAATAAAATAACTAATGACAAATAACAAATGACAACTGACAAAATATCTGAAAATCTATCTCAGACAAGCCAAGAAATGAAATATGGCGAACGCGATATTGCGGAGGGTAAACTAATTACCTTTCCAAATCCGCGTGTGGGAAGGCGATATGACATTAACATTACTTTGCCGGAATTTACTTGTAAATGTCCGTTTTCTGGTTATCCTGACTTTGCGACAATTTACGTTACCTATGTGCCTGATGAACGGGTAGTGGAATTGAAGGCACTTAAGCTTTACATTAACAGTTACCGCGATCGCTACATTTCCCACGAAGAATCTGCCAATCAAATTTTGGATGATTTTGTGGCTGCTTGTGATCCGTTAGAAGTCACGGTGAAAGCAGATTTCACGCCTCGCGGTAATGTACATACCGTTGTTGAAGTACGTCACCAAAAGTAGGAGACATTTTAAACGCAGAGGATTACTTTGCCTACCTATGCGTTTAAACTTCAATCGCTGCCTCTTTCTCCTCACCTTTTGGCTGTGAACTCAGCCGATCTAAAATATCTAAAACCTCTTGTTCAAAAGCAACTTGGGCGCGATTAGTTTTGCCACCTATATACAAGCGATCGCCTTTTTGCAATGCCCATATTTGCGAATGGGAGAAGTAACTCATCACCACACCCAGCATTAGCAAGCCAAACCCTGAGTAAACAATTGGTATACCTGGATCGGCTTTAATTTGTAAACCAGTGCTACCAATAACATCCAGAATTTTTAGCTTTACACCATTGACTTGGGTAGACATCCCTGCGCGGACAGTATCAACGAGTTTGCCTGTGGGATCATAAATTAACACCATCCCTTGCAAGTCTTTGGCTAACAGGGAGACACCCTCACTCAAATCCGGTTTGGTCGGAACCCAGGTTCCCCAAATGCGCCCGTTCCCGTTGGTGTTCAATTGCGCCATCGGTAGCTGAAAAATGGGGCTGTTGTTAAATTGAACGCGAACACCTGCAATTCCCCAATCAGTTTGATAGAAAGTTACGCCATGATAGCGCAGAGGCTCGTTGACAAAAATTTTCTTATGGTCAACTTCCTTTCCCTGATTATCTAAGACAGACATATCCGAATAAAATTGATCAATACCGCCAGATGGAGTGTAGTCAATCCAAAAACGATTGACACGCACAGACCAATCTTTCGGGACTTGGGCTGCTGCTAAAGGGCCAGCATCGACAATATTTGTCACTTTAAATGTATCGCCACTTGCAACCATTTCCTGAGCCAGAAACCCAGTCATCGCCCCCCAAATTCCCCCTAGCAGAATAGCGACGATGCCAATATGAACGATAATTGGGCCGATGCGTCCAACTATTCCCTTCCGGGCATAGAGGAGATTTTCTTTTTCTTGATCTTGAAAAATTTTATAGCGGTGTTTCTGTAATATTTGGTTTAACGAATCTAGAGAACCAGTATCTAGTTCTGCACTCAAAGCTAACTTTTGAAATTGCCGTGGTTCTTCGTAATATTTCCAGCGCTGGGCAGCTTTTAAGGCTGGCAACTGACGGGTAAAAGAACAAGCAGTTAAGCTAGTGCCAAATAAAATGAGTAATGCCAGAAACCACCAAGTACGATATACGTGGTCTAACCCAACTACCTGAATTACCTTCCAAGTTAGGAAACCAAATAAAGCTGGATGTTCTGGATAATTGGCTTGGTAAAATGCGGGTGATTGACCTTGTTCGATTACAGTACCAGTAGAGCTAAAGATTGCAATCAATAGCAATAGTGCGATCGCTAGTCGTAAGTTGGTCAGTATAGGCAAAAGCTCTTGGCGTAAGAACTTCCCAGGTAGTGCCCACCATTTTAATTCTTTGGACGCTGAATCTTCTAAAGTCATTATGTGTAAAAGCTAACAAAGGTATTGATATTAAAAACTGCCGAGGGGAATCCGAGAAATCAAGGAAAATACACCGAATCCTACCAATAGTGCCCCACTAACTGGGTTAATCCAACCAGACCAGCGACGCAATTCTAGTAACTTTTTAATTGAAGCTGTGAAAGTACCCGCCAAAATCAACGGTGCTACATAACCGGCTGTGTAAGAAAGTAGCAAAACAGCGCCTAAAATTAAGTCTTGTGTATTAGCAATCCAACCCAACAAACTCGCTAAAACAGGAGTGCTACAAGGGGATGCCACTAAGCCAAAAGTCAGCCCCAGCAAATAGGAACGCAATCCTGCTGGTAAATCTTGCGAAATCCAATTCGTTTCGCCCAAGGATGGAAATTGCAGAGGCAGTGCTTCTAATAAGTTCAGCCCCATGAGAATGGCGATAATGCTGACGATAATCGGCAAACCAATTCCCACTTGACCATAGACTTTTCCCACTAAACCTGCTATTATCCCTAACCCTGCCAATGTAGTAGCTAATCCTAAAGCAAACCAGGTTGATTGGGCAGCTGCTTGTAGGCGGCTTTTGGCTTCATAACCGCCGATGTAACCAATGGTAATTGGCAGCATAGAAAGCATACAGGGTGTAAGACTGGTGAGCAAGCCAGCGGCAAAGATGATACCAACACTCACTATGCTAAGGTGTGTCAGTTGGTTAGAAACTAGGCTGTTGGCAAATTGTTCTAGTTGGTAAATTTGGGTTTGCAGGTTATCAAGCATGGGAGTTTTTGAGCGGGAAATGCTTACTCTGCTTGAATTTTAGCTTATTTTTGGTTTGTGAGTCAGCAGAAGTGATTATTCGAAACTGATATCATCTAAATTTCATCTGCCCAAGGAAATGTATCTAAAATACAATTGATCTCGGATTATCCCTAAAGAAACACTGCTGGAGTATTTGGCATGATGATTGCATTACCCGGATTTAAAATTGTCACTTTGTTAAAAGCAGGGGTAAAAGCAGTCATATACCGTGGAATCAAAGTTAAAGGTCAGTGTCCGGTAATTATCAAAAGCCTACGTCCAGAAGAGTGTACACCCAATAATATTGAACAACTCAAACATGAGTATGCGATCGCTCAAAGGTTAAATACCACAGCCGCAGTCAAAGCCTACGCCTTAGAGATGTACCAGGGAATTCCTTATTTAATTATGGAGGATTTTGAGGCGCGATCGCTCGACCAGCTGCTAGACCAATTTCAAGAACCTGTTTCGTTCCTAAAAATTGCTATTGAAATCACCAGCAAACTTGCACAAATTCACACTCATCATATTGTTCACAAGGATATTAAGCCGCAAAATATCTTAGTTAACCTCGAAACCAGTCAGGTCAAAATCGCCGATTTTGGAATTGCTGCCTTCATTCCATATGAGCAACAAATAGTTAGCAGTTCCAGTCGCATTGAAGGCAGTTTACCTTATTTATCACCTGAGCAAAGCGGGCGGATGAATCGAGGAATTGACCATCGCAGCGATTTGTATTCGCTGGGAGTCACCTTTTATGAGATGCTCACAGGTCAGCTACCATTTCAAGGCAAAGACCCCTTAGAGTGGGTACATTGCCATATCGCCAAATCTCCGCCATCCCCGAAAAAGCTAAACTCTGATATTCCTCAAATGCTTTGTGACATCATCATAAAATTGCTGTCAAAGGTTGCAGAACAGAGGTATCAGAGCGCTTTAGGTTTGCAATTTGATCTGGAACGGTGCTTAAAGCAATTGGAGACAACCGGAGAAATCCAATCCTTTGTTTTGGGTGAGCAAGATATCTCAGAGCGCTTTCAAATTCCCCAAAAACTGTATGGACGAGAACAAGAGATTGCAAAGCTTTTACAAGCATTTGAGCGAGTTGTTCACCAAGGTAAACCAGAACTTGTGTTCGTCTCTGGCTATGCTGGTGTTGGTAAATCTTCTCTAGTGAAGGAGATTCACAAGCCTATTATAAGAGAACGCGGCGTTTTTATCTCTGGTAAGTTTGATCAGTACAAACGAGATATTCCTTATTCCACTATTGTTCAAGCTTTTAAAACACTTGTTAGACAAATTTTAACGCAGCCTGAAGATCAACTTACCTCTTGGAAAAAGCGAATACAAACAGCATTAGGGAATAATGGTAGATTAATCACAGATGTAATTCCAGAAGTTGAATTAATCGTTGGAGAACAACCTCCTATACCAGAGCTGGGGCCTGCTGAATCTCAAAATAGATTCAATTTGGTGTTTGAGAATTTTATCAGTATCTTTGCTCAAAAAGAGCATCCACTCACTGTATTTTTAGATGATATGCAGTGGGCAGATAGTGCTACTTTGAATTTAATTCAAACTGTCATTACTGGGTCTAGTATCCAATATCTCTGCTTTATTTTGGCCTATCGAGATAATGAAGTAGATGTTGTGCATCCCTTTAGTTTGATGATGGAGAAGGTTTGCCTATATGGAGCAAGAACAACCGATATTCTTCTTACTCCCTTGAATATTGTTTATGTAAATCAGTTGATTGCTGATACCTTGCATAGTTCAGTAGAACAAGTAGAACCTCTTGCTCAATTGATTATCCAAAAAACTGACGGTAATCCTTTTTTTGTCAATGAGTTTCTGAAAACACTGCATCAAGAGAATCTGCTGAATTTTGATCGCCAACATCGTGTTTGGCAATGGGATCTAGCTCAGATTGAAGCCCAAGGTATTACAGATAATATTGTCAGTTTGATGATTGTGCAGATGCAAAAACTGCCATTAGCAACTCAACAGGTGCTGAAGTTATCCTCCTGTATTGGTAATCGCTTTGATTTAGAAGTTTTAGCAATTGTTGGTGAACAATCTATTGAAGAAACGGCAAATGCACTTGTTGATGCAATTTTAAGAGGATTAATTATCTCTATTGAGTCAGATGAAACTAATCAGAAAAGCTATCGTTTTTACCATGACAGAGTTCAACAAGCTGCTTATGCATTAATTGCCGATGAATCAAAGTCGGCTGTTCACCTGAAGATTGGGCAGCTTTTGCTAAAGAATGCTAGTCATGAACAAGTTAACGAGCAAATTTTTGATTTAGTCAATCAACTTAATCTCGCTGTAGAGCTAATTGTTGAAAAGACAGAAAAAGATGAATTGCTACGATTGAATTTAATCGCTGGTAAGAAGGCAAAAGCATCTACAGCCTATACTCCTGCTAAAAGATTTTTGAGCGTAGCTATGAATCTTTTAACTGAGAATAACTGGATTGAACAATATGAACAAACATTTACTTTATTCAGAGAACTAGCTGAGTGTGAATTTTTAACAGGAAATTTAGAACAAGCAGAAAAAACATTTGAAATACTATTTAATAAAGCTGCTTCTCATGTGGATAAATCTAATATTTATATGCTGCAAATCAGACTCTACCAAGTTGCAGGTAGATATGAAGAAGCGCTGACACTGGGATTAGAAGCTTTAAAACTTTTTGGGGTGATATTCCCTGATACACATGAGCAAGTGCAAGCTGCGATCGCAATTGAAAAAAACCAGGTATTAACCAACCTAGGTAATAGACAAATATCCGATTTAATTAATGCTTTAATAATCCAAGACCCCAATATTAAAACAGTTATTAGTCTGTTGACTACTTTAGGCCCACCTACTTATCTCGGTAGACCTCATCTCTTTCCCTTAGTCGTACTTAAAGCAGTTAACTATTCACTCAAGTTTGGTAATACGGAAGATTCCTGTTTTGCTTACAGCATGTACGCTATGTTGTTAGTTTCCATCTTCCATGATATTCCCACAGGCTACGCATTTTCTGAGATGACAATTCAATTGAATGAAAAGTTGCATGACTTGAAACTTAGAGGAGTTGTTCTGCATATTCATGGAAGTCATATCAACGTTTGGCGTAACCATATTGCTACTGATATTCCCTTTTTAGAGCAGGGATTTATCGGCTGTGTAGAAGTAGGTGATGTCACGATGGCGAATTACAACGGCTATCAAGGCTCATGGCAAATTATCCAGTTAGGTTCTCCACTTGCAGAGACATACAAATCTCTAGAAAAATATACTGCCTTTGCCCGCCAGTCTAAACATGAGGCTGTTTATCAGACAATCAGACTACAGCAGATGCTACTGATGAATCTGCGCGGACTCACTCACCAAAACCTGACTCTAAATAATGATGAATTTGATGAATCACGCGCATTATCTGTAATTACCGATGCAGGCTTTGTCAGTGGAATTATTTTTTATAATATTATCAAATTAATTATCTTTTTTACCTACGGACAATATACAGAGGCACTAAAATATGCCTTAAAATTATCAATATTTCCAGTTAAAACATTAGCACTACCAATTGAAACAGATTATATTTTATATTACTCACTGACTCTAACAACTCTTTATTCGACAGTCTCTTGTCAAGAACAAGAACAGTTTTTGCAAACCCTAGAATCCCATCAGCAGCAATTGCAATACTGGGCAAGTCACTGTCATGCTAACTTTTTACACAAATCTCAATTAGTAGCTGCTGAAATAGCTCGAATTCAAGGTAGGGACTTGGATGCAATGCGCTTGTATGAGCAATCGATCGCTTCAGCCCGTGATCAGGGATTTGTACAATATGAAGCTTTGGCTAATGAGCTAGGCGCTAAGTTTTATTCAGAGCGGAAGTTTGAATTAATTGCCAAAACCTACTTGCAAGAAGCTAAAAACGCCTATATACGCTGGGAGGCATCTGCTAAAGTCAAGCACCTCGAAGAATCCTATCCTCAGCTATTTCCACAACAACAACTTGTCTCTAACGGAACGTTTATCACTACAGGTGAGCATTTAGACTTTTTATCAGTAGTTAAAGCCTCTCAAACCATATCTAGTGAAATTGTTCTTTCGCGGTTGTTGAAGACATTAATGCAAATTGTCATCGAGCAAGCAGGAGCAGAAATCGGTTATTTGTTGCTTGAACACGAGCAAAATCTGGTGATCGAAGTAGAAGCTAAGGTTAATCCCCAAGCAGAAAAGCTCAATGTTTCTCGACCTGTATTAGAGGGCGAAATTTCACAAGTTATTCCTCAATCAATCCTGAATTATGTTCAGCGAACTCAAGAAACAGTGATTTTGCAAAATGCCACTGAGCAAAATCTGTTTTCAAAAGACGAGTATGTAATTCAAAAGCAACCTAAATCTGTACTTTGTTTGCCGATCGCCCGTCAATCGAAATTACTGGGTATTTTATATTTAGAAAACAATCTTATCTCCAGCGCCTTTACACAAGAAAAACTTTCTGTACTGGAAATTTTGACAGTTCAAATTGCCATTTCTCTAGAAAATGCTCGTCTTTATCAAGGTCTAGAAGACAGCCAAGCACAACTCAATCTGGCGTTAAAATCTGCTCAAATTGGTGTTTGGAGTTGGGATATTGCCAACGATCGCTTTGACTGGGATGAGCAAATTTATCAACTATTTGGGTTAACACCTGAAGCTTTTGCTGGCACATCCGAAGCAATTTTAGCTCGTCTGCATCCAGATGATCGAGGATTGCTGGCTCAATCGTTGAGTCGAGCGATTAACGAAGGCGTGGAGCATGACTTAGAATATCGAATTATTCTAGATGACGGCAGTATCCACTATGCAGCTTGTCGAGGAAAAGCCTTTTTTAACGAAGCAGGTAAAGCTACACACATGAGTGGTGTTGTGCTTGATATTACAGATCGCAAACAATCTGAAGTCGAACGTATCCAACTGATTCAAGAGCAAACCGCCCGTCTAGAAGCAGAAGCCGATCAGCAACGAGCAGCGTTTTTAGCTCAAGTCAGCGCAACACTAGCCTCTTCTCTAGATTACGAAAGCACGCTAGCAACTGTGGCTAACCTAGTTGTGCCTTACTTCGCCGATTGGTGCAGCGTTGATCTGCTGCAACATAACCAATCAATTAATCGGGTAGCAGTTGCCCACCGAGATCCAGAGAAAGTTAAACTCGGTTGGGAACTTCATCAGCGTTATCCTAGAAAGTTGGATGAACCTCAAGGTGTACCTAAAGTGCTGCGTACAGGAATTGCTGAAATGGTAACTGAAATTCCAGATGCAGCTTTAGTAGAAAGCATCCCTCATGCAGAACATCTAAGGATTGTGCGTGAACTTGGTTTAAAATCCTGTATGATTTTGCCCTTAATGGCACGCGAACGGATTTTTGGTGCCATTTCGTTTATTACTGCTGAATCAGAACGTCGTTACAGCACGGCTGACTTGTCATTAGCGGAAGATGTTGCCCATCGAGCTGCGATCGCCATCGATAATGCCCGCCTTTACCAAGAAGCGCAGCAAGCACAAAGAACAGCAGAACAGGCATTAGAGCGCATTGCCCGTCTCCAATCCATCACTGCTGCCCTTTCAGAATCACTGACACCAGCCCAAGTATCTGAAGTGATTGTAGAACAGAGCATGGCTGCCTTAGGGGCCAATTCTGCCCTCGTTGCCTTAGTGAATGAAAGTAAAACTGAACTGGAAATTGTGCGTGCGGTTGGCTATAACCAAGATTTGGTCGATACTTGGCGTAATTTTGCCATCAATTCACCCTCTCCTTTAGCAGAAGCTGTGCGGACTGGGCAACCTGTTTGGGCTGAACCAACAGAAAATCGCGTAGCTCGTTACCCGCATTTAGCAGAAATTTACGCCCAATATGATTTTAATGCCTGGATTTCTATTCCGTTGATGGTAGAAGGTTGGGCAGTTGGAGGTATAACTTTGGGATTTGCCCAGCCTCAACAATTGAGTGAGGAAGATCAAGGGTTTATCTTGGCTCTTGCTCAACAATGCGCCCAAGCGATCGCTCGTGCCCATCTCTACGAAGCCGAACGAAGGGCACGAAGCGCTGCTGAATCAGCAAACCGCATCAAAGATGAATTTCTAGCCGTGCTGTCCCATGAACTGAGAACACCGCTTAACCCAATTCTGGGTTGGACAAAACTGATGCGAACCCGCAAGCTTGATCAAGCAACAAGCGATCGCGCCCTCGAAACCATTGAGCGCAACGCCAAGTTACAAACCCAATTGATTGAAGATTTGCTTGATGTCTCCCGCATCCTTCAGGGTAAACTTAACCTCAACTTTGGCTCTGTTGATTTAGCATTAACTATTCGATCTGCAATGGAGACAGTGCGTTTATCGGCGGAGGCTAAGTCTATCCAGATTCAGACAATTCTTGAATCTGGTGTCGGGCAAGTTCTAGGTGATACCAATCGATTGCAACAAGTCTTTTGGAATATCCTTTCCAATGCCATTAAATTTACTCCTACCGGAGGACTGGTAAAAATCAAATTAGAGCAAGTTGGCTCACAGGTACAAATTCGTGTAACTGATACAGGAAAAGGGATTGCACCTGAATTCTTACCTTATGTCTTTGATTATTTCCGTCAAGCAGATGGTGCCACAACTCGAAAATTTGGCGGTTTAGGGTTAGGATTAGCGATCGTCCGGCATCTTGTAGAACTTCACGGGGGGGCTGTTCAAGCAGAAAGCCTGGGCGAAGATCAAGGAGCAACTTTCACTGTCAAACTTCCATGCTTACAGGATGAAAGTAAAAAAATCAAAGATGCAAAAGATAATTCCTCATTTGTGGAAGATCAGCCTTCACCCTTGTCTGGCTTAGAGATTCTCGTGGTGGATGATGACGCAGATATGCGAGAGTTTTTGCCTTTCATGTTGGAGCAATATGGCGCAACTGTAACCGCCGTAGCCTCAGCCATCGAAGCTTTAACTGCACTGAGTCAATCCCAGCCAAGTTTGATCATCAGCGATATCGGGATGCCAGAAATGGATGGTTACATGCTGATGCGACAGGTGAGGAGTTTGGAACCAGAGCAAGGCGGGACAATTCCAGCGATCGCCTTAACTGCCTATGCTGGCGAGATGGATTATCAGCAAGCGATCGCTGTCGGATTTCAACAGCATATTTCCAAGCCTGTAGATCCAGAGGAATTGATAAAGGCGATCGCGTTATTAGACTTATTACCAAGGCGGCGGTAAGCCCACTTGCTTTTTGGGGTGTTTCGACTGCGCTCAACACAAGTGTCCGGGATAGCCGCCCTGCCGCCGATAACTACTGTTGACTGATAACTGTCAACCGTCATCAGTCATCAGCCAACGTGACATCTCCTTTTAAGGGTGGGATGAGCTTAAAGCGGTAGCGAGTCCGCGAGCGTTCTGAGTATGACTGTATTTGCACTTTGGGCATAGGTAATTGACTTCCACCTTCCTGCACAGGATGACGCTAGCTAAACAAGCGATTAAACTATGGATAAATATGTTGCTTTTAGCACCACTTACATAAATTTAATTTCATTGTTAAATCTAAAATCTCATCCTGCTATATAAAATACCGGTTATGTCAGTGTATCAAGGAAGTTGTGGGGAGACCGCCGATTTGATTATTGGTGTTCACAACCAAGAAAACCGCGAATTACAAGCAAATTCTGCTCCTGTGGGTGCTCTTGCCACAAGACAAGGAACTTTTTCTACGTTTCTTGCTCCCCTGACTCAAGATACTTTTAAACAGGTCGTTAAGGATGTCGAGCAAAAATTACAGATTGTCCATCAAACCCTATCAATGCTGGATTCTCAGGGGTTTGAAACTCTTCTGCAAGAAATGTTGCATTCGATTACCTTAAAAACCGGGGAATTACTGGGAGCAGACCGGACGACAATATTTTTATTGGATGAAGAAAAACAAGAACTCTGGTCAATTCTGGCTGAGGGTGAGGGCGATCGCTCTTTAGAAATTCGCATCCCCGCCGATAAAGGCATTGCTGGGGAAGTTGCTACCTTCAAGCAAGTTATTAATATTCCCTTTGATTTTTATAGTGACCCGCGATCGCATTTTGCCCAAGAACAAGAAAAAAGAACTGGCTATCGCACCTACACTATGCTGGCTTTGCCGTTGTTAAATGAACATGGGCAATTAGTTGCAGTAGTACAATTACTGAATAAATTAAAATCTGGGAATAATCCCGATGCTTCACTTGCAGAGCGCATTGATACCAAAGGTTTTATCTGTGCTGACGAACAATTATTTCAAGAATTTGCCCCTTCGATTCGCCTAATTTTAGAATCCTCGCGCTCTTTTTATGTAGCCACCCAAAAACAAAGAGCAGTGGCGGCGCTGATGAAGGCGATCAAGTCCCTCTCTCAAAGCAGTCTCGACTTAGAAGACACCCTCAAGCGGGTGATGGATGAAGCCAAGGAACTGATGAATGCCGATCGCAGTACACTATGGTTAATAGACCGCGATCGCCATGAATTATGGACGAAAATCACCCAGGATGATGGTTCAACCAAGGAGTTGCGAGTCCCCGTAGGTAAAGGTTTTGCTGGTCTAGTGGCGGTTTCTGGTAAGAAACTGAATATTGCCTTTGATTTATACTACGATCCTGACTCAGAGACAGCCCAACGATTAGACCAGCAAAATGGGTATCGCACCTGTAGCTTGCTTTGTATGCCAGTGTTTAACGCCGATCAACAACTGATTGGCGTTACCCAACTCGTAAATAAAAAGAAATCCGGGGATTTTCCACCTTATAATCCAGCTGATTGGCCCAAAGCTCCCGACTGCTTCCAAGCTAGCTTTGACCGCAACGATGAAGAGTTCATGGAAGCTTTTAATATTCAAGCGGGAGTAGCACTGCAAAATGCCCAGTTGTTTGCCACAGTCAAGCAACAAGAACAAATGCAACGGGACATTCTGCGTAGTCTTTCCAATGGAGTGGTTTCTACTGATAAAGCCGGGTTAATTATCGCCGCTAATGAAAGTGCCAAGCGTTTGCTAGGACTGGAGCCAGAAGAACGTTTAGAAGGTAAATTAGTTACTGATGCGATCGGCATCAAAGAAGGCGACTTTAGTAAGTGGTATCAGGATGCTTTACATGCAGCCGACTTAAAAGGCCGCCAGCAATATTACCCAGATCGCACGCTCCTAACTACTGGTACAGAACAGCACAGTATTAATTTATCCATTAACACAATTGCTGATGCTAGTGACCAAGAGCAAGTCCGTGGGGCGCTGGTGGTGATGGAAGATATCAGTGATGAAAAGCGGCTCAAGAGTACGATGTACCGTTACATGACCCAGGAATTAGCCGAAGAATTGCTGAAATTGGATGATGCTAAACTAGGAGGCGATCGCAAAGAAGTTTCGATTTTATTTTCCGATATTCGCGGCTACACCACTTTGACAGAAAACTTGGAAGCAGAAGAAGTGGTAAGTATGCTCAATGAATATTTTGAATCAATGGTGGAGGCAGTCTTTAAACATAAAGGCACCCTTGACAAATATATCGGCGATGCCATCATGGCTGTGTTTGGTTCTCCCCTACCTTTGGAAGAACACGCTTGGATGGCAGTGCAAACATCTTTAGAAATGCGCGTTCGTCTGCACGAATTTAATCAACGTCGCTACGCAGATGATAAGCCCAGAATCAAGATTGGCATTGGCATTAACTCCGATACCGTGATTAGTGGGAATATTGGCTCTAGTAAACGGATGGAATTTACTGCTATTGGCGATGGTGTTAATCTTGGCTCTCGATTAGAAAGTGTCAGTAAACAGTATGGTTGCGATATTATTATTAGCCATAACACTTTTAAACCATGCCAAGATCATATTTGGGCTAGGGAGCTAGATTACATTCGTGTCAAAGGCAGAAATGAGCCAGTAGCGATATATGAATTACTGGGTTTGCGTTCCAATCCTATTGAAAGCGAAAAATTGCAAGTGATTGAGCACTATCACAAAGGGCGCGAGTATTACCTAAATCGTCAGTTTTCCTTTGCTAGAGCTGAGTTTGCCAAAGTTTTGGCAGCAGACAACCAAGACAAAGCTGCTATGTTGCATCTCCTACGTTGTCAGCATTGGTTACAATCACCCCCAACAGATTCAGATTGGGATGAAGGAGTATGGACATTTCAAGAAAAATAAACATCCAGGAATTAAATTCAAGCTAATTATTAATTATTAATTAAAAAGGGTTTGATTCTCCCACAACTAACAAGCAGTCTTGTTTGAGGTGGGTTGAAATCCTTTTTATGTTACATAATTATGAATTTTCAAGAAATTAATCTGGACATTTTGCTTCTTTAAATGTCTAATATTCAGCGTGACAAAGACTGTTTCTCCAAAACTGACAAACTTAGAAGCTTGTTTACCCGTTTTAGGCATATCCTTGTGAAATATGTAAACCAAGTAGTAATTCCTACTAGTTTCAACGTATCTTCTACGGCAATAGATATACTAGGAAATATCTTATCGCAAATAATTGATAATCCAAAAAATACTAGAGAAAATAACAAAATCATCAATTCAGTTTTCTTCAGAATAGTTTTAAACTTTATAAAAAACAGTAACCCAAGTGCAACATAACTTGCGTAAACGATACTTTCATTAATATGTAAATAATCAGGAAATACACTTTCATGAATTAAGAAAAAGTCATCTAATAGTAACAAAGATGTCAAGAGTCCAGAAAACAAGAAGAATGAGGAATATTCTTTAGCTCTGATATCTTTTCTGAGTAGTGCATAACTAAAGAGACATATGCTTGCACAAGAACACCAAAACAATATACCAATATTGGAGAAAAACCCCAAGTAAAAAGGCACACTCATTATGGCAGATGGATCTCTCGTCAAATAGTCGGCAGGTAGTTTAGTTTTTAATTTGAAAGCTATTACCAGTATAGAAAATGGAATAATTGTTGCCAAAAATGTTAATAAAAAAACTTTCAATTGATGAAAATAGTTTGATTTTTGAAAAACTAAGTTTGTCATGAGTTTCCACCTTGATTATCTAGCCCACTTACCGCAGATATTTTCAGATATTTAAGTATTCTTGTTTTAAACTTGAATATCTGCTGTGAAAGTATGATTTTCCTGCCTGCGTAAGATTACTTTTTATGGACATATGCGGTGCTTGACTGATAGGAATAAGTTTACCCATCAGCCCAGATATTCACCAAATATACTTCAGTAATCTTTAGGCAGCTAAGAGTATTTTTTTTACTTAAACGCTCGCTTGATTAGCTTGTCAAATGTGAAATCCTTGATTTGTAAGGGTCTAAAATTAAGCTAAGGTTAATGAAATTAATTCAACAAGTTAAGATTATTTCATATAATCAAAAAATATTCAAGTTCTTTGTGTTTTGATCTTATTGAAGTTTTAATGAACTTTGCCATCTCAGTCTGCATAACAATCTAGATAAGCTGAACCACATTTAAGTTCCGTTATCCAGGGTTGAAATAGCTCTCTAGACATATCAAAAGAATATCTGCATTGATTGAGACTGTTGCCGGAGTGCTCGAAAGTCATGTTTATCTGTATCAAAGAGTCTATCTCTGCACATGGCATCATGAGGGGAATTCAACAAAAATCGTTGGGAATCCCATACTTTCAAGAGGTGTCCGGGATAGCCGCCCACCGATTTAGTCATTAATGCCAATGACTAATGACTCAAAATCCCAAGGCTTCAAGCCGTGGGATAAGTTAAATTTTACCTGCCTTTTGAACGGGGTTGTAGGATCAGATTTCAGTTGTTACTGCTACTCAACTGAGCGCCACTCCATATTATCTTTTACTAGTAATTGGTATTCACTCAAATCTTCTGATTTACTTAAGAAAGGTCTATTTGGTGTGATTATCGCAATTACTTAAGTGTCAGCTTTAACACCCGATATTGTTTGTCCAGTGACTTGCGATATAAAAAATGAGTATTTCTAACAGGCAAAATCTATTTAAATTACTTCTTAAAATATCTTCATATTTCTCAACTAAATTTAAAAATTATTGAGATTGAATTAAGAATTGAAGAGGGAATCGCTTTGTAAAGGTTAGTTGATATTTGTTGTCAAACTGCTAGTGAAGTTACAAACTAAGAAATATACAACACACGCAATTATTTTATGACTGCTATTTCTAGCCTTGAATTCAAACGACCAATTTGGCAAACCGCTATCATATTGACTTTGGGGTTTTGGCTCAGTGCTAGTCTAGTTTTAGACTGGGTAATTATGCCTAGTCTTTATCTTTCTGGCATGATGAGCCAAGCTGGTTTCACGACAGCAGGCTATACGATTTTTTGGAACTTCAATCGGATGGAATTATTATCTGCTGCTGTAGTCCTGACTGGGGCATTAGCTTTGAGCAAAACCCGATATCATTGGCGTATTGGCAGCATTGTTTTATCTGTGTTGCTGCTAACTATAGCTATGCTTGACACCTATTTTTTAACCCCGCAGATGTGCGCGATAGGTGTTCAACTCAACCTATTTGAAGCTGCTACTGCTATTCCATCGACAATGAACTTACTACACGGTAGTTATTGGGTATTGGAAGTAGTTAAGCTGGTAGCTGGCGGTACACTTTTAAGCTGGTGCTGGCGGGAGCAAGTTTAAGTAAATGGCGAGGTATAACGGTGAGAATGTCCACTTCTAAATCTCACGCCAAAGACGCAAATAATTTTTTTGCGTCTTTTTGCTAAATATAACTTAATGCGTTAATGAATGCGATTGGGGACAATTTTGTATTATTTGTAACTTTAAAAATTTAAGATTTTTCGAGCAAATTGCTCCCATAAAATGATTCACTCATTTATAAGTGTAATTCAATCAACAGACACAATTATCTTTTACGGTACATTTTCAGCCTTTCCGGATATTCGATCAAATAAATACTGAAAGATAATATTAATTAGTTTTCATGTTTCCTTTACTGATTTATCATGAAGTTTATATATTTTTGCTAACTTTTTTTGAAAATTATAGTAATCTGAATTTTAGTGGTTACTTACTTGTTATCTACCATCTAGCTGAAAAGAGCTATTTTGCAGGTATATACTACCAATCAAGAATTTCGCTGCAAGTTCTTGAATTTGTCACTCCAAATTGTGCCGGGTGGACTATTTTAGCCCTACACAATATTAGAACCCGTTTTCAGTCCAGTGTTTATGAAGAGACTCCCTTCTGCTGATTTGGTTGCCTGTGCATCTCACCACATACCATCATGGCGGCAATTACCAGCCAGCTAACTCATCCTTGGTCGGAGGTTACCATTCTTGTTGTGCAAGTGATAATTTTGCCTAATCCCAACACTAAGAGTTGCTCTACAATCACAAATCTAAGTATACCTAAAACTTTTAGAATACTTAGTTTTTAATAATACTTTTTCTATTGAAGAAGTTCCCCTCAAGAATAAACTTCTAGCAAAAGTGCCCGGCGACTTTCGTTACGCCTACAAAAACATAGTTTGTCAGCGCAAACTGAATGGCTAAAAGCCTTGATGGAGAATTATTTAGGTCTACGTTACAGTAGATTTTGGTCGCTCCAGATTTTAGCATTAGAGGCAAAATAACTTTTGCAAGAGAACTAAAGTATCTACAATTTCAAGCTGCTAAATACGGATATCAATGATGCTTTTGTGACTGATGGGCGAGAGCCAATGGTCTGCGTGTTGCACTTGAGTTACTGTTAGATTGGCTAGATTAGCGAAAGATACAGAAAACCAATCTAATTTTTGAAATACTATATCCTGGCAACCAGTCGGGCCATTTTGCTATTGGGCAATAATATGGATTGGTTTAGTTGTAATTTGTGCTTTATAGCTTAACAGAGATTGGTGAATTAGGAGTTGGGGGGTGTGGAATCTCTGTACTAACTTAAATGTGACCGCTATATTTATTTGACAGTGCTCCCAACAAAGTCGCGGTGAATTCCGAAAAGGTAATTCACTAATTTTGCCTGCAAATGTTAATTTTATTCCAGAGCCATCCCAATGAAGACACTTCCGATTAGTAGATACAGATTTTTCCAAAAGCTCCAGCCTTTATCTCTGTTAAAAAAAATCACTGGTAAGTCGGTTACTGGTTGTTTGCAAGTGTTTAGCACGTCAGGCTCTTGGTCAATATATATGGACGAGGGTAAACTAATTTATGCCTGCTACTCAGAGAAAATGTTTGAGCCACTTTACAGGAATTTGCAACGCTTGAGTCAGCAAATTTCGACTCTCCCTCGCGGAATTCACGAACAGTTGCGGGCGATATTTGAGACTGGTATTGAAAATCAAGCAATACCGAACCCAGATTATTTGGCTATTTGCTGGTTAGTCAATCAGAAATATATTAGTCCCTCTCAAGCGGCGATACTGATAGAGCAATTGGCGCTAGAAGTTCTGGAGTCATTTCTGAACTTAGAAGAGGGGAGTTATGAATTTATTCCTGAAAGCTTTCTGGATGACATGCCAAAGTTTTGTCATTTAAATCTCCGCTTACTAGTTGAACGATGTCAAACGCCTCGAAGCGTTGGCGTTCGCGTTAGCGTCTCTGAAAGAGAAGACTCTCATCAGACATCGCCAACTTCCCAATCGCACCCCTCACAATTGTTCCAAATAAATCAGCCGCAAGCTCAAACCAAAACTACATCCAAATCGTCTAGAACAAACACCTATAAACCACCAGCCTATAATACTAATGAAAATAGGGATAAGGGTCAGCGAATCATCCAACCGCCTGTTAACAAAAAAATCTACACAATCTTTTGTATTGATGACAGTCCTACGGTATTGAATACTATTAAAAGTTATTTAGATGATCAAACCTTTTCTGTTGTCGGAGTCACCGATTCTTTAAAAGCTTTAATGCAGATTGTCTGCACAAAACCCGACATAATTTTGTTGGATATTTCGATGCCTAATTTAGACGGGTATGAACTTTGCTCTTTGCTGCGTAAACACTCACATTTTAAAAATACACCTGTGATTATGGTGTCAGAAAAAGTAGGATTTTTAGATAGGGCTAAAGCTAAAATGGTAAGAGCTTCAGGCTATTTAACTAAACCTTTTACACAAGGAGATTTACTAAAAGTCATCTTTCAACATATTGTTTAATTCCGTAATATAGAAAATAGCTCCACGAAACCCAATATATTTGTTGGATATTTGAGATTCAGTATTAACTGGATCGTTACCATTCTAGTTATTTAAAATTGTCTGAGTGAATTTAAATTGGTGAGTCATTAAGGCGACTAGTGCGAAAGAAGATTTAGAAATAATATCATAAGAAAAGTCGGATGCGATTGTTACTAATGTAGTGATGTTAGGAATAAGTGGATTTGAATTGTATCGCTTCATCAAAAAAAATCTGGTTCATGAAAAAGTAACTATTGTAATTTGTAGTAGTAAAAATCAGGCAATTCACCGCTTGTGGGTAAAGAAGCAGGGTGCTGACGCCTACATAACTAAACTATATACGCCTGAGCAGCTACTGAGTATTGTTCAATCGCTTGAGGCATAAACCTACACTGTTCAGTTAAGAATAATTAAGAATTAGTGGTTCAGGTCATTATTTTTGAGGGGTTGTGAAAGTTCGTAGTAAGTTAATGTGGTCTTCTCACCATGAGAGAAAGTTTAGTGGCTCTGATCCTTGAAGTTGAGCAAAAAATCGCTTACTAAGAACCTTATTTTGGGTTAGAGTTGACGAATTTAGTAGCTCTGAGGAAGTGGTACCCCCCTCAATATTTCTAAAAGCGATCGCACCATAACTTCACTGACAAATTTATTACCTTGTAAGTTGAGGTGAATGTGGTCGTGATACATACCTTGTGGGTTGGTAGTTGAATTGAATATCGGTAAAAAGTCTATATAGTTGATTTGCTTTGCTCTGGTAAAATCGTTCAAACGGTGACGTGCTGTAATTTCGTAATCGCGGGGGCCTGGTTCACCAATTTCTCGTAGTAAGGGAGTCATGACTAGTAGAAATTGGCTGTTGCTTTGGCGAGTTAGGGCTTGAATTTTACCGATCGCCTCCAGATTAAACCCCACGCGATCGCCTGCTTCATTTTGCACTGCTTTCATGTCGGCAATTGGCTTTTGCTTGACGATATAACGTTGCCACACTTCCACCAATGCTAGGGGGGGTTTACTATCGGGATAGTTGCGATCGCGTCCTACCGGTAAAGAGGTGGGAGGGGTTGCAAACAAATCATCGGTATTAATTAATAACACTACTGCTTGAGCGTTGAAATTGCTAAACTTTTGTAAATAAGCTAACTCGTTCCTTGGCCCCCAAGAGTTAGCTGAAGCATTCAGCACTTCTACTTCTTGATAATTACTATTAGTGGATGATGCCAGAGAATGCATCAACATTGTGGATATTGTATTAGTCTGATCTGTCCACCAGCCACCATTAGCAATAGAATCCCCTAACAGTAAAACTCGCAGCCCAGAAGGTGCAACCGTCTTTTTGATCGGACTACCTCGCATAGAATACTCATTAATTTCAATGCGATTACCAAAACGACGGGTACGCTGGTTAGGAGCCAATAAATAACCAATCTGCTCATCACCAATGTAAATTAGGGGATTACCGAAGCCAAAGAGCGATCGCAGTCCAATCTCAGCTACCACAAACAATCCCACAACCACTGCTAAAATTACGATCAACGCCACTTTCACCTATTCACACCCTCTTATACTGAGTTGCTTTTCAACGATAGTAACTGACGCATTGGGCATTGGAAAGAGGCACAGAGGCAGGGTAAAAGGGAAAACTTTTCTTCCCCACTTTCCAGACATCTGACCGAAACAGTCTAAAGCAATGAGTGCTCAGTGCTGAGTCTTAAGGTTGCACATAGTAATAATTGCTCGGTAATTTGGTTTGGAAGAAGTGACTTTAGTCGTGGAATATAATAACCAAGTTGCTTATTAAATTCCCTAACTTTAGTTATGGGATTCTCCTCTAAGCCGATAAACTTGGCACTCAGTGCTATTCAATAAACGGATTAATATGTATTGGAATATGTTTAATCAGCTTTGAAAACAGCAATTATAATGCTATTAACTGTCTATCTAATAGTTTACCAAGCTTTTGATATACTTTCGTCACTTTTGTGTAGGAGGATAGCAGTGTTTTCTAGTGATATAATTTTGTATTATTAGGTATTACTATATCTACAATTTTCATCATTTTATCAATTAATTAATTTTGCAAAAATTTTTTCGGGGGTAGGGTAGGATGATAAAAATAGCCACACGTAAATCTTTAGGTAAACAAAATGTCTATGACATTGGGGTTGAGCGTGACCATAATTTTGCGATCAACAATGGCTTAATAGCTGCCAATTGCTTCAATAAATCCCATTCGACTGCCTATGGTTATGTAACTTATCAAACAGCATATTTAAAAGCTAATTACCCATTGGAATATATGGCGGCGCTGTTAACGGCTAACAGTGGAGATACCGATAAAGTACAGAGATATATTACTAACTGTACAAATATGAGTATTTCCATAGATCCGCCAGATATTAATCGTTCTGGTGTTGATTTTACGCCGACAGCGGGAAAGATTCTGTTTGGATTTTCGGCAGTGCGTAATGTGGGACAGAATGCGATCGCCTGTATTTTGGAGGCGAGAAATGAGACAGGAGAGTTTAAATCACTCGCTGATTTTTGCGATCGCGTGGATTTACGTGCTGTTAACCGCCGGACTCTGGAATCGCTGATTTACTGTGGAGCCTTTGACAAAATTGAACCCAACCGCCAACAGTTAATTAACGACTTAGAATTAGTGTATGATTGGGCACAATCTCGCGCTAAAGACAGAGCTAGTGGTCAAGGAAATCTCTTGGATTTATTAGGCGACGGATTTTCTTCTACTCAGAATAAAAGAGCAAATAATGCCTTTGAAACTGCTCCTAAATCTAAACCTGTAATGGATTTGCCCCCACAGAAAAAGTTGCAGATGGAGAAAGAATTATTAGGCTTTTATGTATCAGATCATCCACTGAAATCCTTACGGCAAATAGTACCGCTTTTGACCCCGATTAACCTTTCGCAACTGGCAGAGCAAAGGGAAGAAACAAGGCTTTGTGCAGTTGTCATGTTGAATAATGTCAAAAAAGTGGTTACTAAAAAAGGTGACCAGATGGCAATTTTGCAAATAGAAGACCTAACTACACAATCAGAAGCTGTAGTCTTTCCCAAAACCTATGAACGCATTAGTTCCCTACTCCAAGTTGACACCAGATTGATTATTTGGGGAAAAGTAGATCGACGCGACGAGCAAACTCAATTTATTCTTGAAGATGCAGAACCAGTGGAAACAGTACAAATGGTAATGGTGGAGTTAAATCCGCAGCAAGCAGGTAATATCGAAGAACTGCATCGCTTGAAAACAATTTTGCAAGAACAGTCAGGAGACAAAGAAAAGGCAAAAATGCCAGTGATCGGAATTATACAAACTGAAAATTCTCGTAAACTTGTTCGCTTGGGTTGGCAATTTTGCGTACAAGATTCTAGAATAACCGTTCAAGCTTTGCAAAATGCCAGTTTTCCTGCTCATATAAAATTGCTGACTGGTAGCTGATACCAGAAGTGAAAAGTCCATTAATACTGAAAAGCAGTTTAAAAATTAGTTCTGCTGAACTGTCAACAGTAAATCGCCTTAAGTATTCAGGATTTTAAACGTTTTTTTAGTTACTTATGCGGATGATAATTTCCTCAAGGTAATGGTATCTTTTTATGCTAATAGCCTTAAGGCTGCGACCGGGGGAAGGAGTTAGAACTTGATGAGCGTAAACGAGCTACAGAAATTTGTTTCATATTGTAAAAAAATTCAACCCCAAACTCACGAGGACATTCAAAAATTTTTTGAAGGAGTAATTTTGTTTCCTTATGATAAGGAACTTCTATTGCAAGCTTATTTATTTCTGAATATTAAAGACTTGTTTCCGTCGTGTGCTGAATTGCTGTTATTTGAAAAATCTCCAATTTCAGATTATACAGATTTAGGTAAGTGTGATTTTGTCTACCTGACTTTTAAAGGTAGTCTGTATTTAATTGAAACTAAGTTTATTGATACAGAAGCAACGGGAGCTACAGAAAGAAAAAGAAGAAATAAACACAGAAACAAAGTATTTGAGCAAGTTATTACTTTAAAAGGTCGATTTAGTGAATATTGGAATATGAGGCTAGATCAATTAGAATGCGGGGTTTTCACAACAGATCCAGAAGTTGCTTGGCGAGGAAATGGTGTGAATGTCACATCTAAATCAATATCTATAGACCATCTCGAAAAATGGCGAAGAAGTTATCACACTAGTGAAAAACTTTTATCTCATCAAGATGGGTCAAAGTTTGAGGGGAAGCTGAATTTGAAAGGTTGAGCCAAGACCCAAGTATACTTTTTACGGTGATTCATCCCCCATAACTTTATACAATTTGTGGAGCGATGCCTGCGGTTTTTGCTAGCCTACGCAAGTCCGAGTCCAAAGCCGCGGATTAGGGGAGAGGGAACATCGGTAACCTTGGCCCGGAAAACATGTCAGATTACTTGAATAAGTACCAAAAGTCTGACAGGAAAATTATACTAATGAGAATTTGGGCTACTACTGCTGTGCTAGCTTCTTCTTGGCTAATATCTGGGGTCATAGGTTCTGAGCCAATCAACGCTACTTCTGTTTTGGTAGAAAATGCTATATCATCTCCTGCATCTCCTGCGCCAACGAAGAAAAAACAGATTACTGTTAGTAACATCGAGTTCGGGCTGAAGAGAGTTGATTCTAAAGGTAACGTTACCATTTTCCAGACAAAAAGAGTGCCACTTCAGCAAGGAAACGCCTACGGATGGCGGATTAAACTCAAAGACTACCAAGGTGAAGTGAAATGGCGCGAAGTCTTGCGTTTACCAAAACCTCCAGAAACTTGGGGTACAGATAAGGGTGAAGACTTCTCTATGTCAGCAGATGGGATGACATCTGTGACGCGGCGCACACAATCGGCTCCAGAGGGTGTGATTGAGAATTTTTGGACGATCACTCCTGGCGATCCGGTTGGTAAGCATGAAATAGAGGTCTATATTGATGACCGTTTAATCAGTACTTTCGAGTTTGAAATTATTCCAGTCAAGTAGATGTAAAAGGCATTGGGAAGAGACAAGAAAGACAACAAAGAAATCTTGTTCAATAATTCTTTCTTGTCCTCTTGTCCCTCTCATCTTCCCCTTAACCTTAAACTGAGGAGTATCTTAAAGATAGAAGTTTGATTCTTGTTGGGTGGCGATCGTGAATACAGAGGAATTCTTGCGATTAATCGAAAAACAGCGCCCATGTCCTCAGACACTGCCAAAAAGTCTGCAAGCAATGTGGTATGACAAGAAAGGTGATTGGAGCAAAGCTCATGAAATAGTTCAAAATGCCAGCGATGCTGATAGTGCCTGGGTTCATGCTTACCTGCACCGCAAAGAAGGCGATTTGAACAATGCTCATTTCTGGTATCGTCGCAGTGGTCAGCCAGAGTTTTTAGGAGAACTAAGCCAGGAATGGGAACAAATAACTTCTGTATTGCTAAGGAAGGTGAACGCGACGCATGAATGCTGAGGAATTAAAACGGCGTTTTGCCGCAGGAGAAAGATATTTTCCAGCCGTCAACTTGAGTAGGGACAAACTGATTGGTGCCTATTTACCTGGAATCAATTTATGGGGATCTGACTTGAGTGGAGCGAACCTAGCTAAAGCTAAACTCTGGGGAGCAGATTTGAGTAGAGCGAATTTAGCCAAAGCGAACTTGACCAGAGCTAATTTGAGCGGTGTCAAACTGAATGAAGCAAATCTCCGGGGAGCGAAACTCAACTATGCCAAGTTGTATGGAGCGAATCTGACTGGCGCTTACTACGATGAAAGCACGCGGTTTTCTAGAGGTTTTGACCCCATCAGTCAAAATATGCGAAAGGTGTGAAGGGGATTAGAGACTGAGTAATTTCCCTGCAAGCGGATTTTATATCACAGCGTTTTTCGATTCAACCGTAAGTTATACAGAATTCAGCATGAATTCTGTACAACTTACTCCTTGATGATTTCTGGTTAAATTGGCGTTCGCGTAGCGTGTCTTAAAGGACAAGGTATTGCTTGAAATAACTGTTTTTAATACATATTAATCTCAGCTATTTTACATAGATGATATTAACATTTGTTCAAAAACTTTGGAAAGAGCAGTTTGAAAACGCTGACGATGTTTGAGTTTGAAAAAAGGTCGAACTATTTCTGCGTAGGCGTAGCCCGCCGTAGGCATCGCACCGTTACCCTCTCTGTTATCAATCACTCGAATTGCCCGCAGAGTTCCCAACTGTATTTCTTTTTTTACCATCAACTCAGAAATTCCAATAGCACCGACACCATCTTCGATCGCTGCTTTTGTCATCTCTCCACTGTTGAACACTAAAATTACATCCAATTGACTGAGATTGATTCCCCAATTTTGTAGGGCTTCCTCAAACCTTTGCTGGGTTCCAGAACCTGGTTCTCGCATCACCCAAAGGGTTTGAGTTAATTGGGTTAAGTCAATTTCTCCCCATTCAAACCAAGGGTGTTTTTGACCTACCACAATTTGCAAGCGATCGCTCCCCACTATTTCGGACTCTAGAGTATTCTGAAGCGCTGGCTTTACATCTCCTTCCACCAAACCCAAATCAAACTGTCCTGTCGCCGTTCCGACACAAATCTCTTCTGTATTGGCAAGGCTACAGTTAATCTGGATACCGGGATATTGGCTCTTAAACTCACTAATCTTGCTTGGTAGCCAGTAGTTAGCAATTGTCAGACTTGACCCTAATTTCAATTCACCCCGTTGTAGATTGTTCAATTCCCGCAATCCCCTTTCAGTCAAGGAAACTTGATCGAGAATTTTCCGTGCTTCCACTTGCAGTAATTTACCAGCCTCAGCAATCTCAATATGGCGACCAATCCGATGGAATAGTTTCACTCCGTATTCTTGCTCTAAGTTGTGGATTGCTGCACTAACGGCAGGTTGGGTAATATAAAGCTCCTCTGCTGCGCGAGTAAAGTGTAAGTGCTGCGCCACAGCTAGAAAGATTTTTAGCTGCTCAAGCGTCATTCCTGCCATTTATGGTATCCCTACAACTTGGTGTAAAACTTTAATCACTTTCATTTATCATTTTGACAAACAAAAGCATTTGTTTCTATCGATTAGTTTGACTAAAGTATAAACCAAGGCTTTCTACCTAGTTATTAGTCATTGGTTATTCGTCCTTTGTAAATGACCCATGCCAATGCCCAAGCATGAAAATAAGAACTTCCACAAATGAGCGGTTTAGTAACTGCAATTACCATAGGGATAAGGGCATTCAGTGCCACCAACATTAATGATTAGGTATATGTTGCAAGAAAAAGATTTGGGTCATGGGAACCAGGACTTCTGCAAATGAAGGGTATGTCAGACCAATAGAACTACAGAGTCCTGGAAGGTTATTCCCGATGAATTGGGTCTACGTCGATCTATAGGCTGGGGTAGTTCACAACCGCACCTTATACAACTCGAATAATTCCCCTGATTTCTGCGTTACTACTTTACCACCAGCCGCTTTAATAGTTTTTTCCCACTTAGCCAAAGGCTCTAAAAACACCTCAGCCGCCAAATAGGTTTCCAGAACTGCCCAATCTTCTGCTAAAGGCTGTTCTGGGTTGAGAACGTCAAACACAAAATGTCCACCTGGTTTTAACACCCGCTTGACTTCTGCCAGTACAGCATCCCAATATTCGAGTGGAAAATAGCAGCTAAATCCTGTTGCGATCGCAAGGTCAAATTGTTCTGATGAGTAGCTTAACTGATGAGCTGCTCCCAACTCAACACCTTTGAACAGTTTTGAATTTAACTGCGGCCCACGGGAATTAAGGGTATCGCGTGCCACATTACTGATTTCTTGCCCATGAAAAAATGCTTGCCAATCCCGCCAAGGATAAATTAAAAAGCTGATACCACAGCCAATATCTATACAGTGCTGGTTCTTTTGAGGTTTTGCAATTTCCCAAAAAGGGGAAGCAATTCTTCCTGAGAAACTACCTCCAATCCACTCACGGAATATCGGCATCGCTTGTACTTCTGTTGGGAGTTCAAAGGTTTCACCTTGATACTCACGGTTAAAGCGATAGGCTATTTGGGCTAATCTTTCGTCCCAGTTTGTTGATTTGGGTGAAGTAAAGAGATTTTGGAACTGCGAATCGGGCTTTTTGGACATCAGGTTGCTCTTTGAGTACTTCAGTCCAATTTTAGTGTAGACAAAGTGCAAGCAGTAACTGTAAAATAGCTAACTTGAAAACTAATTTCCAGATAAAAATTTATTTTCAGAGTAGCAGCGACGTACTAGGATTAGCTTGCTATTCTGGGTAAGACTGCGATCGCAAATTCTCCAAAATCAGCAGAGTGTTTAACGGGAACCAGCACTTTTAACTACATCCTTTCCAGGCTGTATTGGAATCTCAATCACAAACTTTGTTCCACCATCTGATGTCGAATTATACCAAATATTGCCACCGTGTTTTTCTACAACAATTTGATAACTAATAAATAATCCTAGTCCCGTCCCTTTGCCTACAGGTTTGGTGGTAAAAAATGGGTCAAACAACTTCAAGCGAATTTCTTCGGGAATACCCCCGCCATTATCGGCAATTGAGATAGACACTAGATTGTCTGAGGTTAGCTGAGTTTGAATCCAAATACTGGGTATTTTATGTTGTCGGTTAGTTTTTTCGACCGACTCTTCTAAAACATCTATAGCATTCGTTAGGATATTCATAAAAACCTGATTCAGTTCTCGAGCATAACACTGCACCAAAGGCAATTGACCATATTCTTTGATAACTTTAATTCCAGTAGCATCTGCTGTTGTCTGAAGGCGGTGATGCAAAATTATCAAGGTATTATCGATACCAGAATGAATATCCGCTTCCTTAAAAGAAGCTTCATCCAAGCGAGAGAAATTTCGCAGTGATACAATAATATCCCGGATGCGTTTTGTACCAACTTGCATCGATTGAAGAATATTGCCAAGGTCTTGTACAAGAAAGTCGAGTTCTATAGAGTTAAGTCGTTGTTGAAGTGATGGGGGTGGATTGGGATAATGCTGTTGATAAGCCATCACTAATTGCAGTAAGTTTTGGATATATTCATCTATATGGTTAAGGTTGCCATAGATGAAATTGACAGGATTGTTAATCTCGTGTGCTACTCCTGCTACCAGTTGCCCCATGCTGGACATTTTTGCTGTTTGAATAATTTGTGCTTGGGTTTGTTGCAGTTGTGAGAGTGTATGTTGAGCAAGTTGAGCATTCTCACGAGCTTCGGTATAAAGTTGTGCTTGTTTGAGAGCTATTAGCAGTTGACGATGAGCGTAGATGTAATCCAAAATTAGTCCAGCTAAGGGCACTAAGTAGGCAACAATTTTCAAAAAGTGAGCAATATTAAAATGATTATCAAACAGAGCCGTTGAACCAAAAACCATGTGGAATTGGGTAGCAACATTAGGAATAGTACTAATAATTAGAGCGTGAGAGAATAAACTAGGATACTTGCGCCAAAAGCGGGGATAAATTAGAATGCCAGCTACCAAGAAAAGGATCAAGGGTATGATATCCCAAGGTCGAGTAATAATTGAGTTGGGAAAGATCGTTTGTGGTAAGGTGTGACTAGTGGCGCAAACAGCAATTATGCCGTAACAAACTAACCCAAAGCCCAAAGTCACTGCAACTATAAACTTTAAACTGCCTTGCCACCTTGTAGGTTTACTGAACAGAAAAATGCTGACACCGATTATCGTCACTAAGGCATTGCAAAGTCGGCAAAGTGCCCAAGTAAAAGGGATGAGCTTACTGTTATCAGCAACGGCTTCAATTAACCTATCGGCAGCTAGAGTGTGGAACGCATCTATTAGTCCAGCACACAACAAAGTTACACCAATGATTGGTGTAATTATATCGCTTTTTATATAGAAGTGAGCAAAAGCCAAAATAATAGTGAATATGGCAGTACAGACAGCACTCCATTCTAAAATTGTATGGACGAAGCTTCCTTGCAATCTTTGGTAAATAACTTCTTCAATAAATCCCAAACTAGCAGGATTACAAATAACCTCTAAATTCCGGGGTGACAGACTAGAAGCAAAACTAACTCCCAACAGATTTAACGCCGATGGCAATAAGCAAATTAGCCATATTATCCAAATTAACTGAACAGGAAGTTTTAGTGTTTGCTCTGTTGATGTCGTAACCACAATCACCTCTGGAGAAGAAACTAATGGGGAGGAAAATAGAACAAAGTGTGTTGGAATCTATTGTGAACACAAACTTCACTTTTTCTTTTTCTTAGAATTCCCAAAAACCATTCGTCTCTAACTACCGCAGTGGTCTAGTGGTGATACTACAAGTAGTAATACCTCATTTTGGTATCTTAACTGCAAACGAAAAATTCCATTACTGAAACTCTTAATTAAAAAATTTTCAATTAACTTAGGTAGACTTAGGCTATCAGCCAGAGATTTATATCTCTGGCTGATGAATAAGAAAATGTTACATTCTGAATAAAAGGCTCGTCTAATTGAGCCTTTTAGCAGATAAATTGGGATATTAACCCAAATCGAAAAGCAAGATTTCGCCGCCGATGTTGGTGCTAATTTCTAGCTGTTCTTCGCCATTGATTTGCACGCCATCGCCTGCTCTGAGTTCTTGGCCATTCAAGTTAACTATGCCTTGCGCTATTTGTAACCAGGCATAGCGACCAGGTTTGACTTGATAATTAACAACATCACCTTCCTCTAAAACAGATGTGTATAAATCAACATCTTGGTGAATTGTCACGGCTCCATCGCGCCCATCTTTAGCAGCAATTAAGCGGAGTTTGCCACGCTTTTCTTCTAGAGGAAAAGCTTTTTGTTCATATCTTGGTGTCAAGCCTTCTTGATCGGGAAGAATCCAGATTTGTAGCAAGTGCAGTGGCTCGGTTGGTGAGGAATTGAATTCGCTGTGGCTAATCCCAGTACCAGCACTCATGATCTGTGCATCACCAGGGCGAATCACTGAGCCTGTACCCAAGCTGTCTTTATGCTCTACAGCACCTTCTAAGACATAGGTAAGGATTTCCATGTCACGATGGCCATGTGTAGGGAATCCAGCACCAGGGGCGATGCGATCGTCGTTAATTACCCGCAGAGAGCGAAACCCCATGCGGTTGGGATCGTAAAAACTACCGAAGGAAAATGTGTGATAACTATCGAGCCAGCCCATTTTAGCGTGACCGCGGGCGTTTCTATCATGAATTAGATGACTAATTGTATTTTGAGACATAGATTTACCTCTTTGTTAATGAGTATTTAGTTAGGAGTAGAGACGCGATTAATCGCGTTTGTACAAGAGTTAAAAATCAGAATGAAATTAGCATACTTTTTCAGTAATACTTTAACTTGAAAAAGTTAAAGTATTAATCTTGATGTATCATTTGTCGAAGATATTTTTGAATTTCTCGACCTAGCTTTGAACTATTTCAATAGTAAAGTATATACATATAAAAGAAAAGTACGCACTTAAAAGTGACGTACTTACCAAAAAGATACTATTAGATTTACGAAAGGCTACTTTTCTCAGAAGTGCTTATTTGACACCAGCAGGGATCTTTTGAGTTTTAGTAGTACCTGCTTTACCATTCTCTGCCTTAATTTCTGCTACTTGCAGATGAGCTTCTAAGAACCAGAGTCGTTTGTCAATAGTGCGAGAAATTTCGGTGTAAAGGTCGGCGGTATCAGCATCCCCTAATTCATCAGTTTTAGCGATCGCTTCCCGGATATGTTTAGCATAGAGTGCAAAACGATCTGCTAAGGCTGTCACATGGTCTTTACCATCCAAAATATCTAAGGGATATTCTGGCAAAATTGAGTTACTGGCTGCGGCGCGGGCTGTTCCGAAAGCGTATCCGCCTAAAGCTGTGACGCGTTCAGCTACCATATCGATGTACTGTTCCAATTCCCCAGCAAGTTCATCAAATAATAAGTGTAGCTGGTAAAAGTCAGTTCCTTTAACATTCCAGTGCGCTTGCTTTGCTTGGGTTTTCAGATCCGAAGTAGCTGCCAAGCTTTGGTTGAGAATTACCACAATTTGCACTCGCGCTTCAGCGGAAATGTCAATGCGGGTAGGGTACAAACGTGATGAAATGCTATTGTCACTCATGATTCTACGTTGTTAATGCCTTTTAAACTTAACTCTACAGAATTGTTTGCCTGTACGAAACTCTCTGACGATGGATTGTATTAAAGGCTGAATGTGTTACTGTTTATGGCTATTAGTTAAATGCGATGGTTTTCTATGGTATTGAATGTACCACCGAAAAGGCGATCGCGAATATTATCATTCTGCAAAAAGTCATGGGGAAAACCCAGTTCAATTTGACTTACGTCATTTAAACGTTGCAAATGTTCTGGCGAAAGTACGATATCTAAAGAAGCTAAGTTATCTTGAAACTGGGTTAATTTACGTGCCCCAATAATCGGAATAATCACACCACTTTGAGCGCGTAACCAAGCTAATGCTACCTGTGAAGGTGTGTGTCCAATTTCTGCTGCAACTTCACTGACAACTTGAGCGATCGCTAAATTCCGTTCTGAAATAGTTCCTAACGCTGCATTTGCTAATCGCCCCTGTTCGCTACCCTCTTGAGGAGGCTGATTATACTTGCCTGTCAGCACACCACCACCTAAAGGCGACCACGGTGTTACTCCTAAATCAAAGGCTTTTGCCATCGGTAGCAAGTCGCGTTCTGGTGTTCGCTGAATTAAACTATACTCAATTTGCAGGGCGACAAACTGCGTCCATCCTTGGTAATGGGCGATGGTATTTGCTTGGGAAATGATCCAAGCAGGGGCATCAGAAATACCGATGTAAAGTACTTTACCTTGACGGACTACATCATCAAGCGATCGCAAGACTTCTTCAATAGGTGTTGTGAAATCCCAAGCGTGCAACCAGAATAAATCAATGTAATCAGTATTCAGCCGTTTCAGGCTACCTTCTAAAGACTGGATTAAGTTCTTGCGATGGTTTCCACTGGCGTTAGGGTCGCCCTTCTTCTCATTCATCTGCAAGGGAAAGGAATATTTTGTCGCAACTACAAAGCGTTCCCGTTCTTTAGCAATCAACTCACCGACAATTTTTTCACTGCTACCATCGGTATAACCGTTGGCGGTGTCAATGAAATTTCCCCCTGCTTCTACATAAGTATCAAAGATTTTACGACTTTCGTCAGCAGATGCACCCCAACCCCAATCTTCACCAAAGGTCATGGTTCCCAAGGAGAGTTCAGAGACTCTTAACCCGCTTTTGCCCAAGAGTTTGTATCTCATGAATATTTTCTCATTAATGAAAAAACTAAGCAAATACCATCCCAAAGGCATGATAACTGGAAACTGGAAGCGATGTTTGACTTAACGCATCGCCCTGCAATGTTAATGATTGCTAATTTGTGGCTTTTTTCTAAGCTAAAATACCAAAGCTGTGTTTAGACACATCCGACAAGTCAATTGCTAAAGAGCCGTTATTTTTATGAATTACTACGTAATCTACGACGGAAATTGTAATCTCTGCGTTACTCTAGTGCAGTTGCTAGAAACCTTAGACCAAGGAAAGCTGTTTCGCTACAGTCCTATGCAAGATGAGCAAACACTTTTACAGTGGGGAATTACAGCCCAAGACTGTGAACAGGGAATGATTTTAATTGATGCTAATGAACCTCAGAGACGTTGGCAAGGTAGTGATGCCGCAGAAGAAATTGGGCGATTATTGCCAGCAGGAAGCATATTTGTAGACGCTTATCGAGCCTTACCGGGGATGAAATGGGCAGGCGATCGCTTTTACGAACAAATCCGCGATAATCGCTATGCACTCTTTGGTAAGCGTTCTAATACATATCAATCGGCATACTGTGTGGATGGTAGCTGCAAGCCGTAGAGTCTGAGGCGGGGGGCAGGGGGCAGGGAGCAGGGGGATGAGGGGAAACCCCATAAATAAATGTATTGGTTTTGAGACAAATACGCATTATTTATCATCGCACTTTTCGCTCAAAATAAATATTTTTTCCTTAAGCATAAATACATCTGTTAGCTCGTAACCCTATACTGCTGCGGAATTCCAGCATCTTCCTCCCCCTGCCCCCTGCCCCCTGCTCCCCTGCCTCTTTGGTCATTAGACAGAATTTGTTCTGGTCAAAAATCCGCCTCTAGGTGCTAGCAAAAACTCTCCTAGACCAACCATTATGCTATCTGGCGTGTTTGTAAACATTGTGCAATCAATGACATTTGCGATCGCCTAGGGCGGGTACGCCATCGCGCCATAATTCGGCACAACACATGATCTGATGGGAGGATACTGCGTGAGAATTGGTGCTAACTACTTGGGTAACGGAGAGTGTGAATTTACAGTTTGGTCTCCGCTATTAGATAGCGTCACAGTAAAAATTTTGACGCCAGAACAGCAGTTAATTCCGCTCAAGCCTCAGTCTGAGGGATACTGGCACACGAAAGTCAACGATGTGTATCCTGGTACGCTTTATCGGTATGTCTTAAATGGGCAAGACACCTTTGCCGATCCAGCCTCGCAGTATCAACCAGAAGGGGTGCATGGGCCGTCTCAAATTGTCGATCAACACTTTGATTGGACTGATGAAGGGTGGACTGGGATTCCTGTGGAGTCGATGATTTTCTACGAACTCCATGTTGGAACATTCACGCCTGAAGGAACTTTCACCGCCATCATTCCCCGCTTACCGGATTTGAGAGAACTGGGAATTAACGCTATTGAAATTATGCCCATCTCCCAGTTTCCGGGAGATACCCATATTGAAGCAACTCTTGCATATCGCAACTGGGGTTATGACGGCGTTTACCCTTATGCTGTCCAAAATTCCTACGGTAGCCCAGCCGATCTGAAGGAACTGGTAAATGCTTGCCACCAACACGGAATTGCCGTAGTTTTGGATGTGGTGTATAACCACTTTGGGCCTGAAGGCAACTATATGAGTCAGTTCGCGCCCTACTTTACAAAAACCTATAAAACACCTTGGGGCGAAGCGCTGAATTTTGACGATGCCCATAGTCAGGGTGTGCGAAATTATTTTATCGAAAATGCGCTTTACTGGTTGCGCGAGTTTCACATAGATGCATTGCGGCTGGATGCTATTCAAGCAATTTACGACTTGGGGGCGAAGCATTTTCTGTGGGAACTCGCGGAAGCAGTTCATCATTTTTCACAACAAGGGCAAAAATGGAAACGCCATTTAATTGCCGAAAGTGACCAGAATAATCCGCAAATAATTCGTCCGGTAGAATTGGGTGGATATGGTCTTGATGCCCAGTGGAGTGATGATTTTCACCATTCATTGCACGCACTATTGACAGGCGATCGCCAAGGATATTATCAAGATTTTGGACAATGTGCTGATTTGGCAAAAGCTTATCAAGATACTTTTGTCTACGATTGGAAGTACGCACCACACCGCAAGAGATTTCATGGTGTATCTTGCCGCGATCGCCCTTTATCACAATTTTCTATCTGCATTCAGAATCACGATCAAATCGGCAACCAAATGAAAGGAGAACGCCTCAGCCAACGGATCTCTTTTGAGGGATTAAAGTTAGCTGCTGGCGCTGTACTGCTGTCGCCCAATTTACCTCTGTTGTTCATGGGAGAAGAATACGGCGAAACTGCACCCTTCATTTACTTTGTCAGTCACTCCGATCCAGATTTAATTCAAGCAGTTCGAGCCGGACGCAAACAAGAATTTGAAGCATTTCACTATGCAGATGATCCCCCAGATCCCGAATCGGCAGAAACTTTCCTGCGTTCTAAACTGAATTGGCAATTACGCAATGACGGTAATCACAAGGTTTTATGGAATTGGTATCGTCAGTTAATTAATTTACGCAAGACGCATCCAGCACTTTTGAATCAAGATCGCAACTCCATCCAAGCCACTAGCGATGAAGACAAGCAGTTAGTTATTGTGCGTCGTTGGTGCGAATCGAGTGAACTAATATTTGTGATGAATTTCAATTCGTCTCCCGTGACAGTAACTCTCCCGTTTGAGCATAATGCTCATAAATTGTTGGACTCTGCTGATACCTCATGGTTTGGGCATGGTTCTGAAGCTGCTGAAGATTTGTCTGTGGGCCAAGAAGTAAAATTGCAACCTACTAGTTTAGTACTCTATGAAAAAGGATGAGGAGAAGAGTTAGAACTTTAAGGTTCGAGCAATAAGGCTTAAGGTTTGAGCAATAAGGCTTAAGGTTCGAGCAATAAGGCTTAAGGTTCGAGCAATAAGGCTTAACGTTTGAGCAATAAGGCTTAACGTTTGAGCAATAAGGCTTAATGTTCGAGCTAAAAGGCTTAATATTTGAGCTAAAAGGCTTAATGTTCGAGCTAAAAGGCTTAATGTTCGAGCTAAGAGGTTGTTTGAAAAGTGGTTGGCTGTGATTTTTAAGTACTTATTGATCCCCCCTAACCCCCCTTAAGAAGGGGGGAACCGGAATCAAAGTCCCCCTTTTTAAGGGGGATTTAGGGGGATCTAGAACGTTTCACTACCGAGAAGAGGACTTTTCAAACATCCTCTAAAAGGCTCAACTTTCAAGCTCAAATTCCCCCATTTCCCCTATTTCCCTTATCCCCCTTATTCCCCACTCAAAAAAATATGCGAATTCCTACCGCCACTTACCGAATCCAATTTACACCTCAGTTTGGCTTTGACAACGCCAAAGCGATCGCAGCTTATCTAGCAGATTTAGGTATTTCCGATTTGTATGCTTCCCCTATTTTCAAAGCACGATCCGGGAGTACGCACGGCTACGATATAGTAGATGCTACTCAACTTAACCCAGAACTGGGAACTAATGAGTCCTTTGATGCATTAGCTGCTGAAGTTCAATCCCTTGGTATGGGCTGGTTACAAGATATTGTGCCCAACCACATGGCTTATAGCAGCGAAAACGATTACTTGATGGACGTATTGGAACACGGCCCAGATTCCAGCTATACCGACTACTTCGATCTTTCTTGGAATGCTCCCTTTGGCGATCGCGAACAACGAATTCTCGCGCCGTTACTGGGAGATTTCTATGGTGCATCCCTAGAAAATGGACACATTCAACTGCAATATGAACAAAACGGTTTAACCGTCAACTATTACAGCTTAAAACTACCACTGCGGTTAGAATCTTACACAAAATTTATCACCCATAATCTAGGTAAACTCACTCGTACACTGGGGCGCAATCATCCCGATTTTATTAAGCTATTGGGGATTCTCTACATTCTCAAAAATGTGCCCTCAGAAGTTGCAGGAAAACAGCGACAAGACCAAATCGCATTTATTAAAGGATTGGTTTGGGAACTCTACACCACAAACGATGCCATCCGCGAGTTCATTGACGAAAATATCCAAATTTTCAACGGAGAACCCGGTAATTCAGAAAGCTTTAATCTCCTAGATGAATTACTGAATGACCAATTTTACCGTCTGGCTTTCTGGAAAGTTGGGGCGGAGGAAATGAACTACCGCCGTTTCTTTACTGTCAATGAACTGATTTCCGTTAAAGTTGAAGAACTGCGGGTTTTTAATAATACCCACAGCCTAATTCAAAAGCTGGTTGAGGAAGGCAAATTTACTGGTTTACGCATTGATCATATAGATGGACTTTATAATCCAATCCAGTATCTCGAAAGGCTGCGAGAAAAGACGGGAGATGTTTATATCACGGTCGAAAAGATTTTAGAACTCACCGAAGAGTTGCCGGAAAACTGGAAAATAGAAGGTACGTCTGGATATGACTTTTTAAATTATGTAAATGGTGTATTTTGTCAAACAGAAAATGAATCATCCTTCGATAAAATTTACCATAACTTTATTAGCTCAAGAGTAGATTATGCATCGGTAGTGAAGGATAAAAAACACCTGATTTTGGAAAAGAATCTTGCAGGTGATATTGACAATCTGGCTCTTTTATTAAAGAATATTTCCAGCAAATATCGCTATGGCAATGATTTTACACTGAATGGATTAAAAAGAGCGATCGCCGAAGTTTTAACTCAGTTCCCGATTTACCGCACCTATATTACACCCGATGGAATTGGAGATAGCGATCGCGCTACCATTCAAGAAGTAATTGACCAAGCCAAAGAACAAGCGCCCCTGTTGCAGCACGAACTGACCTTTATTGAAAAGTTAATGCTGCTAGAGTTTGATAATTCTCTGACTCAAACAGAACGCGAACAGTGGATATATTTTGTCTTGCGAATGCAGCAATACAGCGGCCCGCTAATGGCAAAAGGCGTAGAAGACACCACATTATATGTTTACAATCGCTTATTGTCGCTAAATGAAGTTGGTGGTAATCCCGGTCATTTTGGGATTGATTTAACCAAATTCCATGCCTTTAACAAACAGCACCAAGTAACCTGGCCTCATACAATGAACACCACAGCTACCCACGATACCAAACGCGGCGAAGATGTGCGGGCCAGATTGAATGTCCTCTCAGAAATCCCCGATGAATGGGATCAGCAGGTAAATACCTGGAGTGCCATTAATCGAGGACATCGTAGCCATCGCCACGGGTTTGCTATCCCCGATCGCAACGACGAGTATTTTCTCTATCAAACCCTGGTAGGGGCGTTTCCCTTTGCGCAACATGAACATGCATCCTTCGTGGAACGGGTGAAGGACTATATAATTAAGGCAATTCGAGAAGCGAAAGTCCATACAGCATGGTTGCGACCTGATAGCGAGTATGAAGAAGCTTGTACCTCCTTTATTGAAAAGGTACTCGACCCTTCCATCTCCGGGGAATTTTTAGAAGTTTTTCGTCCTTTTCAAGCGCGAATTGCAGAGTATGGTGTCTTCAATTCCCTTTCCCAAACTCTACTAAAAATTACCGCACCTGGCGTACCCGATTTATACCAGGGAACAGAACTTTGGGAACTAAGCCTAGTCGATCCAGACAACCGCCGCCCAGTGGATTTTGAACAGCGACGCACCTATTTAAGCGCCATCCGCGAACAGGTGAAAACCGACATTCTAGGTTTGATTCGAGAGTTGCTGAGTGATAAAACTGACGGCAGAATCAAACTGTTTTTAACGGCTCAATTACTCCAAGCCAGAACAAACTATGTTTCATTATTCCAAGACGGCGATTATTTACCGTTAGAAGTACAGGGAACCTACGCCAATCATATAATCGCCTTTGCACGGCGGGAAGGGAATCAAACAGCGATCGCGATCGCACCACGCTTTTTAACAAGCCTCATCCAGCCAGGAGAAAACCCCTTGGGCGAGTCAGTTTGGCAAGATACGCACCTGCAACTCCCCCCTGGAACTTCCCTCAGCTGGAAAAACGTCCTCACTCAGCAACCCTTACAAACTAAAGAAACATTATCCATTGGATCTGCCCTCGCCCATTTCCCAGTCGCCCTATTAGTAAGTAGTGCCGAGTAAAAACATAAATCTATCCCACGCAGAGAGAACCCCATAAAACCTCTGCGTACCTCTGCGATTCCCTTTGCGTTTCAAAAATAATTCTGAATTATGATCACCCCAACACTTACCACCGCGCAGATAGACACCGTGCGGGCCCATATCAAAGAAACCTGGAAAACCCTAACGCGATCGCACGAACACCTATTACAATCTGCCAAAGATACCAAACTAGACCACAAAACCGAGACTCCTTGGATAGTCTACATTTCACCTTCAGAAGATTGTCCCAACATTCAAAGTGTGTTGGAGCGATCGCTATCTGCCAAGGATATGCAACGGCTGCAAATTCGCACTTTACCAACTGAAGCGGAAGCGATTAAAGAGCATGGGTTACTATACCTACCAGGCCCTTATATTGTACCCGGTGGGCGCTTTAACGAAATGTACGGCTGGGATAGCTACTTTATATTACTGGGACTTTTGCGTGATGAAGAATGGGAGCTAGCGCAAAACCAAGTTGATCAGTTGTTGTACCAGGTGCAGCATTACGGCACTATCCTCAATTCCAACCGGACTTATATGCTGTCGCGATCGCAACCCCCCGTCCTCAGCATGATGGTTTTGGCGTTATTCCAGCACACCCAGGATGAAGAGTGGTTAAAGTCAACCATACCGATCCTAGAACAGTTTTATTATTACTGGGTAGTACCACCTCACCTGAATCCGGCAACAGGCTTATCCCGATTCTATGCTTTTGGCGAAGGCCCTGCGCCAGAAGTTTTGTTCTCTGAGCGCGATGAGCAGGGAAGAAGCCATTATGATCGCGTCAAGGAGTACTACAAAACTTTTGAGGTTGAGGATTATGACGTTAGTCTTTACTACAACCGGGAAAAAGACGAACTGACGCACCTATTTTACAAGGGCGATCGCACTATGCGCGAGTCCGGTTTTGATATCACCAACCGCTTTGGCCCCTTCAGTGCTGATATCCTCCACTATGCTCCTGTGTGCCTCAATAGTTTGCTGTATCAGGTAGAACAAGACTTGGGGCAAATCCACAATATTTTTGGGAACTCAGAACTGCAAAAACAATGGCGCGATCGTGCAGATATCCGCCGCGATCGTATCGATAAGTGTCTCTGGGATGAAGAACAGGGACTCTATCTGGATTATCACTTCCAGAGTGGAGAACGCCGCCACTACGAATTTGCTACCACGTTCTATCCTCTGTGGTTGGGAATTGCTTCTCAAGCCCAAGCCCAGCGTGTTGCGGAAAATCTCTCTTTGTTTGAAGCCCCAGGCGGAATTTTGACCAGTACTCGTGTCACCGGAAACCAGTGGGATGCTCCCTTTGGTTGGGCACCACTGACATTAATTGCCGTTCAAGGACTTCACCGCTATGGGTTTCATACAGAAGGCGATCGCATAGCCAACAAATTCCTAGCTATGGTAATTAAAGAATTCGGCCGTCACAATACCCTAGTTGAGAAATACGATGTTGAGCGTTGTTCTGCCAACGTTTCCGACGAAATCTGCTTTGGATATAGTTCTAACGAAGTTGGCTTCGGCTGGACAAATGGAGTCATTCTGGAACTCTTAGCAGCTGATGGGAAAAAAGTCTAAATAAAAAGGCGTGGCGTTTAACGTCACGTCTTACTGTACAAAAAATCTTTACGGTTGAGCGGTCTTTTACCATGTAGTTTATATTAATTGCAATTATGATTTTTGCAATATCTCTATTCGTTAGGAGCCAAAATTCTAAATTTTGACTCCTATATTAGGATTTACCAAGTATCGGCTGTACGTTTATCATAAGGCTCACCTGTAAAAGGTTGTACCCCAATAGTAGGATAAGCATCATCTGTAGGGCCAAAAATACGCATTGCAGCTTCAGAAATATACTGGGTTATGTTAGCAATGATTTGGTAAATAGCCATAATATTGGACTCCTTTTTTCGAGTCGCTTTAATTGTGCTACCTATACTCTAATGCTGATATTTAAAACTGGCTCCAATTCTCAATATATTGAGAATATATGCAATGTTTATTCAGATAACTTCGCAATACTTTAGCTTGTCAGAAAATCAAACTTTTCCCTTTGATTCTAATTGTAACATAGTTGTTTCTCCAACCCCTGTTGGGAAAAGAGCGAAGCAAAACAAACTTTCTCTGACAGGATATTGTTTCTTTTCATTAGCTGCCTTATTTGATTAACATTATTGCAAGCTATTACTATTAAAAAATATTAAGTATTTTATGAAGCTAGTATTAATTTGCCTATAAATCTACCGTTCTACGGCAATCTCTGAAATATACTTGCCGGGAGTTGACAATATTTATGGTAAATATTACCATAAATGACAGAAGCATCTTGTAAGGAAACTCTTGCATGACAACTTTGCCAGATTTGGACTATGTATATAAACAACAAAGTCAGCAGAACCAGGAACTAAACCTCTCTACTGATGATTACAGCTTACTGACCGACCTTTACCAGTTAACAATGGCAGCTTGTTATACAGGCGAAGGTATAGAACAACGACGGGCAAGCTTTGAATTGTCTGTCAGGCGATTGCCAGAGGGTTTTGGTTATTTAATTGCAATGGGGTTGACGCAGGCATTGGAATATTTAGCCAAAATCCGCTTTAGTTCCGCCCAAATTGCAGCATTACAGGCAACGGGAATTTTTGCTCACGCAGGCGATCGCTTTTGGTCACTTTTAGCTGAGGGAAAGTTTACGGGTGATGTTTGGGCAGTACCAGAAGGGACGGCTGTTTTTGCCAATCAGCCACTGTTGCGGGTGGAAGCACCCCTTTGGCAAGCGCAATTAGTGGAAACATATCTCCTAAATACTATTAATTACCAGACCTTGATTGCCACAAAAGCAGCACGGTTGCGGGATGTAGCGGGGGAATCAGCAACACTTTTAGAATTTGGCACAAGACGGGCATTTAGTCCCCAAGGGTCTTTGTGGGCAGCACGGGCGGCGTTGGCGGGTGGTTTAGATTCCACTTCCAATGTGTTAGCAGCGCTACAACTGGGACAAAAGCCAAGTGGTACTATGGCACACGCCTTAGTGATGGCACTGTCAGCAATAGAAGGCACTGAAGAACAAGCTTTCAGTGCATTTCATCGATATTTTCCGGGTGCGCCATTGCTGATTGATACTTACGATACCATTGCTGCTGCCGGGCGCTTGGCCGAAAAAGTAAATTCCGGGGAAATGCAATTAACAGGAGTGAGATTGGACTCAGGAGATTTAGTTACCTTATCAAAACAGGTGCGATCGCTTCTTCCCGGTGTGCCAATTTTTGCCAGTGGCGACTTGGACGAGTGGGAAATTGCCAGATTAAAAGCTGCTGGGGCCGAAATTGATGGTTACGGACTGGGAACACGATTAGTTACAGGTTCGCCTGTAAATGGAGTCTATAAACTTGTAGATATTGATGGTATCCCAGTGATGAAGCAATCAAGTGGTAAGGTTACTTATCCAGGGCGCAAGCAGATTTTTCGCTCATTTACGGGAGGTAAGGTAAAAGCAGACAGGTTAGGACTCTTAGGTGAAAGTCTTCTGGAGGAAGAACCTTTGTTGCAGTTAGTAGTGCAAGAAGGTGAACGGCTGTATCCGTTGGAGTCGTTGGCAACAATTCGTCAGCGTACCGTCGCCTCAGTTGCCAGTTTGCCACAACAAACACGGCGTTTGGATCACCCTATCTCAGTGCAGGTGGAGATTTCTGAGGGGTTACGAGTGTTAACCGAAGAAACTAAGAAACGAACCACAGAGGCACAGAGAACACAGAGATAAAATTACTCTTTCGGTATGTCTTAATTACGAACTACGTTAGCGCAGCGTTAGCGAGTCATCGAGCGTCATTACGAATTACGAATTACGAATTACTATGAGAGTTGCTTTGTTTGGAACGAGTGCCGATCCACCAACTGCTGGACATCAAAAAATTCTGAGTTGGTTGTCTGAGCGTTATGATTGGGTAGCGGTTTGGGCGGCGGATAATCCATTTAAGTCTCATCAAAC
This sequence comes from Nostoc foliaceum FACHB-393, assembly GCF_014698505.1. Lineage (GTDB taxonomy): Bacteria > Cyanobacteriota > Cyanobacteriia > Cyanobacteriales > Nostocaceae > Nostoc > Nostoc foliaceum_A. Next base: position 19,483 of record NZ_JACJTD010000030.1, on the reverse strand, counting down.
GCCCTTAGAACATCGGGCAGCAATGTTGCGACTGTTGATTGCGGATATAGACGCGCCACGGCACAATATTGCTTTGGAACAAGAATTAAGCAGCTTCAGAACACTGGAAACAGTAGAAAAAGCGAAGCTTACTTGGGGTGACGACGCTGAATTGACATTGATTATTGGTTCAGATTTACTGAGTCAGCTACCACGCTGGTATCGCATTGAAGATTTGTTACAGCAAGTGCAGCTACTGATTGTACCGCGACCCGGATATGTAATAGATGAATCTAGTTCAGAGGTAGTGCAAAAGCTGGGAGGGAAGATTGCGATCGCTAGTCTGACCGGTCTAGATGTTTCCTCAACAGCGTACCGCGAACATGGAGATTCTGAAGCCCTCACAGCCCCTGTAGTTGCCTATATTAATCAAGAGCATTTGTACGAATGCCAGGACGTTCACAAAAAAAGATACCAACTCCGCTAAACCAACAACCTTTGGCCGATTTCAAGGTTGGTGTTGATAATGTTATTTTTTCTGTAGATACTGCACAAAATCGGCTGTTAGTTCTACTAGTAATGCGACAGCAAGAACCATTTTTAAATCATTGGAGTCTTCCCGGTACTCTGGTACGTCCAGGAGAGTCTTTAGAAGATGCCGCCTATCGCATTATGGCAGAGAAAATTAAGGTCAACAATCTCTACTTAGAACAACTGTATACATTTGGTGGGCCGAATCGCGATCCACGGGAAGCAACTGATAGTTATGGTGTGCGTTATCTATCAGTTAGTTACTTTGCCCTAGTGCGATTTGAGGAAGCCGAATTGATAGCAGATCGCATGACTGGCATAGCTTGGTATCCAGTAAAAGAAGTGCCACAATTAGCTTTTGACCATAATGAAATTCTGGCTTATGGGCATCGGCGGTTGCGTAATAAATTAGAGTATAGCCCGGTGGCTTTTGAAGTTTTGCCAGAAATGTTTACGTTGAATGATTTATATCAGTTATACGCCACAGTTTTAGGTGATAACTTTTCCGATTATTCTAATTTTCGGGCGCGTCTACTCAAGCTAGGTTTTTTATGCGATACCGGAATTAAGGTATCACGGGGTGCTGGTCGTCCGGCTAGTTTGTATAAGTTTGACGCGGAAGCTTTTGCTCCCTTAAAAGATAAACCTTTGGTGTTTATTTAGCTAATCACTTGAACGTAAGTTCAATGAACCTCTCCCTCTCCGAAACGGAAAGGGAGGAGCAACGAAAAATTAATTCAGCTTTTTGCTCCCCTCTCCGTGTCCGAGAGGGGCTGGGGGAGAGGTCAAATAAGACTTGTCGAACTCACGTTACTTTGCAGAGTCAAAAGTCCTGAGTAACCTATTTTGACCCTTGACAAATGACAAATGACCAATGACTAATAACAAACAAAATGAAAATTGCGATCGCTCAAATTAATCCTACTATCGGTGATTTGCTTTTAAATGCCCAAAAAATCCTGGAAGCAGCACAACGAGCAGCATCTAGCGGTGCGCGTTTGTTGTTGACACCAGAACTTTCTTTGTGTGGCTATCCACCAAGAGATTTATTACTAAATCCAAGTTTTGTGGAAGCGATGGGCATCACTTTACAAAATTTGGCCCAGGATTTACCACCAAATTTAGCTGTGTTGGTAGGAACTGTTGAACAGAACCTCAACGCATCTATTAGTGGAGGTAAAAGTTTATTTAACAGCATCGCTTTGTTAGAAAATGGCGAGGTAAAGCAAATTTTTAACAAGCGACTTTTGCCTACTTACGATGTATTTGATGAACGTCGCTATTTTGAACCAGGCTTGCAAGCTAATTATTTCACTTTAGATAATATAGATATTGGCGTAACTATTTGTGAAGACTTATGGAACGATGAGGAATTTTGGGGCAAACGTAGTTATGCAGTAAATCCAATTGCTGACTTAGCAATTTTGGGTGTAGATTTGGTTGTAAATTTGTCTGCTTCTCCCTACACTGTCGGCAAGCAGCAGTTTCGTGAAACAATACTCAGGCATAGTGCAGTACGTTTTCAACAACCGATGATTTATGCTAATCAGGTTGGTGGAAATGATGACCTAATTTTTGATGGGCGTAGTTTTGCCTTGAGTCGTCAAGGTGAAATTATGTGTCGTGCTCGTGGCTTTGACACCGATTTAATGATAGTTGAATTTGACGAGGCACAACGGGATTTTCAATTAGGTTCTGTAGCACCTGTCTATGAGTCGGAAGATGAAGAAATTTGGCAAGCGTTGGTTTTGGGAGTGCGAGATTATGCCCGCAAGTGTCGCTTTTCAAAAGTAGTTTTGGGTTTAAGTGGCGGGATTGACTCTGCAATAGTAGCTGCGATCGCAACTGCTGCACTTGGTAAAGAAAATGTCCTTGGTGTTCTCATGCCTTCCCCTTACAGTTCCGAGCATTCCATCAGTGATGCTTTGGCATTAGCTGAAAATTTGGGGATTAAGACTAATCTTTTACCAATTGGCGAGTTAATGCAAGGCTTCGATCAAACGTTAGGCGATTTGTTTGCGGGTACTGAGTTTGGACTGGCTGAGGAGAATATACAGTCCCGAATTCGCGGTAATTTATTAATGGCGATCGCTAATAAATTTGGCTATCTGCTTTTATCTACTGGTAACAAGTCAGAAATGGCAGTTGGTTACTGTACTCTCTACGGCGATATGAATGGCGGGTTAGCAGTGATTGCAGATGTACCTAAAACCCGCGTGTATTCACTTTGTCATTGGTTAAATCGCAATAATGAAGTCATCCCGCAAAACATCTTGACTAAAGCACCCAGCGCCGAACTCAAACCAGGCCAAGTGGATCAAGACTCTCTACCGCCCTACGAAATTTTGGATGATATTTTGCAACGCCTGATTCACAATCACCAATCAGCAGCACAAATTGTTGCAGCCGGTCACGATCCGGTGATTGTAGACAGAGTAATCCAAATGGTGGCGCGGGCTGAATTTAAACGGCGACAAGCACCCCCCGGCTTAAAAATTACCGATCGCGCCTTTGGAACCGGTTGGCGAATGCCAATTGCTAGTAACTGGGTTGGTGTCAAAAACGCTTACCAGACTAAAAGCATAGCTACACCTACCTTAATCTGTTGGGATGGACAAGATGCTCATCCGCAAATCAAGTAATTAGTTATCAAACCTCTCCCAGCTTTGAAGTTTTATTCAAAACTGTCCCTTTCCGCATCGGAGAGGGACAGGTTTTGCGTAGTAAAACCAGGGAGAGGTCTTTTTATTAGGCAGATTAGACGGACACTATATAATCTGTCAAACTCACGTTAAATAAATATTCTCTATTTTGGCTTTTATTTTGGTAAAACTAACTTATCTACTCTAATACAGCTATTTAATCAAGTAAATTTAAGAATATGCCTAATGCGGTTAAAGTATTTTTTTCCTATTCCCACAAAGATGAAGTGTTACGTGACGAATTGGCAACTCATCTTAGCATGATGAAACGTCAGGGAGTTATTGAAGCTTGGCACGATCGCGAAATCACTGCTGGTAGTGAATGGGCAAATGCAATCGATGACAATCTGGAAGTTGCAGATATCATTCTCCTGCTAGTGAGTGCTAACTTTCTGGCTTCAGATTACTGCTATGACAAAGAAATGGCACGGGCAATGGAGCGACATGAAACACGGGAAGCTCGTGTAATTCCGATTATTCTCAAGCCGTCAGACTGGAATGGTGCGCCTTTTGGTAAACTGCAAGCACTCCCCAAAAATGCTAAACCGATCACAACTTGGCAAGACCAAGATGAGGCTTTTTTAAATGTCGCTCAAGGGATTCGCAGAGTAGTTGAAGATATTGCTAAATCAAAATCCTCTTCCCCAACTGCTTCTACAACTACTACACCTGCGACTTATAACCCTCCTGCAACTAGTGGGGGTTTAACTGAGCGCCAGCGTCGTCGGTTAGAGCAAGAACGGGATTCATTGCAACAACAGTATGACTTAGCTAGCACAAAATTAGGTCGCCTGCGCCAAGCATACGCCATTGAAACCGATGTATCTACAAAGTGGAAACTAGAAGTGCAAATTCAGGAAGCCCAAACAGAACAAAATAGATTAGATCAGCAGCTTGAGGAAATCGAGCAAAAGCTTTTGTAGTTTTCTTTTAAATCAGCTAGAGTCTTGCCATATCCTCTATGAAGTCTATTGAAGTTTTTATTTCTTATCACCAAAAAGATGAAGAACTGCGCGAAGAGCTAGAGAAGCATCTAGCAACTTTGCTGCGGGAACAAACTATTACCAGTTGGCACGATCGCAAAATCGTCGCTGGGCAAGAATTTAAAGATGAAATTAATAAGTCTCTTAAACGGGCTGGGCTAATTCTACTGTTGGTGAGTCCAGATTTTATTGCTTCAGACTATCACTGGACAGTTGAAGTTACACGAGCCTTAGAACAAAATGCCGCAGGTAAGGCTCGTGTGATTCCGGTATTGCTACGCTATGCAGATTGGGACAATCCTCCTATTGATAAATTGTCACCCCTGCCTAGTAATCGCAAACCGATAAAAAGCTGGAATGACCGAGATGAAGCATTCTTAGAAGTTGTCAAGGGAATTCGGCAAGAAGTGGCGCGATTAGTTGCTAGCTCGAATTACTCACCTCCCAAAGACAGTTCAGCAAACCAAAAGCCTCTTGCTCTCAAACCCGCAACAGATAATGCTCCATCTCAACCTAATAATCAAATTCAAACTGACTTAACGCTAGAACTTCCTCTGAGTATTGCTGAATTGACTTACGGTACAGAAAAGAAGATTGCGCTGGATGATGGCTCAATTACTGTGACTGTTCCATCTGGTTTTAGTCCTGGTAAGAAACTGCGAATTCGAGGTAAAGGTAAACTCAACCCGATAACCAATCAACGAGGAGATTTGTATCTCAAGGTTGTCAGTATTCAAAAGGTAGAGGTATCGCTGGAGGACTATCAGCAAAAATTGCGACGATATGAGCAAGAATTAATCAAAGTCCTGCAATGGGAGTATCCACTTAGCGAACACAGCCGTGAAGGGTTAAAGAATTATCAGCAGATGCTAAAACTCAGGGATGAGGATGTAACTCTGCTTGAAGAGCAAGTCACAGCACAAGAGCAAGAAAAGCGCCAAGATAAAGTTACAAGCCTGATTAACGAAGCAAATCGTTTAAACAAAGAGAAAAAGTTCGAGGAAGCAGCCGTCAAGTACAAAGCAGCCCTTCATCTTGACCCTAACTCTGTACTTGCTCACCATAACCTGGGATTTGTTCTGCACGAGCTAGGTAGGCTAGAAGAAGCGATCGCCAGCTACCAAACAGCCCTGCGCCTCGACCCAAACTTGGCAATGGCTCACAATAATTTGGGGGTTGTGCTGTCCAATCAAGGGAAGCTAGAAGAAGCCATCGCCAGCTACCAAACAGCCCTACGTCTCGACCCAAACAATGCAACCGTTCACTATCACTTGGGGTTAGCGCTGCAAGAACAAAGGAAGCTAGAAGCAGCGATCGCCAGCTACCAAGCAGCCCTGCGCCTTGACCCTAACCATGCAACCGCTCACAATAACCTGGGGTTAGCGCTGGAAAAGCAAGGGAAGTTAGAAGCAGCGAGCGCCAGCTACCAAACAGCCCTGCGCCTTGACCCAAATGATGCAATCGCTCACTATAACTTGGGGGGTGTGCTGAAAAAACAAGGGAAGCTAGAAGCAGCGAGCGCCAGCTACCAAACAGCCCTGCGCCTCGACCCAAACTTTGCAATGGCTCACAATAACTTGGGATCAGTGCTGGAAGAGCAAGGGAAGCTAGAAGCAGCGATAGCTAGCTACCGAACAGCCCTGCGTCTCAACCCAAACTATGTAACTGCTCACTATAACTTGGGGGGTGTGCTGGAAAAACAAGGGAAGCTAGAAGCAGCGATCACCAGCTATCAAACAGCCCTCCGCCTCGACCCAAACTTGGCAATGGCTCACAATCAATTGAGTTATGCACTATACAATCAAGGAAAGCTAGAAGCAGCGATCACCGAATTAGAAATAGCTGTTCGCCTCGATCCTAGTAGCGCTCTATTTCGTGAAAACTTAGAGTTCTTGAAAAATGAGAGGAACAGTTGTTAGGGGCGTTTATTAAGTTAATAAAATATTCATAATTTCAAAGGTAAGCGATCGCTTGTTGTTGAGGATGCGATCGCTCGATCTTCAAGCCTTACAATTATCACCTGTGAACTCGAAACTTGCACCTTGCAAGATGAATTACCGAGTAAAGAGGGCGATCGCTCCACCTGAAAACCTCATCATTCTACCTCTGAACACGAAGCTTCGACTTTGGAACAAGAATTGTCGAGCAAAAAGGGCGATCGTTCCACCTCAAAACCTCATCATTCTACCTCTGAACACGAAGCTTCGACTTTGGAACAAGAATTGTCGAGCAAAAAGGGCGATCGCTCCACCTCAAAACCTCATCATTCTACCTCTGAACACGAAGCTTCGACTTTGGAACAAGAATTGTCGAGCAAAAAGGGCGATCGCTTCATCTTCTACTCTCAGCATTTCAGTTTTGAACTCGAAATTTGGACATTAGAACACGAATTGTCGAGTTAAAAGGGCGTAGGTCTAGCCTGTTGGAGACATTGCTCAACCTCTGAGCTTAATCAATAGGTTATTTTTACTCATCTAAACGGTGTGCGATCGCATTCAGCAACTCCTCAAAGTCTGATTTGCTGTGAATATCAGGGGTGAGCGTGTTCATATCTTTTAGCAAGTTGGTGAGTTCGGCGATCGTGTTGCGAATCTCGGTGTATTGGTCAATTTCTTCACGAAATCCCTGCAAATTAGCTGCGGAAACCCCTTTCATAGCTTCATCTAATTCTTTAATTTTGTCTTCCCAATGCTTAATATATTTAATTCTTTCAATAGGATTATAAATTTGGGCATCTGCCAACACAATCGGGAAAATTCGATCATAAAATTTACCATTTTTAGCAATTTGCACTAGCTCAAACATACAATTGGGAGACTTTAAATATTTGTCGCTAATAACTGCGATCGCACATTTACCGCGTCCAATCCGTTTCATGAAGCCTTTAATTAGTCCTTTGTAGCCCAAATCGCGTTTGTCGCGGATAATTTTAATTCCTTTTGACTGCAAAGTTTCATCCAATTGATTGACAAATTGCTCACTTTCTCCACCCCAAGCATAAGAGATGAAAATTTCCTTCTCGAATTCCATTGCAGATTGACTATTTATGATGGGTTTTTCTTCTTGATTGCTATCTCGTAACCGATGCGTCAATAATTCATCTCGCTTTCGTTCTAGTTCATTTTGCAACTGTGCAACCTGGGGGTTGAGTTCCTTATCTGGTCTATCGGTTTGGAACATAACATCATCAATTAACCTGCGGACATTTACCATTTGAAAGCTTTTCCTGCATTGAATTAGGTAAGCACTATGATCTAGGAAATCACGCAGTTCGTTCAGAGGATAACTATAAGGAGTTTGGCTACCTTCACATTTTTCGCAATTACAAGGAACTAGGGTTTGATATTGCAAGCGTTCATAAGAGTTGTGGATTTTTTCGAGTTCATAGGTGATGACAGCCATCAACTCTTTTTTGCGGTTTCCGGCTACACGAATTTTAATTTCCCGTTGATTGTAGTTTTCAATGATTTCAGCACGAGTTTGGTCTTTGTGGAGAACAACACCGTTTTTCCAAACAAGTTTTTGCTGTTCAATCCAAGGGTGTGTCTCGACAATAAAACGGGTGAGGATGCCTTTGGGCATGAATGTATAGGTGTAGCGTAGGATTAGGTTATTGCGATCGTCCCAGGTATAATTAGCTTTTTTAATGGAGAGCAATTGAGGTGCAATATAAATATCACGGCGATCGCGGATTTCGTAGCAAAGCTTGAACCGCATCATTAATTGCAGGAGTTCATCTCGCATATCTGCATATTCGTCGTCTTGCCAAATATCTTTGAGGTTTTCTTTGGTAAAACAACCTAGCTCTTGCTTGACAGTTTGACTGTCCAAAACTTTGTAAACGGCAGTTGTCCCCCATTCCGGTTTAAGGATGACGTAGTGTTTGAGTGTAGAATCGTCTTGAAAGTGAAGGCAAATGCCAAGGTCATGTAAATAGCTACTCAAGCGCAGCATATCTTTACGGTCAGTTAAATTATTGACTCGGCAAAGGTTACAGTATTCTTCAAAGCTGATGTAATTTCGGGAATCGTTCTCTAGAGCGGCTCTGACTCTTACCCAGAGTTTTGGTAGAGGTGTACCAACATGGTCAAGATTGGTGATGTAAAGTTGAATAACCTTTTTAATCTCTGCCAAACCGCGATTATCAGCCAAATTGGTTGCTAGAATTTCCTTGAGGTTGTCAAATTCTCCTCGTAACTGCCCTCCATCAACTTCGCACTGACGGCCTTGTTTTTCGTTTTTGATGATGATAACTGGACTTTTGTCGCTCAAGAGTTCGACAACTTTCAGCCACCAGTAAAAGTCAGTGTTTTCTTTGCGAGTATCGGCAACTAAGGCATAGAGAGAACGCTTGCTGAGAAAAAACTGATGAGTTTGATGGTAGATTTCCTGACCGCCAAAATCCCAGATGTTGACGCGAAAATCTTTGCCATTGGGTAGTATAAAGTCCCACCGGATGACTTCAATACCTTCCGTTGATTCCTCATCTGCCTGGAGTTCGTAGGTTTCATCGCTGATTTTTTTGGCTAAAGAGGTTTTCCCGGCTCCTCCCTCGCCAACAATCAAGAATTTTACCTCATAGAAGGGTTCGGTTTCGGTTGGATCTTGCACCCGAAAATAGAAATCGAGAATTTCATTCACATCACCCGGATCTTCAGATAAATTCTTCGACCCCAAAATCTCAGGTGGAATGGGGAGTGGATTTCTACGAAGATCCAGTTTTTTCAGGTTTGGCAGTTGCCCAAATTCCGGTGGCAGACTGCTCAGTTGATTGCCGCTGAGATAGAGGGATTGCAGGTTGGTGAGTTGAACTATTTCCGCTGGCAGAGTACTCAGTTTATTACTGCCAAGATATAGGGATTGCAGGTTGGTGAGTTGGACTATTTCCGGTGGCAGACTGCTCAGTTGATTGTTGTAGAAGTCAAGGTATTGCAGGTTGGTGAGTTGGACTATTTCCGGTGGCAGACTGCTCAGTTGATTATTGCTGAGGTGGAGCGATATCAGGTTGGTGAGTTGTCCAAATTCCGCTGGTAAACTGCTCAGTTGATTGTTGTAGAGATCAAGATATTGTAGATTGGTGAGTTGTCCAATTTCCGCTGGCAGACTGTTCAGTTGATTGTTATAGAGGTCTAGGGATTGCAGATTGGTGAGTTGTCCAATTTCCGCTGGCAGACTGTTCAGTTGATTGAAGCGGAGATCAAGATATTGTAGATTGGTGAGTTGTCCAATTTCCGCTGGCAGACTGTTCAGTTGATTGTTGTAGAGGTCTAGGGATTGCAGGTTAGTGAGTTGTCCAAATTCCGCTGGCAGACTGTTCAGTTGATTTCTGCTGAGGTCGAGGTATTGTAGGTTGGTGAGTTGGGCAATTTCCGCTGGCAGGCTGCTCAGTTGATTGCCGCTGAGGTAGAGGTATTGCAGGTTGGTGAGTTGTCCAAATTTCGCTGGCAGACTGCTTAGTTGATTGCCGCTGAGATAGAGGTATTTCAGGTTGGTGAGTTGTCCAAATTTCGCTGGCAGACTGCTCAGTTGATTAACGCTGAGGTGGAGCGTTTGCAGGTTGGCGAGTTGGACAATTTCTGCTGGCAAACTGCTCAATTGATTACCGCGGAGGTCGAAGGATTGCAGGTTGGTGAGTTGGACAATTTCCCTTGGCAGATTGCTCAGTTGATTACTGTAGAGGTAGAGGGATTGCAGGTTAGCGAGTTGTCCAATTTCCCTTGGCAGACTGCTCAGTTGATTTCTGCTGAGGTTGAGGGATTGCAGGTTGGTGAGTTGTCCAAATTCTCCTGGCAGATTGCTCAGTTGATTGAAGTTGAGGTTGAGGGATCGCAGGTTGCTGAGTTGTCCAATTTCCGCTGGCAGAATCCTCAGTTGATTGAAGCTGAGGTTGAGCGATCGCAGGTTGCTAAGTCGTCCAATTTCTGCTGGCAGTGTTGTGAAACTTTTGAATGAAAGGTCTAATTCTGTCACCTTATCTCTGACAGCTTGTTCAATAATTTGCAGCAGTTCTTCGTTAGTCATTTGGGGTTTTACAGAGGCGATGCCTGACGACGATTTGCTGCTTGAACGCGCAGCAGAGAAATTGAGCTAATTAATAATGTAGCCTGTATGAAGTATTGCATTGAGGCAATGTGCGTCGTCGTAGATATCGCAGACTCCAGCTGACATCATATTTTACGTTAGAGTATAGTTTTAGACGACATCAAGTTTTAAAATGATGTTTATACTTAGAAGTAAGTAAATGAAAGCAGGTGCATAATGAAACTACAAGATTTCTTGGGAAAAGATGAGAAATGGGCATTTGATGCGATCGCAGAAGATGCAGACTTGGCTCGTCAGATTCAGATATTGTTAATCGGCTTAGGTTTGCTAGAACCTCCAGCCGATGGTAAATTTGGCCCTGTTTCTGTGATATCTCTCAAAAAATTTCAAGAATTAATAAAGACTGAAGAGAGTGGCTTTTTAGGAGCAGTCACAGCCAAAAAACTGATTGAAACCAAACCAGACGATCTTCCTAAACCCCCTTTAAAACTTGGTAATGACATTGCCAGCAGGATTGTAAAATACTTGCTATCTAAAAATTATGAGGTATTCACCAATCCAAAAGAATACAACATTGTTTATGTAGAGGGTATAAATGCAGACTGGACTCTTAACAATGATGCAGCCAACGAATTTAATGATCGGCGGATTGTGATTGAAGTAGTAAATGGTGTTCCCAAAATCGTAGATCATTGGGAAGCTACTACAGAACCAGGGAAGTACTACACCTATAAACCGATGAATTCCAAAGGAGCGGCTAGGATTCAATTTGGACAATACAAAGCTTGGGCTGTTGGCACCCACGGCACAGCAGAGCCTCACGAAGCATTAGTGCAAGTTGGAGATATAACTGTTTGTAGAGATTTCAACAAAGATTTTAAACGGACTGGCGACAAACTTGATACAGGTGATAATTTTTATGTGAATCAACACTACGGCTTTGATTTTCCCCGGAATGATATTCGCCTTGCTAGTGCGGGTTGTTTGGTGGGACGTACTCGTGAGGGACATAGAGAGTTTATGGCGATTATTAAACAAGACCGCCGTTATGTCGCTAATCGCAAATATACTTTTTACACTAGTGTGATTCCTGGGGATGATTTACTGAAAACGTTTCCAGGATGAGGTAATGCTTAATTGGTAGCACGGCTATTATAAGTGTCAAGTTAAAGTGAAACACAAAACCTATCCCTCTCCGAGTCGGAGAGGGACAGACTTGAACTAAAGTTCAAAGTAGGGAGAGGTTTGTTTAACTTTGTTCTTGTGGTTGCCCTATCTGCGCCGTCAATTTCTCTTTATCCTGCCTACGTTTTTTGGCGTAAAGTTGAATAGTGACTGCCATCAAAATAATCATGGCGAAAATAGCCCAAGCAGCGATATCTGTAGGTAGATTATTTTTAAACACGGCCAGCAGGACGATCGCTACTAACATAACTGTGGGTGCTTCATTTAGAGCACGTAATTGCTGACCACTCCAGCGACATTCATCTACTGCTAATTTCTTCATCAGCCGAGCGCAGTAATGATGATAGCCAATTAAAGTAGCAACAAACAGCAGTTTTATATGCAACCAACCCTCTTTTAAAATATCCGGTTCAGTGCTTACTAAACCTATGGCCATTGCGATCGTCACAAACATTCCTGGGTTAGTGATGATATAGTAGAGGCGCTTTTCCATAATTTGATACTGATTTTTCAGTATCGTTCTTGCTGGTTCAGGTTCAAGGTTCGCTTCAACGTGATAGATAAAAAGACGTACCAAGTAGAACAAACCAGCGAACCAAACTACAAATCCGACAATATGAAAGGCTTTAAACCATGAATAAGCCATTAATCCTAAACTCCTTTACTTGTGGTTGTGATCCATTTTTAATGGTAATAATAAGTTCACAAATGCAGGCGGGGATAACATTATAATTCTGGCAAAAATTCAGAATTAATTTCTTTGCCACAGATAAATCATCGTGTTTATCTGTGGTTTCATTTTTATAATATCGATTTTTGCCAAAAGTATATTGTCAATGAGCATCTTTACGACGCACAAAGGGTAGAAGGTCTTCCAAAATCGCCTCGTGGTAGTGTTCTTGAGGATAATGTCCGACGTTATTAAGTTTTATTAATTCGGTATTTGGTACGGAATTGGCAAAGTTTTCGGCAATATCTACAGGTAGCCAAGGGTCAATCATCCCCCATTGAATCAGAATTGGCTGTTGCCATTCTTTAAAGCCAGATTCGATTTCTTTCATTGCTGAATCAAGCTGTAAATTGCGAATACTTGATAAGAGACTCCGCCCAGATGAAGAACTTTTCAAAAATGGTTTTCGATAAATATCTAAATCCTTATCTCCTATGCGATAACGGCTTCCACCTTCTAGAGTTCGGTCAACTAATAGGGGATCTTGGGTCATAACTTCACCTGCTAAAGGTAAACCCATTTGTTTGATTTTCCAGGGTAATTTGGCAGCAGTTGAAATTGGTGTATTTAAAATAGCTAAATTGGCAATTTGTTCTGGATGACGCAAGGCATATTGTAGCCCTACAGAACCTAAAAATCCTTGGACAACTAAAGAAAAATGTTCAAGTTCTAACGCTTTAATAAATCCTTCTAAAGCTGTGATAAAAGCATCGGGAGTGTAAGCAAAATCTCGTTTTTCTGGTTTTGCAGAAAAGCCATAACCAATCCAATCTGGAGCGATCGCTCTTGTACCTTGACTCCCTAAAGCAGGTATAATATGACGCCAACTGTAACTTTGTGAAACTAAGCCGTGTAGCAACACCACAGGCGCTAAGTCAGTTCTGCCAATTGGTGAAGATTCCCGATAAAACCATTCCAGTGAATCTACATTGATTTTATGTTCTGTTATTGACACGCTATTTTCCTATGGATTTTGAATGTAGAAGCCTTATACAAAGGCACAAAGATAAAAAGATGTTTTTATAAAAGGGATTGGGCATGAGTTATTCTTTCTCTCCCTGCTTTCCCTGCTCCCTCATCTCCCTCATCCCCGCACTCCCTGAGGAATAATCATCTCACGAATCGCATAAGCTGTAGCGGGTGCTAGTAAAACGCCGTTACGATAGTGTCCGGTAGCTAGGAGGATGTTACTAAACCCTGGCAACTTACCAATAACTGGGGCTGGTCGTCCTTCAGGACGGGGACGTAACCCCGACCAAGTGCGGAGAATAGTTGCTGTGGCTAACTCTGGGCAAAATGCGATCGCTTGTTTTCTAACAGATTCCAGCAGTTCTTGATTTGGCGGTATCTCATCGCCATTGCTGGGAAATTCTACAGTTGCGCCTACCCAATAATCTGTGCCGCCTACAGGAACAATATGGACATCATTACCCGTTATCGCTGGCTGAAAGTCGGGATTGCCTAATGGATGCCCTACACGCATTTGCAACGCTTGTCCAAGCACAGGGCGGATATCAATTATCTGATTTAATTTTGCCGTCAGTGGTGTAGAACCTAACCCTGCTGCAATTACAAACCAATCAGCGGCTATTTTTCCTTCCGTCGTCTCAAGTTGATTGCAAAATTGTAGAGAAGATTCAGGTGTTGAGGTTTGGGCATCGAAAACAGTCACGCCAAATTTGAAAGTTACACCATTTTGCTGGGCAGCTTCAACTAAAGCTAATGTGAGAGCAGTTGGATCGAGTTGGCGGTCTTGGGGAGAATAGACAGCGCCAGTAATTTTTTCACAATCCACTTGAGGACAAATATTTTGGAGTTTAGCGGTGTCCCAAATTTCTAAATTCCAGCCTTGAGAGTGGCGAATTTCTACAAGTTTTTCCCATGCTGCTAAATTCTCCTCTTCCAAACCAAGACTGAGAATTCCCTGACGATTAAAAGGGATTTTGCGACCTGTTAAAGCTTCTAATTCAGGAATCAAGGTTTCATAGCGTTGGACGCTAGTTTGTCGCATCTGCCAAGCTTTACCCTTGATTTTTTGGCTGATTACGCCCATCAAAACGCCAAGTGCAGCGCCCGTGGAAGCTTGGGCTGGTGGTTGGCGATCGCAAACTGTAATTTTCAGCCCTTTTACTAGACTCAGTTCATAGGCGATCGCAGCCCCAACCACACCACAACCGATAATAACTACATTCATGACTTGTGCTTAAAATAAAAAGTTAGGAGTTAGAAGTGAGAAGTTAAAAATTCTAACTCCTAACTCCTAACTCCTGTACAGACGCGATTAATCGCGTCTCCTAACTCTCTTCTTTCTTAGGAAGCAGATCGAGGAATTTGTCAATCTCTGCGAAAGCAGCTTGGGATTGATTCAAGGCAACTAGAGGATTGCCAGCACTAGTAGCTTTATCGAGTTTAACCAGGTCGTTAAAAAAATCTCGTGTTATTTGACGTGCTTTGGGTTGGTCTTTGGGTAGAAGGTTGGGAGTAACATAAGTCAGATTCAGCTTTGCTTCCGTTATCGGCCCATGTATAAAGTTACGCACATTGATCCAATCACCTTTTTTAATCAGGGTTGTCAATTCTTCTGAGCGATCGCGCACAGCTTTGATTTCAGGAACATAAGCCTGAATTTTTTCAAGTTGTACTGCTGTGTAAGTCGGAGGTGCGATCGCAACACCAGGGCCACCACAACTAATGAGGAATGTGGCCAATAGTACTAGGAAAAATGAAAAAATCGAGCGTTGACGCACCATATATTGAACTTAATTGCTTTTGGTTTACCGATTAACAGTGTCATTTTAGATCGCTAGCGCAGTCAATTGTTCTTGTCAGCCAAGGATTTTGCAGAAAATCTTGATATTTTTTCCAAAGGGCAGAGTTCCGTCTGCTTTTGAAGAATTTTTAAGTACAATTACTTAATAGGTGTTAGCCAGTCCCAAAAAGAAGTGATTTTTGGCATCTGTTTAGTAACGAGGATTGTTAGGGAAGGATGATTTAGAGTTGCTAAATATCAAAGCTCTTGATAAGCTGAAACACCAATAATATAAGCCTTCTGGCGGTTTTTCTGTCTTCACATCCTTGAAGATGCCGACGCAATTATAGGAGTGTTTTTTAGTGAACGCAGCTGAACAGGCAACGAACCTTGAACTCGCCAGCAACATTGCTACGGTAGTTAATTTGTTCAAATTCGAGTTTCCTGATGCCAAATCTGATCTCAAACCCTGGAAAAATGACCCGGAAACTAGGGAGTTAGTCGATCCAGATTCTATAGATATTGGCTTTCACTTTCCTGGTATCAGCAAATCTTGGCGAAGTCGTAGTATTTTAATTCAAATCCGATTTTATCAAGATCCCATCAATAATTCCCGGCGTGCGATCGGCGTGGAGGTAGCTGGATTCGATCATCGCGGTGAAGCGTGGCGACTTTCTACGGTAGAAAACTGGAGTGTTGTCGGCGCATCTTCGCCTTCTGGTGAAATTGAGGATAAGCTCAAACAAATTTGCCGACAGATTTTAGAAGTATTTAATAAGCCAAGTGAATGAAGGGGGCAGGAGGCAGGAGGCAAGAGGCAGGAGGCAGGGGGCAGGAGGAAACCTCTCCCATATTCGCGCAGCGTCTTGCAGAGAACATCTTGCTTGCAATTTTTAATTAATAATTTTTAATTTTTAATTGGAGCGAAGCGACTTGACTACCGTAATATTTGTACATGGCACAGGCATTAGAGAACGAGAATACAACGAAACTTTTCAGATAATTGAGCAAAAGATTCACGCCCAACGTCCTGATATCAAAGTTTCTCCCTGCCTTTGGGGTGCATTAGGTGCAAAGTTCAATGATAATCGGGCATCAGTACCCTTGGAAAATGCGACACTGGCTTTGTCTCAAGGAGAAGAAGACGCAGATATTGTACTGTGGGGGCAATTATACCGCGACCCTCTGTATGAATTGCGGCTGTTGTCTTTGAAACCTGTTGAGTCAGGAAATCCCTTTGGGGAAGAACCAGGGGATGTTTTACAATCTCGTGTAGCCAGTCTCACTCCGGGATCTCAACTGGAAGCTAAGTTGCAAGAGGTGGGAATTGCAGAGGTATTTGAGCCAGCACGAGAGGCGGTTATCCACAGTGAACCGTATCATCAGGCGTTGCTCACAGTTTCCGAATCTGATTTGAGTGAATATTATGCACCAATAGCTAGAGCAATTGTGGCTCAAGCAATGTATATTAGCGAACTGCAAGAAAAATTTCCCCCCATACTCACCGATGCCCAATTGCGCGATAAAGTTGTGGAATTGCTGACTCTGGCTTTGGGAGAGGCGGAGTTAGGATTGGGTGGCTGGTTCTTAAAGCCATTTGTTGAACTAGCGCAGCACGGCGGAACAAATTATATCAGAGGAAACCGCCTTGAGTTAACTGATAAAGTTTCGCCTATGCCTGGTGATATTTTGTTGTATCAGACGCGGGGTGAAAAAATCAGGGCGTTTATCCAGCAACAAATTGCCCAAGCAGAACCGCCAGTGGTTTTAATCGCCCATAGCTTGGGAGGTATCGCTTGTGTAGATTTGCTAGTGCAGCAGCAGTTGTCTCAGGTGGAATTATTGGTAACAGTTGGTTCCCAAGCACCATTTTTATATGAGATTAACGCCCTCTACAGCTTAGAATATGGGCAGTTATTGCCTGAGCATTTCCCGCAATGGTTGAATATCTACGATTTACGGGATTTTCTCAGTTACGTGGGTAATAAAATTTTCCCTGATAGAGTGCAGGATGTGGTAGTGGATAGCAGACAACCGTTTCCCCGTTCCCACGGTGCTTATTGGACAAATGCCAAAACCTGGGAGGCGATTATTTCGAGGTTGCCATAATGGTTTACCCCACCCTAACCCTCCCCTTGTAAAGGGGAGGGAACTAGATTTCTTTTTTCCCCCCTTTCCAAGGGGGGATTAAGGGGGGTAATTCAAGTGTGTACACCGTAGATTTCCTGCTAGAGAAAGGGGTTAGGGGATTAGGGGGTTAGATCATTTTCCATAGGAGGTGAGAAACTAAATCATCATGCAGTTGATGGCTAAACCTGAGCGGACTTTTGGGTTAATTGTGGGTATTGAAAAGTATCACGAAACTGCTTGGAACGTGCCAGGTGGAGGGCCAGCCGATGACGCGCTGAAATTTGCTCATTGGCTGCATCAGCACGGTGTACCTAAAGAGAATATCCGGTTATGTTTATCAGCACTGCAAGAAAATCATCAGTTAATTGGAGAATGTGGGTTAACTGTAGAGTTAGCAACAGAGCAAAATATCTCCGATATTGTGACTAACTTTTTATCCCCAAAGTCGGGGGATTTACTTTACATTTTTTGGGCGGGACATGGTTTGATTACCTCAGAACGAGAGCGTCGGTTGCTTTGTGCTGATGCAAATAAACAGAATTGGCAGAATTTAGATTTGAATTCTTTATTAGTTTTGTTGGGTTCCGATAATTTTCAGATTCGTAATCATATTTGTATTATTGATGCCTGTGCCAATTATGTTTTAGAGTCGAAGGGAAGACCAACTAATTTAGGTGGCAAAGCTTTTTTAAGTGGTCAGCCAAAGCAAGATAGTCAACAATTTGTGTTACTGGCTACGCGAGAAGGAGAGACAGCTAAGGTAAATTCGGAAAATAAAACAGGATACTTTTCTCAAGCTGTGAGAGAGGCTTTAGCGGCAGCTAATGGGACTTTTCCCCCGAATATGAGGGAAGTTACTGAGGCAGTTAAGCAACGATTTATTAGTTTAGATAAAAAACAACTGCCGACTTATTTTTATTCCCGCAGTTGGGATGGAGATATTGAAAAATCTCATTTCAACCCGTTTGATATTCCGCATAATATCCCACAGAGTCAAGCTCGTAAGTTTGTTGGCAGGGATGAGCAAATAGAACAATTACGTCAGCTATTGCAAACAAATGATGTTGTAGCAATTAGCGATGTGACTGGACAAGGTGGCGTGGGTAAAACAGAGTTAGCTATTCAATACTCATGGCAATATTTAGAAGATTATTCTGGTGGGTGTTGTTGGTTAAATCCCCAAGGAACTGATTTGGGAACCCAGTTAGTAGAGTTTGGAGTTGTGAATTTACCCAACTTTAATCCGCCGGATGGTTTAAGCCTAGCAGGTCAAGTTAATTATTGCTGGAAGAAGTGGCAAGCTGGCAAAGTTTTATTAATATTTGATGATGTCAAAGACTGGAAGCTAATTCAACCCTATCTACCACCTAAAGGTTCTCGGTTTAAGGTGTTGATTACCACTCGTCAAAACACAGGGTTAGCATATCCATCACTGCCGTTAGGTAAATTGTCAGCAGATGCAGCCTTAGAATTATTAACGACTCTGCTGGGAAAAGATAGGGTTGAGAAAGAATTAGAATTTGCTAAGGGACTTTGCCAATTTGTGAATTATGTACCTGTTGGACTTTACCTAATAGCAGGACTGCGGCAAGAGCCAGGGAGCGAATCATGCTAGCAGACATTCTCGCACAGCTACAAAAGCAAGCATCAGCAGGTGAGTCTGGTGTAGCAGCAGCTTTTGAGTTGAATTGGCAAAGCTTGGAACCAGAGGCGCAAAAATTGGCTTGTCTGTTGAGTTTGTTTGCTTTGGCTCCTATCCCTTGGTCTTTGGTAGAATCAGCAGCAAGTGCTAGCTCTTTGGAATTTGACCTCAAAGCTAACTGCGCTGTTTTAGTTGAGCGTTATCTGCTGCAAGAATTGGCAGAGGACACCTACCAAATCCATGAACGCATTCGGGAATTATTGCAGCAGAAGTTAGAAGATTTGGCTCAAGCAGATGAACTCAAGCGTGGCTATTGTCAAGCAATGGTAGCCGTAGCAAAAAATATTCCTCAGACACCAACATTGATAGACATTGCTCAAGCAACCCTGGCTATCCCACACATTGAAGAAACTGCTACAGTTTACCAAGCTTGGTTAAGTGATGATGATTTAATCTGGCCTTTTTTGGGCTTGGCTAGATTTTACGAAGGTCAAGGAGCCTACGCGCAAGCTTTACCTTGGCGTGAACAAAGTTTATCAGCTGCTAGAAAACGTTTCGGGGATGAACACCCGGATGTGGCAACTAGCCTGAACAATTTGGCATTCCTCTACGATTCACAGGGAAGGTACAGCGATGCCGAACCTTTGTATATTGAAGCTTTGGCGATGATAAAACGTCTGCTGGGGGATGAACACCCGGATGTGGCAACTAGCCTGAACAATTTGGCATTCCTCTACGATTCACAGGGAAGGTACAGCGATGCCGAACCTTTGTATATTGAAGCTTTGGCGATGATAAAACGTCTGCTGG
>NZ_JACJTD010000003.1 GCF_014698505.1 Nostoc foliaceum FACHB-393 | reverse complement strand
TACGGTGGGGCACACCGGAAGCTACGCTTGGGGAGATTTGCCCTCTTGGGCCGTTGGCGCAAGCCTGCTGCCTAACGGCGAGTCAGAGAACCAAGAATCCCCGTCTCTTTAGAGCGGGGAGTGTCAAACTTAATATATTCTTACAAAGCCATCACTCGACATTGAACCTAAAGGCTTACCTTCTCTACCTCCAGCCATTTTTTTATTCGTTTAACTCAGGTTAAATTTAATGAATTCTCTCTCTGAGTAATTGTTCTTCTAAAGCAGCAATGCGATTGTATGCTGCCGTTAGTTGCGCTGTCAGTCGTTGTATTTGAATTTCTGGTGTTATGTTATCTCCACTTTGACGATGCATGTCTAGATACATACCATCTGTCAATACATCCTTGTGCTCCATTTCTGGATTGAAATTGTTACGTCCTTTGAACTGGTAGCCTCCAGCCGCACCATTTTCCTGATAATTATGCTTTGCTTGTGTATTCGCTAAAGAACACTCTGAGAAAGCTTGAGCAACTTTACCATCAAGCTGCTCAATCACTTGGCAGAGCGCATCCAGTTTTTCGCTTAAAGTCAGGATTTGCTTCTGTAATGGCTCCATTTAATACCCTCATCCGTACATTCTCTTTATGTTATTCAATTGACTCTCAATGTTAACTTTACTTAGGGATTATTTAAGTATTGATAATTTTTGGTGCAAAAGTGAAATTTAAATCATTACTTCTAAATATAAGTAAAGTTTGACCATAAGTACTAATGAGGAAAATTATGGAGAAAAATCCAACTTGAGGCAAGTATTTGCCAAAAAAATCATTAATTTGAGTCAAATAGTCAAAATTAGCGATATTACCAAGAAAAAATACTGATAACTCCCCAACTACACTTTTTCAGTTAGTCACCCTCTGGTGAATCTCTGCTTAATATTAGGTATAATCAAAAATTTCAAAATCCAAAATCAATGGATCGACGGTCTTTTTTGCTAGGTACAAGTACATTGGCACTTTCACAAGTGCTTTTTGGTTGTGGTGGAAACAACCAGACGCAACTAAAAGTAAAGTTATTAAAAGGTTCTATACCTGGCCAGATAGTTAATCAATTCCACAAAAGTTTGCAGCAACAGGTGCAATTAAAGTTTGCTCCAGTTGAGCAGATACAGGATTTATTTCAGCAATTACAGAATTGGCAGCAGAAACCAAAAAGCACCGATGAGCAGGGATGGAGCCGTTTTATACCCTTTAGGCAAGGTCAACAAACGACTGATGCAGACCTAGTGACATTGGGAGATTACTGGTTAAAAGCAGCTATTGAGCAAAAATTGATTCAACCACTCCAAGAGGTACAGGGAAACCAATTAAAGCAGTGGTCTGCTTTAGATGAAAGGTGGAAAAAATTAGTAACGCGCAACGACCAAGGTAACTTGGATACTCAAGGGAAGGTCTGGGGTGCACCTTATAGGTGGGGTAGCACGGTGATTGTTTATAACCGTGACAAGTTGCGAAAATTAGGATGGACCCCCAAAGATTGGAGTGATTTGTGGCGGGATGAAGTGCAGCAGCGCATTTCCCTACTTAATCAACCACGAGAAGTTATTGGTCTGGTCTTAAAGAAGCTAGGAAAATCTTACAATACAGAGAATCTTGACCAAGTACCAGACTTGGAAAAGGAATTACAGACATTAAACCGAAAGGTTAAGTTATACAGTTCCAATAACTACTTGGAACCTCTAATTATGGGAGATACTTGGCTAGCGGTTGGTTGGTCAAGCGATGTACTGCCAGTTTTGGGAGCTTATCCGCAACTTGGCGCAGTTATTCCCCAATCAGGAACAGCAATCTGGGCAGACTTGTGGGTACGTCCCGCAGGTATTCCTAGGGTTACTTTATCAGATCAATGGATTGATTTTTGTTGGCAACCAAGCACAGCTAAACAAATTTCTGTGCTGACCAAAAGTAATTCACCAATTTCTACAAATATTGTCGCTTCCGATATCCCAAAACCATTATTGAGCTTATTACAGAGCGATGGCGAAGTTTTTGATAAAAGTGAATTTTTGCTTCCTTTACCCCCATCAGCAATAAAACAATACGAGTCTTTATTCGCCAAAATTAAAGTTTAATTGGATATTGGGTAGAGAAGAGGAATTTTCACCTTGCTCCCAATTCCCCATCCTCTAACTCCTGACTAGAATAAACGCTGTAACCCTATCTTATTTTTGACATTTGTTTGGATACTGCATAAAGCTGGACTTGTACTAAAGTTGCAAGTGTAGGTTGCTAAGGGTTCTTTTTGATAGTTAAATACCCGGACGTTGTAACCAAAGTTCCGTGCAGTGCTACCCAAGCGATTCACGAAGTCGTAGCGCTCTACATACTCTAGTAGGCTCCAAATTTGCTGATTCACGATCAAGTCTACTCGTGCAGGTTCTTGTTCAGAAGCTGGATATGCTATCCAATTATCTAATAGCTTTCTCTCAGAGTTTTGTTGTGCCCACCATAAACTGGGAACGGTTAATCGTTCTGGGTTTATGGTGTTAGCTGTGATTACATAATCTTTTGGCTTAGTCAATAAGTCTAGTTCTAGAGGCGCATCAGAAGGCGAGGGTATTGGGGGGGTTTGCGCTAACGAGGGCGGGGCTAGTAAAGTGGTGAGGCTAATGGTTAGGAGTAATGAAAATGATGTCTGGCGTTGGCGCAGCCAGCCGCAGGCATCGCACAATTTAGGTATATGCATAGCTGATACTAATTCGTAATTAAGGCATAAGTAAAATTCGCGCAATTTTAAAGTTTTATGGCAACTATACGAATTCTTCGATAGTCTGCCGTCCAAGTTCCTTGTTGATACAACGTCGGCTTGAGATATTCCTCCACGACGCGAATTAGTTGTATTTGTTGCTCACCAGAAAGTCCTGCTAAAAAGGCACTGGCGAACATCTGAATCCAGTTTGCCATACCTGCTTCTCCCTCTGCTAGGGAAGTTGGACGAGCAAAAAGGATGGCATGAATGACATCAAAGCCTTGCTGTTCTAGTAAGGTGGCGTACTCGCCGATACTAGGGAAATACCAAGGATTTAGGGCTTTTGCAGGAATATTAATTGCTTCTAAGGCGCTTTCCAAAGCTGTGGCGATCGCTTGCACATTTCCCTTACCACCAAATTCTGCCACAAAACGACCTCCGGGTTTTAGGGATTGATGTATGGAAGCGATTGCACTATCTGCTTCTTTCACCCAATGTAGTACAGCGTTGGAAAATACAGCATCCAATAATTTGTCTACTTGAAAGTTCCTAGCATCAGCAACATCAAAGCGGATATGGGGATAGTTTTGCCTAGCCTTTTCTATCATTGCAGGTGCATGATCAACTCCCATTACTTCAGCGCCAGCTTGGGCAATTTTTTCTGTAAGTTGTCCAGTACCACAGCCAAGATCCAAAATCGATTCTCCTGGTTTAGGGTTGAGGAAGTTTAGTAAGTCCTCACCATACTGCCAAACAAAAGCGTGTTTATCTTGGTAAAGGGCAGTATTCCAATCATTATTGGGTAAGGAGATATTAGTCATAATTAATAATGGTGATTCTTAATTGAATGCATAACATTTTTTTATTGTGGGAGTGACTCTTTAGCTCATCCTACTTCGGCGTGAGCGCTACTTCTCTACAAGAAGATGCGCCCTAAGCGTAGCTATGCCGCAGGCTTTACGACAACGCTTAGTACAAGTCAGTCGAACGCTGCCTACCCCACAATATACGTATTCAGATCATCGCAGAAGAAAGTTTGCTTTTTCGTGTAATTTTGTAACTCTAATACCTATTTAAAATATTTTTTATAGGAAGCGATCGCTTATTTGAATATAAACTTGGCTTATTATAATAAGAGTAATTGCTTGATTAGATAAATCTTTTGTTTCGGCGATATATTTATCACTCTTGCTAATGGTAATTAATAGCTTTTTATTTTTCGTCTAATTGCGTATGCTGTTCTACAATATGTTGGGTTGGCTAGTGTCAAATCAAGCAAATTTTCTTGGTTGCCAACAGTTATGCTTGAAAACTATTGCCTCATCGTCTTTAAACATTAACCGCAAAAAAGTTTATGAACACCGAGCAAGACAATGGAAATCCGATTAAAAAAGCTATAGAATCCCCGCTGGCAAAGTTAAAAGCTAAGAAAAAGGCCGCGAAAAAATTCAAAAAACACACAACTGAAGGTGAAGGAAGTTCTAAACTATCCAGTCGGCTCTACGAAAAAAAAATAGCCAAGCTGCAATTAGAATTGGTGAAAATGCAGTATTGGGTGAAGTTTACAGGTGCCCGCATCGTAATTATTTTTGAAGGACGGGACGCCGCAGGTAAGGGGGGTACAATTAAACGGATTGCGGAGCCATTGAATCCGCGTGGTTGCCGGCTCGTCGCTTTAGGCACGCCCAGCGATCGCGAAAAGACCCAATGGTATTTCCAACGCTATGTGGCTCATCTGCCAGCTGCGGGTGAAATTGTTTTGTTTGATCGCAGCTGGTATAACCGGGCTGGGGTAGAACATGTGATGGGTTTTTGCACAGAAGAACAGTACAAGAATTTCATCCAAGATTGTCCAGAATTTGAACGGATGTTGGTGCGTGAGGGCATCATTCTACTGAAGTATTGGTTTTCTGTCAGCGATGATGAGCAAGAACGGCGCTTTCAATCCCGAACCACTGATCCAGCACGGCGGTGGAAGCTGAGTCCGATGGATCTCGAATCGCGCGATCGCTGGGTGGAATACTCTAAAGCCAAGGATGTCATGTTTGCCCACACGAATATTCCTGAAGCACCCTGGTTCACCGTCGAAGCAGACGACAAAAAACGTGCTCGCCTGAATTGTATTTACCACATCCTCAGCAAAATTTCCTACGTGGATATGACCCCCCAAGCTCTAAAACTGTCCCCCAGGAAGGCTGCTGATAGCTATGTCAGACCACCCCTGAATGAACAGTTCTTTGTACCACAGATTTATTAGGTGGTTACTTTTTGGTGTCGATTCATCCCCTTAAGTGGGTTCGGGGCGCAAGTAGCATATTGAGAATTCTTCGGAATGCAGCTTTGAAACTCAGAAGACAGACCAATTTGTAAAAAATACCGCCCCAAAATCAACACAGGAGACTAAACTTCTGAGCGATGCGGCTACCCGAAGGGGGAACGCTATGGGGGTAACTTTCTCCGAGATGGAAACCCCCAAATAAATAACGTACCTGTAATTTATAGCCAATACTTTCAACTGCTTTGACATACTCCCACCACTGAGCCTCGAAGAGGTCAGTGGGGGATTCCAAGAATCACTTCTTGGGTTTCCTCTTTCTACGACTCGACTTACTTGGAGGGATTTCTCCACCCACGCAGAGGTCGATGTCTCCAGAGGCGATTGACGTTCCCGTGTGCCCCACGGTACGGAGTGCTATCTCAAGTATGTTTCGAGCAGCGTTATGGTCACGGTCTTGAATATGCCCACAATGAGGACAGACATGAGTTCTGGTGCTGAGAGATTTTTTCACTGCCTCACCACAATTAGAGCAATTTTGACTAGTTCCATGAGATGGCACGGCAACACTGACAACTCCAAAAACTTTGCCAAAATACTCAATCCATTGCCTAAACTGAGTCCATGCTGCATCGCTAATGGACTTTGCAAGGTGTCTATTCCTTACCATATTTCGCACCTTCAAATCCTCGTAGGCTACCAAGTCGTTAGACTGGACTACGCACCTCGCCAACTTCACGGCGAAGTCTCCACGCTGCCTACTTACTTTGAGGTGCTTGCGAGCCAGTTTGTTTCTAAACTTAGCTCGATTTTTGGAACCTTTCTTAGTCTTAGAAAAACGGCGTTGCAACCGCTTCAAAGACTTCTCGCTTTTACGGAGATGACGCGGGTTTTCGACTTGGTTGCCTTCGCTATCGGTCAAGAAGTGGTTCAACCCAACATCAAGTCCGATGGTTTTACCTGTTGGCTCTCGCTTTTCAATTCGCTCTTGGTCAATGCAAAATTGGCAATAATAGCCGTCCGCACGACGCACAACCCGCACTCGCTTGAACTGCTTCAACTGATAAAAATGCAAGTCGCGGGTTCCCCAGAGCTTAAAGGTTCCTGCCTTAAAACCATCGCTAAAAGTGATATAGCGACGGTCAGCAGAGAGCACCCACCCGCTAGTTTTGTACTCAACGCTCCCTTGTGTCTGTTCTTTCTTGAAACATGGATAACCCTTTTTCCCTGGCTTGCCTTTCTTGCAATTGTCAAAAAATCTAGCAATTGCACTCCATGCTCTTTCAGCAGAAGCTTGTCGAGCCATAGAGTTAAGCTTATTCACCCAAGGAAAGTTTTCATCGGCAGCGAGTACAGCGCAATAAGCGCTCAACTCATATCTGCCAATATCTCGGTTATCCATCCAGTATCTCAGGCAGGCATTGCGAACAAAACGAGCAGTTCTAATCGCTTCATCCAGCGACTGATACTGCTCGTTCGTTCCTTCCAGCTTTGCCTCAAATACCAGCATTATTACGTCAAACTTACTGAGGTAATAATATTACGAATATTTTCAAAAACTCAAATGCCTCCAACCCTGCACTTCGCTTACGCTCAGTATCGGTCAAGAGGCGTTTCGTTTTTAACCCGCAATTCATCTCACCGCTTCTCTACCCTTCGGGAACACTTCGTGAACGAGTAAGCGGGAGCCTTCTTGCGGTTTTAGGTAATTAGTGGTGAAAATCAGGAAACAGTAACCAGGTACGAGAAACTAACAGATGTTGAGAGATTTCAGCAGTAATCTAAAATATAGCAATCCTAAATCATTCGTGAGAGACAAAATCGCTGTCATGCTTAATAAATACGTAATTTTTCTCTCCGTATTTTCTCAAGTTTCAATTCGGATTGCTATATCAATTTGATAGCCTGCTATATTCCTAATGTATTTTTTACCACCGAGTTGCAGTTAATTATGCTCAGGGAGATTGACAAAAATATTTGGATTGCTGAACAACCATTGAGATATTTTGGACTTAGCGTAGGCACAAGAATGACAGTTATTAGCCTTGCAAATAGTGAACTGGTTGTTATCTCTCCAATCCAGGTTGATGAGGCAACCATCGATCAACTTAATAAAATTGGAAATGTGAAGCATATTGTGGCCCCTAATCTTTATCACTATCTGTTCGCCTCCAAATTCAAGCATTTGTACCCAAAAGCAACGTTTTGGGCTGCACCTGGACTAAATTCAAAAAAGCCTGAACTTCCAATTGATCAAATCATCAAAGCAGATGAAAATAATTTTTTGGATGAAATTCAATATTTGTTATTTGATGGTTTTAGAACCTTCGGTTTAAGTGGGCCTGATTTGCTGAATGAATGTGTTTTCTTTCATCCAGAAAGTCAGACTTTAGTCTTAACAGATACTGCTTATCATTTTGATGAAAGCTTTCCACTAATAACACAATTAGCGGCTAGGGTAATTGGGGCATATAAAACCCTTAGTCCGTCTTGGCTAGAGCGATTATCTACACAAGAAAAAGAAAAGGTAAGGCAATCAGTTAAAAATATACTCGCTTGGGACTTCGAGCGAGTTATTGTGGCTCATGGTAGCATCATTGAAAACAATGGTAAGCAAAGATTTAGGGAAGGATATGAATGGTTTTTAGGACTCTCCTTAAACGTCGCATAACTTATCAGAACATTGCTAATCACTCTATCCATTTCACCCAATCGGGTGCTGATACTATCACAGACTAGTGATGAGGGGCTATTTTTATAACCAAGATACAAAATATTTTCAAGTCGCAGCCCCCCGCGATCGCAAAACGAATTATGACCGCAATGCTGACACTCCCATCGGGCCACGAGTTACGCCTAATTGATTTTGCAACTTCAACTCACGCCAGAGTTGGGAACCTGTAATCTCACCTTGCAATAATTGACTATAAAAATGTATTGTTTTACTCACTTGCTCTGGTGTTTCATTCACAAACTCGATACGAAAGTGACGTAATCCCAGTTCTATAAGACGCTGTACGTACTCGGCTCCCGTTTGAGCAGTGCCGTTAAATACAGTATTGCGGCAACCTACATCTGCTTTGAGAACGTGTTCGCTACCTACACGGTCTTTTAATTTCACTTCCTGCTTTTCACAGGGTCGTCCACAGTTTGTATAGTCAGTACCCGTTGATAGAAAGGCACAAAATACACAATGCTCCATGTGAAACATCGGCATATGCTGATGGATTGTCACCTCAAACCACTGGGGTGGACAACTGGTGAGTAGGTCTTGCAGTTGGGTAATATTCAGGTCATAGGATGCCGTCAGCCTTTCTAAACCAAAGCGTTGCTGAAAGTAGTCTGCTGTTAAGGCATTAGCAACGTTGAGTGAGAAATCTCCGATACAACGGTCTTTGGCAAAAAATTGCAGTTGATCATAGTTCCGTACCAGATAGCCATCTGCCTCACAGGCACGTACTTGCTGCAAAATCCAATTTTCCCCTGGTTTCGTAATTCGGGGTGGTGCAACCCAAATTGTGGGCAGTGGGGATTGTTGCCCTTGTTGGCGTACTAGCTGCACGGCTTCTCGGTAGGCGCGGGGGTCTTCAAATTCACAGTACAGTGTTTCAATACCAGCTTTGAGGGCGGCGTGGAGTTGCTTGAGGTTTCGTACCAAGACGATGAGTGCAGGAGATGTAGCTTTAGCTTCCCGCTGGGTGGGGGATGAGGAAGATGAAGAGGGTAGTAAGTCTTGGAAAGAGACATCAGAACATAATTGCCAACGTTTGGGTTGACTTCGCAATTTTTCCAACTGCGCCACGATTTCCCGCCGCATCCGGTTCAATTCACTGACGGGTAGCATGAAAGTACCACTGAGGTGGTTGGTTAGCGTTCCCAAACAGAAAGGGGTGTTACCAAGACGACCGAATTGTTCTTGTAAACGTTCTGTATCTAGGGGTTTGGTGTGCGCTTCCACCAGAGAAATTGCGGACTCTACCTGTACAATATTACCGAGTTGATCACGAGCGATCGCAATCAATGCCTGACCAACTTCTCCATAAACCTCCAAGTCAATCGGACGCTGAAATTGGGGGTTCTCACCAGCAAAACTTTGACGTAGTTGCTTATCTAATTCTGGATCACTGGTTTTCCAAATGCGATCGCCTATATGTACTCGGCGTAGGTTCAAGTCATTTCGCCCAAAGGACAGCATGGTTTCATTACCTTTGGATACCACAGCATAAACCCGGCCACCTTCTTCCTTCGCCTCTGGATGACCGCAGTCAAACACAATTCCATCCCCTGGTTTTACAGGCGCTTCTAGTTTGACTGTTACCTGTTCGTTGTGAATGCGGCTGACTTCACCCAAATAAACCCCACGTTTTTTACCAAATCGGGCGTGAACTAGTTCCTGATTATTAATCCCGCCAAACCAACCCGTGTAGAGTCCGCGAGAAAATGCCATCTCTAAGTTGTAGTGTTCTTGATCTGTTTGACCTCTCCCCCAGCCCCTCTCCGAAACGGAGAGGGGAGTCTTTATTCCCCCTTCCCTTGTAGGGAAGCGGGTTAGGGGGTTAGGTCTTTCCAATTCCTGCATCACCCGATCCAAAGCTTGGCGATAAACACGGGTGACATTGGCAACATACTCTGGAGCTTTCAAACGACCTTCAATCTTGAGACAAGTTACTCTTGATTTCACCAAATCTGGCAAAACATCTAACCCTGCTAAATCTTGAGGACTGAGTAAATATTTGCGTTCTTTTAAATTTACAACTTCCCCATCAGCGATTAAATCGTAGGGCATCCGGCAAGCTTGGGCACATTCACCTCGATTTGCAGAACGTCCGCCTAAAGCCTCACTAGTCAAACACTGACCGGAATACGCCACACACAAAGCACCGTGAACAAAGACTTCCAAGGGCAGCGAAGTTTCCTGTAGGGCAATCTGCTGCTGAATTTTATTGATTTCCTGAAGAGAACATTCACGCGCCAGCACCACTAATTGACAGCCGAGAGATTTAGCAAATTCCACCCCAGCCGCACTGGTGATGGTCATTTGGGTGGAAGCATGGATGGGAAAATCAGGGGAAAGGTGGCGGATGAGACGGCATATACCAATATCTTGGACAATCACCGCATCCACACCTGCTGCAATAATTGTGCGGAGATATTGCTGTGCTTCTGCTAGTTCTTTGGGAAATATTAGTGTGTTGACAGTGACATAACCCTTTACGCCTCGACGGTGGAGGAATGTCATCAATTGAGGTAAGTCCGCCTCAGTAAAATTTTCTGCCCGCATTCTGGCGTTGAAGCGATCCAAACCGAAGTAAATCGCATCTGCCCCATTTTCCACAGCAGCTTTAGCACAGTCCCAGTTACCTGCTGGTGCGAGTAGTTCGGGACGTTGAAGAGAAGAAGGGGAAGAGAGGCGATCGCTTTTCATCAGATTTGGGGTTAAGTAGCACCATAGTGATTTTATCTAAGTTAGTGGGGGATGGTGCGATGTCTAACGACAAGCCGCTTCTCTCCGAGACGCTTCGCGAACGCGTCTACGCTATCTCCATGCTAGTTTTTTAATTCACCTAGAGTGATGAAAAAATGATCTTGTTCCAGCTTTTGTGTGTACATTGTCCACTAAAATTAGCTATGCTGTAAATAGAGACTCAGCTAAAAGTGGGAATTAGCCATGTCAGACACATCATCTGCAAAAGATTGCCGTATCGATTTACGAGTTACCCAAGAGCAGAAAGAACTATTAGAAAGGGCTGCGAGTCTTAAAGGAATTTCTTTGAGTGCTTATACACTTTTTCATGTTTTGCCAGTTGCCAAGCAAGATATAGATGCAAATGAAAGGCTGGTGCTGTCTAATCTTGATAGAGATTTGTTTATGTCAGTAATGGAAAATCCACCAGAACTGAAGGGAAAACTCAAATCTGCTATTCACAAATATAGACAGAAATATGACAAATGATAGCGAGGCAAGATGGAATTTTGTACCAATTGATAAAAAGTATCAAAGAGATTCTTTTGATTGCGGTTATGCAATCTTTAATGATTATCTCAAGAAATATGCACGGCAAAATCATAATAAAGGAATTGCTAAAACATTTGTAGCAATTCCGGCATCAGGAAGCTTGAATATTGATGGCTATTATACTGTCAGTGCTAGCGTTATTGAGTATGAATCCTTACCAGAATCTTATCAGAGTGGAATGCCAGCCTATCCAATTCCAGCAATGCTGATTGGCAGATTAGCTGTAAATAACTCGGTTAAAGGACAAGGTTTAGGAGGTGAATTGTTAGCTGATGCCCTCTATCGTGCTGTTTGTGTTTCTCAAGAAATTGGTATGTACGCCGTGAGAGTTGATGCTATAGATTTACAAGCAAAGGAATTTTATCTCAAGTATGAGTTTATTCCTTTTCAAGACAATGAACTATCACTATTTCTGCCGATAGCAACGATAGTTAGAGAGTTTGGTTAACTTAATGAGGGAAATATCAAAGGGGGCAAAAACAAGAGCGTAGATGCAAAGCGGCTTGTCGCCAGACATCGCTTTTCATCAGATTTGGAGTTAAGTAGCACCATAGTGATTTTATCTAAGTTGGTGGAGAAATGAGGGGAAGGGTGCGATCGTAACTATTCATGCTTTGTGAAATTAGAGATGATAAGCAATAACTTACTTGTTAAGCACACAACTAATAAACATATGTCTCCAGCCAATTTAAATACCAAGGATCGTTGATATATTCAAAAACTTTTTTCTTTACGCTTTCATCTGATTTTAAATGTTCTGAGGATAAGCAAGCTAACAGTATTAAATATTTTGCAAGTGGATAAGGAGTTTGTTTAGTTTTTGGAAATAGGTAAGCATTTAAATCAAAAGATAATTTTTCTTGCTTACCAAGATATCTGATGTTGTTTGCTACTGAGCCTCAGTCTTCTAGCCCTGAAGATGTTTCTTCATCTAGCATTTTCTGACATAAATCATGTCTATAAAAAATAATTCTTGGAATTACAGATATATTTTGTCTTCTCAGAAATGGATCATGTATCCAAATTGATTTATTACTTTGTATTAAAGAGATAATTTCTTGAGGTTTACCATACTTTGCCATAAACCATAACGTACAATAGTAATCAAATGGCTTTTTGTTTTTCTTTAATATTGAGTAAATTTTGTCGATTATCCCTTTGCAATATTGATTATTTGGAATAGACCAATCAGTAAGAAGTTTTACGATGTAAAATAGAGTAACATCATCATATACTTTTAAATCTTCTAATATTTCGATAACTACTATTGAAGTCTCATTAGAAAAACCTAACAAAGATAAATAGTAAATTATATTGCTTCGAATGCTAGGATTTTTTAAAAACAACTCTTTTATATCATTTAATAATATATTAGATTTTAGTTTACCTGCTATTGTAAAAAAACGTTTAGTAACTTTATCCCAACTTTTTAATTTACTTAATTCCCGATGTTTTTTAAATTCTTCATAAAGTTTAAAAATTATTTCATTGTATTTAATTATATCGGTTTCCTTTATATTGATTGAATCCAAAAACTTATTTTCTTTAACTAAAAAATGTCTTTCAACCTCTTCAGGATTATATATACTGGTTTTTCCAAGATTTAAGGCTAATCCTCTACTTTTTAACACATCGTTTATTACTCCTAATGTTTCACAAGCTTCTTCAAAAGAGTTAACACCAAAGTTAATATCATCCATCCAGCGAACAAAATTACCTTTTGTTCTAGATTGAATAACCTCGTCAACCTCAAATAATAATGCATGAGCTAATAATCTTGCTGCTTCTAGATTGATAGTTGGTAATCCTTTCAATGATGACGGTAAGTAGTCTGGATTCCATGAAAGTTGTTCAATGATAGTAAATAAAAGATCCAAAACAACTTCGGATGTCTCAATCTGACTAGAAATTATATGACGTAGTTCTCTAAGTCCAATACTGTCATAGTAGTTAGCAATGTCAGTAACTGCCAAAAAATTACAATTGCTACCAAATTTCCAAATTTCTTTTTGAAACTTTTTCCACTGTATATGCCAAGGGTAGTCTCGTAAATTTTTAAATTCGTGTGGTAATTTAAGAGAGTGTTTATCTCTAGAATAATAAGCTTGTTTATTAGGTTGAACATTTAATAGCTTTTCTTGCAGACTTTTTTCAACGATGGTCTGTAAAACAAGTGCATCCGATGGACACGGCAACATTATATGCCTGCATACACCATACTTTTTTTCTAATTTATAAATTAGAGGAGATTTGGCACGATATTGACCACTAAGAATTTGTTGTTGAATAAAGGCACTACGTTCCTTAATATTTATATTAAAGTCATAATAATCATGCAAATCACTAATGTCTTGCGACCGTAATTGTTTACGAACTACATTACGCCAAACTTCTACTAGATTAGTTTCAGAAAAAATTTTTTGTAAATCTTTTACTCTTTGAAGATGAAAACTTTCTGTAGTTTTCATATGCTTTATGGCAAGGAACTTTTGTAAGTTAATTAGATGAAAATCTTAATAAAGATAGCTTTGCATATGCTAGATTCAAGCAAAGGCATTATGATAGCAAAGCTCACTCAATTATACTGAATATATATTAGTAATAAAAGCTACTTTAAATTATCAGAATTTCCTGCTGACTGGCTCCCTCACCCTCATTTTTCACGCTGAAGGAGTGCGTCCAAATTTATTTCTGTCAGACTAACACTTGCTAGGTTTTATAAGCAACAATGATTATACGGAGAAGGAAGAATGGGCGATCGCTACAGTATGGTAATTCAATGGTCAGATGAAGACAATTGCTACTTAGTACACTTACCGGAATTCCCTTGGCAGCAATTCCACACTCATGGCAAGACTTATGAAGAAGCCGCTAAACATGGACATGAAGTGATTGAGTCTCTAATTGAATGGTATGGAGAGCAAGGAAAACCTCTGCCAGAGCCAATTACTTTTCCTCAGAAACCGTTAAAAGTAGCTTAAATCTTTTTAAGATGCTCTGTACAAGTAGGGTGAGCGCACCTTAGCCCAATTGCTCAACATCAGCACTTTCCCCTTCCAACTCAGCAGGCTCAAACTTCACCTTGTTGTATAAATCTTGTAGAGAAATCTCAAAGGGTACGGTTACAAGTGCGATCGCTTCATCTTCTTCATCATATTCACGAAGCGTCCATTGTTTTTTCCCGATTTTGGAAAATTGATCTACATGAATCCGAGTTTGGTCAATTAATAGATATTCTTGGAAAGTAGAAATAGTTCGGTAAGCCTGAAATTTATCTTCGCGATCGTAGCCTTTGGTAGATTTTGATAAAACCTCAACAATAATCTGTGGATTCAGAATTATATCCTTTCGGTTGTTAAAAAACTCTGGTTCACCTGCCAAAATCATCACATCTGGATAGGTGTAGGTAAGCTTTTGGGGTATCCATAGACGAACATCACCCATGAAAACTCGGTAGTTCTGCTTTTTAAAAGCAAAATTCAACTCAGTACTCAAATTAAGTGCTATTTGATTGTGATTTATCGTCCCACCTGCCATAGGAATTATTTGCCCGTCAATATATTCACTCTTGTAGTCAGCAACTTCTTCTAGCTCTAAATATTCCTCTGGGGTATAGTATCGCTGTTTTGTTATTTGCATAATTTTATCAGGTAGCAATGTTTAACGATACGGAGCGTCTAGTGACCCATATTTACTGAACAGTTTAACGTGGTTAGATAGAGATGTTATGTGCTTTGTACAAAGTGAGCGTAGGCGCAGCCCAACATAGGCATCCGCTATCTAAATTCACAAAGTATCTCACATACTATTGATAACCGGCTGCTTGTAACAGAAACAACTTGGCATAACGTCCTCCTAGCTGTAACAACTCTTTGTGAGTTCCCTGTTCTATAACTTCGCCGTTTTCTATAACTACGATTTTGTCAGCCATTCTTACCGTTGAGAAGCGATGGGAAATCAAAAGTACCATCTGATTTTGAGTAATAGCGCGAAAATGATTGAAAATCTCAAACTCAGCTTGGGCATCTATTGCTGATGTTGGTTCATCTAACACCAAGATATCTGCTTGCGATCGCATAAATGCACGAGACAAGGCAATTTTCTGCCACTGTCCCCCAGAAAGTTCCTGTCCTCCCTTAAACCAACGACCAAGTTGAGTCTGGAAGCTTTGGGGTAATTGGTCGATAAAAGATTGGGACATGCCTTTTTCAGCAGCAGTTTGCCAACGGGTTTTGTTTTCGAGATGTTCTACATCGCCCACGCCAATATTCTCACCCACAGTGAACTGATAGCGGACAAAGTTCTGAAAAATCACCCCAATCCGACGACGTAGCACATCCACATCCCATTCCTGCAAGTCCAAGCCATCTAAGAAAATTCGCCCAGAGTCCGGTGTGTATAGTCGGGTAAGTAGTTTAATTAAGGTAGTCTTACCGGAACCGTTTTCACCGACAATTGCCAGTTTCTCTCTGGGTTTCAAATGCAGCGAAATATTTGTCAACGCTTGCTTGGAACTTCCTGGATAAGTAAATGATACGTTCTCAAAACGGATACCATCTTGAGGATTTAAACCAATGGTTGCATTACCCCAAGACTTTGGTACTTCTTCTTCCAGGAAATCATAGAGATTTGATAAATATAGGTTGTCTTCATACATCCCTCCAATAGAAGTGAGGGCATTGGAGAAAGTAGACTGTCCTTGGCGAAACACAGTGAGATACATTGTCATATCTCCCAAAGAAATCCTACCTAGAACTGTTTCCAGCACAATCCAAGCATAAGCTAGGTAAAAAGCACCAGTACTAACTAAACTCAAGAGATATCCCCACAATCCTCGCCGAAGAGTTAAATCACGGTCTTCGCCATAGAGTTGTTCAAATAGGCTGCGATAACGTCCTAACAACATCTCTCCCAACTGGTAGAGTTTTACTTCTGTGACAAAATCTTCTCTTGCTATGAGATTTTCTAAGTAATGCTGTTGGCGGGTTTCTGCTGCACGCCAACTAAACAAACGAAAGGCTTCTCCGGCAAATTTCGTTTCGGCAATAAATACAGGCATGGCTGCCAAAACCAGTACCACTACCGCCCAAACTGAGAAATTTACTAGCAAAATGCCGTAGGTGATTAAGGAAAGGGCATTTTGTACCAACCCAAAGGTGCGGCTTACTAAGGAAAGGGGACGAACCGATGCTTCTCGTCGGGCATTGGTCAATTTGTCATAAAATTCTGAGTCTTCAAACTGCCTCAAATCCAGTGTTAGCGCCTTTTCTAAGATCAGTACATTCACC
The DNA here is from genome assembly GCF_014698505.1 of Nostoc foliaceum FACHB-393. Lineage (GTDB taxonomy): Bacteria > Cyanobacteriota > Cyanobacteriia > Cyanobacteriales > Nostocaceae > Nostoc > Nostoc foliaceum_A. The sequence goes on along the minus strand of NZ_JACJTD010000003.1, from coordinate 370,010 downwards.
CGTTGACCCATTAGCGCCCGCAATAACGATTGACAAATGATAATTCCTCGCTGACTACCTGCTAGTAGAATTACAGCGATCGCTTCCAATCCTACATAAAATAGGGAGGGATAGATATTGACAAAATCATTGCTGTCTGAATTAACTTGAGATGCAAATACCACTGCATCAACGATTAACTTGCTTATGTAAGATATCGCCGCCGGTAAAAGACCAGCCACTAAAGTTAAACTAGCCAAAAAAATAGTAAGCGATCGGCTAGTAGTCCATACTAAGCTTACAGCCCGTCCACTGTAGCGGAAAACCGTCAGTGATTGACGTAGGATATTTCTTTTTTTTTAATTTTCATCTTTACTTTCCGCGAGATACCCCAGGTTCAGCGGATCTTCCTAACTCTATTTCATCTTTATAAATTTTACCAAGAAAGAACTCAGAATTCGGGAGCCAGAATAACGACTGTGTGACTGGGTGGTGACTTCCATGCCTCAGAATACTGAATACTGAACTTCTGTTTACATTTTTATTCCCACAATCTCCTACCTGCTTTCCCACTTAATTGTTGGTGAGTATCTTCCAATAAAGCTGGAATATCTAAATTTTCTGGACACCGAGGCAAACAGTCACCGCATTCTGTACAGCGGTTGCCTTTCATTCCAGGGAACCAATGACCAGCATTTTCAAACATTCCGTAACGATATTGCCCATAGTCTTTCATGTCGTATGCCACTGTGAGATTTCGTAACCGCAATACCTCTGGAATATTGATATTTTCTGGACAGGGTAAACAAGCATAACACTGACTACAATTATCAGTTTCCAAAGCAAGTTTTTGGTGATGTTCTAATTGCTGGAAAGCAGAAATTTCTGCTGATGTTAACTCTCCACAATCGTCGGCGAATTGCAACGGTTCCATTAATTCATCTGGGTTTGCTGGCCCTATACTCAAAGTAGTAATACGGTTATTACTAAGTAAAAATCGATAATTTAATTCTAGGGGTGAATACGGTTTACACAGTTCTTTTAGGGTTTGGGGTGGCGTGTAGAGACGTCCTCCCTTGTCAGCAGGAGAAATAATGAAAACGCCCATGTCCTTCTCGGCAGCTAGCTGAATCGCTGGGGCGTGCCGTTGGAAAAAATAGTAATAATGCAGATTGACAAACTCAAATAAATCTGTATTGATTGCTGCCTGAATTAGCTCTAATGGTCCGTGGGTAGAAAAACCAACGTGTCGCACTCGTCCATCGGCAACAGCTTCCTCTACAGCTTGCATACAGCCATTTTTGGCTTGTACCCACTCCAAATGTTGCCAAGTGTTCAAGCCATGAACGCCTAAGCAATCTAAATAATCTAGCTGTAATCGTTCTAGGGATTCGTCGATACACCGACGCATGGTGTCAGCATCTGCTGTGGCTGAGATTTTAGTAGTGACATAAAGCCTCGTCCGGGGTACTGACAACCCAGCTTTTAGCGCCCTACCAAGATACTCCTCACTTTTGCCATAACCTCTGGCGGTTTCTAGATGATTAATTCCTAGCGCTAAGGCTTGTTCGATGGTCTGGTGAGCATTTTCAAAAGAAGCCAAGTAGCGCATTGTCCCCAGAGAAAAAACCGAGAGGTGCAGATTCGTTTTCCCAAAGCGTCGGTATTGCATCTTTAACAAAGTTAGAAGTTAAAAGTTAGGAGTTGAAGCAAGTAACTCCCAACTCCTAATTCCTAACTCATAACTCCTAACTCATAACTTTCCTAGCTGTCACCATTACCAAAACGCTTAATCAAATCTTCAGGACGGAGATTGGAAATAAATTCACGGAAGGCTTGCTGTTCGGCTTCATCTGCATCGCGATCAACGGGTATAGAAGCATCGGCAATCACTTCTTCCATTACCCAAATGGGAGTATTTGTACGGAGGGCAATGGCGATCGCATCGCTAGGACGCGCATCAATTTCTTTTTTGACCTCGCCTTGCTGGACAATTAAGGCTGCATAAAATGTATCCTTTTGCAGGGAATGAATAATTACCTTTTCTAGAGTCATGTTCCAAGCCTCTAGAATATTCACAATCAGGTCGTGAGTTAAGGGTCTGGGAGGCTTCTGATTCTCCAGCGCACCCATAATTGCCCTAGCCTGTTCCTGACCAATGTAAATTGGCAAAGCCCGCCGATCTGAAGAATCTTTCAAAAGCACGATCGGGCTGCGAGTTATGGCATCTAATGCTATGCCAGCGACTTTCATTTCAATCATTGGCTAGGCCTCTACAATGCTTTGAGAACCTTGGATGCTGTGTAACAAATAGTACCCCTTTTGGGGTGGTTTGGCGACAGTAATAAACATAAGCATTCGTTCTCTATAATTGCTTCTATTAAACTCCGAACTTGTGGTGAAAACCAGAGTAAGTCAAATTGGTCTTCTTAGACAATAACCTTCTTACCCAAGTATGCCTTGTGAAGGATGCTAATGTGTTAATATCCCTATAATAAAAAAAGTCAGAAAATATACTTGGATGTTCGAAATTTCTGTGACAATTACCAATTGATTTCAGCCAAAATTAGGCAATAAATAGAGTTAGTTTGACAAAAAAGCCGTGTTTACAGGATTAATTCAGGCATTAGGAACGATGGAACCCTTAGGGGGCGATTCTTGGCAAATTACTTGCAAAAGCCAGTCCGGTGAAGTAATTATGCAAGATTTAGCTTATGGTGACAGTGTTGCTGTGGATGGTGTTTGCCTGACAGTGGAAAAAGTTTTAAAAGATGGGTTTATTGCCACCGCTTCACCGGAAACTCTACGCCGCACAACGTTGGGAGGTGAGCAAACGCAACAGAGATATGTCAATTTAGAAGCGTCGCTAAGGGTGGGCAGTAAAGTTGGCGGTCATTTTGTGATGGGTCATGTAGACGGCATCGGTCGATTGCTAGTGGCAGAACAAACGGCTAGTTCTTGGGAAATGACCTTTATTGCATCCGAGGCGATCGCACGCTACATTGTCCCTAAAGGTAGCATAGCCGTCAATGGCATCAGCCTCACAGTAGCCGCTTATGAGCCAGAACTCTCGCAATTCAAAGTGGCGGTAATTCCCCTCACATACGCCGAGACAAATCTTCGCTATTTGGTTCCTGGAAGTTTGGTAAATCTAGAAGGGGATATTCTCGGCAAATACGTGGAAAAATTCCTTTACTCTGGTAATCCACACACCAGATCCACTGATGAAACTAGTATGGATGGCATTACACCCGCATTCTTAGCAGAACACGGGTATTTGTAACTGAAAGAGTTTGGAGTTTGGAGTTTGGAGTTTGGAGTTTTAAATTCATAACTCTTTACTCCTCACTCCTAACTTTCTTCTAGCTGCCTGGTTTCTGGCTTACCTGAGTAGTTTGTAAGCCTAGTACTAACTGACTGAGACCGCTTTGTAAATGCACGCCTGGGTCAGTAGCAACCCACCCATTTGGTGACAGATGACGGACTTCAAAGTGCAGGTGAGGGCCTGTGGAGTTGCCGGTGCTGCCAACTCGACCGATGACAGTTCCAGGCTCTACCCACTGACCGGGTTGAACAAAGATTTCTGACATGTGACCGTAGAGGGTTTGTTGAGCCGATTTGTGATTCAGGGTAACGGTTAAACCATAACCGCCTAACCAGTTAGCAGTTTCCACTTGACCAGCAGCTGCTGCCAAAACTGGCGTACCTGTAGGCGCACCTATGTCTGTACCAGCATGGAAGCGTTGATTACCTGTGATTGGATGAACTCGCCAACCAAATACAGAAGTGATAGAAGCGGGTATAGACAGGGGATATATCATTCCCGTACCACTATATGCAACTCTCCCCGTATAGGGGATTTGCGGCAATACTGATGCTAGTGAGAAGTCGTAAGCTACGTTGCTGGGGCGGGGTGCAATATTGCCATCTGCCATTGGTGGAGGTAAAGTTCCACCACTCGGTGCGATGGGAGTTGCACTAACTCTTGTGGGGCTGAACTCGCCGGGACTGGGGATAAACCGATTAGGGCGAAATGCGCTCTTGGTGACACCACTAGAACCACTTTGAGCAGCACGCCATCTGCTGGTATTGCCAGTAGTTGCAACTTGCCGCACGGGTGGAACTACTGGTAATTGGGCGTTTTGACTTCTTTTGAGCCAATTAGGTGCTGGTTTACCATTAGAATCAGCTACACTCCTTTGGGGTACTTTGGCGCAAACGCCGCCTAATACGCTTTGCCCTGAAGGCAAAATGGCTCGACAACCACTGGAACGTTCTGTGAGAATTACGGAATTTGGTGCTTGATAAGTACCTGTGGCACCACTGTCATAACTATTAGGATCAATATAGGCGTTATTATAATCCTTGGTTTTCCCCGCCGTTGCCCTGACAGTACTGTTCGAGTTATTTGATGGTTGAGCAACTTCTGGGAGTTTTTCAGGTAAAGAGCGGGCAGGGGTATTGGGTTTTTCCTGTCTCACGCGTACAGGTGCAACCTGGGAAGCTTCTATCTTGGGTTTTTCCTGTCTCACCCGTGCAGGTGCAACCTGGGAGGCTTCTACCTTGGGTTTTTCCTGTCTCACCCGTGCAGGTGTAATCTGGGAAGCTTCTACCTTGGGTTTTGACTGTCTGATAATCACAACAGATTCAGCAGCTTCGATTTTGGGTGTAGACTGCCTAACTGGCTCTTTTGATTGAGCAACCTCTGGCTTGCGTAATCTTTGTTTGAGTCTGGCTCGCCGTTGGGAAAATTCCGGTTGCGCTGGCGCGGCTTGGGGCGCAACAGCCTGTTTTTTAACTGGATTTGTAAATGCTGTTGGTTGGGAACTTTCAACAGTGGGAACGATGTTGTCTATTTGTGTTTCCGTTTGGGCAAACACAAAGCCGCCGCTAAGGAGGCTGACGCTACTCAGCCAACAGAGGCTCTGAGCTGGTAGCGTGGAAGCAAAACGTTTTTTTGTCAGACCTTGTTGCCATAAGTAATGCAAACGATGAGGGGCAGAATTTTTGCGCTGCGTCATTTGTTCTCTCAGTTGTGTGTAATTAGCCTAAAGAGATGATGCTAGTGGTTTGTCTTGCCCAAAGAGCGAAATTTTGAACAAACCTCAAATTTAAACGGAAGATTTATGGTACCCCAAACTGATTGTACCGGGTTCAATATAAATTTCCGGTGTAATTAGTTCCTTTGTATCATCTGTTTCTAAATCAACTCGTAAATTTCCTTGAGGAGTTACCCCAACTACTGTACCTGAAAGATTATTGACGTAGACCCGATCGCCCATGTTTATAAGCAAATCTAGATAGCGAGACAAGAGTATGGTTATTCCTTCTTGGCAAAGGCACTCCATACCGGATTCTATTCCCAGTAAGACTATAGAGGTTAGCATTTCCAGACAAGAAATTGGTCTGAAATCTTGGGAAGCTTGCCACGATTCCAGATTGATTCCCGTTTCTGGTACTGAATTTGTCCAGTTAATACCAACACCAATTACTGCTTGAGTGATTTGTCCTTTGTTTACTTTGGTTTCTGTCAAAATGCCGCCTAGTTTGCGACTATTTAAAATTAAATCATTGGGCCATTTTATCCCAACATTCACGCCACGCTCGCGCAATTTAGATGCAATTCCCCAAGCAGTAGCAAAAGTTAGTTGGTAACTGTCAGTAGCCTCTATTTTGTGGTCAAAATAAATCGCCACGGAAACATATAATCCCCCAACCGGAGAAATCCACTCGCGTCCCCATTGTCCCCGCCCAGCAGATTGCCTAGTTGCAATTACTACTGTTCCTGAAATAGCCCCTTGGTTGAGTAAGTTCCAGAGGGTTTGGTTTGTTGAGGAGACGCTTTCAAAAAAGTGAAGGGAAAATGGTAAATATGTATAGTTACGCCCTGCTTTCAAGGCTGCTTCCAAGTTTTGCAGATTAAATCCCACAGCAGTTAACCCAAATTCCGTTGTTCAAGTTAGCATTGATTGGCTGATGAGTGATTTCTGTTTAGGTTTGGTTGAAGATGCACACTTGGCACTGGCGCAATTGGGAAGGACTGCCTTATCTAACTTGTAGTATTCTGGAACATTGGCATCACGGCTTCTTTACCCAGCAGTTTTGGCCGCGATCGCCACAAGTTATCACAGAAGTATTGCAACCAGAGGCATCAGTCTATCGCTTAAAGCAGGTTCATGGCAATACTGTTCTCACCCCCCAAGAAGTTGAAAGCTTCTTAAGCTCTGTTGGGGAGGATTTAGCTTCGGCAGATGGTTTAATGAGTGAGCAGCCTCTACAAGCGGTTTGGGTAGCTAGTGCAGATTGTACACCCGTGTTGATTGGGGATGTGAAAACTGGACGAGTGGCAGCATTACACGCAGGCTGGCGGGGGACTGCCAAGAAGATTGTCCCCTTAGCGATCGCTAGACTACAATCTCAAGGCAGCAAACTCGATGATTTGAGAATTGCGATGGGCCCAGCGATCGCTGGGGAGGTTTATCAAGTCTCTATCGAAGTGGCTGCCGAAATTGGGGCTAGCATTATACCACATGAAGACGAAGAAAAAATTGTAACTGCATTACATGAGCTACCAAATTCACCTTTACTAGAAGACCCCAATCCTGGCAAGGTAAGGCTGGATGTCCGGCGAGTGAATACCTTACAACTGGAAAATATGGGGATTAGTGCAGAACAAATTGCGATCGCACCTTATTGTACTTTCCAAACTCCAGAGCATTTCTTTTCTTACCGTCGGGAGAAAGAGAAAAAAGTTCAATGGTCAGGAATTGTTAGCGGAAAAAGGTAAAACTAGTTTTAAGCTTTAGAGGATGTTTTAAAAGTATTATTGCTAACACTAAAATCTCCCAAATCTAACCTACCTCTCCCTAACTTTTTCCTCTGCTTTTAGGAGAAGGTTAGGTTTCTGAGGTTTTGGCCTGAATTATTACAAAAAAGCTTGGCTCAATAACTCACGGTGTATTAATGCCCTATCTACTAAAGATTTTATTTGCTCTGGTGATAAAGGATCACCATTGGCATAATGCTCCATCCAAGTCAGACTAATCAAATTGGGATCATCTGGTAAACTCGCCAAATCCCACCCTGGCATTTCCAAGTCTTCCATGAGACGATTTACTTTGGGGTCATAACTGAGAGCAAAGCAGCGACAACCAACAGCCGCAGCCATAATCAAGCTGTGCAGGCGCATCCCAATTGCCATTTCAACGCCGCGAAACACACCTTTTAAAAGTTGCGGATCTTCTAGACACAAAATCTTGCTGACATCTTTAAGGTGTGGTTGAATAGCTTCGGCAATACTTAAATCTTCACTTTTTTGAAATGGTAATAATAAAATAAAAGTCTGCGTAGCTTTTTGAAAATCCACCAAAGCACAAGTCAAGTTTGCCAGACGTGTTTCTGTAAGTTGGGGATGCGATCGCAACGTTACCGCAACTCTCGGCGCAGGTAAATCCCAAAGTCCTGGAACAGGTTTAGACTCCAACGCCCAAACCGGGTCAGGAGCTATGATACAAGGAATTTGCCAATCAGATAATAAAGCAGCACTGGCGCGATCGCGGACACTAACTTTAGTACAATTACCAAAGATTTGCCGTGCCAACCAACGAGTTTGCGGACGCACTAACGGACCAATACCCTGCGCCCAAGCAACAGTTTTCAAACCCATTTTCTGCGCCAATGCCATCAGTCCCCCATAATAAAATGGGCTGATAGTACTGGTAACATCTTGAATGAGACTGCCGCCACCCCAAATCAAGGCATCACTTGAGCGCAAAGCTTGCAGTACAGCTAAGGGAGCCATGCGATCGTAGGTTTCTACATTGTAGCGATCGCGTGTTTCCTCTGGATTACCAGAAAGCACCACAGGCGTTACGTGAGATGGTAACATTTGCAAAAGCGTTGCCAACAAAGCTTCGTCACCACCATTACCTTTACCGTAATACCCAGACAATAACGCCCGCATCTTGACCATTTTAGATTTTGGATTTTAGATTATCAGCTTTTTTAAATAAATATCTGTTGCTATTACTGTATGCACGCTCTATCGATTCCCACCTGGATTATTCATATTTCTAGCGTTATTGAGTGGATTGTCGCCATTTGGTTAATTTGGACTTACGGCGAACTCACTGGTAATCGCAATTGGTGGGGATTATCCCTTGCCATGTTACCAGCTTTAGTCAGCGCCATGTGTGCTTGTACCTGGCATTATTTCGACAACGCCGAATCTCTGGAATGGCTGGTAACGCTTCAAGCTACCATGACCTTAGTTGGTAATTTTACGCTTTGGGCAGCGGCGTTTTTGATTTGGCGTTCTACCAAGTCTACTAACACTATTGAACCAAAACCTATCAAATCAGAGCAATGATTTCTAAAGAAACCCTGTTTGCACTTTCACTGTTTCCCTATTTGGGTTTCTTGTGGTTTATCAGCCGAAGTCCACAAATGCCGCGTTTAGCACTGTATGGATTTTACGGCACTCTTGTCTTTGTTGCCATCACCATCCCGGCAGGAATTTACGCCCAATTGCATTATGGCGAGTCTTTGGCCAATGTAGATTGGTTGCACGGTGGTGCAGAAGTATTTTTGACCCTTTCTAATATCTTGCTTGTGATGGGTTTTGGGCAAGGGATAAGGCAATTAAAAATCAAAAATCAAAAATAGGAACCCCAGCTATAGCTAGCGTTTTGATTGCAATGAGGAAAAAGTAAATGGATGTAATTCCAGCAATTGATTTACTCGAAGGTCGCTGTGTGCGACTGTATCAAGGAGATTACGATCGCTCGCAAGTTTTTAGCGAAAATCCTGCTGATGTTGCCAAACAGTGGGTAGATGAAGGTGCTACTAGATTGCATATAGTTGATTTAGATGGTGCCAAAGCAGGTAAAGTAGTAAACTTGGGAGCAATTGAAGCGATCGCTCATGCAGTGTCAGTTCCCATTGAAATTGGTGGAGGATTGCGCGATCGCACCAGTGTGCAACAAGTATTCAATCTAGGCATACAGTGGGCAATTCTCGGCACCATCGCCGTAGAACAACCCCAGCTAGTAAAAGAACTGTGTGAAGAATTTCCCGAACAAATTATTATCGGTATTGATGCCCGTAATGGCCGCGTAGCAACTCGCGGTTGGTTAGAAACCTCAGAAGTTTTAGCAACCCAACTAGCTGTACAAATGCAAGAATTGGGTGCAGCCGCCATCATTTACACAGATATCCACCGGGACGGTACACTTATCGGCCCCAATTTAGAAGCTTTGCGAGAACTTGCAGCAGTAATTTCTATCCCAATAATTGCTTCTGGCGGGGTAAGTTCTGTCACCGATTTGTTGAGTTTGTTGGCATTAGAACCTCAAGGCGTGACTGGCGTGATTGTCGGACGTGCCTTGTATACTGGGGATATTTTACTCAAAGAAGCATTACGAGCGATTGGGCCAGGGCGGATTCAGGATATTCCACCGAATCTAGATTTTTCTACCTTTGCTTGATCTTTTCTGTCTTTGGTGGAACACTTCACACACTGTACTCGGAGTAATGAGTACAGTTGTGGCTCTCTTAGGCAGTCCGGCTATTTGTTTTAGCTACATAGTGAATGGTACGGAGGATGAAATGGTTGTAACACTGCAACTGCGCCAGATCGACCTTCAACCAGGGCAGTGCTTACGTGGCGTTGGGTGTACCTGAACTTTGGTGTTACGGAGGCGGTAAGTTGCAAGTATTATGTCTTAAATCAAGCAGAATACATTGAGATGCAAACTAGCCCAACATTTGGGAATTTGCCTGTGATTGAAGGAATATTGCAGTTTTTGCAATTCAGCCTCACAGAAGGATCTAGTACAGCGCGACGAGCATTTAGGCAGTGGGTGCGTGAGGCATTAGCGCAGTAATATCAAGCTTGCTTAAATACTGATAAATGTAGATTGGGTAGCCTATTTTGCCCAGCCACCAAGCGATCGCTAACTCATATATTAAGATTTATAATGATCCGGTTTTATCCAGTTAAAAGTTAAGGTTTTTCCCGATGTAACATTATTTACTAACTTTTTCTAGTTAAACTTAAATTTTCTATGATATATTTCTGTAATCAACCATACCCGTGATGTAGATAATAGTGTAGTAGATTTTAAAATTTAGTATTATGTCTAGTCAAGAACAAAATTCCAATCAAGCATTTAAACAAACACAGGCTAGCGCAACAAAGAAGAAGAAACGACAACCTCCCCCAGACATCAAAAAACCAAAAAAAACCGAATAAAAATCGTTATACTTCCTTGTAGAGACTTAATTTAAGTCTCTACAATTCTTATTAATAAAGAAATCAACTTATTTATTTTTTACTTGAGTCTTTGCTTGTTCTAAAGCTATTTCTTTTATTGCTTGGTATGAATTAACATTTGAAGTACCTTCAATAGCTTTAACTGCCAAATCCTGAACTTGTTTCAGAGCAGATTCAAGTTGTTTAGAAAGATTTTGAATTCGCGTCTCTTGATTAGTAATAGTTTGTTCTAAAGATTGTAGTCTTTGTTCATAGAAACGCTTTTGACCTTCTACTTCTTTAGAATATAAATCTGATTTGATTTTAGCTTGGTAGTGGGCAATGCCTTTGCCTTCTTCTGTAGCTTTTTTAATGGCTGCTTCTTTATCTTTTGGAAAAGCTTCTACCTTGGCTTTTAATTCTTCAAATTGTTTCTCTCTCTCAGAAATTGCTTTCTCTCTCTCAGCCCACTGTTTTTCTGTTTCTTGTAGTAATTCTTCCAGTTGCTTATATAGCGCTTTCTGCTCTTGTTCGTATTCGTCACTTTGCAGTTGCCGCTGGAGTTCTAAATTATACTTATACTCTGCCGCATCGCGTTGCCGAGTTTTATTCAAGTTTTCATTCCGTTCTTTTATCACCCGTTGCTGTTCCTCTTGTTCTTTACACCAAGTATTCCTTTGATCTAGTATTTCTTGGAATAACACTTCAGAACGCTGGCTATATTCTTCGTGATAAGCTTTAGTATTATCTTCATAAGCTTGGATAAGAGTATCCAAGATATCATCAGAAATTTCCAAATTGTGCAACTGTGTTAATTGTTGGATTTCTTCTTCTAAAGTTCGCCTGATTTCTTCTAATTTAGAGGCTTTTGTGGTTAGCTGTTCCGATAATTCATTTGCAGCGCTGCCAAAACCTAATTGAGTTTTCACTAAGCTTTCAATTGTATTGTTCATTTTTTGTTGGACACTAGAAAGCTGATTCATAGGTGTTTTTTGTTCTAATTTAGGCTGTTCTTTAGTTCCAGACTGGTTTTCTTGGGCAACTTGTTCGAGTTGCGATTTCAGCGCTGCTTTTTCTTTAGCCAACTCCTCATACGCCTGAAGAATTTCTACTTTAGTATTCTTATCAGTCGGTTTTTTTACCACCACAACAAACCTCCTCTTCAGGAATTAAAAATGATTAAGATGCTACAGACTCACAACTATTTAGGATTAGAACTACCAAAAGCTCTCATAGCTAAGTCTTGTGCTTGTTTTAATGCAGTTTGCAATTGAGCAGATATACCTTCTATTTGCTCAGACTGTTTCTTAATTGTTTCTTCTAGAGATTGAATTTTTAGTTCATAGCTCTGTTTGTTAGATTCCCATTCTTTCTCAAATAAATCAGCCTCGATTTTAGCTTTTTGGCTTGTTTCTTTAATTGCTTCTTCCCTAGCTTTCTTAACGGCTTCTTCCAGTTCGTTAGGAAATTTAGTTACCTTTTGTTCATAATCTGCAAAGAGTGGTTGACGTTCAGCGAATATCTTTTCTCGTTCTGCCCAATCTTTCTGTTTATTTTGATAATTTTCTTGAATTTCCCTTTGTTGTTGGCGTTTTATCGCTTCGTAGCTGTCTGTATTGAGTTTACGAGTAGTTTCTAACTTATACTGAGATTCTTCTTGTTCTTGCTGGCGATCTTTAGCTAATAAATCGTTATATGCTTGGAGTTTCTCTTCATACTCTGCTTGCTCTTTTTGCCATTCTCTCCGCCTGATTGTGATTTCTTTCTCTAGTGTTTCCCTTTTGCTGATAGTGTCTTGTTCTAGGGTTTTTAATTTTTCTTGGTGTTCTTGACTTAAAATGTCTAGAGTATCCGCTACAACTCTGATTTGTTGAAGCTCTTGTAAGCGTTGAGTTTCAATTTCTATAGCTCGGTTCAATTCATCTAACTTGGAATTTTCCTGAGCTAGTTTTTCAGATAATCCATTGAGAATACTACCAAACTCCAGTTGTAAATCAGCTAAACCTTTGACAATACTATCAACCGTATATGCAGAAGCTGCTTGCAGAATTTCTTGACTTTTTGCCTTTTCTGCTTCCTCTTGTTTGGTTGCTATTTTAGATTCCAGCTTTTTTCTTTGGATAATAATTTGTTGAAATGCTTGCATTAGTTGTTGTTTGCTGTCCTTGACTCCAACTGTAGTCATCTTCCAACTCCCTTCAATAGGCAAATGATTTATTGGGTAGCAAGCCATACCAAGGACTACCCTATGCAGACATCAGAGTAGCCTTTAAATCAACATTTTTAACGCAGTGGAAATACGGAAATCATCACCATAGGACACTTAGGTAGTACGAATTTTCCACATATATGTCCTTATGGTTTTCAGTTATAGTTTTCCCTTTAGCTTTTAGTACTTTTGTACTAAAGTGAATATACCCAACTTAATCTGCTTTTGTCAAGACAACCCTTCATGTAATTGCGTGATTTATGATTTAGGAGGGTCCTGTGGCATATGTTACTTTTTGTAAAGAAAATCTAAAAGAATTAACCCTAGTAGAAGCGCGGTTGCAGTAAGGCGAGATAATAGATTCAATCATCCTAATTGATACAAGCACAGTCCCAGACTTTTGTGATATCAATGTATACCAGTGAATCGACCAAATATTCTGCTAGAACGGACATTGGGCAAACCAGCCGTATTCTAGTAGTAGAAGATGAAGAATTAATCCAGGAAATGCTAGCTGTAGCCCTGGAAGAAGAAGGTTATGGGGTGACAACTGCACCCGATGGGCGGTCTGCTATAGAGTATCTCAAAAGTTTTGAAACCAACTCCGGGGAACTTCCCTTTGATCTGCTCATTCTTGATTTGATGCTGCCTCAAATCAATGGGCTAGATATTTGCCGTTTGCTGCGTCATCAAGGAAACCCAGTACCTATTTTAATGCTCAGTGCTAAGGGTAGTGAAACAGACCGCGTTTTGGGGTTAGAGGTGGGAGCAGATGACTACCTGACCAAACCCTTTAGTATGCGTGAGTTAGTGGCTCGTTGTCGCGCTTTACTCCGCCGCCAACGCTTAAGTAATTTGCCACAACTACCTGTATTAAAATTCAAGGATGTCACCTTGAATCCTCAAGAATGTCGCGTGCTGGTTCGTGGTCAAGAGGTGAGTCTTTCTCCTAAAGAGTTCCGCTTGCTGGAACTCTTTATGAGTTACGCCCGCCGGGTATGGTCGCGGGAACAATTGCTAGATCAGGTTTGGGGGCCAGATTTCGTCGGTGATAGTAAAACCGTAGACGTTCACATTCGATGGTTGCGCGAAAAATTAGAGCAAGACCCCAGTCATCCTGAATATATTGTGACTGTACGAGGTTTTGGCTATAGGTTTGGATAATTAGTTTAGATAGTTGTTAGTTTTTAGTAGTCACAAAGAAACTAACAACTCAAATGCTTTTATTGGGATTTTGTCTGGGTTTAGCGGTAGGCATTGGGTTTTGGGTTTGGCAACAGGTTCAACTTAACCGCTACCTGGGGCGCTTACTCCGACCGTTAACCCCGCATTCTTACAAGATGGGACTGCTGTTGATACCTGGTTTGCGGCAGGAAATAGCGATGGTGAAACAGCAACGGCAAGATTTGCAGCAGTCGTTGCAAACTTACCAAGACCTACTAGATTTTGCACCAGTGGCATATTTGCAGGTGGATGAGGAAAATCAACTGCTGTGGTGCAATCGGCAGGCACAGGAAATTTTGTATCTGCAAAGTTGGCAACCAGAACAGGTGCGCTTGTTGCTAGAGTTGGTAAGGTCTTACGAACTTGACCATTTAATTGAGCAAACTCGTGATCGGCAAAAACCACAGACGGGCGAGTGGGTATTTCATCCATCTTGTGATGATGCGGCAGAGATGCCAACACTAAAATCTCTGGCCTTGCGGGCATCTAGCTTGCCTTTGCCCAATGGACAAGTGGGAGTCTTTTTAGAAAATCGTCAACCCCTATTAGATATAAATCAAGTACGCGATCGCTCTTTTTCTGATCTAGCACACGAACTCAGAACGCCCTTGACTTCGATTCGCTTGGTTGCGGAAACTTTACAAACCCGCTTGGAACCACCTTTAAATCGCTGGGTTAATCGCCTAATGCAAGAAGTTGATCGGCTGATTAACTTAGTGCAAAGCTGGCTAGACCTCACCCAAATGGAAGCAAACCCAACCATGCAATTGCAAACCAAAGTTGTAGAATTGCGATCGCTCATTGCATCTGTTTGGGAAACACTAGAACCCTTGGCACAGCGCCAACATCTATCTTTTTCTTATTCTGGCCCAGAAAATCTTTGGATTAAGGCAGATCAAGCTCGTATTTATCAGGTTTTTCTCAACTTGCTAGACAATAGCATTAAGTACAGTCCTCCTTGTACAAGTATTCATGTTGAAGCCAAAATCTTATCAACAAAGGATAATGATGCTGCTTCCCCAATTCTGGAAATAAATCTTATTGATTCTGGAGTCGGGTTTTCTGAGGCAGATTTACCCCACGTTTTTGAGCGATTTTATCGAGGAGATAAGGCGCGAACCCATTCCCCACAAGATAGTAACTCCATAGGGGCGATCGTTGGCAATGGTTTAGGTTTAGCGATCGTTGAGCAAATTCTTCTTGCCCACGGTGGTTCAATCAAAGCTATGAACCATCCAGAAACTGGTGGTGCGTGGATGCAACTCCAATTTTGTGAAGTTATGGCAAACTCCTTAAGCCAAGACTATAGTTAATAATATCTTCACGTTTGAGATCACAAGTGTGAAAGCTGCCCATTACAGTCCCAATCCTCAAAGACCCCAACTCGCACGCGCCATTAGGCGCTTAGAACGGGATGTATTACGCATGGGTGCTTTGGTAGAACAATCATTTCGCCTCAGCCACCAAGCGTTATTCGCTCGTAACTTAACAGCAGCTGAGGAACTTCCCCGATTAGATAAAAAGATCGATCGCTTTTATCGTCAAATCGAATCAGACTGTACGGCGATTATGACGCTGCAAGCGCCTACGGCTCAAGATTTACGCTGCTTGAGTGCCTTTATGCAACTGGTGCGCGACTTAGAGCGCATTGGCGATTATGCTGAGGATTTAGCTGAGATTGCGATTAAAATTTTTCCTTACGCGCCTCATACGTCTTTGCCAGATATTGAAGCTATGTCCCTTCACGCGCAAGCAATGCTAGCAACTAGCTTGAAGGCTTTGGGAGATTTCGATGAAGCCGGTGGACGCCGTTTAAAGCATTTAGATGATACTGTAGACGATGCCTACGATCGCGTTTATGAGACTTTAGCCCAACAACGTGATGTGCCAGGCGTAGTCGAGCCAATTGTGTTACTAGCATTGGCAATTCGTTGCCTGGAACGCATGGCAGATCACGCCACTAATATCGGTCAAAGGGTAGCATACATTGTTACCGGTCAACGCTCTTAATTGACGGTTTAGATTCAGTCTACAAGCTAAAGCCATTACCTCTACAAACACAAACAAAAGCTGAGGACTCAAGTCACTTAGTACTGCTTTGCATAAAACTTTAGGGTGTCTTAGGCGCATATTTCGATATAATTTGTCATGAAAAATATGATATGAGTGTCTAACGCACCATGTTACATAGTGTGAGTTAGGCTAAAGCCGTAATACATTATTTGTGCCTACTTGCTGAATCTTGTAGCAATTCTCACATGAATGAGGTACATGGGTAGGGACACGCTAATGCCGTACCCTTACTAATATCTGTGCTTATCCGTGGTTCATTATTTTTTCCTGTCCCTTGTCAATGCCGGAACCACTACAAGAAAATACTAAATAATTAAAAATAAGTTAACTAAATATTTTACTAAAAGCTTACCTGTTCTTAAACTTACACAATTAAAGTAACAGAGAAACAACTGGAAAATTCTGGACTATCTTTATGATAGAGAACTCCAATCACAATATTGTTTACATGAGAAAATTTTGAGTTAGTTTCTAGCCCTAGTTGAGCAAAATACACTTCAGATATATAGGTAAATTTTATACAACTTATTAGAGTTTCTTAATCATTTTAAATAGCGAGATTCCCTGATAATTATGTAGTTACAGTTAATGATGTATTCCACAACTCCTACTTCAAACTCTTTTGCCGTGTCAAATAGCTCTGCTTTGGGTGGGCAATTACCCCAGCAGATATTTACCCGTAGGGAAGTAATCCCACTTCAAAATGATGTACTTTGGCGGATTGAGCACGGTGCAGTTCGTACTTTAACGTGGAGTGAAAATGGAACATTCATCACTCTCGGTTATTGGGGATTGGGTGATCTGATTGGTCATCCTTTGTCTAGAGTCAAGCCCTACCAGATTGAATGTCTCACAGGCGTGGAAGTAAGCATTGTTCCACCTCATTTGTGGCATCAAGATATTAATGCTTTGTTGTCTCATATTCAACAGGCAGAGGATCTACTAAGTATTGTGCATCGAAAACCGATTTCGCTACGCTTATGGCAATTTTTAGTGTGGTTAAGTAAAAAATTTGGACGTGATGTAGATAAGGGCAAGCTAATTGATTTAAATATTACCCATCAAGATATTGCTGAAGTGTTAAATACCACGCGAGTAACAGTTACCCGAATCCTACAACAGTTTGAGGAAGAAGGAACAGTTTTTCGTCACAAACGCCGGATTATTTTGCGGTTACCAAATAAATTAATTAAAAACTATGCTTCAGCAGGATGTTAACTAACTTGCTTGTAATAATCACAGGATATAAGGTATAATCATGGCTGTGATTGTGTGTGAAATCCGCAAAAGTAAAGTGTTTTAAGCATTTTACTATGACTGGATTATGTAGGTGTGAGTGAGAGTAAAAACATGACAAAACGATTCTGGAATCTTTTTAAGGTTAGTCCGGTTGTTGTAGCTGCTGCATTTTTTGTTGCTAATAGCGCCTTAGCTGCTGAAGTCAACGAAGAAGTAACAAATGTTGCCCAGTTATCTGAAGCTCAGGACTCTAACAACATGAGTCAGGTAACATCAGTTTCACAATTTTCGGATGTGCAGCCCACAGATTGGGCATTCCAAGCTTTACAATCTCTAGTTGAGCGCTACGGCTGTATTGCAGGTTATCCCAATAGTACTTATCGTGGTAACCGTGCTTTGACCCGTTATGAATTTGCCGCAGGTTTGAATGCTTGTTTAGATCGGGTTAATGAACTGATTGCTACAGCCACTGCCGATTTGGTCAGCAAACAAGACCTAGCTACTTTACAGCGATTACAAGAAGAATTTTCTGCTGAACTAGCAACTCTGCGCGGTCGTGTTGATGCCGTAGAAGCCCGCACTGCTGAGTTAGAAGCTAATCAGTTCTCTACTACCACCAAGCTGGTTGGGGAAGCGATTTTTAATGTAACTCAGGCTTTTGGTGACAAAGAGGTTGATGGGCCTTTAGACAACGATTCTGCCGATAACGACGACCTAGAAAGCAACACGACTTTCGCTAACCGCGTTCGTTTGAACTTGTACAGCAGTTTCACTGGTACTGACCAGTTGCAAATCCGGTTGAGTGCTGGCAATATCTTCAACAATAGCGCCCAAACTGGTACCAACATGACCCGCTTGGGTTTTGAACAAGGTAGCGCCGACAATGCCAACAGTGTTGGAATCGATAAAGCTAACTACGCTTTCAACTTTGGTGAAGCAATACGTGTCAAAATTGATGCTACTGGCGCTGAATTGTACGAAAACGTCAATAACTTCAACCCTGACTTTGCTAGTTCTGCTAGAGGTGCTATATCTCGCTATGGACGTTTCAGCCCTATCTATCGCCAAGGTTCTGGTGGCGCAGGTTTGACTGTTACCTTCAATCCCAAAGGCCCGATCAGCTTGAGTGGTGCTTATTTAGCCCCGAATGCTCAAAATCCAGGTGGTAGTAACGGGGTGTTCAATGGTGATAGCACTATCTTTGGTCAGATAGGTTTTCAACCAACCCCAGCTATTGGCGTTGGTCTAACCTATGCTCGCAGTTATCAAGACGGTGGTTTAGGAGATGCTCCTGATATCTTTGGTGATACTGGCAGTATCTTAGCCAATAATCTATTTGAAGATCGTGTTGAATCTAATCATTACGGTGTACAACTTTCGTTTAAACCCAGTTCTAAGTTAACTGTTGGCGGTTGGGCAGGCTTCAGCGATATAGAAGCTAAAAATCTGAATGCGGGACAGAGTACAGATGTATTTTACTGGGCTGCTACTCTTGCTCTCAAAGACTTTGGCAGAGAAGGCAGCTTGCTTGGCTTTATCTTTGGTCAATCACCCAAAGTCACTGACAGTAATATTGCCAATGGTGTTGGTGGAGAGATTCAAGACATTGATACTGCATATCATGCAGAAGCACTCTATCGGCTCCAGGTCAGCGATAACATTGCTGTCACCCCTGGTTTATTAGTGATCTTCAATCCTGATCACAACGATGTTAACGACACCATCTATGTAGGTACTCTGCGTACTACTTTCACCTTCTAAATAGGTGATAGAAAATAAAGCTGAGAATTAGATAAACAAAAGCCCACCTTGAGGTGGGCTTTTGTTTAAGTTTTTCAATCTAAGGGAAGCATCATCATAATCCATGTCTGTGCTTTTCTCTTTTGCCGTAATATAACAATGAGGAAAGGATGCGATCGCAATCATTCACAGATTACTAGAGCAAGCCTGAGCTTGAGAAAATGGTGGAGGAAGCCTCTATACAATGCAGAAGTGGCACAGTTGATTTACAAAGCA
Source organism: Nostoc foliaceum FACHB-393 (assembly GCF_014698505.1). Lineage (GTDB taxonomy): Bacteria > Cyanobacteriota > Cyanobacteriia > Cyanobacteriales > Nostocaceae > Nostoc > Nostoc foliaceum_A. The sequence continues at coordinate 351,018 of NZ_JACJTD010000003.1, read as the reverse complement.
TTTTGATTGGATATATCTGGTGAGGGGCGATCGCTACTCCAAGCCCACCACACAGAACCACACTGACAGTAGTAAAACTCTTGCCATTTGCGACGACGGTTTTCTGTAAGTACAGGCGATCGCCGATTTAGCCAAACTTTTTCAGCTTCTCGGCTACTTGAGTGGCAGTTAGGACAGCAAAATTCATAGGCATGTGTTGCCTTATTCGTCCATTCAGGCGGGAGGGTAGCAAAAGCGTCCATGTGGTTATAAGTGTAGTAGCAATGGTTATCCAAAACTTTGAGGTTTTGAATTTAGCGGCAAACGGATACTATAAAATCCCGCCACACTATCAAACTGCTTAAATCAATATTCTTATGGCTTGATTTGAATCTATTTACAAACCGCCATTTACTAATAAAACAACCATTTAGAAAGACTAACAGAGCATGTCACAAATCAAAGGTTAACACGAATGATAACTAAAATAATTACTATGCACATTATGGCTAATAATTAAATTTATGGAGCCAAATGTTGAAATTCGCCGTTTGTTAGATGTGATGCCTGCTTCTGGTCGGATGACGACAAAAATCGTTAGTAAGCCAGAGCAGGCAAAAGTCATTGACGCGTCCTTTCCCCAACCCTGGAATCAGGCGCGACCGATATATATTAATTTTGATTTGTGGCGTCGCTTGCCAAAACCGCAACGAGATTTGCTGCTGTTGCAGATGGTTAGCTGGTTAACGGGGGTGAAGTGGTTTAAACCCGACATTTATCAAGGTGTGGTGCTGGCGGGGCTGTTAGGCGGATTATTAGAAGCAGCACAGTCAGATGTGGTAGGTGTAGCCGTAGCCGGGGGATTAAGTGCGATCGCTGCTTTTCGGATCTGGCGCACTAATAAATCTCAAGAGTCAGAGCTAAATGCCGATGCAGCAGCAATCCGCGTAGCACAACGGCGCGGTTATTCAGAAGCTGAAGCAGCGCAGCACCTGTTATCTGCAATTGAAGCGGTAGCCAAAATTGAAGGGCGTTCTAGTTTAAATTTTACCGAGTTGATTCGTTGCCAAAACTTACGAGCGATCGCAGGTTTATCACCGGTGGGTATGCCAGAAAGTTATAAGTAGGAATGAGGAATACTTCAGTAGTCAGAATAGTTAAAGAATCAGGAGAAAATTTGATAAATAAATAAGTTTTCCCTCAGATTGTGATAGCATCTGTGGCAATATTTTTGATCAAATAAATTTAATTTTTCACTAACAATGTTAAACAAACAAATTATCAAATATACTTCGAGATTACCTTTTAATTCTCCTTGGTTTATTATTATTCTTTTTTCTGCTCTTGGGTTAATAGGTATTCTCAACCATTCGATGTGGCGAGATGAATTAAATCCCTGGCTTATTGTCAGAGATAGTGAATCTTTGGGGGATTTAATTGCAAATATTCGTTATGAAGGTCATCCTATTTTATGGTATTTTTCTCTGGGTATTTTGAGAAGAATAGTCGATAATCCTATTATTATGCAAATTTTTCATTTGGGAATTACTGTTGTTTCGGTTACTCTTTTTTGCCTATATAGTCCTTTTAACTATCAACAAAAGTTTCTGTTTTCGTTTGGTTTCTTTCCTTTTTACGAATATCTTTTAATTTCTCGAAACTATGCCTTTAGTATGTTGTTTGTTTTTGCCTTTTGTACTGTTTTTTCATCTAGAAAAACAACTTATGCTTATTTGGCTATTTTATTAGGTTTACTAGCAAATAGTAGTGCCTATGGTTTATTGGTATCGTTTTCTTTATCATTGACTTTGCTAGCTGAATTTTGTTTTGATAGTGAACATCGGCAGCAGTATTTTAGTCAAAGCAAAAAATACGACATATTTTTAAGTATTGTAGTTATCATTTTTTCTTTTATTTTATCCATTTACATTATTACTCCTCCAACAGATAGTTATCTTCATGGTGGATTAAATAATGGTTGGCTAATACGATTAGATGTTCATCATTTGTTGAGAAGTATAGGTAGAGTATTTGGTAGTTATTTATTAATTATTCCTGCACACACAAGATGGCTGGATTTAATCGTTTGTGCGATAATTGCTCTATTTATTGTAATTTTAACCTTAATTAAATTATCTGAAAAGCCAGTTGCTTTCTTTTTCTACATTATAGGTAATTGTGTCATATTTACATTTACATACTTGAGATTTATAGGTATGCCCCGGCATTATGGACATTTTTATTTAGTTCTAATAGCGGCTTTATGGCTGGGAAGTTATTATCAAAAGTCAATAGTTTTACTTAATAAGTTTTCTGTTCATCCAAATTCAATTACATTTGTTCAAAAATGGCATCATATCGCTTTAATGCTAATTCTTTATGCCCAATTTGGGGGAGGTCTTTATAGTTTTTCAAGAGATTTAGTTGTACCATTTTCTGCCAGTCGAGAAACAGTCCAATATATTCAAAAAGCTGGGTTAGATAATGAGTTTATTGTTGCCAGTCGAGATGCAAATATGGCTCCTTTATCGGGTTATCTCAATCGAAAGTTTTACTATCCTGAGCTTCAAAAAATGGGAAGCTTTACTCTATTTAAAAAAGGTCGTCAAGATGTCGACCAAGCTGAGATTTTAAGCCAAATTAATTCTCTATTCAAAAATCAAGATGAGCAAAAGAAAATTTTGCTGATTTTAAATAAAAAGCTGAATGCCAACCGAAATGATTTGAAAATTGTTCCGATTAAAGATTTTCAGAGAGGTTGGGTGGATAGTGAACGATATTATCTTTATTGGGTAGATGAAGCATAAGGATAATGGGCCACATAATTTTGCAGTTTTCAAGCAGATTGCAGTTAATCTTCGAGGTAAAGAGAAGTACAAAATTTCATTTAGAAATATGGGATAGGCTTTTTTGTACTGGAGAAAACAGTATTTACACCTGAATATATGACTATGAATACTTAATTTATCCAGTGGCAATCGATAGCACAAGATATTTCCTTAAAGCTACAATAAGGAACTAATCCTGCTTTATTAGGCATTTATAGCGCTGTTTTGCCGTTAGAAACTAAAGGCTTGATAATTATACAAGCAACATGTATCGCCAAAACACACCATAAATAAGGCTTTTACATCCTTTGACCTAGCTTGCCACCATTGATAACTAGCTGCAATGGGTGAGGCTAATCTACACTGGAATAAGAGAATGTGTGTTTAACTAACTTAGATGTTCGAGACTAAAGAGTTTAGTCATACCTTCTCGGTGTTGGGTTATGAAGTGCTTACCTCGTGTGGTAAAACTTAACTTAAATTCTGTCAGTTACTAACGGAGTTGATAGGAATGGGTAACTTTATTATTTTTGTCTTGATAGTAGTTTACGGAGGCGGCGTTTGGAAGTTTTGGAATGGGTTTGGACGGACTAATTTTAATCCAAGTTTGACCAATCGCATTGGTTTATCTTTGCTATGGCCAGCTTTGTTTATTACAAATCAATCTTATCGTCGAAACTTTAGAAAGGCGTTGAAGGGCTAGAGTTTACTATTAAGTTTAAAGTCATCTGAACCTGAAGGTGACATATATTCCAATATAAATCTAACCCACCAACCCCCTTTCTCTAGTAGGGAAAGGGGGTTGTGTTTACTCATCCTAGAAGGAGAGGAATTAGGGAAGGGATAAGTTCGTAGTGTTTACAAATGCAACCGATTAGCGGTTGGAAAGTATTTCAGCTGATAAATTACGAATTATTTGCCATTGGTCAGCAGATGGATTGCTGCACCTACAGCTGCGCCATCAACAGCATTCCCAAGGGTATCTTTGCTATCGCCAGTAATTACGCCAGTTACTGCGCTAGCGCCTGCACCGACTCCGACATCTTGAACAACGTTCCGGTTACGGCGATTGCGAGTGTTTCTCAGACCATTTGCACCATTGACAGCTGCACCAGTGACACCACCTTTAACAGCATTGTCTAATACACTGCCTCTTCCCCTAACTGCTCCGGTTACTACATTGGTAACAGCCCCAATACCTGCATCTCTTAATACTTGGTCATCAGCAGCAGCTGGTTTAGCGGGAATTATAGTTACACCAGCTAAACTTGCAGCCATGAGGCTGGGTAGAAGTGTGCGTTTTAGGATATTATTCATTGTGTTACCTTCTCAAAACATCAAACAATTGGATAAAGCCGAAGTTACTGGAGTCAGAGAAAATCATATTTTTTCATTTGGACAACAGCAACTATTTATTGTTTGAGGACATATATACAATCGCATTTATAAAGACATAACTGCATCCACTGAAAGCATGAATATAGATTAAGTCCTGAGAAGGCCTCGCTGATTTATTAGGCGATACTAGAGATTACACATTGACAAAATAAACTAAAGATGCGACATAGATTTTTAGATATGAAAGTTTTATTTTTTCAGTACTAGCAAGCGATTTTTGATGATCAATCGCGTACTGTTTACCCTATCTATCTAAAGATAGTTGCCAAAATAAATAAAGTTACCACTCGAGGTTAATATTGAATTCTCTTAGTTTACCAGCCAAGCGTTGCGATCGCTCCTATCCTATCTGTAGCAAATTACCCTAATTATTCCACCACGGTAATTCTAGATTATGATAGCGGCCTTGCCAAATTCCTAATTCCACGTCCATCGCTTCAGTTTATTTTTAATATCTTGCTCTTGGATAGTAAACCCCCTGCGTTGTAAGTCCACATATACAGCGGTTCTCGTTTACGTGAGGTACACCCGTAGGGGCACGGCACTGCCGTGCCCCTACACCTAGCGATATAATGTTGTACCGCATCTGAGTGGGAACCGCTATATTTCACACGCTAGTTCAATAATCTCTAAATCATCGATTAATAAAATTTTATATATTTGACAAAATTTATCAGACTCAGCTAACTGTCTAGTTGCATTGATAGCTAAAAGGCCTCGTTTGACTTCATAGTAAGTTATGCAACTAATAAACACATCTTGTTTCAGACGACGGACTTCCCGAAACTTATGGTCTACAATTACATTTCTCTTCAAAATATAACTAACAATATTTGAATCTCGTAAATAACTTACCTTATTGGTCTTCCTTCTACTGCTGCATCAAAAATAGCTATTTGCTCCGGTGTTAAATCATTTAACGTACCTGAAACTGACTCTAAAATTAAAATACTATCAATTCTGTCTGTCAAATCATCATCTTTAATTTCCCTCATTTCTTCTGGTGAAAATTGCCCAAATAGTTCAACTAACATTTGGATCATTTCCCGTGGTTTTAACTTTACTTGATATAAACTATTACCTTTAAATAAATTTTCCACAATTGGCGATATCCGATTGATAAGTTCCTGATGATAGCTAGAAACTTCTTGCATAACTTCCTACCAATATTTAACTAATTACCTCAATTATAAACAATCCTCTTCAGCGCCCCTCTGTGTAAAAAAAAGGCGGGCTTTTCAGCCCACCTCACACAATTTTGAGAATATTCTGTTGCTATTAACCCAACAATTGTTTAGCCTTAGCTAACACATTATCAACACTAAAGCCAAACTTCTCTAGACAAATATTGCCTGGAGCCGAAGCACCAAAGCGATCGATACTAACGCAATCGCCTTCAGTACCCACATATTTGTGCCAACCGAAACTGCTACCAGCTTCTACAGATAAACGCTTGGTAACAGCTTTTGGTAGAACGGACTCTTTATAAGCTGCATCCTGTGCTTCAAAAAGTTCCCATGAAGGTAGCGAGACAACACGGACTTTCTTGCCTTCAGCCGTGAGTTTTTCGGCTGCGGTGACAGCGAGGCTCAATTCTGAACCAGTAGCAATCAAGATAATTTCAGGTGTACCTTGGCTATCCACAACGGTGTATCCACCTTTCGCTACGCCCTCAATTGATGTACCTGCCAAGTTGGGGACGTTTTGACGAGTGAACGCCAACAAAGACGGAGCGTTTTGCTTCGCTTTTTCAATCGCTACTTTATAAGCGCCAGAGGTTTCGTTACCGTCTGCGGGACGGAACACCGTTAAATTAGGAATGGCTCGCAAGGAAGCGAGAGTTTCAATGGGTTGGTGTGTCGGGCCATCTTCACCTTGTCCAATGGAGTCGTGAGTCATCACCCAAATCACGCCAGCTTGGGAAAGCGCAGATAAGCGGATGGCAGCACGCATATAGTCTGTGAAGATCAAGAAGGTAGCACCGTAGGGAATTAATCCCGAAGTGTGCAGCGCTATACCATTACAGATTGCGCCCATAGCATGTTCCCGCACACCAAAGTGGATGTTGGGGTTTTCGTAGTGCCCTTTTTGAAAGTCGCCCTTGCCCTTGATTTCAGTCAAGTTGGAGTGGGTTAAATCAGCCGAACCACCAATCAATTCAGGTAAAACTGCCGCTAGTTTGTTGAGGCAGGTTTCTGAGTGTTTGCGAGTGGGCAATCCTTTGTCTTCTGGGGTGTAGGTGGGTAGTACCTTATCCCAACCTTCAGGTAGTTTGCCGCTAATGTAGCGTTCAAATTCAGCCGCTTCTTGGGGATACTTAGCTTTGTAGTCGGCAAATGTTTTGTTCCAGTCGCCTTCGTAGCCTGCACCGCGTTCCACTGCTTTGCGTGCATGGTTGAGAGCGTCTTGTGGGACTACAAAAGGCTCGTGTTCCCAACCCAATTGTTTACGAGTCAAGGCAATTTCGTCTGCACCCAGAGCCGCGCCGTGAACACCAGCAGTGTTTTGCTTATTGGGAGAACCGTAACCGATGGTTGTTGTCACCTTAATCATCGATGGTTTATCGGTGACAGATTTAGCTTCTTCAATTGCTTTGGCGATCGCTTCTAAATCGGTATTCCCGTTCTCAACGTGCAAAACGTGCCAACCGTAAGCTTCAAAGCGCTTGGAAACATCTTCGGTGAATGCCACATCTGTGGAACCGTCGATGGAGATGTGGTTGTCGTCGTACAGAGCGATGAGTTTGCCTAATCCCAAGTGTCCTGCAAAAGAACAAGCTTCACCGGAAATCCCTTCCATGTTGCAACCGTCACCTAAAATTACGTAGGTGTAATGGTCAACAATCTTGGTATCGGGTTTGTTATATTTTGCGGCAAGGTGCGCTTCGGCGATCGCCAAACCGACTCCATTGGCAATTCCTTGACCCAAGGGACCAGTTGTGACTTCCACGCCTGGGGTCATGAAGTTTTCGGGGTGTCCAGGGGTTTTGGATTCCCATTGACGGAATTGCTTGATATCTTCGATGGTGACGCTATCGTAGCCTGCTAGGTAGAGTAGGGCGTACTGCAACATCGAGCCATGACCGGCAGACAAGACAAAGCGATCGCGGTTAAACCATTTGGGATTCTTGGGATTAAACTTCATAAAGCGATCCCAGAGGACAAAAGCCATCGGAGCCGCGCCCATTGGCAATCCTGGGTGTCCCGATTTTGCCTTTTCTACGGCATCAACAGCCAAGAAGCGGATCGAGTTAATACAAAGTTCTTCGAGGGATTGGGTTGCAACAGCCATAATCTCTTGTTTTTAACGACGGGTTAGCACTCTTCGTAGCTTCTTTTGCTGGGGTTATTTTAGATTCCCCCACAGTATCCTCATCATCCCATTCCCGCTTGTCGATGGACAAGCGGGATCTCCTGAGTTTCTGGTGATAAATCAAGCTGATAATTGGGTCATGCTGAACGCTTACTTTATATCGGAATGATATTTCTGATACTTTTAGCACAGTCATCTCAGGAGAGCCGACCAGCAATAAAATGGGAAATTTTTAGACGTATTTCTTAAAGGCCAGTGTGACATTGTGACCGCCAAACCCAAAAGAATTGGATATTGCCACCTCGACTTTTTGAGCGCGGCTAAAGTTAGGCACGTAATCTAAGTCACACTCTTGATCGGGATTTTCCAGATTAATTGTTGGTGGAATTTGGTCATTAGCGATCGCCAGTACTGTTGCGACTGCTTCAATACCTCCAGAACCGCCCAATAAATGACCTGTCATCGATTTGGTGGAGCTAATTGCCACCTTATAGGCATGTTCTCCCAAGGCTTTTTTGATTGCTGAAGTTTCAGTTGAATCATTAGCTGGGGTACTAGTGCCGTGGGCATTAATATAGCTAATCTGTTCGGGAGTTATGCCGGCATCTTTGAGGGCTAGTTCTATCGCTCTAGCGGCTCCGAATCCACCAGGGACAGGGGAAGTGATATGGTAAGCGTCACAGGTCATACCATAGCCGATCATTTCGGCATAAATGTGAGCACCGCGACTGAGGGCGTGTTGGAGTTCTTCGAGAATTAAAATTCCTGAACCTTCACCCAAGACAAAGCCATCGCGATCGCGGTCAAAGGGACGGCAAGCATGAGCTGGGTCGTCATTGCGAAAAGAGAGGGCTTTGCAGGCGGCAAACCCAGCCATCGATAATGGTGTCACAGCTGCCTCTGTTCCGCCGCAAATCATCGCCTGGGCATATCCCCCTTGAATTAAGCGAAAAGCATCGCCTACAGCGTTGGAGCCAGCGGCGCAAGCAGTTACAGGGCAGGAATTTGGCCCTTTAGCACCCGTGTGAATTGCCGTTAATCCTGCTGCCATATTGGCAATCATCATCGGTATCATGAATGGACTACAGCGATCGGGTCCACGGTTGAGGTAGATAGTTTGCTGGTCTTCTAATACCTTAATGCCGCCAACGCCAGAACCGATCATGACACCTACCTGTTCTGCATTCAGGTCATTAATAACTAATTCCGCGTTAGATATAGCCTGTTTTGCTGCCGCAACCCCAAATTGGGCAAATCGATCCATGCGCTTGGCCTCTTTGCGCTCCAAGTAATCGTGTGGATCGAAGTTTTTTACTTCACCAGCAATGCGGCAATCATGGCGAGACGCATCAAAAAATGTGATGTAGTCAATGCCATTACGTCCACTCAATAATCCATCCCAATATTCTGTTGCTGTGTTACCTATAGGTGTAATCGCGCCAACACCAGTTACAACAACGCGTTTACGTGTATGATCTGTCATGATTCAGTTAAAGGTGGCGAAAAAGCAGCAGGCATTAAATATTGCTGAGTTTCGAGTCCTGAGTTCTGAGTTTTGGAAGCACCCAAAGATCGAGAAAACTCCGAACTTTTGCCTCCTAAAACTCTAACTCCTAAACTTTTAACTGTTCAGCACTCAGTGAAAAGTCAAAGCAGCGGTTTTTGCCGTAGATGCCCAAAGGGGGCATGGCATTGCCATCTAAACTTTGGTGACTCAAAACTTTTTTTAAGCTGATGCGGTAACTTTGTTATTGATGTAATCTACTGCGTCTTGAACCGATACAATCTGCTCGGCAGCTTCGTCGGGAATTTCGATATCAAATTCTTCTTCCAAAGCCATCACCAGTTCAACGGTATCCAAGGAATCTGCTCCTAAATCTTCCATAAATTTGGATTGTGGAGTGATTTTGGTATCGTCTTCAACGCTCAGTTGTTCGGTGACGATTTTCTTGACCTTATCAAAAAGTTCCGTTTGGCTCATAAATAATAAAAGTCCTTAACCAGTTGCTAGGTTCTGCTCTTTATGGGAGACATTGTTTTGAGCATATACATCTTATCGTCAAGCGCGATCACCCGTATACTACCAAGGGGTTTTCTGTTAGAAAACCCCTCCCGTTCCTCAAAAGAATGGAGTAAATCTTCTTAGAATTGGGTAGGAGAGCGGGCTACGCCATCGTCGATACCGTGTAAATGCTTCGGTTGTCTAATTATTGCTAAATTTTTTTACAATGTCTCGATCAGTATTTAAAGCCTTGCTAGCAATAAGAATATGTAGATGCTGCGGCTTTGAACCTAGACGGTTAAAGGGTCGCTGAACGTCAAACATCAGAACTTTGGTGCTAACAAGGAATGATAAAACAGTTATTGTTTAGAGCGATCGCTCTAACCCAAACATACCTCTATGCTATCTCAGACACTTAAATACGCTTACTTCCCTGGTTGTGTTGCCCAAGGGGCCTGTCGGGAACTTTACCAGTCAACTCAAGCGCTTACTCAAGCACTGGGCATTGAACTGGTTGAACTTAAAAAAGCTGCTTGCTGCGGTTCTGGCACATTTAAAGAAGATTCTCAACTGCTGGAAGATACAGTCAACGCCAGAAATATTGCCCTAGCAGAAGAATTGAATCTGCCCTTGCTTACCCATTGCAGCACTTGTCAAGGTGTTATCGGTCATGTCAATGAACACCTGAAAGAATGCCAAACAACTGACCCTGCTTACATTGAACAGGTTAATGGCTTGCTCCATAAAGATGGCTGTTCGCCTTATCGCGGCAGTACCGACGTTAAACATCTTCTCTACGCCTTGGTAACAGATTACGGTTTAGAGGAAATTACCAAACGTGTCACCCGGAAGTTAACTGGATTAAAATGCGCGGCTTTTTATGGCTGTTATCTTCTCCGTGCCCAAAAATATATGCCCTATGATGACCCCTTCCAACCGGAAGCGATGGAAAATATGTTTCGGGCGGTGGGTGCAACACCAATTTATTACCGAGGCCGGACGCAATGTTGTGGTTGGCCCCTTGCTAGTTATGCCACTACCCAATCTTTCAAAATGGCGGGGATGCATATTCAGGATGCCTTAACATCTGGTGCTGACTGTATAGTTACACCTTGCCCTTTGTGCCACTTAAATTTAGATTCGCGTCAGCCAGAGGTAGAAAAGGTTATTGAACAGAAGCTAGGTTTACCAGTGTTGCATTTACCCCAGTTGATTGCTTTGGCACTTGGGGTTAGTCCAAAAGAACTGGGTTTAGAACGCCACGTTGTTTCTACCAAGCCAGTGTTGGAGAAATTAGGCTTTTAGTTTGTGGAGTACAAGGTAGGGGCACAACACTTACAGCCCAAAGCCTTTGTCATAGCAACAGCTGGAATTACTGAAGCCCAACTAGCTTTATTAAAAAACCCTAACTACCAACATCCAATATTTTGGGCTGCTACTGGGCAGCTATTGGCAGCAGGCTACTATCGGTTCTGAAACAATGTCATTCAGACCAACAGCTTGCAACATGGTAGCCCAAGCAGTACCTTTTGGGTCTATACTGCGAAGTTCGGCTGAAGCAGTTAGGGACTCGTACCAAATACCATTAGTGGCATAAAGAGCAACGCGCTGCTTTGGTGTTGCTTTCTCTAACTGATTTTTTAATCCGGCGTTGGGTTCGACCCTTTTTATCCAACCATTAACAAAAATAGGTGGTTGTTGCAGATTGCAGTAAATATTGAAGTACCAATGATAACGCTTGCCAATTTCTAATGAGGAAGCTGTTGATGGTAGAGAGAGGCTAATAACTCCTGGTGTCCCAGAGAGTGAAACAGTCCTGTGATATAAAGTCTGCCCCGCTTCATTCTGTAGTACAAACTCTGTGGAAACTGCGGTTACATCAGGAACGTAAAACCAGAAAGTTGGATGAGAGCTAGTTGTTAATCCCAAGACTAATTCTGCATTTGAAAACGGATAAACCGGAACTAACGCTGTCAGTAGCTTTTCTTTTGATTTAGCAAACTGCTTGTTTATATTCTCACAACCGCCGCGCTTTCCTCCTCCGACGCGATTACCGGGTGCATTAATGTCATCTGGGGGAGGAGGTGCGTTAAAAATCAAAGATGGGAGAACTTCAAATTTGACAGGCTGTGCTTGTACTGGCGTGAAGCATAGCGATACCAAACTGAGTGCGAAGGCAAGTTTAAGCTGTCGAATATCTAAGTTCATTAGTAACTCAAAGTTTTTCATCCTTCCATTAGCAACTGGTCAATTTTAGATGAATAGATGACGCGTAGACCTCTCTCGTTGAAGGAAAAAGACAGTCTACTCAACTAAAAATCGCTATCAGCCTAATAAGCAGACTGATGAGGGCTATTTATATCTTCAAAAAGATGAAAGCTATTTTCGGAAATTATGCTCGTTCTTACCTTTCCTAGCTAGATAGATTTATTGCTGTTACTGCCTTGAGAGACGTACAATACAGCCTGTAACGACCAGAGCGATCGCAGCAGGAATTAGCGCTACCCAAATGCCTTTTAGGAGGATAACAAAGCTAATGGCGGATATAAACCCAATTACAGCAACTCCCACTAGTCCTAAAAGCCAGGAATAACGAATGCGCCATGCCAATATCCCTCCAAAAATAGACCAGTGAAAGGCCCACAAAGCATCACCCCAGACAGGCCAAACCCACAATAAGGTTCGCCCATCTAAAACTGCACTGAGAATTTGACTCACCATTTGAGCATGAACAATAACTCCTGGTATTTCCTGCTTTTGATTGGTAGTGTAAGGAGTGGAAAAATAATCACCGGCGCTTTGGTTAGTGATGCCAATAAGGACGATCCGATTTTTCACGATATTGGGATCGATCGCACCCCTGAGTACATCTTTGAGCGTGATTTGCTCGAAAGCCTTTAAGGGATTAGAGGAACGGTAATTTAGCAATATTTGATAGCCCCAGTCATCCAGTTGTTGATAGCTACCCATGTGCAAACGCAATCGCTTAAATACAACTTTGCCAATCTGCAACTCTTTTTTTTTGGTGTACTTGACAGAAATATCCTCTGCCTCTAAGTAACGAAATGCCAATTGAGCGCTGAAGGCGTAGGGCGTAGTACAAGGGGAGGAGTCGCTTGGTTGCATAGCGATCAGATGACGGCGGAGAATACCATCTCTGTCTTTGACGAAATCGCTAAAACCTTGACGTTCTGTAGGAATTTCTGGAGGCGGTGAAACGCCTGGTTCATTAACTTGAGATTCGCTGACTTTGCAAATAGCAATAAAGCGATCGCTACGCCGCATCCAATTGGCTAAAGATGCCTCCTTGGTTTCTACAGGGAAATCACGATAAATATCTAAGCCTATGGCTCGTGGTTTGAACTTTCCGAGTTTTTGCACAAGTAGAGCCAGTGCTCGATCCGATAGCGATCCTTTTCTCTGCTGCTGTTCTGGAAGCTTAAAATCATCTTCAGCGATCGCAACTACCAAAAGGCGACGATCTGGTTGTTCGCTGGGGCGCAGTCGCAACAGTTGGTCAAAAGCTTTTAGCTCCACAGCTTGTAGTAATCCAAGATGCCGCACCCCCATTACCAAAGCGGTTACAACCACAGCCAAAATAAGCACAGTTTGAAGAGGGCGCTTACTGGACAATGTTTGCTGCGATCTCTCTGGAGATTGTAAGCTTGATAAGGCTTTATCCACCCAATTTTGATTAAAAACAGCAGCATAAATTCGGTTATAAACTTTTAAGAAACCCTGTTGCTTAACTACCAATCCTGATAGCCGCAATTCCATTTGTTCAGGACTGCTATTTGCCGTGATTTGGCCTGTTCGCAAAATTTGCTGATAAAGCTCCAGCAATTGCTGAGTACGCCGATAAAAAATGCGATCGCGAATTGTTCTCAGATGCTCCGGTTCATCTTGGGATTCCCAGTTGTCTATAATTTGAGAACGTACCAGTTTCTCAACATACTCTGCTTCACCATCTGGGGGAATGGGGGGAGAAGATGCGATCGCTAACTGGCAAAGCTTCTGGGTAAGAAAAGGTTGACCACCACTCCAAGCTAATATTTCTTGCAACACTATCTGAGGATTCACGATACCCACTAATCCCTCAGCTAATGGTTGAGCTTCATGCCATTGGAAGCCGTTTAGTTCAATTGCGCGACCAATATTGAAAGGTGTCCGGTGTTTGTCTTGAATCAAATCGTAGGGAGTAGTCACCCCTAGCAGGGCAAAGGTAAGCCGCTGGTAAGCTGGATTGTCGGCTCGTTTGTTATAGCAAGCCCGAATTAAAGCTAAAAAATCATCCTTGAAGTTTAATTTGAGAATGCTATCGATTTCGTCTACAAAAATCACTATGTTTTGAGAGACTTCTACCAGCAGCACTGACTCAATAAACTCACTTAAGCGCTGCACTGGTGATAATCCAGAGCGATCGCTCCACCAATTCAGTAATTTGAATTTAGGAATGAAACTCCGTACTAACCGACGTAGCACACCCAAATACCACTCAGATGGAGTGATGCCTTGGCTACCAATCGCCGTAATATCAATAACGCCACAAGCAATACCCTCTGCTTGCAGTTTACGCATTGTTTGCACTCGCAAACTGGATTTGCCCATCTGCCGCGAGTTGAAGACATAACAAAATTCTCCAGCCTTGAGTGCATCATAAAAATCTTTGTCGGCTTGCCGTTGCACATAGCATGGAGCATCAAGTTTTAGACTCCCTCCAACTTGATATTTGTAAAACGAGTTTTCTGGTTTGCTCGTCGGATGCATCCTAACTTCCAGCTATCAGCAAGGTATTATCTGAACTCCCTTCTTCGTATTCATCTCCACCCTGATAACAGTTTAGGGTGGGGATGAATAGCGATATCGTTAAAATCTATAACAAACTGAGGCGATTTTGAAAATATTGGCGGTACAAATCGCAGCGTGGCATCACCTTATTGTCGTTACAATATACGACTAGACCCATACTGTGTAATTTAAACGCTGACTCCGAGTCTAATTCTATCGGTACTGAACTCTTGACAACTTGATTAAAAGCTGAAATTAAATTTGAATGATGTTCGAGATTACATAAATGTCCTCGAAGATGATCTTTATAAATTGCAGCTTCAGTTGGGGCTGTTTGCAACAACTGCTCAAGGGTGATGTACTGATGTTGAATATGATAAAGAGCTAGCCGGATTAAATAGGGATGTCCTCCTACCATGTCCATTAGTTTTTTGACCTGAGCATCAGTCCAATTTAGCCCCTGATGACGCTCAACCAAAATTTTGACTTGTTCTTGATTAAACTCTTGTAATTCAACGCTCAACCCTACGTTAAAGGGAGATTGATTGATGTTGAGGGGAATATAAACTTCTTTAGAGTGTACCAAAACTAGTCGGAGTTTTTTCCATACTTCGCTACTGCGATCGCCATACTTTGCATACTCATACCAAGCTCGCAACAGGTTAAAAAAGTCTTCAGCAATATCACGATGTGGAAAAATGCGATCGACACCATCCAAACTAATTACTAATGGACTGTCGATTTCTTCTAACAAACACTCTTCAAAGTAAGCGGTGGTTTTATCCTTACTGCCATAAATGCTCCAATAATCATCTAACTGATGAAGCTGCTTCAGTTTTCTGCCAATACTTTCACAAAACCAGCGTAAAAATGTATCCAAGCTGGTGAAAACTGCTTTATCTGCTAAATGAAAGCTTAAAGCTACGGTTTGACAGCCATGCTTTCTCGCTTCATCAAGAGTCCTAGCCATTAGCGAGGTTTTACCCATCTGTTTAGATGCTTTGATGCGAATTAAGGCACCTGGCTGTAAAATCTCTTGAAAACAGCGATCTTCAATTAGAGGACGTTCAACATAAAAGCTAGAAACAAGAGGGACTTGACCTACCGGAAATTCTACTTCTGCGTTCAGTTGGGGTTGTTCGTTGGTTATTAATACTTCTCCATTTCTTTTAGAATCCCTTTTTACTTGTGAATCAGATGACATCAGGTTTTGGGGCTGCAAAATAGCCTCTAACTGCTTTGGTGAAGCAGCACCGCCAGAAAGCCGCTGTCGCTCTAGTGCTGCCTGAAAATTCTTTTTACTAACCTTTTCGCCGAATGCTGCTGATAGCATCTGCCAGAGCTTCGGGCCAACATCATGCTGTAGATATTCGGTAGTATAGCCATGAATTTGGGCAATTTCGCCATACTTCTTCCCTTGCCAAGAGTTACGAAGTATTGTTACTTCAATATCTTTCAGATGTCTTTGTGTCTGGGCAAGAACTGCTGCATCTAAGATTTTGAATGCTGTTTCAAATTCCATTGCTCAGGGATGAATCACAACTTTTATCTATTTAGCTACAGTCCGAATTATCGACTTTCCAGATTTTTCACCAAACTATATTCAAATGGCTGAAATTCTTACCTTACCTACTTCAGCAAACATTACTCTGTTTAAATTTACTTACTTAACCTTAAGTTGATCTCTTTTGTCGTTTAATTTCTGGAAATCAAACTCCTTAAATTATCCATATTTACGTTTTCACGTTCAAAAGAGAACCTAGTAATAACAGCAACCGCAGTTATTTGGCTTCGGACAAACCTAACTTTGTTGAGAAATTAGTCCCAAGACAAAATCAGGTAAAT
Source organism: Nostoc foliaceum FACHB-393 (assembly GCF_014698505.1). Taxonomy (GTDB): domain Bacteria; phylum Cyanobacteriota; class Cyanobacteriia; order Cyanobacteriales; family Nostocaceae; genus Nostoc; species Nostoc foliaceum_A. The sequence continues at coordinate 334,866 of NZ_JACJTD010000003.1, read as the reverse complement.
AATACACAAACTCACAAGTAAATCAAAGGAGACTCAAAATTATGGCGATTATTAGTGGAAGCATAACCTCTGCTGATGACAAAATTATAGCTAATGGGGACAACGATAAAATCGATGCTCTGGCGGGTAACGATACGGTTAATGGTGGCGCAGGCAATGATACTCTAATAGGCAACTTTGGCAATGATTCTCTATTTGGGGGACTTGGTAACGACTCCCTCGATGGTGGATTCAACAGAGATACCCTTGATGGTGGCGCGGGTAACGACACTCTCAATGGCGGTGATGACAATGATACCCTTTCTGGCGGGACTGGAAACAATCGCGTTAATGGCGGTGCGGGTAAAGATATTCTCATCGCTCAAAACGGCAACTCTCCTGGTCTAGGTGATGTTGGCGATACCCTGATTGGCGGTGCAGATAATGACGAGCTGCGCGTTGAAGGAGCCTCAAATTATTTCTTGACTAATGATCGGCTGTTTGTCGGTAGTTTAGTTCACCAGTTTTCTGAGGTTGAGCGTGTTAAGCTCACTGGTACTGCGGGTAATGACACGATTAATGCGTCTCAAGCTTTGTTATCAGATCGAACCGATCTCTTTGGCGGTGCAGGCAATGACACCATCATCGGTAGCAGTGGTCTTGACCAGATTAACGGTGGTGATGGTAATGACAGCATAGTAGGAGGAGCAGGGTTTAACTTCCTCCGTGGCAATAATGGCAATGACACCCTTATCGGTGGCAATGACAACAATAATTTTAATGGTGGAGAAGGATCTGACTTCCTCCAAGGTGGAACCGGGAGAGATAGTTTTTCCGATAGTGCCTCTGATGGAGCAGGCGATGACCAATACATCGGGGGAGGAGGTGAAGACTCCCTATTCATACAGGGGGACAATAACTTTGAGCTGTTCTCATTTGTCAATGACCCAAACAAAAGCCAACTCAAAGGTGGCAAGTTTGGCCCCTTTGCCAATCTCGATGATTCAGCCACAGGCACTGATAGCCTCCAAGGGATTGAAAACGTCACAATCCAAGGAGGAGATGGCTTGAATCGCATAGATGCCAGTCGTGCGAACCAAAACGTAAACGTATTTCTTGATGGTCGCGGTGGCAACGATATTGTGCTAGGTGGAAGCGGTAACGATGTACTATCGGGTGGACTTGGCAATGATCGCCTTGAGGGAAACGCAGGTAACGATCGCCTAAATGGTGATCTTGGCAATGATACTCTTGTCGGAGGCGCGGGTAATGATACCCTCGTTGGTAGTGGTGGCTTTAATACCGGAGAGATCGATGTTTTAACAGGAGGAGTTCTATTTCAAGGGGTTCAATCTATTGATACGTTCAGCCTAAATAGCTCTTATAGGCAAGCTGGTCATGCCATTATCACAGATTTCTCTCTAACAGATGGGGACAAGCTCAATCTTCGCGGTTCCGCTAGCGATTACACATTCGTACAGCAAAATTTTAGTACTGGTACTTTTACGAATTCCTCATCGATCTTAGATACGGTAATCTTCTTCGGAGCACCTGCTTTCGGTGATGTTATTGCTGTGGCTGAGGATGTCAGTTTGAGTGCGCTCACTCCTGGTATCATATTCACTATCTAACACTTTCAATTTCAATCATCAGCGATCGCACACAATTAGGACTTACGCATTGACAAGAAATACCAAATATGAGATAAGGTTAAAAACCATATCTTTCGTAAGGGCACAGCATTGCTGTGCCCCTACAGCATGGTCTATTTACGATCGCAGGATAATTAAGAAAAGCCTGAAACAACCTATTTTAGATAATTCACATCACGATACATTTGTACAGTGCGTAAGTCCTAACAATGTTGCGATCGCTGATTTTCCTGCTCACAAGTATGCAGAATGAAACGGGCAATATACCCGCTCCACAAAGATAAATAAGAGTTTTAGAGAGTTTTTGCGTAAGTCCTCTTTTAGTTTAATCATTGCTATTTTTGGATTTACGTTGCAATTGTTTTAGCGATTGATACATATCTGGCAGGCGACTATAAACAGCACATACCTTGAGATATAGCTTGTAAGGAATTGCTGGAGTTCCTGAGACAATTTCTCCTGGTGCAACATCGCTGTGAATTCCAGTTTGAGCAGATGCGATCGCCCCATCTCCGATCTTTACTTGATTGGCTATTCCTGTTTGTCCAGCTAAAATAACGCGATTCCCCAGTTTCACGCCTCCCGCCATGCCAGCCTGACCTGCGATCGCACAGCCAGAACCGATTTGGCTACCATGACCTATTTGCACTAAGTTATCAATTACTGTATTACGACCGACCCGTGTTTCTCCGACAGATGGGCGGTCAATAGCAGTGTTACAGCCAACTTCCACACCATCTTCTAAGACGGTATAGCCAGATTGTTCCATTTTTAACCAACCAGTACGGGTAGGAACATAGCCAAAGCCTTCTGAACCGATGACAGCACCACTGTGAATGACGCAATCTGCACCGATGTGGGTGCGTTCGTGAATGGTACAGTTGGCGTGTAAGGTGGTGCGATCGCCTATTTTGGCATCTGGATAAATCACCACATTGGGATGAATAATTGCGCCATCGCCAATTTCCACCCCTTGCTGAATCACAGCATGGGGGCCAATGTAAACATCATTACCAACTTTTGCCGTAGAGTGAATCACAGCGGTGGGATGAATTTCTGGGACGGGGCGATATGGTTGGTAAAATAGTGCGATCGCTTTGGCAAACAACAGTCGCGGATCTGAGGTTGCTATCCAGACAATACCTCTCTCTTGTGCAACCACCTGTAATTTTTCATCTTGGGGCAAAATTAAAGCACTAGCATTGGTCTGACCAACAAAAGACCCAAATTTTGGCCCTTCTACGTAGCTGAGAGTCCCGATGGTAGCTTCATCAATGGCTGCTACACCTGTAATTTCTGGGTCATGTTCTGGATTACTAGTCAGGCTATGATTGGTGACCGCATCACCAAATTGGCGGACGATTTCGCTGAATTTCATTGTTGGGTGGGTTCAAAATTGATCTACAATGGCAAGACAATTTTCCCTCTTTATGCTCCATTAAGGTTCAGTTAGCGTCAAAAACCATATTTGGGTTGAAGAACGAAACCCAACCTACGATTCTCCTTAACTAAACCGTATTGCTTTATGCTCGACTACAGTAATTTTATAGAAGGTCAAAGTAATTCGTAATAACACTTGCGGACTCATTACGAATTACGAATTACGAATTACGAATTACTTCCCATTGCTACGCCTGCTAAATACCCAGTTGTCCAAGCACTTTGAAAGTTAAACCCACCGGTGACACCATCAATATCTAAGATTTCTCCGGCAAAATAAAGACCAGGAACTAACCTACTTTCCATCGTCTTGAAGTTAACTTCTTTGAGGTTGACACCGCCACAGGTAACAAATTCTTCTTTAAAGGCTCCTTTACCATTGATTAAGTATTGTCCCTGAGTAAGTTCTTGGACTAGTTGATTTAACGTTTTACTCGATATTTCTGCCCAACGATCTTCTGTGGTGATGCCTGCACGGGCAATGATATATTGCCAGAGACGATGGGGTAGATCAATACCACGATGCAATGCGATCGCTTTCTTTCCCCATTCATCCTTAACTGCTAAAATCTGTTGTCGCACTTGTTCTTGTGGCAACTGGGGCAACCAATTAATCAATAATGTGGCTTGATAGCGGCTTTCATGCAGAACTCTCGCACCCCAAGCTGAAAGCTTCAAAACAGCCGGGCCACTTAAACCCCAGTGAGTAATTAGTAATGGCCCAGTTTGTTGTAATTGAGATTTTCCGCCCCCAGATAACCGCAATTGGGCAGGGTTAACGCTAACTCCAGCTAAATCCCTCAGCTTTTGATCGACAATGTTGAAGGTAAATAACGAGGGTACTGGCGGTTCAATTTTATGACCTAAATCTCGGGCAATTTTATAACCTACAGGGCTGCTGCCGGTCGCAAGAAGTAGGCGATCGCATTTAATCGGATCTCCCGACTTCAGAAGAATATCAAAACCCCCATCTGCTGCGGTTCTGACGGAAGTTACATGTGTACCGATACGGAGTTTTACTCCAGATGTCGCCACCGCTTTAATCAGACATTCCACAATGGTTTCTGAAGTATTGGTGACAGGAAACATGCGACCATCGGCTTCCGTTTTTAGATAGACTCCACCAGCAGCAAACCAGCTTACTGTATCTTGAGGCCCAAACCTAGTCAAAGCACCCCGCAAAGCTTTTGCGCCTCTGGGGTAATTTTGCACTAACTCCTCCGGGTCAAAGCAAGCGTGGGTAACGTTGCAGCGTCCGCCACCAGAAATTAGCACTTTTGCTAGGGGTTGGCGACTGGCTTCGAGTAAAGTAACTTCGGCATCAGGATTGGCTTTAGCACAAGCGATCGCGCCAAAAAATCCTGCTGCCCCACCCCCAATAACTACAATTCGTAACGGTAGCAAGTTCTAAAATTTCTCAATAGCACGTACTTTACTAGGCTAGCCGTTATCTTCACTATTCAACTAGTTCAAATTGATCTTTTGTGGCACCGCAAACCGGACATGCCCAATCATCTGGTATATCTTCAAAGGCTGTTCCCGGCGCTATATCGCTATCTGGATCGCCTAATTCTGGGTCATATTCATAACCGCAAACGGTACATATATACTTTGCCATGTTCTTTTTCCTAATATATTTATCAAAGACTAATGACCAATGACGACTTCATAAATCAGATTACAAACGCCACCAAGTCCTTTGGGCATAACTGATAATCCCGATCGCGATCGCCCCTAGTAGCAGTAGCCAAATAATTCCACCTGGAATAAAAGTGAGAATACCAAAGCCTCTCAGTACCCAGACGGCGACACTAACGCCGAGAAGGATACCAAAAATCTGGATTAATCTACGATTTAAAGAAGATTGACTCACCTACTTTTCCTCTCAACTCAACAGACATTACACTATGATATTGACAATAAAATATGAATTTACGATGAAGTTGCAGTTTCAACAGAAATAATACGTAAAAATTGGGATATCCTAGCTAGCGAAAGTCCATTAAGGCGGACACTAAACTTTGGAAAGCCTCGTTATGTCTACCTTTGTGTAGCCACAAAATCTAGTCCAGACAAGCTACTTTATTAGCTTTTAGGAGCGATCGCAACTTGAGATAAAATCGTGTTTGTGCCATTCTAGCTGTTAATAACTAAGTTTTTCATCTATAAATACCGCTACTATCAAGCCTACTTAAGTATTAATTGTGATCGTAAATACGGTTTTTCCAGTAAAGTGACTAAAATAATTACCAAAAAATCACTGTTTCCGGAAAAGAGAGGCATTACACTGGAACTAAAATTTAGTGGGTTGGATCTAAATCAAGTTTTATGGCTTGTAGTTTCAACTCTATTTAGGTGGATGAGTTGAGGAGTAACTAAAATCATTATGTCTGCGTCTCATATCTCAGACTCAATTATTGCAGGTTCAGATATGGCTTGGAGTCAAGACAAGCAAAGATTGCTGGTGCAGGGTGAAATTTTGGTAGAAACGCGATCGCACAAAACCTGGGGTGGCGCTGTGACAGCGTGGATGTATTTGCCGATGGTGCGATCGCAAGTTTGGCAGCAATTAACTGACTATCCCCGCTGGGTACAGTATTTTCCAGATATCACTAAAAGCGAAATATCACACAAAGGTGAAGTCAAACGCCTGTATCAAGCAGCCCAAAAAGCCTTTTTCTTTTTCACGGCTCAAGTTGAAATTTACCTCAGCGTTGTAGAAGTGCTGGGGCAACAAATCCAATTTCGCATGGAAAAAGGGACTTTTGAGGATTTTAACGCTAATTTAGAACTAAAAGATTGCGGTAACGGCACAATGCTTGCTTATACTGTGCAAGCTACACCTCTGATTCCAATTCCATCAATTTTCATTCAACAAGCAATGAACTTAGAGTTACCTGCAAATATGCGTAAAATGCGACAAGTACTTTGTAAGGGACAAAATAATTCGTAATACTCGCCAAGGGCGAGAAGCAAGCTACGTAATTCGTAATTCGTAATTATTACCCTACGAATGTTTCACAAAAAAACGCCAAGACGCTCTTGCTTGACTTGGCGTTTTGGCGTGAGATGATCTTCAAGGAAGAGGCAACGGGAAACGGGGCATAGGCAAGAGGACTTGGGGAAAAGGAGAATTGGGGACAAGGGGAAAGACTTGTTTCAAGTTCTCACCTCTTGTCCCCTTGTCCCCTGCCTCTTTTTCAATTAGCTGGTAAATACCTCAGCAGGTAAGCGACTAAAAGAAAGACGCTCATTTTGCACATCTACAAAGATGGTGTTGCCATCGGTGAATTCACCGCGCAAGATGGCTTTGGCAATTTGAGTTTCTAATTCTCTCTGAATCGCCCGCTTCAGTGGACGTGCCCCATATACTGGGTCATACCCTACTTCTGCTAAAAAGTCAAGTGCAGCATCCGAGAGCTTGAGGGATATTTTGCGATCGCTAAGTCTTTGGCGTAATCTTTCCACTTGCAATAGCACAATTTGCCGCAATTCCTTCTTATCTAAACCGTGGAAGATGATAATTTCGTCAATCCGGTTCAGGAATTCTGGACGGAAACTATTTCGCATCGCTTCCATTACCCGACGGCGCATTTCGTCGTAGTGGGCGTTATCTCCGGCGACATCAAGAATGTACTGCGAACCGATGTTGCTGGTCATGATGATAATAGCGTTCTTGAAGTCCACTTTATGACCTTGGGCATCAGTGACGCGACCATCATCAAGAATTTGCAAAAAGATATTGAAGACATCAGGGTGTGCTTTCTCAATTTCGTCGAAGAGAATTACTGAGTAAGGACGGCGACGAATCGCTTCTGTAAGTTGTCCGCCTTCTTCGTAACCCACATATCCTGGAGGCGCACCGATTAAGCGGGAGACGGCGTGTTTCTCCATGTATTCTGACATATCGATTCGCACTAGCGCATCTTCGCTATCGAACATATACGCCGCCAACGCTTTCGCCAACTCGGTTTTTCCCACACCTGTAGGCCCAAGGAAAATAAAGCTAGCGATGGGACGATTAGGATCAGCCAATCCAGCCCGCGATCGCTGAATTGCATCCGCTACAGCTGTGACTGCTTCTTCTTGTCCAATCACACGGTGGTGTAGTTCATCTTCTAAATGCAGTAGTTTCTCTTTCTCTGATTCCACCAGCTTGCTGATCGGAATCCCTGTCCATTTAGAAATAATTTCGGCAATATCAGCTTCTGTGACTTCTTCCCGTAATAGTGATTTTCCACTTCTTTGGGCGCTTGCCAATTCAGCTTCTACTGCTTCCAATTGACGATGCAGACTGGTTAAATTGCCGTATTTCAACTCCGCAGCCCGGTTCAGGTCGTAATCGCGTTCTGCTTGCTGAATCTCTAAGTTGACCCGTTCAATCTCTTTTTTAACAGACTGAATTTTGTCAATGATATCTTTTTCAGACTGCCATTGAGTATTCAGGGTTCTTTGTTCTTCTTTGAAATCGGCAATTTCTTTTTCCAATCTTTCTAGGCGTTCACGAGAAGCTGCATCGCTTTCTTTTTGCAGCGATAGCTTCTCCATTTCCAATTGCAGAATTTTGCGATCAATTTCGTCGAGTTCTTCAGGTTTGGAGGTTATCTCCATTTTTAATCTCGCGGCGGCTTCATCTACCAAGTCAATGGCTTTATCAGGGAGGAAGCGATCGCTAATATAACGACTCGACAATACTGCTGCTGCAACTAAAGCACTATCAGAAATCTTCACCCCGTGGTGGTTTTCATAACGTTCTCTCAACCCGCGCAAAATCGAAATACTATCTTCTACACTGGGCTGATCGACATAAACTTGCTGGAAGCGTCTTTCTAGTGCAGCATCTTTTTCGATATGTTTGCGGTATTCATCCAAAGTTGTCGCCCCAATACAGCGTAATTCGCCCCGCGCCAACATTGGTTTTAATAAGTTACCAGCATCCATTGCGCCTTGAGTTGCACCAGCGCCGACAACGGTGTGAATTTCATCAATAAATAAAACAATATTGCCGCCAGATTCAGTAACTTCTTTTAATACTGCTTTCAGGCGTTCTTCAAATTCACCCCGAAATTTAGCCCCTGCAATCAAAGCACCCATATCTAAAGAGATTAACTTGCGGTCTTTGAGGGATTGGGGTACGTCACCTGCGATAATGCGCTGTGCTAGTCCTTCAGCGATCGCAGTTTTACCAACACCCGGTTCACCAATTAGCACAGGGTTATTCTTGGTGCGGCGAGAGAGAATTTGCACAGTGCGACGAATCTCATCATCTCGCCCAATCACTGGATCGAGTTGACCTTTACGTGCGGCTTCTGTAAGGTCACGCCCGTATTTTTCCAGTGCTTCGTATTTGCCTTCTGGATTTTGATCGGTCACTTTTTGGCTCCCCCGAACTTGTTTAATAATATCTTTTAGCTTGCCTTCGTTTAAACCGAATTCTTGGAATAAAGCTTTGCCAAAGCGGTCATCTTTAGCGTAAGCCAGCAATAAGTGTTCAATTGAAATATATTCGTCTTGAAACTCTTTACGATATCCGTCTGCCCGATCTAGAAGTGTATCCAAGCTGCGTCCTAAATAGACAGAACTGCTAGTACCAGATACTTTCGGCTGACGTTGAAAAAATTGTTCGGTGCGATCGCGCAGTTTTTGGAGGTTAACACCCGCCTTGGTGAGAATCCCAGTTGCTAGACCATCTTGTTCTAGCAGCGCTTTCATCAGGTGTTCGCTTTCAATTTGCTGTTGTTGATATTGTTTAACAATATCTGGGGTATGGGCGATCGCTTCCCAGGCTTTTTCTGTAAATTGGTTAGGATTAGTAGGTTGCATAGGCTTTTTCAGGAACGTAGAGGCGCAGTGGTGAAGCAGCGCGGTCTTCTCCCAAAGGGAGACGCCAAGGGCGATGGGGGTTTCCCCCATGAGCGACTGCTGTTAGCGAAGCGTTAGCGACGTAGGAGCGTCACCCGGAGGGCTTGTGGCAGGCTACCACCAGAACACCATAAAGAAAATTTCTGCTTTCAATAGATATAGATATTGTATGAAGAGAGGAGCGATCGCCTAGATCGGTGTTCACATCTTGTGAAAGTGGTATTTTCCCCTAGTCCGCATCTTTCTATCCACGCATCCTCTGATCTTCCTGCCCCCACACAGAGTTACCATGATCCCAGGTCGCCTAGTGGATGCTGAAAATGATTGACCCCTACGACTTTGAAGATGATAACTTTGACTTTGAGGATGAAGATTTTTTTAAAATAAAACCCATCAGCCAAATGACTGAAGGGGAAAAACTACAGCGCTTTAAGCGGTTCTTCGACAGCAGCAGCCGTGCTATGTTGCAAGACTGTCTATTTCGTATCGTCAATTATGAAGATGGTACGGGCACGTTAGAAATTCTTTGCCCTAATGAAGTCGTAAGACAACGCCTTTCCAAAAAAAAGCGCAAAATTACCAACAACATCAACACCTGCTGGAGCCATATCAGATGGTTTTCGCTATGTGTCCAGCAAGATAATGAGTTGCATTGCCAAAAGTTTACCCGTAACGGCGATTTGGTTACATCTTAGTTGGGGATTGGGGATTGGGGATTGGGACTGGGGATAAAGAAAGTGTTTTCCCAATGACAAATAACAAATGACTAATAACAAATGGCTAAAAAACAAAAATTTCCTTACCTAGTTGGTTCTAAGTGGACAGCACAGCGAAAAGTTGATGGCTGGCGGCACTTTCAAGTTGTTAACCGGAAAAATCAGGCTAAGTGGGTTTACGCCGAAATGGTTTCTGCTTGTGATCCTAAAGTCCGTTTTTGGATAAATGCCAAATTATTACAAGATAGCTCCCAGTGGCAAGCTGGCTGGCAAACATTACAGGAAATCCAGGAAATTGAAACTGAGGTGTCCTGATTTGCCTGGTTCTTAGTGGGCTGCCGCCAGTGAAGGAGGCGGCAGCCGAAAGATTTTAATCATATTAGACAATATCTGGTAATTTAATATTTTTTTACAAAATCAGACTAACTTACTCTCAAGCAGCAATTAAACGGTCTTAGCTATCAACTAAAAACTGGCAACTTATCTGCGATACGTTCGGTGAGCTACGCTAACGCAAATTCCATTAGTATTTCCAGCATAAGGCTGCGTATAACTCTCTTTACCCTTAACCCTGCGCCCCAATGCCTTGAAAACACGTTGTCCGAATATCAGCTAATTCTATGAAAAGCATTAAGAAAAGCAGATTTCAGATTTTTGTATTTTGTAACTCTTTTTATAAAAATAAGTGATAAAAACTTTTTATTGGCTATTTTTAGAGCTATTAAGGTCTTTAAGGTTCATAAAAACCCAAATAGATATAATTGAGATTTAATTCATCGGATAAGACAGTTTTACAAATTAAGAGCCACTTTCTTTTCTATGTAATTTGCCCAATAATGAAATTCACAGACCTCACGCATCGCCATCTCAGGAAAGGTGAAGGCAAATGTTTGAGCCACAAGTTTGACAAGTAGCTATAAGAGGCAAATAAAAGTGAAACTAGCAGTCTACGGAAAAGGTGGTATCGGTAAATCCACAACTAGCTGTAACATATCAGTCGCCCTAGCTAAACGTGGCAAAAAAGTGCTGCAAATTGGTTGCGACCCCAAACATGACAGTACCTTTACCCTGACTGGGTTTTTGATTCCGACAATTATCGACACCCTCCAAGAGAAGGATTATCACTACGAAGATGTCTGGCCGGAGGATGTGATTTATAAAGGCTACGGCGGTGTTGATTGCGTAGAAGCTGGTGGTCCACCTGCGGGTGCTGGATGTGGCGGTTACGTAGTGGGCGAAACCGTAAAATTACTTAAAGAACTCAACGCCTTTGATGAGTACGATGTAATTCTTTTTGACGTTCTGGGTGACGTAGTTTGCGGTGGTTTTGCAGCACCACTCAACTATGCAGATTACTGCCTGATTGTTACAGACAACGGCTTTGATGCGTTGTTTGCGGCTAATCGGATTGCTGCTTCAGTCCGCGAAAAAGCCCGAACTCACCCACTGCGTTTAGCTGGGTTAATTGGCAACCGCACTTCCAAGCGCGACTTGATTGAAAAATATATAGAAGCTGTGCCAATGCCAGTTTTGGAAGTTTTACCTTTAATTGAAGATATCCGTGTTTCCCGTGTGAAAGGGAAAACTTTGTTTGAGATGGCAGAGCAAGATCCTTCCCTAGACTACGTTTGCGACTACTATCTCAACATCGCCGACCAAATTCTAGCGCGTCCTGAAGGTGTTGTACCGAATGACACACCAGATCGGGAGTTGTTCTCTTTGTTATCCGATTTTTATCTAAATCCGGGTAAACCCCAGGTTCCTAATTCAGAAGAGGAACTAGACTTGATGATTGTATAAATCACCAAGTTCTCAGGATGGGGGACAATAACATGGCATTCTTTCATAGCTTTACAGATTCAATAAAGCAAAAGTGGTTGCAATTTTTCCAGAACAATCGGGACTGGATTACCCTGCACATGCAAGTGGAATCAGTGTACACCCCTGATGGCGGGAAGCGACCACCTTCTTACCTCATCCTGGGAGTTCTTAACGCCCTAGAACCAAAGCTAGCGCAGTTAATGTTGCCCTTTGCCAAACTTAATCCTGATGCCGATACCCTGATTGAGGTGCTGGATTTGCATTTTGACCCAGATTTAGCTCTCGGTAATCGCTTCGTCACCAACCCAGATGTAGAGAGATACGTAGAAGAAGCAGCAGCTGTTATTGACGAAAAGCCTGAAGATGAAACATTGACACATTCTCATACAAATGGCTTTGCGGCAGTGGCGGTAGCTCAAGAGTTCACAATGGTGGATTCTGATGATGAAAGCCTGGGGATCAGCGAGTTGGAGGAAACCGAAAATGGCTTTGGAGATATTTCCTTATCCAACGGACACAACTCAAAAGATGAATCTCTCCAAATCTCTAGTTTAGAAGCAGATGAGTTTGGGGAAATTGCCTTCGATTCAACAGCTGCAATGGAAGTAAAGCTGGATGAAGACGAGGAGCTTGAAGATAGTGTACTAGATGAGAATGCGTTTAAAGACGTGTTATCAGATGTCTGGGGTGATGAAACAGCTTTGCAAAAGGCTGAAGAAAGTAACGATTTTTTGGGGGAAGAACTGCCAGCAGGCGTTTTTGATGAATCAGAAATTGCCCGTCTCTTCCCCAACGCTTAATTATTGCCGTTCCTCACAATTTTAAGTTTTAGATTTGGGGTTTTGGATTAGGAATATAGGGAAATTGTCGTCAGGCATAGGATATTTTTGTTGTCCCAGTCACCAATCCAAAATCGTCAATCTAAAATCTGAAATTGGTTGACCTGCCATTAAATATCAAGGGGAGAAAAAACCAAAATGACTGTCGCTCAACAACCAGAAGCTTTAAGCTTTGAATGTGAAACTGGAAATTACCATACCTTTTGCCCAATTAGCTGCGTGGCGTGGTTATACCAAAAAATTGAAGATAGCTTCTTTTTGGTGATTGGGACAAAAACTTGTGGCTACTTCCTGCAAAACGCGATGGGGGTGATGATTTTTGCTGAACCCCGCTATGCAATGGCAGAGTTGGAAGAGGGCGATATTTCAGCACAACTCAATGATTATGAAGAGTTAAAGCGGTTGTGCTTGCAGATTAAACGCGATCGCAATCCTAGTGTAATTGTCTGGATTGGCACTTGCACCACGGAAATTATCAAAACAGATTTGGAAGGTTTAGCACCAAAGCTAGAATCTGAAATTGGGATTCCCATCGTTGTAGCGCGGGCAAATGGTCTAGATTACGCCTTCACCCAAGGAGAAGACACCGTATTAGCAGCAATGGCTAACCGTTGTCCTGATAAATCTCCGGTGGCGGAAACAGAGAAAAGTGAACGTAATGCGATCGCTAAATTGCTCAACTTCGGTAAAAAGAAAGAAGATGTCGCCCAAGATGAATCTGAGTATGTAGATCATCCACCGCTGGTTCTTTTTGGTTCCCTTCCCGACCCCGTAGTTACTCAGTTAACCTTGGAACTGAAGAAACAAGGCATCAAAGTTTCCGGCTGGCTACCCGCGAAGCGCTTCACAGAACTGCCAGTACTAGAAGAAGGGTATTATGTCGCTGGTGTCAACCCCTTCCTCAGCCGCACAGCTACCACCTTAATGCGCCGCCGTAAGTGTAAACTCATTGGCGCACCCTTCCCCATTGGCCCCGATGGTACCCGCGCTTGGATTGAGAAAATCTGCTCGGTGTTCGGTATTACTCCCAAGGGTTTGGATGAACGGGAAGCACAAATTTGGGCAGGCTTGGAAGATTACGTGAAACTGATTCGCGGTAAATCTGTATTCTTCATGGGTGATAACTTGCTGGAAGTTTCCCAAGCCAGATTCTTAATCCGTTGTGGGATGACAGTTCACGAAATCGGCATTCCCTACATGGATAAGCGCTATCAAGCTGCTGAGTTGGCATTGTTGGAGAAAACTTGCCAGGAAATGAATTCACCCCTGCCAAGGATTGTAGAGAAGCCGGATAATTACAATCAACTTCAGCGGATTTATGAGTTGAAACCAGACTTGGTAATTACTGGTATGGCTCATGCTAATCCATTGGAAGCACGGGGTATTAATACTAAGTGGTCGGTGGAGTTCACTTTTGCTCAAATTCACGGCTTTACGAATGCGCGTGACATGTTAGAGTTGGTGACTCGTCCGCTACGTCGGAATAATAATTTGAAAGATTTGGGTTGGGATAAGTTGGTGAGAGAAGAAGCGAAGATTTAGATTTGGATTGTGATTGAGCAACAGCATAATACTATGTTGAGGGCGAACTTTTGGGTTCGTCCTTTTTTTTACGTAGACGCTGGCTCAAACCTGATTAAAAAAGCTAACAAGTTTCTATTCCCTAACTCCAGAACTCACCATGACTCAAAAAACCTATCAACTCCTTCTAACCTTCGAGCAAATTCTTAATCTTGTCCTACAACTTCCCGCACAAGAACAAGAACAACTTATTCAAGAAATAAAGAAAACCTCTTCAAATAATAAAGATGAAGATTTACTTAGTGTTTTTGACAGAATCGGCAGAAATGCTCAAGCCAAAGGATTAACCGAAGAAACTCTAGAAGAATTACTCGCCGATGAATCATAAACTAATTGTCATTGACACAAATGTTTTACTTAATGCTGCTCTAAGTCCTAATGGAACAGCCTGTAAAGCCCTAGATAAAGTCTATAAAGAATTCAAAATTTCTCAAATCGATGAAACTTATCAAGAATTAAACACACGAATTTATAAACCTAAGTTCGATAAATATATCTCAGATGAAGACCGACAAGATTTTTTGGACATAGTTAAAAAGTACAGTCAATTTATAGAAATAAAATCTCAAATAAACACCTGTAGAAATCCAGATAACAACAAATTTTTAGAACTTGCTAAAGATGCCAATGCAGAATTTTTAATCATAGGATATCAAGACCTTTTATCACTCAAGACTCTAGCCGAATATCAAAACCAGATTATTACTCCCAGAGACTTTATTGACCTTGATTAATTCATCTTTAATCCTGTAATTAGTTCAGATGGAGGGCTATAACTCTAAAGGTTTAGATGGAATTATATACATTAATTCTGCGCCTTCTGGTTTAATTTCTGTAGACGGACTTAATTTAAGCCAGTCATGAAAGCTTATTCCTAATTGAGACATTGCTTGCAATTCTGTTTGGTAAGATTCAAAACGAAGATTGGTTTCAATCATAGATTCCATTAATTCAAATACTTGGGGAAGACGTTTGTAAGCTTCTTGCTTCAAATTATCCTGACTCGGCCCGAACCAACCTGCTTGAACCTCAACGCGAGTTAAAATTGCTGCTGGCAGCGAATCTAACCACTTGTTAGGGTCTTGCGCCATTTTAAACAAATTCTCTCGTTGCAGATCGAACACAGAATTTTCATCTAAAGTTGGATCAATCCATTGATAAATTTGTGTTAGTCTCCGCAAATCAATCTGACCTTTGAACTGAGGTTGTAAATATGCTGCTGGGTTAGAAGTTAGCAAAAGATCAACATATTTTTGAATACGAGAACGGATAACTCTAGCCCCTTCTTGGAACCGACGAAGTGCTGTATCATGTTCCTCTAATTCTAAATAACAACGTGCTTCAGCTAGGTAAGCTAAAGATAAAGTTAGCAAATACTCATCAGCAATTTGGCTTTTTTGCTCAATTTCGATATCTGTATATTCAGTATAAATATGCTCTGCTTCTAGAAAACGATTTATAGCTTGCAAAGCGCTGCTTCTACGATTTTCAGGTTTAGTCATCGTGAAGGCATTAACTGCCAAATCAATTGCAGCACGAAAATTAGCATAGAAGCTAAGGTCGATTTTGCGGTTGACTTTGTTCAATAGTTCTTCCGCTTGTTTTAGGCGTTTTTCTAGCTCATTGAGACGCTGTGCTATTACAGCAAATCCCATTACTGAAACACCTAGATTAAGTACGCTAGCAGCAGTAGTTACTTGCAAAAAACCTTGAGTTAATTGCAGATTCTGCCCAATTTCCCCTAACTGATTTTCAATTCCATCGAAACGTCCATTTACATCGGCAAAGCCTTTCCCAGAAATGGCCGCATTAGCGACTGTTCCAATCAGATTTACCCCTGAAACAGCTATGTTGCCTAAACTTGTTTGTTCAACTCCACCCAAGCGTCCACTGACATCAGCTAATTCTTGTCTTGTAGCAGCAGCATTTACCCCAGAAGCAACGAGATTTGCACCGGAGAAAACAAGGTTGAGTAAATTGTTTGGGGAAGAACTTGGTGCTGGAAGTGGAGAATTATTGGCTTCCTTCAACCAGGTAACAATATGTTTACTCACTGGTTCTATAATTACACCCCCAACCCTTACTAAAGTCCCATCTTGCAGTCCTTTGACAATCCAACTAGCAAGTGTAAAGGTTACTGTCAATGGTATAGTCATAATCTTTTCTTAATTACTAAAATATTTACACTTTACTCAGTATTCCCAATTTGAGTTCTATCGTCTCTAATAACGATCGCTCTTTTTGACGAACCATCCACGTCAACAAAGAAAAGCGATCACTCAAATTCATCTTACTCAGATACAGTTACAATAGGGTGGGAAAGATGCGAAAACTTGCGTACAAGTCATTATGCTAGTTGAACCACCATCTGAAGAAGACGAAACTACCTATCTTCTGAAATCAGAAACTAACAAAAAACATTTACTCAAAGCTTTAGAGAATGTAGAAAAAGGGAACTTAATTTTTGTTAATTTAGATGAATATGAACAATTTGTCTTTGAATCGCAAAGTTATAAAATTGAAGAAGATAGATTATTTTAATTTGTCAATATCATCATTAACAATAAAGATTATTGAGGTTGGCATATTGTTTTAGTTCAGGCGATCGCTCTTTTTTAACCAAACAATATAAAGCAAAATCAGAGAGCGATCGCTCTTGTTAATAAATTCAATCAACTAACAGCAAAATCTGTATATTTACGCATAGAAGAGAATTGTCGATATTCGGTCTAGCTTTGCCGATCTATTGCCTCCTTTTCAATATCTCAACAGATAGTCCTGATAATTTGCAGAAATTCCTTTAGTACAGGTGTCATTTCCTCTTGTCGCCACACTACAGCCGTTTCTACTAATGGTGTTTTTTCTTCTAAAACGCGATACACCACACCAGACCTGTGAAGATTTTGCAATGAAGACGGTGCGATCGCAATCCCCATTCCCGCTGAAACCAACCCGATAATTGTCTGCATCTGAATCGCTTCTTGAGTCACTTTCGGGCTGAAATTTCCTTGCTGACAAAGGCTTACGATTTGGTCGTAAAGTCCGGGGCCCAAATGGCGAGGGAACATGATAAAGTTTTCGTTTACTAGCGATCGCACTGAAATCTTTTCTTGTTCAGCTAAGGTATGAGTTTGCAACATAGCCACAATTAAAGCTTCTTGCTGAATGCACTCTTGATTGAGTGTGTTGTCTTCTAACGGTGGATGGGCAAAACCTACATGGATGCGGCGTTCTTGTAGCGCTTGTTCCTGCTGAGTTGTGGTTAATTCCTGCAATATCAACTCTACTTCTGGAAACTGTTCTCGAAACCGTCGCAAAATCACAGGAAGCAAATCGTAAGTTACCAAACTGGTAAACCCGATTCGTAGTTGTCCCTTTTCACCTCTTCCCGTTTTTTGAGTTAGCTCAATTGCTTTTTGGAGTTGAGCCAAAAGTTGATAAGCTTCTTGCAAAAATACTTGTCCAGCTTCTGTTAGCTGTACCTGTCGCTTGGTTTTGCGATGAAATAGTTCTACTCCCAATTGCGCCTCTAGTTGCTGAATTTGCTGGCTTAAGGGCGGTTGAGCAATGTGCAATCGCTCGGCGGCTCTACTGAAGTGCAGTTCCTCAGCGACAGCGATAAAGTAGCGCAGATGTCGCAGTTCCATTTTTTTGATATCTTATAAGTTTCAATTCTCTATAAATATATATTGGACATCTCAATATTACCTACCTATGATACTCATATAGATATCGTGGGGAGTCAGAGCTATGCCAGAGAAGTATACTCTTATCAATGTTATGAGCCGCTGAGTGAAGCTACAGAATATTTGGCTTTGCAAATTGAGTCTTCTGCAAAGGTGGATGGAGCTGTAGACAAAGGTTGGACTGATGAGCGATGCCTGCGGCGGGCTACGTCTACCCTTACAGCAATGAGCCATGCTTTGCGAGAATGGAGCCAGCACTCAGATGGATTTTTTGCTTCAGCTTGGTGTGAAGTTATAGGATACAAAATTTAGATGAATCTCAAAGATTTTTTAGAGAATTTGCGATAAAAACTTGCGTGTTCTTTCTTCTTTAGGATTACTAAAAAATATTTCTGGGGTGGCTGACTCGACGAGTAAACCGCTATCCATTAAAATAACTCGGTCGGCGACTTCACGAGCAAATCCAACTTCGTGGGTTACAACTACCATTGTCATCCCATCACGGGCTAGACCTCGCATTACATCTAAAACCTCCCTTACCATTTCTGGATCTAAAGCTGAGGTAGGTTCGTCAAACAGCATAATTTTGGGTTGCATGGCTAAAGCACGAGCGATCGCTACTCGTTGCTGTTGTCCACCAGATAACTGTCCTGGATATTTTTGCGCCTGTTCTAAAATTCCCACTCTTTCTAGTAGTTGCATCGCCAATTCTTCGGCTTTTGCCTTTGGCGATCGCCGTACCCAAATTGGTGCCAAAGTAATATTTTGCAGCACTGTGAGATGAGGAAATAAATTAAATTGCTGAAATACCATTCCCACTTCCCGGCGAATCGTCTCAATATTTTTTAAATCATGGCTGAGAGTAATGCCATCGATTTCAATTCTTCCCTTTTGGTATTCTTCTAAAGCGTTAAATGTGCGGATAAAGGTAGATTTTCCTGAACCAGATGGCCCCATCAACACTACTACTTCTCCACGATTGACTGTCAAGCTCACACCCTGAAGAACGTGGAACTTTCCATACCACTTGTGAACATCTTCAGCAACAATTATTTGTTTTATTTCGGACATAATATTTAAATCCCAACTTCTAACTCATAACTCCTAACTAATTACTCAACTGTCTCTCTAACCGCCGAGAAGCCAACGACATGGAGTAACAAAATACCCAGTAAATAAATCCAATAAACAGATAAACTTCTGCATAGCGACCGATAAATTGTGGTTGTGCCAATATGGAACGTGCAATACCTGTGAGTTCCACTAATCCGACCAAAGATAAGAGGGAAGTGTCTTTAAATAAGCCGATAAACTGACCAACGATCGCAGGAATAACGTTACGTAATGCTTGAGGTAGGACAATTAATATCACTACCAAGGGTGTATTTAATCCTAGTACTTTCGCAGCTTCAATTTGTCCGCGAGGAATTGATTGAAGTCCACCGCGCACGTTTTCTGCCATGTACGCGGCACTAAATAGTACTAGTCCAGCAATTGCTCGTAATACCCGATCTAGACGCAAATCTGCTGATAGAAACAAGGGAAGCATTACCTGAGCTAGGAACAAAATTCCAATCAGTGGTAATCCTCTAATAATTTCAATGTACAGTATAGAAAACCAACGTACTACAGGCAAATTGCTTGTGCGCCCTAAAGCAAGTAAAACTCCAATCGGAAAGGAAAGCACAATACTGACTGCTGCCATTAGTAGGGTAAGTAGCAAACCGTTCCACAAATTTGTAGATACAGGCTGCAATCCAAACCCACCGCCAATTAGCCATAAAATTATCGGGAAAGACAATAACCATAATAGGGAAAGCCAAGGAGTTAATACCTTAGTAAACTTTCCTCCGAGCCAAAAACCTACAAATATTAAAAATGCAATTAACAATAACCAAAGGCGGGATGTAAAGTCTAGTGGTAAAATAACTAACAAAACGCCAATGATAAAAGCAAACAAAGAAATTCCACGCTTTGTTAACTGTTGTTTACCAAAAAATACACCCCCTGTTATAGCGCCTAAAGTCGAAGCGATCGCCAGTACAATCCAAGTTCGCCAATATAGCGTTTGAGGAAATCTACCAACTAAAAATAAACGTAAATTAACCTGAATTACCGCCCATTGTGCTTGAGTGGTTGCCCAAGTTAGAATTCCTCGCACTACCCAAAACAGCAATACCAAACAGACAACAGTTAACAAGCTGTTGTACCAATTATTAAACAAATTTTTACGCAGCCAAGTTAATTGAGGATTTGTCATTGGTCATTGGTTATTGGTTATTGGGCATGGCTTAAAGTTCAAGCTCAAAAGCTCAATCTTCAAAGTTTACTGCTTCCTCATCTCTCTTTAATTTGCACGCTACGATTGAACCAATTCATAACTATAGAGATGGTCAAACTCAGGGTGAGATAGGTGAGCATAATTAGTAAAATCACTTCTACGGCTTTCCCAGTTTGGTTGAAGGTAGTAGATGCGACAAAATAAATATCGGGGTAGCCGATGGCGATCGCTAAACTCGTATTTTTCGTCAAATTAAGATATTGACTCGTTAACGGTGGAATGATTACCCGCAAAGCTTGGGGAAAAATCACCAGCCGCATTGTTAACCCTGGTTTTAATCCTAGCGATCGCGCTGCTTCCCATTGTCCCCTAGCTACTGATTGAATCCCACCTCTGACAATCTCAGCGATAAACGCACCTGTGTAAAAAGTTAATCCCAACAGCAAAGCTGAAAACTCTGGTGATAAGGTAAACCAAGGTAGTTCTAAGCCATTTTGGCTAACACCAATAAAACCCCAAAGGGATATCTTATTTTCTGTTTTGGGAAAAGTCAGAAAAACAGCAAAGTACCAAAACAGTAATTGCAGCAGTAAGGGCGTATTGCGGAAAACCTCCACGTAAATCATCGTGATATTCCGCACTAGCCAGTTGTCAGAAAGTCGGGCAATCCCAGCACCTATCCCTACAATTGTTGTAAGCAAAATTCCTGCAACCGCCACCCGC
Organism: Nostoc foliaceum FACHB-393; assembly: GCF_014698505.1. Classification (GTDB taxonomy): domain Bacteria; phylum Cyanobacteriota; class Cyanobacteriia; order Cyanobacteriales; family Nostocaceae; genus Nostoc; species Nostoc foliaceum_A. Next base: position 314,286 of record NZ_JACJTD010000003.1, on the reverse strand, counting down.
AAGGAGTTAATTAACCCCACCCACAAGGCATGACTATAGCTGTCAGTGGGTTTGTAAGTAATCAGCGTTTCGCCAATATCAAAAGATGCTTGTTGCTTGAGGAAATCAAATCCAAACTGAATACCCAACTGTTGTAAATTGCGGTTGAGATTCCCCCAGAGTATTATTACCACTAATACTGCTACAAATACGGCAAGAAATTGCAAGGCAATACGCCAAAAGCGGACATCACGCCATATAAGCGGTTTTGAATTAGTCATTAGTCATTAGTCATTAGTCAATATAAATTTCCTCTCTACTTCCCATGCCCCTGCCATCTTCTACCGAAATGGCGGAGAATAAAGTAGTCCGCCTTTGCTCCAGAGTTGATTTTGGCCGCGAGCTAGATTGAGTTTTGTCTTGGGACCGAGGTTGCGATCGTAAATTTCGGCGTAATTACCAACGTGCTTAATTATTCTGGCTGCAAAGTCGTTTGTTAAGCCGAGTCCTTCACCAAGGTTGCCTTCGGTTCCTAAAAAGCGTTTAATATCCGGGTCATTACTAGCAGCAAACTGACCCACATTCTGGGAAGTAATGCCCAACTCTTCGGCTTTGACTAGGGAATAAACCACCCATTTCACAACATCACCAAACTTAGCATCCCCTTTGGCAACTGCTGGTGCAAGGGGTTCTGAAGAAATTACTTCTTCAAGAATCATGTTATCTTCTGGTTTGGGTAGAATTGCGCCTCGAGATACTAATGCTGAACGGTCAGCGGTAATGCCATCGCAACGACCTTCGGCATAGGTAGCAAAAGTAACGTTAACATCTTCAAAGACCACAGGTTTGTAAGTGATGCCCCTTTTTCGCATTTGGTCTGCTAAGTTCTGTTCGGTAGTAGTTCCAGTTTGAACGCAGATTGCTTTATCCTTCAGGTCTGCCAAGGACTTAATGTTGCTATTTTTGCGTACCATTATGGCTTGTCCGTCGTAAAAGACCACAGGTGCAAATTCTAGACCTACAGAGGTATCGCGGCTAAGTGTCCAAGTCGTGTTACGGCTGAGAACGTCTACTTCGCCAGTTTGCAAGGCTGTAAACCGCTCTTTAGAATTGAGATTGCGGAATTCTACTGCATCTGGATTGTCAAACAAAGCCGCCGCGATCGCACGACAAATATCTACATCGATGCCGCTGTATTTACCATCAGTTCCCACAAAGCTAAACCCTGGCACTTCACCGCTGACACCGCAAGTTAACTGACCACGGCTTTTAATGCTATCCCAACGATTTCGAGTTGCTGGTGCTGCTGGATTACTACCTGGAGTACCGGGTGTACTGGCTGTTTGACTTGAATCTCCACCACAAGCAGCGATCGCAAATACTAGGGGTGCGATCGCTAGAATTAAAGCTGATTTACGCATAAATTTCATAATTAATAGACCAGAAAAAATGTATTGCTCACTACAATCTTTCAGTGAAAACAACTTATCGCTTGTAATATAAAACTTTACCAGTCTCTGTGCTATATTGTTTAGCTTTTAAAAGTGGTAGTTGAAGTTTTTACTTATCTTGTCAAAAGCTTCAAATACTTGCAGGGATTATCTCAATTAGGCTTTAGCTTTCGAGTTTTATTTAAAATCCTGCCACCCTTTTTGGTTTAGCAATGCATTTATTAAACCTAGAAGATAATATTAAAACTTAAGTGAGTTAGTGTTATATCCTTCACTACCTAGGATTGTGAAAAAAGTGATTATCGCTTCTTTAAAAATGAGCAAGAGTCTTTCAGAAAATATCATTCACAGCGCAGAATGCTCATCTATTTTTCCTATCTTCAATACCCAATCCCCAATGCCCCATGCCCTAATTGCATACTTCTATGTGAGCAGAAGTAGCCATACAAACCTAAACAACTACCCCTAGCAGGTTAAACTAGGTCTGGTAACAGCTGCTCCACGTTCCTTATGAGGCTTTTATGGGAGCTAACCTCAAACAGATTGCCAACTATTTAGACAACCTTGGTTGGGACTACCGTTTTGATGATGAAGAAGACAGAATTATAACAGGAGTGGAGGCTGATAATCTAGAAGATTTCCTAATAGTTGTCCAGTTGGATGAAGAGGGAAAATTTTTCCGAGTATTTGCCCCTCAAGTTTTGGCAGGAATCCAAGACCATCCTCACAAGGGAGCTATCCTACAAACAATGCTTGCCATTTCTTGGGAAACCAAAATGTTGCAATGGGAGTATGACCCATCCGATGGCGAAATCCGTGCCATTATTGAGTTTCCTCTAGAAGACTCGATTCTCACAGAAAGACAATTTCACCGTTGTCTAAGTGGGTTAATTCAGATTGTGGATGGCATAGCGATACCTCGGCTGAAAGAAGTGATGGCAACAGGTTTTGATCCGGGAAATATAGAACTTGGGGAAAGACTGTTACTCAGTATCCAAGAAGAAGCCCCAGGATTGTTAGATTTGCTGGAAAAGGCAATGGAAGCGCGAAAAAAGCGAGGAAGTTTTCCCAGCGAGTGAGACGGATCATCACTTAAATCGCTATACTCCAAAGTGATACCCTCACTATATACTGAAATTTTCTGGGGCTGGATATTATGACATCCTATGCAACCTCCTCTGCCAAAGCGGAAATGAGTGAACTCCGGCGGTTGAAAGGCTTACTACCGCCAGAATTACAGAGCTGGGTCACGGTTGAAGGCACAACTGAGGTCAATCCACCCCTGGTTCGTTGCGAAGAAATTGGTAAAGACCAGGTAGAAATTCAAATTGACTTGGTGAAATGGGATGCCCTCGCAATGGATCAGCGCAATCTGCTGTTCTGGCATGAAGTTGCTCGCGTTCAAAATGACACAATTCCTAAAGATGGTTGGGAAATGGCAGCACTAGCCATTGGTTTAGGTGGTGCTGTAGGCGAATTGTGGGTACAAGATGGATTGCTTCTGGTGTTAGCTTTGTCGCTATGTGGTGTGTCAGGCTGGCGACTGTACCAAAAGAATAATGGGGAAAAGCAACTAAGAGAATTGCTCAATGCTGATGAGAAAGCGATCGCTTTAGCAACTCGTTTTGGTTATACCCTCCCCAATGCCTACAAGAGTCTAGGTAGCGCCTTGAAAACCCTGATTGACAATACTCCTAGTAAGCGCCAACGGTCGAGATATGAAGCAAGACTCTCTGCCCTCAAACGCAGTGCCAATAAGGCAAAAGCTAAATCTAAAACTCAAGATGAGGGCGGTTTGTAATTAGTTAGGAGTTAGGAGTTATGAGTCAAATCGAAACTTCAAACTCCTCGTTCCTCACTCCTCACTCTGCCTCCAACTGGGAATGCGTACTCAGAGGGCTACTGCCTCCCTACCTAGCGGCAGCAGCCCAATGACAATTTCATAAAATCTTACTTTTTTCTTGACTACATCTTTATCAAACTCAAATTTTACAGAAATTTTTAGAGTTGGTTCAGCATTTTATGCGTCTGAGGGATCACACGCACGTGCTTGACAAACCCCTTCATCAAAGCTTGCCACGTCAAAACTTCATCGCTTGAAGGCGCAAGCATAGGTATTGGGGAGAATTGTTCAGATACTGGCAAAGGCGTAACAGGTTGTAAAAATACTGAGATATCTGGACTAACCTCTGCCACGAGCAAAGCTGAACGTTCCAACTCGGCTGGATCTGTGTTTTGAGACACAATTATCTTGACAAAAACATTTAAATATGAGTCATGACATAATTGGAGAAATTTAGCATGTTCTTGCCAATGACTTTCGCCGCTGACACTGGGCAATTTGAAATCCATACCCACAGAGTCTAAATAAGGGAGAATCATCGCCAATTGTTCTGGGCGATGTCCGCCAGTTTCTAAGTATATAGGTAGACCAGTTATGGCTCGCACTTGGGGTAGAAACTGCGTTAAGAATGGGGCATGAAGAAGTGGTTCGCCCCCAGTTAAGCTAATGCTATCGTGTAGACAAGGTAGATTTTGCTGTTTCACCCATTCGAGTAGTATGGGTAGAGAAACAGGGTTAGAGTGGATTTCAAAGTCGCGCAATCCAGGCGATCGCTCTATCCGACAAGTAGCAGGTGCATTCCAAGTGTGGGCGCTGTCACAAAAATTACAGCGTAAATCACACAGAGCAAAACGAATAAAAATCTGACGTGTCCCTACATTCAGTCCTTCCCCTTGAATGGCAGAAAAGACCTCAATCAGGCGTGCGGTAGGTGTAACCGTATTTTTAGCAATCATTTGATCAGAGCAACGCGATCGCGCTGCGTCGGCACAACAGCAAGGATGTTTTTTGGCTTCTTGTTCTATTGTGAATCGTCGCTAGCGATCTCCAATTTCAGCCCCGGTAAATAGCAATTAGTCCTTATTACTACTGATTCCGATATTGGGTTAAGTAATTTTGTAGGACAAAATAATGTTTGGCAGATTACATTATACATGGCAACGAAAGTGCAGAGCTTCATGACTAGCCAACCGACAGAGGTCGATTTTCCAGTTAATTCCCTAAACGACACGGCTATAGTGCAGGTGCCTACGCGGTTGAGCGTGCTGGAGGCTTTAAGCTTTAAGCAAACCTGCCAAAGCTTAATCCAACCCAATTCACATCCTAAGCAAATCATCATTGACTTTCACCAAACTACTTTTATGGATAGTAGTGGTTTAGGTGCCCTGGTAAGTAATTTTAAATACGCTCAGTCCAAAGGGATTACATTAACACTGCGGAATGTAACACCTCAAGTAATGGCAGTCCTAAAACTCACGGGATTAGATGAGGTTTTTCCCTTAGAGCTTGTGGAGGATGGGTCGCTAATAAAACAAGAAGACTTGGTAGATAGCCGGAAGACAACTTCCCGTAAAGTAGAGCAGTTACCTACTACTCACCCTTCTGTGGCATCTTGGATGAAACGGCTATTAGACATTATAGGATCAGTGGTCGGTTTATTAATTACAGGAGTTTTATTTTTTCCTATTGCGATCGCTATTCAAATTAATGATCCTGGGCCTATTTTATTTAGTCAAACCCGCTGTGGTTGGATGGGTAAGCATTTTGAGATTTGGAAATTCCGCTCCATGTGTGTGGATGCGGAAGCGAAGAAATCCGAAGTCAAAAACCAAGTACAAGGCGCTTTTTTCAAGAATGATAATGACCCCAGAATTACCAAAGTAGGGCGCTTTTTACGGCGAACTAGTCTTGATGAACTGCCGCAATTTTGGAATGTCCTCAAAGGAGAGATGAGTTTAGTAGGCACTCGACCACCTACACCCGATGAAGTGGAACGCTACGAAGTACCGGAGTGGCAACGTTTAGATGTTAAACCCGGTATGACTGGCGAATGGCAAGTAAACGGGCGTTCTACAGTCCGTAGTTTTGAAGATGTAATTCGTCTGGATTTGCAGTATCAAAAAAATTGGAGTTTGGTGTACGATTTAAAGCTAATTTTCAAAACTATAGCTATTCTGTTTAATAGAAACAGTGGTGCTGTTTAGCTAACTACCCTTATTCACAATTTTTTGCTAATTCCCAATCACAATAATTGTTAGATACACCCAAGCCTAAAATAGGCTTGGGTAAATTTTAGGTTTTTATAGCATTATCCGACAGCCTTTTGGGTACTTACTAATTCAACCTGCTGCACCTTTGGCAATAAACGTTTCATACCTTGCTTAACAAATCCCTGCAAAAAACCAATCTGCTGATTTTGCTGAAATACTTTTTGCAATGTTTGCCGCAAATTCTCTAAATTCAAACCAGTCCCAGAATCTATTGCTATTTCCTGCTGTTGGAAATACTCAACTAGACTTAACCCTGCTACCCTGGTCAGATAAGCTGCACTTACTCCCTGCACTACGCCGCCAGCAACAAAGGTAACGGCATTACTTTTTAGAACAGTACTAATCGCCTTGGTAGAAAGTTCAACTAAACCTAGTTTCAGCATCAAACTTCCCATTGTTCCAGCTACGGTTTGTGCCTGTTCCAAGGAAAATTTCTGCTGATAGATATTACCCAAATCCATTACCATTTGAGCATTAATTGCGGCAGTCGCCAGAATATCAAGGGCTGGGACTGGGTTAGCAAAGGCAGCAGCAGCAGCTATCCATTGATATTGTTCAATAATAGGGGTGGCGCGATCGCGTCTGGTTGCATTTAGCCAGTTTTTCGCCTCAGCTTTCAACAGCCCGGCTTTCCTCATGGTAGTTACCCAAACCAGCCGTTGTCCCTGCTGTGCCAAAACTTCACCCAACTGGTGCGTCAACTGCTGGATCTCTGCTTCTGGTTGTTCCATCCACTCTTGTATAGAACCATCAGCCTCATGCTTTCGGACTTTGATCGGAATGGGAGAGGCCGCAGTTGCAACTACATTTCCCTGCATCCGCTGTTTCAATGACAGCAAGACGCTGGCGCTTTCATCGGCTAAATACTGATCTTGTTTGTTGAAAACCAGAATTGTGGGCTGATTTGCTGCTTTTAGCTGCTGTAAGGTTTGAAATTCTGAGTCTGTCAAATCACCGTTTGTCAGGAACAGAACAAAATCAGATTTTGCTACTTCTGCCAAAATAGCTGCATCTGAATTTTCACTCGCTTCTCTAAATAAAGGTGCTGTCTCTTCTAAAGACACAAAATTTTGTGTCTCTGCATTTTGCTTTAGCACTTGAATTAAAGTGCTTTTACCCACGGATTTCCCGCCAGTTACAGCAACTTTAATTTTTTGCCTGTCTACTTCAAACAATAATTGGGCAACTTCTTCTCTAAGTGTCTGTAACGCCGGATGATTTTCTGTTTCTTGTGCCAGTTGGTTAATTACAGTTTCAGCTTTAGCGATCGCACTTTCCACAGTCGCTCGATCCACAACCATACCATCTAGCTGCTCTAAACTGTCTTTCGGGCGATTTTTTTGGAATAACCACAAACCACCACCAACAGCTAAGGCACTCAACAGACCAAACTCACTCACCTGCACTATAGAATCGTGCCAGCTTTGTAACATCCACAGAGAAAAGGACAGTCCCAATCCTCCCACTAAAATTGGTCGCTGCAACTTCACAACCATGATTATCCGCGCCTTTTAGATGGCTATTTCTTCCAGAATAGATCAAAATAAAACAAAAACCCTGCAATCTTCACTGATTGTAGGGTTTTTATTTTATCTTTTATTTGGTGGCGGGAAGTGGATTTGAACCACTGACCTTCGGGTTATGAGCCCGACGAGCTACCAGGCTGCTCTATCCCGCGTCGCTCTTGACTTCTATAGCATAACCTATAGTCAAGAGTTTGGCAACTACAAAAATGATAATTCTCCAATTACTTCTAAACGCTTGTATTTTCCCAAGGTCACAAACTTTTCTGAGAGGCTTTCTGCGGCGCTGGGACTAATCCAACCCATTTGTTGGAGTAAGTGAATCGCAACGGCATGTTTTGCCCGTTTTGCCCCATCCATGACTTTGATTGCCAATCCCATGCCCTCACCGAGTCTACCAATGCACTGCACTCCTTCGGCACCAGCTTTGCTGACTAGTTCTCCTGGAGTTAAGCGCATCAGTTCCGTATCAAATTCTCCATCTCCTGCTACCATCGCGGGGTGATGAGTCATAGCACGGACAATGCGCTCCATATCCAAGTTGGTACTAGAGGCTAACAGTGCATACAAAGATGCCATATGACCGAGTTGCATCAGATAAGTTGGTGCGCCACAGTCATCATGAGCGCTGATAAACTCTTCCGCAGGCATTCGCAGCAACTCTGCTACCTTGCCCAAAATCAATTGCTGTATTGGGTGCTTGCGATCCAAGTAGTTATTCAAAGGCCAATGGCGTTGCTGACAAACAGCTAACATTCCTGCATGTTTGCCAGAGCAATTGTATTCCAGAGGACTCCGCTTACCTTCAGGAATTGGACACTGAAGTATAGTCGGGTCAAGATCGGCCCGCCAAAGGATGTTAAATACCTGTCGGACTTGATCTATTCTTCCTTTATGGGAACTTGTGATAATTGCTAAGTCGCGATCGCTGAGTTGATAGCGTTCCAGTGTACCTGTGGTGGTGACTGCGAGTGCCTGAAATGGTTTAAGCGCTGAACGGATAAATGCAGCAGTTTCAGAATTTCCGGCAACGGTTAGAACCCGTCCTCGTTCATCGCAGACAACAGCTTGGACTATATGCCTGGATTCAATAATACCTTCCCGCAGCAACCGGACTTCCAGTGCTGTGGCTTGAGTTCGTTTTCCCATTGTCATGGGTTTATATTTATCACCTTTTTTAATTAATTAGTCATTGGTCATTAGTCATTATCTAAGGACTAATGACTAATGACCAATGACTTTTTAAAACAAATGCCAAACTATAGTACCAATAACGTACATTCCCGCCAAGCCAGCAAAGGTAAATTGTAACCGCCGCAAAATAGGTTTAATTTCGTATGAAACAATCAAGCGATCGCGGTTAAGGATTTCCTGTGGCTTTGTCCAAGTTTGACCGTCATACCAGCCAGACTCTTCATAAAAGACTGTAGGGCTGCAAAGGCGATCGCACACGTAGAACCAGCCTAAGTACAACCTTACCAGTGCCAGCACTACCCCAACACTCGCTGCTGCTGCACCACAGAGGATAAAATGTGCAATATACTTGTGAGGGGGAAAACTTGCCGCAGCTACAGGCCCTGCTACCAGCCAAGATAAACCCCAAATCCAAACAATTTTCGTGATATACTCGCGCCAATCTAAAGTGCTATCACGAAACAGCCAGGAAGTTTTTAACTCTTCGTACTCATTAAGCGGTTGTTGGTCTGTAGGAACTGGGCAATTAGAAACCGAAGACCTAATCATGTTGGCTTACCCTCACCCTCATCAGATTCTGGAAGGGAAATACGCTCTGCATGAATCCAGAACGCTTCTAAATTATAAAACTCCCGTTCCTTGGGCATCATGATGTGAACGATCACATCACCGTAGTCTTGTAGTACCCAACTCCCCTCAACTTTTCCTTCTGTCCTTATGGGACGCCGTTGCAACTCAGTTTCGACTTTTCCTTCAATTGCTTGAGCGATCGCTCTTACTTGTACCTTAGAATAGCCAGTCATCATCACAAAGTAATCAGCTAGGTAAGATACCTCTGCTACTTTGAGCAATATAATCTCACCTGCTTTGCGGTCTGATCCAGCTTCTGCGATCGTTGCAGCTAATTTTCCGCTCTCCTCTTCGGTATGAGCGTGGCTCTTTACCACACTCTTCGTCAGTGGGACAGATTGTAATGGGAAATTTCCTTGGAAATAATCAGTCATTAAACCTCAGGTGCTTTCTTTCTTTTGAAACAATTGTTTACATTTACTTACAAATCACAAACAATTGATCTGAAAATGTGTCAATAGGTTTTTTTGAATACTAACAAAAAAACAGGTGTCTATGGGGCTAGTTTGATAATTGGCTAGTGCAAGGAGGCATGAGGCAGAAGGAAACAAAATATGTCAATTAAGGTTTTTAACCTTTTTCAGCTGGATAGTTATTTCCGCCATGCCGTACTAATAATTTGCAGGTAAGTCCACATCTATGCTTTTGGCTGTCTGCTACTAAAAACTACAATACAACACAGCAGATTCATGCCTGGTCTACCAAAAGTGTGATTGGTACAAGTCTAGTATTTGGTATGACAAGATACTAAAGCACTCATTTAGTATGGATAAAAATTGCTATTCCCACAGATTGAATGAAGTGATGCTCTGGGATTTTTGAGTCAGGTTGCCCCAAGGGTATTGGTCTATATACTAAATATTTAAAGTATAATTAACTACCCTCAAATATTTAACGCTTTAAAAATTGAGGGTAGAATTACTACTTTATTAAGTATAGTCGTACTGAAGGGTTAAGGTAAAGGTATGTAATCTAACTCTACTGCTGTAGATTAAACTTCTTGTTTTGTAACTCTTGTGGACTGAATTACTCCACGATCTGCTGTCAATGAGTAACACAATGACTCATATTGATTTAAAGCTTGCTCAAAAGCATAGTGTTCAACGGCATATTGGCGACTTTTATAACCCAGAGTTTTTACTTTTTCGGGGTTTTGGTATAAATCTAAAATTGCCATTGCTAAAGCTTGGGGATCTTCTGGAGGAACGATAACTCCGCCGCCACTTTGCCTGATAGCTCTTGCTGCTGTCCCATTGTCAGGGACAGAGGCAACTAACGCCCCTCCACTAGCAAGCAGCACTTGGATTTTTGATGGCATATTGAAGGATACAACATTTTTCTTTTGCACCACCAAGCCAACATCGGCGGCTGCTAACATTTGTGGCAAATATTTGCGGGGTTGAAACGGAAGTAGCAAAACATTATCTGCGCCGCAGTCTAGACATTCCTGTTGCAATCGCTCTAAACCTTTTGCCTCTCCAACGATGACAAAAATAATATCTGGGATATGGCGCAACACAGAAGCAGCTTTGACGACGCTTTCTAAGCCTTGGGTTAAGGCAATGTTGCCAGAATAAAGTACTACAAATTTGCCATTCAAATTATGTGCTGCGCGGAAAGGGTTATTTTCTTTAGGCAAAGGGCGGATAAAATTTACATCAACCCAGTTAGGAATTTGCACAATTTTGTCAGCTTCTACGCCCTTAGATTGCAAATTGTCCACAAACCCATCGGCGATAACGCTAATTTTACTGGCAGTATGGTAGGCAAATTTTTCCAATAATCTAAACAAATGGATGAGCAATTTATTTTTCAGTAGACCGACGTGGACGGCTGCTTCTGGTAATATATCTTGTAGATTTAAAATCACAGGACAAGCACGTAACCATCCTAAAAGAGCAACTGGTACACAGCTTGGCAAAGATGGCGATGTTGAGAGAATCACATCTGGACGCCAACCGATGAGAGCGGGCACAAAACTAGTGACCACAAAACTAGCATCTAGTAACACCCGATCTAATAGGTTAGGTTGTGGACGAATCCAAACGTAACTGCGTTGGATTTGAACTCCATTTTTGTATTCGTTGAGATACCACTTCCCTCGATATTCTTGGTAAATCTGACGCTCAGGGTAGTTGGGCATAGCGGTGACTACGCGCACTTGATGCCCACGCTTCACTAGTCCCTCTGCTAATTCAGTCATCAGTGGGGCAATACCAATTGGCTCTGGATAGTAGTTGTAGGAATAAATTAAAATCCGCATAAAAAGTTAGTCCGAAGTACCCCGGTTTTTTATTTAATGACAATACTTTGTCTTAAACATCGTTTAGAGCTTGGAAACTCCTATATTTAATTGTGGCTTCAGACTCTTTTTATGTCAGGGAATTTCCTTAAAGATTGAGTAAACTTTAATATTGAATACTTAGAGCAACGATGAATTTTTTTTACTATTTAAGCAATATACAAATTGTTCATTCTTGATTGGTACGTAAGTATAAACCCTAACTAAATTAGGTTTTACCAGCCCCTGAGACCAAATTGGGATAGTTTGTATGAATTGTTCTTAAAAAGAAGGACACAACCGATTTTACTAAACATCTGATATTAATAAGGTTGTTTTATAAAACTAGTCATTCAATGAGCGATCGCCCTTGTATTTTCTCCTTTTTTGCTGGTTCAGGATTCCTAGATTTAGGTTTTGAAAGCAGCGGTTTTAACATTGTTTATGTAAATGAGATTTTTTCCTCATTCATGGCTGCATACCGCTACTCACGGCAGGTTCTCAATCTGCCGTTGCCAGAATATGGGTATTATGACGGAGAAGTAGGAGACGTAACCCAACTTCTCGAAGGTTTACAAATACAACATCTCCAGGAGTTAGTACAAGACTGCCGCAAATCTAGTAATATTGTCGGCTTCATTGGCGGGCCTCCCTGTCCTGATTTTTCTATTGGCGGGAAAAATAGAGGATGTTTAGGAGATAATGGCAAACTTTCCGCTTCTTACGTTGAATTAATTTGCCGCAATCTTCCAGATTTCTTTTTATTTGAGAACGTTAAGGGGTTGTGGAGAACGACAAAGCACCGTTTATTTTTTGAATCGCTTAAGCAACAATTACTGGAATCAGGCTATATATTAACAGAGCGGTTAATTAATGCTATCGAATATGGTGTACCCCAGGATAGAGAAAGAATTATTCTCATTGGTTTCCGAAATAATTTTATCAAGGATATAGGAATAAAATTCGGTAGTGAAAAGTCAATAACTGAGAGACATTTTCCTTGGGATAATCATATTTTATATCCTCGAAAAAATGTTTTTGCTTATCCTTGGCGTAAGTGCGAACCATTTGAAGAAAATTCCATTATGCCTTGTCCTGATGGCATCCCTCAAGAACTCACCGTAGAATACTGGTTTAGAAAAAATAATGTTCTGAAGCATCCCAATGCTGAACACTGTTTTCAACCAAGGGCAGGCATTACAAGATTTACTGCTATTGATGAAGGAGATGATTCTAAAAAGTCTTTTAAGCGTCTTCACAGATGGCGTTATTCACCAACAGCTTGCTATGGAAATAATGAAGTACATTTGCATCCCTATAAAATCCGCCGAATATCTGTGGCAGAAGCTTTAGCGATACAATCTTTACCTGCAAATTTTGTACTTCCAGAAAATATGTCGCTCACGAATATGTTTAAAACTATTGGTAATGGTGTCCCATATTTGGCATCGAAGGCGTTAGCTAAAAATATTATTAACTTCTTAGGCACTGACTTCACAAATGGTGTTGATATTTCTAAGCCTACTACTGCCTAATGTCAACTTAAACACTTACAGTAATTCCGCAATATCTACAAAGCCGACATCCGATAGAAGTCAGCAGCTTCTTTTCAGAATAAACTCGTAATAAATATGGTTTAATATATATATAAGAAATGTTTTAATTTTTTATAAAGTTTAATAATCAATCACTGGCAGAAGACACGATGGCAGCAGACTATCCCGATATTGATATTGCGCCATTTATCGATCACTCCCTCTTAATGCCAACGGCTACTCCAGAGCAGGTTGAGCAGTGGTGTGAAGAAGCATACAGATTCAATTTTGCGGCGGTTTGCTTGCACCCCGCCTATGTCAAACAAGCAGTCGAACTCCTACACGGCAAGAACCCGAAAGTCTGTACGGTGATTGGCTTTCCTACTGGTGCAACGACTTCAGCAGTGAAACTGTATGAGGCTCAAGAAGCGGCGGATAATGGGGCCACTGAGTTGGATGTGGTAATGAACTTGGGCTGGTTGAAAGCTGGAAAAACTGAAGAAGCCCACCGGGAAATTGCCGAAATTTGTGAAGAGACGGGGCAAACTGTCAAGGTAATTTTAGAAACCAACCTGTTGACAGATGCGGAAAAAAAAATAGCTGCTGAAATAGCTATGGAGGCGGGAGCGGCATTCTTAAAAACTAGTACAGGTTGGAATGGTGGTGCAACAGTGGCAGATGTACGACTTTTGCAGGAATTGGCAAAAGAAAGGGTAGGAATTAAAGCTTCGGGTGGTATACGCACTATCAATCAAGCCCTAGACTTAATCGTAGCGGGTGCTACTAGATTAGGCACATCTCGCGGTATCGATTTGATCCGCCAGCGCGATAATCTGGGAAAGGATGAATAGTCATTTGTTTCTCGTTCTACCCCGCGGGAAACTGCTGGCACGTCTAAGTCATTTGTCCTTTGTCCTAACCTAATGACCAATGACCAATGACCAATGACCAATGACCAATGACTAATGACTAATGAGTAGAAACTACAAAGCAACGGGAATTAATCTTAAAACTCAGGTGCTGGGAGAATCGGATAAAATAGTGACGATTTTAACACCAGAATTTGGTCTGATTCGAGCAGTGGCTCCAGGGGCACGCAAGCACAACTCCAGCCTGGGCGGCAGGAGTGGTATGTTCGTTGTGAATGAACTATTGATTGCGAAAGGGCGATCGCTTGATAAAATTACTCAAGCACAGACGTTAAAAACTTATCCTGGTTTAGCTAAAGATTTGGGAAAATTGGCTGCCAGCCAGTATTTAGCAGAAATAGTCCTGTGTCAAGGTTTGAGCGAACAACCCCAAGAAGAACTTTATGAGTTGTTCAATGAACATCTCCATCGGTTGGAGGCGTTGTCTAGTGCTAATGCATCTGGTGTTTTGGCTCATCTGGCTCATGGGGTGTTTCACCTTTTAGCCTTAGCAGGAGTAACGCCGCAAGTGCAAATCTGCTGCCTATCTGGGCGTTCGCTAAAGCCAGACTTTACAGACCCCAACTGGCAGGTAGGATTTAGCATCCCTGCGGGTGGAACGGTTTGCTTAGAAGCTTGGGAACGTTTACGAAGAGAGGGAGAGAGAGAGAGGGGGATACAAAGAAATTCATCTTTTTCTCCATCACCTAATCGCCCCATTATTCCATCACCGCCAAAACCTGGCTCCCAAACAGTTGTTGTGCATCGGCAAGAAATACCTGTGATTTCTAGTCGTCCGGGTGCTATGGAACTGGCTTTGCTTCAACATCTGTCACAACCAGAGATAATGCAAATTGATGGTGCTAGAGATCATCACTGGTTATCTGTTGAGCAGATTTTGCGCCAGTATGCTCAGTATCAATTAGGTCGCCCTATTCGCTCTGCTACCTTGATCGACTCTTATTTTGCTGCCAACCATGATGCAACCGTCTGATTTGGATAAAAAAATCCTGCCTTTGTCACCAAGCCTCGCCAAAAAACAGAATAGGGTATCAGAACCTACAGTCAGGAATCACTTGAGCGCCGTTTCCAAGTGTACACCTAGTCAAATCAATGGCCAAGAAATGTCCCCAAAAGATGTTTCTAAAAACGATCAAAGTTGGACAGCCCAGATCCCAAAAACTGATGTTCCAAGTCAATCAGAAACACAATCTGAGGACAAATTAACCATTACTCAAGGAGATAGCAACGGACAGAGTTTGCCAGTAAAGACTATTCCAGAAAAAGAACCACAAAAATTAGATGTATCTGGTTCAGGTGGAGAAACTGGTTCAGGAAATGTCAAACAACAGGGATTTTTGCCTGTATTAAAAAACCCTAATTTCCTGGCTCTTTGGGGCGGTCAAGTTTTCTCCCAACTAGCAGATAAAGTTTATTTAGTGCTGATGATTGCTTTGATTAATACTCAGTTTCAGGCTAGTAATCAGAGTATTAGTGGTTGGGTGTCAGTTTTGATGATGGCTTTTACGATTCCCGCCGTATTATTTGGTTCCGTTGCTGGGGTATTTGTTGATCGTTGGTCGAAAAAGGCTGTGCTGGTGGCGACAAATATGTGGCGCGGCATCCTGGTTTTGTCAATTCCCTTCCTGCTGTGGTTGACTCATGGCTGGAAACCCATAGGAGTCCTGCCAGTGGGTTTTTTGATTATCCTGGGTGTGACTTTTTTAGTTTCCACGCTGACGCAGTTTTTTGCACCGGCAGAACAGGCGGCAATTCCCTTAATAGTAGAAGAACAGGATTTACTCTCGGCAAATTCGCTTTATACGACAACGATGATGGCATCGGTGATTGTTGGGTTTGCTGTTGGGGAACCATTGTTAGCGATCGCCGATGGACTTTGGCTGCAAATTGGTGGTAGTGGTAGTTTGGGCAAAGAATTTTTAGTAGGTGGTAGTTATGCGATCGCAGGACTAATTTTGTTCCTGTTGGCAACTAACGAAAAACACCACGACCCCGATACAGAATTCCCTCACGTATTCTCTGACTTGCGGGATGGCTTTGCCTACCTCAAAGCAAATCATCGCGTCCGCAATGCTTTGCTTCAGCTGATTATCTTGTTTTCTGTCTTTGCAGCATTAACTGTTCTAGCCGTTCGCATGGCGGAAATCATTCCTAACATGAAAGCCTCTCAGTTCGGCTTTTTACTAGCAGCCGGCGGCGTTGGTATCGCTGCTGGAGCAACAATTCTCGGTCAATTTGGTCAACGCTTCTCCTATATCCAACTAAGTCTGTGTGGTTGTATGGGCATGGCAGCATCCCTGATTGGTCTGTCAATATTTACAACTCAACTGTGGCTAGTTCTGTTACTGGTGGCGCTATTAGGTATCTTTGGGGCGCTAGTGGGTATTCCCATGCAAACAGCCATCCAAACAGAAACACCTCCAGAAATGCGTGGTAAAGTCTTTGGTTTACAAAACAATGTAATTAATATTGCTCTCTCCTTACCTTTGGCATTAGCAGGTGTAGCAGAAACCTTTGTAGGATTACAGGCAGTTTTTTTGGGATTAGCTGCGATCGTCTTTTCAGGAGGTATATTAACTTGGTATAACTCACAGAAGTAGTTATCAGCTAACACGAGCTATTATTCATTACTTTTAAGTAATTAATATTTACTTAAAGCTTTTCTGTTCATGGTAAACTGTGGTCAGTGAAAATTTATCACATACTTGCGGGATATCAATCTGACATTAGTCAGAATAAGTTGTTTAAACATGAGAAACTAACAACTTATAAGTAGAATAAATAAAGCCATAAATCAACTGGTTTAATAGCTTAAAATAGGCTTTTTAAACTAAATTCTGTTGGAAATTTGTAATAACTAAAAAACCAGCAAGTATAGCTAGATAAAATAAAAATCACGAAGGACACACAAGTAATAGATCAAACCCGCTTTTCTTACAGCTAAATAAAGAATGCGTATAGCCTGGATTGGAAAAAAATCACCCTTTTGTGGCAATGTTACCTACAGTAGAGAAATTACAAATGCCTTACTAGACAAGGAACATCAAGTTAGCTTTCTTCACTTTGCCCAAGAAGAATCTGAACCTGACAACTGGCCAAATCTCCGAGAGGTTTCCCTACCTTTCATTTACAAGTCGCAGGTTTACACAATTCCCACTTTTAAAGCGACCAAAGTTTTAACCGATTCACTGCGGAAAATCAAGCCAGATATAGTCCATGCTTCCTTGACACTATCTCCTCTAGACTTTTTTCTACCGGAAATCTGTGAGGAACTGAAGTTGCCGCTAGTTGCCACTTTTCACACACCGTTTGCTGGCAAGGGGGCAAAGCTGATATCGGGAACACAACTTTTGGCTTATCAGCTTTACGCGCCTTTTTTAGTTAACTACGATCGCGTGATTGTATTTTCCCAAATTCAGCGAGAATTATTGGCAGGTATGGGTGTGAGGAAAGAAAATATTGCCGTAATTCCCAACGGTGTTGATACTGCCAAGTATTCTCCAGGATTTTCTCAAGTCAAATCAGAATTTAAAGCCGAACGCTTGTTTGTCTATCAAGGTCGCATAGCGCCCGAGAAAAATGTCGAAGCCCTCCTCCGGGCTTGGAAGCAGTCGGCAATGGGGTCTGGTAGTAAGTTGCTAATTGTTGGGGATGGCCCTTTGAAATCTTCCTTAGAGCCATTTTATGGTTCAGAATACGGCATTATCTGGTTGGGATTTGTAGCTGATGAAGACCGACGCATCGAAATTTTGCGGGGTGCAGATGTATTTATTTTGCCTTCATTGGTAGAGGGTTTGTCCCTATCTTTGTTAGAAGGTATGTCATGTGGGCTAGCTTGTTTAGCAACAGACGTGGGTGCAGATGGAGAAGTATTGGAAAAGGGCGCAGGTATAGTTATTAGTACTAAAACAGCGCGATCGCAATTACGAACCCTCTTGCCAGTCTTGCAAGACCATCCAGAGTTAACAACCTTACTAGGGCAAAAAGCCAGACAGCGTATATTAGACCGCTATACCCTAAGTAAAAATATTACTCTACTCGAAGAACTTTATAAAGAAGTTTTAGCACAGCGACCTCTACCACTAAGTCGCAGAGCCTAGGGGATGCCAGTTGTTACAATGAATAGCGCAGCAATAGCGAGTTAAACACTATGCACAATCGCTAACGCTTCTCTACTGAGACGCTGTGCGAATGCTATCGAGCGTTGGGAAACTCCGCAAGGCACTTGCTCCCCTAAGTGTATTTATTTAAAAATCCTATATAAAGCATCAGTTTGTAATTGATTATCATCCTATATTTCCAATTCTTGATCTAGTTCCTGACAGACAGTGGCTTGGACATACTCACCTGTTAGACTAGGTGTCATCATAAAGTCATAAAATGTAAATCATTCTCGGCAAAAATTAATATATTAGTTAATATTAAATAATAAATAACAGTAAATTAAAGCTACGTAATCAACAAATGACTACAATCCTCGACATAAAAACATTATATGAATCCAATTACCTGCAATGGTTAGAGGAGACTATTAAATGTCTCAAAAATCGACAATTAGCAGACATTGACTATGAAAACTTAATAGAAGAATTGGAAGATTTGGCTAAGAATGAAAAAAGGCGAGTAAAAAGTTTATTGGAACAAATTATTAGACATTTATTACTTTATCAATATTGGGATTTAGAAAAGCCAAGAAATGCTAACCATTGGGCTGCGGAAATTATTAGTTTTCGTAATCAAGTAAATGAAGATTTAAGTGCCAATTTACGCAAACATTTAGAGGATAATTTCAGCGTAATTTATAGCAATGCTTTAGATTATGTTAAGACTAAAACAAAGCTAACTAATTTACCTGAATTATGTCCTTATACCTTAGAGCAAATTTTGGATAAAAATTGGTTGCCTTAATCTTAAATTTTGATTCTTTACGCTAAACATATTCATGTGTATAACTTGTAGCTAGTTTCTACAAAACGCGAACGTAGGATTTTTAAGTAAAAGTAATCATATTGATCAATTAATCTTTTAATTCTCCACTAAAGACCATCCTAAACTGGTTGGCTGTTCATAAACCCGCTTTAAAGTATTTATATCTCTGGGAGAAATAGGCGACGGGTTACGAACTTGGGAAAAGTATAAAGCATCAGTTTGTAGCGGACTATGACCCCAAATTCCCAGTGCATGACCGAATTCGTGGCGGGTAGCGGCAATCAGATACTCACCTGTTTGACTGGGACTTAACAAGATGGTGAAGCGGTGGGATAAAACTTTGTTGGTGGTGTATAACTCGTAAGTAGTTTGTGCTGATCGCGCACGGGGTATATTACTACTAGGGGAAATTTGTAGAGGTGGCGCTTTTCGCACAATGGTAATATCAGCAATTTTTGGCTGTTCGACTATTGTCAAAGGCAAATAAGTACTCCATTCTTGTACACCCTGTAAGACAGCGTTAATCCATGCTTGAGCTTGTTTTTCGCTAAGGGCTTGTGGTGGTTCTACGTAAACTCGAATGGGAAATTGCGACCAAACTAAATAACCTACTTGGCTTGTTGTGACTTGGGAAAAATAGTCACCGCTGTTAATGCTATCTTGCCACTCTGCAAGTTTGGGCGGTAAGGGATGGGGTTTTCGGGGAGATGATGGAGGGAGAGAGATTATTAAGTCTGAATATGCATGTTTTGGTATTATTGTAAACCCATCACTCGACTGGATATTAATAAAAAAGATTAACAGCCCTGTGCCAATAAACAAGGCAAGAGCTGTAATTAACCGTCGTGAAATTAAATTTATTAGGGTGTTAAGTATCGGGTGTTGGGTTTTTTTCCCCATTGACCTATCCTTATTTAGGCAGCCAACCAGCACTTAAAACTACTGTTAAACCGAGAAAAATTACTGTCAATGCCCAAGTAATTCGGTTTAAGGTGTTTTCTGCACTCTTGGTGCTGCTAAATAGCTGGGCTTGTCCGCCAATCGCTCCAATGCCATCACCTTTGGGGCTATGCAGTAAAACCAAGATAATCAAACCAGTGGCGGAAAACGCCCAAATGCCTTGCACGATATTAGTAACTGTCATGGTTGAATCTCATTTATAACAAGTTTTAAAAAACAGGAGTCAGGGTTGGGAGTTAGGAGTTAGAAAAGTTTTAATTCATCACTCTTCATTATTAACTCTTAACTCTTAATTATTAACTCCTAACTCTTTTACAGTCCTACTTGCACGGGTGTGCGAGTGCGTTGCAGTTCATAATCTGCTGTTTTCAGCAGCGATCGCCCGGTCATTTCTGGTGGCTGAGGTAGCTGTAAAATCTCTAGAATTGTGGGGGCGATGTCGGATAGCTTGCCATCGCTTCGCAGTTCGACATTTGTACCATATCCAGGGATTTTGACTTTCTCTCCTTCCACTAAGATGAAGGGGACTGGATTAGTGGTATGAGCCGTCCAGGGATTACCCCCATCATCTAGCATATACTCAGCGTTGCCGTGATCGGCAGTAATAATTGTTGTGCCGCCAGCTTTGATAACGCTTTCTAACAAGCGACCCAAACAGCGATCTACTGTTTCAATTGCTGTAATGGTAGCGTCTATTTGACCCGTATGCCCTACCATGTCTGGGTTGGCATAGTTAATCACAACTAGGGAATATATACCCTTTTGAATCGCAGCGATCGCAACATCTGTAACTGCTGCTGCTGACATCGCTGGGGCGTGATCGTAAGTTGCTACCATCGGGCTGCTTACCAGTTCCCGATCTTCTCCAGCAAAAGGTTCCTCCAGTCCCCCATTAAAGAAATAGGTGACGTGGGCGTATTTTTCTGTTTCAGCGGTGCGGAACTGATTCAGTCCATGATTGGCAATCACTTCTCCCAAAATGTTACTGAGATTCTGAGGCTCAAAGGCTACAGCCACGGGTAAGTCTGAATCATACTGTGTAAACGTGACAAAAGACAGTGGTGTAATTTGCTGTCTTTCAAAACCGTTAAATGTGGGACTGACCAAAGCTTGAGTCAGTTGTCTGGAGCGATCGGGGCGGAAGTTGAAAAATATCACTCCATCCCCTGGTTCTATTGCGCCGGGTGCAATTCGGATGGGGTTGATAAATTCATCTTTTACCCCTTCGGCGTAAGATTCTTGCAAGATTTCCACAGCCGTGCGATTATCACCTGTACCATCTTGGATCATCACATCATAGGCGCGTTTGACCCGATCCCAGCGGTGATCGCGATCCATCGCGTAGTAGCGACCGCTGAGGGTGACTATGCGTCCAATGCCTGTACGGTCTATATAATCTTGCAGCAGTGTGATTGCTCTTACACCGTCAGTTGGGGCGGTGTCACGACCATCGGTGATGGCGTGAATAAAAACTTCTGGAATTCGCTGGTCTTTAGCTAAGTCAAGTAGTCCGAATAGATGGGTAATATGCGAATGTACCCCTCCCTCAGAACAAAGCCCGACTAGATGCAGCTTGCTATTCCGAGAGCGAACTTCCTGGCAAATTTTGACGAGTGCTGGGTTTAAGGCAATAGAACCGTCTTCGACCGCATCAGAGATGCGTACCAGTTCTTGCGGTACAACTCGCCCAGCACCAATGTTCAAATGACCTACTTCCGAGTTGCCCATTTGACCTTCTGGCAACCCTACGGCTTTTCCTGATGTGCGAATGAGGGTATGCGGGTAAGCTGCCCATAAACTTTCCACAATGGGAGTTTTAGCAGCAACAATAGCGTTTCCTCGCTTTTCCTCGCAGTAGCCCCATCCGTCTAAAATGACTAGCACCACAGGAGCAACAGGTGCTTTGGTCATAGTAAAATTGCCCTTTACTTTTTGTAATACCCGAATGATACCACTGCTAAACCACGCCGCAAGTGAATTTTTGCTTATTAATTTCTTTTATGAAAGACTTTCAATTTTTTGAATAATTTTTTAAACTTTAGCAATTTTTCTGTAGTGTTGCTGATCGCTAATAACAAGTGATTACTTAGTAGTAGCATTTTAGCACTACTACTAAGTCTGTATTCGATCTATTATTTCTTTTTACTGGAAGATTTTGCAGCTTTTTTAGCAGCTTTTTCAGCAGCGATCGCAGCTAATTTTGCTTGTTCTTTTTCTTCGGCAATTTTCTGGAGATAGTAATGATAGTCTCCTAAGTAAACCCGAAATTCACCATCACGAATTTCGACGATTTTGTTAGCTACTTGAGAAATAAAGTAGCGATCGTGCGAAACTACAATTGCCGTACCGTCATAATTTTTGAGCGCTTCTTCCAGCATTTCTTTCGCTGGAATATCTAGGTGATTTGTCGGCTCATCTAAAATTAGTAAGTTTGCGGGACGTAAGAGCATTTTTGCCAACGCCAGACGAGCTTTTTCTCCTCCACTTAATGCCCCAACTGCCTTAAATACAGTATCACCTGTAAATAAGAAGCGTCCCAAAAGCGTGCGGACTTCTTGATTATCCCAGTCGGGAACTTCATCATGGATAGTTTCCATGACAGTTTTCTTCAAGTCCAAAGCTTCAGCTTGATTTTGCTCAAAGTAACCGGGAATAACGTTGTGATCCCCTAATTGAACGCTACCTTCTGTGGGTGGTTCCATCCCCATAATTACGCGCAGAAGGGTAGATTTTCCAGCACCATTGGGGCCAAGAAAAGCAATGCGATCGCCTCTTTCAATTAGCAGATTTGCTTCCAAAAACAAGATTTTATCACCGTAAAGATGAGTTAAATCTTTAATTTCTACTACCTCGCGTCCACTGCGGGGTGCAGGGGGAAAACGGAAATGTAGAGTTCTTACCCCAGCAATGGGTGCTTCAATGCGCTCAATTTTGTCGAGTTGCTTTTCCCGGCTTTTTGCCTGGGTACTGCGGGTAGCACTGGCGCGAAATCTATCAACAAAGGTTTGCTGTTTCTCTAATTCTTTCTGTTGGCGTTCGTAAGCACTCAGTTGTGCTGATTGACTTTCGGCTTTTTGTTCCAAATATGCCGAGTAGTTACCAAGGTAGGTACTGGAAACGCCACGTTCTGTTTCCACAATTTGGGTGCAGAGGCGGTCAAGGAACTCCCGGTCATGAGAGACTATTACCATCGGCGTAATCAGCCCTCTGAGATAATTTTCCAACCACTCAATGGTTTCTAAATCTAGGTGGTTAGTCGGTTCATCCAGCAGCAACAAGTCAGGTTTTTGCAGCAGGATTTTACCTAAACTCATCCGCATTTGCCAACCACCACTGAAGGCACTGACGAGGCGATCGCCATCTTCTAGCCCAAACCCCATTTCTGGTAAAATTTTCCCGATGCGTGCATCTAAGTTGTAACCATCCAAGGCTTCAAATTTGCGCTGCAAGCGATCCAACTTGTCGATTAGTCGATCCAGTTCATCTGGGTTAGCCGTTTCCATCTCTTGTGGGATGTGCGCCAGAGATAACTGTACTTCGTTGGCTTCTTTGAAGACAGTCCAAAATTCTTCTCTAACGGTGCGGGTAGGGTCTACTTCAAACTCTTGGTTGAGGTAAGCTATGTGTAAGCTATTAGGACGGATAATTTCGCCTGCGGTGGGTTCAATTTCCCCAGAGATGATTTTGAGTTGGGTAGATTTTCCAGCACCGTTGACACCGACTAAGCCAATGCGATCGCCTGGTTTAACTTCCCAGTTGATATCTTTGAGAACTTCGCCTGTGGGATAAATTTTACTTATATGTTCTAGTCGCAGCATTAAGTTTCTCTCAGGTAGGGAGTGGGTGGTTGAGGACGAAGTACTAACACCGCCTCTAATATTAACAAAAATTAACTATAAATTCGTCGTGAGAAAGTCGAGGAGGCGCAAACCAAATTTGGCTTGAGCTACGGATAAAATTTACCACATCTATCTTAAGGCTGACTTTGTGCTAATTGTCTGACTTCTTCGACACTCAAATCTAACGCCTCTGCTACTTGTTCTATAGTCAACCCTGCTGCCAACATTGCTGGTACTGCTTTGAGTTTCCCTTTAATCTCACCTTCTTCAACACCTTCCTGAAAGGCTTCCTGATAAAATCTGGTTTGCTTTAACTCGCTTAAGCTAAACATTTGCTCGATCTCCTCCCTACTCATTGCAGGAAATTTGTAAACCAAAATAGTCTCGATAAATTGTAATAATTGCTGCTGTTTTGGTGGTGAGCTTATCTCTGATTTGGTTCTGTCTATCAACTCCCTTGCTTGTGCGATCGCTATATCGTCGCTTGCAATTACTAATTTAGCAGTTGCAATGCCAATTGGAAGCGATGCACCTTCACCTAATTCATCCAAATAAATGCGCCTGACGCGCCCACTTGTGAAAAACTCACGGTAATGTTTGATATCGCCTGTATCTACATTCCTGTTTGGGTATAAAACCACAGCACCCCAGTCATTTAATGGTTGATTCTGACGGAGGTATAAACATATTTCTGCAATTAGCCGTGAATAAATTTCCCCATCTGCTTGAAATTGCACTTCAACAAAGTAAATCTGGTTTTCACTTCCTTGTGTAGGCAGAAACACACCATCGATTCTGAAGGCTGTTTGTTTGATTTCAACTGATGAAAATTGATAAAGGCTAGCTGATTCTGGAGGATTACCAATAAGTTCAAAAAAGATATCAGGGAATTCTTGAAACAGCCGATAAAAGATGATGTCTGTTTTCACAATTTTATATCATTTGAAAATTTTGATTTGCTGTTCATGTGTTACTTGTTTCTTCAGAACCATCTCGCACTTTCAGCAATTGCTCTTTTGCCATCCCTAATATACGTGAAAGTGGCGCTAACAAACTATCATCAAATGCTTCTCCAGCATAAATATTATTCAGTTCAGTGGGAGATAATTTAAAGGTATCGCAGAATTTAGCAAACTCCTGGTTACTCAAATCAAGCTCTTTTTGTCTGTCTCTAAGTAAAACTGCGATCGCTCTAGTTCCATGCTTCGGACGCTCACTAGTTTTTACATATTTTTCCATTAAATAATTGACTTTTCTGGTATCGCCACCGATTTTTTTAATTAAATCAGTACAAGCCATTTTCAGCGCTTTCTTTAAAACTTCTTCTTCATTTAAAGATTTAATAATTTCACTGGCATATTCTGGTTTAAAAAATCCCACCAAATTCCCTTGATGATAAACTGGTATATAAGGATTATTCGTTTCAAGTTGCCAATCTAAAGGCTCATTGCGTAGCGACATAGCTGCACCCCTAAATATTTTAAGATTGCACCATTTTAAAACCATTTACTCATTACCCGCCAGGGGTTATATTTGGTCTGATGGTTAATAGTGTTTATCGCCAGGAGTTTATAACTACTGGCAGAGTATTGAGCTACTTTATATTTCAGACTGGTGCCCAAGGGCCAATAACAGATTCTCCCTGTTTTTCTTTCTCAGCTAACTCTAAATTCAATTCCAAAAGTTTCTCTAAAATGTCGTCGCTAGAATTAAAACCATAAGCTTGCATCACTAAATTATCTAACTGTTCATGAAGTTTATAAAGCTGGCTAGTTGGCTCATCAAAAAAATTATTGTATAGCGTCGTAATTCCGCACCATTGGGTGTCCATTTGTCTAGTGCGGTATTGATGGAGTTCAACAGCTTTTGAGCGAATTTTTTCAATTAATTGAGCATCTATATTTTGGGGAAAGGAAAAGGTTTCAAAACAAGTGTTATGAGTGTAAGCAATATCTGCTTTAAGGGTAGATTTTTGAGCGTGCATCCAGGTACGATGAATTTTAGATGTCAGAATTCCAAAAATATAGAAATCATCAGAAGCAACAGCCTTAGTCTTATTACCTGAAAGCCATTCATGAGGACAAGGAATAAAAATTGCCCATTTTGATACTTCTGGAACAGCAAAGTAGCAAGCTAAAGAAGAAAGTGCATTTCTCATTTTGGGAGCATTTTCACCAAACTTCCACCAATTAATTCTCCTAACGTCTCTACGGTTTGTATCTCGTTCTGGCTTAACAGTAGCTTTAACGTATTCAAAAGGTAAGCGATAATTACTGGCTTCTTCAATATTCATATCGTTGAAATCAATAAGCCAACGAGCAGGCATAGCATTGATGTTTTTAGCCAGATTTGCACCCATTGAGAAGAGTTTGAGGACTTTTTTATTTTTTGGATCTATTTTTATCCACTCTTGTACCTGTTGATCGGTAATAATAAATCCTTTTCCCAGAGGAATTACACCTTGAAAGCATTTATTAAGATTTGCTTGTAATCGCACAGCCTGGGATACATCAATTGTTGATTTTAGTGAAGAATTTATTCTTGTAACTACTTGATTATCTAAATAGTATTTTTGAGAATTTTCCTTACTCCAATTAACAATACTGACATGAACTTTCGCTTCACCTAGCCAAGGTTCTGTAGAAACAGCCTCGTGAATATGACCACCATTTTTAGTAATATAATCTAACGCAGCAACTCTACTTTTTCCTTGACTAATTGAATTTGTCGCAACTAATCCCGCTCGACCTGTTTCATCAAGATGATCGTGAGCTAACCGAAACCAATAAGCACAGAAATCTATTGAATCTTTGACATTGGGGAATCGTTTAAAAACTTTATCTATATATTCATCACCTAAAGCTATTCTCAGATGCTTTCCACCCAAAAATGGTGGATTACCAATAATTGCATCAGCTTTCTGCCATTCACTAAATAGTGCATCCTGACAAACAATATTGTTATCTAAACTATCTAAAGGTAAAGCGGGTTCAGTCAACTTTAAATTATCAATCGCAATCTTTCGCGCAATCATCAACGTCACCCGTGCTAATTCCACTGCAAAAGGATTTGTGTCCATGCCATAAAATTGTTGTGGTGTGACAAAACCCATTTGAATTTGCTTATCTTCAGATTTCCGACGCTGTTTAATTGCATCTAACAGCAACATTTCAATCCGCTTAATTTCCTGATATGCCATATACAGGAAATTACCCGAACCACAAGCTGGATCAAGTACGCGATAACTTTGCAGTTCCAATTGCAATGTAGAAAGTTCAGCAATTGTGCCTGCTGCTTCAATTCTTTCTTCCCAATAGCGGCTAATCGTTGGACGGACAATTTTCATAATGTCCGCTTCTGAAGTAAAGTGAATTCCCCGCGCATGACGCTCTTTTTTATCCACCGTACCTTCAAACAAATTCCCAAAAATTGCTGGACGTACCTTACTCCAATTTTCTTTTGCTGATACATCCAAAAAATTCAATTCTTCCTTTGTCAACTCAATCGCATGAATCTGCGAAAATAACCCGCCGTTGAAATAATCGACATCTTTATAACGTCCCGCAGGTGTAATTCCTGGCAAATTCATTTCCCGAAATAAACCACCCAAAATATCATAGGAACTTGCCCCACTCATGCAATCCTGAACACAGGAAACAAACATATCACGCGGTAAAAGTTGCCTATCCTCCGCAAACATTGCCAGCACACATTGCAGGATGAAGCCCTGCGCTGTCAACTTCTCAATCCCGCGTTTTTCCAGTTCTAGCAGCAACTCTCCCATACGACGCGCAGCACGTTCTGTCACCTCTAGCTGGTTGTTACGGAAAACAGGAGTTTTGTCGCCAAACTCCATAAATGCAAAAGCTCCTGCCCTTTCTGGCAGTTGCTCCAAAGGTATTACATCAACTGGTGTATCCAATTGGATATCAAAGTCAAAAATCCAAAATTCGTCAAAATTGCACAACAACACATAACGCGGACGGTCTGGTACTAAGCGTGTCCAATAATCAAACGCTTGGGAATAATGCTTACTCAAATCCTCCCCGCGCTTCTTCATCTCAATCAACACGCGGGGTTTCCACACCAAATCAGCAAAACCAGTTTTACCCTTTTTGCTGCCTTTTTTAATTGCCTCTTCGTAACTGGCTCCCGCTTCCAGCGCTCCCTCATGCCCAAACGCCCGAAAGAATCTATCTAGAAAGGTTTGCGCTTCCTTTTTTTCCTGTCCCTTGATGTGCTGCTTACAAAAATTAACAAATTTATCTAGACTTTCAGGTGTCGCTGCTACCATTTTCTATTGGTGATTGCCTTAAGTATTTTTGGCAATTCCTATGTTATGAATTAATCAAGAAAAATGGTACTAATTATCCTTCCCAGTCTTGACGAGTATCGCACAGAAAATTGTCTGCGATCGCATCATCAAATAAATAAGGGCAATGCTCTGGAAAAGTTCGTAATGGTAAGTTAGTTTCTCGTAGCGCCAAATCCACTCCCGCTTCAAAGCCATCTAACAAAGCTTCTTCTATTCGAGACTTTAAGCTTGGGTTCTGTCGCAAATGTCTATGGATGGCGCGACGCTGTTCTCGAATTGTTAAAAACCAACTGCGAGAGCGTTGTTCGGGTTGAAACTCCCACTTCAAGAGATGACCGAGTAATACACTCAGACGACTCACGAGTTCCAGATATTCCTGTCTCCCCAAAGCTTGAATTTCCTCTTGCAGGTGTTGCCAGTCTAGTTCCATAACTAGCCTCTGCTCTAACGCTTTAGCCTGCTGCTGTGTCCAGCCATAGAAGTCTTGATCGTACAAAAAAGGTTTGTCCATAGGGTTGAATCTTGACAGCAAGAAACCACAAGCTAGTTTGATCCGATTTTGCGCTAAATCGCCCTTAAAAAATTTAATTACGAATTACGAATTACGAATTACGAATTACGAATTATTTTATTCAACTAGCCTTCGCTTCATCCCCAGATGTTTCAGCCACAGCCGCCAATCTATCTGCCGCAGCTTGCACAATCTGAGCCACTTGCGCCAAAGGCATGTGCTGGATTTGTCTAAGAATCAGACTCAAATCTGAGGTTTCTGGAATTGGCTTGCCATCAATGCAGCTAATTAACTCTTCCATTGTGTAGCCTGCTTTCGATGCGATTCGAGCCAAATTTTCTGTATCTGGAACCTTCACACCTTTTTCCCACATCTGAACAGCAGTAGCAGATACCCCCAAAAGCTTACCAAATGCTCGCTGACTCATTGAACCGCGAGCTAGTTTAATGATTTCAATCAGTTTTTGTTTGCTTTCGATCTTCACTGCTTATATAGCTAGCCAACTTTATTTACAAGTTTACTTTCAATAATACAAGTTTACTTTTATATTGACAGCCTTGTGTTTTAGTACTAAACTATATCTCTGGTTGTAAATCGGCAACTACAGGCATCAAGCTAGTAGAATAACCCATCTATCTTTAACCAACCCAAAAAACTTAGTTTGCTACGGCGGTTGTGCTAGTAGCTAGACTTTGCTGCGAAGAAATAATATCGAAGGTGCATCATGTTTCGCAAGTCACGCAAAATTAACCAATATCGCCGCAAAGGTAAAAATCTTATAGCCACTAATAAAATTAAACCAGAACAGTGGAACATTTCTGACACAGAAACCAAAGAAGCTTTAAAAGTTAAAGGCTACGATGTTAAGCAAATCAAAAAAATTCACCTTCTGAAACATCAAGTGTGTATTTCCTACTGGGATGCTAAAGGCAATATATGCAGCAGCTTTTTTAGCTACCGAATTTTTGCACGTTGGCAAGAAGAAGTGGAAAAATTAATTTATACCTGTGAAACCTTGAAGGAATGGGCAAAGTTAAATTACGTTATGAAGTACGAGTTTGCCTATTACCATTATCCCAGTGAAATAGAAGATATACTCCACACGATATTAGAAAACCACCTGTCTGTGTTAAAAAAAACAGTGCAACAAGTGGTTTTACAGAATATTTAACAACAGAAATTAGTTAGCGGCAGAAGTCGCTAACTCCGCGAGACGTTCCTGTTGGTCTAGAGATATACAAGATTGGATAAGCGTCTCTAAATCACCATCCAAAACAGGGGTAAGAGAATAATTCTGACCTAACCGATGATCGGTAGCGCGGTTATCTTTATAATTATAGGTGCGAATTTTTTCCGATCGCGATCCAGTACCAACCTGCGATCGCCGCATGGAAGTAACAGCTGCTTGTTGTTCGCTTAACTTGATGTCATACAACTTCGCCCGCAGAATTTGCATCGCCCGTTCTTTGTTTTGCAACTGGCTGCGTTCTTCTGTACAGAAAATGCGTATTCCCGTCGGTTTGTGCATCAAGTCAACGGCTGTTTCCACCTTGTTGACGTTTTGTCCACCAGCACCACCAGAACGAGCTGTAGTCATTTCAATATCTTTCGGGTCAATGTGAATTTCCACATCATCCACCTCTGGCATAATCGCCACCGTAGCTGTGGAAGTATGAACCCGTCCCCCAGATTCAGTTGCCGGCACGCGCTGCACACGATGCACTCCAGCTTCAAACTTTAGCTGGCTGTAAACATCATTACCTTTAATTTCGAGAATGACCTCTTTCCAGCCACCCATTTCCCCGCGAGATTCGCTCACTAGAGAAACTTTCCAACCTTGAGTTTGGGCATAGCGGGTGTACATCTGCATCAAATCGCCAGCCCAAATGCTTGCTTCATCGCCACCAGTACCAGCGCGAATTTCCAACATGATATTCTTTTCATCATTGGGGTCGCGTGGTAGCAGTAAGACTTTCAACCGAGACTCTAAATGTTCTATTTTTTCTTCAAGTTCTTTTACTTCCAGTGATGCCATTTCTTGCAACTCTGGGTCACTTGCAGATTCTTTGTAAACCTGACGCGCTCCGGTCAAGTCTTCTTGGGCTGTTTTCCAAATTTCATAAGTATTAACGACCTCTTCCAAAGAAGAACGAGACTTAGCAATTTCTTGATACTCATCAGGATTGCTAGCGGTATCGGGGTCGCCAAGACGACGTGTTAATTCATTAAAAGTTTGTTCAACGGATTTTAGTTTGTCCAGTAAGTATGATTCAGCCATGACGAGTGCGATCGCTCCTTAAAAAAATAACAAATTGGCTCGAGCATATAAATGAAAATCGACCCAGCTGATGCAGGGCCGTCGTTAACAGCAGAGCCAACCCGCTACTTTTTGTTTTGATCTTCGCCAGATGTTTGAGTGCTGCTCATACCGTACTTGCGGAGGAAGCGCTCTACCCGACCCTCAGTATCAATAATCTTCTGAGTACCGGTGTAAAATGGATGATTTCCAGACCAAACATCTACATGCAATTCTGGCTTGGTAGAGCCAATGGTCATAACGACTTGACCGTTGCAGTAAACTTTAGCATCTGGATACCACTTGGGGTGAATATCAGCTTTAGCCATTGTTCCTTGTGTGATGAATCTATATCAATTATAACTTTCAGGTTTCAATTAGAGCTAGGGATTAGGGACTGGGGACTAGGGACTGGGAAAGATGTAAATAAACAATGGACTTTTCACAATACTCAATTCTCAATACCTAATCTCCAATACCCAGTACCCAGTAACCAATACCCAGTCTTCAATCGCTTATCGCTTAGAGTACTGAGGCGCTTTCCGAGCTTTATGTAAACCATATTTCTTCCGCTCTTTTGCTCTGGGATCGCGAGTCAAATAACCTTCGGTTTTCAAAGGTGGGCGGTTGTCTGGGTCTAGTTGGCACAAAGCACGAGCAACTCCCAAACGAACAGAATCAGCCTGTCCGGTCAAGCCACCGCCTTCTGCTTTCACCAAAATGTCATATTCATTTTCTAATCCCAGAGTTTCCAGGGGTGCTTTAATCACTCCCAGGTAGTTGGGGTTGAATTGGAAATACAAGGTTCCATCTTTACCGTTCACAATCAGTTGACCGGTGCCTGGAACCAAGCGTACCCGTGCTACTGCGTTCTTACGACGGCCAGTACCCCAGTATACGGCGCGACCGCTATTAGCATCTGCTACTACCATTAATTTTCTTCTCCAGGAATTGTACTAACTTTTAGTTCTTTAGGTTTTTGAGCATCATGAGGATGCGTAGGCCCAGCGTAAACTTTTAGCTTGGTGAACAACTGCTTACCCAGGCTATTTTTAGGTAGCATACCTTTAACAGCTTGTTCTAAAATCCGCTCTGGTATGCGGCCTTGCAGTTTAGCGAAAGTTTCGGTTTTCATCCCACCGGGACGACCAGAATGTCGGCGGTAAAGCTTTTGAGTGCGCTTTTTGCCAGTGACTGCGACTTTCTCGGCATTAATGACGATTACGAAGTCACCTGTATCTAGGTGGGGTGTATATTCGGGTTTCTTTTTGCCTCTCAATACTTGAGCGATTTCGCTGGCGAGGCGACCGAGGCGTTTATCGGTGGCATCTACTATGTACCACTCACGCTCAAGGGATGCTTGAGAAGGAAGGTATGTTTTACTCGTTGTCATTTGTCATGTGTCCTTTGTCATTTTTAATTTGTCATTAGTCATTTGTCAGTTGTCATTAGTTGTTACTAAGAACCAATGACTAATGACTCTTGACTAGTGACGAACTTTGGCAAGGTGTCGTACCAAATCTCTTTTGGAAAAGGAAAATCTGGATAGCCGACTCGCAACAAGCACAAGCCTTGGGGCGGTGCGGCGTGTTTCACTTCTTCTCGACGTTGTTCTTTCCAGAGTTCGGTGAAGCTAGAAAGTGTCCGTTGTTCAGAACCTACTTGTACCAGCATCCCTACCAACAGCCGTACCATGCCATACAAAAATCCATCTGCCTGTATTTCAATATGGATAAATGGCCCACTGCGACGACACTCTGCTGCTTGCACCTCTACCCAGGAATGTGATCGCTTTGAGCCTGCACGGTGAAAAGCAGCTAAGTGATGCTTTCCCAAGAGAGGTTTCAAGGCAGCTTGGATTAAAGATTCATCCAGGGGTGCATAATAATAATGCCAACTGAAGGGTCTTACAAACAAGTTAGGCCGATCTTCAGTATATATTGTGTAACGATACCGTCGATAAGCTGCACTAAAGCGAGCGTGCCAACGGTTATCTACACTAGCTGAAGCCCTGATTAATATATCTGGCGGCAGGTAGCTGTTGAGGATTGTTGCCCACTTGTGAGGCGGAATTAAACCTGTTGCTTCAAAATGGGCTACTTGAGCAGCAGCGTGAACTCCAGAATCGGTTCGCCCAGCACCGTGTAGTGTCACATGATGCCCAAGAATAGTAGTGATCGCAATTTCTATCTCTTCTTGGACAGACCGTTGTTTTTTTTGCCGTTGCCAGCCATGAAAATGAGTGCCCAGGTATTGGATTACCAAGGCTACTCGATGAGTTTGTGTAGGCTGGTGGCTTTCTAACATACAGATTTTGTCCTTTGTCATTTGTCCTTTGTCATTCACTAATGACTAATGACCAATGACTAATGACTTAAACCAATTCAATTATTGCCATTTTTGCATTATCACCCCGACGCGGTACGGTACGCAGGATGCGGGTATAACCGCCCTGGCGATCGCCGTATCGAGTTGGAGCTTGCTCAAATAGAGCGTGAACCAGTTGTTTGTCGAAGATATAGCCAAGGGCTTCCCGACGTGCTGACAAGGAGCCATTTTTGGCTAGGGTAATCATTTTTTCCACTTCACTTCGCAGAACTTTCGCTCTAATTAAAGTGGTGGTGATCTTACCATGACGGATCAGCTCGGTGGCGAGCGATCGCAACAAAGCACGGCGTTGATCGGCTGGTTTACTGAGTTTTTTGACGCGACAACGGTGACGCATAATTATGCACTATGAATTATGAAGGTTTTTCTTAAGGGTGTTTAGAGCCTCTTTCCATTGGCAGAGTGATGCCCAAGCGTCGCTGCAAAGCTTCCACGACTTCTTCTGCTGACTTCTGCCCAAAGTTCTTAATTTCTAAGAGGTCTTCTTGGGTATAATCCAACAAATCTGCCACAGAGTTAACTTGTGCCCGTTTGAGACAGTTATATGCCCGCACAGAAAGTTGCAACTCTTCGATGGGTATCTGGGCAGTTGGGTCGTCTGGAATCTCCGAACCTGTGTCTGTTGGTTCTAGGGAGATGTCTTTCAATGGGTTGAATAAATCTACCAAGATCCCAGCGGCTGAAGATAGTGCTTCTTGGGGGGAAATACTGCCATTTGTCCAAACTTCCAACAGCAGTCGGTCTTTTGGAATCAAGCCTTCCCCACGAGATTCTTCGACACTATAGTTAACTTTTCGCACTGGCATAAATATTGAGTCGATTTGCAGAAAGTCCAACGATGTGGCTTCCTCACGTCCTCGCTCTACAGTGCGATAGCCTTTGCCTTTCTCGATCCGAAATTCCATTTCCAGCTTTCCACCCTCAGCGATGGTGGCTACATACTGGGTCGGATCGATAACTTCTACTTCACTGGGTAAATCAAAATGCGCCGCAGTGATAGTTGCTGGGCCGTTAACGAGTAATCTACCAATTTGGGGCTGCGAGGAATAGTTTTTTAGGATAACTTCCTTCATTTTCATGAGGATTTCCAGCACATCTTCCCGCACGCCCGGAACTGTAGCAAACTCGTGTGAAACGCCTGCTATTCGCACTGCTGTAACTGCTGTACCTTCTAGGTTGGACAGTAAAACCCGCCGCAGTGCGTTGCCAACCGTTGTTCCTTGACCGCGTTCTAGAGGTTCCAGAACAAATTTACTGTAATGGTTCCGACTTTCTTCAGTATTCGACTCTACACATTCAATCTGAAACTGCGCCACGGATGAGCCTCCCTTTTTCTAAGGTGCTGCTAGCAGACAAATCAATTGCCTCCCGAATTGACTTTATGTCCTGTAGGTCTAGGTTAATCAAACTACTAGTATAAAATTACGGTATAGTTTGATGCCCCTATTGAGCTTGCAGGCGCTAATAATATTTTGGGTAGCCCGAAGCTTAACATCTTTCCCTATGGGAAAATCTGACATGCTTCTGGTCGCCCAACTTTTCACCCAATGACAATTTGCACGTTAGACGCCCAAGCGGTCATTGGAAGTAATTTTACTTACTTTGGTTGTAACTTCTCGCCCTCAATGCCCAAGTCTTGGTATTTAAACTCGACGGCGCTTGGGTGGACGGCAACCATTGTGAGGAATGGGGGTAATATCCCGAATGAGTGTAATTTCCAGTCCTGCTCCTTGAAGTGCCCGGATAGCGGTTTCTCTACCTGCTCCTGGTCCACTTACCATTACCTCAATTTGGCGCATTCCTTGATCAATGGCTCTACGGGCTGCACTTTCAGCAGCGGTTTGCGCTGCAAAGGGAGTTCCCTTTTTTGCTCCCTTAAAACCGCTAGAACCAGCACTAGCCCAGGAGATGACATCTCCATTTTGATCGGTAATGGTGACAATGCTATTGTTGAAAGTAGACTGGATGTAGGCCATTCCACTGGGTACATTCCGTTTCTGCTTCTTGCTCCCGGATTTTTTAGTTGGTTGTCTCGCCATACTTGTTTAGTTGATTTAAGGTAAAACTTGCTCTGATTAGCAAGTGTTGCAAAATTATTTCCCTGGAGCCTTCTTCTTCCCAGCCACTGTCTGCCTTCTGCCTCGACGGGTTCTGGCATTGGTACGAGTTCTTTGTCCTCTAACTGGTAAGCCCATACGATGGCGACGCCCTCTGTAGGTACCAATGTCAACTAAGCGCTTGATGTTCAAAGACTCCAAGCGCCGCAAGTCGCCTTCAACTTGATAGTTGCTTTCTATTTCGCCTCGTAGTGCTGTCACATCGGCATCACTTAAGTCCTTAACGCGGGTATCTGGGTTCACACCAGTAGCCGCTATAATTTCTTGAGCGCGTGATAACCCAATTCCGTAAATGTAAGTTAGACCAATCTCGACGCGCTTATCGCGTGGAAGGTCTACTCCGGCAATCCGTGCCACAATGAACTCTCCCTATTGTTTTCGCAATTGCTGTTGGTTAGAAAAACGTGATTAATCGCGTTTTTTCGTTTTAATTAATGATATGCGTGTTGCAACTCACTCTGTTGGTAAGAGTGCTATCCTTGACGTTGCTTATGTTTGGGGTTTACGCAGATCACCATGACGCGACCACGACGTTTGATCACGTTACACTTTTCACAGATTTTCTTGACTGAGGCTCTAACTTTCATGCCTTTTATTTTTTGACTCCAAATATTAAATTATAGCATTTCTAGGGAAATTAAACCAGTGAATTGAGTAATAAACAGTCCTAAAAATGGTTTTATGGTAAAATTCTCTACATATACTTACTTCTTTCGTAGTCGATAGGTAATTCTGCCTTTGGTCAAGTCGTAAGGAGTTAACTCTACCTTGACGCGATCGCCGGGCAAAATCTTGATATAATTTCGGCGAATCTTGCCGGAAATGTGTGCTAGCACGTTAAAGCCATTGTCCAAGTCAACGCGAAACATCGCATTGGGCAAGGACTCTGTAACCGTGCCTTCCATTTCAATCAAATCTTGCTTAGACAATTTGTTTTTTCCTCAACTCAACAATTTCGTGTTCAGTTGCAGCGCTTCATCTGCAAAAAAAACACATTTTAAGAAATATATCAACAGTTTATTAATATATCTTAGCTAAAATTGATCTTTTTTTTGATATAGGGTATAAGGCATGGGGCATGGGGCATTGGGAAAAGAATTACTGTAGCTCCTCCCATATTTCCTTGTCTCCCTCATGCCCTCACCCTTTCTTTTTCAGGAAGCGATTACCTTTTGTAGTTCATCAGTAACATCTTCTTGGGACTGATTGCCATTGACTGTTAGGAGTTTTTTGCGATCGCCATAATAATCAATTAAAGGTGCAGTTTCAGCGCGGTACACTTCTAAACGACGACGAATTACCTCTTCGGTATCATCTTTTCGTCCTCTAGCTAGCAAACGTGCGATTACAATTTCATCTGGTGCATCTAGATTGACTACCCTTTCGCCGCTCTGATGTATTTCTTCCAGTAACTTCTCCAGAAAAGCTGCTTGGGTTACTTTGCGAGGAAAACCATCAAGAATCCAACCATTTTTGGCATCTGGTTGACTGAGGCGCTCCTGTACCAAGTCCTGTACTAGCTGGTCGGGTACTAACTCGCCGCTATCAACATAACTTTGAGCCTTGATTCCCAGATGAGTTTGCTCTTTCATGGCTTGTCTTAATATTTCACCAGTAGAAATATGGGGAATATTCAAGTGTTCAGCCAAAGTTTGAGCTTGTGTTCCTTTACCAGCTCCAGGCGGTCCCAAGAAGATTAATCGCGTCACTATTATTTCACCATTCCTTCATAGCGCTGAGAGATGACATATGTTTGGACTTGTTTGGCTGTCTCGATTGCCACACCAACTAAAATTAACAAAGAGGTTGCACCTATTCCCTGGAAAGTTTTCACATTCAAAGCGCTTTCCACGGCGGTAGGAATAATAGCAACCAAGCCCAAAAATATTGCACCCAAAAAAGTGAGTCGGTTAGAAACGCGTTCGATATACTCGCTAGTTGCCTTGCCGGGACGAATTCCAGGAATACTAGAACCCATTTTCTTCAAGTTCTGCGCCACGTCTACTGGGTTGAGAATCAACGAAGAATAGAAATAGCTGAAGAAAACTATGGAAACCATGTAAACCAAGGCATAGACCCAGGAGCTAGAACCGCTTGGACTCAAATAAGTGTTAACTATATTCGCCAAATCGGCATTTTTAGTAAAATTGGCGATTAGCAGTGGCAAGCTGAGAATGGCAGCAGCAAAAATAATTGGCATCACGCCGCCTTGATTTAGCCGCAGGGGCAGATAGCTACGCTGCTCTGCCAAAACTCGCCTACCTACTTGGCGACGAGCTGAAATAATTGGGATGCGGCGCATTCCTTCCTGCACAATCACAATACCAACAATTGTCGCTAGGAAAACTAAGATCAGCACGATCACGCGACCTACTGTTTCCCGACCGCCAACTTGCACCAACTCGATGGTATCACCCAAAGCTTTTGGTAATGAAGCAACAATGTTGACAAAAATCAATAATGATGCACCGTTACCAATGCCCCGTTCTGTAATCAGTTCTGATGCCCACATTACAAACATAGAACCAGCAGTCAGAGCGATCGCAGTTTCAGCTACGAAGATTGGTCCTGGGTTTAAGGCAAATTGCTGGAGGAATAATGACGAGAAAGCTACACTTTGAAGAATTGCCCAACCTACAGTTACATAGCGGGTAATTTGCGATATTTTTCGTCGACCTGCTTCGCCTTCATTTTTCTGTAAATTTTCTAAAGATGGAATTGCAGCAGTGAGCAATTGGATGATAATAGACGCATTAATGAAGGGCAAAATCCCTAAAGCAAAGACTCCCAAAGTCGAAAGTCCTCGCCCGGAAAATATATCCAATAAGCCGAATATGGAATTACTCCCCGATATGGCTTCGGCAAATCTCGGTCTATCAATCCCTGGTACGGGTAAGAAAATACCCAGGCGAACCAAAATTAAAATACCGACGGTGACAAGCAGCCTACCTCTCAGCCCGGCTGCTTGTGCCATCTGCATAAAAGTTTCTTGAGCCGTTGGGGCTTTATCTCGACTGATCATAGAGTGCTACCTTTTTAGTGAACCAAGCACTGGCAGCGAGTTGGCTTACATTTAAGTGCGCTGTTCCGGCTCACTCATAAGACTTCACAACTCCCCCCAGCTGCCTCAATTTTGCTACGAGCTGAACCTGTGAAAGCTGCCGCTTGTACCTTGAGCGGAATGCTCAATTCCCCGTTACCTAAAACTTTCAATGGCCCCTTGACAGCAGTCAGGATACCTGCGGCTTTTAATGAGGTCAAAGTTACTTCCGTATTCGCGGGAAGAGAGGCTAGCTTCTCTACATTAATCGTAGTGTAAATCTTCTGATTAACAATCGGAAAGCCCTTCAGCTTAGGTAAGCGGCGGTACAATGGCTGTTGACCACCTTCAAAACCTGGTCTGGTACCACTACCAGAACGGGATTTTTGACCCCGCATACCTAAACCAGCACTAGCGCCTTGTCCGGCAGAAATACCTCTAGCTACACGCTTCTTGCGTTTCTTTGAGCCTTTTTGCGGCTTAACATCATGGAGTCTCATAAGTTATCAAGTTCTCATTTGTCGTTTGTCATTCGTCGTTTGTCATTTGTCATTTGTCCTTTGTTATTCACTAATGACTCATGACCAATGACTAATGACTAAATTAGATGTAGAGATTTTGAATAGGAATACCGCGATCTTCGGCGACTTCAGCAAGGGTACGCAGTGTAGATAAGGCATTAACTGCGGCTCTAGCATTATTGAGCGGATTGTTGGAGCCAAGTTGCTTGGCTAGAACGTTACGAACTCCTGCCAATTCCAAAACAGTTCTCACAGCACCACCAGCAATTACCCCAGTACCGGGTGCGGCTGGACGCATAATCACTTTTGCACCGCCACCGACACCATCAATAGGATGGGGGATGGAGTTGGATTTGGTGATTGGGATATCAATGAGGTGTTTTTTGCCATCGGCTACGCCTTTTTTAACGGCGCCAATTACATCTGAGGCTTTGCCTACTCCAACTCCAACCTGACCACGTTCGTTACCAACAACAACGATCGCTCGGAAGCTGAGTTTTTTACCACCTTTGACCACTTTACTTACGCGGCGGATTTGAATAACCCGCTCTTGCCAAGTGGTTTCTTCTTTTTTGGCACGCTTTGTTCTACTTTTACGCTCTGTTGCCATAATTTAGTGCTCTGGTGAACGTCATTTGTCTTTTGTCATTTGTCAGTTGTCATTTGTCTTTTGTCATTTGTCCAATGACTAATGACCAATGACTAATGACCAATGACTTTAGAAATCTAAACCAGCTTCGCGTGCTGCATCAGCTAATGCTTTGACACGACCATGATATAAGTTACCACCGCGATCAAAGACTACTTTGGTGATGCCTTTTTCTAGCGATCGCACTGCGATCAACTTACCAACTTGCGCCGATGCATCGCGGTTTGCACATGACGCTAAACTAGATTTCAAATCTGGTTCTACAGTCGATGCAGACACGATGGTTTGATGCTGAGTATCATCAATTAACTGGGCATAAATATGCTCATTAGAACGAAATACCGCTAAACGCGGACGTTCTGGGGAGCCGATAACTTTGCCACGAACGCGTCGATGACGACGGTTTTTTGATTCTCTACGAGTAAGTTTCATTTCTACTTCTTACCACCCTTACCAGTCTTACCAGCCTTCCGTCTGACCACTTCACCGGCATAGCGAATGCCTTTACCTTTATAAGGTTCTGGTGGACGAACGGCACGAATTTTGGCGGCTGTGTTACCTACGATTTCTTTGTCATAGCCGCTAACAATGACATTAGTGGTACCTTCTACAGCAAACTGAATTCCTTCTGGTGGTTCAATTTGCACCTGATGGCTGTAACCCATGTTTAAAACTAGGTTACGCCCTTGAAGTTGTGCCCGGTAACCAACACCTTGAATTTCTAAACGGCGCTGAAAACCTTGGGAAACTCCCTCGACCATGTTGGCAACTAAAGTGCGGCTCAAGCCGTGAAGTTGCTTTGAAGTACGAGTTTCATCTCGACGATTTACCTGCAATATTTCTCCCTCTTGAGAGAGTGAGACATTAGGTGCTAGAGTGCGAGAAAGTTCTCCTTTCGGGCCTTTCACCACAATATTTGTACCATCGATCGCCACTTGAACTTTGGCGGGAATAGTAATTGGACGTTTACCAATACGAGACATGACTTTTTGTCCTTTGTTATTTGTCCTTTGCCTCTTGTCCTTTGTCTTTTACTAATGACAAATGACAAATGACTAATGACCAATGACTACCAAACGTAACAAAGCACTTCA
The DNA here is from genome assembly GCF_014698505.1 of Nostoc foliaceum FACHB-393. Lineage (GTDB taxonomy): Bacteria > Cyanobacteriota > Cyanobacteriia > Cyanobacteriales > Nostocaceae > Nostoc > Nostoc foliaceum_A. The sequence continues at coordinate 273,992 of NZ_JACJTD010000003.1, read as the reverse complement.
CCACCCAAGTTCTGACGCCGCGCTTCGCGGTCAGTCATAATACCACTGGATGTAGAAATAATGGCAATGCCAATGCCGCCTAGTACCCTTGGTAATTCTTTTCTATTGGAGTAAACACGTAAGCCTGGCTTACTCACTCGCTTTAAGGCGGTGATCAGAGGCTGACGATTCTTCCCTTTATATTTCAGGGAAATCACCAGATTGTGCTTTACCCCTTCTTCTGCTTCTTCGATTTCAGCAATAAAGCCTTCCTCCCGTAGTACTTTGGCAATACTCCGGGTCATTTTTGTAGCTGGCACTTGTGTAGTTTGATGCCGCGCCAGGTTGGCATTGCGGATGCGCGTCAGCATATCTGCAATTGTGTCGTTAGCCGCCATCGTTCCCTCTATAGATGAACTTATTGATCGCGAAAGGGCATTCCTAATTCTTTAAGTAAGGCGCGTCCCTCTTCGTCATTTTTTGCTGTGGTGATGATGGAAATATCCATCCCACGCACTTGATCGATGCTGTCGTATTCGACTTCTGGAAAAATTAGCTGTTCTCTCACACCCAGAGTATAATTACCCCGTCCGTCAAAGCTTTTAGGGCTAACGCCACGAAAATCTCGAATTCTGGGTAGTGATAGACTAACGAGCCGATCAAAAAAGGCATACATCCGTTCGGCTCTGAGGGTAACCATGATCCCCACAGGCATTCCTTGACGAATTTTAAAGCCAGCGATCGCCTTTTTCGCCCGCGTTACCACTGGTTTTTGACCAGTGACTAAAGCAATTTCGTTAATGGATGCTTCCAGCGACTTCGCATTTTGAGCTGCTTCACCCAAACCCCGGTTAATAGTAACCTTTACCAACTTCGGTACTTGATGAACGTTGGTATATTGAAACTGATTGATCAGTTTGGGGACGATTGTCTCTTGATATAAGCTTTTGAGTCTTGTTGTCGCCATAGTTTTTTGTCCTGATATCCCTGGGCTTGGTCAGGGAACAAAGTTACGAGTTATGAGTTATGAGTCATGAGTTAAATTCTTAACTCTTAATTTCTAACTTCTAACTATTTATCCAGAATCTCACCAGTTTTCTTGAGTTTTCTGACTTTTTTGCCTTCTGAGGTAAAGGTATAACAAACACGACTGGCAACATTTTGCTTGGTGGAATAAAGCATCACGTTGGAGCTATGAATCGGGAATTCTTGGGTGAGAATCCGCCCTGACTCCCCTTCTTGCTGGGGTTTGACGTGCTTGGTTTTAATGTTGACACCTTTGACCACAACTTTACTCAGTTGGGGAAGTGCCTGGATAATTTCACCAACTTTTCCTTTGTCTTTGCCAGCAATCACTTGTACGGTGTCGCCAGTTTTGACGTGCATTTTGTGGAATACTTTGGGCGTACCCTGTTTGGTTGCCATTAAAGCACCTCCGGAGCCAGAGAAACGATTTTGGTAAAGTTTTTATCGCGCAGTTCCCGTGCAACTGGGCCAAAAACCCGTGTGCCTCTGGGGTTACCGTCTTTGTTGATAATCACAGCAGCGTTATCATCAAAGCGAATACTCATGCCACTGTCACGAGATACAGCTTTACGAGTGCGGACAATTACTGCTTCCACGACATCAGACTTTTTTACAGCCATGTTGGGTGTAGCATCTTTGACAACAGCGATAATTTTATCGCCGATAAAACCATAACGGCGGTTGCCTCCGCCTAAGATGCGGATGCACATTAGTTTGCGGGCGCCGCTATTGTCTGCGACATTTAGGTAAGTTTGGGGTTGAATCACAATTATTCTCCCTTGTAATGTTGTTAGTTTCTAACAACGATGAGGTTTAAGTAGGTTTGACGTTCAGGACTTCTGTGATTTTCCAGCGCTTGGTTTTACTCAGGGGTCTAGTTTCCTGAATGCGAACGCGATCGCCTACTTTACACTTATTTTCTTCGTCGTGAACTTTATATCGTTGGGTGTTAACCACAATCTTGCCGTACTTGGGGTGAGGAGCGCGGTTTTCTATGGCGACTACCACAGTTTTTTGCATTTTATCGCTCACTACCAAGCCAACTCGTTCTTTAACTGCCATAATCTTCTACTTTTCTTCTTTAGCCGATTGACTTGCTGCCCGTTTGCGTTCTGTCTCTAGCGTCAGCAATTGGGCTAGGCGGTGTCGAGTTTGTCTGAACTGGTGGGGCTTTTCTAATTGTCTTGTAGCTTTTTGCAAGCGCAACTGAAATAGTTGTCTTTTGATAGCGACAATTTCATCAGAGAGCTTCTCGTCACTTAATTCTCTAGCTTCTGAAATCTTTGGAAGAGGCATAAGCTACTCCTGCTCCTGTGGTTGAGAGCGCACAATAAACTTGGTTTTTATAGGCAGTTTAAATGAAGCCAAACGCATAGCTTCACGGGCGATTTCTTCAGAAACCCCACCGATTTCAAACAGAATTCGTCCTGGCTTGACTACAGCTACCCAAAACTCTGGATTACCTTTACCGGAACCCATCCGGGTTTCAGCAGGACGCATGGTTACAGGTTTATCAGGGAAAATCCGAATCCAGATTTGTCCACCCCGACGAATATAACGGGTCATTGCGCGACGAGAAGCCTCGATTTGCCGGGAGGTAATCCAAGCTGGTTCTTGCGCTTGGAGTGCAAAATCACCGAAGTTGAGGGTGCTACCACGGGTGGCTAGTCCCTCCATCCGTCCGCGCTGTTGTTTGCGGAATTTAGTTCTTCTAGGGCTTAACATGGTTTGTCACTTGTCATTTGTCATTTGTCATTTGTCATTTGTCATCTGCCATTCCCTAATGACTAATGACTAATGACTAATGACGATTTATCCTTCATTGGAGCGGTCTTCAAATTGCTGGCGACGACGTTGTTGTTGACGACGACGGGGTTCACGATCGCGATCGCCACGATCACGAGGATCACGGGTTGCAGGTGGTAGTGGAGTCTCTTCCTGTCCAGGAATAATCTCTCCTTTAAACACCCATACTTTGATACCCAAAATGCCGTAAACAGTTTTTGCTGTGCAATAAGAGTAGTCAATATCAGCCCGTAAGGTATGTAAAGGTACTCTACCTTCACGAGTCCACTCTGTCCGGGCAATTTCTGCACCGTTGAGCCGACCGCTAACTTGGATTTTGATGCCTTGGACACCAGCGCGTTGGGCACGTTGAATCGATTGCCGCACTACCCGCCGAAAGGAAACCCGACGTTCCAATTGTTGAGCAATGTATTCGGCAATTAGGTAGGCATCAGCATCAACTCGTTGGACTTCAACTACGTTAATGCGAATTTGGCGATTACTACCCAACAACCCTTGGAGTCCGGTACGCAAGGATTCGATACCTTGTCCACCACGGCCTACCACTACACCTGGTCTTGCTGTGCGTACTTCTAAGTCGATTTGGTCGGCTTTGCGCTCAATCCGTACCTCAGAAATCCCGGCGTTGTTTTGAGCAAGTCTACCCAGCTTTTGTTCTATGTATTGACGGAGTTTGTGATCTTCTTGTAGAAGTTCTGGATAGCGGTCAGGAACAGCAAACCAACGGGATTGATGTTCATGTGTAATACCCAGGCGAAAACCAACTGGATGAATCTTCTGTCCCACGAATGCTTCCTCTAAGATTTCTTACTTTACGCAATTTATTCGTGTAAGTGTGCTTATTTTTCTGGGGCGGCTGCAACGGCCACAGTAATATGACACGTCGGCTTGCGAATTTGGTAAGCTCGACCTTGCGCTCTTGGTTGGAACCGCTTCAGGGATGGCCCTTGATCGGCGTATGCCTGAGTAATCACTAGTTGAGTCCGATCTAACCCAGCGTTGTGTTCAGCATTGGCAGCAGCGCTTCTAAGAACCTTCAATATGGGTTCAGTGGCGCGATAGGGCATGAATTCCAGAATGATTAGCGCTTCTCGGTATGATCGCCCCCGGATTTGATCGAGTACCCGACGCACCTTGTAGGCCGAGATGCGGATAAAACGAGCGATCGCTTTTACTTCAGTAGTATTAGTAGCCATAATTTTCTCCAATTTTGTCATTTGTCATTTGTCATTTGTCACTTGTCTTTAGCTAATGACTAATGACTAATAACTAATGACTACCTACCTGCTTTTTTATCGCTTTTTCCATGACCCCTGTAGGTACGTGTCGGGGCAAATTCACCCAACTTGTGTCCCACCATTTGTTCATTTACAAAAACTGGAACGTGTTGGCGTCCGTTGTGAACAGCTATGGTATGACCTACCATTAGAGGCAAAATTGTCGAAGCTCTTGACCAAGTTTTAATAACTTCTTTTCTGTTATTGTCGTTGAGCTTTTCAATTTTCTTTAGGAGATGATCCGCAACGAAAGGACCTTTTTTTAGAGAACGACCCATAGTTCAATTTTGGATTTAGGATTTAGGAATTATGAGTGAGGAGTGAGGAGTGAGGAATTAGGAGTTAGATTTTACTCTCAACTTATAACTCTTAACTCTTAACTCCTAACTCTCTAAGACTCACGACCACCGCGACCGCGTTTGGAAGACTTACGGCGACGACGGATAATCAATTTGCTGCTAAGTTTCTTACGATTGCGTGTCTTCGCGCCCAATGTGGGTTTACCCCAAGGTGTAACAGGTCCTGATCTACCGATAGGTGCCCTACCCTCACCACCACCATGTGGGTGATCCACTGGGTTCATGACGCTACCTCTAACTTTAGGACGACGACCTTTCCAGCGATTTCGTCCTGCTTTACCTGCACTCAGGTTTCTGGCATCGGTGTTGCCTACTTGTCCAATGGTGGCGTAGCACTCGCGTCGAATCAAGCGGACTTCTCCTGAAGGCAACTTGAGAGTGACATAATTACCTTCTTTTGCCACAACTTGAGCGCTAGCACCAGCAGCACGCACGATTTGACCACCTTTACCAGGGGTCAGTTCTACGTTGTGAACACCAGTACCCAAGGGAATCTTCGAGAGAGGCAAAGCATTACCATCTTCAAAGGGAGCTTCAGGCCCAGAAATAATTATTGTTCCAACTTTTAACCCGTTGGGATGGAGGATGTACCGCTTTTCGCCATCTTGGTAATACAAAAGGGCAATTCGGGCATTGCGGTTAGGATCGTATTCAATTGCTGCGACTTTGGCAGGAATATTGTGTTTATCCCTTTTAAAATCAATGATCCGGTAAAGTTGTTTGTGTCCGCCACCCCGGCGACGACTAGTAATCCGTCCAGTATTATTCCGACCTTTGGCGCGATGCTTTGAGGTCGTTAAGGATTTTTCTGGCTCAGTTTTTGTAATTTCCGCAAAGTCAGAAATTGTAACTTGGCGAGTGCTGGGGGTATAAGGGCGATAAGAACGAGTACCCATATTTTTAAGTGCTGAGTGCTGATAGCGTTAGCGGGGCGTTTAGCCCGTGCTGAGTGCTGAGTTTTGAGTTTTGAGTTCAGTAACTCATAACTCCTAACTCACAACTTTTTTAGACTTCTGGGAATAGGACTTGTCTAATCTTGTCTTCATCCCCAGGTGCGACGGTAACAATGGCTCGCTTATATTGGGGCTTATAACCAATAAATTTACCAACGCGCCGCTTTTTACGCGGTGGTAGGGTGGTGTTGACTTTTACAACCTTGACCTGAAATAAGTCTTCGATCGCAGCCTTTATTTCTGGCTTAGATGCCTTTGGAATTACTTCAAAGGTGTACTTATTTTGTTCCATTAGGATGGTCGCTTTCTCGGTGACGATTGGGCGACGTACTAAGTCGGCAAGGTCACGGGGGTCAAAGCTAGGCACTGTAGACCTCCTGAATTTTTTCTAGGGCTGATGCCGTAACTACAATCTTGTCAGCGTGCAGTAAATCAAAAACATTTAGCTGGTCGGCTGCAATTAGTTTTAAATTTTCAATGTTGCGGGCTGACAAATAAATGTTATCTGTATCCGCAATTTCAGACAAAATTAACAGTGACTTGCTTTCTGGTACTACTCCCCAACGGGCAAGTGCTGCCACTAATTCTTTAGTTTTAGGGCGAGATAGCTCGGTGCTAAATTCTTCTACTACTATTAAGTCTTCAATGCGGCTGACAAATGCTGTCCGCAGTGCTAAACGTCGCTCTTTGCGGTTCAACTTCAGGTTAAAGTCTCTGGGCTTTGGTCCAAAGATCACACCACCACCACGCCAAAGTGGTGAACGAATAGACCCTGCACGAGCGCGACCAGTACCTTTTTGTCTCCAAGGTTTACGGCCACCGCCTCTGACTTCTGAACGAGTTTTTGTACTGGCATTTCCTTGACGAGCATTAGTCAATTGCCGTACTAGGGCGCGGTGCACAATATGAGACGCTGTTTCTTCCTTGGCAACGCGCAACTCGAAGGTCGTCTCGCCGACCTGTTCTCCTTGCCAATTTTTAACTACGCTTTCAACCATCTTTAGTTATTTGTCCTTTGTCATTTGTCATTTGTCATTTGTCTTTTGCCATTTGTCCTTAGCCAATGACTAATGACTAATGACGTTTGACTAATGACTTTTGACTATCCCACTACTTTTGCAGGCACAACACTTACTAGAGCACCCGGTTTACCAGGAATAGCTCCCTTAATTAGCAATAAGTTGCGTTCTGCATCAACTCGCACTATGGTCAGTTTGCGGATTGTGATACGTTTCCCACCTAGACGCCCTGCCATCCGCTTACCTGGATAGACACGACCTGGTGTTGTACCAGCACCAATAGAACCCGGTGCTCTGTGGTTTTTGGAACCGTGTGACATGGGCCCACGACCAAAGTTGTTGCGCTTCTGGTTACCCGCGAAGCCGCGACCGATGCTTGTGCCGACTACATCGACAATTTGACCTGCACTAAAAATATCTGCTTTAATCTGTTGACCTAAAGCATAATCACCAGAACTATCGGTGTGATATTCATTTAGGTGACGTAATGCTGGAGCAGATGATTTAGCCAAATGACCCAATAGTGGTCTGTTCAGTGCCTTTGGTTTAACTTCGCCAAAACCAACTTGAATGGCAAAGTAACCATCGGTTTGTTTCGTTTTAACTTGTGTAACGGTGCATGGCCCTGCTTGAATGACAGTCACAGGAATAGCTACTCCTGCTTCGTCAAATATTTGGGTCATGCCCAGCTTGGTGCCGAGAATACCTACAGACACAGTAACTGGTTCTCCTTTCTACTTGCTGACCTTGGAATTGAACTCTAGAGGACACGTTTTGTACGCATCAGTTTAGGCTGGGTTAGCCTGCGAAATTTGGAATGATTTAAATAAACCGCTCCAAATGCTTTCGGACACAACAAACCGTGTCCGTACTGCTTGGTGAATCTGTTTAGCTTCACTCACTAGATCACCAGAACAGCCACAAGTCCCTTCCCATTGGGAAGGAGTAACTTCTGGAATCAATGCAAGGCGCTACAGCTTTAAGCTGTGTGCAGCAATGCTTTCGTCCAAGCAATTGCTCTGGCACTTTCTGGAGGCAGCGCTGTCGGCGGGTTTTTCCGATTTTTAGACGCCCATAAGGCGGCTTCCCGGAGATTGGCTACTGCCCTGTTGCAGTTGGACTTAAGCGGTTTTTACCGCTCAGTATCCGTTAACTGAGACTGACGTAATGCCATGAAACCAACATTGCTGCTCAGTTTTTACTTCCTTAAACACCTTAAACTATTGTTTAAGATTTTGCCTGCTTTTTCAGAGGCACAGGAGTAAGTGTACCCTGGAGCTTTGGATTGGCTTTGATTCTTCGTCCATAAGCTCCAATGTTGACCTGAAAGCTTTCTTAGTTTACCAGTCTATGATCAATCTGAGTTATATTATCCAATTTGGATTGAGTTATCAGCTTTTGATGCTAACACTACCTCAGAATGACAGTAAGAATGCAGCCTAATTTGCGTGTTTGGTCACAATCTAATAATATAAATTATTTATTTATGTTTGTCCAGTAATTTATAGAGTTATTTTTGGGGAGTGGGGAAGAAGCACGGGAGATGAGAGGGACAAGGGGGACAAGGAGAATAAGCATACTCAATACCCAACGCTCAATGCCCAAAGAAAATGCTTTTAATCTCTCGGTTCAGGGTAAATAATAGAAATATCTAAGTGGGATAAGACGAAAATCTATGGCACTAATTACCACTGGCAACGGTTTAATCCGCGATCTGGAAAAATTTGGCGCTCTTGGAGTGTATGTACCTCTGGAAGGAGGTTATGAAGGTCGATATCAGCGCCGACTACGGGCAGCTGGTTATACCACCCTTCACATTACCGCCAGGGGACTGGGCGACGTAGCTGCGTATCTCACAAGAATTCATGGAGTCAGACCTCCTCATCTTGGTAAAAAAAGCACTGGTAGCGGTGCCGCAGTAGGTCATGTGTACTATTTGCCGCCAATTATCAATTCTCATCTAGAACAGCTACCACCAAAGTCAAAGGGGCTGGTTTTGTGGATTATTGAAGGGCATATTCTTTCCAATGAGGAACTTGAGTATTTAACGAATTTGCCTCAGCTAGAACCACGAGTGAGAGTAGTGATTGAGAGAGGTGGCGATCGCGCCTTCCGTTGGACTTCTCTAGAAAAAACTCTGTTAGCTAGTTAGTCCTTTGTAATTAGTCATTAGTCATGAGCAAATGACTAATGACTCAATTCAATCAGCATTTCAAGCACAAGTTGTAATCAAGACTTTAATCTTGTTGGTGAGCGAATTTATAACCACCCCACAAAGAAAGAGCGATCGCTATCACCAGCAAAATCGGTATGCTGTACCAAGGAAACTGAGACAAGGGTAAATGGGCTGCTGCACGCAGTCCGATGCTGGCGTAGGTTAGTGGTAACAGGTAAACTACGACTTTGAGCGCTGGTGGTAATGTCCCAGGGTCAAAGAAGGTTGCCCCTAAGAAAGACATGGGGATAATTATAAAGTTGTTGTAGAGTCCAACTGATTCGAGCGATCGCACACTCAACCCCACAATCACCCCTAACCCAGCAAATACTGAACAATTCAGCACCACCAACAGTAAAAATAGTGGGTTGAGAAAATTCCAGTTTCCAGTAAGCAGCACCGCTACCAAAATCACGGAACCAGATGTCATCAACCCCCGCACTACTCCCGCCAGCATTTTTCCGATATGCAACGCTAAGGGATGTATGGGAGTTAACAACAATTCCTCGAAGGTTTTGGTAAATAGTCTGTCTCCACAAATGGAAAATGTCGTTCCACCAAAGCTAATCGTCATCGACGATAGCGCCACCATCCCCGGTAATATAAATTCTAAATAGTTGTTATAGTTACCACTAATCCCCGAACCAGGTTTGATGGAACTACCTAAACCCAAGCCAAAAGCTAAAATATATATCAGTGGGGATATTAATCCTGATGCAGCAACTTGCACGATTCTGACACGTAAATCTAACCAATCTCCCCAAAAAATAGTCAGACTATCAGCTAGAAAAAGTTTAAGTTGCGAAGTTTTAAACTTCTTGCTTGAAAATAACGCTCTTTGAGATCCCACTTGCTTCTAATTAGTTATTAAAACTTTCTTAAATTTTAAGTTACATTGTTTAACATATCAATTACTAGGGGTAACCAAAATTTCTAATAAGAATACGAAAAATTTGGTTAAGAAATTTATAATCACAGGTTTCCTCCGGTCATAATTTCCGCAAACTTACAAACAAAAAGCTAGATAATTCAAGGATTCTGACTGCATCATTTGTGCAAATTGAATCAAGACTATCTGAGAGATCTCAAAAATATGCTATGATTGGTTAATAAAATATAGAAGTTTAAAGACAGTTACTCTGTAATTTTTATGTGAATCAGCACAACAGTAATAACAATTCCTTAATCGGCAAATAAATAAAAATACTCACCAATTATTCAAGATGGAAACAATAACCGACAAGGTTGAAATTCTGTCGAGATATCTAAATAAGTTCTTATTTTTATCATTTAAGAAGAATACTGCCCAAAAACTTGCAGACAATTACAATCAAGAATAGGCATACTGAAATAGGGAGATAACTTTAGACCACTCCCTTCCAAATCGGCGTGAAGGTGATTAAGCAAAAATGAGACGTAAACCTACTGGTAGATCGGCTACTACTTCTAAACCCTCTATTTTCCAATCCCCAATGTTTAACCTCTTCACCATCGCAATTATGGGAGGGGTGTTGATTTTGGGAATTGGGATTGGCATTGCTTTTAGTTCTACAACCACGTTGGCTCCATCAAATGTGGCTTCTCGTGAATTCATTGACACCAAAGCACCGAATCCTGAAATTTGCGTGCAGTACGGAGCCAGCGCGATGGTGATGGACGCTAGACTGTTTGTCACTCTCAACCCCTTTAATGTTTATGTTTCCCAGCCGAGTATGCGTCCTGGATGCGTAATCCGACAAAATAACTGGGCGCTTTTAGAGAACCGCAAGTTGGTGACATCCGATCAGGTAAGAGATTGCAAAAATCGCCTGAATACCTTTGGATTCACAGGTAACTTGGACAGTGGCCAACCTGATATTAGGTGTATATATCAGAATGAAGCTGCTCAAAACTTCTTTACTGCTCAACCTGGAGCAGTTGGAACTCCTCAGGAAACTGACAGATTTTAGAATTGGGAATGGGGCATTAGCAAAAGACAAGGAAGAGGGGGGAGACAAGGAAGAAATTTGTTCAATAATTCTCCCTTGTCCCCCTTGTCCCCCTCATCTCCCCCTGCCTCCCCCGCTTTCCCTGCTCCCTCATCCTCCCACTCCCTACTCCCCACTCTCCACTATCTATTTTTAGGTAGGGGTTGACCAAACTCTATCACCTGGGGATTTGGAACATTTGGGATTGTTGGAACTGGAAATTCCGACATACCGAAAGGAGGAATGCTATTCAAGTTGCCGGTTTGATTTGGGAAAGACGGAGGGGGAAGAATCAAACCAGGTTCTTGAGAAGGTGTATTGGGAGTTAGGGGAGGAACAGTGACAAAAGGCTGTCCTGAGTTATTAGTAATTGTTGAGGGCAGTTCATTGGATGGAGGCGGAACTGTGAGTAAGGGCGCTTGTAGATTAGTAGTAGTTACGGGTACGTTAGTAGGAAGCTTTTGGAGTGTTTGAGGTTGTTTCTTGGGTGAAGGTGGGGAGTTTCCTGGTTTCACGGCAGTAGTTTTACCAGAAATAACCGGACGTAATACCCAGCGAGTGGAGTTTTTTCGGGAAAGGGGTTGCAGTTGTACCTGTTTAGGATTAAAAACAGTCCCTGGCGCTAAATCTAGGACAATGCGTGTGTCGTTCTCATTTAGTTGAGAAACGCGAATGCTTTTAATTGCTCCAGAATAATTTTGTTGCGTGGTAACTTTGCCCAACTTAGTATTCGGTAAATCTACAACCAGACGAGAGGGTTGGGCTAAGTAAAAATAACGAGGGGTTGTGCCTCTTGAGAGGGTGATTTCAAGTTGCTGTGTCTTCGGGGAAAAACGCCAATTATCTAGCTTTGCCACTGGTGTAGCAGCAGTAGTGCAAGTTTCGAGGGCGATCGCTGCATAAAAGCCTAATATACTGACGCTAAATAGCTGCTTACCCCATTGGCAAAATTGTCTAGTCTTTAGTCCCTGATTCATTCTTTTTATCTGCTCCATAAAACCCATACAATGCACTCACATTGCTGTTTACTTCGCGCTTTAAATCCCTCTCCCCTAGTTTCCAGTCCTCACTCTCCAGTTCAATGACTGTTTAACTTCTGAGATTTTTCCTGAGCTTTTTGGGGTACAGCAGTAAATTTCAGAGTTTGTGGAATGCCATTTACGGTTAATTGACCTGTCATATTACCTTTATCCACAAGTTGCATTTGAATTGCGACTGAGTTTAGAGGATCATTTTGGGGGCGAGGAATATTACAAAGGATTGATCTACCAACTTTCCCAGATAAATTTAATTGTTGATTTCTGAAGATACCTGCCAGAGAGTGCTTTTCGTCAGTATTCGGGTTAGCGTTTGCCGGTAATACAGAGGCATTTAAGTAAATACCCGACTGCTGAATGTTTAACGTCAGAGTATCCGATTTTTCACAGTTAGGCAAATTCTCTGCCAGGGTTAGACGATACCGACCGTTAATTGGAGGAGGAGCCTTGAGATTGTTTTCCCCGTAGACGGTTACAGTTTTAAACAACAGTAGCACTGAACTTATAGCTACTCCGTAAAAAGCTAAAGATTTGAAGTTGAAATGATTCATAATCTCAACTCCTCAATGTTGGCTCTTGACTACTAACCTCAGGAAGCATAGAGGCTAAGTGAGCGGTGACTTGACTGTAGCGGCGAGTAATCAGCAAGGAAGAACGACATTGGATAGCTAGTTGATCTGTATATCTTCCCAAGGTTTGGCGCTCGATACCCCAAGCGCGGCTGGTGCCAGCAATAGTTAGGTCAACACCTTGTGAGGCTTGAATTACTGCTTGAATTGGTTCTGGGGCTTCGATAATTTTGATTTCAATGCGATCGCGTACACTGGTGGGCAATTGTTCCATCATCGTGTGGAGTTCGTAACTCAATTCTTCGTTGGCATGATTTGCTACTATCTGTAATATCTGCAACATACAAGTTTCACGATTGATTAGCAGTCTCAGAGCTAGTATTAGTGCTAAATCATCATGGATATTTGCAGAATAAGGTACTAATAAACTTTCTAATCGGTCTTTGCCTTTATCTACAAACACTGCTACATCCACTGGTGCAGTGGTAAGCATTTGTCCAACTCGTCCACCTAAACGATTACTACTAAAAGCTGGCCGATGCCAGCCCACAAGAATTAAATCAGCTTGTTCTAATGTGGCAATCTGTGCTGTTTCGCGAGCAACATTGCTGGATATCCGAACGATAGGATGCACATAAGAACGAGTTTCTGGCGGTTCTAGAGTATTAATTAATTCTTCTAGCTGCTGGCGGCGCTGGGCGATTAATCGGTCTGCTTCAACTGGGGTACTTTCAAAGGCATAGTCTTCTTCAAATTCAATCAGGCTAAGAGGGTTAACAATGGCAGGATATCGGTAATTAAGAGCGATACCTACGGCGGGCTGCGCCAACGCTACTGCCAACTGTACTAAACCTTTTTGGGTACTTGGATTAGCCACTGGCACCAAAATCCGGTAAGGATGAGGGTAAGCTTCACTTTCAGCAGAGGTGTCTATACCTGTTTCTGCTTCCAATTCCGGTTCGATGACATCTAACCTGATCAGCTTCTTCGGATATGTCCATTCCAGCAGTGGCGAGGTCATGAATGTAGTTACCAATGCCATAATTACCAGCATGGTAAATATTAAGGGGGAAATTACCCCTAACTCTAGACCAATGTTTAGTACTATCAGTTCGGTCAAGCCGCGAGTATTCATTAACCAACCGAGTGCCGAGGCTTCCCGTTTACTAATGCCACTGACACGGGCCGCTACATAAGTACCAACATATTTGCCTGCGATCGCCACTCCTAAAACCAACGCACATAAAAGCCACAATTCGGGACGATTGAGCAAGCCAATCTGCGTCCGTAAACCACTGTAGGCAAAAAATATTGGTAGCAAGAATATCAAAACAAAATCTTCGGTTTTTACTGCCAATTCCCGCACTAAATCTTCATTTTTGGGCATGGCTGCTCCCAGTAAAAATGCCCCAAAAATTAAGTGAATACCAATTAGTTCGGTAATTAGTGCAGACGCAACTACTGCCATATAAATTCCAGCTAGCAGCAATTGGCTGAGTCGTCCCGCACGAAGGTAGTGTTTGGCAAGGCGTTGCAGGAACCAACGACCGGCCGTCAACATCAAGCCGATGTAAAATATGCTGGCAATAATTGTGGGTATCGCACCAGCAAAGTCACCAGTTCTAGCTACTGCGATCGCTACTGCTAATAGACACCAAGCGGTGACATCATCCACTGCTGCACAAGTTAACGCCAATGTTCCTAAACGCGTTCCTTGTAAATTGTTTTCAGTAATGATTCGCGCCAACACTGGAAAGGCAGTAATCGACATCGCTGCTCCCAAAAACAAGGCGAAGGCGGTGAAGGATACACTTGCATTGGAAACTAGGGGATAAAGGATCACCGCTAGCAATGTTCCTAAAGAAAACGGCACCAAAATGCTGACATGAGAAGTTAAAACAGCTACTTCTAACTGACTATTGAGGTATTTTGGATTTAGTTCTAGCCCAATTAGAAACATAAAAAATATTAGTCCCACCTGAGATAAAACATTTAGAAAAGGAATAGTTTCTGGTGGAAACAAGGTAACTGCTATATCGGGAGCAACTAAACCAAATAAAGATGGGCCAAGCATAATCCCGGCGACAATCTCACCAATTACCAGTGGTTGCTTAATGGAACGGAATGCTAACCCTACTAGTCGTGAAAGTCCAATAACAATCAGCACCTCAACCAGAACGAGAATAACTATGTGCATGGTTTCCTCAAAATTAACTATCTGGTTTGTCTAAGATAATTCTTTAAAAGACTGGAAAATGTCAAATTTGTTAGATACGCTCAAGGGTAATTTGTACTTTCTTCTCATGTCAATTGCTGTTACGATGCAGTTGCAGCAATGAAACATGAATTTTGATGATTTTAGGAGCTACATCTAGAATATGTTCACAATGACCAATATCAAAAAAGTTAGGTGATAGGCAGTCAGTTTCTAATAGCGCTTAAACGGCAATACAAACAATTTAGCGTTTATAGCCTGAATCAAAGCAGATAATTTTCCCCAATTTTTAGGTAATTAATTTTATCTTTAAATTTGCTTAAGTGGAAGTTTTCTCATAGCTTGTACCGTGCAACAAAAAGCTAACCAGTGGTGATGCCATAAGGGTAGTGATGACTGCCATAATAACCATGATAGTGAATAAAGTTGGGGTGATTATGCCTTGCTCCAGACCAATATTGAGGATGATTAATTCCATCAAACCACGAGCATTCATCAGAGCACCGATAGTTGCAGATTCGCGCCAATTTTCCCCGGCTAATTTTGCAGCCAACATACAAGCAATACCTTTGCCAAGAATTGCGATCGCAATAATTAAGAGCGTAATTCCCCACAAAGTAGGTGTGTTTACTAATCCAATTTGAGTGTTGAGTCCAGAGAACACAAAAAATATCGGTAGCAAAAAAGAAGTAGTTAAAAACTCAGTATATTGGCGAATTTGTTGGGCAAATTCTCCGCGTGGAGTTACTGCTCCCAGCACAAAAGCACCGAATATTGCATAGATACCTGTGACATCAGTAAACCATGCACAAAACATCAAAATTATCAACATTAAAGTCAGGCTTTGTCTGTTCACGCCTGCATCGCGTTTTGTCATGCGTGTGAACGCTCTCAGTAGAGGTTGACCGAGAAAAATTGCAAATAGCACGTAGCAAATGCCACCACCAATTGCTAATATGGCGATGCTCAGAGAATTTTTCACACTAGCAAGTACGATCGCTAGCAAACACCAAGCAACTGCATCATCTACCGATGCTGCACCTAAAGCCAAAGTACCGAAGCGGGTTTGTGCAAGACCGCGTTCGTAAAGAATGCGAGCTAACATCGGAAAAGCCGTAATTGTCATCGAAGCGCCTAGATACAAAGCGGCTGACCAAGACGTTACTTTTGGTTGAAAGAAATCGCCATTGTGATAAAACCAAAAAGATGCGATCGCTCCTAAAATAAAAGGAGTGATAATCCCGGCAGCAGATAGCAAACTTGCACTTTTGATATGATGTTTTAAGAGTTTGGTATTGAACTCTAAACCAATTAAAAACATATAAATTGCCAACCCAATCTGGCTAATAGCATATAAAATTGACATTGATGGATTGGGTATCTTCAGTCCTACAGCAGTGATAATGGGAAGCTTAGGAAACAGCCATTGCTGAAAATCCGGTGCAATCAATCCTAAAAGTGATGGGCCTAGCATTACACCTGCAATCATTTCGCAAACAACATCGGTTTGACCAAGATAGCGGCGTCCTAAAATCGTGACGATGCGACAAGTGACTAAAATAACTGTGAGTTGCAGAAATAGCTGAATAACCAGATCAAAATTTGACATTGCACTTCCTTAATTTGCGTCTCTGCATTGAAATAGGGATTGTGAATTAGGGACTCTTTACTAGGACAATTTTGATCGGGATTCAACTC
This sequence comes from Nostoc foliaceum FACHB-393, assembly GCF_014698505.1. Classification (GTDB taxonomy): domain Bacteria; phylum Cyanobacteriota; class Cyanobacteriia; order Cyanobacteriales; family Nostocaceae; genus Nostoc; species Nostoc foliaceum_A. Next base: position 257,872 of record NZ_JACJTD010000003.1, on the reverse strand, counting down.
CCAACCAATGTTCATAGCGACACACATAGCTGTACGTCAATACAACATATTGCATCCAAACTAAAACCGCCATATATGATTTTTTTAATTTGCGATTTAATTGTTGATTTTTGATTACAGCGATTTTCAGGTAATTCAACCATATATTAGGGGCGCACATCTGTGCACCCCTCCAGGTAATTACGGTTCAAATAGATCAAAAAGGCTGTAACTAACTAAATGAAAACAGATTGAAGATTTCGATAATTTGAGGTTTTACAACCACTCTCCACCCCGGAAACGCCAACGGGGAAAGATAATTCGCATCAGGCTTTGTGAACTAATAAAAACTGCTAGCCACACGACGCTATAGTGCAATAGGAAAGCTGCTGGCGAAAGTTCTTCTTTAGGTAAAGGTATTGCTAAGAAGCCAAACAGTTTTATTCCAAAAAACACAAACACTAACTCCCATATACCAGCTAAGAGTTGATAAGCTGCGGGCCAATCCCTATCCCAGCGCGATTTTTGGAGATAGTTATAAAGCACATCCCAACCTAAGCCAAAGATGGCGACATAACCAAGTATCCAAAAATAAACCGAGTTAGGACTAGAACCAATCAAACCAATTACAAAGGGCAAAGACACAAGTACGCCCACCGTTGCAAGTAATAATAATCGAGTTTGCCAACGACCTAATAAAGTTGGTGTCATAAAAGTGCTGAATAAAAAATAGGAAAAAGATGGATTTAAAAATTCAGCACTATTGTAGTGCTTTTTGCAAGGATGGGAAACATGAGAATATTAGGTTAGCCCTAAGCATCAACATATTTATCTGATTACGATGGTTTAAGGTGGTAATCAAATTTAGAATGGTAAGTTGCAATCGCATCCCAATTGATCACATCTTCTAGCAAAGCTTGGTAACCTAGTGTATTAGGATGAAGACCATCTTCACTCAAACGTTTAAGCCGCCAATTTTCACCGCGTTCCATCCATTTCTCAAAAATATCTAAATAGGGAATCTGCCGTTTGGTACAAGCAATTCGAGTTGCTTCTTTGTAGCGGTACTGATCGGCATGATTATAATAAAAACAATCTAAAAATGGCATCTTGGCTTCATCCACTGGCACCATGCCCACAAATAATACAGGACATAGTTGTTGTGCTAAATCTAGCAGAGAAGCAATTTCCTTTTCAAACAATGTAAAATCTGTGTAACTTCGGCCATCAGGACGCGCCAACCGCGCTGAGTCATTCACGCCTACTGATAAAATAATCAAGTCGGGGACACGATTTCGCAGTTCACCCCGGTGGCGGAACTCAACTTCTAGCCTTTGTGCTACTTGTTGCGTGCGATCGCCTCTTACCCCTAAATTATAAAGAACATGACCGGCACTATCCGGCAACATCCACCATCGCCGTAGTTGCTCAATCCATCCTCCTTTTTCCGGATCACCGAATCCATAAATTAAGCTGTCCCCCAGTGCGACAATCTTCATTGGCTGAAAGTGATTTGGTGGTACAGACAGCTGCATTGAGGAAGAAGCTAGAAATGTGTGCATTTAAGAACTATATTTTATATCTTTACAAGATTCTATACATTTCTATACCATAGATGGCTATCTTTAGTGTCCAAGCATCTATGAGGTTTCTACTTGTTGATATGGTTGCAAGGTTAATATTGCCGCAGTTCGGCAACAAGCGATATCAGCGGAAGCGTTGGCGCAGCCCGCACTTCTCTACGAGACCCTCTTGCTAGCTTGCTTCTCGAAGGAGTAAGACTTAGCTCACTGATCACCGCAGGCATCGCACAAATCATTGATACTGATGATTATGAAGTTGAAGAAGTGCTAGAAAATTGGCTAGAGTTCTTACAGCAAAAACGAATCGCCTCAGAAACCCATTACAGTCTCTATCATTCCAACTTGCGAGACTGGCTAGGTAGACAGTAAATAAAAACCTTCTGAAAAATCATCCTAAACCTCTCCATTAATGGAGAGGTTTAAAGTCTGACGAATGGAGCTAAGCGGATTCGAACCGCTGACCCCCTCAATGCCATTGAGGTGCGCTACCAACTGCGCTATAACCCCTTAAAATCCATTATACATAATGGCTTAATTATTGGTACTTTGTCAAGCTTCTTGTAGAAACTAAATTTTTAATATCTCCTCAACCACTGGGCACTCACAACGACACTTGCAACAAATAGGTCATACAGTGCCCCATCAAAAAGTAAACCACTAACATGGCAGCAGCAGCCAGAGCAACCAATGTACCAGCCAACATTAGAGAAAATTCTTTACTCTCGTAAGCTTTTTCCATTAAGTGCAGCGACCACGCCACCAGGGCAACATCAAAGAGTAAAATAGGAAGCAACATATTTTTTAATATTTGTTAATACTTGTAAAATAATATTAACACCCTTTCAGGGAAGTGTGTCTAACCATAGATAGATGTCATTAAACAGTAAATAATAGATTAGGAGAATGTTCTTACTGGCACGTTGCGATCGCGCAAATAATTTTTGATTTCTGCTACGCTTAATTGACCGTAATGTAACAATGATGCGAGTAATGCTGCTTCAGCTTTGCCTTCAGTTAGGGCTGTGTAAATATGTTCACAATTACCTGCACCACCAGAAGCAATGACTGGAATTTCTACAGAATTGGCAATTGCCCGTGTGATCTCAATGTCATACCCGGCTTGGGTTCCATCAGCATCCATACTTGTTACTAGCAGTTCACCGGCCCCCCGTTTTTCAACTTCTTGTGCCCACAGTAGAGCATCTAAGCCTGTATTTTCCCTGCCACCCCGCACATACACATCCCAACCTGGATTCTCCGGGTTATTTCTGCGTCTGGCATCAATTGCAACAACTATGCACTGATTACCAAAGCGATCGCTTGCTCTATTAATCAAGTCTGGATCACGCACCGCCGCAGAATTAATACTAACCTTATCTGCGCCCGCTCGTAACAAAGCTTTAACATTTTCTAAGGATTGAATGCCACCACCCACAGTCAATGGAATAAACACCTGTTCAGCAGTCCGGTAGACCACATCTAAAATAGTAGCTCGATCTTCATGAGTAGCTGTAATATCCAGAAATACTAACTCATCCGCACCGGCTTCATTGTAAACCTTGGCTAGCTCTACCGGATCGCCTGCATCTTGGAGATTTACAAAGTTAACTCCTTTTACAACCCGTCCCGCCTTCACATCTAAGCACGGTAAGATTCTTTTAGATAACATAATAACTTTTGTACTTCTGGGTAATTGACCGGAATTTAAATTTTAAATTGGCGCGGGTATTTCCAAACGAAAATTTTTACACCCCTTGTTTTAAGCACGTATTGCAAGATGGGGCATTGGTAATTCTTTTTCCCTCTGCTCCCCCCGCCTCCGCCAGTCCCTAGTCCCCTTAAAAGTAGATAGCTGAATTATGGCGATAATCTCCTCGAAAAAACAGCCTCCAGAACCCAACGGAGAACCAAAGCAGCGTCGGGAGTCCGCGAAAGCACCATCCACAGAAAATATTTTGAAGCCTGAAGCCGCTATTGATGAACAAGAACAGCAGGAAGAAGGAATTCGACCGCACCGATTTGCCGATTATATTGGGCAAAAAGATTTAAAGGATGTGCTAGATATTGCCATCAAAGCAGCCAAGTCTCGTGGTGAGGTGCTGGATCATTTGCTGCTTTATGGGCCGCCGGGATTGGGCAAAACCACAATGGCAATGATTTTAGCATCGGAAATGGGGGTAAATTACAAAATTACCAGTGCGCCAGCCCTAGAACGTCCACGAGATATTGTTGGGCTATTGGTGAACCTTAAGCCTGGGGATATTTTATTTGTGGATGAAATTCATCGCCTCTCGCGGATGACGGAGGAAATTCTCTATCCGGCGATGGAAGATTATCGCTTAGATATTACTATTGGTAAGGGTTCCAGCGCTCGGATTAGAAGTTTACCGCTGTCAAAGTTTACCTTAGTGGGAGCTACAACCCGTGTGGGTGCTTTAACTTCGCCACTGCGCGATCGCTTCGGCTTAATTCAAAAACTCCGATTTTACGAAGTTGATGAACTGACTAAAATTGTACTGCGAACCGCTCAATTACTCAAAACCCCTGTTACAGAAGCTGGTGCCACAGAAATTGCCCGTCGGTCACGCGGAACGCCACGGATTGCGAATAGGCTACTTAAGCGAGTACGTGATTATGCTGAAGTTAAAGAATCTGGGGATATTAATGAAAGCATAGCATCTGAAGCATTGCAACTATTCCAAGTAGATCCTTGCGGTTTAGATTGGACAGACCGCCAGATGCTGAGTGTAATAATTGAACAATTTAACGGTGGACCAGTGGGTTTGGAAACAATGGCAGCAGCAACGGGTGAAGATACCCAAACAATTGAAGAGGTGTACGAACCTTACCTCATGCAGATTGGGTATTTAACTCGGACTCATCGTGGAAGGATGGCGACTAAGGCAGCATATAAACATTTGGGGTTTACGCCGCCTAATGAACAGTTATCGTTGCTTTGAAACTATTAAACTTGATACCAAGTGAATTACTGCGGTATGGGAGAAGGATTAGGGGGATTAGGGGAAGCGGTTTTTCTTAAGGATGCTAATTGATTCTTAAGTGTATTGTTTTGTGTCTTTAAGGTTGATACTTCCGCCCTCAAGTTTCCTAACAACTCTCTCACATTAGCTAAATCTTGCGTTTCACCTTTAAGACCTTGGGGGCCTGTTTCGCCTTTAAGACCTTGGGGGCCTGTTTCGCCTTTAAGACCTTGGGGGCCTGTTTCGCCTTTAAGACCTTGAGGGCCTGTTTCGCCTTTAAGACCTTGGGGGCCTGTTTCACCTTTAAGACCTTGGGGGCCTGTTTCACCTTTAAGACCTTGGGGGCCTGTTTCACCTTTAAGACCTTGGGGGCCTGTTTCGCCTTTAAGACCTTGGGGGCCTGGTTCACCTTTCAATTCCTCAAGACTTGGCAACTGTGATATTAATTCAGAAGTGATTACACCTTGATTTTTTAAATCAGCAACTTGGCGTGCAATTTGCAAGTTTAGCCTAGCCATTTCTGGTGTACACATCCCAGACAAGTCTGGTTGTAATTTTACTGGGTTATTGTCTTTACTTCTAAAAGATTGGGCTACATTTGTAACTGATTTAGCCGCACTAATTGTTCCTAATATAACTAAAACAATGACAATTCCATTTAGAATTACAACGCTGATATTGCCAGAATCAATATTTAACTTTAGGTATCTGACGTAATCACGCCCAACTTGAATTAAGTTCTTTCCAGCACTTCCAACTTGAGAACCATTATGTTCGTAAGGTGGTTTATCTAAAGTCATTGTTAACCCCTCTTAAATAAAAGTGGAACTAGACAAGAGCGTTTTATTGTTTTGATTACAATTAACTACTTAGGCGATTGTGGTGTGGAAGTCTCTGGTGTTATATCAATTCCGAAACCTGGTACTTTTCCATTCAGACGAAGCATAACAGATGCACCAATAGCTAATATGGCAACAAAAATGACTGAAATCCACACACTAATTTTGGTATTAGTGGTCTGAGTATAGTCTCTACCGACCTGAAGGACATTCCCCTTATTGGTTTTAGCTTCTTGATTTTGGCGATTGTAATTTGAATCGTTACTCATAACTTTTAGCCATTTATAATAATGACGAATATTGTTAGGGTTAGTCTCACCTTTGGAGGTATAGATTAGTCTACAAGTTGAAGTCAGCCATTTTCGGATTCCTTCTCAGACATTTTTGTAAAAGTTAAGTTTCACTCTTTGCTTTTAATTGTTTTAGCAACAAGAAGACTTAAAATGCCAAAAATAGAAGGTAATATCTGCGAAAATCAATATAGGTCTATGCACAATTTATAACTTTATCTGATGTTTAGAGTAGGCATAGCGTTTTTCTCTTCAAAGTGGCAACAAGAGATAAGAACACCATTTATATGTATCAATTTTTACTAAACTTAATTCTGTATCAAGATATTAACTAGCAATAAAAAAATCTTATTTTTTGCACTATCCTATGGGGACAAGACTTTAATTTCTTGACTTATAAACTAATCTCTTGCATAACAAATAAGTTATTACAATAATAAATTGTGGATTCTAAACCATATAAAAACACAGATAAACCCAGATGATTAAGTTGATTGGTATTTTTCTCAGTCTGTTACTTATATTTGGCTGGGGTACACCAGTCATGGCAGAATCTCAGCAGCCCATTACTCAAGAACAGTTAAAACAAGGCGATGAGTGGGCAAATCAAGCGTTTACAGCGACGAATCAAGGTGATTTTGCTACGGCTGAAACTTACTGGACAAAGATTATTGAGCAATTTCCGACAAATGCCGGGGCGTGGAGTAACCGGGGAAATTCGCGGGTGAGTCAGAATAAATTGCAAGAGGCGATCGCAGATTATAACAAAGCGATAGAATTAGCGCCGAATGTCACCGATCCATATTTGAATCGGGGGGCGGCGTTGGAAGGGATGGGAAAATGGGAAAATGCGATCGCAGATTATAATCATGTCTTAGAACTCGATCCTAATGATGCGATGGCGTATAACAATCGGGGCAATGCCAAAACAGGTTTAGGAAAATGGGAAGATGCGATCGCAGACTACAAAAAATCAAATGAGATAGCGCCAAATTTTGCCTTCGCCCGTGCCAATTACGCTCTCGCTCTTTATGAAACAGGTCAAAAAGAGCAAGCAATCCGCGAAATGCGAAATATCGCCCGTAAATACTCCAAATTTGCTGATGTGCGTGCCGCCCTCACAGCTGCATATTGGGTAAATGGAGAACAAGGTGAAGCCGAAAGCAACTGGGTAGCAGCTTATGGACTTGATAGCCGCTACAAGGATATTGACTGGGTAAAAAATATCCGCCGTTGGCCGCCCAGCCTAGTTACTGCTTTGGATAAGTTCTTGAAAATCCAGTAGAGGCATTGCTCATGACTCATTTTGGTATCATCTGTCCTGGTGCAGCAACCGGCCCTCTTAACACTATGCTTCCCTTGGGACAGGAACTTCAACGACGTGGGCATCGCGTCACCTTCTTTGGCTCACTCGATACTCAATCTAAGGTACTGGCAGCAGGAATAGAATTTCAAGCAATTGGTGAAAAAGATTTTGTCCCTGGCTCAACAGCAGAATCCTTTACCAAGTTAGGTCAACTGCGGGGATTGGCTGCGTTGCGATACACTATTGACCTGCTGAAGCTTGTTTCATCTGTGACACTCGAAGAGGCTCCAGCAGCAATTAAAGCAGCAGGCGTAGAAGCTTTGCTAGTAAACCAAAGTTCACCAGAGGGAGGAACAATTGCCGAGTTTCTAAAAATTCCTTTCATTACTGTGTGTAGCGCTGTGGTGCTGAATCGAGAACCTAGCATTCCTCCTTTTTTCACAACTTGGAAGTATAGCCCAGCTGCGTGGGCCCGCTTACGCAACGAAATAGGTTACACGTTAGTTAATAGCGTCATCAAACCACTTGAAGATTTGATTAATGAATATCGTCAAGAGTGGAAATTACCCCTGTACTCTAATCTTAAAGATAGTGACTCTCCACTGGCTCAAATAAGTAATGCACCTGCTGAGTTTGAATTTCCCAGGGAAGAATTAGCTCCTTGGTTCCATTTCACTGGAAGCTACCATACTTCAGCTAGTCGAGCACCTGTTTCTTTCCCTTATGAAAAATTGACCGGGAAACCGTTAATTTACGCTTCGATGGGAACATTGCAAAATCGTCTGATTTGGGTTTTTGAAACTATTGCTTCAGCTTGTGAAGATTTGGATGCTCAGTTAGTAATTTCTCTGGGAGGTTCTGCTAAACCAGAATCATTACCAGACTTGGCAGGAAATCCTTTAGTAGTTGAGTATGCACCTCAATTAGAAGTGCTGGAAAAAGCCACCCTCATGATTACTCATGCGGGAATGAATACAACAATGGAATGTTTAAAAAAAGGAGTGCCAATGGTGGCGATTCCAGTTGCCAATGACCAGCCAGGAGTAGCAGCGCGGATCGCTTGGACAGGTGTGGGTGAGCTTGTCACTCTCAAAAAGCTGAATGTTCCCAGATTGAAGAATGCTATTAAGCGCGTGTTGACAGAAGAATCTTATAAACAGAATGCCCTGAGATTGCAAGCAGCTACTCTTCGTGCTGGGGGGGTAAGTCGAGCGGCTGATATTATTGAGCAGGCTGTTTCTACTGGCAAGCCTGTCTTGGCTTAAACACAATAATGAGAATCCCAGTCTAGTTATAGCTTTGGATAAGTTCTTAAAAATCCAGTAGGCACTTGTAACTCAGCAAAAATTTCTTTTCTTTGCCTATGTAACTGTTTTCTGGTATACATCATTGTAAATATACAGAAACAGTAGCTATGACTCATTTTGGGCTGATCTGTCCAGCAACAACTGGTCATCTCAACACTATGCTCCCCTTGGGTAAAGAACTTCAAAAGCGGGGTCATCGCGTCACCTTATTCGGTATACTTGATGCTAAATCCAAGACACTAGCGGCAGAGTTAGAATTCCAAGCCGTTGGTGAATCTGAATTTCCCACTGGAGCGATCGCTGAATCGATGACTCAGTTAGGTAAACTGAGTGGAATCGCAGCACTGCAATATACCGTCAACTTCCTCAAAGATCAGGCGGCTGTTATGCTCAGAGATGCACCGTCAGCAGTGAAGCAAGCAGGTGTGGAAGCACTTTTAGTAGATCAAGTTTCACCAGAGGGAGGTTCTGTTGCAGAATTTCTAGGTATTCCTTTTATTACAGTTTGCAGCGCTGTGGTACTGAATCGAGAACCGAGCGTCCCTCCTTATTTTAAAACCTGGGGCTACAATCCAGCTTGGTGGGCGCGATTACGTAACCGAGCCGGCTATACATTGCTGAGTCGCACCGTAAAACCCATTACAGAGGTGATCAATCAGTATCGCCAAGAGTGGAAATTACCCCCACAGCTTACCTCTAATGATCGCTATTCTCAACTAGCTCAGATTAGTCAACAGCCTGCACAATTGGAATTCCCAAGGGAAAATTTGCCTCAGTGCTTCCATTTCACAGGCCCTTATCATAGTCAAACTGGTCGCGAACTTCCTGATTTTCCTTATGAAAAATTGACCGGACAACCATTGATTTACGCCTCAATGGGGACTTTACAAAATCGCCTATTGGGAATTTTTAAATCTATTGCCGAAGCTTGTAATGATTTGGATGCCCAACTAGTGATTTCGTTAGGTGGTTCTGCAACTCCAGAGTCTCTGGGAAGTTTGCCGGGAAATCCGCTGGTTGTTAGTTATGCACCCCAATTGGAATTGCTGCAAAAAGCGGCTCTCACCATTACCCACGCAGGTATGAATACTACTTTAGAGTCCCTAAACAATGGGATACCAATGGTAGCAATACCAATTGCTAATGACCAGCCAGGCGTAGCAGCACGTATAGTTTGGGCTGGTGCTGGTGAATTGGTGCCGCTGGCTCGCTTGACTGTTCCCAAATTGCGAAATGCTGTACAAAAGGTGTTGACGGAAGATTCTTATAAAAAAAATGCAGTTAGGTTACAAGAGGCGATTCAGCGAAACGGTGGCGTGAGTCGAGCCATTGATATTGTGGAACAGGCCGTATCTACAGGGAAGCCTGTTGTTTCTTAGGAAATGTCTAAAACAACTTTTAAGAGATTTTCAGCATTTTTTTTGACTAGTACAGCACGGCGGAAATAAACCACCCATTCCAAATCAATGAAACGCTTACGTTGTATTCATTTTTAATTTTTAATTTTTAATTTTTAATTCCGCCTTGCGGTACTAGTCGTTCCAATTTCCGGCACGGATTCTTTTGACATCCTTATAAAGGGCTGACTTAAATTCGTACCCAAGTAGCTGTTTAAGCTTTGGACTGGCACGATCTAAAACTTCCTGCTGCATATCATGCAACGGGTTTTCAAGGGGACGAACATACTTAGGAGCATAGTTACCAAGGATTGACACTCTTGGTTGGTCACTAGAATTAACAGAGGTATCATGCCAACAAAGACCGTGGGAAATCACCACAGAACCAGCCTTGCCAGTTACCTTTTCACCCGTTTTTGAAAATTGCACTAAGTCAGGTGGGCTGCAAAGCTTCTGACTATCTGGAGCGAAAACAGGGGCACCATTCTCCTGTGTGAAATCTTCAACCATCCAAATTACTTGAATCTCCATTACAGGATAAGCTGGAAATGGCGGCTTCATAGTCCAATAAGGATAGTCTACGTGTACCCCCATATTTGTTGCACCAGAGTTGAGGATATGAGCCGAGAAACCACCAAGAGTCACATCACTACCCAAAATGGCTTCAATGACTGTAATCACTGTTGGATGCTGCACCATCAACTCGAAGATTTCGCCTTTGTAGACTAAGCCATAGACTCGTTCTCTTTGGTCGTCAAGCAAAACTTTTCCTTGCAGTTTCTCCTTCTCGGCTAGTTGGAGAACAAGCGATCGCGCTTCCAATGCCTGTGTTGGATTTAACACTTCAGGAATCAGGATATAACCTTTTCCTGTAATAATTTCATCTACTAGACTTGCAACATCTTTCATGGTAAATGCCTCCCTGGCGATCGCATTCTCAAACTTTCTAAACAAAACTAGTTTCTCGAACTACCTGATTTTGCTGGCGTCTCCCCTTCACCACCATCTTCACACCACCTGCTGGGCTAAATAGCAAACCCTTACGTACTGGCTGCACTGGTTTGCTATCAGCCAGTTCCATCTCCCAGTGAGACAGCACTTTTGCCAACACCAGTTTCATCTCAAACAAGGCAAATGCCATGCCAATACAGCGACGGTTCCCGCCACCAAAGGGTAAATACTCATAAGGAGAAAATTGCCGTTCCAGAAAACGCTCTGGCTTAAATTGCTTCGACTCTGGATATAAATCTTCTCGATGATGGGTCAAATAAATAGAGGGAATGAGCAAAGTACCAGGCTCAAAGTTGTATTCCCCAATTTGTAGCGGTGATTTGACCAATCGATTTAGTCCCGATACCGCTACTGGGTAAAGGCGTAGGGTTTCAGAACAGACAGCATTCAAATAAGGCAATCGGAAAATGGCATTTGCATCTGGTTGTTCACCTAACTTATCTAGTTCTTGCAGCAGTTTTTCCCGCACCTGCGGCTGATGATGAATCCAGTACAGCGCCCATGATAAGGAAGTTGCAGTAGTTTCGTGACCTGCCACTAATAGAGTCATCAGTTCATCACGTAATTCCAAATCTGTCATTGGCTCTCCCGCCTCATCACGAGCAGCCATCATCAAAGATAGAATATCAGTTCGAGATGGATCGGGTTGTGCTTTGCGATCGCTAATTTCGGCGTAGATAAGTTGATCAATTTGCTGCCGTAAACGCAAGTATTTCCCCCAGGGACTCCACGCTCCTAAATCCTGTCGCATTGCTGGGAAAAGAAGCAGAACTGTTCTTAAAATAGGGATTTTGGGATTCAGGATTTTAATCAGGAATTCATGGAGTTTCTCATAACGTGGCCCATCTTCTAGACCAAATACAGCTTTCAAAATTACTTGGAAAGAAATTGCTTGCATTGATGACAGAACTGCAAAGGTTTCTCCAACCTGCCACTGATTAGTTACTTGCTCAGTGATGTCGCAGATTAATTCACCATAAGCTAGCATTCGTTCCCCATGTAAGGGTGGTGTCAATAGCTTTCGTTGTCGCTGATGAGGCTTTCCTTCCAGTGCCAGTAGTGATTGGCGTCCTAATAAAGGCGCTTGAATCCCTGCTGACTCACCGGAGTCTAACTGTTTTGGATCTGTAGTAAAAATCTGCCCAATCGCTTGGGGATTACTAATGAAAACTTGAGGAGCAATATTTTTTCCTAGCTGAAGGGTGAAGATATCGCCATAACGTTTAGCACAGTCTTCGATGTATTCTAAAGGATTAGTCAGCCATTGATACATCTGTACCCAAGGGTGAGTTTGAGGACCATTAGGCAGTTTAAGTGCAGACATTTTTATTAATCTCCCAATGATTAAAGCAAGATTGTTATCAGCCAGTCATTCATGCACCCCTCGCTTGATTAATCTTAGACTACAGATCAAGCAAACGAATTTACCAATTCTTGAATCTGCCTAGGGTTTAATTCCTGCACATTATGCAAAACTACTGCTGCTCCTGCTGCTATTAGTGTCTCACTGTATGCATCACTACGCGCTGCTGTTTCCTGCACATGGGGGGGTAAAACTCCTACACCAATCCAAGTGTGAGCAGAATCTAGACTCCGTGCTTTCTCGACGGTATACATATCTGCTACCGTATCTCCCACATACACGATCGCTAATCTTTCCTCAATTCCATTTTCTAACTCACGAACTGTAGCGAAAAGTCCCGTAGGGTCAGGTTTCCCTGGTGCATCTTCCATCGCAATCAACACTGGAGATGCCAAACCCAGGCGTTTTTCTAACACGTAGTTGGCGGAAGCACGAGTCGCACCGCTAAAAAATCCCCACGCAATCCCGGCTTGGGTAAGTTGTTCTAAATAGCTAGGTTGTAATAATAAGGGTTCATTACAGATATACCCCGTAAAATTATTTGGGTCAGGGCCTCGATAACGCGATTGAAAAAAAGCAACGATCGCACTGTAATCTAATTGCAGTTGTTCGCGCGTCTGTCCTTGGGTTTCAAAGTAGCGGTAAATTAATTCCTGCGATGCTTCCCAATCGTTGTTCCACACGCCTTCAGACTTCAGTTGGTCAATATCCAGTGGTGTTGGACGATATGCTTGGGTAGTAAAATATTCTACGGTATCTGCGATCGCCCGGCGATAGGAACCGCTAACATCGCGTACAACGCCATCAATATCGAAAACAACGATCGCTTTTACAGAAATTGGTTGAGTCATGGAATAGGAAGCAAAAGAGTTTTACATCATCATAATGCGCTCATGGCTCAGGTAAAAAATCGGGGTCAAGGGCTTGCTCTGGCGTGAAGAGAGATTTTTCTGGGAAGATAGCGATGTCTAATCCAGTTTCAATGACAGCCAGTCGTCTAGCGGTTTGATAGCTTTCGTCAAAAACTTGATCAAAGTAAGGTTTCAAACTCGGACTTTCCTTGAGTGCCTTTTGGACTCGCCTACGGTGTTCTAAAATTGTGTACTGCCAACTTTTTGAGCGTCTTTCAGTTTGAATTTGATATTTGAGCAGATGCATCAGCAACACTTCCAGATTGCTCTCCAATGCCCGCTTTTCACTTCTGCCCATCGTTTCAATTTCTTCAATTAAATTCTCTAAATCTAGTTCTGTGAGCCGACCTTGTTTGAGCAGTTCTGCCGTGGTTTGAATCCACAGGTAAAAGTCTTGCTCATATAAATCTGAACCAGATGTTTTTTGAGATTGGGGCAGTTGGGCAGTCACGTTGCTTCGCTCCGAATTCAAAATTCAAAATTAACAGTAAAATCTTCTAAATCAGGGTGTGATTATGGCTCAGGTAAAAAATCGGGGTTGAGGGCTTGCTCTGGGGTGAAGGGAGATTGTTCGGGGAAGGTCGCCAAATGCAATTCAGTTTCATCAGCAGCCAAGAGTCTAGCATCGTCATAACATAGCCCAAAAACCTCATCAAAATAGGGTTTAAGGCTAGGACTTTCTTCTAGAGCTTGTCTGAGGCGTTTGCGATGCTCCCGAATTGTTGCTCGCCAACTACCAGAGCGCTTCTTGGCTTGATATTTATACTTCAATAGATGCATTAGCACCACTTCTAAGTTGCTTCTCAGTGCTTTCTTTTCACTCCTGCCCATCGTTTCAATTTCATCAATCAAATTCTCTAAATCCAGTTCTGTGAGCCGACCTTGTTTGAGCAGTTCTGCCGTGGTTTGAATCCACAGGTAAAAGTCTTGCTCATACAAATCTGAACTAGATGTTGTTTGAGATTGGGGCAGTTGAGCAGTCATAAGCATCTTTATTTAGCGCTGACTAAACCTTATGGTAGACCATTCTCAATCACAGTTTGGTCATATGATAGGGTATTGCGTTAAAATAAGCGATCGCTATCCTAGTTCAGTAATGCCCGGAAATTCCCGGAGGTGTGATTGACCAAGTTTATTTTGAAAATTCTGTGGTTAGACGAAAACGTTGCTCTTGCAGTCGATCAAATTGTCGGCAAAGGCACAAGTCCCTTGACTAAGTACTTTTTTTGGCCCAGAAATGATGCCTGGGAAGAGTTAAAAAAGGAATTAGAGTCCAAACATTGGATTACTGATGTGGATCGTGTCGAGTTGCTTAATAAAGCAACAGAAGTGATTAACTACTGGCAAGAGGAAGGCAGAAACCGTCCAATGGCAGAAGCTCAATTGAAATTTCCAGAAGTTGCCTTCACAGGTAGCGCTTGATATTACAAAATTAGCTATTGTCCTGTTCTACAAGCTGCCACAGTTTGATAGTCTTGTCCCTGCTGCCGCTTGCAATTAATTGTGTAACTTTGCTCACAGCAACAGCAGATACTGAGTCTACATGACCAGAGAGAGTAACAATCTCTTCTGCTGTGCTTACCCTCCAAAGTTTAACTGTTTTGTCGCAACTTGCACTTAGGAGCGTTTCGCCATCGGCAGTAAAAGCCACAGCCACCACAGACCAAGAATGGCCTACAAGTGTGCAAATTAGCTGACCAGTGTTTACCTCCCACAATTTAATAGTGTTATCATCACTACCCGTCGCCAAAATTTTCCCATCGGGACTAAAAGCGACTGTCAAAACCGCCCATGCATTACCCGAAAGGGTAGCTAACAAGCTATAGCATGGGCGGTTTTGAAGTTATCTCTGGGAACCTTCTAATGCAGATATCTGCCACAGGCGAATTGTTCTGTCATAGCAGCATTTTTACTGAATTACAATAAAGTATAAAAATTGCTAAAACATACTAGTAAAAATAGCTTCTTATTAAGATGCAGAAATTCTTAGGTCTAACCGTTTGCTTATCTGCTGTTATCTTATTTGTGCCTACAATAGTCTTTAGCCTTCCGCCTTCAGTTTCTTTAGCAAGCATTTGTATAGTTTGATAGTGCCAAAGTGATGAAACTTATTCACAAGGCTACTTCTAGGGTTTTATCCCTATCCTAAACATTAGTTCTAGGTAGCATTGGCAGAGTTAACACTACCAGCGATCGCTAACGTTGCTACGATAGATGCTGCAAAACGAGCTACCTTATTTTGTTTACGAGTACTAAGCAAAGATGAAAAGCTTTTCATAATTTGTGCCCATTTGGGCAACTAATTAGTTAAGTTAACACTTCACCAAGGCTGGCCTTGATTTCTTAAATTTGGCGTAATTTTTTAAAAATTAATAAATATTTTGTAGGTTGGACATTGCCCAACCTACAAAGTGGAAATAGAAAGTTAAATTAGACCAAACCGCCAGCCGCTTGAAACCGAGCGCGGGCCCGTTTGAAGGCTTGGTTTGCCTGAATTTGGGCTTGGCGATCGTCCGCTGACACTTGACTTAGACGCGCTTCTGCTTGGTTGTAAGCAGTACGGGCTTCATCAAGGTTAATTTTGTCGCCACGTTCAGCGCCGTTAACCAGAATTGTCACTTCATTTTCTTCGACTTCGGCAAAGCCACCCAAAAGAGCGATCGCTTGCCAATTTTGATTTTTAGCGGCGCGGACTCGCATTACACCAGTATCTAGGGCGGTCAAAAGTGGTGCGTGTCCAGTTAGGATACCTAGTTGACCAGTGGTACTAGGCAAAACTACTTCTTCAGCTGGGGCATCCCATACTGTTTTATCTGGGGAAATTACACGAACGGTTAATGTCATTTGTCTTTTGTCCTTTGTCCTGTGTCTTTTGCAATTTGCCATTAGCCATTAGCAGTTGAACTAATGACTAATGACCAATGACTAATGACTAACCTTTGATTTTTTCAGCTTTAGCGATCGCTTCGTTGATATCGCCAACCAAGTAGAAAGCCTGTTCTGGCAAAGCATCCAACTCACCAGACAGAATCTTCTGGAACCCTTTGATGGTATCTTCCAACTTCACATACTTACCAGGGGAACCGGTAAATACTTCTGCTACAAAGAACGGCTGGGACAAGAAGCGCTCAACTTTCCGCGCCCGCGCCACGATTAGACGGTCTTCTTCAGACAATTCATCTAGACCGAGAATGGCGATAATGTCTTGGAGTTCTTTATAACGTTGCAGAGTTGATTGCACCGCCCGCGCAGTATTGTAGTGTTCGTCACCTACAATATTTGGTTGTAGCATGGTGGAAGTCGAACCAAGGGGGTCAACTGCGGGATAAATTCCCTTAGCTGCCAAACCGCGAGATAGCACTGTGGTACCGTCCAAGTGGGCGAAGGTAGTAGCAGGTGCGGGGTCGGTGAGGTCATCCGCAGGTACGTACACTGCCTGAATGGAGGTAATGGAACCCTCTGTTGTTGAGGTAATCCGCTCTTGCAGTTCACCTACGTCGGTTCCCAATGTGGGCTGATATCCTACCGCTGAGGGCATCCGACCCAGTAGCGCGGATACTTCCGAACCTGCTTGCACAAACCGGAAGATATTATCAATAAACAGCAGCACATCCTGCTTGTTCACATCCCGGAAGTACTCTGCTACTGTCAATCCCGAAAGACCAACCCGCATTCTCGCTCCGGGTGGCTCGTTCATTTGACCGTAAACTAGAGCAATTTTTGATTCGTTGAGGTTGTCTTTGTTGATAACCCCAGATTCAATCATTTCGTTGTAAAGGTCATTGCCTTCACGGGTGCGTTCACCCACGCCAGCAAAAACGGATACTCCACCGTGTTGGGTAGCAATGTTGTTGATCAACTCCATCATGATCACGGTTTTACCAACACCAGCACCGCCGAATAGACCAATCTTACCGCCGCGTCGATAGGGAGTCAGAAGGTCAACAACTTTAATCCCGGTCTCAAACACCGAAGGTTTGGTTTCCAGGTCGGTGAATTTGGGAGCAGAGCGGTGGATGGGTAAACTTGCCTCAGCATTTACAGGGCCTCTGTTGTCCACAGGTTCGCCAAGGACGTTGAAAATGCGACCCAAAGTGGCTTTACCAACTGGTACGTTGATGGGAGCGCCTGTATCGGACACTTCAAAACCGCGCACTAAGCCTTCGGTGGAACTCATCGCAACAGTCCGCACCTGGTTGTCGCCCAGCAGTTGCTGTACTTCAACGGTGATGTTGATTTCCTGTCCAGCTTCGTTGGTGCCAACGATTTTCAAAGCGTTGTAGATTTGTGGCAATTTCCCGCCGGGAAATTTTACGTCTACAACTGGACCAATGATTTGGGTAATGTAGCCAATGTTTGTTTTTTCTGCGGTTGTGACCATGCTGCGCCTAATGAGTGAAGCTAGTTTTCAGATACGGTCGGAGAAGACATAATAATAAGCAATGTCAATTTTCACTTTAGCACCGGACGGGGACATAACTCCCTTAGTAATTCCTTAAAAAGGAGTTTGGCGGCTGTGGTTGTAGCCCTTATCCTGACCTTTATCCCTAATCTCATTTTTCAGATGCGATCGCCCTAGCTATCACGCGGTGTAGCGAAAGATGCTACTCTATTAAATTGCCTAAATCAGATTTGCCAGCGAAATTAAACAAAAATCTTCCATAGCAGGTGAAGATTTAGCCTTTCACTGCGATCGCACCTACAAGCACTAATTACTAGGCTATCGGCATACTATTAACTTGATATCAGATAGATTATATAACTACCAGCATTATTGATAAATAGAGTTGAATAAACAAGTATTATTGCTGTTGTTCACTAAAAGTTTACAATATTAATTTGTATTTTCCTAAAATAGGAAAATTGTCAAAATCAGAATATATAAAGCTTTTAAGGCGATTTCGTGGCTAATACTAAATTAATAACTATATAAAAATTGTATAAATTTATAGTGTTAATTTGTGGAAATTACATATTCATACCACTTTATGTGCTTTGCGTGGGCGCAGCCCGTCGTACGTATCACCAACACAACATTTATTCAAGTTAGTTGGCAATAGAATAGTAAAGCTATGTACAAACTAAATTTCCAAAACTTCTGAATATCCATAAGATAAAGATAGGTACAAAAAACTGTTTTTAGCCAAGCTGCAATGTCTGGATTAGGCGTAGCTGCGGCTTCATCCTCACACTTCCACCGAGCAACAGCTTATGAATTTCTCGTCAGCACGACAATATTTTTACCAGGAGATTCAGCAGTCTGACGAGCACATTGACTTAGCAAAGGCAGCTTTGTATATTGCACAAGAAGAATATCCCAATTTAGACCCAGAGGAATATCTCAACGCCCTTGATACAATGGCATGGGAGCTTCAAGAACGACTGCCTGACTCACGATATCCTTTACGAATAGTTCAAAGTATTAACCAGTATCTCTACGATGATTTAAAATTTTCTGGTAATAAAATTGACTATTACGACCCGCGCAACAGCTTTTTCAATGATGTAATTGACCGCCGACTGGGGATTCCCATTACCTTAGCGCTGGTTTACCTAGAAGTTGCCCGACGGATTGATTTTCCGATGGTGGGTGTAGGGATGCCAGGACATTTCATAATCCGCCCAGATATTCCAGATATAGAGATTTTTGTCGATGCTTTCAATGGTGGCGAAATAATATTTGCCCAAGATTGCGAGGAACGCCTGTCTCAACTTTATCAGCAACCCGTGTCGCTACAACCAGAGTTTTTAGCTGTAGTCAGTAATCGGCAATTTTTGGCACGAATGCTGACAAATCTAAAATTTATTTACCTCAAACAGCAAGAGTTAGAAAAAACGCTGGCAGCAGTTGAACGAATTTTGTTGCTGTTTCCTGGTTTAACTTTAGAGTTGCGCGATCGCGGTCTGATCTATTATCAACTCGGTTACTACCCCCAAGCTGTAAACGACTTACAAAATTATTTAACAAAAGTTCCCGATGCCGAAGACGCATCTGTAATTCGGCGGCTACTTACCGAATTGGGTAAAGATCGGTAGGAGGGATGGAGAAGCAGGGGAAGAAATAAGTAATGCCCAATCAATGCCCAATTACGAATTACGAATTATGTTGTTCTTCTGCGACTCGTTTGAGGCGGCGCAGCTGGGCTTGCATATCTGCTTTTGTCCAAGATGCGGCAAAGGTGTTGAAACCCCAACTAACCAAGGGGTTAGGGATATCGTACTCAAAGCGGTTGAGTAAGAGCGTTCCCTTTTCTGTGGGTTGACATTCCCAGCGATCGCGTCCTTGGAAAAACCCCTGAAATTCCCAGACTACCAAACCCGGTTGTCGTTCCACAACTACGCTATTCAAAGTGGGTTTCAGTAGAGGAATTTGAATGATAAAACGGCTTTCACTGCCGACATCGGTGCTCCAAGCTTCGCCCACTGGTTCGCAACGGAGGACGGGATTCAGCCAGCGGTGCATGAGAGCTAAATCGCTAAGACAGCGCTCCACTACCGTAGCTGTAGCATTAATTTGAATCGATTGTTCCAAAACTTGGGACATTCCAGATATTTGATGCTGTTGCTGCAATTAGAGTAACGCAAAATTCAGCACTGCCAGTAAATTAAATCAAATATTAGTAACAAAGTCAAAAATTACTCTTGATATCAATGCCATAGATATATGTTTTTACTGGTAAATTGATAGGCAAAACACTTACTCAGTGTTTGCGGCGAATACTTAAGCATAATTTCGCAAAACCATGAACACAACTTGGCAAGGAATAATCCAGGTGATAGAAGTTGGTTTGCCCATGAGGGTGCAGCAATTTTTGGCACAATCGCCCAGCCTGCAACCGACGCAACCAGCAGTGAATCAAGGAATCGCTGATGTACAAGGTATTGTTCAAGAGATAGTTCGGTTTACGCCCCGTCTGCTGGGGGCAGTAGCAATTTTGTTAGTAGGTTGGCTAATTGCAGCGATCGCAGCAGCAGTGACGCGAGGAATCCTCAATCGCACAAACATAGATAACCGCATTGCCGCAGGGATAACGGGTCGTCAAGATGTTCCTCAAGTGGAGAAATTCATCTCTAGCTTAGTGTTTTGGAGCATTCTCTTGTTGACGGCGGTAGCTGTTTTACAGACATTGGATCTGGAGGTAGCATCTCGACCCCTGAATAATTTTCTTAATCAACTTATTGGCTTTTTGCCAAAGTTGGTTGGTGCAGTAATCATTTTGGTAACCGCCTGGTTTTTGGCGACCATTGTGAAGATGATCACTGTGCGTTCATTACAGGCATTTAACCTGGATGAGCGTTTGAATCCAGAACCAGAAGATAGGGCACCCAGCCTCAATCGGTTGTCTCTGAGTGAGACAATTGGTAATGCTCTGTATTGGTTTATATTTTTACTGTTTCTTGCCCCAGTTTTGGATACTCTCGAACTAAGGCAGGCTCTACAACCAGTACAAGCTCTCATTACAGAAGTTCTGCTAATTTTGCCGAACATTTTAGCGGCGATCTTAATCGCTGTAGTTGGCTGGTTCATCGCTAATGTAGTACGGCGGATTGTAACAAACTTGCTGGCGACAACTGGTATCGACCATTTAGGTAGTCGATTGGGATTATCTTCGACTGCGGGGGTGCAACCTCTATCGAGCATTATCGGCACAATTGTCTATGTTTTGATTTTGATTCCTGTGGCGATCGCAGCCCTCAATGCCTTGGGAATTGCTGCCATATCAGTGCCTGCGATCGCAATGCTGCAACAGGTTCTCAACGCCCTACCTGCCATCTTTACAGCCGTTGCAATTTGGATTGTTGCCTATTTCGTGGGGCGCTTTGTCGCGGATCTGGTTACAAGTATCCTTACCAACTTAGGCTTTAATAACATTTTCACCATCCTCGGTCTGGCAACACCCAGTAGACGCATCGAAATTTCAACAGAACCAACAGTTGAACCGACTCCAGCCCGTACTCCATCGGAAATTGCAGGCATTGTTGCCTTAGTGGGTATCATGCTATTTGCAACGGTGGCGGCGGTGAATATCTTGAATATTCCAGCCCTGACAGCATTGGTGTCGGGTATTGTGATCATATTCGGGCGGATTTTGGCGGGATTGGTGATCTTTGCCATTGGATTATTCCTGGCAAATCTGGCTTTTAACATCATTACCAGTTCTGGTGAACGTCAAGCACAGATTTTGGGACAAGTGGCGCGGATTGCAATTATTACCTTAGTCTCTGCAATGGCACTGCAACAGATAGGAGTTGCTAGTGATATTGTCAATTTAGCCTTTGGACTTTTACTAGGTGCGATCGCAGTTGCGATCGCCCTAGCTTTTGGTCTTGGAGGGCGCGATATTGCGCGAGAGCAAGTTCAAGAATGGCTCGACTCTTTCAAAGGTAGAAACTAAAAGTTGATGAAAGCGTAATTTCATCTATAAATCTCTGAAAATGCAGCCAAAAGCATCAGTAGTGGAGAAAATCTCTCGGCAATTTTACCTAAAAAGTTGAAAGTTAGAGTTTAGAAGCTCGGAGTTTGAGTGTAGGACTTGACATTTCGAGTTTAAAGGTCGAAGTTTCGAGTTCAGAAGCTCAAGTTCCGAGTTCAAAGGTCGAAGTTCCGAGTTCAAAGGTCGAAGTTCCGAGTTCAAAGGTCGAAGTTCCGAGTTCAAAGGTCGAACTTCCGAATTCAAAGGTCGAAGTTCCGAATTCAAAGGTTGAAGTTCCGAATTCAAAGGTCGAAGTTCCGAGTTCACAGATCGAAGTTCCGAGTTCACAGATCGAACTTCCGAGTTTTAAATACACGTCACCATAAAAAATGTGCCCAAATCAAGCTGCGACACAGAATAGCCCGTCGTACACATGGTCTTTCAAATATTCCAGATATCGAGACAAGACAAAATACTGCTGCTTACACGGAGATTTTAGCAGGATTAAAGTTTGAGAAAGATTTTATTCATCAATTATTGCGGATAATTCGTAATTCGTAATGACGCTCGCGGACTCGCTACCGCTACGCTAACGTAATTCGTAATTATGAATTAGTTAAAGCTACGCGCAGCGTCTCTGAACAGGAGAAGCAAGGAGCTTCTAGGAACGGTATCACCGAACCTTCTTTATTCCACGTGTATGTATCACTTTCTGAGTTTTACCTTGTAGAGTAATTCATCTTTAATGCGGTTGAGAATTGAAGTCTCATCAAGGTTTGTCAAAATCCGATTAATCACTGCTTTCGGCCCATCAGGCCCCCAAGTTGCACCATTGGCTAAATAAACTTTGGTAACTTGTCCAATACCGTAAGAAGAAACGCCAGCGACTCCCGCTTGGGTGATTGCCACGGATATATAAGGGCCAAGGGCAACACCTGCGGTAGCTGTTGCAGAGATACCCAGTAAAGTTTTTAATCCACTCAAGCCCAAATTTGCTAACAATTCACTAGCACCAATTCCGCCCATACTCAGGGCGATTTTTTGTAGCAGTTGTACAGCCCCGGCTTCAGTCATAGAGAAGCCATACAGTTTAGATAAACCCAAAATTAGAGCAATATCAATTACCACACTACTCAGAATATCTACCACAGTTACGGGATTAAGTGCGATCGCTAATGCTTTGGTCATCACAGCTTTCCAAATCAACTGATTGGCATTCTGTTCCCGAATCATCAGTTTTCGCTCAACCAATTGCTCATTTACAACGTCGGCATAAAGCATGGTATTAAGAGCAACCAAGGCTTTACCCTCACGATGCAGAATTTCCAAAATTTTCAGCTTCAGTTCCTCGATTTGGGCATTACCTGTACGCAACTGTATGCCCCTAGTACCATCAGGGCGACGAATCGCCGTCTTCACCAATGGCGATGCCGCAGCCATGACAATTTCTAGAGGCGTGAGCAATTCTCGCACCCTTTCATCCCGGATTTTGTGATAAATTGCCATCCGGTCTGCTTCTGGATACTGATCTACTTTGTTAAACACCAAAATAATCGGTTTACCTGCTTCCCGCAACTGAGAAAGAGCGGCATATTCTAGCTTTGTCATGTCGCCAGATATCACAAACAGAATCAAATCTGCTTGTTTGGCAATCTGTTCAGCTAATGCGGCACGGGTTGCACCATCTACTTCGTCTAACCCAGGCGTGTCAATTAATTCCACCTGGGATTGACCTACACCAGGCAGAGTAACTCGCAAAGCACGTTCAGTTTCCCCAATCGCTTCCTCACTAATACTCCAATTAACTCTTTGTGCAGCACGAGTGACACCATGTAGCGGTCCAGTTTCAAATACTGTTTGCCCAACCAAAGAATTGAGTAGAGAAGACTTACCACGTCCCACCATCCCAAAAGCCGCAATCTGCACCACCATGCGGTCTAACTTCCCGAGCATGGTTTCCAAATCCGCAATTTCTGTCTCCAATCCGGTTTTTTCTTGGGGGGTGAGGTCAAGATTGGTCACCAAGTTTCGCAGCGCCGTTTGTGCTTGTTTATAGTTCAGTTCCGTCTGAATATCTTCAAAACTGAAAATGGCACTATCCAGTTCTTCCTCCCAACTCAGAGAATTTGGGTCAGTGTTAGCGGAATCGCTTTGATGAGGTTCAGGCACAGGCAATGTCGAAGTCATATTAATTTGAGATTTTGGATTTTAGATTTTAGATACACCCCCTCTACCATCCTAGTTATTTTTAGCAAGGGTTTGGCGAGATAAGACAGAGGTAGCAGGAGAAGAATAATTTTTACCCCATACCCTATACCCAATGACCAATGACTAATGACTAATGACTAACAAAAAGTCATAAACTGAAAAATGCATCTAAATAACTCGTTAGGATCTTGACTAAATTACCTGTGCGGAAAATCGTTATTGCCGGCAACTGGAAAATGTACAAAACCCAGGCAGAAACCCAAGAGTTTCTACGAGGATTTCTGCCCCACTTAGAGGAAACGCCCCAAGGGCGAGAAGTGATATTGTGCCCTCCTTTCACTGATTTAAGCGTTTTGTCCAAGACTTTGCACGGTAGCCTTATCCAACTAGGGGCACAAAATATCCATTGGGAAGAATATGGAGCTTATACGGGTGAGATTTCTGGCCCAATGCTGACAGAAAGTGGTGTGCGCTTTGTGATTGTCGGTCATAGCGAACGACGACAATTCTTTTGTGAAACAGACGCAACCGTTAATCTACGCCTTCGAGCGGCTCAAAGGTTTGGTTTGACCCCAATTCTCTGTGTTGGCGAAACAAAACAACAACGTGATGCGGGAGAAACTGAATCAGTGATTTCTCTCCAACTCGACAAAGGGTTGGTAGATATTGATCAGGATAATTTGGTGATTGCCTATGAACCAATTTGGGCGATTGGGACTGGTGATACCTGTGAAGCAGCGGAGGCGAATCGGATAATTAGCTTAATTCGTAGCCAGTTGAGTAATCCAAATGTATCAATTCAATATGGTGGCTCAGTCAAGCCGAATAATATTGATGAGATCATGGCTCAACCAGAAATTGATGGTGTTTTAGTGGGAGGAGCAAGTTTGGAACCTGAGAGTTTCGCTCGGATTGTGAATTTTCAGTCAGTGTGATGTGCTTTCTTCTCGTTCCCATGCCCTGCATGGGAATGCCCACAGTGAGGCTAATGCCTTACATAGCAATGTAGATTTATGCCAAGCAACTTAATAATTCGAGGACGCTGTTTCGAGTGGGGACAGCGGACTTATTTAATGGGCATTTTGAATGTGACACCTGATAGCTTTAGTGATGGGGGTGAGTTTAACACTACCTCTGCTGCTTTAGTGCAGGCGCAAGCACTGGTGGCTGCTGGTGCTGACATTATCGATGTGGGCGGTCAATCAACTCGACCAGGGGCAAAGCAAATAACTCTGGAGGAGGAACTTGACCGGGTGTTATCGGTGTTACAGGTGCTAAGACCAGAAATTTCAGTCCCGATTTCTGTAGATACAACCCGTGCTGCTGTAGCAAGGGCATCTGTAGAAGCTGGAGCGGATATTATTAATGATATTTCTGGTGGCACTTTTGACTCAGAAATGTTGCCAACAGTGGCAGAGTTAAGTGTACCGATAATTTTAATGCACATCCGGGGAACACCACAGACAATGCAACAACAGACTGATTATCAAGATTTGCTCGGAGAAATTTATAGTTTTTTGGCTAGGCAAATTGGGGTAGCAACTGCTGCGGGCATTGACCTGGATAAAATTATTATTGATCCTGGTATTGGCTTTGCTAAGAACTATGAGCAAAATTTAGAAATTTTTCGCCGCCTGCGATCGCTAACAAGACTCAACTGTCCTATCTTGGTAGGAGCATCTCGTAAAAGCTTCATTGGTCGGATTTTAAATCAACCTGATCCCAAAGCACGAGTTTGGGGAACGGCAGCAGCTTGTTGTGCTGCTATTCTTAATGGCGCTGATATCCTCCGAGTTCACGATGTTCAAGAAATGCGCGATGTTTCACTAGTAGCCGATGCGCTACTGAGACAAGATGCACAGCATGACTCTTAAGTATTACCGTTTTCGGATTTTTTGCCGTTACCTTCTTGATTTACTGACTCAGCTATCAACTCTTGAAACATTTCACTTGAGTTAGCCGGGTCTACAAAGACAATTTTGGCATTATTGCTCTCACCAAGTTTTTGGCTAGCATCTACGTAATCTTGAGCTACAAGATACCGCAGAATGTCTCTACTGTCAGGATTGGAACGGAGAGCTTGAGAAATGATTTGCACTGAAGCCATAGTTCCTTCTGCTTTTTTAATGGCGGCTTCCTTTTCCCCTTCTGCTTCGGTAATCAGTGCCCGTTTTTTGATTACAGCGGCTTGCTCCTCTTCCCTAGACTTTCGTACACTCTCAGGTAGGGTAATTCTCTGAAGGTCTAACCGGATAATATCAACTCCCCAATCTGCTGTTATATTATTTAACTGGTCTAGGATAGCTGAGTCCATCTCTGATCTGGAGACATTGGTCTGCTCTAGGGTGTTCTGGGCAATGACTTCCCGGAGAGTGGTTGTGGTTACCTGTGTCAGTGCGCCTTGCAGATCCTCAATAGCATAAAAGCTTTTCTCAATATCTCTAATACGCCAGTACACAATAGCATCCACTTCCACGTAAATATTATCTTGGGTAATCACATTCTGAGGTTTGATGTCTAAAAACTGCTCTCGTGTAGTATCTTCCATCACAATCTGATCTACCAAGGGAACAATAAAGTTCAGCCCTGGCTTAAGTTTCCGATGATACCGCCCCAAGCGTTCGACTAGGGCTTCATTACCTTGATTAATCAGTTTTGCAGAACCTAAGGCATAACCTATAAGCGCTAAGACTATAGCAATGATTGGCTCCATATATGCTCCTATTCAGCTTTTGGGCGAATTTAGTATCAAAGATATGCTACTAGCTTGTCATATCTTTGAGTTTAATGTTTTGAGTCTGTAATTTTATGAACACTAGCAGCGATGTCTGATGTCGAGTCGCTGCGCGTCTTGTACATATTTTCTATTTGCGGAATGCGATCGCTATTAAAGCACCTTGATTAAACGCTGGCAAGGACTACTTCATGTAACCATCATTACTTGTATTGGTATCTTCAACTAGGGGAGGCTAAACAGCAGTATATTTACTTAAATTTAATTATTTTTTTTACGTAAAATTTAGTAGTATTTTAGAAACTTCAGTATAATCGGATTAAAATTGGCTTCAGCCATTATAAATATACAAATATTATGGGCAGACTGTTAATCAGACTTATAGGTTTAATCCTACTTTTTACAGGCTTATACTTTTTTGGTAAAAATATAATATTTGTTAGCGGTTACTATCTACCTTTTTCCAGTAGATTACCTGCTACTGTTTCCGTATTAGCAATCATGTCAGGTGTGTTTACATTAGTGTTTTTTCGCAGAGAAGCTAGTCAGCTTGGGTGGATTTTGTTAGGTATTGGCATAGTACTAGTTTTTTTCAGTGGTGGAGTAATTTTCCGATCAACTAGCTTATGGAATTTATTTGTTGCTTTTGCAGCATTAGCAGCCGGATATAAATTATTTAATGAGGGCAGAATCAACTTCTAAAATCTACAAACATAATCATATTTTCTCATATTTGCTATAGCCATCCTATCTGATTGCGAAGAATTCAAAGTCACATTATCCCCGATTTATTTAAGAAATTGGGGATATTCTCTCTCACGAATCGCTTAGGATTGTTATAGTAGCCAAAACTACATTTATCGCCAGTTAATATTACAGTCAGGAAAATTTGACATTGCAATTTTGCTATCTTCTTTACTGCTGCGGAGAGCGCATTAGGGCAGTTAGATTAACTTTTAGTTAAGTGCCAATTTCACAATCTAGAAGCACACACAACTAGCCTCAACTAGACGAATAGCCTCTTAATCATGACTTTAGCTCAGGGGGGTTTTACTAAGGTTGAGGCTACTATTACAATGGAAACTATTCATTATGAGGAATAGGCAAGAATGACCCAGGTGGTTCTAGGAGAGAACGAAGGAATAGACTCAGCTTTGCGTCGGTTTAAACGTCAGGTTTCCAAAGCTGGGATATTAGCTGATGTGAAATATCATCGGCACTTTGAAACACCGATAGAAAAGCGTAAACGTAAGGCAGTGGCAGCTAGACGCAAAAGACGTTTTAACTAAACTTACTTGGTTTGGTAGTGGCGTTGCTTGAGGTTATGACCTAAAACAGGCAACAACGTGATTGCCATTATTCTTACAAAAATTAAGCAAACTATGCCGCACCCCAAATTAGGATGTAGATGAGTCACTTTTCCCAAGCACAGAAGGCGTAAGGGCTTTATCTCGGTTGGATGGAGCAAGCTAAAATCGCTGCCCATCAACCAAAATAAGAGCCTTTGCCAAGCTTATAGGATAGTATTCATCCAACCCTAAGACTCAGAATTATTAATGGTGCGGCTATTACAAATATTCATCGCCTTTTCTACTCCCTGCTTGAGGCTTAGTTCAATACACTCAACCACGAACTGAAGTACAAGAGACATCTGCTGATTTTCGGCAGCAGAAAATCGCCCCAGCACATGAGAAACAGCATCAGAATCATCGTTATTAGCTGCACCTTTGGGTTTACCAATACCGATTCGCAAACGGGGAAAGTTTTGGGTACTAAGATGTGCGATCGCACTTTTCATGCCGTTATGTCCACCAGCCGAACCAGATAAGCGCAGACGAGTTTTTCCCAAAGGCAAATCCATGTCGTCATAAATCACTAGCACTGACTCAGGCGGCAATTTATACCAACTTGTTACCGCTTGGATTGCTTGTCCTGAGCGATTCATGTAAGTTAACGGCTTTAGCAAGCGGATCTTACCTCTACCTGGGGCTATACCCTCGCCATACTCACCCTGAAACTTGCGGTTTTCTGCTAAGGAAATGTGCCAAGAACGGGAGAGAGTTTCTACAGCAGCAAAGCCAATATTATGGCGTGTTTGGTCGTACTTGCTTTC
Organism: Nostoc foliaceum FACHB-393; assembly: GCF_014698505.1. Lineage (GTDB taxonomy): Bacteria > Cyanobacteriota > Cyanobacteriia > Cyanobacteriales > Nostocaceae > Nostoc > Nostoc foliaceum_A. The sequence goes on along the minus strand of NZ_JACJTD010000003.1, from coordinate 229,436 downwards.
TGGATTCCCCAATCCAACAATTAGCTGGGGAATCACCAAAGCTGGTTGCTTAACAGCTTCTGTCATTTTGCCTACAGTCAATTGATATCCAGCATTCTCCTATTGACATCCTCCCCCCGCTATATCAGGAGTACCTGATATAGCGGGGGATTGCAAAGATCGCTTCTCGTTTTTCGCCCTCGATTCATCTCGCCGCCAAATCAAAGATTATGGTGGGAGCCTTCTCTCCGACTTAAGTAAAGGCGGAAATAAACCTACTATTTCATTACAGCCAAAAAGTCCAGAATTAAAGCATTCATGACTTTTGACTTTTGACTTCCGCGTAGCGGTACTAGCTAGGTTGCGAAGAACTAGCGGTATCCTGCTCAGATTTAGCAGGATAGATTTGCTTAGGTTCCAGTTCAGCAGTAGTCTTGACAACTTCTTCTAGCTGTTCTGCTTCTTTTTGAAACTCGGTTTGAAACTCCTTAGAAGCTTCTTGGAAACTACGAATTGTTTTGCCCACACTCCGACCAATTTCTGGCAGCTTCTTTGGGCCAAAGATTAACAATGCAACTACCATAATTACAGCCATTTCCGGCAAACCGATACCAAATATATTCATTTTGTCTCCTGTCAACTATAGAACCACTACCATAGACTCATATATTATTATTGGCCCTTCTGCTCTAATGTACTGAACCAAGTTTTTAAATCTGCGTAGTTTACCGCCGTAGGCATCGCTTGAAAATCTAACAAAGCTTCACCGAGATTTTCTAATTGCTCTAGGTCGAGGCTTTCAATTTGCTCACGCACTTCTTGGGGTAATTCTCCCACGCGCCGAGTTAGTTGACGAACAATCAGCGATCGTTCTCGTCGTTCTCCTCGTTGTTCCCCTTCAGCGAGAATCTCTTGATAAATCACTGATTCGCGCATCATACCCTCCCGAAACAAGTTTCTAATCAAGTCTTTTTCGTATTTTAACCCGGCTAAGATTTGAGTATAGGCGGAAATTTCTAGTCGTTCTCTTTGCTCAAGATGCTCCCAAACGCAAGGCTATCAGACTTAGGTTTTGTACGTGAACAAGTTGGTTGAAATCTGCTGTAACAATTAGTCTAAATAGTGTTTATACAAAACTATAGTTGATATTAGCAGTGCCAGTGAATTTGCGATAGTAGTTCAGCTTAAGCAAATCTAAGCTCTTTAACTATTGCGATGGGTTAAACAAAGCGCAATCCAACAAAGCCCTGGAAATATTGTTTTACCCTGTGGGATCTTGCTACGTTCCTCAAGGGACTTGCAAAAAATAAATTATCCCGAATTATTTCTAGAAGGGGCGCAAGACCTTACGCCCCTTCTTGCCCAGTAGCAAATCACAACCTACAAAAAAACCCGGAAGTACCGGGTGTAACTTAACTTGTTATCCAAACTTGATAGCTGTGTATCTATTAGCGTCCTAAACTCCGCCAATCGACTACTACATCCTCAACCAACAGTGTTCTATTGTAAAGTTGCAGAATAATTAGCAGAAACACAAAAAATAGCAAAATAAAAACAGCCATCACAGGGGTAGTACCCCAACCTGGAGCCACTTTCCCATATTCAGAGTTAAGTGGTTTCAGGATATCTCCCAACCTAGTCCTTTGCGCCATAGTTCACCTAAGATTACTTGCCAAAGCTTTTTTTAATCTTCTGTAATATTCTATAAGAATAGCACTCATAATCTATCTCTCAATTATGGAACCCGCAATAGTTCTTAGCATTTCTATGGCTGCCGTAGTGGTTGCCATCACTGGAATTTCGATTTATACCTCCTTTGGCCCTCCTAGCAAGGAATTGAACGATCCTTTTGATGACCACGAAGATTAAAAGAGTTAGGAGTTTGGAGAGACGCGATTAATCGCGTCTGTACAGGAGTTAGGAGTCAGCCGCTAGTACAGCTAGACCTCTGTCCTTTTAGGCTACGGTGTACACACATCTTTCTAGAAAACCAAAATCGTCCTAGATCCCCCTAAATCCCCCTTAAAAAGGGGGACTTTGAGAGCTTTTTGCCCCCCTTTTTAAGGGGGGTTGGGGGGATAAAAAGCCTGTGGGGCAACTCTAGAAAACTTGTGTATACACCGTAGCGGATGCCTTGGGGAGGGAACTAGATTTCTTTTTTCCCCCCAATATATCGGGGGGATTAAGGGGGGTAATTTAACTTGTGTGTACACGTTAGCTCCTTTTAGGAGAGAGGCTTTGAATCCTACTCCCCTTCCCTACAAGGGAAGAAGGGGCTGAGGGTTAGGTCTGTATTGACTTATCCAAGTCTGGGATTAATTGCTGGTACTACCTTGAAACTGGCGATTTTCCAAGGCTGTATCGTCAAGATTTGTTGCCCAGATGAGAATTCAGTAGTAGAGGAACGCTCTAACAAATCTACTTTATCTCCTATATTCATCCCTAAATCAGTTTGCAAAGATAACTCGGCTGTTTCTCCGTGACATTCATAGCACCGCAGGATTAATTGTTGTGGGTCATCCTCTGATGGCTTCAAGGCCATCAAGATTAAATTTTCATCTGATAAATCTAGGAAACTCACCCTTTCAATAGTACTGTTAGCGGTAGCGGTGCGTTGAGCGAGTGCTGTTAGCTGTAGCGGGGCGTTTACGTTGTGAGTTGTAAGTGGATTCAATATCACTTGCAATGGGATATTCAATTCATAGCCACGCCGTACTGTATGGGCTGATTCCCAGCTACCAGCATGAGGATACAAGGTATATGTAAACTCGTGAAAACCTCTATCAGCCTCTGAGTCCGGCCAATTAGGACTGCGTAGCAGTGTCAGGCGGAGTTGATTCGGTTTGCTGTCGTAACCGTATTTACAATCATTTAGCAGACTAACACCGTGAATACCCTTCTGTGTTTCTCCTGTTAAATCAGCCCAACGCAAAGCGGGAACTTCCCATTTTGCTTGTTCTGCGGGGGTTTGCGGTTTAGTTGGGCGGCGAATTGCGCCACAGGGAATTTCGTATGTAGCAAAGTCTGCTTCAACATTTAGAGGAAAAGCAGCTTTTACCAATACATGATTTTCTTGCCAATTAACGGTAGTAGCTATTTTCAGCAGAGGTGAACCAGTTTGTAGAATATAGTCTTGGCAAAATTCCGATTTACCCAATTGACGTACCACGCGCACACGGCTTTGCACAGGGCCTTGTTCTAACCACTGAATAGATAGAAGATTTGTTGAGGGTAAAGGATGTTGAGCGTAATTGGGGTCTATATTCCAAGCATCCCAATATTGACCACTATCTTTAAAAGCTTGTAGTTGATTCCCCGCCCCACTTAAAATTTCTCGTTGATGAATTTTGTCAAAAACACTTGATAAATCTCCGGTGTCAGGGTCTATAACAACTTGTAGGAATTCATTTTCTAAAATCCAGTCTGGGAGGAGTGGGGGAAATGACGGGGGTGGGGGAGATGAGGGGGAAAGCCAAAATATGCGGTAGCCTACGGGTGGAATTTCGGTGGCGAGAAATAGTAGCGTTGATGGTTCAGATAATTGGGAGACAAGCTGCTTTCCAGAAGTGTCGTAAATCTGCCATTCTTCTGGTGTGGGTAGGGCTACAGAGACTACCTCAGAACGTTGCCAGCTGAGAGAATTGAAAACAAAAATAGGCAAACTATCGGGTTTTGGTGGTTCTGATAGGGTAATGTGAGATGCGATCGCTAAAAGTGATTCTTGTAATATCTTCGTTCCTATTTGTTCCACTTGCTGCCACTGGGGCAACGCATCTGTGTAAACTTGGGTAATTGAAGAACCAGGTAAAATATCATGAAACTGTTGAAATAACACCAGCTTCCAAGCTGCTTCGATTTCTGCTTTAGGATACGTCACACCACAGCTTACGGTTGCCAAGGTAGCAAATAGTTCAGCTTGATACAATAAATTTTCACAACGACGATTCCAACGTTTTTGATCTGCGTGAGTAGTGTAGCAACCGCGATGGAATTCTAAGTATAGTTCGTCATTCCAAGTAGGGAATGAAGGGGAAGGGGGGGAAGCAGGGGAAGAATCATAATGACTGACAGACGCGATGAATCGCGTCTCTACGATTTGCTGTAAATATTTTTCAGCCGTCGTGAATTCGATATCTGGGAAGAAAGGCGACTTTTGCCAGCGTTGGGCGGTTTCTAACATATCACGGGTGGGGCCCCCGCCGTGGTCACCGACACCGGGAAGGCAGAGAGATTCTGGTAAACCAGTTTGGGATTGCCACTCAAGAGCATAGGATGCCATTTTAACTGGGTCTATAGCTTCACCGATGGGTGCAGACATCAAACTAAAGACTTCGCACCCGTCAGGCGATCGCCACCAAAAAGCCCCATAATCAAATTTAGTAGTATCATTCCACCGCAACTTCTGCGTCACAAAATACTCAATTCCGGCATTAGCGAAAAACTGCGGTAAAGTTGCACAAAAACCAAAAGTATCTGGAACCCACACCACAGTTGAAAGCTTACCAAATTTTTCTTGGATGTAGCGCTGACCATACAATAGCTGACGGACTATTGATTCACCAGCAATCAGGTTAAGTTCCGGTTCCACCCACATCCCACCGATAACTTCCCAACGTCCAGCGGCTACCTGTGCTTGAATCGCTTGAAACAAATCTGGGCGATGTTCTTCAATCCAAGCATAAAGTGCGGGAGTCGAATGACAGAAAATTAACTCAGGAAAATCTTCTTGTAACTTCAGAACCGACTCAAAAGTATTTTGCGCCGCATTCCAAGTTTCACTCACAGGCCATAGCCATGCTAAATCTAAGTGAGCATGACCCAATAAGAAAATTTTAGATTTTTGATCCCCCCAACCCCCCTTCAAAAGGGGTGCTAATATATCTGATTGAATTAGGTTTTGGCGTAAAGATAAAAATGACCTTACCAACTCTTCTTTCTCTGTGTCCTCTGCGCCTCTGCGGTTCGTAACCTCCCCTACCATCGCCGCCAAAACTTCCAGTTTCTCCGGCGCAAACCGTTCCAAATAAAGTTGCAGCACAGCTAACTCATCAGCCACAAAACCCGGATCGGGATTATTATCAACAGTAGACTCATAAACTAGGAGAGATCGTACTAAAGCACCATCACAATGTCCCGGACTCACTAACCGCAAAGCCACAGTAAATTCTTCCCCTGGTGTCACCCCTCGACCCAGAAGCACTCTAGGCGAACAATCAAATAAATCACCCTCCAGCACTAACTCCCCATTCACATAAATCTCAGCAGAATCTGCCCACCAAACTAGCGCCAGCCGCAAAGATAACCCAGCTAAGGGATAACCCTGTAAATCTTGGGGAACCACCAATCTTTGCACTAGCCATAGCACTTTTTTACCGCCTGTCCAAGCGATATGTTCTTTAGCATTCAACTGAACAGGTTGCCAATTAGACAAATCAGCAGCTACAACATCAGTAATAATCAGGTCACATTCCTGGTATAGCCAATTAGACTGAAGATTAACTTGACAAAAAGAGCGCAGTTGCTCAATTGCTTGGGAGATAAATTTGGTCTGGGATTGAGAGACAGTCGGGGTCATATTTTCGCTAAGATGAGGTGTTGGTTGTTTTTATTGTTTGGCGCGAGTCTCACAACTTAACAAGACTTGAACTAAAAAATTACTACTATGTCTTCTGGTTCTTCTGGTCGTTATCAAAGCAGACTATTTAACTTTGTCCACCAGCAATCTCGGCGAGTGACAGAACAGTGGGAACACACCTTCCGGCATTTGCAAGTTGCTACTAAGTGGGGTGTCGAGGTACTACTTTACCCAGTGTATCTACTGTTTCAGTCATCGGAATCTTCTGGGAAAACGCTACACACCAAAGAACCACAAACTAGGCTAAAGTTACAACCAAATGATACCGATTTCCAGCCCGAAACTCTGCCAAATGCTGATAGCCCCATTCAAAATATATTAGAAGCTGTTTATCATCTGTCATCTGATGAACCCGGCTCGACTCTTACGAAAACATCTGAACCTTTCAATCCTTTGGTTTTTTTGGGACTTTCCCGGCTTAAATTCGTTGATAATCACTCTCATCTTACTCAATCATCAAATATTACAGATAATCAAGCCGAAAGTCTCAATTCTTCACAGTTAGAGAAGGCTCTCAAGCAGCATCTTCCGGTAGTGCGGGGAATCGCCACAAATTTGATGAATCGTAGTTTAGTACTTGTTACTACCGACAATGAAATTTTAGATGTTTTAACACCTCAACAGCAGGCAAAATTAGAAGACCGAATTATTAATGAAGTTGCTAATTACTGGCAGTCTTGGCAATTGATTATAGCTAGAAAAGAAACGCAGCTATTACCACAAATTGACCGTTTATTAGCAAAGCTTACTGATGGGAATACAGCTAAAATGCCAGTTTTAGCTGAGGGAATATCAAAAGATTTAATTAATACAGATAAATTATTAGCATTTCTAGATATAGCCGTTGCTAAGTTGGAATCAAATGCTTTAGTACCTGTGCAAGAACGTAGCCAGGAAATTGTCCAAGTTGCCCAAACTCAGTTAAACATATTTCTTTATGGCAAAGAGCAATTAGCTGCTAAAGGAGAAATTGCAACTACTGCTGATGGTTTGGAAACTCATACACTGAATCTTCAGGCTTTGATTGAGGCTGCGCTTAATTATTTTTTTGGTGTTGGTAATAGAAAAACACTTGAGCCAACAACCAGTGATGAGCGTTTGCCAGGTAAACTATTATCTTCACGCCTTAGAAAAGCCTTATCCAAAAGCCGTCATTTGCAGAATCAGGATTTAACAGATGATCCTTGGCTAACGTGGAATGATTTATTTGGTAATACTGAAATAATTGCTGATAAGCCAGTTACACTTTCTCAAAGAAAAAATCCTGCTTTAGCCTCAAGTTTATCAGTAGGACATTTTTCACAAAATAATTTGACTGTAAAACAATCTAAAGTTAAATCTGGCTTGGTGCAAAGGAAACAATTAACTAGTAATCTCGCCTCAAGTCAAAAAATATCTGAAAAAGTTGCCTTTGCAAAACAAACCCGAACCAGTATTTCCCAAACTAAAAGTGAGAGTCGTAAAGGGGAAATGTTGCAACAACAGTTTTATCAAAGCAGTCAAGTTGAGGCACAACCAGACTGGATAGAAACCAAAGCAACTTCAACGGGCTATGAGAAGCACCCCTTAGAGCAACTTTTGGAATGGGTTGATTATGCTATGCTCTGGCTAGAAGAGAGATTTGTAAAGATTTTTAGGTCGTTACGGCAACTATGGCAGGGGAAATAATACTAATTCGTAATTCGTAATTCGTAATTCGTAATTCGCCAAATATTAGTTTGGTTTACAGCTTTATGGCTGTAGCCTAATTTTGGATAATCGGTATAAGCTGATCGATATTTTTTAAAAAAATATTATAATATTTACAATTTTTCAATTAAAGGATAATTTTGATTATCTATAATCTTATTGGTGGTTGTCTAAGTGAAAATTATTGTTTACTGTAAATACTTCAATTTCAAAAATCCACTAGATAAACCAAAAGTTGAGACATTTGTGGTAAATATGCCTCAAATCCCTAAGATAGGTGAAACAATTGTAGTTGAAAGAATTTCACCTCAAAAGGAGTTCGTAATTATCTTTGAGTACATTGTGACAGCAGTCCAGTTTAATGCATCTAGGGAATCGGCTGACTCGGCAGATGCTCAGGTAAACGCATTTTTAAACCACTGTTGGGAGGGAACATCAAATTTCAAAGTTACAAACTTTTTAGAGCAATAATCTCTTACCACAACATGTGATTGAGGAAAGAACGTAACAGTTTGGCTCCTGTTGGTTCCTGATAATTAGTTGGTAACAGAGCCAGCATTGCATCCTGTAACATTTCTAAAGCTACGTCCACTTCCTGGCGCTTTGGTCTGGTTGTTTGGGTAAAGTGTAACGGTTCACCTACCCGAATTGTTAACTCTTTTCCCAAATAAAGGTCATGAGTTCCAATCAGCCCAACTGGAATAATCGGTACACCAGCCCGCAAGGCATAAATCACAGTCCCGCGTTTCAAAGGGAGATGCAACTTACCCTCAGCAGTTCCTAGTCGTCCTTCAGGAAAAAGAATCATCCCATCTCCACGAGTCAAAATTGCCAGAATAATGCGGTCTATTTGTCGCAGTGTGTGTATATCTTCCCCTGTGGGTACTGTCTGTTTAATTGCTGCGGCTAGTTCAACTAAATCTTGCCTTCCTGCTTTAGCCGCTTCCATAACAGCAACTTCTTCTTTCCACACCCGTTCCAAAGGAATCACACCCCCTGCAAAACCCAGAATTAGGCGCTTCCACCACTTGTTATAGAGAGTACGGGCATCGCCCAGGATGTAATAGTGGGGTTGGGTAGGGAGTTCGGCTAAGAGGAGTAAGGGATCGATGTGGTGGAGATGGTTGACAGCTAGAATTGCAGGTTTCTGAGGTATTCTTTCGAGGTGTTCGACCCGTACCTTGAAAAAGGAATGGATGAGCGATCGCATTACAAAACGACGCAGCCCAGAGTTGGCTCTAGGTTCCGAATGTCCCTGATTAATACCTTCCAAGCGATTGAGAGTTTTTTCGATAATTTGGCGAACTGCGCGATCGCCAGCCGCAGCTACACCCTCTTTTACCCGCTTGATACTTGCAGCAGTCAAACTTTTTAATTGTGTACTATCTTCCTGCTGATGGCTGGATTTTGAGTCGGCATGAACTTCGGAAGTTACCCCATCAGCTAGGTTTTCCTGAACAGATTCCCTAGAAGAACTTTTGATAAAAACCTCTTTGAATTCATGAATAAATCATAATTCTTGAGGTCATATTATTAACCAACCCACGGTTAGAAGCTGTGGAATTATTTTTTCGATATTTTAAATACATAAGGGTAACTCAATTCACTGTAATTATTCCCATAGCCAGAAGCTATTTTTACTACAATGACTGTTGACATGTTAGTAACTTGCTGGGAAAATACGTAAAAAATTAACCCTATGATTGACCATAGCGATCGCGTAGCGTCTCGTAGAGAAGGCAGATTTCAGGGTGTTGGAGGACTTGACCTGTATTACCAAAGCTGGCATCCAGAGGGTAAAGTACGGGCAATATTAGCCATTGTGCATGGACTTGGAGCGCACAGCGATCGCTACAGTAATGTAATTCAACATCTGATACCCAAACAATATGCTGTCTACACCTTAGACTTGCGTGGTCATGGACGCTCATCAGGCCAGCGAGGCTATATCAACGCTTGGAGTGAGTTTCGAGAAGACTTAAAAGCTTTCTTAGAGTTAATTCAGACTCAGAATCCTGGATGCCCAATTTTTCTTTTGGGTCATAGTTTAGGTGGGGTGATCGTTTTAGATTACATTCTGCGCTATCCCCAACAAGCATCAGCTTTGCAGGGTGCGATCGCTTTAGCGCCAACCTTGGGGAAAGTTGGGGTTTCACCTATCCGCGTGCTTTTAGGAAAAATGCTCTCACGGGTGTGGCCGCGTTTCACCCTGAATACAGGCATTGACCTGAGTGCTGGTTCACGAGATCAGCAGGTTTTAGCCGCCTATGCCCAAGATAAGCTGCGACATACCCTTGCCACAGCCCGTCTAGCTACTGAATTCTTTGCAACAGTTGATTGGATTAATGCTCATGCAGGTGATTGGCAATTACCATTGTTGATTCTCCACGGTGGTGCAGACCGAGTTGCTTTACCTGCGGGAAGTGACATCTTTTACCAACGGGTAAAGTGCAAAGATAAGCTAAGAATTGAGTATCCGGGAGCCTATCACGAAATTCAGAGTGACCTCAACTATCAAGAGGTAATGGCTGATTTGGAGGATTGGTTGGAGCGACATCTACCATCTGAAACAGTGCAGTTAGTACGGGGAAGCACTGAGTTAGAGTTTCCTAGTTCTTAGCTTTCAGTACTGAGGCTTGATCACTGTATCTTACCAGGGCGATCGCATATTAAAATGCAGAGTCAGTTATTTACATTATCTGAAAAATACGTTGCTGAGGATACAGAGTTTTTGCCAACCAAGATAGGCTCTCCCTTTACCCCTCCACGGGTAAGAGTACAAATTTTATAAAGGTTTTCGCACTCAAATATTGCCATAACTAACTCTTTCCCGGTTTGGTAAGAGGATGGTAAGGGTTTGCCTACCTCGCATTCCATATCAATTTCGCGATCGCGCCACTGTAACTTCCAAATGCGCTTTTGGGTTATTGGTGCTTTGACAGACTGAGCGATCGCACTATACACCTGCTCTGCTTTGATATCATCCTTAGCTGCTGGCACAAAAAACTTCATAGGCTTTAGTTACAAATAACGTAAATTTCACTAGCACCAGCGTAACGCAGTTACCAAGGCAATCTACTCCCATCCCACGAGAAAAACTGTCCACTATCGCCTTCTTGAAGCTGTTCGATGACAGCCAGTAATTGGGTAACGGTGCGTTCCACTGAGAATAATTTTTCCGCAGTTACATTTCCCTGGAAAGGACGGGAAAGGCGCGTATCAGTTGTACCAGGATGCAATGTCACTATGAATGCTTTAGGACAGCTTCTTTTATACTCAATTGCCGCAGTTCGCATTAACATATTGAGTGCTGCTTTAGAAGCGCGATAGCCATACCATCCACCAAGTTGGTTATCGCCAATACTGCCCAATTTAGCAGAAATAGTGGCAAACACGCTGCGTTCTCCATGACGAAACAGAGGCAATAGGTGTTTAGCTAGTAAGACAGCACCAATACTATTTATTTGAAAGTAGCGTAGCAAATTTTCTGAATTGATCTGTTTTAAGCTTTTTTCAGGTTGCAAATTATCTTCATGCAGCAGTCCTACACAGTTGACTACCAAATGCAGTTTATCAACTTGAATACGTATTTTTTGAACAGCTTCAACAATCTGCAATTCGTCAGTAATATCCATCTCCAGACAAATTAATCGCCCAGGATGTTCGCCTGCAAGAGCTATTAAATCGGAGGCTGATTCCGGTTGACGAGAAGTTGCATAAACTTTGGCTATTCTGTCATCTTGTAGCAATTTTTCTACAAAACCTAAACCAATACCTCGGTTGGCTCCCACAATCAATGCGTTAACAGGATTAATTTCATCGATAAAAGACATATCAATTTAGCTTACTTTTAGAGGTATTTCATATTCGTAGCGAGAGACGAAATAAGCGCCAACTTGTCTGTCGCTGTGATGACGGAAACCAAAGTTTTCATATACTGCTTTCAAGCGCGGACGCGAAGCATCACAATCTAGACGTAAATAACGTTTACCAAATGTTTGTGCGCGTTCAACAGCCCAAGCCAGCAGTGCCGAAGAGACTTTACCGCCAGAGTATTGTCGCCGAATAGCAAGACGATGTACAAATGCTGACTCTTCCTGAGAAATGTCGGGCCAGAAAAGTAAATCCTCAAGCTGAAATTTGATTGTACCAGCTGGTTCACCCGCCCATTCAGCAATAAAAAACAAGCCGTTAGCAACATCTTCCGAGATACTTTCTAGCGATACCTCGCTATCATCCCACAGAGGCATACCACGCTCCTGGAGCCACAAAGCTGCTTCTAACAATACATCCGAGACTATCACCGTATCTTGTATGGTTGCTTGACGAATTGATATGTACATTTAGTTATCAATTGCAGGTTAAGTTGAACAATAGTAAAACTTTACAAAGATTAGTATAAATGTTGCTTTGGATTTCGCTTTTGCCAATCTACTTTTTATTTACCAATACAAAACTTGCTAAAAATTTTATCCAAAACTGATTCTGTTACTTCCTCACCAGTGATTTCTCCTAGTGCCTGAATTGCACCACGTAAGTCAATAGTCCAAAAATCAAGAGGTAACTGCTGGGCAATTGTTGCTTGTACCTGTTCTAAAGAAATTTTAGCTTGAGTTAAGGCTGCTGCTTGCCTTTGGTTAATGGCTAAATCCATATCAGCAGCTTGTATTTTTTCAGATTTAATTATCTCTAAAATTGCTTTTTCTAAACCATCAATGCCTTGATTTTGGGCTGCGGCTGTGACAATTTTAGATTTTGGATTTTGGATTTTGGATTGAAGATATTTGCTTTCGTCTTCTTCTAATAAATCGATTTTGTTAATAACTAGAATTAATGGACGGTGTTGCACTTGTTTGTAAATTTCTTGATCGCCTTCTGTCCAACCTGCTGAAGCATCAATGGTAAGCAAGACTAAATCAGCTGCATTGGCAGCACGACGCGATCGCTCGACGCCAATTTTTTCCACTTGGTCTGTTGTTTCCCGAATCCCTGCTGTATCTAGCACTTGTATGGGAATTCCCCCAACAACTAACTGCGATTCCACCACATCGCGGGTTGTACCGGGTAAGTCAGTCACAATGGCGCGATCGCTCTGGCTCCAAGCATTCAATAAGCTCGACTTACCCACATTAGGCCGCCCCACAATTGCCACTTTTAAACCAGTACGTAGCAACTCACCTTTGTCTTTGGTTTCTATTAACCTAGTGATTTCGGCGGCAATTTTCTCGATTTCTGATATTATTGCTTTATCATCCAGCGGAGGAAGGTCTTCCTCAAAATCGATTCGAGCTTCGATTTCTGCCAAAATATCTAAACAGTTGGCGCGTAACTGGCGGATCGGATGAGCTAATTTCCCCTGCAAACCAGCTAAGGCAGTTTGGGCAGCTTGAGGCGATCGCGCTCCCACTAAATCAGCAATACCTTCAGCTTGAGTTAGATCCAATCGTCCATTCAAAAAGGCACGGAGAGTAAATTCTCCTGGTTGGGCTAATCTAGCGCCGTTTTCCAGACACAGTTGTAATACCTGCTGCACTGCCATAATTCCCCCGTGACAATGAAATTCCACCACATCTTCACGGGTGTAAGAACGGGGTGCTTTCATAATCAACAATAGGGCTTCATCTACCAGTTGTTGCGTCTGGGGATGGCGAATGTAACCGTAGAGAATCTGGTGACTTTTCCAAACTTGTCGCCCTGGTGCGTGAAAAAGAGTTTGGGCTAGAGCCATTGCTTGAGAACCAGACACCCGCACAATACCAACACTACCTTGTTGAGGGACAACAGCAGTAGCGATCGCAGCGATAGTTCCAGTAGTAGCAAAAACTTCTGACATGAGCGCCTTTCATAAGAGTGAGAAGTTAGGAGTCAAAATCATAACTCATAACCGATAACTTTCTAAATGGTAAGTATTTAGACTAATGGGATGGCAACTGGCAAGGTAAAATTTACCTGGAGGATAATGCCTGATAGTAAAAAGTTAAAGGTGAAAATTATAACTCCTGTACAGACGCGATTAATCGCGTCTCTGCTCATAACTTTTAAAGAGAGGAATTTATTGTGGAGCAAAAAATTAACTGCGCTGTAGCCTGTGTTAACGGCTGTGTTTTAGGGGATAAATGCCCCAATATCGAGTTTAGAGAAGCCGCTGCAAAATTTATTGAAGAGACTCCCTTAGACAAAATGTTGGAGTTGGCACAAGAACGCCTGCGGAAAAAAATGACAGAACCACCAAAATGGGTTTTTCCTGAAGATCCATAGCATTCGCGCCAACAGGCAAAAGCAAGACAGCGCGGAGGTTAAATAGTATTTGGGGATCTATATTTAATTCTCGCAGTTTTGCCGCCAAGCGATCGCTGCATTGTTTCTCTTGGTTAGCGCGTTGCTTTTGTTGTTCAGCCTGTTGGGCAACTTCTTCTGGTGTTGAAACTAGTTCTCATCCAGGAGTAAAAAAGCGTAAATTTTCTTGATAAGCACCTAAATATAAACCTAGCTGTTGACTTCACAACCAGCCTTGTGGATTGGGTTCCACTGGTTAATATTCACCATCAAACAAATAAAACCCTGTACATTAAAAACTACAAGTAATCTGGTATACGAAAGATATCTTGAGTAAATGCTAAAAACAGAGCTACTCCAAGAATAAACTGGAGTAGCCCTGTAAGCGATCAAATCACTTAGATATAACTAACCTTATGCTCGGTTTCTGTTCCAAGGCCCCCAAATCGCACAGGTAATTCCAGGGGATTGGAGATTGACAAACATTGTGCGGCCATCAGGTGAGAAGCAGGCTCCTGCATATTCACTGTCATTGATATTGTTTTTTGCAAACTGATACAGTTCGCCGCTTTGATTAACGCCGACAATATAACTGTCTCCGCCTCCATCTTCACAAAGAATCAGGTCACCAAAAGGAGCAACTGTAATGTTATCAGGGAAGTCTAGTACGCTTTCTCCAGGAGACTCAACGACTAAAGTCAATGTGCCGTTACTAGGATTGTAAGCAAAAACTTGACCAAAACCAGCGTCGCCACCACTGGTACAGGTAAAGTAGATCGCGCCATTGCCATACCAAGCACCTTCACCCCGCGCAAAGATTGCAGCACCGCTTGCCCGCGCTTGTCCTCGCACTGAAGGAGAACCACTATCAGTATTGGGATCAACGTTGTTAATCGGAACCCAGGTGGTTGACAACGCTATATTCTTATAGGCGAGGTAGTTTCTGCGCGTATCCGCAGGTGCGCCTACAATTACAAGCGCCTCAAGCACGCCACCGCTTTGCAAGTTACCTTCCTGGTTAGGGCGGAACCTATAGAAACAGCTATCGCCCCTGTCTTCGGTTTGATAGACCCATCCAGTTGCCGGATCAACAGCAACAGCTTCATGGTTAAAACGTCCCATAGCAACCAGAGGCACTGGGTCGGCAACCTGAATTTCGTCTGTCGCTGGCACTTCAAAATTATAGCCATGCCTTTTGGTTGCTCCACCAGCTGAGGGAAGCGTTACGTCCTCTTCACAGGTAATCCAGGTACCCCAGGGAGTGGGACCACCCGCACAGTTACGAATTGTGCCGCCCAGAGAAGCAAAATCCTTGATTACCCGACGATTGGGCCCAACTACAATATTTGTCGTGCCGCCACCCAGGCGATCGTATAGTTTTGATTGAGTTACACGAACTGGGTTAGAACCCAAAGCACCCACTTCATGATTCCGCACCAGAATTGTGGTGTTCTTAGGACCCTCGAATGCAGCCATGCCATCATGACTCCCAGGCACAGTACCACCATCACTCATTGCCTGACCTCTTACTGAGATCGCTGTGTAATTAAAGCCAGGAGGAAGCTGCAAAATGGGAGTATTGCCCAAATTAATACCACCCAGAATGACACCTTGGAGTTCATCTGCATTTTCGGCTAGCTTAGGTGCTAATGGACCGTAACCATCAGTTAATCCTACAACTTGGCCATTAGCACGTCTTGCATATAAGGCTTCCAGAGGAGAAAGCATTGTAACACCGACAGCACTCGCACCAGCTAATGTAAAGAAGTTACGTCTTGATAAATTCATTAGTATACTGTCAGCAAAAGTTCAGAAACCTAATAAATAGTAAAAGTCCGCCTTTAAGGTATTATTAAGAAAGCGTTAATAAGAATTTTTAGACATAAAATTACTATGCTGTTAGTAAGCAGCAATTAATGAAGATAGGAGCTTCAGTTCTTTAATTACAATAGAATTTTCGCAAAAAATTTTTGTAGTGTTTTTCAAACTGGTATTATTACATTTGCAATCTGCTGTAATAAAAATGAATGTTTAAATAAACAATATAGCGATTCTCAAATGTATGAAATACGCTGACAAACATCTCAGGAGTCAGAATATTCTGACTCCTGTCTTCCCAAAGCAGAGCCTATTGCAGCCAATTAAGAACTGCTATAATATTCTATTCAATGCTCATGTTGATTCTAAATATCTAACCCAACCACCATTAAGTCAGGTGGATGTTCAACATTGAACTGGTAATATATCTCTCTTCTTTCTTGTGCTAGAAGAGTTAACTGCCATTCTAAAATCGCCATTTCACCAAGTTGAATTTGCGGGTTGCTGCGGCTGAGGCGCACCTTAATTTGCTCGTTACGGCTAATCGGCAATTGTTCAGTTAGTTTTAGATTTACTTCTTTGTCTAGTAAGTTAGTAATGAACAATCGATAGCTATAAGTAATCCGGCGCTGGTTGCTAATCAATCTTTTGTCTACCAGACGTTCAACTAAGTCGCGCTCTATTTTCAAACCTTCATCAATTCCTAAGTTCAGTTTGAACTCTTGCTCTGGTGCAATATTTTCTAACTTAGTTGTTCCTATAAAAACATTGTCGCGGAAAATATTCGCTTTGCCTGGTAACAGAGTTGCACCGTTGGGACTATTTTTTACATTGGCTTGCAGATAAGCAAAACTTACTAAGCGTGGCATTGCCAGATAATCGAAGCTACAAGGATAATCATCATTGAAAATTGTAGTTTTATGAGGTGCGCCATCACTAGGAATATTACCGCCTCCATTCAATTTAAAGGTAACTACACTTCCTTCTTTGGATACTTCTGCTGTAACGGTTTCTGCTGGAATGAGACTATCCTCTGCAACTTCATCTTCTCCTTGCCAATCTGCTCTGGCAGCAGGAGCAGCCTGTTCTGCGATGGTAGGCAGGAGTGGTGGCTGGGCAGAAAATCGTCGTTGTCGTACCAGTTGTGGACGTGGGGCATCAATATACCAGGGTTCAAGTTTGGGTGGAAGTGTACCTAATCCCGGTTTAGCGGTAGAAAGGGTGAGATTTGCACCAATCCAATCTTCACCGGTGCTTTGAGTGATTTCTGCAAGGTAACTCAGATGTACAATATCGCTGCTGGTGCTAAAGCGCAAGTCATATAGCGGAGTCCAACTGGCACGATTTACTAGGTAGGAAAGCTCTAGCTCAAACTCGCCTTCACCTGCAACTTCAACTCCTACAACTAAGCTAAAACTCTCTTTGGGATGGGGTGTTTGGATTTTTTGCAACGAGGCGCGGAGTGCTTGCAGTTGTTTGTCTAATTCTTGCTGTTGGGTTTTGCACTCTCCAGATGCGATCGCATATTCACTATACTGGCTTCCGAGAAAGTTCAAAAAATCCAAAGTTTCGCTGAGGCTGAGATTTTTACGGGATAAACTCTGTGCAAAGGGTTCTTCTGTTTTTTCACGTAAGCCTGCAATAAAACTAGATTGCAACACTAAAGCATCTACCTGGGCTTGCAGGTGGCGTTTTTCTGCTTCTAGTTGCTGAATTTGCCTTGTCAAATGTGCGACTCGCTCGGCTACTGATTCAGTAGTGTAGATGCGATCGCTACTTACTCCCACCAAGCGCACCCCTACCGTACCTGTACCACTAACTCTGACAGACTCAGTTTCCAGAGTCTCTGGTACTGGGGTAATTACTAATTCTTGTTCAATTCCTGTTAAATCAATTACACCACGTCGTGTAACCAATGCTCTGTCAGAGTACACTGTAACAGCTACAATCTCGCTTTGTACTGTTTTGCGCCAAGACGGTATTTCCGGGTTAACCACTACTAGTTTTCCCCCATTTTTAATAATTCTGCTGGTTAATTGTCAATGTTTCCCGTCTAGCCGTCAACCCCTTTAGGTAATTCGTAATGACGCTCCAAGAGCCGCTAATGTAATTTGTAATTCCGAATTATTTTACCCGTGAGTTGGTTCAAGCGTAGTGGAAGTAGTAGCAGCGTTTTGCTGTACAAAATTCTTTGCCGCACCCAGAAGATACTCATAATAAGTCCGAGCAACGATAGATAGCTGCTTGCCCGATGGGTAAACCATGTACCAATGTCGTTCAATGGGGAAGTGTTGTACATCTAAAATGCTGAACTCTGAGGCGTCTAATAGTAAGGTATGACGGGATAAAACAGAAATTCCTAAACCACCTGCGATCGCTTGTTTGATTGCTTCGTTACTTCCCAATTCCAGCTTGACTTTTACTGTCACCCCTTGTTCTTCAAATAGGTTTTGGACGGCACGACGAGTTCCTGAACCTGGTTCTCGCATAATAAAAGGTTCGTTAGACAGTCGTTGTATCGGAATATTTTTTTCTTTAGATAACGGATGATTAATTGGTGCAAAGACTATCAAAGGGTTTTCTAGAAATGGCTCGCAATTCACATCTATATTGTCTGGAATTTGACTCATAATATATAAGTCATCCAGATTATTACTCATCCGTTCCAAAATTTGTTCGTGATTCGTTACTTGCAGGGAGATATCAATCCCTGGATAAAGTTCGCAAAATGGCCCTAACAAACGTGGGATAAAATATTTTGCTGTTGTAATCACTGCCAAGCGTAATTGTCCCTGTTTTACCCCTTTTAAATCTGCTACCTTCATTTCATATTGGGCTATATTTTCAAAAATCTGCCGACAAGTGGCAAATAATTCCCGTCCTGCTTCGGTGAGATACAATCGCTTCCCCACTTGCTCAAATAATGGCAACCCTACCGATTTTGTGAGTTGCTTGATTTGCATAGAAACGGTAGGTTGAGTGAGAAACAATTCCTCAGCAGCGCGAGTAAAGCTACTGTGTCGTGCCGCCGCCTCGAATACCTTTAACTGGTGCAGCGTCGCTTGCTTCAAAGGTGATTCTCCTGTAAATAGCTATTCATAGATATAAAACTAGTATTACTGAAGGCTTGCAAATGATATAGCTATGCTCATAGAAAGCTACGAGTTTTATTATAGATAAAACTCTATTGTTCCTATTAAAATAAAGGTATTTTACTTATGGATTTAAGAAGCTATTATCAGAACAACAAGAAAAGCGTAAGATGCCTTCCATCACCCGATGAATGCTGAATGATGAATAAGGCTTTTCCAAAATTCATCTATCATCATTCATCATTCCATAATTCTTCTGCAATTTTTGTAGGTAGCTTGGTTAAATCTGGTAATCTTAGCACCTCTATTTCGGCAACTTGCTCTTTAATATTGACTGGTAAGTTTAACGGTTGGCGTTCTTCTATCCAGCAGCTTGCTAATGGCAAAGTTTGCTCCATTTCGTCTAGCGGTCGGGGAATTACCATCACTGCATTTAATTCTCCAATGCGTTCTGCCTCGAACATTCCCGCTTCCACTGCTACCGCTACATTGGCTACAGAACCACGAATAATGGCTGTACATAAACCCGCACCAATTTTTTCATAAGCTGCCAAATGAACATCAGCAGCTTTGAGCATGGCATCACATGCTCCTACCATCGCTGGAAATCCTCGCGTTTCTACCAAACCAATTGCTTGGTTACTCAGACGGCTGTAATTACCCTCCTCCATCAATTTAGTGAAACGGGTTGTGATGGGAAGTACTATATCTAGGTTTGGATAAGGTCGGGGAATCACCAAGCTAGAAACCAACTGACCAAACTGTTCAGCAGTTTGGACACCAGATTCTACGGCAAGACGCACGTCAGCAATCCCACCCCTGACGATCGCAGTACAATGCCCACTACCAATTTTTTCATATCCAATTAGGTGAACTCCTGCGGACTTTAGCATCATATCCGCTGTCCCAACTATTGCTGGAAAGCTGCGAGTAGAAACTAAACCCAAAGCAGTGTCCTGCATGGTACTCATAGACCGTTGATTAGATGTTTCCATGTGAACTTTCCCAGATAATCACAAAGCTGACAACTTACAATTAACACTTACTCAGACTAATCGTCAGAGTTTGGGTCGTTCAAGGATTGTCTATGGGGAAACAATGTAGTCAACAGTCTGTGTATGCTCCCTTGCCCATAAATTTGAGTCCCGAAACCGTTAGAGGATTCTGTGGTTGGCTGATTGGGGTCTGAGTCATGTTCTGTAGACTCTTGGGGGGCTTCTTGCAAGGTGGAGTCAGCATCATTGGTCGGTTCCTCTACTGGAGGAGACTGGCTTTCTGGAGTGGCGGGAGATTTAAAATAAGAAATCGACTTATTTTGTTTGAAATCCACAAAAGCTGAAGCTGAGAAGTTAGTTGAGGAAGTTACCTTTTCCTTAACTTCCCCTAAGCCATTTTCCTTTTCCTTCTGCGGTGTTGCACTTGTAGGAGTTTGGTTATTTGTAGATGGTTCCGGTTGCATTGTTTGAGCAATCTGTCGACTGGTGTCTCCTAAAATTGAACCAGGTGCAATTACTTGTCCAGGTTCAACTGAATAGTTAAAAACTGTTGTTGCTGAACCAATGCAAGCATTTGCTCCAATTTTGCCTTTGCCAACCATCAAAAAACCGGCTCCCAAGTTTGCGCCTGCTTCTACCTCTAGGGTTCCTTCATGGACTTGGAGAATTGCTCCCATGCCAATACAGACCCCTGGCCCAATGATGATCTTGCTGTTTACAGCTGCTTGGAGGATCACCCCAGGTGCAAGTACTGCGCTTGGATGAATAGTCACCTCACCACTAATGTAAGAATCAAAGTTATTGCTGAGGCGCAGTGACAGCACAGACATGGAAATTTTAACCTCGGAAGCCGGAAGAAATTAGAAAGTGAGGAGTTTGTCAGAAGTTATGAGTTAGAAGTTATAAGTTGGAAATTTTTAAGATTAGAGTTTTGATTCAAAGCTTATTCCTAACTCCTGTACTGACGCGATTAATCGCGTCTCTCCTAACTCCTAACTCCTAACTCCTTAAGGTCGTTGGATAATCGTTTCTAATACCCGACGCTTGGCTTTGGGGTCAATACCAATTAAGCGCACATATTCCCCTTGGTATTCGCCAAGGTGTCCTTCTACGGCTGCGATCGCTTCTCTTTCTGAAGAGGCTTGAATTTGACCAGTACTAGTCCAGGAACCAGTACGGAACCGCCGTTGGTCTACGTGTTCAAGGCTAATTTTAGAGCCGCCAGCTAATAATTGTCGGAGTTGATCTACTACTTCAGCACTCAAACGGGTACTGGTAGCTGTTGCTGTTGCTGTTGCTGTTGCAGAGGGTGCACTGTTAGTAAATGATTTCTGACTGCCAGAGGAGGCTACTTGACCATTTGGACGTTGGATAATGGTTTCTAATACCCGCCGTTTGGCTTTGGGGTCAATACCAATTAAGCGTACATATTCCCCTTGGTATTCGCCAAGGTGTCCTTCTAAGGCTGCGATCGCTTCTCTTTCTGAGGAGGCTTGAATTTGACCGGTACTAGTCCAAGAACCAGTACGGAACCGTCGTTCATCTACGTGTTCAAGGCTAATTTTATACCCACCAGCCAATAATTGCCGGAGTTGGTCTATGACTTCTGTACTTAAACGGTTACTGGTAGCTGTTGCCGTAGCAGTAGCAGAAATTCCACTGCTAGTAAATGATTTTTTACCACCACCAGAGGAGGCTACTTGACCATTTGGGCGTTGGATTATGCTCTCTAATACCCGCCGTTTGGCTTTCGTATCAATGCCGATTAAACGCACATACTCACCTTGATGGCTTTCTATACATTCTTCTAAGCCGGAGATTACTTGATTTATGGAAGTTGCTTCAATTGGCTTGCAGCTAGTCCAGGAACCAGTCCGGAAGCGGCGCTCATCTACGTGTTCCATACCAATTTTGTAACCACCTGCCAAAAGTTGGCGGATTTGCTCTACAGTTTCGCCATTGACTTTGCCACTGCTAGAGCCGTTACCATTACCATTGCTGCTGTAGCTGCCATTGCTATGACTACTAGCCGGAGCTTTAAAACTGGTAGCGGGTTTAACATCACCATCCGGGCGTTGGATGATGCTCTCTAACACACGCCGTCTATCTTTGTCAATACCAAACAGCCGGATATACTCGCCGCTATGGTCTCTTACACAGCTTTCTAAGGCTGCGATCGCTTCACCGATGGATCTTGGTTCAATTGGTTGACAACTAGTCCAAGAACCCGTGCGGAACCGTCTTTGGTCTACGTGTTCTGTACCAATCTTATACCCTTGTTCCAATAGATAGCGCACCTGCTCTATTGTTTCTGCACCCAAGCTATTGCTCGACACTTCACTACTCCTTTCTAGCTCTAAAACAGTAACACCATTACCTTTATAAGATTTAGTGTTCTCATCCCGAATTGGTGCAATACATTTGCTATCCGCAGCACAAAGATAACCAGCTCGCAGCGCCTGATTAATCCCAACCACATGATGAGCAAAGTCCTTATCTTGATCTTGCACATCTGGCAAGCGGTCAGCTTGCTGCTGGCTGGTAATTATCGCTCCCGAAGGTATATATTTACCTGAGGGAATTTCTACGTCTTGAATCAAAGCGTGCATCATCACGATGCAACCTGCACCCACCCTGGCATTAAACACAGTAGAGCGGAAGCCAATGAAGGAATTATCTCCTACATAAGCTGGTCCATGAATTAGAGCCATATGGGTAATGCAAGTATTTTTGCCAACCCACACCGAGTATTTATTTTGATCGTCTCCAATTACTCGACCTTGCTCTAACCCATGAATCACAACACCATCCTGAATATTAGTGTTTTCACCAATATAAAAAGGTGTGCCTTCATCCGCTCTAATCGTAGTCCCCGGAGCAACGATTACATTTGCACCTATCCGTACATCCCCAATCAGATTGGAAAACGGGTGTACAAAGGCAGTTTCATGGATTTGGGCTTCAGCTAAATTCCTCGACCACGGGGTTGGGGGTGCCGCCGTGCTGCGGACTGCCATTTCGAGATTCCTCCTGTATTAAGTTAGGAGTTATGAGTTAGGAGTTATCAGTTTTAACTTTTCACTCCTGACTCCTCACTTCTCTAACTGTTGACTAACGATACTGATCTTTTTTGCTGTAAATGAGGCGATCTTCAACGTGAATGGTATCTATGATCGCCACTACCACTGCATCTAATGGTCGCTGTTCATTACCAATAACTTGACGAGCGGCACTGCCACGACTGACAAGTACCCACTCATCTACTCCTGCTCCCACACTATCCGCTGCTACCTCGTATTGTGGCAGGATGTTTCCGTCTTCATCTACTAATTGTAACAACAGTAGTTTCACACCTCGAAGACTTGGATCTTTTTGCGTGCTAACTACTGTGCCGCGAACTTTGGCGACTTGCATTACAAATTACGGTCTTCTACCGAAAGGACGAATTGCATTCACATTTTCCCGGAACTGCTCTACGTCTTCTGTATAACGAATTGGTAGGACGTATTCCAAGTTTTCGTGAGGACGAGCAATGATGTGAGTAGACAGCACTTGTCCGCCGTTGACTCGCTTCACTGATTCAACACCAGCGCCTACGGAAGCTTGCACTTCCGACACGTCACCCCGGACAATGACCGTAACTCGACCACTACCGATTTTTTCATAGCCTACTAGAGTAACGCGGGCAGCTTTCACCATTGCATCAGCAGCTTCCACTACCGCTGGAAAGCCTAGCGTTTCAACCATTCCCACTGCGATTGACATTAGTTTTAATCCCTATTTAAAGTTTTTAGCCCTGGACAAAAGCGATGCTCAAAAAGGTAAAGAGCATTAATTACTTTTTTTAAACAGCTTTTTAGTTAGGTACGGAACTGTTCCACAGCTTCTGTGTAACGGATCGGCAAGACGTATTCCAGGTTCTCGTGAGGACGAGCAATGATGTGAGTGGATAACACTTCACCACCATTTACTCTTTTCGCCGCTTCAACCCCAGCAGCTACAGAAGCTTGCACTTCCGAAACATCTCCCCTAACTATCACGGTGACGCGAGCGCTACCAATTTTTTCATACCCTACTAAAGTGACACGGGCGGCTTTCACCATCGCATCAGCAGCTTCTACCACTGCTGGAAAGCCCTTCGTTTCAATCATTCCAACTGCAATTGGCATCGCAGAACTCCTACAAAATTAATGCAATCTGTACTGTCGTTTGAATTTTTTGACGGGGAGAGCCTGATCTTAGAGCTAAGAAAACACTTCCAAATTAAGCATAGGAAAGCTTGGCGTTCCTGGCAATATAAATTACTATAATAGTTTATGATAAGAAAGTTTTAAAAAACTTAACAAAAATTTATCTGTGCTTCTGAGTAATTAAAGTTCACTGATTCCTAGAGCAGCCACTTATGCTTTATAATTTCTTTATCACATTTACAAAACGACATTCATAACCAAGGGTAATTCCATCTGGCGAGGGACGAGCAGAGGCTGTATCTTTTACTGTCTATATCTTTTCTCAAGTTTTGCTATATGTACAAGGACTAGGTGAAAAATATATAATTTTTTCAAATATATCGTATAAAGCACTTTGCTCAAAGTAGAAATACAAATGTAAAAACGGTTGTGATGTTAAGGCAAGTAAATGCTTTTGCTTATGTAAAGTTATATTTTACTTATATTTAATAGGATAACGTTAAGTAAAAGTACTTCCGGGAATTTAATTGAAATAATAGTAAAAAAACATCAATGTTTTGGTAAATTAATTTTATTACATTAAATAATTGTTTTTAAAGTTTTTTTAAATCAAGGCTGAGTCATCAAGGTAAATTTAAATGGATCAATTTCTATTTTCAACAAGTTGGTTTGTGCCTTTATATAGCTTATTAGGCGCAATTTTGACGTTGCCGTGGGGAATAGGAATAATTCAGCGAACAGGACCAAGACCTGCGGCATACATAAACTTGTTGACAACCGTTTTAGCTTTTGTACATAGTCTGTCTGTATTTAACATTATCTGGGATAGAGAACCAGAAAAGTTACTGGTGCGGTGGTTCAAAGCTGCTGATTTAGACTTATCTTTTGCCTTAGAACTCTCAGCAGTCAGTATTGGGGCAACAGTTTTAATTACAGGGTTAAGCTTACTGGCACAAGTTTACGCTCTGGGTTATATGGAAAAAGACTGGTCGTTGGCGCGTTTTTTTGCGTTGCTCGGATTTTTTGAAGCAGCGCTGAGTGCTCTAGCAATCAGTGATTCTTTGTTTTTCAGCTATGCCCTTTTGGAAGTGCTGACGCTTTCAACTTACTTGTTGGTGGGATTCTGGTATGCTCAACCACTAGTAGTAACAGCGGCGCGGGATGCGTTTTTAACCAAACGGGTGGGAGACTTGTTACTGCTAATGGCAGTGGTGACGCTTTCCACCTTAGCTGGCAGTTTGAACTTTTCGGATTTATATGAGTGGGCGCAAACAGCTAATTTAAGCCCAATTACATCAACATTGCTGGGGTTGGCGTTAATTGCTGGGCCTGCTGGTAAATGTGCGCAATTTCCACTGCACCTGTGGTTAGATGAGGCAATGGAGGGGCCCAACCCTGCCTCGGTAATGCGGAACTCACTGGTAGTAGCTGGTGGTGCTTATCTATTGTATAAACTGCAACCATTATTAGCTTTGTCGCCAGTTGCCTTGAATGTATTAGTAGTCATGGGAACGGTGACAGCGATTGGGGCAACATTAGTATCCATAGCTCAAATTGACATTAAACGATCGCTATCTCATTCCACCAGTGCATACATGGGGTTAGTGTTTTTGGCGGTGGGGTTGCAGCAAGGGGGTGTGGCCTTGATGTTGCTGTTAACTCATGCGATCGCTAAAGCATTATTATTCATGAGTTCCGGTTCAGTAATCTTGACTACCCAAAGCCAAGACTTAACAGAAATGGGCGGTCTTTGGTCAAGGATGCCAGCCACAACTACTGCCTTTATTGTCGGTTCAGCCGGAATGGTAACACTGCTACCTTTGGGAAGCTTTTGGGCAATGTTAGCATGGGCTGACGGTTTTGTGAATATTAGCCCTTGGGTAATTGGGGTTTTATTATTAGTCAATGGCTTGACAGCATTGAACTTGACCAGAGTATTCAGATTAGTTTTTTGGGGGAAACCGCAACAGAAGACCCGTCGCACCCCAGAAGTTGCTTGGCAGATGGCCTTACCAATGGTGATTCTCACAGTCTTCACTCTGCTTGTACCTTTGATGCTACAGCAATGGTACTTGCTACCAGATTGGGAAAGTATTAATTGGTATGTGGCGTTAGCGTTGTTTACTTCTACCGTCGTGGGGGTAGGTGTAGGTTCTACAGTTCATCTACACAAAGCTTGGTCAAGATCCAGAATCTTGGCATGGAGATTTGTGCAGGACTTGTTAGGTTATGATTTTTATATTGACCGAGTTTATCGGGTAACGGTAGTAGGTGCAGTCGCACTGCTATCTAAAATCTCTGCTTGGAGCGATCGCTATTTAGTCGATGGTCTAGTGAACTTAGTTGGATTTGCAACAATCCTTGGCGGACAAACTTTAAAATACAGCATTTCTGGGCAATCTCAGGGCTATATGTTGACCATCCTAGCAGTTGTCAGCGTCCTGGGTTTTTTCATCAGCTGGTCATTAGGTTTACTAGATAAATTGCCTTTTTAAGAGTGCTGTTAGCGGATAGCTATGGTTTAATCCGTGCTGAGTGAGAAGTTAGGAGTTAGGAGTTAAGAGTTAGGGATTATTCTCTCCCTCTTTCCCTATCCCGTATCCCCTGTCCCCTTTCCCCTATCCCCTTCTATCTATGCTTAGTGTTTTAATTCTAGTGCCGTTAATCGGTGCAGCTTTAATTGGTTTCTCGCCCTCTGGCATCAGTGGAAAATTTGCCCGTGGGGTGGCTTTAGTCTTTGCCAGTATTGCTTTCTTGTGGACAATCGTACTAGCAATTCAGTTCCATCCAGGGGAAATCACTCAACAATTTGCCGAGTCTCTCCCTTGGATAGATGTCTTAGGCTTGAACTATAACCTGGGAATAGATGGTTTATCTTTGCCACTGCTGGTTTTGAATGGATTGTTAACTTGCATTGCCATTTACAGTAGCGATGAATCCCTTCAGCGTCCTAAATTTTATTACTCTTTGATACTATTATTGAGCGCTGGGGTGACTGGAGCTTTTCTGGCACAGGATTTACTGCTATTTTTCTTGTTTTACGAATTGGAACTAATCCCGCTATATCTATTGATAGCGATTTGGGGTGGGGAAAAGCGGGGTTATGCTGCAACAAAATTTCTCATTTATACTGCCGTTTCGGGAATCTTGATTTTGGCAAGTTTCCTCGGAATGGTTTGGTTGAGTGGTTCCTCTAGCTTTGCACTAGCAACCTTGAACCCTACAACTCTACCTCTAGCGACACAGCTTTTACTGCTAGGGGGAATTTTGGTAGGTTTTGGGATTAAAATTCCTTTAGTTCCCTTCCATACTTGGTTGCCAGATGCTCACGTTGAAGCTTCCACACCAATTTCTGTACTGTTGGCTGGAGTGTTGTTGAAGTTGGGAACTTATGGCTTACTGCGGTTTGGCATGAACTTGTTACCAGAAGCTTGGGCTTATGTGGCTCCTTGGTTAGCGACTTGGGCAGTAGTAAGTGTACTGTATGGTGCATCCTGCGCGATCGCTCAAACCGATATGAAAAAAATGGTAGCATACAGTTCTATTGGACACATGGGCTACGTGCTTTTAGCGGCAGCGGCTTCCACACCATTAAGTGTGTTGGGTGCTGTTATGCAGATGATTAGCCACGGCTTGATTTCCGCCATGCTGTTTTTGTTGGTAGGGGTTGTGTATAAAAAAGCCGGAAGCCGAGATTTAGAAGTTCTCCAAGGACTGCTGAACCCAGAACGCGGTATGCCTGTAATTGGTAGCTTGATTGTTGTGGGAGTGATGGCCAGCGCTGGGATACCGGGAATGCTGGGGTTTATTTCCGAATTCATCATTTTTCGGGGCAGTTTCCCAGTTTTTCCAGTGCAAACGCTGCTATCAATGATTGGCACAGGCTTAACGGCGGTTTACTTTCTAATACTTCTCAACCGCGCCTTTTTTGGACGCTTGTCTGCACAAGTTACCAACTTACCACGGGTGTATTGGAGCGATCGCGGCCCAGCTGCAATTTTAGCTGTGCTGATTGTGATTTTCGGCATTCAACCTGGTTGGTTAGCACGCTGGACTGAACCAACAATTACAGCAATGGTTAATAGCCAAAACGTAGTAGTAGCTGTGTCTTTGGATAAAGCAATAGGGACTAAGGATTAGGGAGTAGGGAATGGGGAATGGGGAAGAAGCAGGAGAGCAGGGAGCAGAGAAGACAAGGGGACAAGAGGTGAGAACTTGAAACAAGTCTTTCCCCTTGTCCCCAATTCTCCTTTTCCCCAAGTCCTCTTGCCTATGCCCAATGCCCAATGCCCAATGCCCTAATTCCTAAAGTTTTTGGAGAGATATCAATGGTAACTATTAAAAAGAAAGCGGTTCATAATCCCTTAGCTGAGTATATTGAACGTTTGCAAACAGGAGAGGCATTAGTCCCTGATAATCCAGAAAATGTTCTGGAAGTTGTTGGTATTCTTAAAAGCTATGGCGTAGTTTTAGATGCTTACTCAAAAAATCTTAATTATATTGCCGAGCATCAGTTTTTAATATTTTTCCCATTTTTTAAATACTTTAATGGAGAGGTTTCTTTTCAGAAATTACTCCGTCACTGGTGGCATGACCGAATTAATTTTGAATATGCCGAGTATTGCATGAAAGGCATGATGTGGCACGGTGGCGGCGGGCTAGATACGTATTTAGATACAAATGAATTTAAAGAAAGAGCGCAAGCCGTTATCGCCGCAAAGTTTAAAAATAATCCTTTAATTTCGGGTATTAACCAACTGTTTCCAGATTTTTTAACAGAACAATTGCGCGTCTCTGCTTACTACACCGGTTTAGGTCAATTCTGGCGAGTTATGGCTGATATGTTCCTCAACTTATCAGACCGCTACGACCGAGGTGAAATCAAATCGATTCCCCAAGTTGTAGAACATATTAAAGCAGGGTTAGTGGCAAATGCATCAAACCCAATTACCTACGCCGTCAAAATTCGGGGTGAAGTCTATGAAATCATTCCCAAAAGCGTTGGTTTGACCTTTTTAGCAGATACAGCAATACCTTATGTAGAAGCAGTATTTTTCCGAGGAACTCCTTTCCACGGTACAGTTTCATACAATGCCCAAGGTTATCAAATTCCCCCAGATCAAACTCGATTCCAATATGGCGCATTGTATGCCGATCCTTTACCCATTGGCGGCGCGGGTATTCCTCCCACCTTGTTGATGCAGGATATGCGTCATTATCTTCCAGAGTATTTGCACGAAATTTATCGTCGCAGTCTTCGAGGTGAAGATGATTTGCGGGTACAAATTTGCATGAGTTTCCAAAAATCGATGTTTTGCGTGACAACAGCAACCATTTTGGGACTGATGCCTCATCCTTTGGATACTAAAGATCCAAATGAGGAAAAAGGTAATCGAGTTTATTTAGAGAAGTGGATGAGTCGGTTAGAAACTTCGCGGTTGCTGGATGTGAATACATAACTGAATTTATACAGAGAAATTTTAGATGCTTCTCAATCGTTATAAAAATTTTCACCTAATTCAGCAACTTGATCCAGTGCAAGATCATTGCCGGATTTATAACTTGATGAACGGCTATGAGTTTCCTTGGGATATGACGCGATCGCTCGAAGTTGCTTTGATGCGAACTTACTGCGTTCCTAGTATTTCTAAATTGCTGAATCACACAGGAGAATTTACCCATTGTCCGCAAAAACGCTACGATGATACGTCAATAATTGTTGGAGAGATGATTAAGTGGGGTTATGATAGCGATCGCGGCAAACAAGCCCTGCAACGCATGAATGCACTCCACGGACGCTTCAAGATTGACAACGGTGATTTCCTGTATGTACTTTCAACTTTCATTTTCGAGCCTATCCGTTGGAATGTACGGTTTGGTTGGCGGCTGATGTGCGAACAAGAAAAATTAGCGTCTTTTTACTTCTGGCGAGAAGTAGGTAAGCGAATGCAGATTCAGAATATCCCTGGAACCTACGAAGAATTCGAGCGCTATAACCTTGACTACGAACGCCAAAAATTTCGCTACTCAGATACAAATTGTCGAGTTGGGGAAGCTACACGCGATTTATTTTTGAGTTGGTTTCCTTCGTGGATGCGTTCTTTTATCAAACCAGGTATCTACGCTTTACTGGATGACACCATGCTCGATGCCTTTGGTTTTCCCTATCCTTCGCCATTGCTGCGATCGGCTATGGTAAGTCTACTAAAAATCCGAGCTAAATTAATCCGGTTATTCCCACCTCGGAATCAGCCTAATTTTTATATTGACTCTCCTATCCCCAGCTATCCCACTGGCTATGAAATTGCAAATGTGGGGCCACTTCATCCAAAAATCTAGGCTTCTGGTTCGATACCTAGCGATCGCAGTCTTTCTACAAAACTCGGTTCAAATCAATTTCTTCTTCTGATTAAAGATTGATCTATTGTATTTTTGGGCCGATATACCCAATGATTATTGTGCCAGCCCCTAATTCTGTAGAAAAATGAAGCCGCCAAGCTCCTGCACCAGTCATTCTTAAGTGCAAACTGAATAGGCGATACACATCATCAGGACACTTAAAGATTAACTTATCCTCTAACTTTTGAAGCCTAGAGTCACTTTCTGGAGTAGCTTTACTAGCAAGAATGTCTAAATTAAAATCTCCATCAGTCCAAGTTTTACAGCCGTTTTCTAGTTCAAACAACTTTCTCACAATTTGTCGTAACATTGAGCTACCATTCCCAAGGCTTTGTATCTGCTTGCTAACACTTTCGCAAAAGACTAGAGAAGGGAATAATTCTCCTCTACGGTTCCATAAATCTAAGCCGTCACTAACTCCTTGACGTATACGCTCTTGAAAACCGTCAATCCAATCATAGTGTTCCTGCACATGATTACTACAACTGGCATGTAACACATTTTCATACCTGATAATTAATGGCTCTTCTTGTTCCTCTTCATCTACTGTTATTACCTGCAACTGCAAGCTACTGCAATCCCACTGTGGTTCAGATTTTAGGCTCACTGCAAGAGAATTAAACACAAAAGCATAATAAAGTCCAATAGCTTGTTGTCCTTGATAACTTACCTCAATTCCCGGATCTAGAATATCTGCTAAAGGCAGATCGTTTTTATCTTGAAGAGTTTTAAGGAATCTTCGAGCTTCTAAATCTACATCTGGATCGTTACGCCACTGCACTACTCTATAATCTAGTGCAAGTTCTAAGTAATTAAAATCACTTTTAGTGTAAAGCTTTCTCTTGCTTCCACTGGGAGGCTTGATTGAAAGTATTGTATTGATGAATTCTGTCATCAATTGTCTTGCTGTAGTAATATCAGAAGCATAAGTGTGTAAGGAGAGTTCATTAAAAACGATTTCTAAATCCACCGTTTTATTCTCCCACCGGTTCTAATAAAACTTCCAAACTCTTATCCCATTCATCAAAGAAACCATCTGGCCATTTGTCAATTCTTCCACTGCGATTAATTCGTGGTGATATTACCTCTGTCAAAGCTTGTCCTTGTTTTTCTTGTTGCTGAAAGTAATGCAGCTGGACATAATCTGGGGGAATAATACCGCCATGAACAGCAAGACGAATCCCGTTTAAAACATGATCGCTATGAGTTTCTATTACAACCTGAATATTACAACTAGCGGCAAGCGCTAATAGTTCTCCCATTTTCGCTTGTCCTCTAGGATGGAGATGAGCCTCTGGGTTTTCAACTAGGATTAGTGTACCAGGAGGAGATGAAAGTATAGCTACAATAATTGATAAAGTGTAAGTAATCCCAAAACCAACGTTGGTTGCACGGTAACGATTACTATCTCCATAAAAATATTTTATAGTCACCAAACCCATCGCTGAGTTAGCTTCTATTTTGATACGTATACCAGGACTAACCTCTCTCATCCATGCTTCCACTTGATCTATCAGATTCATTGATTTTGCTTCTGGATAGCTGAGATTGGAGATAAAAATTGGTTCATCTCCATAAATATAAAGAAAATGGGCTGTATATTCTCCTTTAGTACCAATTTGTCTAAGTCGCCTAACTTGATAATCAGACATTTCATTAAATGAACGTGGCCCAATACGTTCTGCTTGAAGGTAGTGAAAATATTTACTAAAAATATTTGATTTAAAAATTTCTGAGTCATTTGGTTCTAAAATGACATTTAAGACATCTTCTTCTTTTTTATCTGGGTTGTAATTGAAATTCCATATATATTCATACTTTTCTGAGATAATCTCAAAACTTATATAATTATCTTTTGCACCTTCACAAAGAGCATCCTGTGCTGTACCAATACTTACTAAATCACCATTTAGCGCCAAGCCAGTTTTTGGCAATAAACCCTGTTGATATGATTGACGTAGTAATAGTAATGATTGAAGTACAGAAGATTTTCCAGTGCTATTAAGACCAGAAATTAGTGTTAAAGGTCTAAATTCAAGGAACTGATTATCAAAACGTTTGAAATTTATCAGGCGAAGAGAACTAATCATGAAAGCACTTCCTGAATTATCTTTTCTATAGTACTAAATCTATACTGTACTTTCTCAGCAGCCTGAGATATAGATTCTAAAAAATATTTGTCATTGTCTATATATGTCTTGAATATATTAATCAATTTTTGTTTTTTATCTACTAAAACTTGTATTTGATCATCACTCAATTTACTCAGAAGTACTGACCAAGATTCAAATAGAGCTTTATTTATAGGAAACTTTCTTTTCTGAGAATTAGATATTTTCCGAAATGCATCTTTACCAAAGATGTTCCAGTTAGCTAGAATTGCTCTTTGAAAATTATTTTCAATGTCATGTAGCTCAGTTTCAGAGAGTTTATTTGTCTTAGATAGTGCTTTTGTTAAAAAAGTATCTCTGTTGTCGGCATAATCTTTATAATGAGTCAAAGTAAAGGCTATGAAGCCTAGTATAAATTCCCGATCATCCATACGCATTATCCGGTCATCTCCAAGTTTTACTACCTGCTGAAATTTTGGATATGCAGCAAGTTTAGTTAAAAACTTTGTTCCCTTACCAGGATTAAGAGCATGGCGTAATTCTTGAGGAGATAAAGCAAGCCCTCCTGTATTAATGCGTTTAAAAATATTATATTTAATTTCTGGAGGTGTACCTTTTTCAATCAAATATACTGTTAGTTGAGTTTCTTCAAGGCGGCGTTGGTATCTGCGATCAATTTCATCGTAGGTTTTCCCTTCCAAATTTGTAAGATATTCTAATCCAGATAATTTGAGTTTTTTATCAAGAATAAAGCGCTTGAGTGCAAATAGACGCTGTAATCCATCGACTACTAACCATTTATCTTCATTAGTAGCATCTATATAAAATGCTGGTATGGGGATGCGGATAATAATAGATTCTATAAGCCTGCTTTGGGCATCTTCTTTCCATATATCAGCATGACGTTGGAAATCAGGTGCTAAATCAAGGGCTTCTTCATTGATTCTTTTAAGCAATAACTCTATTGTTGGTTCCCTAGTTACAATGTTAATTTTATCAGGATCATACTGAAAAGTAACTTTTTCCTCTTGATCTTCTTCTTCTAAAGTTTCTTCATCAGCTAATTCTGGATTATAGTCACTCAAATCTGTCACAGCCCTTACTCCTTAGTATTAACACTTGTTTGTTCACTCAGTTATTAGTAATACTTGGTGTTATTACATCAGCAAATTGGACTTTTTAACTGGCGTATTTCAATCCTACTATTTCCCCAAATAATGGAGATGTGAAATTTCGCGCCTCTACGTACCTAGTCTATTACTTGTTTACGTTCCCCAGGCAAATCCAAAATTGGCGCGATCGCACCCTTAAACCAAATACTTAAACCTCTGGTTCAATGCCGAGCGATGTCTAACGACAAGCCACTTCGTGTCTACGCAATTGAGCAGTTAAGCGATCGGCTCTTTCTTCACCAGTCAATAACAAATTACCTTGCAAATCCCACCACCGTAGCCAAGGTAATTCCATATTGTAATATTGTCCCTGCCAAATTCCTAACTCAACTCCTAAAGGATGTATGGGATAATGTCCGCGTTCATTTGCTGTTAATAACTGATATTGTCCACCAATTAATTCATAAACTTCCACGCTGGCTTTATTCACTTCATAAATGCCGTAGAAGGGAGGACGAATCACCTGCTCATAAATCCAAAATTTCCCCTTCCAAGGAGTTTTATCTCGCTCCTCACTACCATCGCCAGAGACAAATTCTAATGCAATCAATGGGGCAATAAACTCTCGCCATAATACATAAGACCTGCGCGTTTGCCCATTCAGAGTAGGTGGTACATTCCCTACATAAAACCAGTCGGTAACTTCTGCGCCTTTTTCTGGAGGGTCAGTTATCCGCCAGTAGATACCGCTATCTTGACCAATACAGTATTGCCCATCGGGATGACGTTTTTGTAATATCGGTTTAATCGAGTCTGTTAGTAGAATGCTTTGGGGATGTTCCTGAAAATTTTTCACGAATGTACCGTCAGACTCTGGTAGCTGCGTATGGTCTGGGAACGGGGTGAGGGCGGTGGATGCATCGGTTGCAGAGGTCATAAGGCTACCTTTGCAGGAGTAAGGGTTGTTTTTTAGTTTAGCAGTGGAAGAGGAGATGGGGCGATCGCTTACTACTCGCCAACTAATGCCAGTGCTTGATTGATCACACGGTCAGAAAGATACATTCCTGATGAGCGTAGATTCTCTATAATTGGTCGTGCCATTGTTATTTTGCCACGTTGCTTTGCTGTCAAAACTATACCTAGTGTTCCTCGTACAGGAATCCCCAGTACTGCTGCACATCTACGAGCCGCAAGATCATCCATAATTGCTTCTGTACCAGGGTGAGTATACGCCCAAGTCAAAACAGATGATTCGCCTTTACCTAAATCCCAAGATTGGATAATCTCAGGAGTTGGAGGTGCTTCTACAACTGTTAGCCAGTTTGTTTGTAAAAGCGCTGCAACAGTTGGATCTTCTACGCCTCTTTGCTGAATTTCAACAGCTACTGCTGATGGAACTAAAACTTCTTCACCTAATAACTGCAACAAATCCAGGAAACTACTTCTAGACAAAAATATGAGAGGTGAAGCATTAATTACAGGTGGTTCAGCCACGTTCTAATTCCCGTTGTAAGTCATCAAAATCAACAATGAAGGCATCGATTTGTTCACGGGATAGAGCCAAGAGAAAATCTGTTCTATCTAAATCGGCGATATTAGCTGCTTTCTCTTGGGAAATTTCACCACGTCCATACCAGTGTATGGCCGCAGCCAAACGCAATTCACGGACAAACTCATTAGGTGACAGGCGCAGAGCAGAGAATATTTCTTCGGGTAGTTCTAAGGTGACAGTAGTCATAAAAGTTATGCGGGGTGAAAGCCTATTCTAGAATTCACTTTAGCAATTTTAGGGTGTGGGAGAAAAAAGCGTAGGCATAGCCCGTCGTAGACATCGCTCTCTTTCTCAAAACTAATTTAGCTTGTCAAGATTTACTTGTGTGAAGATTAATACAAATATATTGGGAGTTGCAAAGATGGCTTGGGTAGCAGGTGATCCGTTGCAAGGTGGCAAATATACTATTGAAAAGGAATTGGGAAGGGGACGGTTTGGTATTACTTATTTAGTAAAAAATAAAAAAGGCGATCGCCAAGTCATTAAAACCTTAAATGATGATTTACTAAATTCCCTTAACCAGTTGGAGCGCGGACGGCTAAAGACAATGTTTTTGCGGGAAGCCTTAAAGCTTCAGAGGTGTAAGCACAAGTATATTGTGGAGGTCGTAGACTCCTTTGAGGAAGCAGACCGTTTGTGTTTGGTAATGGAGTATGTAGATGGTGTGAGTTTAGCTGATCGTCGCCAACAAATATTTTCTGAACAAGAGGCTTTACGCTACATTCAACAAATTGGGGAAGCGCTGATCGAAGTACATAAAAATCGGTTGATTCATCGAGATGTACATCCAGGAAATATCTTTTTGCGAGTGCGAGAAGGACAACCTGAAGCGGTGCTAATCGATTTTGGTTTAGCTCTGGATTTTGACCACATTTTAACCACAAATCGAACCAAGGAAACTTCTGAGGGATTTACACCGCCTGAGCTTTATGCTCAACATACTAAACCAACAGGGGCATATAGCGATATTTATTCTCTGGCGGCAACTCTTTATGTGCTTCTGACCGGAAAAACACCAGTGGATGCCTTTAAACGGAAAGTAGATAATGCTCGTTTAGTAGCTCCGAAAGAACATAATCCTCAAATTAGCGATCGCACCAACCGCGCAATTTTAACAGGGATGAAGCTAGATTTTAAGCAGCGTCCTCAATCAATGCGAGAATGGCTCGACTCTTTGGGGTTAACAAGGGAAACTCCTCAGCCTGTCTCAACTGTATCCTCTAACACTAACTCAAATTGGGAGCGAAAAATTCAGGTTTGGGGAGTGGTGATAGCTGCGATCGCAGTTTTTGTAAGCTTACTTGCAGCCATACCTTCTTGGATTCCTATTTTCAATCCATCTAATCAACCGTCATCTCCCAGTCCATCATCTACAAAAACACCGTAGATTTAGCTCAACTTTCATTGTGTGTTGTGCAAAATTCTGCAAAACTGTATTATTTGTGAAACATACTTAAGTCAAAAACACCCATGTCCAGCCTTTTTAAAGTGTTGTAATTACGAATTACGAACTACGAATTACGAATTATTTAGGGGTTTTCATGCCTTGGACAACTGGACAACGATTACAAGGTGGCAAATATGTAATTGATAAAGTCCTTGGACAGGGGGGATTCGGGATTACTTATAAGGCATTGCATGTTGAGCTAAACCGGACAGTTGTCATCAAGACACCCAATGAATATCTCAGCCATGACCCAGAATATGACAAGTATATAGACCGATTTATCCAAGAAGGACGAACACTAGCACACTTGTCTCAAAACCCTCATCCTCACATTGTGGGAGTGATTGACTTGTTTAAGGAAGGTACTATCCACTGCTTGGTGATGGATTTTGTACCGGGAGAAAATTTGTTTGAGGCAGTAAAACGTAGAGGGGCCTTACCAGAAGTAGAGATTATACCCTGTATCCGCCAGATTGGGGAAGCTTTAGTGGTGGTGCATCGGGCAGGTTTAGTACATCGTGATGCCCATCCCGGAAATATCATGTTGCGGAGTAATGGCAAAGCAGTTCTGATTGACTTTGGCATTGCTAAAGAACTCGTGCCTAAAACTTTGAGTTCAAAGGGTATTGCAGGTAATGAGGGATTTGCGCCCTATGAGCAGATGAGCAGAGGTAGTCGAGATCCAACGGTCGATGTTTACTGTCTGGTTGCAACACTCTATTATGGGGTGACAGGCCAACGCCCTACAACTTCTCTGGCTCGCAAGTTAGACAATACTTTCCTGATTCCACCTAAACAAATTAATCCAAGCATCAGCGAGCAATTAAATCAAGCAATTCTCAAGGGTATGGCGCTAGAGGCAAAAGACCGCCCTCAGTCAATGCACGCATGGTTAGCAATGTTAGAAGCACCAAAAGCAACGCCTCCACCACCTGTTGATCCAGTTCATAGAAAAGAAGTTGTTCTTTCCAAAGTCAAGCTACCCTCAAAGCCAATTCTTCGAGTTAAACCAACTACTAAACCACCTAGAATTATTCCCTGGGGCTGGTTGATTGGTGTATTACTAAGCTACCTATTGATAGGCTATTTGTTAGCAGCGTTTAACGCTCCGTACATAATTTGGGCTTGGGCTTGGGCTTGGGCTGTGGCTGGGGCTGTGGCTGTGGCTGGGGCTGTGGCTGTAGCTTGGGCTGTGGCTGTGGCTGGGGCTGTGGCTGGGGCTTGGGCTTGGGCTTGGGCTGTGGCTGTGACTTGGACTGTGGCTGTGGCTGGCGCTTGGGCTGTGGCTGTGGCTGGCGCTTGGGCTGTGGCTGTGGCTGGAAATAAATTACTAGAATCTTTTAGCAAATTTCATACTTTTCTAATTTTAGCTAGCACTTCTAGTTTAGGCTTGGGTTTGGGATCGTTAGGACATAGGATTTTTAATATAGGTACATAGCTTACTCAAGCTCTAGAAGCTAACTGGCAAAAGATTTTGTAGCTGTTGTATCGAGTAGAGAAGCGATGTCTAAAAGACAAGCCGCTACGTGTCTATGTACCTTTAACCTCATACCAAAATATTAAATTTCCGCCTCAACACTAAACGCTGGTTTTAAGAGCGTTGTTATGAAACATAAGCTAGCTAAATAAACTGATATCTACATTAAAATAGTCCGCCAACGCTTCTGCTTGAGTTTTACTAATGGTGTGATTGCAAAAGGACATGATATTAAGCGATCGCGCAAAAGGGAGCCAATATAATATTTATCGATTTATCGATTGGTTCACCACTTAACCAAGAATCTCCCGATTTAAATTCGGGAGAGTGTCAAAAAACCTCAAATGTATTGTCTTTATCAAATAACAACCTCTTGCTTAGGCTTCCGCACTGGACGCTTGCGTTCGCTGCGACGAACGCCACCTGCCATTTTGTACTCATCGCTATTCTTGCCATACCTTGCAGCTACGCTAACTAAGGCATGTTCTGTTAGTTCCATCAGCGACTTTTCGGCTAATTCTAAGGCTCCCTGAGTTAGATCCACGGTGGAGAGGCTGGAGTTATAAGCTTCCAACTTGTCCTGTGTTTTTTTGATGGCGGCGGCAAAGGTGTCAATAGTGACTCCATTACCTAAATCTAAGGTGGAACTAATCGATTTCAAAGCGGCAATCCGACGCTGTGCCCTATCAAGTACTTTAGACCCACATTTTGGACGTGACATAAATAACTTTCCTTTTGTTAATCATGCACTAGGATAAAAACTGACTTATATCCTTGTCTTTACAACATTAGGATAAACAAAATCGGGGTGATTAACACCCGCAATATTCAGTATTATTTAAAGTTTTTAATACAGAAATTATTATGATTTTTAAGTTAATTTACTGAGGATTATCCAAATTCAATAAACGACTGCCCGAATTCAATAAACGACTGCCCGAATTCAATAAACGACTGCCCGAATTCAATAAACGACTGCCCGAATTCAAGAAACGATCGCCCGAATTCAAGAAACGATCGCCCGAATTCAAGAAACGATCGCCCGAATTCAAGAAACGATCGCCCGAATTCAAGAAACAATCGCCCGAATTTAATATTGCGCTTCTCGTTTCGCTGATGAAGATTCCCTGCGATCGCCTTGATTTCTCATGCTCAATCTACGTAAAAATATTTAGAAAAATATTTTTCAACTATAAAACCTGCTAATTAACAATTGGACATTGGAGAAAGCAGATTAGGATTCTGGTTAAACGCCAAGCGATCGCAATTTCGCCCATCAATTAAATTAACGAATGTTAT
Organism: Nostoc foliaceum FACHB-393; assembly: GCF_014698505.1. Lineage (GTDB taxonomy): Bacteria > Cyanobacteriota > Cyanobacteriia > Cyanobacteriales > Nostocaceae > Nostoc > Nostoc foliaceum_A. The sequence goes on along the minus strand of NZ_JACJTD010000003.1, from coordinate 190,365 downwards.
ATATTCTCGAAGAAGTCGCATTTCCCATACGGTACAAATCAACCGGGGTTTTTCTCATACCAATCAGCTAAAAACTTATGCTTCCGGTTCAACGCCGAGCGATCGCAATTGTGCAGCCAAGCGATCAGCTCTTTGTCTTTCCTGTTCAGCACGTTGAGATTCTTGTTCGGCTCTTTCATCACCAGTCAACAACAAATTACCCTGCAAATCCCACCAGCGCAGCCAAGGTAATTCCGCATTTTGATAAACTCCTGGCCAAATACCTAACTCAACTCCCAAGCGCGTAATCGGATAATGTCCGCGTTCATTTGCTGCTAATAACTGATATTGTCCACCAATTAATTCATAAACTTCTACACTGGCTTTATTCACTTCATAAATGCCATAAAAAGCGGGATGGATTACTTGCTCATAAATCCAAAATTTGCCTTGCCAAGGGGTTTTATCTCGTTCTTCACTACCATCCCCAGAAACAAATTCTAAGGCAATTAAGGGGGCAATAAATTCTCGCCACAGTACATAAGACCTCCGCGTTTGTCCATCGAGCAAGGGCGGTACATTTCCTACATAAAACCAATCTGGTGCTTCTGCTCCTCGTTCTGGCGGGTCTGTCAAGCGCCAGTAAATACCTAAGTCCTGACCTATACAATATTCACCTTCAGGATGTAATTGTTTAAGGATAGGTGTAATCGAGTCAGTGAGTAAAATGCTTTGGGGATGCTCTAGCCAATTTTTCACAAATGTACCATCTGACTCTGGTAGCTGTGTATGGTCGGGAAAAGGAGTGAGGGCGGTGGATGGATCGGTTGCAGAGGTCATAGGTCTAGCCTCGCGCTGGGGTGAAGTTTATTTTTTAGTTTAACTTGCGTAGTTAAGCAAGTTTTACTCAGAGCTTGGTCTGTATAAGATGGAAATTGGAATCCCTTGGGGTAATTACGAATTGGAGCAAAGCAACTTGACGAGCTTCACTCCCGACTAATCTCAAAGTACACGCAGTAAGCTAGGAATGCTTTCGATCGCTGACAAATCCCGAATTTCTGCCAAAGCTTGCCTAAAATTACCTTCTCGCACATCATGGGTAACAACTACAATCTCTGCAAGTTCCCCTTGAAAGCCAGTTTGGACAATTGACTCTAAGCTAACGCCATAATTGCCAAAGCAAGTTCCCAATTTACCGATAACTCCAGGCTGGTCATTGGTGAGGAAACGCGCGTAAAACCGAGTTATCAATTCTGCCATCGGCGCAATTTGGCAGTATTCCTGATGTCCACAAGCTAATAAGGGATTTGCAACTGCTGTATTGGTTTTGAGGACAGCAACTAAATTCAAAATATCTGATGTAACAGCACTGGCGGTTGCACCAGCACCAGCACCGGGGCCAAAAAACATTACTTGCCCAATTGGTTCTCCTTCCACAAGAATGGCATTGTAAACGCCGTTGATGCTAGCCAAAGGATGGGCTTTGGGCACTAGGGTAGGATGAACTCTGACGGAAAGGGGGGATGAGGGAGTATCACGTTTAGCGATCGCTAACAATTTAATCACAAATCCCAATTTTTCGGCGTAGGCAATATCTGTTTTGCTGACTTGCCGAATCCCCTCAGTATATACATCTTGTAAGTTGATGCGTCCACCAAAGCCTAATGATGCCAGGATGGCAATTTTATCTGCTGCATCTAAGCCTTCAACATCAGCTGTAGGGTCAGCCTCAGCATAACCCAATCGCTGGGCATCAGCTAGGACATCGCTGAAGTTGCTGCCTTCTGTTTGCATCCGTGTCAGGATGTAGTTAGTTGTACCGTTCACGATGCCAGTTACAGTGTGAATCCGGTTAACGCTTAAAGACTGCTTCAAGGGTTGAATCACTGGAATTCCACCACCCACAGCCGCTTCTAGCATGACGTATACACCGGCTTTATTGGCAGTTGTGAAAATTTCCGCCCCAAAGCGGGCGATCGCGGCTTTATTAGCAGTGACTACATGCTTCCCATTACTTAAAGCTTTGAGAATGAGCGATCGCGCCGGCTCCAGTCCGCCCATCACCTCAACAACTATATCTACCGCCGGATCGTTGACAATAGAATCTAAATCTGTCGTTAAGACTTCCGTAGACAATTCTACTGCACGGGGTTTATCGAGCGATCGCACTCCCACCCGATAGATTTCTATCTCTTGCAACAAAGGGTGACGACCAACCCTATCTTGCAATAATTGCACTGTCCCCGTTCCCACGGTGCCTAATCCGAGTATTCCTAGTTTCACACCCACAATTTTTGCACCCAATTTCACCAATAACAATTGTAGGTAGAGCGTTTGCCCTACCTACTGATTATCCTGCTTCCTTTGCCATTTGTCCTTCGTCTAAAACTAATGACCAATGACTAATGACTCATTTAGTATGTTTCTACGTGCCAGCGACCGGCTTTCTTGAGTTGCTTCTGGTAATCACTCCAGGTTACGCCTTCCTTAGCAGCAGCAGCAGTTAAGGCTGCATCAATACCTTCTTCCATACCGCGTAAACCGCAAATGTATGTGTGGGTTTTTTCATTTTTAATCAATTGCCACAATTCATCTGCGTGTTCAGCTACGCGGTCTTGAATATACATTCTACCGCCTTGGGGATTTTTCTGTTCGCGGCTGATAGCAGCAGTGAGGCGGAAGTTATCAGGATATTTTTGTTGAATTTCTTCCAGTTCTTCCTTATATAAAAGGTTTGGAGTTGTTGGTACGCCAAATATTAGCCAAGAGAATCCTTTAAATTGGTATTCTGGGTTAGCTGCTCTTTCCGCATCTTTAAACTGACGCCACAGATAAGCCCGCATAGGAGCAATACCTGTTCCGGTTGCCATCATGATGACATTAGCTTCAGGATCATTGGGTAACAACATTTCCTTACCCACAGGTCCTGTAATTTTTACCTCTTCCCCTGGCTTGAGGAAACACAGGTGTGTAGAGCAAACACCGTAGACTGTTTCGCCAGTTTCTGGGTGCTTATACTCCAACTGGCGGACACAAAGTGATACTGTCTTATCATCTACATCATCGCCATGACGAGTTGAGGCAATGGAATAGAGTCTAAGTTTTTCCGGTTTGCCGTTCTTGTCTAATCCTGGTGGAATAATCCCAATACTTTGACCTTCTATATACTTCAAATCACCGCCAGATAGGTCAAATTTCAGGTGTTGAACAATACCAATACCGCCTTCTTTAACTAGCGGTTCATTAGATATTACCTTGCCAATAAACGGAGCATTGGGACGGTAAGTGTTAACAGGAACGTCACCGTGGTCTTTTTTGGCTTTCGCTTGAGTCATGGTGTTGCCTTTCTTGTCCTTGTTCTTGAGCTGTTCTTCAGCTGATGATTTAGCAAAGCCTTTGGCTTCACTATCAGCATTTACAGGTGTGGCTTTACCATTCCCTTCACTGTTAGCAGTTTCCCCAGATGTAGCTAACTCGCTGACTTCGCTTGTAGCATTTCCAGGTGAGGCTTTACCATTAACTGGCTGTAAAGCAGTTACAGGCTGGATGCTAACAATTGTGCCGCCTAGACGAGTGATACGTCGCATTTCTTGATTCATGCGGTTGTAAGGCACTCTGATGAACACACTGCCACTTTTCCGAATTGGGTAGTTAGTTTGATCAGTTTCTTCACTTTGACGCAAACCCACCACTTCATAAAGGAAGACGCGGCTACCTAATTCTGTGTTGGCAGCACCCTCAACAGCACCTTGATTGTACATTCGTTCTACCACTCCGATAATTTACTTAACCGTTTTTCAAAAAAAACTATTCCCATCCCATGCCAGCTTTAGTTTACCGGATTTTTGTTTCACAAAACTGGCCATGTAGGAAAAACGGCATCGTTAAATTAATGCCTTGCTAAGTACACTCACCAGAGACATGCAGGCATAGCAAAAAACACACCTGTTCACCTTCTAAGGTAAAGGATAAGTCTTGTGGAGAATGTTAATAATGAGTCAATTTAATCTTTTTTTCGTTAACTACCAACCCTATTAGGGAGATAGTTTTTTTCCTTACTACCAAAAGAGCAAATTAAAAGACCAGATGATATTGTAGGAAGCCTACTTCGATTAGTGGAAGCTACTGCTCAGTTGGCTTCCAAAAATTGCGGTTGCGCTTGCCTAATCCAAGGATTTAATCGGAGAATGCCAATCCTGGAAGGTCTTCTTCCGATTGGTTTTACTTCTCACAATCTACTGCTCTCCCACAATGTTGTTAGTTATATTCATGACTTGTCTATGGATAATGACATGACTAGAACAACTCCAGCTACAAACATAGCGAGATAGAGAACCCTCATTTAAGCAACTGTAATCAGTTTCACTTGATGTGAAAAATCTGTCAACCTCTATCAGTACTTTGCCATAAAGCCAACGCTTCTATTTGAGCATATCCATAAATTTACAACCAATAATTTGACTAATGCAAGTTGTTCGCTCATTCGTTGGATAGATTTTTGCTTTAAATATCTTAAGTATCTCGAACAGGAATTAGAATTTAGGAGTATTAGAAAATTGGCTGCAATAATAAATTATACTTTACAGTCTTGATTATATAGAGTCACAAGTAGCGGAGTGATAAAGGCGCAACGCTGATGGGCGGTGCTGATCCCCATTTTTAAATTAATAACTAAATCAACAAAAAAATGATTGATGAACCAAGCTAATTCTTCTTGACAGCAATCTTGTATGGGATACCCCCTTCTGTTAAAATCAAATATACCACTAGGATTAAATACTTACCGGCACCAACATTCAGGCTAGTCCGACGAGTAGCAACTTAATTAATTTGTTGTCTGCCCGCTTGGTGTCTTATAGCTGTGCTAGGTAGCAAGAACGCAGGATAAACCAAAGAGGTAAACTCCTGGCTTCAGAATCTGCTGTGTGAAAAATTATTGACACAACTTTAGTATTTTAGAGGAGATTTATGACAAGTAAGCCGGAACGCGTGGTACTGATTGGAGTAGCCGGAGACTCTGGGTGCGGTAAATCTACGTTTTTGCGTCGTTTGATAGATTTGTTTGGTGAAGATTTAATGACAGTCATTTGCTTGGATGACTATCATTCCCTGGATCGCAAACAGCGTAAAGAAACTGGGATAACGGCTTTAGACCCCAGGGCGAACAATTTTGACCTGATGTATGAGCAAATTAAAACGCTCAAAAGTGGTCAAGCGATTGATAAGCCGATTTACAACCACGAAACCGGCTTGATTGATCCGCCAGAGCGGGTGGAGCCGAATCATATTATAGTTGTTGAAGGGCTGCATCCTTTATATGATGAGCGGGTGCGATCGCTAATCGACTTCAGTGTTTATTTTGACATTAGCGATGAGGTCAAAATTGCCTGGAAAATCCAGCGAGATATGGCTGAACGCGGTCATCGCTACGAAGATGTGTTAGCGCAAATCAATTCCCGCAAACCTGACTTTGAAAAGTTTATTGAACCACAAAGAGAATTTGCCGATGTGGTTCTCCAGGTATTGCCCACAAACTTAATCAAAAACGACACCGAGCGTAGAGTCTTAAGGGTACGTATGCTCCAAAGGGAAGGTAAGGAAGGCTTTGATCCAACCTACCTGTTTGATGAAGGGTCAACAATTAATTGGACTCCTTGTGGACGCAAGCTGACCTGTTCTTATCCTGGTATGCAACTGTACTACGGTTCAGATGTTTACTACGGGCGCTATGTCTCAGTACTAGAGGTAGATGGTCAATTTGACAACTTGGAAGAAGTAATTTATATCGAAACCCATCTCAGCAATACATCCACTAAATATCAAGGCGAATTGACTCACTTGTTACTCCAGCACCGTGAGTATCCAGGTTCCAACAATGGTACTGGTTTCTTCCAAGTGCTTACAGGTTTGAAAATGCGTGCTGCCTATGAGCGGTTGACAGCTACAGAAGCAAAGTTAGCGGTTCAGGTTTAAAGCAGCAGTGTTTGTGTCAAAGCTTGTGGGGGCGCTTCCGGGTGTCCCCCTTTTTTTGTGTTATTAAATACATTTTAACCAAAAAATAATTAACATACATTTGTCTTCTTTACAGATACTTACCTTATAGTTAGTGATTTTTATCAATATCAAGAAGATACTAACTACTGAAGTATAAATATTGTTATGATTTCATAAATTAGGTAGTTGAACTAAATACTCACATTTAGTCAGCGAAAAAAACCCAAGAAAGGAGGAATTTGCTTTGTCTCGTCGATATTTATTTACCTCCGAGTCAGTTACCGAAGGTCATCCAGATAAAATCTGCGATCAGATTTCTGATACCATTCTGGATGCCCTACTGACACATGACCCCAGCAGCCGTGTCGCTGCTGAAGTAGTAGTTAATACTGGTTTGGTGCTAATCACTGGTGAAATAACCACCAAAGCCAATGTTAATTTCGTCAATCTCGCCCGCAAAAAAATTGCCGAAATTGGCTATACCAATGCCGATAATGGCTTTTCTGCTAATAGCACCAGCGTTCTGCTGGCTTTAGACGAACAATCACCTGATATCGCCCAAGGCGTTAACACCGCCCAAGAAACTCGCCAGCAAGATAGTGATGAGCTATTCGACAAAATTGGTGCGGGCGATCAAGGTATAATGTTCGGTTTTGCCAGTAACGAAACACCAGAACTGATGCCCTTACCCATCAGTCTTGCCCACCGCATTGCTCGCCGATTGGCAGCAGTTCGCAAAACGGGTGAACTTTCATACCTGCGTCCTGACGGTAAAACCCAAGTAACTGTGGTCTACGAAGATGGACGCCCAGTAGGTATTGATACTATTCTAATTTCCACCCAGCATACAGCCAGTATGGGGGAAATTACGGATGAGACGGCTGTACAAGCCAAAATTAAACAAGACCTCTGGTCAGCAGTGGTCGAACCTGTTTTTGGCGACATTGATGTTAAGCCTAATCAGGAAACACGTTTTTTAGTCAACCCCACTGGCAAATTTGTCGTTGGTGGTCCTCAGGGAGACTCTGGTCTGACAGGACGGAAAATAATTGTTGACACTTACGGTGGCTATTCACGACATGGTGGCGGCGCTTTTTCTGGAAAAGACCCCACAAAGGTAGACCGTTCTGCTGCCTATGCGGCTCGCTATGTCGCGAAAAATATTGTCGCCGCTGGGTTAGCAGAAAAAGTTGAAATTCAGCTATCCTATGCTATTGGCGTAGCGCGACCAACAAGCATTCTAGTAGATACCTTTGGCACTGGTAAAGTGGATGAAGAAACCTTACTGGAATTAATTAACCAGCACTTTGAACTGCGACCAGCAGGGATTATTCATACCTTCAACTTACGCAACTTACCAAGTGAACGAGGCGGACGTTTTTATCAGGACGTCGCGGCTTACGGTCATTTTGGGCGGGCTGATTTAGACTTACCTTGGGAACAGACCGATAAAGCCGAATTGTTGAAGCAAGCAGCAAACGAGTCACTTTCGGCAGCAGTTGCTCAGGCATTAACTTAGACCTATACGCTACTACAAAAACCTAGCATGTTGATTTGAGGGTATTAGCAACTTCACAAATTGCCTATACCCTCATTTATATTTCAACTTTCACCCGCAACACGGTTTGAGCGACGCTCAACTCATATTCACGGGGTGAAAGTTCATAATCTACGAAGGTTCCCGGCAACTCAGTCTCCCCGATATGCCCCGAAGTTAAAGCGATCGCAGCTTCACCGTACTTGTTCTGTGGGACTTGTGGGCGGGTTCTGAAGCGATCAACGTGAGCCTGTAGTGCCTGTGACTGATTGAGCAGTTCTCGAAACGCCTGTTGTGGTAGCACTAATACTGTGGTTCGGGTGACTGCCTGGACTGTGAACTCCCAATTGCTCTGAGGCTCTACTAAGATGCGATCGCCAAAATAGTCACCGTCAGCCAACACACCCAACACGGTCTGTTCGTCATACTTGCCAACGCCAATGGCATAGGTCAATCGACGGTTTACCCGATAAGTGCCACCCTTGGTCTGCCCACCGCGATGTAATCTCCTGCATCTGTGGCGCAGATTTGGTTGTCGTTGCCAAGTTACGCGCAGCTGCGGTACTCAAACTCAGTTGGGGTTGCCCACTCTCAACATCCAAATTCAACTCGATAGATTCAGTCATAATCTAATCCTCTAATCTTTAGTTCTTAACAAAAAAACCTGACCTGATTGACCCAATACTGACTTTGGATTCACACCACTTTTAATCACAAACCCAGCTATGTTTCAGAAGTCGGCAAAAGGCTTCGCACACAAGTAGGGTTAAATGTTGCAGATTAGGCAGCGATTGGCACAAGCAATACTGAAGTGGAATAACAATAAGATTCCCGACTTTTTAGAAAAGGCGGGAATCTGAGACTTTCGAGCCAGTCTGAATAAATCCTATTTAAAACAATAACTACGAAGAAGACTCGACTGATTCGTGACCACATCACAATTAGCTAATCAGGTGCTCTTTTCGTTCGTTACCTCTGCTCCTGCTTTGTTTGACTCATTAGATGAAGGTGATTCTGTTTTCTCTGATTGCGTCTCACTCGTTTGTTGCAATTGGTTGAGATGGATGTTGTTCACTTGAACAATAAAGTATTCTAATGCTTGACTTGCCTTTTGTTGCTGTTGGGCTTCGTCAGACACATCATAGCAACGATAAGGCGGAGTCACTCCCAATATAAATTTCTCTTGTTCAGCTTCTAACAATTCAACGGCTGTATTAGCAGCAAGCGAATTCTTCTGAAAAGGAAAAGAGGTAACTATACTGGCAACTATAGAAGCAATAGCTGGGCAAATTACAGGGAGCCACTTGAGCCAAGCTTGTCCAGCTTCTAATTTGTCTACCAGAACTAAAATCGGTGTGACTCCTGATAAAATTACTGTCGCAATTTGCAAACTATAGTAAAGGTTCCTTGATACACCTCTAATTCTTTTATAATCGTCTATTAAGTCTTGGCTGTATTGTAAAGCCTTCCCTCTTGTCAGAGTCAGCGTATCTTTATCCCATGAATTAGGGTTAGTCAATAGATAACTATAGAGTTCAGCTTTTTTGGTGAGTTCAGACTGATAAGCGGCCTTCTTATAGTTCTGAAATACTTGTCTATTGATGAGCAATAAAAAAAACAAAAATGTTAGAGATACTGCTCCAGAAATTACAACTTTTTTATCATCTGAAAGAAAAATAATAAAGAGTCCAGAAGATACAAAAGCTGCAAGTAATAAATACTCAATTACCTTCAAGTTAAACAACTTTTTTTCATCTGATGGAGAAGATAAATTTTCAATCCTATCAGAAACCTTACTTTGGTTTTTTTGCTCAAAATTAGTTAATTCAGAAGTAGTCATTGCCTCTTACTCAATTCGTTATCAGATTAAATGTAGCAATCAAATGAATAGCAACAAGTAAAATTGCTTTAAGGGGGTTGAAGTCAGGATAAGTTAGCCAGAGAGCAGCTTTACTATAAATAGCTAATCTTCTAACTTTTGTTTAAATATCCTTTTCATAACCGTTAGGTAATTCTTTTCCTTCCCAAAACCTTCTAGTATCTGCTATTTGCTCCCAGTTTACGATTGACTAGTTGGCTTAAAATGCTTTACAACAGTCAGACATATTTCTTTCGGTTGACATAAAATTATTTAAGTCCAGTAAGTCTAGTCAATCCTAACCATACATATATTTGATTGACAATGCAAGACTTTCTTGATAGTAATTTTACGTAGGCACAAAAAATATTTAAAACATAAGTAACGTGCCTGCCCCAAAAAATATATGATTTAGACTTTGCAATACTTGAATTGTTTTTTTAGAATTTTAACCCTATCTGGGGTGATAAGCTGTCGTGCAGAGATTGGCGACAAATATTTTGAGAGTAAATTATGCAAGAGTCTGTGATTTATCAAGATATCCTTCAAAAAGGAAGACAGCAGGAAGCGCTAGCACTGATAAGATGCGAACAATTGCAGAAATTAACGAGAAAATTAGCCGCCAACGTGCGGTAGTGTTGACAACTGAAGAGTTAAAAGCACGAGTTGTAGAAATCGGTGTTACTAAAGCTGCTAAAGAGGTGGATGTAATTACCACTGGCACCTTTGAGCCGATGGAATCAAGTGGTGCAATTATCAATCTTGGACACACCGATCCGCCGATAAAAATTCGCCGCTGCTGGTTAGATGGTGTGCCAGCATACTCTGGTTTTGGGGCAGTAGATTTATATTTGGGTGCGAGTTGTGCTGTAGAGACGACGGATGGAGAAGAAGTCCGAGAACGTGGCGGCGGTCATGTAATCGAAGATTTGATTGCTGGCAAAGCTATACACGTAAAAGCGCAAGGACAGGTAACAGATTGTTACCCCAGAGCAACTTTTGAAACTACAGTTACCAGTGAAACTATTAATCAGTTTTACTTATTTAATCCGCGCAATCTTTATCAAAATTTTATTGTTGGTGTAAATGGTGGCGATCGCCCCCTTTTCACCTATCTCGGCCCTTTACAACCGCGTCTGGGAAATGCTGTTTACTCTAACCCAGGTGCTATTTCTCCCTTACTCAACGACCCCGATTTGCAACTCGTTGGTATAGGTACAAGAATTTTTTTAGGCGGTGGTATTGGTTATGTTGCCTGGGAAGGCACTCAGCACTTCCCTTTACAAAAGCGTTTAGCTAATCGTACACCGATTGGTCCTTCCGCCACTTTAGCTTTAATTGGTGATGCCAAGCAAATGGATGCTCATTGGGTGCGGGGTTGTTACTTCAAAAGCTATGGTCCCTCATTGATGTTAGGTGTTGGTGTACCACTCCCTGTATTAAATGAACAAGTAGTTGAACACTGTGCCGTGCAAGATCAAGACTTAGTAGCCCCAATAGTGGATTTTTCCATTCCCCGGCGCGTCCGTCCCACTTTTGGTTTGGTGAGTTACGCCCAACTCAAATCTGGGCGGATCACTATTGAGGGCAAAGCTGTACGCTCTGCCCCCTTAGCGAGTTTATTTTTTTCTAGGCAAGTCGCCCTAGAGTTGAAAAAGTGGATCGAAGCAGGGACATTTACCCTCACAGAACCAGTTTCTCCAATTCCGATGGAGCGATCTTTTCTACCCCAAGACCGTCGGACGGATTTTTAAGGAGATTTGGGAGTGGGGAGTAGGGAGCAGGGGGAAGGGGGAGCAGGGGGGACAAGGGGACAAGGGTTGAAAACTTGAAACAAGTCTTTCCCCTTGTCCCCAATTCTCCTTGTCCCCAAGTCCTCTTGCCCATGCCCAATGCCCCATGCCCAATTCCCTACTCTTGAGTTGGTTTCGGTCGCTTGATCGGCTTAGGAGCGGGTGTTTTGGGTATAGGTTTTGACACCACAGAGGTATCACCGCCTGCGCCTGTTTTCTTGATAGGACGCGGGGTTTCGCCACTGCGTCTGGGGGGGAATGGTTTTCTACCACCAGCACCACCACCACTACCAGTACGAGGGCCACCTCTGAATGGTGGTTTGCGTTTTTTGGGCAAGTCAGCGATCGCCTCAGCTTTTTCTACTATCAAAACGTCAGCTTCTCGCTTGGCTTGGAAGTCCCAGAACTTTCCTACTGCTTTGGTGGTCAGCACACCCCTCAATTTCAACTTAAAATACTTGGGTTTGTCAGTTGGTTTGCGTGCAGCCTGCCTAATTTTGACTACCAAGCTCTTAGCGTCAAAAGATTGGTATACTACCTCACCACGAACAGAAAAACCACCATCTGCAACTTCTGATGAGGGGATTACGGGAATTGTGCTTAGTTCAGAGTTTTCGGATAAGCCATCATCGGGTGTCTGTGACTCTTGCAACTCCAAGTCTGACTCGTCTTCATCTGTTGAGCTTTTAGCCAAATTTTCTGGCTCCCAAACTCCGACGATTTGGATGTGCAAGGTATCATTTTCTTGTCTTGTCCGTGGATATACTACCCACAAATGTTCTTTTTCTAAATCTAGGTGATTCTTGACTAAGCTCATAATCCGGCCTAGGAGGACGGCATTGAGTTCTACACCATCGGTAGTCAGCAGCGTACCTTGAGTAAATTGTTCGCTGCTAGCATGATAGCGACCCCGGACTAACCCGATGGCTCGGTACTGCATCGGTTCACTGGGAGGCGGAATCGGTTGCTGTCGATTGACGAGGTTCCCATTTGAGTCAGTTTCGCTGGGGTTAACAGGCGAATTTTCAACTTTAGAGGACTGGGCTGCTATATGAACATTAGCGGCTGCCCCTATTTTAGTTGGGCCCTGGTTAGAGGCAGAAGAATTGGAGGATTCAGGCAACGGCATCAGGTCGGAATTCATAAAAACTCCTTGCGGCGGAGACACATCCCATTGTGGGATTTTACAAAGGCAGCTGGAAAGAGCATTTGTGCGACTGATGAAAGTATATTTGCTTTTCACAAAATCACACCAGAGTGCTCTATACAATACTAAAGGCGCTAAATTGAGTGTATAAACACTAAACGTGTAATTTAGCGCCTTTACACTAGTTTCGGAAGCATATCATAGCTACAATTCTGACGGCTCCTCCTAAAGTCATCACTTACTTTAGCAGTGTAGATAGTTAATTGTTATAAAATTCACAGGCAATTGGCGGTATTCCGCAAAGTTTTGGAAATTTTTAACTTTCCGATTTGTGTAAAGGATAATGTCATTAGAGTTCAGGAGAAAGACAAAACTGTGTCTCAACCGCGCAATCGCTGGGTAGTTCAAGTCGTCTTGGCACTGGCAGTTCTTGCTTTTGTGGGTGTTTCAGTGCTTCCGATCATTGGAGCATTTAATAATACGCCACCCTCAAACCAGAATACTGCTAGCACCAGAGGCAGCTTGCCCTCCTCTGACCAAAAATCAAAACTGGAAGACGAAGTACGGGGTTATGAACAGGTTTTGCAAAGGGAACCAGAAAATCAGACTGCGCTCAAGGGCTTATTGCAGGCGCGGCTACAATTACTGAGTCAAAAAGAAAAAAGTGAGGTTAAACCAGCTGATATCCAAGTCGTTATTGAACCTTTAGAAAAGCTAGCCAAGCTGAATCCCGAACAGTCAGAATATTCAGTGCTACTGGCTCAAGCCAAACAGCAAATTGGCGATCGCGAAGGAGCCGCTCAAGCTTATCGTTCGATTTTGTCTACAAAACCAGGCGATTTGAAAGCTTTACAAGGAATGGTGGCTTTGTTGATCAGTCAGCAACGGCCAGAAGCAGCCATTGGTTTGCTGCAAGAAACCCTCTCGAACGCAGCCCAAGCAAATACAATTCAGCCTGGAAGTGTAGATACAGTAGCCGTGCAGGTGCTGTTAGGTTCTGTTCACGCTTCCCAGAAACGCTACCCTCAAGCTAGCTCTGTATATGACCAAGCAATTAAGAAAGATCCTAAGGATTTTCGCCCCGTTGTGGCAAAAGCGATGCTCCTAAAACAACAGGGTAAAGACGCAGATGCAAAACTTTTGTTTGATAGTGCCGCAGCTTTAGCACCTGCTCAGTACAAAGATGAAATTAAGAACGCAGCAACGGCTTCTCCTACGCCTAATCCTGCTGTATCTCCCGCGCCTTCATTGGAAAGTACGCCTAAGTAATGGGGAGTAGGGAGAGACGCGATTAATTGCGTCTGTACTAAGTGTGGACAAAAAGTAATTATTGAATAAGTCTCTTCCTTTTCCCCTCATCCCCCTCATCCCCTCACACTCCTTCAATAGCAGCAAGGACACCAAAGACCAAAAACAGGCATCCGCCAATCAGGGTGAGTTGACGCTCAGAAATGCGTCCGGCAATCATTTTACCGCCAATAACTGCGATCGCAGCACAAATGGCATGTCCTAAAATTGCACCTATTGTTACTCCAATGGGATTATTACCTGCTGCTAGGGCAATGGTGGCAATTTGCGTGCGATCGCCCCACTCTGCCATAAATGTCAACACAAAGGCTTCTATGATAATTGCCAATGAAGTCTTTTGCTTTGGTAACTCCAAATCTGCTTTTTTTACCGCAGCTTCGGCCTCTTCTATAACTTCTGTATCACAAGCAGCAGACATCTTACTAGCGTCATATAACAGCTTGATACCAAAGGCGAGAAACAAAACGATTTCAGCGTAATGAATATAAACTTTTGGCAACAAAGACGCAGCTTGTCCAAATAGCACCGAAAGGATTGTCATTGCGGCTAAAGCAGCTGTCACACCTATAAATACCAGCCGCCGCGAGTGGTGCATTGCCAAAATTACAGCGATAAAAAATGTTTTATCCCCTAGTTCTGAAACTGTTATTAATAATAAACCTGCGGTAAAAGCTGTTAACACTCTCTCAAGCTCCTGAATAATCCTTTACCGATGTGAAGCTTGATGAGAACCAAAAGACCTCACCAAGTTTACACTTTTCGGTGTGAACTTAGTGAAGGTCTCGCTTTCAAATATTTGATTATTTGCCACCTGAACCAGGCTCATCGCCAGTATGTTGATTCAGACGTACTGGCTTTTATTGTTTTGCCAGCAGCTACTCCCCTTCTACGCAAACGTGATTGTACCTTTACTAAAGGTAGAAGTCAATAGTTGGGAATGGAGAGCAATAGCGAAACCCAACTTATATCTGAATCCTTAAATGCTTCTACCTAACTGGGTAATTTACCAATGCTTGCTATATAGCTTTTGTTATGCAATCACAGTAATATTTGCACTACTAAGCATTGCCTGATTCGGGAACTGGGCTATTTGAACTTGTGCTGTAGCACCAACTCCATCTTGATCAAAGAATAGGTTACCGGTAGTTTGATCATAGATGAAGCGATCGCCTGCGGTTGTCGCACTAGTCCCAAGAAGGAATAAGCTCGAATCAAGTGTCGTATCCTGAGATTGCCCCAGTCCAAATTCTGCCTTGGAAACAAAGAGAGTATCATCTCCAACAGTAAAATCAACGATTATATCATAGCCTCCAGTGAGGGGATAAGTCAGGTTGAAGCTATCTTGACCAGTTCCACCGGTGAATACATCGTTGCTATTAACCACTGTCAGTGCAAAAACATCGCTGACACTTGTCGTTTCATCACTAGCGATAACTTTGATGTTGAGGCTGCCAACGTTTTCATTTGTGGGAGTACCACTGAAAGTAATGCCGTTTAACGTCAACCAACTGGGGATTGGGTCACCATTTTCCAGGGTGGCGCTATAGCTGAGGTTATCTCCCGCATCTACATCCACGAAGGTATTTGCTGGTAGGGTGAAGTTGAAAGTGGTGTCTTCTGTTGCCGTTTGGTCGGCAATGGTATTTTCCAGTGTTGGGGCATCATTAACATTGTTGACTGCGATCGCGATCGCTTTTTCGTAGAATAAGCCACCTTGATCTGTAGTGCGTAAACGGATGTTGTAGCTATTCTTGGTTTCGTAGTCAGGTAAAACGTTGATTTGTAACTCGTTACCTACAATTGTGAAGGCGCTGTTATCGGTGCTGTCTGTACCTGCAACGAGGGTATAGGTGTGGGTATTGTCTATATCAACGTCAGCAGTGCTAAAGTTGCCAATTACTGTATTGGCAGGAACATTCTCGTTAACACTGGTGGCACTCAGGCTCAGACCAGTGGGAGTACTGTTCAGGTCAAGCTGAAAAAGTTCTTGCCCAGTGTTCCCGTTGTCAGCAAAAAAGTAGAGTTTGCCATTGATGTAAGTTAAGTTGTTAGGGTAAGAGCTAGCCGTGCCAGAGAAGATATCCTGGACGCAGACAGTACCAGCTTCGGTGCCATCACTCTTCCACAATTCATTGCCCCCACTGCTGTCGGTGGCACTGAAATAAAGGGTGCCGTTGACATTGGTTAGATTTTGCGAGTTAGAGCTGCCTGTGCCAGAGAAGATATCTTTAACACGGACAGTACCAGCCTCGGTGCCATCACTCTTCCACAGTTCATTGCCCGCAATGTTGTCATAGGCAACGAAGTACAGAGTACCGTTGACATTGGTCAGATTTTGCGGGTTAGAGCTAGCCATACCAGAGAAGATATCCTTGACACGGACAGTACCAGCCTCAGTACCATCACTCTTCCACAGTTCATTGTCTCCACTGCTGTCGGTGGCACTGAAATACAGGGTGCCGTTGACATTGGTCAGATTTTGCGGTTTAGAGCTACCCGTGCCAGAGAAGATATCCTTAACGCGGACAGTACCAGCTTCGGTGCCATCACTCTTCCACAGTTCATTGCCCGCAATGTTGTCATAGGCAACGAAGTACAGAGTACCGTTGACATTGGTCAGATTTTGCGGATGAGAGCTACCAGTGCCAGAGAAGATATCCTTAACACGGACAGTACCAGCTTCAGTACCATCACTCTTCCACAGTTCCCGACCCCCACTGCTGTCGGTAGCACTGAAGTATAAGGTGTCGTTGACATTGGTCAGATTTTGAGGGTTAGAGCTACCCGTGCCAGAGACGATATCCTTAACATGGACAGTACCAGTTTCAGTGCCATCACTCTTCCATAGTTCCCGACCCCCACTGCTGTCGGTGGCAACGAAGTACAGCGTGCCGTTGACATTGGTCAGAAAGTTCGGGTCAGAGCTACCCATGCCAGAGAAGATATCCTTGACGCGAATAGTACCAGCCTCGTTGCCATCACTCTTCCACAGTTCCCGACCACCACTGCTGTCGGTGGCAACGAAGTACAGGGTGTCGTTGACATTGGTCAGATTTTGCGGGTTAGAGCTACCCGTGCCAGAGAAGATATCCTTAACACTGACAGTACCAGCCTCGGTGCCATCACTCTTCCACAATTCATTGCCCCCACTACTGTCGGTGGCTCTGAAGTACAGGGTGCCATTGACATTGGTCAGAAAATACGGGTCAGAGGAGAGTGTAGCAGTATTAATATCCTTGACGCGGATAGTACCAGTTTCGGTGCCATCACTCTTCCACAGTTCAGAGCCACCGCTGCTGTCAGTGGCTCTAAAGTACAGGGTACCATCGACATTGGTCAGAGAGTTCGGGTTGGAGCTACCTGTGCCAGAGAAGATATCCTTGACGCGGACAGTACCAGCTTCAGTGCCATCACTCTTCCACAGTTCATTGCCTCCACTGCTGTCGGTAGCACTGAAGTACAAGGTGCCATTGACATTGGTCAGATTTTGCGGATAAGAGCTACCCGTGCCAGAGAAGATATCCTTGACACGGATAGTACCAGCTTCAGTGCCATCACTCTTCCACAGTTCCCGACCTCCACTGCTGTCGATGGCACTGAAGTACAGTGTGCCATCGACATTAGTCAGAGAGTTCGCGTAAGAACTACCTATGCCAGAGAAGATATTCTTGACGCGGACAGTACCAGCTTCAGTGCCATCACTCTTCCACAGTTCATTGGCCCCACTGCTGTCAGTGGCACTGAAGTAAAGCGTGCCGTTGACATTGGTCAGATTTTGCGGGTTAGAGCTACCTATGCCAGAGAAGATATCCTTGACGCGGACAGTACCAGCTTCAGTGCCATCACTCTTCCACAGTTCAGTGCCACCACTGCTGTCGGTGGCAACGAAGTACAGGGTGTCATTGACATTGGTCAGATTTTGCGGGTTAGAGCTACCTGTGCCAGAGAAGATATCCTTGACGCGGACAGTACCAGCCTCGGTGCCATCACTCTTCCAGAGTTCCCGACCTCCACTGCTGTCGATGGCACTGAAGTACAGCGTACCGTTGACATTGATCAGATTTTGCGGGTTAGAGCTACCTGTGCCAGAGAAGATATCCTTGACGCGGACAGTACCAGCCTCGGTGCCATCACTCTTCCAGAGTTCCCGACCTCCACTGCTGTCGGTGACAACGAAGTACAGTGTGCCGTTGATATTGGTCAGATTTTGCGGGTTAGAGCTACCTATGCCAGAAAAGATATCCTTGACGCGGACAGTACCAGCTTCGGTGCCATCACTCTTCCACAGTTCATTGCCCCCACTGCTGTCAGTAGCACTGAAGTACAGCGTGCCGTTGACATTGGTCAGAGAGTTCGCATAAGAGCTACCTGTGCCAGAGAAGATATCCTTAACGCGGACAGTACCAGCCTCGGTGCCATCACTCTTCCACAGTTCAGAACCACCACTACTGTCGATGGCACTGAAGTACAGTGTGCCGTTGACATTGGTCAGAGAGTTCGGGTTAGAGGAAACTCCACCGGTGTTTATATCTTTTATGAGGTTAATCGATGCTTCTTCTGCTGCCATAACCGTTTTTCCTTAAACCTTTAGATACAGAATCACAAGCGAAATCAGGCATTGGTTGGTGCTCCAAGTGCGATCGCTATTTTTCTTACATGCAAAGATGCGATCGCTGAATCCTCCGCTTTCTTGCTTGCAAAGATGAGGTCGCTGAATCTCCTAGCTTCGCTTTTTTAAAATTAAACAGCCTCAGTAAAGATGTTGAATTTTATCAAGAAACAATTCAGGAATCAGCGGCCATAATTCAGAAGAAGGTTAAGCAACTGGGGAATAAATTAGGGCGTTTTCAACCCAACTAAATATTCACTTTAGTGGACTTCAATGGTGGGTCTGAATCTTCCAATAATTGAGTCTGAATTCTTCTTCAAGTTTCTTTATATAAAGCCAATTAACTTTAATCTAGTAAGCACTGCAATATAGCTATATATGCAAGATGTGCATAGTTAGGATTTTGTTAAATTTGGCGGTATTTTTATGAACAAGCAGAAAGCAGCAGAATTTTCTAGGGTTCGTGTCAGTGCATTAACAGTCAAGTATCCAGTTGAATAAAGATAACCTCGATCAAGCCTTAAAAAGGGGGAATAACCTTCTAAAAGTCTTCAGTAAAAAGCAAGGCTTAGAAGCATCTAAACTTTTGGATACAGGATTTAGCAATTTTAAAACATCCTCTAAAACACTACGTGCAACAATGGCAAATTAACGTCATCATAATTTGTAATTATCCTATAAAGTGCACTTTTTTTACCAGTTATAATTTATCATGCAATCTTCTTTGCTTTGACTGAGGTTTATGTCAGAGTTATAGCTTACAAGAAGAAGTGGTAGTTAAATACAGCTATCAATAAAGTCAGAGGTGACTTAATAATCACCTCAAGCATCGGTTTCCTGCACATAATATCGATTCAAAAAAGTGGATCGATAAATCGATGAATCATGCACAAAGGTAACGCCAAATCCTGTCGCATCATGCCAGTCCAACCAACTTTGCACTTAGTTCCCACATGCGATCGCCTTTTTCATCATCGCGGGCTTGAGGAGAAACCTTTTGAACAAAGGATTTGCCATCTTTCTTCTGACGATTTCCCCAACTCCAATAAGCACCGGATTGATTATACTCAGGATCGGCAACCACCGCAGCAACCCGTTCTCCTGCCAACTCCTGAGACACATATCCCCCAGTGATGTACTTCTGGAATAATGGGAAGATTTTCTGAAACAGGGGATAGTGGTTTCTGAATAGCGGCGTTTCTGCAACACATCCTGGATAGAGAGAACTGAAGGCGATACCGGTTGACTCATGATAGCGCCGATGCAGTTCCCTCATGGTCAACACGTTGCAAACCTTGCTGTCTTTGTAAGCTTTGACGGGTTCAAATTCCTTGCCGTCAATCATCGAGATTGGCTCTTTAAATCCCTCTGCGAAGCCCTGGAAATCGCCCAAGTCGGGACGCGGCGGAATCTTCCCACCCAGTTCATCTGGATTGTGAGTGACAGTTCCTAAAATGACGAGCCTTGGCTGTGAAGATGATTTCTTCAGATCCTCTAGCATCAGGTTGCACAACAGGAAATGTCCAAGATGATTTGTAGCAACACTTAACTCGTAACCTTCTGAGCTTCGCAGTGGCTCCTTTAACAAAGGCATATAAATTGCGGCGTTGCACACCAAAGCATCTAGAGAGTTACCGCTTGCTCGGAAGTTATTCACAAATTGTCGAACGCTATCCAAAGAGCCAAGATCGATGTGCATGATAGTGTAGCTACCCTGGTGGGGGATTCCCAGAGATTGCGCTGCAAGTTGAGCCTTCGCTATATCCCTACAGGCCATCACTACATACCATCCCCTTTCAGTAAGAGCCTTGGCAGCGTACAAACCGACTCCTGAAGAAGCACCTGTGATTATAACCGTTGGCTTGTGATGTTGTTCCATTCTGTTCAGCCTCCATTGACTGTCTCTAGGATCTCACACCAGTGAGCCATCATTGTCACCAGCTTTTTCAATGCCGGATTAGGCTGAACTAACATGCTTATAACGTCATTAAATTTTACTGTTAGGCAATCATTCACTTTCAAATTTTGGTCGTAGCGGAAATCCTGGATAGACTGGTGCAGATTAAAAAGTAACTGGCATTTTAAATATATATGTGTTACATATATATAAAAGAGTAAATACACAAGGATATATGATGCCGGTTATCAGAATACCTGATCCCATTTACAAAAGGCTCCAAGCTCTAGCTGTCCCTTTCGAGGATACACCCATCACTGTTATTGAGAAGTTATTGAATGAATATGAGGCACGTTACCAGCCTCAGAAAGTTTCTGAAACCGAGAATTATAAAGTTCTTGAACCTGATACTCCGAGCAATTTGCACTATACCAGAGTGCTTCGAGCCGTCATTGGTAGTCAGGAAATTCATCAACCGAATTGGAACAAAATCGTTGATGCAGCACACGAAATTGCTATTCGACAAGGATTTTCTGTAGAGGAACTCATGAAGCTAACCCTTGCCCATGTTGTTAAGGGTGAAAAAATTAATTCTGGTTTTCACTACTTACCAGAGGTAAACATTTCGATACAAGGTGTAGATTCAAATCTTGCTTGGCGTAACACTTTGCACTTAATGAAGAATTTGAAAATGCCAATTGAAATATACTTCGAGTGGCGTGAAAAAGAGGGAGCAGCATATCCCGGTGAGAAGGGAAAGTTCATTTGGAATGCTAAATAGGATGTGAGAATTACAACTATCAGAGCATCGCTGGATGGGTTTATATGATTAAATATGTTACATATAAATTTATAAAGATAAACATTCATGGACGAGCTACAACCAAGAGTAGAACAGCTACAATCCTTATATAGACTTTGCCATCAACTTACAAATGTGATGTTTCAGCCAATTCACATCGTGCGATTAGATGAACGATCGCTCAATATATTTATATTAGCTGGGCAAAATGAAGGAATAGAGCTAGAAATTAAACCATTAATGTAGTATATAACCATGAATGTAGTATAGAACTATGAATCAGGTAAACTATACAGCAATGAGCGACCAAGAGCTAAAGAGTTACCTTCTTACCCATAAAAATGATAAGGAAGCCTTTTATGCTTACATGGATAGACGAAAATCTCGTCATCGTGATGCTGCAATACAATTAAATGATCCGGCTTGGGAAGAAAAGATAATAGCTGTGATTCAGAAACAATTAGGTTCTGATTGATAACTTAATCATTTCATATTCTTAATCGAGGTGGACAAAATTTTTGTAGTCCCCTCGATTTCTTACATAAATTTACTTTTGGCTAATATTTCCGCTCTTTTGGCTCAAACATGGTAATCGCCACTGGACGATATTGAATATCAATTCCTGCTGGTGAATAGTAAGCCATTGTGTGTTTCAGAAAGTTGGCATCATCTCGCTCGGAATAATCTTCGCGGAAATGAGCGCCACGACTCTCTTGACGATTTAAAGCTGATGCCAAAATAGTCTGTCCCACTATCATCAAACTTCGCAATTCTAAGGCTTCCACAAGCTCTGTATTCCAGCAACTACCTTTATCATCTAAATAAATTTGTGGATATTGCTGTTGTATTTCTTCTAATTTATGTAACCCTTCACTCATTAATGCCTCAGTGCGGAAAACACCGCAGTAATCAGTCATACAATCCTGGAAGGCTTGACGAACTTGATTAATGCGATACTGTCCTGGTTGTTCTAGCAAAGCTTGAATTTCTTGCTGGGCTTCGTTTACATACCGTTGCTCATCCACAGAGGGCAACTTGCGTTTTTGCACAAATTGCGCGATCGCAGCCCCAGTTCTCTTGCCATAAACGA
The DNA here is from genome assembly GCF_014698505.1 of Nostoc foliaceum FACHB-393. Classification (GTDB taxonomy): domain Bacteria; phylum Cyanobacteriota; class Cyanobacteriia; order Cyanobacteriales; family Nostocaceae; genus Nostoc; species Nostoc foliaceum_A. The sequence goes on along the minus strand of NZ_JACJTD010000003.1, from coordinate 168,351 downwards.
CACATTCCAGCAGAGAATTACTCCCCAAGCGATTAGCACCATGTACGGATACACAAGATGTTTCGCCAGCAGCAAAGAAGGCATCAACTAAACCATCACCACTACTGCGGACTTGACCATCAGTATTAACTGGAATACCACCCATACAATAGTGAATTGTCGGACGGACTGGCATAGGTTGAGTTACCGCATCAACACCCACCAAACGGTGTGCTTCTTCCCAACAGAAGGGGACGCGACTCATAATTTTTTCTTTGCCCATATGGCGTAGATCCAAATAGACAAAGGGGCCACCAGCAGTTCCATCAAGATGAATGCCACGTCCGGCGCGAATTTCGTAAGCGATCGCTCGTGAGGTAATATCACGAGGAGCCAGTTCCATACGACTGGGTGCGTAGTTCGCCATAAAGCGATCGCCTTCACTATTAATCAGATACGCCCCTTCCCCCCGTACCGCTTCTGAAATCAGCACGCCTACTGGATATAAGCCGGTGGGATGAAATTGGACAAATTCCATATCTTCGAGGGGCAAACCTGCGATCGCAGTCATTGCCAAACCATCACCCGAAGAAGCGTAATCATTAGAGGTGGTGTTATAAACGCGACCATAGCCCCCTGTGGCAAACATCACTGCCTTAGCCCGCACCACCTCTATATGTCCATCCAAAAGATGGAACATCACTACACCTTTCGCCTCATTTTCTTCCAAAATGAGACGCATCACATACCACTCTTCATAAACTTGCACCCCATAACGCCGCAGGTTGTTGACCAATTCGTGCAAAATCGCGTGACCGGTCTTGTCAGCGGCGTAGCAAGTACGATTGTGGGAATGTCCGCCAAAAGCCCGTTGGGCAATGCGCCCATCAGGTAAGCGAGAGAACAAAACGCCCATGTGTTCCAAGTCAATCACCACATCTGGCGCTTCTTGGGTGAGAATTGCTACAGCGTCTTGGTCTGCCAAGTAATCAGAACCCTTGACAGTATCAAAGGCATGTGCCTTCCAAGTATCTTCTGAATCAACATTTTTCAGCGATGCAGCCATACCACCTTGAGCCGCCACTGAGTGGGAACGAATTGGGTGGGTTTTGGCAACCACAGCAATATTTAAATTGGGGTCAGTGCGGGCAATTTCCACAGCAGCGCGACATCCCGCCAATCCACCCCCGACAATAATCACATCGTGTTCCAGCATAATTAGCCCCTGATTGCAAACCCCTGCTGTTCTATTGTAGAGAGGTGATTAATCAGGTAGTAAGAGGAATTGCGATCGCGTCTCTACAAAAAAATTCCCTGCCTATAGACAGGGATAATATTACAAATTTTAAACTAAGAGTTAAAAATGAAGAGTTGGGTCTTCACTTATAACTCCTAACTCCTAACTCCTAACTCCTAATTTGTAACTCTTTAGCTAGTTGCTTGTGCAGGTTGTTGCTGAGACACATTACCTGGTATGGGTTCCATTTTGGTTCCAGGCCCTACAGGAGTGACTTCAATATGATTTAACAAGGTAGTGACAAACGCAAACAACAAGAAAGGTAGTGATAGCAGAACGACCAGACCCGCTGTTGCTAAAGCGTATACGGGGCGCTTGGCACCCATCAGCGCCAAAGCTGATGCCAAACTTAAGGTAATTGTAATCAACCAAACAATTATTTGACCGTAGATATCACCGAAAGTCAGGGTACAGACAAACCGATACTTTTGAATATTATTTCCGCTCATCACATTTGCCTCAAGTCTCTCCTAATAGGTTCTACCTTAGAACCATGTTTGCTTTGTAGACAATTTCTAAATATTTTTGCAAGCTTCGTAATATCACTTCACAATCAACTTTTTTCGTTACAAAGCGCAATTTATAGTACAGCATGGCGTAAATAGAGCATAGCCTATGGGAAGCCTTTCTCCTGTACTCGTCGCTGTCTGGAATTCTCCTAAGGGTGTGTTATCGCATAGGCTAACGCACCATGCAAGATTTTCAGTGCGTTAGGACTAATATCTACACCCTACCAGATTCAAGCTAATGTGGTGAACAGTTGGTACAAAGACTAAGAAAACTGGATGTTGACGTAGACTAATTTTTTTGGGAAAAGTTTTCGCAATTTTGATAACCTTTTCAACAAATAGACTCTTTGCTGAAAGCCAATATAATTTTTGTCATCTGTCAAATTCCAGATATTTAGGATATGATATTTAATTTTTTGCTAGTAAATATTAACTAGATAGATCCAGCAAAGTCAAAATGGAAAAACCGATTTTTTGGTGTTAAATTTTGAGTATTGCGCGATTTCGTTGATTTATGTCAACAAAAACCTTTATTTCTCGCGGCAATATTGTTTTAGGAGTGAACGTGAATACTATTTTTCTTAAAGGTGTTTTTTGGTTACCAAGTATAGCTGCTCTCACAGTCCTGAGTAGTGGCTTATCTGCAAGTGCCCAGACAGTGGACAAGGTGAGCAGTCAGGCATTAACCGACCCTTCCACAACCGTAGCGTCTCCCAACGAGTTTAGTACAGAACTAGACACTGCAAGTCAAAATTTCGCTACAGAAACAACTGAAACACTTACAGTAACAAATTTAACTAATGTACAGCAGCTGCCCAACGCTGCGATACAGGAAAACGCTAGTGTAACGCTTACACCCATTCCAGGTACAGTGGCAACCTCATCTGCGACGCTCACCTCTGAGTTTGTAGAACCGACTTCTCAAACTACTGCTCAACCATCTGCTACCAAGGTAGCGCAATCGGATATTGATTTAGGTAGAACTACTGCTGGTGGCAGCAGTTATATTGGCGTTGCTGCTAACATTGGTTTGAGTGGTGGAGACTCATCTTTGGGCGATGGTAATTTCGCGGTAGTCAGTAAAATCGGACTGACAAATTCTATATCTGTGCGACCCTCAGCCGTATTTGGGGACAACACCACAGTTTTACTTCCTATCACCTACGATTTTACTTTCCAATCAGCAGATGCTTTTAGCGAACCATTACCAATTGCACCTTACGTCGGAGTAGGTGCAGCTTACAAAACTGGTGATGATTCGCAATTTGCCTTTTTAGTATCTGGTGGCATTGATGTGCCTCTAACTCCTCAATTCACAGCAACGGCCGCTGTGAATGCCGGCTTTTTCAATGAAACTGATATAGGCTTGTTGTTAGGAGTTGGTTACAACTTCAGTGGGTTTTAAGAGTTAGAAGTTAGAAGTTAGAAGTTAGGAGTTAGGAGTTATTAAGATTAAATTCATAACTCACAACTCCTAACTTTCTATTTAGGGGTAACTTTGTCAATTACCTTGATTTGGCCATCGTCTCCTACCGTCCATACATCATATACACCAACAACATCACCGTTAGCATCAACGTCTACGTTGCCGCTGGCACCTTGGTAGTTGATATCTTGACCCTCTTTAAGCAACTTTAGCCCCTCGCAGACATCGGTAACTTCTGTGCCAGGCCCATTAGCAACTTCACGAATTTTGCTGGCTACGCCAACGCCCGTATTTTCCTTAGCAGCTTGCGCTGCCAACGTCAATAGGGCAGCCGCATCCCAAGCTTGAGGAGCATATTCCCCTGGCGCACCACCCTTTTTATCTTTCCATAGCTTGTTGAAAGCTTCTAGTGCTTTACCATCGGAACCGGGTACTGTACCGATCGCACCAGTTAAAATATATTTACCATCACTGCCTTTGCCAACTTGTTCTGGGAAAGTGGGTGATTTTACTCCATCTGTAAGCAGAATCTGCACTCCCTTAGCTACACCTTGCTGATAGGCGGCTTTCAAGAACAGACTGCCAGTTTCAGCGTACAGTACAGCTAGGACTGCATCTGGCTTCCCAGCAAAAGCAGCAGCCGCTTCTGTATCAAATGTCTGGGCTTTCGGGTCGTAGCGGACAGGCTTATCTTTATTAACGATGGTTCCACCCAATTTTTCAAAAGTTTGCACAAATGCTTTTTCAAAGCCTACGCCATAATCGTTATTAATCACGACTGTAGAAATTCGCTTGAAACCTTTTTTATTAGCAAGTTGGGCTAATGCTAGTGCTTGGTAGGTATCGGGGGGAGCGGTACGCGCCCAAAAACCATTAAAGTCGCCTTTTTGGGACTTTTCAGTAAACACAGGACTGGTACTACCAGGGGAAACCAGCATAACTTTATTCGGCGTTGCAATGGAGACTGCTGCACTAGAAACGCTACTGGCAAAAGAACCAACGACACCTGCAACTTTATCTAAAGTTGCTAGTTTGGTCATACCGGCAGCACCAGCTTTGGGGTCGGTTTGGTCGTCTACTTGCACCAAGGTAACAGGTTCACCATTCACCCCACCGCAAGCATTGACTGTATCGACGAGTAAAGGGACAGAACCTAGCATCTGTTGTCCCACAGAAGCCAAGTCGCCTGTTGTTGGTAGCAGGGAACCAATTTTTAGCCCTTTACCAGTGCTTGTAGTAGTTGAGTTTGCCGCTGGGGTAGCAGTACTTCCGTTGGTAGCTGTGCTATTGGGGGCACTGGTATCACCACAAGCCCCAACTAGGAACCCAGTTGCTAGGGTAGCTATACTGAAGGTTAAGGCAGCGCTAATTTTTCTCATAAGTATATTTCACTCCTCAGATATCTAGGAGCCTAAAAGTAAGATTCAAACTTAGCTGGATCTTATCAGGACTCCAAAGGATAAATCATATCATCCATCTTTGGGAGTAGAAATATTTACCACTACACTAGTATTAGTATTATACACAGCATATGCTCTGTGTATTAAAAGCTGGAAAACGGAGAGGGAGGGATTCGAACCCTCGGTACGGAGTTGCCTGCCGTACAACAGATTAGCAATCTGCCGCTTTCGACCACTCAGCCACCTCTCCATGACTCACGAATATCAATGTTACCAGACTTGCTTTTAAGAGTCAATAGTCATTTGTCTTCGGTAACGACAAATGACTAATTTCTCAAAGGACTTGCGATCGCATCCAAGCTAAGGGCAAAGTGCGTAACTTTTTCCACTGGGGAACGTAAGCGCGCTGACTGAATACATCATAATCGTTGCGTTCAATCACCTCCAAAATCTGACCGTACAGCATCGATGCTGCCCATACAGGCCAACGGGCGTCGGATGCTAAATAAGTAATTCCCTGATCGGATGTGCTATAGAATTGGCGGGCCCGATCGATTTGAAAGCGCATCAGCGCCCGCCAACGATCATCTACCACACCTTTGAAGAAGTCTTGCTCGGTGTAGTTGAATTTTTCCAAGTCCTCAAGGGGAATGTAGATCCGCCCCCGTTTGGCATCTTCTCCCACATCCCGCAGGATGTTAGTGAGTTGATTGGCAATTCCCAGAGCGATCGCTTCTTCTGTGGGAAGATATGGTTGTTTGTTCTGATGCCACGGAGCGGTGTATATGGTGCTATCCACACCCATGACTTCTGTTGACATTAAGCCAACAGTACCAGCAACGCGGTAACAGTAGAGGTATAAGTCCTCAAAGGTTTCATAACGACTGCGATATAAGTCCATGCGTTGACCGGCAATCATATCCCGAAAGGGCTGAATGTCCATCGGAAAGCGCTGGAGGGTATCAACTAAAGCGACATCGTAATTTTCTAATGGGCGTCCCGCAAAAATCGATTCCAGCTGCTGTTCCCATAGGTCTAGGGTTTCTGGCGTGGTAATAGCAGATGCGGGCCCATCCACCAATTCATCTGTACGGCGACACCAAGCATAAATTGACCAAATAGATTGACGTTTTACCGGACTCATGAGCAAAGTACCCAGGTAAAAAGTCTTGGCATACTTTGCTGTGAGATCCCGACAAAGTTTGTAGGACTCGTCTACAGAGACCAGCGTTTTCATGCGCGGGGGGGAATCAGGCAGTTGCAGCATTCGTTGCGGGCGGTCGGGTGAGCGTTTGCAGGTTTGAGGAATTTGCTACCGGGAGAGCCTCAGAAATTGCCTGCGCTGTCAGCTTACCAGAAAGTACGGCACCTTCCATACTGCCTAAGTAGCGTTGCATGGTATAACTTCCGGCGAGATAGAAGTTGGCAATGGGCGTAACTTGTGCGGGACGGTACTGTTGACGACCAGGGGTCGCTTTGTAAACTGAACGCGGCGTTTTCACCACATGAGATTTCAGCAATGTTGCTGGATTGTCTCCCCCAAAGTGGTCGGGGAAAAGTTTTTCTAACTCGGCAATCGTTGCAGCCACAATCTCCTCATCAGATTTGGCAATCCAATCTTTTGCCGGAGCTAGAACTAATTCCAGCATTGAGCGATTGGGGTTGGCGTATTCACGGCAGGTATTGCTCATATCAGCATAAACGCTTAGGAGGGGCGATCGCGAAAAAAGCAAGTGATCAATTTCTGTAAGTTTACGGTCAAACCACAGATGCAGGTTAATCACTGGTACTCCTTCCAAACCTTCTAGCTTCTGGAAAAACTCCATTTGCTTCCAAGATTTAGGCAACATGACCTTTAAAGGATCAACTGACATGGCAGATACATAGGCATCAGCCGTAAAAACTTCATCTTCTGCACCATTTAACCCTCGAATCAAGTATGCTTTCACCGTGCCATTGGCGTTGAGCAAAATCTCTTTTAAGGGGGCATTCAATCGCACTTCTCCACCGCGTTCTGTGATGTAATCGACGATCGGGCTGCATAGACGTTCTGTGGGAGAACCATCCAAAAATGCAATTTTGGAGCCATATCGTTCTTGCAGAAAGCGATTCAGTGCAGTTAACAAAATCGTTGCCGAAACTTCATCAGGGTTGATAAAGGTGAGGGCTTTACATGCGGCGATAAAAACGTCACTAGTTACCCGCTCGTCAACACCTTGCCTTTTCAACCACTCTAAGAAGCTGTACTTGTCCATATCTTCAACATACTGTTGACCTCGAACCACTGCTGGAAGTAGGCCAACTGCAAATCGAATCTTCTGCTCCCAAGTCAACATGTCTTTGTTGCGAAGAATCGATGCAATAACGTTGAAAGGTGATGGAATATCTGGAACATCAAAACGTGAGAGTGTCCCAGGTTTGTCTGGTTGATTGAAAATCAGTGTATGCTCTTTCCACTGGAGTCTGTCTTCAATGCCCAACTCTTTGAGCAATTGGAGCATATTAGGATATGCCCCAAAGAAGGCGTGTAACCCGGTTTCGTACCAGTCGCCGTCAGAGTCTTTCCACGCCGCAACCAGCCCACCCAATACGTCCCGGCTTTCCAAGACAATGGGAGTGTGACCTGCGTCCGTGAGATATTTCGCGCAGGAAAGTCCTGCTAGACCAGCACCCGCGATCGCTACTCGCATTTAACCTTAATGCCCTTCAATATTTCTTAATGGTTTTGTTGATTCTCATTATACGTTGCAAACCGTTACATTTGGCAGTCATTGTGCGATCGCTTCCCCAAAAAACTTTTACCAAAGGGAATTTTACCTACGCGCACCTACCCAACAAAATTGCCAACACCATTGTTGCTAATAGGTTTTGGCGAACATTTTATCTAGATTTACGGGTAAGAAATTTAGGGAAACAAAAGTAATTCCTTTGACTGAAAATAGCTAATCCTAAATATTGTCTTAAAGTAGTTGATTTCTTTGCTAAGTCGTATATTTACTCTGAGGAAATATTTAGGGTAGTAGTTGAAGACTGCTAGTTAATTTAAGATATATTTTCCTAAAGTGAATACATAAATAAAGTAAAAATTAAGACCAATTATGTTCTAGTTTAAGTATTTTGACTGTTGAGTAGTTAGTATGTATTAGCAATAATTCTGAGTCATTAGGGAGTTGTTTGATGGCGCAACAGAGCAAATATCTATTGAAACAGCAGAATGCTTTTGTGGGAAAACTAATCTCTAGTAGCACCAGTAATTATGCTGAATATTTTGGCTTAATTATCTTAGGTCACAGCCTCTAAAAGATATTCCCATACTCGGCATGGAAACTAGAATAAAAACCTCCGTTTGAAAGCTCGTCACTCTCCATAAGGATGTAGGATAAAGGTTTATGTCCTCTAGGTTGAACAACTCTGTTGTTTACCGCACAACTTATAGGTAAAAGATTATGAGTGTATCGCAGGAGCTAAGGCGCTTTGGACATCACCTGATTCTAGGTATTTCCGGCACTACATTAAGCGATGATGATAAACGTGCACTCAATGAATTGAGACCAATCGGGGTGATCTTTTTTGCGAAGAACTTTTTGGATGGTACCCCATATCAAGTTTGGCTGGAAAGCTTTAAAGATTTGACCAGTCAAATACGAAAATATACCGAACGCGATTTCATGTTTATGACTCTGGATCATGAAGGAGGTCGTGTCATTCGCACACCACAGCCGATTACGCGATTTCCTCATGCGTTATTGCTGCGATCGCACGCCCGCGAAGTAGCAAAAGCCACAGCATTAGAGCTAAAATCACTGGGAATCAATTTATCTTGGGCACCCATAGCAGATATTTTTTCATATCCCCACAATCCCATTATTGGGCCTCGTGCCTTTGGTAACACTCCCGAAACTGCTACTCAAGGTGCCCGTGACTACTACCTTGGACTTCAAGAGTCAGGAATTTTGGGATGTGCCAAACACTTCCCCGGACATGGAGACACTAGCAAGGACTCTCACATTGAACTACCAATACTTAATTTAACTCTAGAAGACCTGCGAATTCGAGAACTCATACCTTTTAGAGCTTTAATCGAAGTACAGATTCCTTTAATCATGACTGCCCATATTTTATTTCCCAGGATAGATGCTGATGTACCAGCAACCCTTTCCCAAGCTATCCTCAAAACCATACTTAGAGGGGAACTTGGCTTTGAGGGAGTAGTTGTATCTGACGACTTGGATATGAAAGCTATCTCAGATATGTTTATTAAAGCTGGTACTGTGGCGCGGTCATTTCATGCAGGCTGCGACTTGTTTATTGTCTCGCGTAACATTAATTCATCATCAATTGAAAGAACTTATCACATTGCTGAAGATTTTGTTGATTCTCTAACCAAGGGTAGCTTAGACGAATCATTAGTGGAAGCAGCCAGAGAAAGAATCGATAAACTACTGGCAGTAACACCGCAATATCCCGTACATGCTTTGGATCAAGATATATTATTGCAACATGCTCAACTAGCGATCGCTAGTTGCTATTCATAAATGGGTGGTATAGGGGTCGAACCTATTTCTGCGGGTTAAAAGCCCGCTGCACAGCCGGTATGCCAACCACCCTAATTAATTTGAAAAAGAAATGAGCAAGTGCGACCGTATTAATATCGCAAGCTTTTTTATACAACGCTAAATATAAATCCACCAGGGAGGTACTGCCCCTCCTATTTCTGTGTTATCAGCACAGCGCCTCGCTTTTCGGCTTCAGGTGGAAAAGAGGAAGATAGAGGAATCGTAGCTTGCTTCCCATAGGGTACCCCTACAGTTTGCTGTACCTGGTTTTCAAGACCAGTTGCCATCCATACTCTTCGAGAAGGCTATCGCCTACAGCGGCATCTTCCATTCAAGGGTGCCTGACGGGACTTGTTCGCGTAAGCGTTCCCGAAGGGTACCCGCTATGACTGGTTCCACAAACCAGCGCCTCGACCACCTTGGCTTCAGACACCATCAGTGGAACCAATGGGACTTGAACCCATAACCTCCTGCTTGCAAGGCAGGCGCTCTAGCCATTTGAGCTATGACCCCATATTTGGTGGATACTGGTCGGAATTGAACCCACACACTGAGTATGGCGTACTCAGATGCTAGCGATTACATCACACCCGCATCAAGCTGGTAACAGGAATTGAACCTGCAACCTCATCGTTCAGAGCAATGCGACTTACCAATTCGTCCACCTGGCAATGAATGGCTGCCTCAGTAGGACTCGAACCTACAACCGCGCGGTTAACAGCCGCTTGCTCTACCATTGAGCTATGAGGCAACGAAAGCCCCCAGGTCGGAATCGAACCCTCAAATCTTCAGTTTCGTAGACTGAGATGTTATCCAGTTAGACCACACTCTCAAAACGGAGAGAACAGGATTTGAACCTGCGACGGATATTAAAACCCGCTTCCTCTTAGCAGGAGGATGCTTTCAGCCACTCAGCCACCTCTCCATAGTGGGTCGAGCAGTGCTTCCCATTCGCGGAGCGTCCCGTTGGCGCAGCCTTTCGTAGAGAAGGAAGGGTACCTGTGTGCAAAAAAGAACAGTTTTACAGACTGTCGCCTTCAGCCAGACTCGGCCACCGACCCATAATTATTCCCTCGACAAGAATTGAACTCGTATCTGTGCTTTGAAAGAACACTGACTTAACCATTCGTCCACGAGGGCATAATTGACCGAGTTGTAGATTTTGGATTAAAAAATTTAATCCAAAATTGTCTGACACAGGGACTAGGATTTGAACCTAGAACATCGGATTTGGAGTCACGAGGTGTTGCCGTTACACTATCCCTGCATTTGGTGGCAGCTGCGGGATTTGCACCCGCATATACCAGCCGGGGCTTTGCTGGTTAAGCTACGCTGCGATCGCACCAGAGGCTGAGGTGAGATTTGAACTCACGATATCGGTTTTGCAGACCGACGCCTTCGACCACTTGGCTACTCAGCCATTTGGGAGTCCTGACGAGATTCGCACTCGCAATCTTCAGCTTGAGAGGCTGACGGCTTAAACTATTCGCCTACAGGACTACAACCAGGGTGACGGGATTTGTAGCTTGCTTCCCGCAGGGTACCCGCAACATTTCCGCAGACAACGGAACGCTCTAGCCAATTGAGCTACACCCCGATTTTTTGAATCTGTGCTTAAACTTTTAGGTTTTTAGACACAGAATTTTGGTGAACTTGCCCATTTCTTATTTAGTTTTCAAGGTTCAGAAAATCTACTTTTTACTTTTAGAAACTGTTAGGAAAACAACCGAAACTCTAGGTAGCAAGCCTGTTATTTATTACGGATGTATTCAATGGTTTTGATGATTGCAAACTTAGAAATTTTTTCGTTTATTGCTTTTACTGCCGATGATTTACAAGTAAAAGCAGCTTTTTTGATTGGGGACTCTGGTTTATTTCAACGCCTGTCCTTTAGTTTTATGTAGAACATAACTTTGACTCTTGGGAAGCTTGTTTTCCGTTTTACTACATTTATACTACAAAAAACTACAAGAGGTGTCAAGGGGTTTCAGAAAATTTTTTTGAAATTGTCTAAAAAAGTTGCTGTACTTAGGTTTGAACTTAATTAACCACTCTGAAAAGTAAAACTACAGTTATGCTTGGGTGAATATTTAAAAGCCTGACGTGACAGACAACTCCCTCAAGCGACAACAGATAATTAGTTTTGTCGCGATCGCCACTATGATTACAGCTTGTAGTATTGCTCCAGACACTTCCCCACAATTGGGTTGAACTAGCCAATAAGCAAAATCTATACTGCACATGCACAAGTTCAAAATCATCCAGCAAAAGGGCAAATTAATTCGCCAGTCGTAAACCCTACCTTTACAGCCCCAGCTAAATTTCAAGGAAAAATGGTTGTATTAATGATGGCCCCTACCCAAAGACAATCTTAGTAAATGCTAGATATCCTGAAGCCAAATGATGTTAATGCGACATTTCTTTGGGTAGGAAAAGTTTTGCCACAAATCATCAGCAAACTCAAATGCTACCGATTTGTGACAATTCCCAAACTCTTAAAAATGAGACAATAAAGGGTGAGCAATTCTACTCACCCGACTATTTCGTTTATTCGCTCAATACAGAAGCACTGCTCTCTTGAGCTTCTTGCCAAAGTTTGTGCAAAAAGAACTCAGCGCGATCGCTCATAGTGGTGAAAAACACACCTACAGCATCCTTAGAACTATCTAATAGCCAAGAACCCCGCAGGGTGACTTCCATATATTCGGCATCGCAGGCACAAAGGGCAATGATTCCTCTGTCATCTCTTTTTACCTCAGCCTTAAGCACTTCTACCCCTGGCAAATCAGCAGGAAGCAAAAAGGAAGCGGTACTGGGTTCAATGCATAAACTTTGCCCAACTCGCAGGGCTAAAATCACTCGCTGTGCTACCCATTCTTCTAGCGACAGAGTGAGACATTCCAAATAAAAGCTGCTTTCAGTGTAAGTTAATTTCAGCATTCCTTATGCTCTCCTGTTATTCCAGGCTTCCTTGCATATCTATCCAAAACTGTTCAGCAAAAGCAATCGCGGGGTGGATTGGTGCTTTTGGTTTGGTACGCAGTTGCATACCAACTTCAAACAAGGTGCGGTCACTTTTACGGGAGTTACATTTCTCACAAGCTGTGACTACGTTATCCCAAGTGTGAGAACCGCCTCTTGATCGCGGCATCACATGATCTAGCGTTAGATGTTTGCCGCTACCGCAATATTGGCAACTGTGATGGTCTCGTCGTAACACTTCCCGTCGATTGACTGGCGGAACTTTCCACATCCGCTCATTAGAAGTAACTGTTAAGCGAATGTGTTTTGGCACATCAATTACCAAACTGGGTGAGTGAACTCGCCATCCGCCTTCTGTGGTAAAATCCAGCGGTTGAGCTTTGTCTGTTACTAACAGCACAATCGCCCGCTTGATATTGATCCGACACAGTGGCAAGTAATTTTGAGAAAACACCACCACAGATTGCTCTAACACTTGCATTGCGTTCGCGCCGCGCATGGAAGATATCGTCACAGCTTCACTCCTTATAAAAAAACCCCCGCTTCAAGTTTTTGGTGAAGCGGGGGTTAGAATTGACCGGAAAACTTTCTGGTCTTATATCGGTACAGTATTCCTTTGCCTGTACCCCCCGCTTTGTTGATCTAGTTCTGGTTTTGCAATCAGCACACTAATGCTGAGATGTCTAAAATCATAATTACCCTCTGTGATTTGCCCATGATTTCGGCTACCATCGCCCATACATAAATACTCCACTTCCATAGCAGCTGATTCCCAACCGGCTCGGCAATTGGTAGCGCACAAATTTGAAGTAGAGATGGGGTAAATGGATTTCACAGAAAATTTCACCTATTGAAGATTGCTTTAAACATACTACACTTGTATTACTATCTTGTCTATACCTTTAAGGAGAAATAGTGATGCATACGATCGCTCGCACCCCAACTACCGATATGGAAGTCACCAGCATCCGCCTAGAGCGGGAACTCAAAGATAAGCTTAAAGAAATAGCTGGCAATCAAGGATATCAAGCTTTGATCCGAGATATCCTTTGGAATTATGTCCAGCAAAAATCAGGTGAATGGAAGCCTAGATTTTCGCGAACCGACATTCGAGCTAGTATTGCTGCCACAGCTCAGCAAGAAGAACGCTGTGTACTCACAGGTCAACTAATTCAACCCCAAGAAGCGATGTTGTTAGGATTGACGAGGAATGGCGATATGGTTCCTCTGAGTGTCGAGAGTCTCGCTGGATAGTCTTATATTCAGGCAATGCAGCTCAGTTATTTTTACTAAATAATTGGGCTGCATTCAGAATTTAGCTTTATTTCCTCTCAATAAGTAAAACCTATTGTTAAGAACTAAATTAAAAGCAAAATCTTACAAAAATTTTAAAATAGATTCAGTGTTATTACGGTTATGGTTGGGGGATTTTGCTTAGATTCCAGAGAAATTACGGTTTATGTATACTTACAGACAGGATATTCTAAGTCAAAGTTAATTAATTATCTCAATATAAAGAAGATAAAGCAGCCACAAATAATCAGGCTGGGGCATTTTAGAATATCCTAAGTATCTCATTACCTATGTAGCAATTTGCTTAAATAGCGGGAACTTGGCCATCTGCTATAGAAAAGGGCTATAACAGGTGAGAGAAAGTATTCATAAAAAAATTGTCAATTATCAAGGTGTAGCAACACAACTAACGGGGAATAATATGCCAAGAGGTTGGGTGCAAAAACAATGGGGTTATTATCCAAGGGCGTGCCAAGAATGAAAAAGCCTTTATGGTCGTCGCCACAGTACGTAGATGACATAGATCGACTACAACCTTACCAAGGTAAGCTGATGCAGCATCAGGAAGAAACTGCCCACCAGTTGGTACAAAAAATTAACCAAATCATTGCCAATAGCTCGGCGACGGCATTGATGCTGCAAGATATTGCCCAATTGCTAGGAGTTGTCTTTCAAGTAGATTGTTGCTGCTTGGTTTCAGTAACGGGTGAGACATCCGACGAAGCGACTACTACTAATTGGTGTGCTGATGAGTATCTAGGGTTGCCACATCCAGAAGAGATGTTTTCAATGGAACAGTTGCTTATGCACTCACCAGTGTTGCAATGTGCTGCTGAACCATTAACTATTGAAGATATTTCCATCATTCAAAATAGTCTGGTAATTGGCTGTCAGTATTTGCCACTACCGATAAAAGCCGTTTTGGCAATTCCCACCCGATTTGCTGGCAATAATAATGGGGTGATTAATCTGATTAAATTCCAACCCTATGATTGGAGTGAATCAGAAAAACAACTGCTCAAAGATGTGGAGTCGGCTTGTGCGATCGCTTTTTCTCGCCTAGCACAAGCTCAACTAATTACTCATCAACAACAGTATCTGCAAAAGAACAATCAGTATCAAAGCTTGATCAAGCAATTAACTATACTGAGTCGCAGTAATTTGGAGCTTAATCAAATGCTCCAGTTAGTTATAGCCTCTACTGCTGAATCTCTACAGGCAGATCGGGGTTTGCTTATACTACTAAAATATACAGATCCACTCTTTAGGACTCAAGCCAAAAAGCAAATTCCTAAAGCGAAAGCTAGAGTAAGCGGTGAATGGACTAAGGCAATACAGATTTCCCACACTACTAAACCAGATAGCTTAGATCAGTCTTTCTTGCTTTCGGAATGTGGTTTATGTCAGCGTGCCTTCATGGATACTGGAAAACCAGTAATCTTCGATGACTATAAAGATCAAAATGATACCTCGTCAGCTGCTCCATTATTTGCAGTAGAGGAATTGCCTGCGGTATTATTAGTGCCATTAGAGAGTCAAGGTAAAATCTTAGGATTCTTGGTGCTACAGCAAGCTGTCACTCGCAATTGGCAAGCAGCAGAAATAAATCTTGTGGAAATGGTTTGTGCTCAAGTAAGTAACGCCATAATTCAGTCACAGACATTACGCCAAGTCCAAACTTTGGTAGATGAGCGGACAGCGAAACTCCAGAGCAGTCTGGAACTCCAGGCAAAATTGCATGAAAGAACCCGGCAGTATGTTGAGCAGCTACGGAAACTCAATGAACTCAAAGATGAATTTTTGAGTAATATGAGCGATCGCTTGCGCTATCCTTTGACAAACATGTTAATGTCAATTCGGAACTTACGTTTGCCAGGAATAGCACCAGAGCGTCAGGCTAGATACATAGATATCCTAGAGCAGGAATGTACAAAGGAAATTAACTTGATTAATGACTTGTTGACACTCCAGAAACTAGAGTCGCCTCACGAAGCCCCACAATTAGAATCTATAGATTTAAATACTAGAATCCAGGATATAGCAGCATCCTTCGAGAAAAAACTCGCCGAGAAGGGATTAAAGATTTCTGTAGATTTACCACAGGAGTCGCTAAAACTGCAAACTGAACTAGAGAGTTTTGACCGCATTCTCCAAGAACTGTTAACTAATGCCTGTAAATACTCAGAGCATGATACCATCGTCCACTTGGAAGCTGCTCACAGAGTTGATCAACAAATTGATCAAGTTATCATAAAGGTGACGAATACAGGACGTGCCATCTCTCAAGAAGAAGCGACTTACATCTTTGACAAGTTCCGTCGCGGAAAAGGGCGCTGGACTCCAGGGACTGGCTTGGGACTTGCTCTAGTCAAGTCTTTAGTGCAGCATCTGAATGGAGCGATCGCAGTTGAGAGTCTTCAAATATCGGATTCTCAACAAAGCGAAATTTGCTTCACCTTGACTCTGCCCCAATTTTCTGATGAAAGCAAACCATAATTCTGAAAGTGACTAAAGAACAAAACACAACAGAGAACCCTGATTTCCAGTCTCCTAGTGATGACATTAACCTCGAAGGGGATTTGACTGCTGATGCAGTCGCTTTGGCAGCTAAAATAGAAGTTCAAATTGAGAAAATAGCAGAGCGAAAGCGACAAATCAGTGCCAAAGTCCAAATTCCCCAGCCAGTGGAACAAATCTGGAAGGTTCTGACAGATTATGAAGCCTTGCCTGACTTTCTTCCCAATCTTGCCAAGAGTCGTCTAATCGAACATCCCAATGGTGGAATTAGACTTGAGCAAGTAGGCTCCCAGCGCTTATTGAATTTCAACTTTTGTGCGCGGGTAGTTCTGGATTTGGAAGAATGCTTCCCCAAAGAAATTAATTTCCGCATGGTAGAAGGAGATTTTAAAGGCTTTTCTGGTAGCTGGTGCTTAGAGCCTTATTCTCTCGGTGAGTATGTAGGAACAAATCTTTGCTACACAATTCAAGTTTGGCCTAAACTCACTATGCCAGTGGGAATCATTGAAAATCGCCTGAGCAAAGACCTGCGGTTAAATCTTCTGGCCATTCACCAACGTGTAGAAAAGCTAGCCAGCAATGAACCTTATGTATAGTAAAAGTGTCATTCAGGTTTTTTCCTGAATGACACTTTTACTTAGTAGATTTATAGCAAGAAATAATTCTGCTTTTTTATTGTTTTTAAGTACCCCCAGGGGAATTCGAATCCCCGTTACCTCCGTGAAAGGGAGGTGTCCTAGGCCTCTAGACGATGGGGGCATCGGACTCAGACCTTTTATAAGTTAACCAATTTCCTTGCCTTTGTCAACAGGTTTTGCCAAAAAAAGTTTATGACAGCTAAACTGGGTGGAGGCGAAAGCTTGAATGAGGATACAAAGAGACATGGAGACACAAAAAGAATTCTGTAGACGTTTCTGCGGGAAGCCGCAGGGTGCGTCAGCGTCGGGCGCTGGGGATTTAAAAAGATGTCCAGATAGAAAAAACGCTAAATTCAGCAATGGACAAAGGGTATGATGTTGTACCGTGTAAAGTTAATGTTTACGGTTTTTTATAAAAGATTTTGAAATAAATCGCTCAAAATCTACAACATGGAAGCATCTTTTGAAATTACCCTACAGATGGCGATCGCCGTCCTTGCAGGCATTAGCGCCCAAGTGCTGGCTGCATACTTTCGGATACCCAGCATTGTTTTGTTATTGCTGTTGGGCATCCTCTTTGGCTCTGATGGCATCGGGCTGTTGCATCCCCATTTGCTAGGTACTGGACTGGAAGTTATTGTCGCCCTAGCAACGGCAATCATTTTGTTTGAAGGCGGACTTAACTTGGATTTGCGAGAGTTAGGTAGAGTTTCAGTCAGCCTGCAATTGCTCGTCACTCTAGGAACGCTGATCACACTGCTTGGTGGGAGTATGGCAGCCCACTGGCTGGGTGAATTTCCCTGGAATATAGCTTTTCTCTATGCTTCTATAGTTGTGGTTACAGGCCCAACGGTGGTTGGGCCTTTGCTTAAACAAATCAATGTAGATCGGCAAGTAGCAACACTCTTGGAAGGAGAAGGGGTTTTAATTGACCCTGTAGGAGCGATCCTCGCCTTCGTTGTCCTCGATACCATTTTGAACGGCGATGCTGACCCGATTAATGCGATCGTCGGTTTACTCATGCGCCTGGGTGTTGGTGCGGCAATTGGTGGTGCTGGCGGTTATCTGATGAGCTTGATTTTCAAACGCGCCAGTTTCCTGTCATTCGAGCTAAAAAACTTAGTGGTGTTGGCAATACTTTGGAGCTTGTTTACCTTATCGCAAATGATCCGCAGTGAATCGGGAGTAATGACAACAGTAGTTGCAGGAGCAGTCTTTGCTAACTCTTCAGTCCCAGAAGAACGTCTGTTAAGGAGTTTTAAAGGTCAGCTGACAATTCTCAGTGTCTCGGTGCTATTCATCTTATTAGCTGCTGATTTATCCATTGCCAGTGTGTTTGCTTTGGGTTGGGGTAGTTTATTCACTGTTTTGGTACTAATGTTTGTCGTTCGCCCGATTAATATCCTCTTGTGTACGTGGAACAGTGACTTAAACTGGCGACAGAAACTATTTTTAAGCTGGGTTGCTCCTAGAGGAATTGTTGCCGCCTCCGTAGCTTCTTTTTTTGCAATTTCGCTGACCCAACGTGGCATTAACGGCGGTGATTCCATTAAAGCTTTAGTCTTCCTCACAATTATTATGACTGTTGTCTGCCAAGGGCTAACAGCTGGTTGGGTTGCTAAATTTCTGCAAATCACCTCCAAAGACGTAACTGGGGCAGTGATTGTGGGTTGTAATCCCTTGAGTCTTTTGATTGCCCGGTTCTTTCAAGAACGAGAAGAAAACGTGGTCATGATTGATACTGACCCCCAATGTCTTGTTCAAGCTGAGGCGCAAAATCTGCGGGTGATTGCCAGCAGTGCGCTGGATGCTGCTGTTTTGGAAGAGGCAGGACTTGCCTCTATGGGTACTTTTTTGGCTATGACAAGTAATGGCGAGGTGAATTTTGTTTTGGCTCAAAGGGCAGCTGAGGAATTTAAGCCGCCGCGCGTCTTAGCTGTTTTCCCACGCGATCCGCAAGCGAATATTTCGGCTAGTAATAAAGTTAATCAGGCTTTTATCCCAGACTTAGCGATTAAAACTTGGAATGAATATTTGAATGATGGAAGAGTCAAGTTGGGGACAACTACGCTAAATGAGTTGGAGTTTTCCACTCAATGCGATCGCATCCAAGAAAAGATTCGGACTGGGGTATTGATACCACTATTGGTAGAGCGAGAAGAACGCTTACAGGTAATGCCAGCTAACCAAGAGTGGGAAGTTGGCGATCGCATTATTTACCTGTTGCATGACCCCAGACCTAGCCTTTTAAAACGCTTATCTGGTGCTACCCAATCCACTCCCCTCTCTCTAGAAAAGTTACCGGAGGTTGAAGACCTATCCCTCGCCCAATTGTCTCAATTTTCCGCTAGTGAGGCTCCTGGGGGATGAGGGGGATGAGGACAGGGGAAAATTTTTAACTTTTGACTCTTTATTATCCTTGGGAAGGAATAAACTTGCCTTCTGGTGGTTGTTGCAAATTATCAATTTCTGGTCTTGGCGCTTCTTGATACATTTCCCATTCTTGCCACAGTAAAGCAGATAAATGAACTATGGCAAGAATTAGTGTCGCCACGGAAATTAAATAACTGTGTATTGTGTAAAGATGTTCGACAGTAACTGTGTTAATCGCTCCACCCCCAGTCAGGATGTCGCGCAGTTGTCCACCAATCAAAGGAATGGCTTCGATGGTTCCTAGTTCAATGTTAAAACGCCAGTACCCTTCCTGAGTCCAATCTAGGATCATCGCTGTCCAATTCAGCCCGATCGCACTTAAGGTCAACAAAATCCCACTAATCCAAGCAGCCAGCCAACTCTTGCGAAATTGCCGACCTAAAAACATCACCACAATTTGAATGAGAGCGATCGCAATTATCGCGTTACCAGCAATATCATGCGCTCTCCAAAACAACCAGCCATATGGCAGTTGTGTATTAATCATCTTTAATGAGTTATAAGCTCCGCCTGCTGTCGGTTCATAGTAAAAAGAAAGCATTACTCCGGTAGAGATATAAATTAAGCACAGAGTCAGAATCACGACCGATAATATCGTCGCTACTCGTCGCAAAATCCTATCGAACTGGGTGCTTTGCATAGCTCACCCCTCCTGTTCTTAACTAGGTATTTATTACACTTATAATTTTAGCTAAGAAATATTAATAAATGTTGCATTACCCAAATAAAATATATAGTTTCCACTCAGATACGGTACAAGATTATATTGCTAGGTGTAGGGGCACGGCACTGCCCATACGGGTGTACCTCACGTAAACTAGAACCGCTATAGTTTGTTAAATTGGATATATTACACCATTTGCGATGAGCTAACTAGCCCACCTCAGACTTAAGTCTGAGCCTAATAGCCCCAACCGTTTACTAGTCGTCTTTAGACGACTTTAGCTATTAGCTTAGTAATTTATTGCTAGGCGATTGTTAAAAATAGCGCAAGTTACCAGTTAAATCAAATATTGCACCCAAGCTTTTAAGGGTTCTGGTGAACCATACCAAATCCCAGGACTTCTCGGAGAATGCTTCACACCTTCAATCACCAGATTTTCTGCGCCTTCTAAGTGAGCAGCTTCAATGGGCGTGATTCCATCTCCCCAAGTGTTGCCCTTACCACAAGTTAATTGGTAACTACTGTAAGCTAACCAACTACCAGTCCGCCTTTGCCCAAAGATAGTTTTGCCAGCTACACAAACGTAACGAACGTTTTTGTAAAAAGCTCCTGGGTAGTTATTGGTCACAAAATCTAGATTGGAGCGAGTCCAGCGTTCTTGACTAATATGGGGTGTACCCAAGGTTATGAGAGTAGCAATCAAGGGATACGCTTTCCAGAGGGATGGTTTAACGTTACCTCCTGCCAAATAAGGCTTTTCTCCCATGTAGATACGGGATATCCAACCTCCTGCTGAGTGACCAATCAAGTTAACTTGAGTAGCATTATGTTGCAGCAATGTATGCTTGATCGTAAGATCGAGTTGTTGCAGAATTGGCGTTATAGGTCTTCCTCCAATAGTGGGTAGCCAGTCACGCCGTCGCAGTGGTACTGTAACCGTTGGAAAATCTAACTCTTGTAGGGATTGTTCTAGTTGGCGGTAAGCGATCGCGCTTTCTAGATATCCAGGTACAATAACTGTCGGTAACGGCATTTTAAATTTTGGTTGCAATGATTTAGGGTTTGAACTTTTTTGGCGAAGAAGTAGTCAGAAGTTAAAAGTTAAAATTGCGATCGCATGACTGACTCCTTTTATAAAAACCCAAATAGCTTTAGCGGGGTTTAAGGCTAGAATGTCAATAAAATTGTACAATTTGCAACAGTTTTAGGGACTGCTAATGTGGTAGTATTTTCACATAGGGGCTAGTCTAGTAAAAGCAAGTGTGCCATCTGTTACAGAAGCGTAGTTGACTGAAAAACAGTAGAAAAAACAAGGAAACTTCAGCAGACGTTGTGATGCGCTCAGACTTGTGTGTTCACCGAAACTTTAGAAATATCCCAGATATTAATCTTAGTTGTGTGCGTCATAACAATAAGAAATCAAAAGTAGTAATTTTTCAAATATCTCTTTAGTAAGCTCAAATTTAGAACACATGATACAGCGTCATTGATCAATTAAAGAGTGAAATAAGTAGCAATTTTGGCGTTTTAATTGCCAGGATATGAAGTTATTATTTCCTTAGAGGGACGCATATATTGCAAGATATTGCAATATAGTCAAAAAGAGAAAATCGCTAGTCAACTGCAACTGAGCCGAGTGAACGATAACAGCTATGTCTTACGTCTCCCTGTTTAAAAATATACCAGAAATCTTAAGCCAGCCAATTGGGATAGCAGCTATAGCTTCTCTTGGCATTCACGGTGCGATCGCAATGATTGTGCCATTGATGCCTATGGATTCTAGCAAACCCAGAGATACAGAATCATCCAAAACCGTCGGACTTTTGGAATTGAGCCAAGCCGACCAAAGCCGTTTGCCGCAAAGCACGCCCCAAGTTGGTTTACAACAACTTCCTCCAATAGCGCCACTTTCTGCTCCCAACTTTAGTGCCCAAACTGGATTAGCTCCATTGGCACCACCGTCATCCAGCCAGTTAGTAATGCCTCCGTTACCCGCATCATTGAATAACTATCGGGTGTCTTCCTTGCCTACAAGGCAGTCTTTGCGGATGATTCCTAGTGATAATTTGCGATTTGATGCCTCTAAATTTGACAGTTCTAAATTCAATAACAGCGCCAAATTCTCTCCATCAGTTCCTCGTGTGAATGTCACTGACACCAAATACGAGGCACCTAAGCCGCTGGCTATAAATAGATTGCCAGAATTGCAGTCGCAGAAAATACCCGATGATATTCTGCAAAATACCCAACCGCCAAATCTATCTGACACTAGCCCCATTACAACAGCACAGCGAAATACGACTCCACAGATGACGCAAGCAGGGAATGATGCGTCTAGAATTGCTCAAAACCCGCTGATAAATTCTTTAAAACAAACTCCAAGGACTGGGGATAGCTTAAGCCTAATTAGGGACACCACGCTCAAGACACCCGATTCATCTGTGAAAGGAACTGAACTGGCAATTGCACAGCTAGACTCTTACGCAAACCTGAGAAAAGAAGTCCAGCAACAATACCCCAACGCTGAACAAAAACCAGTCATCCGCCAAACATTACCCACCGATAAACCGAATCTTGAAGGCTCTGTTTTGGGTGTATTAGTGGTAGATCCTGATGGTAAGGTCTTAGATATCAAGTTTCAAGACAAGTTAGTTTCCCGTGAATTGCAATTAGAAGCAAGGGAATACTTTAACAAGCAATCCCCCAAGGGAGATAAACAGATTAGTTCCTATCCATTTAACTTACGTTTCCAAAACAGCACTAGCAACAGCACTGGGACTACTCAATTATCTGCACCGGGAATCAATAACAATCAGCTTACCCCTTCACCAGCAGCTACTTCTAAACCATTTCCTGAACTGCGAATCAGAAATAACCAGTCCACGCCTTCATCGACAGGTACTCTTAAGCCATTAACTGCACCAGGAGTCAATGGCAATCAGCCTGAGTTATCACCGGCAGCTACTCCCAAACCATTATCTGAACTGCGCATCAGAAATAACCAGCCTGCGTCCTTACCGACAGGTACTCTCAAACCATTAACTGCACCGGGAGTCAATAGCAATCAACCTACGCCCTCACCAGCTGTTACTTCTAAACCATTCTCTGAACTGCAAATCAGAAATAACCAGCTTACGCCTTCA
Source organism: Nostoc foliaceum FACHB-393 (assembly GCF_014698505.1). Taxonomy (GTDB): domain Bacteria; phylum Cyanobacteriota; class Cyanobacteriia; order Cyanobacteriales; family Nostocaceae; genus Nostoc; species Nostoc foliaceum_A. Next base: position 145,514 of record NZ_JACJTD010000003.1, on the reverse strand, counting down.
TCGACAGCTACTACTCCTGAACCGTTAGTTCTGCCGAGAGTCAATAAGACTCAGCCTACACCCTCTACTGAATCGGATGGAAAATTAGTAGAACGGTTGCGTGAAGTGAAGGAAAATAGACAAAAGTCTAATCCAGAAAAATAATCACCAGCGGCTGATTTTGGATTAAGAACAAGCTAAAAGCTATGAATGATAAAGATTCTGAATTTATCATTCATCTTTAAAATATCGTTTTTAGCAGTTGACGAACTGGCTATAGCTAGTTCGTCAGATATAACTAAATTTGAAGTTGATTAGAAGATTATACCTAATAAATACACTTAGGTATTTCCAACAATAAAATTCTCCAATCTTGTGAGGTGGGTGTCTAACCCGCCTTTAATTACTGGCGAGACACTTACCCCACAAGAAGTATAGGGTACAGCTACTTTACCAGCCTTGTTCTGCATTCTGAAAAACGTAAGCAGCTACCTCCAGAATCTCCTCAGAAGTTAACTTGCTTTTAAAGGCAGGCATGGCATTTTTACCATTTTGCACTTGGTGGATAATCGCCTCGATTGAGTCGCTATTATAATTTTCTAGGTACTTTGATAATGCTTCCTTTTTCAAGGTTTTCTGGCTAATGAGGATATTACCGCCACCTATATGGCAAGAAGCGCAGTTAGCCTCGAAAATTTTAGCGCCATTGGAGATTTCGGCAGCTAGTGCTGGACTAATGAATGTCAATTTGAATAAAGCGATCGCTAAAAGTAGGATTAATAAAAGTATTCTCAACAGAATTTCCTCGCAACAAGCCTCCAGCAAGAGTATAAACGCGATTAATGCCTGATTAAGTCAAATTTGATCAAAATTGGCGGTAACGAGTTCACCCCTCTATCGCTACAGGTTACTTAGCGTCTTAGGGGAGGATAGGACTCGTTACCGCCATTTATCCATTGTGTGCGTCACTCTAGGAGTGTGACATGTTGAGATGAGCTAATTTCACTGATAAATCATCTTGTGCCAACGGCGAGGTTTCTAGCCTTCAACAGTGATTGTACCAACCATGCCAGCACCACGGTGGGGTTCGCAGTAGAAGGTGTAGTCACCAGCAGGTGCGTCTGCGGGGAAGGTGGTTGTTTCCTTTTGACCAGCACTCATTAGCAAATTCTTATGAGACAGGGATTTTGCTAAAGCGGCATCCTTGGCGGGGTTTTTGGCAGCATCAAACACAACATTATGGGGAGGAACTTTATTGTTCACCCATTCAATTGTGTCACCTGGTTTAATTGTCAACTTTTTCGGTTCAAATGCCAGCATTCCTTTATCGCTACCCAATTTCACCTTGTAGGTTTCAGCCGAAGCACTGGGAGTAAAAACAGCAAAGCTGCTAACAACTAAAAGGATTGTTAACACAGCTAAACTAAGGCGTCGCAAGCTTGCGGATATCAATTTCATCGCTCTCTCCTAACAAACAATTTTTTTTCCTTTCTCATTTTAAATAAAATCAACGCCAAATATGACAATCTGTCATAGATACATTTTTTTTTTAAGAATGGGAAGCAATTTATTGAGAAAAGCTCTGCAATCAGTAATAAATACTAGACTGCTATAGACCAAGAAGCCTGTGAATAGAGGTAATCGGTAAAATTATAGATTTTTATTTTTCTTGAGGAATATCTTAATTTTTCAAAAATTTTCCGTGCCCCAACCAGGAGCCTGTTGTGCTGCTGCGAAACGAAAGCAGCTAAATTTTGCTAAAAACTAGGCATTGGGGGCTAGGAATTAGGGACTGATTTCTTTCCAATCCCTAATCCCCAGCACCCAGTACCCAATACCCAGTACTAATTCCAGGATTTAGTAATAGATTTTTCCGCCTCCCCACTTAGTGCCAACGATTTTGGGTTGTAAGAGAATATGGCCGGCGATCGCCTCCAAGTCATCATCTGTCAGATTTCGCATTGCTGTGAAAATATCTGCGCTTTTGATACTGGGGTGTATTTCGGAAATCTCTTCTTCCCCGTCGTAAGTAGTGGGATTTTTCAGGTAATCCACTAAGCCTTCAATGTTATTACGGTTGGGTGTTGCCAGTGCCAGATCATCTGGAGTGAGTCCCACGTTCTGGTTTACCTTGGTAACTCCCCCAGCATGACATTGGGCGCAAGCGTAATTAAATAAGCGTTTACCTTCTTTGACTTGTTTTAGGCTAAGTACGACGGTATCACCTTGAGCATTTAATGGCACTGTTCGGGTAGCTTCGTCCAGTTCCACTGCTGTCGCGCTACCGACAAACAACTGAAACGAGAGTAAAACAGTGGCCATAACAACGCCAATTAGTCTTCTAAACATGTTTCCCCTTAAAAATTTTGACGCTCAACACAGCTAAGAAAGCGGTTCTCAATCTCCAAACTGCTAATTGCTAATGACTCATTGTTTTTTGTCATTAGCTATCAGTGATTAGCTAAAGCCCAAGATCACCCTTCAGATGACCTCGTTATCACCCACCAAGTCACTAGTACCTTTTGGGCGTGTTTCAGATGATATTTGGGAAATAATTGCCTTTGCATCTTCTAACGCCAAACGGGTCTTTTGGTGTTTGTAGGCGATTCCCAGTTGGTTGCACAGAGAAAACACTTTTTCTACAGGAATGCTGTAGTCGGCTGCTATCTCTGCGATCGATAGGTCTGCAAAACCCATAATGCTTGTTAACTGATAGATAGAGATTGAGTCGCTGTAATACCAATATCACGTTAGGAGTGCAATTTGTTGCCCAAAATACTGTTTGGGGAATGGGAGGGGAAAAGAGGGTAGGGGGAGTAGGGGGAGCAGGGGAAGCAAGGGAAGAATTTTTAACTAATGACTAATGACTATTAACCTTTTCCCCCGGTAAAGGTGACGCTTTGAATAAAGTAACGATTAAAAAAGGCGTAAATGGCTAAAGCTGGCAGGGTAAAGACCATAGAAGCCGCCATAATGTAGTTCCAATAACTGATGTATTGACCTTTGAAGGTGTTCAGCCCCAAAGGGAGGGTAAACATTTCTGGGTCAAATAGGATAACTATAGGCAGTAAAAAATTATTCCAACTTCCCATGAACACAAAAACTGCCTGCGCTGCCAGTGCTGGTTTTGCTAAAGGTAAGACAATATGTCGAAAAATTCCAACGGTATTTAAGCCATCCAGTTGAGCTGCTTCTTCTAGTTCTTTAGGAAAATTAACGAAAAATTGCCGCATCATAAAGATAAAAGTGGCATTAACCATGCTGGGCACAATCATTCCTTGATAAGAATTCAGCCAACCGATCGCTTTCAAAATCAAAAATGTAGGAATTAGGGTGATTTGCGTCGGTACTGCCAGCACAGCCAAAATTAGGAAGAACCAGAAGCGCTTACCCACAAAGCGCAGTCTTGCCAAGGCATAACCAGCCATTGAATTTAACAACAAGTTTAAAAGCGTAACGCTGACGGCGATCGCCACACTGTTGAACAACCAGCGCCAAAACAGCGGTTCTTGGAGAAAGATTTGTCTGTAGTTATCGAAAGTAAAATTCTTGGGGAGAAAATTGGGTTCACCACCGACAATCTCTGTTAGCGGCTTAAATGATGCTGAAAGTGCCCAGAGAAAGGGAATTAGGGTGACGATCGCATAGAGTGTCAGCAAGACGTATAACAAGACTTTGAGCCAGGATAAGCCAGAGATGTTAGTCAAATCCGTTCGCCTCCAAAAAGTCGCTGCTGAATTAAAGTGATGGCAATGATTACTGCTGCTAACAAAAATGCGATCGCAGCTGCATATCCCATTTGTAAATTCCGAAACACAGCTTGGTAAATTAGCAGCACCACAGTTAAGGTAGCGTTGTTTGGCCCGCCAGTACCCCCAGAAAAGATGTAAGACTGGTCAAAAAGTTGAAAAGTCCCAATCACCCCCACTGCTACCACAAAGAAGGTTACAGGCTTAAGCAAGGGAAGAGTAATGTGGATAAATTGCTGCCACCCATTTGCGCCATCGAGTTCCGCCGCCTCATAAAGTGTTTGGGGTATATCTTGCAACGCCGCTAGATAAATCACCATGAAAAATGGTGCGGTTGACCAAATGTTCATGATCATAATGCCTTTGAGCGCAACTGCTGGATCACCCAACCAGTTATATGTCGGTAGCCCCACAAACGCGAGAAAATCGTTTAGTAGCCCATCGGTGTTATAAATCCACATGAAGATGAGTGTTAGCACTGCTGAAGAAGTGACTGTCGGCAAAAAATAGAGGATACGCCACCAGTTTTTACCACGAATCCCTGAATTCAGAGTTACCGCCAGAATTAAAGCCAGGATAGTTTGAGTTGGCACAACAATGGCTACATATTCTGCTGTGTTTCTCAAAGCAATCCAAACTCGTTCATCTTCAGCTAATCGTGTGAAGTTCCGAAAACCGATGAACTCGTACTCAATACCGCCAAGAAGTTGAACTTTTTGCAAGGAAAGAAAAACGGCGTAGAGAATGGGTAAGACTACGAAAGTCCCTAAAACTAAAATGGTGGGCATCATGAACATATACCCAGCCAAGTTTTCTGTGATATTCCACCTGGGGTTACTCCGCCGCCTGCTGATTTCAAACACTATTGAACCTCCATCTAATCCCGCACTAACCCGGCTGTAGCGATGGGTAGTGCATGATTATTTATCGTACTTCGTCCTCTGAACTTGGAACTTTGACCTCAGAACTCGGAACTCCATGCTTTGAACTTGGAATTTCGACCTCAGAACTCAGAACTTCGTGCTTTGAACTCGGAACTTCGACTTCAGAACTCAGAACTTTGTGCTTTGAACTTGGAACTTCGACCTCAGAACTCGGAACTTCGTGCTTTGAACTTGGAATTTCGACCTCAGAACTCAGAACTTCGTGCTTTGAACTCGGAACTTCGACCTCAGAACTCGGAACTTCGTGCTTTGAACTCGGAACTTCGACCTCAGAACTCAGAACTTCGTGCTTTGAACTTGGAACTTCGACCTCAGAACTCAAAACTTCGTGCTTTGAACTCGGAATTGCCAAAATTTCAAAATAATTGAAGAGTTAAGTTAAACGAATGTGAGAGTAAGAAATAGGACAATTTTTAATTAGACTTCTTGCATAAGTCGGGAAAAGGGAAAGGGGGAAGGGGAAAAGGTTCTGTATTGTCCCCTTCCCCTTTAACCTTTAACCTTTTCCCCAAGAGTGCAAAAAGCACTTTTGCAAGAGGTCTATTGCTTAATCCATTGCTTTAATCTGCTGATTAGCTTCATTCTCTGCCTTCAGCATCGCCTGCTTTAATGGTTGTTGTCCCAACAAGGCACTGACAAATTGATTCTCAAAGTTATTCACGATCGCAGCTGGATACTGACCTACCTGCCACGGTGTAGCATAATCTACTCCCGCCACTAATGGCGATCGCAATGGATCTTGGTCGTAACCCAAATTCTTTGCCACTGATTTCCGGGTTGGCAAAGCAAACCCTGTTCCTGTCCACTTCTGCATTCCTTCTTTACCTGTGAGATAAGAAATTAACTCCCAGGCTTCGGCTTTGTGTTGTGCTTGCTTATTCATTACGTAGGCAACTGTAAACACCATCGTGCCTTTTTTGTCATTAATAGTAGGCACTGGTGCAGTAGCAAACTCTACTTGGGGAAAGGTTTCAGTTAAGTAGGGAATTGCCCAGTTACCTTCAATTACCATTGCCACTTTACTCTGACCAAACATTTCACTACCTGAGTTTGTCCCTACATCAGATTTTTGGGCTGAGGAGCGGTCTTTTTGATACTGGTCTACCACCAACTCTAAACCCTGTAATCCTGCCTCACTGGCAAAGGTAGCATAACCATTTTGATCAACGAGTTGCCCACCAAAGGCTTTAATTTTATAAGCTTGACGCGCCAATTCTGGAATTTCTCCAAAGCCGTATCTATTAAGTTTGCCTGTCAATTGCTTCGAGTAGTTACGTAGTTCATCCCAAGTAGCCGGCGGATTACTCAACCCTGCGGCGGCGAAGGCTTTTTTGTTATAAAACAGAGCAAGGGTGGAATAGTCTTTGGGAAGACCATAAATCTGGTTCTGGTATTTGAAACTGTCGAGTAGGGTATGCTCGAAGTCCGCTAGGTCAAATTCGGGGGTGATATAACTTTCTAACGGTTCCAGGACATTTTGACTCATCAAGAAAGGAGCTTCTAGGGCATCCAGATAAAAGACATCGGGCGCAGCTTCCCCAACTAAACGAGTTTTGATTACATCCATGTATTGGTCAGAAATTACCTCATATTTGACCTTAATAGTTGGATGTTGTGCTTCAAAGTCTTGCAGTACCTGCCTCAAAAGTTTTTGCTCAACAGGAGAGCCTCCCCATCCACTGAGCTTAATGGTGACTGCGGTAGATGCTAACGGTTTGCTTGGTAATTGTAGGCTTTGACAAGCAATAATAGCGATCGCGATCGCCATCACCAATCCCAAAAAATTAAATAATTTTTTCTTGATCACAGACAAATAATAGTTTCTTTCTTCTTACTTATACCTTCTGTTGCTAAGGAGTGAAATTTTACTTATTTGAAATTTTTGTTGAGAATTGCAAGCTAAAATAACGAAAAATTATCAGAAATGCTAAAAAAGCATACTGAGTTCCTTTGCAACCGGATTACTCCCAGAATGCTTTACTTATAAACATACATTATGGATTTTGTTCAGGTTGAAACAACTGCGCCACTGACTCTGGAAATTCCCCAGATTGCTTTACCATCAACAGCACTTTCTCCAACCTCTCGAATTCCCAAGGATAGTATTCGCACTAGTTTAAAAGCCTCCACTGCGGATTCTGTCTTAGCAGCGGTTTACTCCCTTGGAACTGGCGGAATTTTACTCAGCAATTTCTTAGTGGAATTGGGTGCTAGTCCAGTGGTATTTGGGATGCTGTGCTCTATCCCGATGTTGGTCAATCTTATTCAGCCGTTGGGTGCTTACTTATCTGAACGTAGTACCAGCCGCTTTCAATATTCTCTTCGGACACACGGAATTGGTCGACTGCTATGGCTGGTTCTAGTAATTGGTATTGTAGGCGTAAGCTGGGGAGCGCTTAATACTCATCAGTTAGTTATATTGACACTCTTGATTGTTCTATTCAGCAGTCTTTTGGGAGGACTAGGAGCGGCATCGTGGCTAAGTTGGGTAGCAATGATAGTTCCCCGGCGATTGCGAGGCAGGTATTTTGGTATACGCAATAGTGCTGCTAGTCTCACCAATTTGGTTTGCGTACCAATAGCTGGACTCGTTGTATCACATTGGTATGGTGGAAGTCTCCAAGGTTATGGGGTGGTTCTGCTGGTAGGTATAGTGTTTGGGATTGTGGGATTGGGGTGTCAATATTTTCAGGTGGATGTGAATCCGCGGTCGCAAAACACTTATTATGGCAAGTTCACTCAAACAGATGAGATTCAATCAGAGGTTGCAAAAGATGAATTTTGTAGTGTACCTACTCCACAAAACCAATTAGAGAGCAATATCTGGAAAAACTCTAACTTTTTGAGATTTCTGCTGTATTTAAGTTTCTGGACGCTTGCTGTTAACCTCAGCAGTCCTTTTTTTAACCTCTATATGCTCGACACACTGGATTTGGATGTGAGCTACGTGACTATCTACAACAGCCTTCAGGCGGGGGCGACTTTGCTAATGCTGATCCTGTGGGGAAAATTAGCAGACAAGATAGGCAATCGTCCCATCCTCATCTGTATTGGAATTTTGGTTGCAGCCACACCACTGCTGTGGCTGGGGATTGGTGTTAATCGCCTTGACATCTGGTTATGGTTACCGCTGTTACACATCTTGATTGGAGGTACTTGGGCGGCGATTGACTTGTGCAACAACAATATACAATTAGCGATCGCACCAATTAAAAATCAGTCTATCTATTTTGCGATCGCAGCTGCCGTTGCTGGAGCGAGTGGTGCTTTAGGCATAACCATAGGCAGCTTTATAGTTCAATTTGCTCAGTTTGGAGGCTTGCTGGGGTTGTTTGCCCTCTCTAGTCTATTTCGACTAACAGCACTTGTCCCACTCATGTTTCTTCAAGAGCCAGGCAGAGGTTAGGGATTGAAAAGTGAGAAGTTAGAAGTTAAGAGTGAGGAGTTATGAATTTTTCACTCATAACTCCTCACTTCCTAACTCTTCACTTTTGACTTTTGACTATTCTGCGGCGGTAGAAGTCAAGGACATTGTTTCCCACAACACCATATGAGGTGTTGTTAGTACAGGCTGGTGTAGGGCTATCAGCTGGGTTAGGGTGTTCTTTAATTGGGTACGGGGTACGATATCATCAACAAAACCATGCAGGAGCAAATCTTCAGCAGTCTGAAAATCATCAGGTAGTTTTTCCCGCAGGGTTTGCTCAATCACTCGCCGACCGGCAAAACCGATGGTTGCCTTGGGTTCTGCCAAAATAATATCGCCCAACATTGCAAAACTTGCGGTAACGCCGCCTGTTGTGGGATTGGTCAAAACCGGAATATATAATAGTCGAGCGTCTTTATGGCGCTGTAGGGCTGCGGAGATTTTCGCCATCTGCATCAGGGAGAGCATTCCTTCTTGCATTCTCGCGCCTCCGGAGGTGCAGACAATAACTACAGGATACCGCCGTTGAGTGGCTTGCTCAATCATGCGGGTAAGTCTTTCTCCCACAACCGAACCCATGCTACCACCCATGAAGCGGAAGTCCATAACCCCAAGGGCAATGGGTAAACCATTAATTTGACCTAAACCAGTTTTAACTGCGTCTATTAAGCCAATTTTCTCTTGCATTTCCCGCAGGCGATCGCTGTAGAGTTTGCGATCGCGAAATTCCAACGGATCGGTTGGACGCAAATGCTCGTCTAGCGGTTTCCAAGTATTATGATCTATCAATTGACGGATGCGCTCATCGCTATCTACCCGATTGTGATGACCACATTCGGCACAAACCATCTGATTGGCTTTCAGGTCTTTTGTATATGCCAAGACACTGCACTTAGAACATTTATGCCATAGCCCATCAGCAATTTCACGCTCTTGGCGTTCGAGACTGGTAGATCCTGATTTCCGTCGATTGGCAAACCAATCAAATAGAGACTTTAAACCGCGTGATTCTTCGTTGTTAGCCATTTTTTATTTTATTTTAAGTGGGTATGAGGTCGAAAACATATCAAGCCGTATCGGGTTGTCTTTAGCCTTTTGCCATTTGTCTTTATTAATGAAAAAAGGCTACATCGTCAAACTACGCTTTTAAGCAATTCAGACCTTAATTTTCATCTTTGGTTGCCAGCTTAACGAAAATACTTATGCCAATACAAGTCTCTTGCTCTTTTTTCAGCAGACTTAATTATATGGACGTACTGACAAAGCCATGAGAATACCAACCTCCAAATAAGATGCTTTCCCCCTCCTACCCAAATCAATTATTCGTATTGCTAGGTTATGAGCAATCAGCATCTGTTGCACTAGTTGTGCTTGCCAACGGTTAATCGTCGTTAAGAGGGTAATACAAGTCACAAGCTGAATATTATCAAAATATGAAGGGTAGATGGGGTAATGTTGGTTACAGTCACGAATTATAAATATTTCTTATGAAATCACATTTGGGTTAGAGAAGAGGTAACAGGGAACAATCTGTGCTCTGTAACCTGTACCCCATTCCCTTTTTTTGTGCTCAGTTTAAGACGCTGGAAAAAATAACCGCAGGTAGCTAGACAAAATGGCTTCGCCACTAAACAGAGTAATCACAGATCCTAAAGCCAGAAAAGGGCCAAAAGGCATCTTTTGTCCTAACCTTGGTAGCGATGTCTTTTGACTGGCGGTTTTGCGTCTACCCATAATGAGACTGCTGCCAACTAACGCTCCCAGGAAACAAGCAATAAAACTAGCCAAGAGCAAATATTTCCACCCTAACCAGGCTCCCATCATGGCTGCTAACTTGGCATCACCCGCACCCATTGCAGCTTTACCAAAGGCAATTGAACCCAATAGGGCGATCGCATCAAACAGCCATAAACCCAATACTGCGCCAACTATCGCCATCATCAGGTGATTTACCAATACCACGGAACTAGCCTCTGGTAAAAAACCAACCACCATTTGAAATAAAATCCCGACCACTAAACCCGACTGAGTAAGTGGATTGGGTAAGGTCATTGTATCTAGGTCGATAAGCGATAGTGCCAATAACCAACTACAAAAAGCCCAATAGCCTATTGTTAAAGTCGAAACTTGAAATACCAAAAAAACTAGTAAAAAAATTATGCCCGTTACCCCTTCTACCACAGGATAACGGACAGAAATTTTGCTTTTGCAATATCGACACCGCCCTCTTAACGAAATCCAACCAAATACTGGTACATTGTCGTAAGCTTTTAGCTGGTTTAAGCAGTGGGGACAACGAGAGGGCGGCCAAAGAATTGACAACCCAGCAGGTAGCCGGTAAACAATAACGTTGATAAAACTGCCAATAGATGCACCCAAAGCAAAGACCATTACACTCGCCGGAACGGCGAACAAAATGTCCATACAGTCATTTGTCCTTTGTCATTTCTTCTGTGTCATTTGTCGTTTATCTTTTGTCCTTTGTCGAGAACTAATGACTAATGACCAATGATCAATGACTAATACATGTGCGATTCAATTTGACTCAACGGCACAAAACATTCTTGAGGTAAAAGAACTGGTTGGTTAGTAAAAATAACCTTACCTCGATGAGTCACACGATTAATTGCTACACCGGAAGATTGCCCAGCTATTTCGGGATGTACTTCACAGTGAGTATAGTATATCTGCCCAGCGGCTCTGATTAGGGCGGGATCAATCAAAGGCGATTGGATCTTTGGGGCGGTAAAATTTGCTTGACCTTGTCGTAATGCGTACACTATCGACTGTTATTTGATTGCTAGATTTCCCTTTAGTCTACCCGAAACTTATGGCAAAGGTTGCCAAATTGCCCAAGTTGCATTATTTATTATTTTCCTTCAAGAGCTAAAATCAGTGCATCGCCCATAGCGCGGCAACCTAAGAGGTTTTTGCCTGGAGAAATTATATCCCCGGTGCGATCGCCTTGTTCTAAAACTTGCAATACGGCTTGTTCGATGTGATCTGCCGCTTTTGGTTGATCTAAACCGTAGCGCAACATCATCGCCGCACTCAAAACCTGTGCTAGAGGATTTGCTTTATCAAGTCCGGCAATATCTGGGGCGGAACCATGAACTGGTTCAAATACACCAGGTCCAGAAGCGCCCAAACTAGCTGAGGGTAACATCCCAATGCTACCTGTGAGCATAGCAGCAGCATCAGAAAGAATATCACCAAACAAATTGCCTGTAACTATGGTGTCGAATTGCTTGGGAGCGCGTACCAACTGCATAGCTGCATTATCTACATATAAATGAGAGAGTTCGATATCTGGATATTCCGTACTAAGTTGGGTGATGCGATCGCGCCACAACTGCGATACTTCTAATACATTCGCCTTATCTACCGAACAGAGTTTCCGACCGCGTTTTTTAGCCGCTTCAAACGCCACTCGCCCAATACGTTCAATTTCCGACTCGGTGTAAACCATTGTATTTACACCGCGTTTTTCACCAGTTTCTGTGGCAAAAATCCCTTTGGGTTTACCGAAGTAAATCCCACCAGTGAGTTCGCGCACCACCATAATATCCACGCCTTCGACAACTTCGCGCTTCAAAGTCGAAGCATCAATTAACTGGGGCAAAATTTTCGCTGGGCGCAAATTGGCAAATAATCCTAAACCTGCACGTAATCCTAACAAACCTGCTTCTGGGCGTAAATTGGATGGCAGAGAATCCCACTTATAGCCACCAATGGCGGCGAGTAATACAGCATCACTGTTACGGCAAGTCTCTAGAGTGGCAGATGGTAGGGGTTCACCTGTGGCATCAATTGCTGCACCACCGATGAGGGCTTCTTGGAATTCAAACTTCAGATCAAATTGCTTCCCTACGACTTTCAGCACATCTACCGCCACTGCCATAATTTCAGGGCCAATGCCATCGCCGGGGAGTAGAGTAATGCGGTAGTTCTGGGTCATAGCTGATTATTACTAGGTAAATGCTTACAGATCAAATATCATACCTAGCAAAATGTACCGTTGGAGTTTTTAATTTATTTATATGATGCCCCTTGTACTTTTAGGGCAGGTAAGATGCCTACCCCACCAGAAACTATTTATATTCGTCCAAAAATTTCCAGACATTCTTCGATAACACTTTGCTTTTTACTGCGTAACACACCAAAAATTAAAAAAAAGTATCCATAGGAGATTTTTATTTAATTTATTGTATGTTTATTGTGTTTAATAATTCACAAACAAAAAAATAAAAAATTATGGATTTCAGACAAATTAGCGTAGTTGCTAGTCAACTTTTAACTCAGTTTGGGCTGAAAGTTCTAGGTGCGATCGCTCTGTGGCTGATTGCTCAACGCTTGATTGATTTTGGATTGAAGCTAGCCCGACGTGCTTTCCGAAGCCAACACGTTGATCCGACACTCATTAACTATCTTCTGAATATCATTGGCGTTACGTTGAGAATTGTTCTAGTTGTGGCAATTCTCGGCTTCTTTGGGGTTGAAACAACTTCCTTTGCTGCATTGCTAGCAGGAGCCGGCATTGCAATTGGTGCAGCATGGGGAGGACTACTAGCAAACTTTGCAGCCGGAGCATTTTTAATCGTTTTTCGACCATTTAAAGTTGGTGATTTCATTACGACAGCAGGTGTCACAGGTACTGTTACAGAACTTGGGCTGTTCACAACTAGTATTAATACACCTGATAACGTATTGACGATTGTTGCCAATAATAAAATCTTTGCTGACAATATCCAGAATTATTCTGCCAATCCTTACCGTCGGGTTGATTTGGTAGCTCAACTCCATCATGATGTGAGACATAACGAAGCGATCGCACTTTTGAAAGCGAAAATTAGCCAAATTCCTAATGTCCTTCAAAATCCAGCACCGGATGTAGAAATTCAGGATTTCAACTTTGCAGGGCCTGTACTAGCAGTACGTCCTTATTGCAATAATGACCATTACTGGCAGGTTTATTTCGACACTAATAAAGCTATCCGTGAAACCTTTAGCGAAGCTGGATATCCAATTCCCGAATACCGTTATACAGTTAACGGTTCATCTGGTAATGGGATTAATAACGCCATCCCACCACTATCCGAAATAACTTGATAGTAGAGTAAAAAGTCAAGGTTTTATTTGCAAAGATTTGCTAAATAGCAGAATAAGAATTAATAAGTAGTTAAGGCTTATGCCTTAACTACTTTTTGATGTCGCCAATTTCCTTATAGTCAGTTTCAATTTCCGAAACCAGACTGACAATAGCTGTAGAAAAAGGTTAGGTTAACTGTTAATCACAAGCCGCACCCCAGCAGCGATGGTAAAAGAATTAGCAATTTGTACCCGTGGACTAACTAAGCAATTTGACCGCCATGTTGCTGTCAATGATGTTGATTTAGAAATCCAGGCGGGAGAAGTATACGGACTGATTGGGCCGAATGGCGCGGGTAAAACAACTCTCATCCGAATGTTGGCAACTGCTGAGGAACCAACTACGGGTGAGATTTATATTAATGGCGATCGCCTACTCCGTGACAAGAGTAATCCCAAGCTTAAGCGTCGTCTAGGCTACTTACCCGATGACTACCCACTGTATGAGGATTTGACAGTCTGGGATTACCTAGATTATTTTGCGCGTCTCTATCGTTTACGAGAACCACGCCGCACTCAACGCTTACATGAAGTTTTAGAACTAATCCAACTTGGTAATAAACGCAATAGTCGCATTTCTACTCTGTCGCGGGGGATGAAACAGCGCTTAAGTTTAGCGCGAACCATTATCCACGAACCGATTTTACTACTACTAGATGAGCCTGTTTCTGGGCTTGATCCCATCGCCAGGATGCACTTCCGCGAAATCATCAAGGCTTTACAAGAAGCTGGGATGACTGTAATCATTTCTTCCCACGTTCTCAGTGATTTAGCTGAACTGTGTACTTCTGTAGGAATTATGGAACTTGGCTTTTTGGTAGAAAGTACCTCTTTACAACAACTTTATCAACGTCTTGCCCACCAGCAAATTGTGATATCAACTCTGGGGAACCTAGAAGCACTATTAAGGGAATTGAAACATCATCATTTAGTAGAAGAGTGGGAGGTGATGCCAGGAAAAAACAGTATAAGGGTGAATTTTTCGGGCAAAGATGAAGATAGTGCTGAGTTGTTGCGATCGCTCATTAAAACAGGCATTCCTCTGACTGATTTTCACTGCATACAAGAAGACTTAGAAACTATTTTCTTAAAATTAGGTCACAAGCAAGCATCTTGATTCGTCAATAAATATCACTCCCCACTTTTGGAGAATTTTTTGCTATGATTCTCAATTTAATAGACAAAATTGGCGATTGGAATCCGCAACTATTGCGGGAACTCAAAGGACGGCTGAAATTTTTTAATGTAGCGATCGCAGTTGCAACATCCTTATTACTGCAACTGGTAGTTTTTTTATATCAGTTCCGCGATTTCCCTGGTGATGAATACTCTCTTACTGGCGAATACTGTCGTTTGCGTAAAGTATATGAATGGCGGCAAAAAGAGATTTACCAACAATCATCTCCATCTAAAATTAATGATTTCAATGATTTAATCTCAAATAATTTTTGCCCACAAAATGAAATTGATTGGCAGTTGTGGTGGCGAGACCATTGGGAATATATATTCCTAGCGTTTAGTGTAATTTTTGTATTTACACTATTAGTTGCAGGGACTTATTTATTAATCAACGACTTAGCCAAAGAAGAAACTCGCGGTACGCTGAATTTTATCCGTCTCAGTCCCCAATCAGAAACAAGTATATTGACTGGCAAATTGCTAGGAGTCCCGAGTTTAATTTATCTCGTTATCTTAGCAGCAATTCCTTTACATTTGTGGGCTGGGCGTTCTGCCAAAATTGCCTTTAGTTACATTTTGAGTTACTACGCAATTCTTGCTGCTAGCTGTATTTTATTCTACAGTGCTGCATTACTCTTTGGCTTAGTTAGTCGTTGGTTCAGCGGTTTTCAGCCTTGGTTAGGTAGTGGTGCAGTATTGCTTTTTTTGTTCACAACGATGGTACTGGCATCGTCTTATAACAACAATTTAAATAATTCAACTGCTTGGTTCAGACTCTATAGTCCTTGGGATGTAACAAATTATCTTTTTCCTAATTTGTTCAATCTATCTAATGGTTATCCCCTGAAAAACTGGCAGTTTTTCTATTTACCATTAGGGGCAAGTGTTATTAGTATTGTTGGTTTCCACTTACTTAACTTTGGATTGTGCAGTTATGGGATTTCGCAAGCTCTTAAACGTTGCTTTCGTAATCCTGAAGGCTCAATAATCAGCAAAAAGCAAAGTTATTTATTAGTAGCTTTTTGCCAGTTCATGATGTGGGGATTTGCTCTACAAGTTGGTAAAAATAACGAAAGATGGGTTGAACAGGTTGGGGAAAATTATATTTTACTGGTACTTTACAACTTGGCGTTAATTTTAAGTTTAATTGCGGTTCTTTCTCCTCACCGCCAAGATGTACAAGATTGGGCAAGATATAGACATCAAGGATTTTCTAGCCACAAGAATGTATGGCAGGAGCTAATTTGGGCTGAAAAAAGCCCTGCACTCGTAGCGATCGCAATTAATCTTACAATTGTTACTATCCCTTGGCTAGTTTGGATTTCATTTACATCTGTTTTTGATGCGAACGATGGCCAAAATTTGCTGAGTAACGATATTGGCAGGTTTAAAGTACTTTTAGCTATAGCTTTGTCTATCAGCTTAATGATGATTTATGCTACCGTCGCTCAATTGATACTTTTGCTCAAAACTCCCAAACGTTCTTTCTGGGCAATAGGTACTATAGGTGCAATCACGTTCCTACCACCGATGATTCTAGAAGTTATCGGCATCTCCTCGTGGAAATATCCTAATGTATGGCTGTTTTCAACTTTTCCTTGGGCAGCTATAGAATACGCTGGGACGACAACAATTTTTATGGCACTCCTCGCTGAGTTGAGTGTTCTAGCTTTGTTAAACTTCCAGTTAACAAGGCAGGTGAGATTAGCAGGTGAATCTGCTACGAAAGCATTATTGGCAGGACGTTAGGTAAGTAGTTATCTCTAAATTTAGAACCCCGATTTTTCAAAGTAATCGGGGTTATTCTTTTTCATGAATGATTTAGGACTGCTATATTATCTATTATTTACTTACATAATCTGTTCAATTTTTAATCTTTTTAAGTATCACTACAATCAGAAAATCATGTTAAATAACCGTACTCACGACCTACGCCACACAGCCATTCAGTTTTTAGAGCAAAGTCCTCCACAGCGTCTGCAAATTCTTAAACAATTGGGTATAGCTCGTTATGACTTTTTAACCAAAATACGGTTAAATGAAGCAAATATCATTTGTATGATGCGATTTTTTAAATATCCAAGTCAGCTAAAATTTCCTAATCTTATAGGAGCAGATTTATCTGGTTTAATTTTAGATGGCGTAAATTTCATCCGAGGAAACTTATCAGGAGCAAATTTACAAGGTAGCAGTTTAGTCAATGCAGACCTCTTATTTGCAAATTTTACGAAAGCCGACTTGAGAAATGCCGATTTACGAGGTACAACTTTGAACGAGACTATTTGGTTAGAGACACTAGTAGATAAGTGTCAGCTTGGAGTAGGTACTGGTTTAAATCATCTGCAACGTCAAGATTTACAACTACGGGGTGCTAGATTTAATTTTTGAGAAGATGGTAATTAAAACACACAAAATTATAAAATTATTTAATTGAGATTGACCTGGATAAATTAATGAGTATTAAGTTGCCCCAAAAATTGATGTTGCTGGGTTCAGGAGAACTAGGAAAAGAATTTGCGATCGCGGCTCAACGTCTTGGTAATTATGTGGTTGCAGTTGACCGCTATGCCAATGCTCCGGCGATGCAAGTTGCTGATGCTTATGAAGTTATTTCTATGCTCAGTGCTGATGATTTAGAAGCTGTAGTGACGAAACACCAGCCAGACATTATTATACCAGAAATTGAAGCAATTAGAACAGAAAAACTGCTCGAATTTGAACAGCGAGGAATTACTGTTATACCGACTGCGGCTGCTACTAACTATACAATGAACCGCGACAGAATTCGGGAACTGGCACATCAAGAATTAGGCATCAGAACGGCTAAATATGGTTATGCAACAACTCTAGAAGAATTGATTGCAGTTTCTGATGAAATTGGGTTTGGTAATGTTGTTAAACCTGTGATGTCATCTTCTGGTAAAGGTCAGTCTGTAGTGCAAGATAAGAGTGAAGTTGAGAAGGCTTGGAATTATGCGATCGCTAATTCTAGAGGAGACAGTCAAAAGGTCATAGTAGAAGAATTTATTAATTTTGAAATTGAGATAACTTTACTGACAATTAAACAGTGGAATGCACCGACAATTTTTTGTTCTCCTATTGGTCATCGCCAAGAAAGAGGCGATTATCAAGAATCGTGGCAACCTGCACTAATTTCTGAAGACAAAATATTAAAAGCTCAAGAAATAGCCATAAAAGTCACTGATGCATTAGGAGGAGCCGGAATTTTTGGCGTTGAGTTTTTCATTACTAAAGATGAAGTGATTTTTTCTGAACTTTCTCCCAGACCTCACGATACGGGAATGGTGACATTAATCTCACAAAATCTCAATGAATTTGAACTACATCTGCGAGCTATATTAGACTTGCCAATTCCTCATATAGAACAGCTAGGAGCATCAGCTAGTGCAGTAATTTTAGCCTCACAAAAATCTGATTCTATTGCTTTTAGTGGTGTAGCTGATGCTTTGTCAGAAAAAGATGTAGATATTAAATTATTCGGTAAACCTAGTGCCCATCCATATCGGCGAATGGGCGTAGCTTTAGCGAAAGGTATTAATGTACAAGAGGCTAGGGAAAAAGCTACGAAAGCTGCAAGTAAAATTCAAATCATCTAGCTCTGTTAACTAAGTTGACTTACATCTTGTACCAGAACACCGAACTACTAGAAGTCGCACCTATATAAGCGAGGTCTACCTAATTTCTTTTGTGTAATTGACCATGTGTCCATGTCAATTTCCTATGTTGGCATCAATCAGAACCGAGAGCGCACTTTGAGCAAATGTTGCTCCGTTCGGTGACTGTTCGATTGTTGCCATTAAGCTGGCCCCTCCAATCAGCAGAAGGTACTGTTGCGAAAAGAATTCTGGATTTTTAACGCCTGCATCAGCCGCCAAGCGCACAATAATTTGTCGAATTGACTCACGTAGGTCTACCGAAACCTGATGTGCTTTATGAGAGGCATCGGCAATTTCCAAAACAGCATTGATGAACGGACAACCCCGAAAATTGGGGCTTGAGTACCACTCACGCAACACATCAAACGTTCCTAATAAGCGTTCTTTGGGTGTAATGCCTCGCTCTGAAACTGCATCCTCAAACCAGCATAACCACTGGATAGCACGATATTTCATCACTTCCTCGATTAATAAGTCTTTGGAAGGAAACCAACGGTAAAGCGTCCGTTTAGCAACACCTGAGGCTGCAATGACTTCATTAATACCGACATGCTGAATTCCCTTCTGGTAGAAGAGTTCAGAAGCCGTTTCCAGGATTTGTTGCCGAGCGTGACTTGATTCAGTAGTCATAGTTAAATGAGTAGACAATCTTGTCTCCTTTGAAATACAATAGCACTAACTTTTAGTAGACAAACTTGTCTACTTTTTTGTACATTTGAGGCAACAATCAATGGAATTTACCATTTACACGATTGATACCGCGCCTGAAGACTCTAAAGCAGCATTAGTTCACGCACAACAAACGTTTGGGTTTATTCCAAATTTAGAGGGAGTTTTCGCCCAAGCACCTGCGTTGCTCAAAGGTTCAATGACACTATGGGATTTGTTTACTACGACAAGTTTCAGCCCAATTGAACAGCAAATCATTTATTTGACTGTGAATTATGAACACGAGTGTCACTACTGCATGGCAGCCCATTCCGGCTTGGCAAAGATGATGGGTATGAAGAGTGAAGATATTCAAGCACTACGTGATAATACACCACTCAAAGAGCCAAAATTGCAAGCACTGCGCTGTTTTACGCAACGAATAGTTCAAGCACGGGGTTGGGTTGAAGATGCTGAAATTCAGGAATTTTTAGCAGTTGGTTATGGTAAGCAACAAGTACTAGAAGTAATTTTGGGCATAGCAATTAAAGTGATGCACAACTACACAAACCACATTGCTAAAACGCCTCTTGATAAACCATTTCAGCCATACATTTGGTCAAAGCCTGGAATCGAGAGCGTCAATAGTATTTGACGGAAATCTAAATACTTCACAATCCTAAATCTACGGCAATACGGTGAGCACAAGCAAAACCAGAAAAAGCCACTGCATTCAACCCTTGACCAGGAAAAGTACTATCGCCTACACAGTAAAGTCCTGGAATAGCTGTGCGATTGAAGGGCATATTCAATAAACCCCACAACTTGCGCCGGGGAATTGGCCCATATGTGCCATCCTGACGACCCAAAAAGCGGCGGTGGGTGCGCGGTGTGCCTACCTCCAGATAATCCAATCCGGCATCCAAGCCTGGAAAAATCTTCTCTAGTCGGTCAATAATTCGCCCAGCCGCCTCTTCTTTCTTCGCTTCGTACTCACTGGGAGAAAGTTTTTGCCAATCCTCAATCCAGTGAGGCGTGAAGGCATGAATGATGTGATATCCACTAGGTGCTAAATCTGGGTCAAGCAATGTGGGAATCGAAACAAACACTGTGCCTTCTGGTGCTGTCATCTTTTCCCAATGTTCCAGCAAAATATGGTGACACTCTGTTTTCGCAGGTAAAACTGACTCCTTTACCCCGATGTGTAAACTCAAGAAGCTTGGAGATTTTTGATAATTTTGTTGCCACTTTTTCTCATTATATGGCATTGCTTCTGCTGGTAATAATTGTTCAAATGTATCCCAGCGTGTAGCATTAGAAACTATGCGTTTACCCCGATATACTTTACCATTAGCCAGTTGCACACCTACCGCTTTTCCCTGTTCTGTGAGAATTTTCGTGACTCTAGCTTGGTACTGAATCTTACCTCCAGCCTTCTCTAGACCTTCCACCAGTTTTTGGGCAATTTGTCCCACTCCGCCTTTGGGATAGTTAACTCCGCCATAATGCCTGTCAGAAAAGACCATCCCAGCATTAATCATTGGTGTCATGTCTGATGGAACTACCGACCAGCAATAACATTCCATATCGATAAATTTCAATAATTGCGGGTCTTTGATGTAACGTCGCGCCACGTCGCCGGCATTTTGGGGGAGATACTTAGCTAAACCAAGACACGCCAAAGGATTCTGGAAAAAGACTCGCAGTAGATACCGAGGTTCTTCCAGCGACAGCAAATCCATGCTGTTGAGGCACTTGAATACTTTTTGGCATTCGTCATAAAAGCGACGAATCCCCTGTTCTTCATGAGGAAAATGAGCAGTAAGATTTTGCAAAAATTTTTCATAAACCCGGTCAACCTTCAGGTCTAAACCTTGGGGTAGATGATAGTGAATCTGCACCGGATCTGCGATCGCTTCTTGGCTAACATTTACAGCTGATAATGCACGGGTGAGTAAGTTAGTAGTACCGTTTTGTCCCAGCCCAAAAATCATCGATGCGCCAACATCAAATCGATAGCCTTGGCGTTCAAAATAACCGGCGCTACCACCTGGAATCAAATAACGTTCTAGTACCAGCACTTTCGCTCCCTTCGCCGCTAACTGAGTTGCTGTTACTAATCCGCCAATCCCAGACCCAATCACGATCGCATCAATATCTTGCATTTTTGCCTTTTGTCATTAGTCTTTTGTTTATTTTCCAATACCCAATGACAAAAAAGAGGGACGAGCCTGCTACTGCTGGCTAATCCCGTCTGCCGATCCTTAAAAGAGAGGAGAACACTGTATAACAATATAACCTTGATTGACAATTAATGTCAACTATTAATGAAAATTTTTATCAATAAAAATGAGAGTGTTAATTTTCAGCTGTCAGCCGGATGCAGGAAGGAGTATTATGGTGTTTCAGTTCTCATACAATAAAAAGGCGCCTGTTTCCGGCTATGACGCTACAATTGCGCGTTTATGTTCCACCCCATCCCCTGATCAAACACTGGCTGGCAGTTGCCCGTGATGCAGGCACACCTTCAGTCCTATTTCGCAGTGCCATGACTGAGTTGGGAAGATGGCTGACTTATGAAGCTGCGCGAGACTGGTTGCCGACCCAAGAAACAGCGGTGCAGAGTCCTTTGGATACTTGTCCAGCAACGGTGATTGATCCGCAAGTGCCTATGGCAGTAGTGCCGATTCTGCGGGCTGGACTAGGATTACTTGAGGGAGCGCAGACTTTATTACCTTTAGCATCGATTTACCACCTTGGCTTGGCGCGAGATGAAGAGACACTGCAACCTCATTGTTATCTGAACAAGTTACCAGAAAAATTTGACCCCCAAACACGAGTGTTGATTACCGATCCAATGTTGGCAACCGGGGGATCAATCATGGCGGCAATGGCAGAATTGACACAACGGGGTGCTGATCCAGCCTTGACGCGGATTATTTGTGTAGTAGCGGCTCCACCAGCTTTGCAAAAACTGAGTGAAGCTTATCCAGGTTTAATAATTTACACCGCGACTATTGACGAAAAACTGAACAGCAAGGGGTATATTGTACCGGGATTGGGAGATGCAGGCGATCGCATCTTTGGGACTTAAGCTAGTATGCAGCTAGGGCAGGAAAATAGCATAACTACTGTAAAAGTTGCAAGGTTTGTTGAAGGCGGTAAAGATATGAGTCAGCGAGATGGTTTTGGCAGTGGTTTTTTAGCAGGGGCGGTTGTCGGTGGCGTATTTGGCGGTGTCATCGGGGCCCTGATTGCTTCTCGACGCGATCCAGAATTGCTAACGGAGGAGGAGGCAGAACTGACAGATAGCCAACTCGAAGCTAAGAAGATAGCGGCAAAGCGGCGTCAGATGAAAGCCTCAGAAAGTGAGAGCATTGGCATAGAAACGGCTAGGCGATCGCTAGAAGATAAAATTGCCCAGCTAAATGCCACAATTGATGAAGTGCGAAAGCAACTGGGAAATGTTAATGGCGGTTCACCCCAAGCAAGCAATGAACGCACCCTCACTAAAGACTCCTGAGGTTTGTTCAGGCGTGGTGAAAGTGTCAAATATGGTAAATGTGGAATCCGCAAACACCATGACATGGACTAAATTAAAATTAAAAGATAAGACCGCGTTTGACACTTAGTAGGAAACCAAACTATCCATGAATCCTCTAGAGTTACTGATTAACACTCTGGCTACTTTTACGCAGATTTATACTTTTCTGCTGCTGATTCGCGTGCTGTTGACCTGGTTCCCGACGATTAACTGGTATGACCAACCATTTGCTGCTTTGAGCCAGATAACTGACCCTTATCTGAATCTATTTCGCAGAATTATTCCCCCATTGGGCGGCATTGATTTTTCGCCAATGTTAGCGATTATACTGCTTCAAATAGTAGGTGGTGGTTTGCAAGCCGTCTGATAACACAGAACTTGCATTTTATTCCATGTTCAACTAATGAATTTTAGGTCTGGGCTAACTAGCTCAGACTTATGCAAGGTCAAGTACCCAACAGCGATCTCTTCATTAGAGAAATACTGCTAAAGTGGGATTTTACTATGAAAGAAAGCAGCACCGCTACACGCTACATTCTGTCAAGGGACTATTCCTATTTATCCGCTATTCATCCCAATACCGAATATTTCGATAAAGTGCGAGACTTTTAGCCGTAAAAGTTAAAATTTATTACCTACGCACTTGACCACTAAACCCGGCAGCCTTAAACTGCTTTAGCTTCAACGGAGTAGGCTGATTCGCAGGTACAGAAATCCTCAATTCAAAATCGCTAATGCCTGGTGGCACCTCGGTAATAGAACCTAAGCGAGTCCGGTTTTGCATCACCGAGTCATTATTGGCATCATAGATGCGTCCAAAAATATCTGCGTCGTAGACTGTCTTATTAGTGCCATTTTCTGCTTTGCCAATCACAAGAAAACAATTGGCAGCGGCGCTACCACTACTGATAACAGCCCCTTGTGCTAGTTCTGGTGGACAATCTTTATAAGAGACATCAAATAGTTTAATCTGTGTCAGGGCTACAGCTGGGGGAGTAATCACCCACGATAGAAAGGTGATGAGACAGGAAATAAAAACGACCGTGAGTGAACGCAACTGCATAAAAGACCCCGTGACTTCATTTAACAAACAATATGTAACTTA
The DNA here is from genome assembly GCF_014698505.1 of Nostoc foliaceum FACHB-393. GTDB lineage: Bacteria > Cyanobacteriota > Cyanobacteriia > Cyanobacteriales > Nostocaceae > Nostoc > Nostoc foliaceum_A. Next base: position 122,114 of record NZ_JACJTD010000003.1, on the reverse strand, counting down.
TAACCTCAGCTTACCTGAATTTAACTACAGGGTAATTAGAGACTTTAATTTAACATTTGTAATAATTAGGGAAATAAACCCTTAATTGCTATTAACTTATGACTCCAGATGAGATTGAAACAGCTATGCTTGCAGCCTTTAATCGTTGTGATGTAGCAAGCTGTCCTCTCACTGACACGCAGAAACAGATATTACTGCAAGTGGTCGAGCAAATTCAGGGAAATTCTACCTTTGGGATGTCAAATATTGCTAATCCCTTAGACGAACTTACCCCAGAGGAGTTAGAAGCATTTTTACAGTTTGTTAAGGATGAAGAACAACGTAACCGCACTTGGAAAGTGCAATTACTCAATGACTGGTTGCTAGAAAATGACTCTGGAACAGTACAATTCATTCGCCAACGTTATGGTTTACAGTGGCTGAATCGGGTTGAGTCATATCATTTTGATAAGTATTCTTATTTTGAGGATGCACTAAAGTTAAGAGTAGGCGATCGCATTGAAGTTTCCAATGCACTATGGGAATGGGTGCAAGAAGATGGACCTTGTAAGCGCGAATGGTTTCCCTGTATGGTGATTAAGGTCGAGGAAATTAGCGATGTCTACGACGGGCTACGCCTACGCGATGATACCTCTACTAACTGCGTCGTCCGCTTCTTCAACGGCTCTGAGTATGAAATTCAAGGAATCTACGAATGGAATCGCTATAACTGGCGCTGGCCGCAAAAGGAGTGAGGAGTTAGGAGTTAGGAGTTCTGATATAGCTCAATGAGTCTTTGAACTTCGTTAATGAGCCTTTATACTCTGATTGCTGCTGTACTTGAACAACGCCCAAGCCAAAAACCTTTCGGTATGATACAAGGCTAATTGATTGCTCACACCATTAAAAACAGCATCAAAAGCGTGTTCTGCCCAAGGAATTTCTAGAAAAACCGCAGTATTGCCAGAATCATGTAAACGTTCATACATCCGTCTGCCAAATCGTGCTTCTACCAAATGGTCACGACTGCCGTAAATTAATAAAGTTGGTGGTAAAGGGTGCGTCAGATAATTTATTGGTGAAGCAATTTTATACTGATTGGGTAATTCTTCTAAAGAACCACCGAGAAATGCTTTTAAAACAGCGCGGGTGTTGATAGGATCGGGATTTGGTGGTGTTTTGTATCCTCCAGTTAAGTTAACAGGCCCGTAATAGTTCACCACAGCCCGAATGGGTGGTGCATCCGCTTGATAAGCCGCTAGCATTGCTAGGTGCGCTCCCGCAGAACGTCCTAAAAGTACCATACGTTCTGAATCAGCTTCATATTCGGCTGCATGTTTGCGAATAAAATTCAGGGCTGTACGCACATCATCTAACTGAGATGGAAACCGATATTTAGGTGCGTGTCGATAGTCGATCGCAAATACCGTATATCCCTGATGAGCGATATATTGATTAAACTCAGAATTGGCATGAGGATTGCCATATTGCCAAGCTCCACCATAAATTACCACCACTGCTGGATATTTCCCTACCTCTGCGGGTTGGTAAACTTCCATTTTTAAAGGCACTCCCGCAGGAGAAGCAAAGAGAATATCTTTTTGATGACGCGTTTTTTCTAATGGAATACCCCGGAAGAAATTAACTAAGTTAAAGGGATGGGTTTGCATCTTAGCCATTACTTGGACTGGAATTTGCTCTAGATAATTTGTTCCCAGTCCTTGTTTCATCGCTTTAGCCATCTGCATTTGAGTTAGTGGGATATTCACTAGCACCCATCCACAAATTAGCAATCCTATCAAACTGAAAATATAAGCTAAACGCTGTAGTTTACGGCGACGGATGTAAAACAAAGAAAGCAATAAAGATAGCAAATTTAATAACAATAACCAAGGACTGACTTCTGGCGCTCCCACTGCTAGCGTTAGTAAAAACATATTTGGAGCAGGAAGAAGAATCCAAGAACTAAGAAATAGACTTGCAAAACTTAGTAATAATACAAGCCATGATAAAAGTATTTTGGGTTTAGCAAACATAGACGAAAGGACGGGACAAATGACTTAAAGAAGTACAATCTATCCGCCAATGCTAAGGTTGGCAATAGATTTATCTGTAAATGGTAAATAAGGTAATTATTTCTCCATCAACCTAAACCTAAATGCTTTTGCAATGCTTGGCGCATCACTTCTACAGGTACAGTTTCCTGCTGTAACCAAATTTTTAATGCTGCTACCCCTTGTTGAACTAGCATTTCTAAGCCATCGATCACAATTGCGCCTTGTTTTTCTGCCTGCTGAAGAAATTGCGTCGGTTTCGGAATATATATTAAATCGTAAGCGATCGCACCCTTGGGTAAATTCCCTATTTCCTCTAGACTCAAAGGCGACTCATCAACCTTGGGATACATACCTATGGGGGTTGTGTTTACCAGCAGATTTGCTTGGGGAATTAGCTTTGGCAATTCCTCCCATTGATGAACTTGTAAATTTTCGCTTATGGGTGAATTGCTCCAACTATTACCAAATTCTTGTAATCTCTGCACATTACGCCCAACAACATGAATTTTGGCAAAACCTAGTTGGTGACAACCTGCTACAACTGCTCTGGCCGCGCCACCATTGCCTAAAATTACCGCTACCTTCTGGCTCCAATCCTGCTGATACGTTGTCTGCAAAGGAGCGATAAATCCTTCTATATCTGTGTTTGTCCCCACCCATTGATTATTTTGGCGACTAACAGTATTCACTGCGCCTATAGTTTGAGCAAGAGGGGTAATTTTTGAGAGGAGAGGCATGATTGCCTGCTTATGAGGTATTGTCACGCTAAAACCGACAAGATCAATAGCTGCGAAACCCGCGATCGCCACCTCTAAATTCTGTGGTTCGATAGGAAAGGGAAGATAAACGTAGTCTAATCCCAAATTAGCGATCGCAGCATTATGCATCGCTGGCGATAGCGAATGCTCCACTGGATGTCCAATTACCCCTAGTAGTCTAGTTTTGCCTGTAATCAATTTTTCTTTAGTCATTAGTGATTCCCCTCCAGTCTCCCTTGCTCCTTCACTCCTTCGACTAGCCTACAATTATTAAAAGCTACTTAACAATTCTTTGAATCATGCAGGCAACTACAGCCCTCTCTACAACCCCAATTCCTGGTAAATATTGGCAGTGGCGCGGGCACAACGTTTATTATGTGCGTGCGGGAGAGAAGCAAGCGCAACGTCCGCCTTTGCTTTTGGTACATGGCTTTGGTGCTTCCACAGACCACTGGCGCAAGAATATCACAGGATTGTGTCAAGATTTTGAAGTATTTGCGATCGACCTTTTAGGATTCGGGCGATCGGCAAAACCGAAATTGCAGTATAGCGGCGACTTGTGGCGTGACCAACTCCATGATTTTATCAGTGAAGTAATTGGTCAAAAAGCAGTATTAGCAGGTAATTCCCTTGGTGGCTACGCTGGCTTGTGTGTTGCAGGGCAACGTCCCGACAGTGCGGCTGGTTTAGTTTTGCTCAATAGTGCAGGGCCTTTTAGCGAAAGCCAGTCTACATCTGAGCCTGAAGCTTTACAATCAGAAATTCAGGCTCCAAAACAACCCGCTACTTTGCAGAAACTTCTTGGTGACGGCACTAAGTGGATTTTTCAACAACCTTTAGCCCAATCTTTGTTATTTCAATACGTGCGACAACGTTGGGTAATTCGCCAAACTCTAGAAAAAGTTTATCTTGACAAAAGTGCCATTACAGAACAATTAGTAGAAGAAATTTCTCGCCCTGCTTATGATCCTGGTGCAATGGAAGTATTTGTGTCAGTCTTTAGCACTCCTCAAGGAGAAAAAGTTGATGTGCTACTAAAGCAATTAACTTGTCCTCTGTTGATGTTGTGGGGAGAAGCTGACCCTTGGATGAATGCTAGAGAACGTTCTCAAAAATTTCGTCAATATTATCCTGAACTCACAGAACATTTCTTAACAGCCGGTCATTGTCCCCATGATGAAATACCCGATAAAGTAAACCAACTTTTAGGCGATTGGGTTTTGTCTATTACCAAGTGATACGAACCTCTCCCTGCCTTGAACTTTAGTTCAAGGCAGGGAGAGGTTTTATGTAGTAAAACCTCTTAGAGGATGTTTGAAAAGTCGAAAAGTATACTAAAAACCCGTTTCCATTCCTCTCCCCGAAAGGTCGAGGGGCTTTGAAACCCCCATTCCCTTGTAGGGAAGGAGTGCTAGGGGGGTTAGGTTTTTAAGATTTTGATGTTAGCAATAATACTTTTCAAACATCCTCATTAGAAGTCTTTTTATCTTTGGGAGAGTTCGCAACCGACTGACTCCCCTTCTCCCTTGTTTATAACAATCCCTCAAATTCGGCGAATTTACGCAAACGTGGTAGACACTGGCGCTGATAAAAACTGCTTAATGTCGGAATTGACAACCCAAATTCCTCAGATAATTCTCTCCAGCTAACTTCTGGAGGTAGGCGTTTGAGAATTAACATCTGACAATTCACATCTGGATGTCCTTTAATGTAAGTACGGCGCAGTTCTCCTTCAGAATCTGTCTTAGCCCATATCTCCAAGTCTTCCAGAATGGGAGGTGCTTGGGGGCTAGCTGGGAGGTTATCTACAGGATCAATGGTTTCACTTATTCCACCCGATGTAGACTGACGAACCCGAAGAGGGACTGTTATAGCTTGTTCCCGGTTCTGGTTAATGTAAAAGTCTTGTAGTCTACGTTTTAGGTAAGCATTTAGCCAAGTGACAACACTGCCATAATTGGGGTCATAGATTTGACCTGTTAAACCTTCACAAACATTGCGGCAGAAATACAACCAAGTTTGTTGTAATGCATCTTGATAGTAGGGAGTACTTTCCCTCCAGAGTTTATTTGCTGTCAAGCGAATAATTTGCGTGAGCAGCTTCTGACGCTGAGGGCTTCCAGGTGGGTGTCCACAGGCTTCGGTAACTAAGCCGCGTAGCTGTTCATCGAATTGAACCATGACAATCTTCGGACAGAAAGCAAGAATATCTTAGTATTGCCTATAACAACGCCTTAAAAAATTACCTTTCGTCAAGATGCTATATCTTTTTTCAAAGGGCATTGGGCATTGGGCAAAAAAGTTCAGAGTTCAGAGTTCAGAGTTCAGAGTTCTAAGTAAAGAAGTGAGATTCCCCACTCAGCACTGGCTACTCAAAACTCGCTCATCTCCACGCTCGCCACGATGACTATAAACCCAGCCAGGAAAATAAAGTTTCCCACCAGGAATATGTCAGATTACCAACACTCAGCTTCATTTTGTTACGAATGTCTTGGATTTTCCAGTTGGTTAGTTTAGCCAGAGTTTGCGCTTCTTGTTCAAAACGCTTGGGTAAAGACCGTTTATATTCTCTACCCGCCTGACATTTAAGTTCCCCTTGGAACGGATGTTGCAAAACATAACGCCCTTGGAAAGATTCACTGTTGGCAGTTTGTTGGAACATCAAGTCTTCAGGGAATTTGTTGCGGGTGTAGCGGACATGCAAGCGGGAGATGAAGACATTACTTCTAGGAAAGGGACGACGAAAGCCGGGGCGTATTGGTACATTGCTTGCAGAATTATCATCTAGCCAAAATACGCCTGCTTGCTTGAGTTCCTCTTGGGTTAGGGGATCGGCAGAACAAGGATCGCAACTACCCATATCCCAAGCGTATTCTAAAAAACCAACTTTTCTGTCTTCTTTGGTGTAGATAGTTTGAAACATGGATTTGTAGAATTCACTAAATTCATCTTTGACAAACAAGGGAATATTTGTGTTGGAGGGAATTTTTACCGTCCGGTAGTTAGTGATTTCTGCCTGTCCTTGGGGCGAGAGGATGTACACAATCAAATCCTGCTCTGTCGTAGCATTGATCATGCCTAAGCGAATTGGCAGCATGAATTTGGGTGACTGGTAGGAAATTTGTAGCGGACGAAGGAACTGGTAGCCAGATTTCTCAAATTTATCCAAGTTGACTTTGGCAACAAAGAATTTCATTGAGGAGCGGATGTAAGGCTGAAGTAACTGTTTTGCACCTCTGGGGATTTTGTAGCCATTGCGTTTGAGCCAAGTTTCCAATCCACCAGATTCTTTAGCGCTGAGGATTAAGATGTCGTATTCGCCGACGTTGAAACGTGCTTCCACTGTCACGCCTAAACTAGCATCACGGCCTCTCGTACTCCCTGACTCAAGGCTTGCTGCTGGTCTAGGTGCAGCTTGTGGTAAATTTTCGTTGTAAACTTGGGCACAAGGATCTGAGTCAAAATATTCAACCAATCGCGGCGCACTAAAAGCATCTAGGCGTTCGATAATTTTGGGTTCAGTAACACGAACTTGTTCTTTTTGTAGCACGGTTGGCACAGGAACTACCATTGCAAAATCTTTGACTTCGCCTTGAAAGTCGTTTGCCATTGTTAGGACAGTGCGATCGCCATCCCGCGCTATTACCACCTGAGAAGCTTTGTTATACAGTTTTGTATCAGCTTTGGCTACATAAAATCCACAAAATGCCCAAGCTGCGGGTGTAAAGCACAAAACAGCTACAATTGCCAACAATAATGGCGTTAAAAGGCGAAAAAACTTCATTTTATACCTCTACTTTTTTAGTGCTGAGTTAGGAGTTAAGAGTTAAGAGTTTTCCCTCCGCCTTCTCTGCTTCCTTATCCCCTTCTTGCCAAGCAAACCTTGGGGCCAACCAAAGAACATCAAATAAGATAGTCAATGGGGCAAGGGCAAACAGCGCCCAGAAAACTGCTGTGGAAACAAAGAAATAATTTCGCAGGATAAAAGTTAATCCGGCGATGCAGATTGCCCAAACTACACGCCCAATTCGGGAATTAGGAATAGATCGCGGATCTGTAATCATAAATAGGGCAAACAGCAGCAAAGACCCGCTCATCAATCGATGCCAGTAAACATCCCAAGTCCAACCTAGCCAGAGATTGCGAATCGCCTCTAGCAAGGAGTAGGAACCCAAAAAAGCTGCTGTAGTGTCCCAGCGACCAACACGCTGCAAAATCATGCCGCCAGTGCCGGCAAATAATAGCCCATACCACCACTCTTCACCCCATTGTCCCGGCGAAACCCAAGCATCAGGGGTCAGAATCAAGGCAGATATGATGCCAAAATTGGTAGGATTAAAGAAATGCTTATCACCAACTTGAAAGATAAATTTGCTGGCGATCGCAATTACTGCGGCTATTGCCATTGTTGTCCAGTGATCAGCCCGCAAAAGTAGGCCCAGTCCCAGAGATGTAATTAAAGCACTCCGAAGATTTGCCATTTGTTCTTTGCCAGTAACTAATGACAATATCCATTGGGTTGCCAAACTGGTTGCGATCGCTACCCCAATTAATTCTGGTCGCAGCGTCCAATCTCGTGTGCCGATTCCCAAGACTAGAAATAAGCCCAGAAAGAGAATTTGATAATCACGTATATCTTTTAGCAACATTACCCTTTTAGTCAGGGATTACTCGTAGATTTCTCCCCAATTTAGTCGAGAGTTACCTGCCATAACATTGCTGTTACAGATTTTGTTACAAAATAGGATAGTTAAGTCTAAAAGCCCCCAAGTATGAGGTCAGATATAGATTTTAAATTAGACGGTTTTGAGAAATGAATGTATAAAATTTCTTGAAAGCTACGGAAAGGCTCAAAATGCAATTTGCACCTCTATTCCCAATTTTCTACCGCATTCTCCAGCCGAGTTTTCCCAATTGCCTTTGGAATGGAAATCTCCATGCTAAAGCGATCGCACTTACCTTTGATGATGGGCCCCATCCTCAATACACCCCCGAAGTCTTGGCAGTGTTAGACCGTTACAATATTACAGCGAGTTTTTTTTGGTTAGGTGTTTGCGTCAACCGTTCACCAGCCATTGCTAAAGCCGTTAGCGATCGCGGACACTGGATCGGATTGCATGGTTACGATCATCGCTCTTTTCCTATGCTTTCGCCAAATGACCTGAAGGACAGTTTAGAAAAAACCCAAGTTGCTATCTACAATGCCTGCAACCTGCAACCTGAACAAGTGCGAGATGTCCGCCCCCCCAATGGTTTTTTTACACCTGCTACTTTAAAATTATTTTTCCAGTGGAATTACCGCCCAGTTATGTGGAGTGTTGTACCAGAAGACTGGGTGCGACCAGGTGTAACCACTGTAGTAGAGCGAATTATGGAGCAGGTCAAAAATGGTTCAATAATTGTCTTGCATGATGGTGCTTGTGGTGGACAAGATGTTGCTGCCACAATCCAAATTCTGATTCCGCAACTGCTACAACAAGGTTATGAGTTTGTGACTGTTGATACTATATGGCAGCAAGCTAAAGCAAACCATTGATTGTTACACATTTAAGCATAGATAAAGTTAATAATTCGCTCTAAATCAGGCTTTCTCATAAATTATGCCAGAGCAGTTTCCTCTTATTGAGGTTCCCCTAGATGCCCCAGAGGCTGATGAAGATTTGGGAACAAAAGAAAAGTTTTGGTTTCGTCATCACGATCTAGGTCGTTGTCTATTTAAGAAAGCTAGACCAAACACAGGAGAAGATTGGGCAGAGAAGATTGCAGCCGAGTTGTGCGAGTTGCTTGGGCTACCTCATGCTTATTATGAACTGGCGGTATACAATGACGAAAATGGCATCATTTCACCCTCATTTTTACCGTCTCAAAAAGGTGGAAGCTTGACCCTTGGTAATGAAATTCTGGCTCGCATAGTATCTAATTATCCACAAGATTCTAAAGACCTGTCCCAACACACAATTGATAATGTATTCAATGCTATCGGAGATGCTTTAGTTAATTTACCTATAAACTGGACACCACCAGAGAGAATTAGTTATGCGACAGAAACTTTTGTTGGGTATTTACTTTTAGATGCTTGGATCGGGAATAGTGATCGACACCATGAAAATTGGGCATTCATCAGTTTGGAAGAGAATATCTATCTAGCACCAACCTATGACCACGCCTCATGTCTTGGTCGAAACGAGTCTGATTCTAAAAGAAAAAACAGACTAACCACAAAAGACGCTGGCTTTTCTATCCAAGCGTATGTAGAAAAATGTAATTCTGCGTTGTATGCTAGAGTTGGCGATCAAAAAACTCTCAAGACTTTTAATGCATTTTGTGAAGCGCAACAACGGTATCCAGATGCAGCCAGGGTATGGTTAAATAATCTAGCAAGGGTGTCAAGCAATGATACGTTAGAGCTTTTTGAGTGTATTCCATCTAATCGCATATCGCAAACAGCAATTGAATTTGCACAAAAGATATTGGAGTTAAATCAAACTAAGCTGCTAGACACCCTACTATGAAAACACTTTTTTTAGCTTGGCAAGATCCTAAAAGTCGCGCTTGGCTTCCCATTGGTCGCTTAACATTTGACGGGAAAAAATATCAGTTTGTATATACGCAAGGTGCTGTTAAAGCTAAAACTGAACATAATTTTCAGCTATTATATTCCTTCCCAGACTTGAACAAAGAATACACATCAGTTGAACTTTTCCCCTTGTTTTCTAATCGATTAATGCGACGCTCTCGCCCTGACTACAAAGATTATATTGAATCGCTAAATATTCCAGAAGGACAAGACGATCCAGTTAGCATTCTTTCTCGGAGTGGTGGACGCAAGGTAACAGATTATTTTGAAGTTTTCCCCTGTCCAGAACCAGATGAGAATGGTTTATACCATATCCATTTTTTTGCACATGGACTGCGACACCTTCCTACTTGTGCAACTGAACGGATTAATCAATTACAAACGGGTGAACTATTATATTTAGCGAATGAATTTCAAAATCCCTATGACCCGCGTGCATTGCTTTTATGTACTGAGGATCATTACATCGTAGGTTATTGCCCCCGATATATTGTAGATGATGTTTTTAAACTCAAGAACAAAAATTCAGAACTTCTAAAAGTGAAAGTTGAGCGCGTTAACCCAGCACCGACACCTCTCCAGTTACGTTTATTGTGCAATATGACCGCAGAATGGGATGAAGATTTTCGTCCATTTTCTAGCCAGGAGTATCAGCCTTTAGTGGCTGATATCCCAGTTACTTATGCTAGTTCCTAAAGTTGATGTGAGGCTAGAAAAGTTTCGACTTCAGCAGCAGTAGGTTGAGAAGCGATCGCACCTGGTTTAATGGTAGTCAGTGCCCCAACAGCACTGGCATAGGTGACGATGCGTTTTGCTGTTTCTGCATCCCGCAAGCTGTGGATGCCATGCTGACTCAACTGGTGGATGAATCCTGCCAAAAAGCTATCCCCTGCACCAGTTGTATCAACTACAGGGATAGAAAAGGAAGGTAATTTGCCTTCGTTCTCACCCAGACAGTAGCTGCAACCGTTTTCTCCATCTGTTACTAGTACTCCTTCAATGGAAGCCAGGCGGTAAGTGATGGCTCCGGGATCTGCGGTTTCAAATAGCCATTCAGCTTCTTCTTTGGAGAGTTTGAGGAAATCGACTCGCTTAAATAATTCTGGAATTTTTTGATGAGCAATATTTGGTTCGTCCCAAAATACAGGACGCCAGTTTACATCCAGCACAATCTTCAGGTCATAATGTTCTGCTAACTCTAGGGCGCGGTGAATTGCCTGTTCACTTTCAGGATAGGCTAATTCCAAAGTACCCAAAACTAGAAAATCTGCCTCTTGAAACAGCGAATTTGGCAATTGTTTGGCTTGCAGGCGAGTATCGGCAAATTCTGCGGTGTCATACTGACCAAATCCAGCGAAAGTGCGATCGCCAGCCAGATCCCGTGTAACATAAACTTGCCGCGTTGGTGCCGTGGGATGGCGTTGTATCCCCGTTGTATCTACACCTACATCTTGTAATAGCTTGACCAGTGCATTCCCTGGTTCATCTTCACCAACGGCTCCGATAAATCCTGCTGGCGTTCCCAGCTTGACTAAAGCACAGGCTACGTTAGCTGGTGCCCCTCCTGGATAGGGAATCCAAGATTTCACTTCTTCCAGCTTTAGCCCTAATTGATCGGCTAAACAATCAAACAAAACTTCACCGAGGCACAAAACACGGGGATTGCTCATTTCATTTTAGATTTTAGATTTCGATTTTGGATTAGGAATTTACAGTATAAAATCTACAACAATTCTTGCTAATCTGTCGCCAGTCCTTCATAGAATTAAATAGCAATTTTTACTACTCCCGTAACATCTATATGCTTCTGATTATTACTAAAATTTTCTAAGCATTTATTCTTAATATTTTTATAAAAAATTGTATTATATAAGACTGGCGTAAATTTATGCTTTATATTCTTAGCAACTTGAAATCCAAAGAAAATATTGACAATCGTATTACTGCTAACACTTGAAACCCCTCCCAACAAAAGAATCTTCTAGAATTAGAAAGAGTGATTAAGTACATATACCAAGGGAGGATAGAAATAGTCATGGCTGGTGGCAAGTCTGAGACCCCCGTTAGTCTGTCAGACAGAGAACTGCAAATTATCGACTTAGTAGCCGCTGGCTTAACTAACCAAGAGATTGCAGGAAAACTGGAGATTAGCAAGCGTACAGTTGATAACCATATCAGTAATATTCTTACAAAGACCGAGACAGAAAATCGAGTAGCTCTTGTCCGCTGGGCTTTACAGTGGGGCAAAGTCTGTTTGAATGATGTCAATTGCTGTCTTCTGCCTAACCAGATCGAATAAACAATTTACTAGTAGCAAGGTAATTGCTTTGGTCTGGTATATTCACAAGCCAATTTTGAGGTTTAGTGATTGTTTCCCTCCTCACGCCTAAGTTTTCAGTGTGAACACTCTACCAAAAGTTCCGAGTCCTTCACTCAGCCGGAGTTTATGTTAATGGAGCCAGCTGACCCTCGGACTCGGAAACTATAAAGATCAGAATTCCTTTCCAAATTCAGCAGAACAGATTTAAAACTTACGCACAGCAGCAGAAGGGCAGAGGAGAATAATTAATAACCAATGCCCAATGCTCAAACTCAACAATCATCCACAAAAATTAGCAACAATTCAGTGGTACAAGCGTTACATTTGAAAGAAATCTATGTTGCCCCATCGGCTTTGGGAGTAGTGTTCCAATGAATACTTCCGCTTCTTTTCAGGGTAGCTCGTCTCCCTTTAAATTTTTTAACTTTGATTTTACGACACCTGTATCTGAAAAAATTCCGAGTCTTGAAGACCGATTTTCAGACTTTGTGCAACCCACACAAGATGCCGACTTACTCAGACAGCTATCGTTTATTCCAGGGTTGCAAGAAATTTTAATGATACGGCAGGTTCACGCCTTAGAACACGCTACTGTTTGGGTTCTTAGCGAATCAAAAAGTTCTTATTCTCCTAAAGGAGAACCTACTAACGTTCAACTAGATAACGAACTATTAGGCGGTTTGTCTACTGAGCAGGGATTTTACCTTTATGGTGAGGTGAATATTAGTGATTTGCGGCGTGCAGTCATACTGGCTCGACATCGCCTCACGAGTGGAGAATGGGATTTGGCTGTACATCCCCGTTGTGGCACCAATTTATCAGTAGCAATGCTCTTAACCGCTGGACTAGCTGTCGGTGTGCATCTGCTACTACCATTTCGACCAATCGAGCAACTTATAGGTTTGGGGTTAGCAGCGACGACAGCCGCTGAACTCGCACCCGATTTAGGTTCTATGGCACAGCGTTACTTAACAACTGCCATTCCTTTTAACCTAACAATTGAAAATATTACCCGTAGAAGCGATGTTTGGGGGCGTGAGGCACATTTTGTTAAAGTGGGCTGGCAAGAGTACGGATGACGGGGATGAGGGAGACAAAAAATTTTTCTCCATAGTTTTTCTCCATCTAGTACAGGTCGGCGGAAATAAACCTACCATTTGATTACAGCCAGAAAGCCCAAAATTAAAGCATGAGTTACTTTTGACTTTTGACTTTTGATTTTTGACTTCCGCCTTGCGGTACTCCCTTAAAAAAATTATGAGAAAGCTTTACTTTTTACTCCCCGGTACAGATGGCAAATTTGCCTGTGGTGGTCTTTGGGCTGAGTTAAAAGCACTTAATCTGGTGCAGCAGTTCTGTAGTGCTGATGTTGTAACTTACCGCCAACGCGAAAAAGGTAAGCTTTTTATCGATGATTTGCTAAAAGAGGAAAATTTAAATGATGTAATTTTTGTCATCAGTTGGGGATTTGATATAGCTCAACTCGTGGTTAAACTTAAGCAATACAATGTCGTCTACCATGCACATAGTGCAGGTTATCCATTTAAGCTACCTGCGAGTATTCCGATCATCACTGTTAGCCGCTATACAATGGGATATTGGGGAGAAAAATCACCTAATTCCCTGATTTATTATTTGCCGAATCAAATTTCTGATGAGTTTGAAAATTTAGGTCTTGAACGAGATATTGATGTTTTAGTTCAGGCTCGGAAGTCTTCTGAGTATTTAATTCAAGAATTGATTCCAGCGTTGCAAAAACGTTGTAAAGTATTGGTTGTTGATTCATATATAGAGGATTTACCTGGACTATTCAACCGAGCGAAGGTTTATCTTTATGATTCGGCTGAGTACTGGGCGCAACAGCGTGTTAGCGAAGGATTCGGTCTACAACCAATGGAAGCTCTTGCCTGTGGTTGCCAAGTATTTTCTAGTGTCAACGGTGGACTGGCTGATTACTTAGACCCTGGATTTAATTGCTATAAAATTGCTGGATATTCGCAAGAATATGATGTCCAACGGATTCTGAAGGTGATTGATTCTTCAGTAGCTTTTAGTTTGTCTGAAGAGTTTCTGGCTGAATATCGAACTGAAAATATTATTAAGCGTTTCCAAGTAATTTTGGATGAGTTAAATGAGTTTTTTGATCACAAGATCCAGCAACCATCTAATATTAAGAGTTTGACGAAATTACGTGTGGCGAAATTACTCGCTCAGAGAATATATGGGAAGCTGAGGAAGAAATATTTTAAGTAATAGAAACGCACCGCAGAGGCGCAGAGAACACAGAGAGAAGAGAGGAAATTTAATGAGTCGGCGGTTATTAGTTACTGGGGGTGCGGGGTTTATTGGGGCGAATTTTGTCCATCACTGGTGTCAGGTTTATCCAGATGACCGGGTGGTGGTGTTGGATGCGCTTACCTACGCGGGAAATCGTCTGAATTTGGCGCTGGTTGAGGGAAGAGAGAATTTCCGGTTTGTACAGGGGGATATTTGCGATCGCACCATCATAGACGAGTTATTATCAACCGAAAATATAGATACCATCGCCCATTTTGCTGCTGAATCTCATGTTGATCGTTCGATTCTTGGGCCAGCGGCTTTTGTCCAAACTAATGTGGTAGGAACTTTCACCCTGCTAGAAGCTTTTCGGCAACATTGGGAGACAAAAGCACAGCCATCTGATTATCGTTTTCTACACGTTTCTACTGATGAAGTCTACGGTAGTTTGGGCCCAGATGATGCAGCTTTTTGTGAAACTACACCTTACGCTCCCAATAGTCCCTATTCAGCCTCAAAAGCCGGTAGTGATCACTTAGTGCGTGCTTATTACCATACTTACAACCTCCCGACAATTATCACAAATTGTTCTAATAATTACGGCCCTTATCAGTTCCCCGAAAAGCTAATTCCTTTGATGTGCATCAACACTTTGATAGGTAAGCCATTACCTGTTTATGGTGATGGTAAAAATGTCCGCGATTGGCTTTATGTAGGCGATCATTGTCGTGCTTTAGATGTGGTAATTAATCATGGTCAACCAGGAGAAACATACAATATTGGTGGTAACAATGAGGTAGAAAATCTCAATCTGGTGCAACTTTTGTGTCAAATGATGGACGAATTAGCGTCTGATTTACCAGTGCGTCCGGCAAAAGAATTGATTACTTTTGTCAAGGATAGACAGGGACATGATCGGAGATATGCAATTAATGCGAACAAGATTAAAACTCAGCTTGGTTGGACACCTTCAGTAACGATTGCTGAGGGTTTACGTTTAACAGTTGAATGGTATCTCAATCATCGTGATTGGTGGGAACCTCTGCTGTCTGCGGAATATCAAGCTTACTATCGCAAAAATTATTTGTAACCCACATTCTGCACCCAATAATGTCACAATCGATAATTACTGTTGTGATTCACTCTGTCGCTGGAGACATGATTTTTTGCGGCGTAAGACAATATCCCAGCGCCTTCATGATGGAATTGACGTTTTCAAGGCGCGGGTTGCCATTGCTGGATAAGGCTTTTTGCAATCTCCGGCGTGTAATGCCTGTTTGCTCGGCTATCTCACTAATTCCGCGTACACGAGCAACAACGCGCAAGGATGCCAATAATGCGCCGGAATGGTTGTCTTCTGAATATTCTTGAAATATCTGGGTCAAATAATCGTCGATTTCTTCCGGGTTGTTACGGAAGTATTCTTCTTCAAATTCATCGAGTGTTCTAAATTTTCTCACGGCTTAGATACTCCTTCCAGTAAGCTTTTGCGTCCTAAATGTCCTCAACCTGTGTGCTTTTGTCGCCTCCACACAGTATGACAACAACATTTTCAGCATCTTCGCCGAAATAGACACGATAACCGGAACCAAAGAAAATTCGCACCAATCTCCTAGGGAACCTCAAAGTTGAAATTCTCAACTGCTTTCAAAAAATTATCTAGCTCCCACAGTTTCTCTAGATAATGACTATCCTTGAATAGTAAGGGAATCAGAGTAAATTGCCAGCAGGTGTAAGATGCTGCAACCAGAACAGATATTACAAGATCGTTATCAAATCCAACGCCAACTAGGCAACAATGGAATTCGTCAAACTTGGCAAGCATTGGATTTACAAGCCTCTAATGGCGAAAATTCGACCGTTGTGGTCAAGCTTTTAGCCTTTGGCGGTACTGTGCAGTGGGATGACTTGAAACTTTTTGAGAGGGAAGCACAAATACTTAAACAGCTAAATCATCCCCGCATCCCTCAATATATTGATTATTTTTGTATCGACGATCGCACACTCTGGTTTGCCTTAATACAAGAATATATCCCTGGTGAATCACTCAAGGATAAACTTGCTGTTGGCAAAAGATTTAGTGAAAAGCGAGCTAGAAAAATTGCTGTTGAGGTTTTAAATATTCTCACGTATCTACATGAGTTGAATCCAGGGGTGTTGCATAGAGATATTAAACCGAGTAATTTAATCTGGGGCGAAGATAACCGGATTTATTTAGTTGATTTTGGGGCAGTTCAAGATAAAGCGGCAAAAGAAGGCGTTACTTTTACGGTTGTGGGTACTTATGGTTATGCCCCAATGGAACAATTCGGTGGTCGAGCGGTTGCGGCTTCAGACCTCTATGCACTGGGTGCAACTTTGATTCATTTGTTAACTGGAACTTCCCCTTCTGATTTACCCCAGCAGGATTTACGACTGCAATTTACAGACCGAGTTAACCTGAGTCCCAGTTTTGTAAGTTGGCTACAAAAGTTGATAGAACCCGCTCCAGAACAACGATTTACTAGTGCCCGCGAAGCGCTGAATGTTCTCAAATCTGGTCTGGCTGTTAAATCTGCAAACAGGAATCAACTTTTACCGCTAAAAGAAATAATTAACAATTCTGGATGCGGAATAAATAATTACAATGAAACAGTTCCAGAAGAAATTCTCGGTTGGAATTGGGGCGCATTTTTGATGCCTTGGCTGTGGATGTGGCCTAATCAAGTGTGGTATGGGCTATTCTGTTTTATACCCCACGGTTGGTGGTTAATGGCGATCGCACTTGGTGCTAAAGGCAATGAATGGGCTTGGAAAAGTAGGCCGTGGCGCAGTATTGAACAATTCAGAGCGCATCAAAGAGGTTGGGCGATCGCTGGTATTCTACTTGGAGCGCCTATTAGTATTATGTTGTGGATTCGCGCGATCGCTGTACTCAAATCTGTATTTTAAGTAGAAGCGCACAGATGTGCGCCCCTACTTTATTTCTAACTACTAATTTGCGATTCAACTACACCGACGGGACAAGAAACATTTGTCCCTCCTAAACCACAATACCCGTTAGGATTTTTAGCCAGGTATTGCTGATGGTAAGCTTCAGCGTAGTAGAATTCCGGCGCATCCAAGATTTCTGTAGTAATCTTGCCATAACCTGCATCGTTGAGAGCTTGCTGATAAGCTTCCCGCGATGCTTCTGCTAGCTGCTTTTGACTTTCGGAATATACATAAATTCCCGAACGATACTGAGTGCCAGCATCATTACCTTGGCGCATCCCTTGGGTAGGATTGTGGCTTTCCCAGAAGACTTTGAGCAGTTCAGAATAACTAATTACTTTGGGATCAAACACAACCAATACCACTTCATTGTGACCAGTTCGCCCACTACATACCTCTTCATAGGTTGGGTTAGGTGTGAACCCAGCAGCGTAACCAACTGCGGTGGTGTAAACTCCTTTAAGTTGCCAAAATTTGCGTTCTGCACCCCAAAAACAGCCCAAGCCAAAGATTGCCTTTTCTAATCCATCGGGATAAGGAGGTTTTAAAGGATTCTTGTTGACATAATGAGCAGCGGGTACTGACATAGATTGTGCCCTTCCTGACAAAGCTTCCTCAGGCGTAGGCATAACTGCCTTTTTGCCAAATCCGAATAGTCCCATTGATTTTGACTCTGATATATATCTTTACCTTATTTACTATTGTAAAGATTCTAGCGATCGCTTGGGGTTTTCTCAGAGTCCTTACTCGACTGTGTTGACCTTATGGCGGTAGTCCATGCTATTCATCAATGTTATGAATACTTTTCAAGGGTAAATTGCCGTCAGAAGATACTCATGGATAAAATACCAAAAATTGATCGTCAAAGGGAGCATCAAGCGAACGAACGTACCTTTCTGGCTTGGCTACGCACTTCTATTTCATTGATTGGCTTTGGTTTTGCTATTGCGCGGTTTGGTATATTTCTGCGCCAGCTTAATATTGCTATTACTCAACAAGAAACTCCGGTAAATCCATTATCCAACTCTGAAAATTTGGGTCTTGCTTTGGTGATTTTTGGAATTTTGGCTGTTGCGTTAGCTGCGTGGCGATACAACCAAGTTTTCTGGCAAATTGAACAAGCAGATTATAAACCAAATAGGTTAATGGTTTGGATAATGACCGGAGTAGTAATTATTTTGGGACTTCTCAGTATTCCTTTGCTCTTAACGCGTGATAAAGTCCCTTTTGGTTCTCCTGTTCCAACTCAACCACAGTCCCGAAATTTGCAAAAATTAATCCCAAAACCCAATGCAAAAAAGGGGACAATCACTACTTTATACAAACAAATATTTTATAAGATCCCCGACTTCTTAAAGAAGTCGCGGATCTGAGCTTTGCGAAAGTAGAAGAGACTCAATTAACAGTAGTCTCAGAAATAACCGTCACACAAGCATTTACTAAGGGTAACAGCGGCCCTAGTTGCTCTTGTCCATTTACGGCTAAATCGCTGTGACACAAATAAACTCTCTCGGATACGCGAGACAGTAAATCTGTCAAAATCCTTCGCAGTCTTTGTTCTTCTGCCAATTTCTCATCTTCTGCTGTCCAAGGTTCACCTAACCTGTCTTGCAGGAAAAACGGCGCACCGAACAAAGTCGCCGCACCACCTTTTGCCCATAGAGGTGAACCAGCATCTAGCCAAAAATGCCAGCGGTGCGATCGCCGACTAGATCGGTATTGAAATATAGTTGCTAGTGTGACGGCCTTTCTCGCTCCACCGATGGGGCGCACAGGGTAAGGGTTGGCGGTAATCGTACCACGTCGCAGTAGTTGAATGAATTCGATAATAGTTGTGTGAGGCGTTGTCTCCACTGGGGCAATTTGTCGTAATCTGGTGTCAATTTCCCAGTAGTGTTGGGCGGTTTCTAATAATTCTCGCAGTGCGGCTAGTTGTTCGTAGGGAAGATTGCTACCATTCCACAAAAAGCGCTGAATTGCCCTGTCTAAGAGGGAAATGGGACTAGGAATTAACCGCAGTTCTTGTTGCGATCGCTGCTTTTCTAACCACTGTAATATGTCATTATAGGCTGTAGTAGCCGCATAGCCGATTCTATCCCAACGCTCGAAGGCTGATACTGGTAGCAAGTTGGGGCGATCGGGATGAGGTACAAAGCAGTAATCTGCAATCAAACCAGCACGTACCGGGTCAATATCAGTAGAGACGCGATTAATCGCGTCTGTATAGTTTTCTGGTGCTTGTTGTTTACTACTCAATACAACCAGCATTTCTGCGACGGCATCCCGGTCTACGAGTCGTCCCAAGCCGGGATAAACTAGTGCCAGCATGGTGAGTAATGCGCGAATGACGGGTGAACTAACTAAGGGACGTTGGTCATTCAGCGATTCTACTTGGATATTTTGCTTAACGAGGATTTCTACTAGAGTATAACGAGCGATCGCATCTAAACCTGGTGCAATAATCGCCACTTGTTCTGGTTGTACTTGCTGTGATTGGATAGCATTAGCAATTACCTCTGCTGTTTGTCGCAATAGTTGAGCGCGGGAGGTGGTTTGAATTGAATGCACAATCTCAGGTAAGCTCAACAGCACCATTGGTTCTGTGACTAATTCCACCATCTGTTTAGCTTGCTCTCCAAGGGATTCTGGAGGTGGCCCGGTCAATATTTCTACTCTACAACGTTCTGCTAACCCTTCTAGATAGTTGGGGTCTGCTCCCAATCCCAATCGCACTGCACCATCGGGATTATAACTAAAGGCCCCGACCGCGCCTTGATCTAATAGCAAGTCAAACAAAAGACGCGCTACGCTAGGATAATCATCGACATCATCCGCCAGTACCGCTTGATAGCGTTTAGTTAGGTGCTGTTGGTAATTGCGATCGCTTAACAAGTGCTGACTATAAAGTTCAGTAATAATGCCATAAGTTAGTAACCCCCTTTCTAAACACCAGTTACGCCAATCTAGCAACAAAGATGCCAAAAATTCCGGCTCTAAAGTTGTAGTATTTTCCCCCAGACCCCTTGCCAAAACCGGGGCAATATCTTCGCAAGGTACACCACTGTAAGCTGCTAATTGCAATAAATCTAGGATGCGACGCACCAAGCGAGACTCATTCACTCCCGCAATCCGTAAAATTTCTTCGTCTAATTGGGGATGCCAGAGTTTGCTTGCTAACTCTTGTTCGGTTTCTGGTCGCAATCTTACCGGAAACTGTGCCTTCAAGTTCAACGAGTTAATTAGCAACGGCCAAAATAAAATAACTTCATCCTGGAAAAAACCTAGCGGCGTCTTGGCACGCACGGGATATTTTCCTAATGTAGATGTAACAATTATATCTCCCAATTCTCGCCGATTATCATCATTGGCAGCTAAGACTAAAACTCCTGGCTCTGTTTGTTTAAGATATAAAAATTCGGGTATATGACTGCCTTTTTTACGTCCTGGTGTTTTAGTATAAAATGATTCAGTATACTGCTTCTCAGGTTGTACCCAACTACAAAATTGCTCTACCAAGCGAGCCGTTTTACCAGTGCGGCTAGTGCCAACAATCCAAACCGAATGAGAAATCACAAACTTTCTCCTTATAGATTTGCTAGTATACTTCGTGCGTTAACTTAAGGTTAAGAATCACCAAATAATGCTGGATGATTGTCTCCAATGAAAAACTCTGTTTTTAGCCAAAAAATCTATTCTTTCTTACTTGATACTTACCGATGGTACTTACAGACTCCTGAACGTTCTTTACATCAAGCTTACGATGCAGCATTAAAGATTAAGGAAATAGAAAATAAGCATTTCAATGGTAATAAAATAGACATTGACTCAGCCATATACAGTAACAGCGTGATGGATTATTTTGAGTCAGACCTAAATAAGCTATTAAAAACTGCCAAAATGCGGCTGACAGAGTTTAGAGCAAGCCGTTGGTTTCTAAATGAAGAGAATCAAAAAGCTGCTCAGAAAGCAGGTATAGAGCATCCCAGTCCTTCTTTGGTTTTGGAAAAGCTAAACTTTATAGATCAAGTTATATCCAAATACACAACAATTCCTGATCAAATAACTTCTAAAGCTTTAGTAGTAAAACCTCAAAATCCGCCAATTAACTCTGCGATATCTGATGAGAAGTCGCTGCTTGTAAATACTCCAACAGTACCACCAAAAATACCAACTCAAGACTCGGATAAAAAACCAAAACTAAAACGTAAAGCTGATACGATGGGCGTTTTACCCCGCTCTATTTTAAGTACTATCAATCGTTTGCAAGTTGAATTAGACCCTAATTCTGAACAAGAGGTAATTCATAGTTTTCGTCAAGCTCAAAGAAGAACAATAATATCTATCAGGTTTATTTTACTATTAATTATCGTACCATTACTAACGCATCAGATAGCAAAAGCTTTCGTAGTAGGGCCGCTTGTTGAGAACTTTAGAGACAATCAGCAAATGCAGATATTCCTCAATTCAGAAATGGAAGAAGAAGCCCTTGTAGAATTACAAAGATTTGAAGAAAAGCTCAAGTTTGAAAATCTCCTTAGAAATGCTCCTCCACTCTTGCCTGAGCGGATGGAAATTGAAATGAAAAAGAGAGCTATTGAACTTGCTGAAGAATTTCGTAACGAAAGTTCTAATGCCATCAAAAATGTTTTTGCAGATATTTTTTCAGTCGCTGCTTTTATATGGCTTTTAGTGGTTAGCAAGACTTCTATTGCTGTGATTAAAGATTTCTTTGATCATATTGTCTATGGACTTAGTGATAGTGCCAAAGCATTTATCATCATTTTGTTTACCGATATATTTGTAGGTTTCCACTCTCCTCATGGTTGGGAAGTTCTCCTAGAAGGAGTATCCCGCCATTGGGGATTACCAGCAAATCGAGATTTTATCTTCTTATTTATTGCTACATTTCCAGTGATTTTAGATACCATTTTCAAATACTGGATATTCCGATATTTGAACCGAATATCACCTTCAGCAGTTGCTACTTATCGTAATATGAATGAATAAGCATTGGGGGCTGGGTAGTAGTAAACATTTTTGTGTTGAGAAATTAAATTATTTTTGTTTTTTGAATTTGCGGGAAATGGGATAATCTCAAAGATTTTAAATTTTGATGAACAAGACACTTGCTAGGTTAGCAAAGTTTAACAAAGTTATCGCTATTAGCTTACCTGTGGTTTTGTCGATTTTGCTAGTGCGGATGCAATCTTTGACGCATCAGGAACTTAGTCCGCCAGAATGTCGCGTAAAAAAGTGGAATATACCAGTTTCCTTGACTGCTGAAAATCAAGATGCATTTACACAAAAGCAAAAAACACCATTGATTCAGAGGCTACCAGTTACTTGTTGTCAGGATGATCCATCTTGTTTAGATGAGGTTTTATATGGAGAAATACCAGACAAAAAGGCGCTGATGAGTGCGATCGCTCGCAGTCTCCAATATCTGCAAACGGCTAATGCTGCGGCTACTTATCAAAACTATCAGGTGGCTGGGATTACGCGCGATCGCGTCATCAAAAGCTTGAAAAGATTTCGCGAACTTTTATTAAAAACTAATTCTGCAACAGAATTACATCAAGCCATCGAGCGGGAATTTGTTCTTTACCAGTCAGTTGGTAACGATACCAAAGGTTCTGTTTTATTCACCGCCTATTATGAACCGCTTTACGCAGCCAGTCGTGTTCCCACAGCAGAATATCGTTATCCTGTTTATCGATTACCTCCTGATTTAAACTCCTGGAGTAAGCCTCATCCTACACGCGAAGAATTAGAAGGAGCAGATGGTTTACAAGGCGCAAAAGGGAAATTACGAGGATTAGAGTTGTTTTGGTTTCGCGATCGCCTCGAACCATATTTAGCTCAAATTCAAGGTTCAGCGCGACTTCAGCTTCGTGATGGGACTCAGACAACAATCGGCTATGCGGGTAATATCGCTTATAACTACAAAAGCATTGGCCGAGAATTAGCGAATGATGGCAAATTACCGCTAGAAGGTGTAACTATGCCAATTATTCTCGACTATTTTCAAAAGCATCCCCAAGAATTAAATATTTATATTCCGCGCGATCGCAGTTTCGTTTTTTTTCAAGAAAACCACGGTGATCCAGCCCAAGGTTCTATCAACGTATCATTAACGGCAGAGCGTTCGATCGCTACAGATAAATCTCTCATGCCTCCTGGTGCTTTGGCGTTGATTCGCACTTCTATTCCCTTTCCTAATCCTACCGGAAAAATGGAGGAGCGCATCGTTAGTCGCTATGTTCTTGACCAAGATGCTGGAGGCGCAATTAAAGGTGCAGGTAGGGTAGATTATTTTTTGGGTACTGGGAAATTAGCAGGCGATCGCGCTGGTGTCACAGTCAGCAATGGACAATTATTTTATCTATTACTCAAGTCCAACAATTAAACACACTCACCTTTTAATACTAAGAATCCCGACTTTTTAGATAAGTCGGGATTCTTAGCCTTTCAGCATAAATGAAGTACAGATTCCAAATCAATGAAACCCTTCAGGTAAGTAATTACGAATTACGCTACTAGGCTTCTATATCCATGTCAGAATCGTCATCGTCATGATCGTAAGGGATATCGTCAAGGTCTATCATTTCTGAAATTTCTTCTACTTCATTTAGATACTCAGATTCTTGATGTTCCCGCTCTATCAGACGACCAGTTGACTTTAACCATTCTAAAAGAATAAATTCATTACTTGTACGAATTACAGGCGCTCGCTGGTTACGAGGTTCTTCACGTAAAGGACTTGTAGGCATAAAAAAAACTCACTTTGAATTATGGATCACTGTGCAAAAATGGTTAAAAGTCTTGTATAACAAGACTTTTTTCAACAGATGAAGTATGAAGCATTGAGTTTTTAATCTCAAGTCCGTCTAGTTACTTACCATTAAAATCTCTTTGTGTCAGTCCTAAATAATAAATATTCAAGCGGACGCAATATTATAAGGCATTTGGTAGCTTGGCGAGAGTTTCATACATATTAGAGGGTAATGCAGACAATCTATTTGCTACAGCGACTGCATCAGCTAAGTTGCTAAATTGACACCGGACAATCTCTTGTCCGTTTCCTGAGGGGAATCGCTTCCTAGCTTTGTTAGATACAGCACAAATAATCGCTAAAGCTTTGGCGAAGCCATCTTTTGTCAATATTGTTTCTTTAGCGAACCCTTCAACTGGGATCAGGCAAACCTCAAACCGATAGCCAGGTCTGGGAGAAACAGCTATGTCGATATAGGGTTTATCTTCTTTCCTGATTCTGCGTAAATATTGGGCTGTCGAATTAGTATCGTGCAAATCAGTCCCAAGGGCATAAGTAAAGAAGCAATCTTCTGTAAGTGACTCAGGACGGGTAATTATATCCGTTGGCATAAGTTCAAGTAGTAACCGTATATTATCTGGGCTTGTGACACACTAAACTTGTCCGTTCCAATAGCACATCTTGGGACAGTTAGATGTATCAGTTTTACACTAAATATTCCAATACAGTTTGGCTAACTAAAAATTTCAATTTTTGCAATGCTGAAGACTCTCATCTCTAAAGGATAGATTGGCAATATAAACTGACATAAAACACCCCCAGAATCAAAGGGTGTAGAGATTTAGATTCGGAGAGGTGTCTATAATAGTCAGTTACATGACCGAAAATATTTCTCAACTATCTAATTATAACATAGTTGACGAGTGAACTTTTTTTAACTATTCTGACCCATAGATATTAGGGATATTAGACCAGCAACAACAGCAAGGTTGTATTGAATTCCTACTTTTAGACAACTAAATACGCTTATTAACTAGTTTTAATTTTTACCAATTCTAGGTAAAAGAAGAGAATAAATACTTAATTTGATAGCATTATGTAGTAGTGTTCATATAACTTAAGATATGTCAGTATGAGATATAACTATCTTGGCGCAAATTTCTGTATTAATTCTGTATGAATAATGCTGCTAACCTTGGTAGGACTTACTTACATGGTCTTCTGAAGGTTAAATATAAAACTCACACTTTAATATGCTCCCAAATATTATCTCCCTTTTTTACTGCATTCCCTAACCTCTAAATGAGGCTAAATCGCTAGCAGGGCAAAACTTGAGGAGGACTGTGGGAGCGAGTTCTGGTTTGAGGCTCACAACCTAGCTTCTCAAATGACGCATACTTGCTTTTAAATAAATATTAATATTTATTTAACTTAATAATAGTTGTATATAATGTAAGACTTTACTGCAAGTTCAGAAATTTGGTTAAAAATAAATGTTAAATCATGTTAAATTGATTTAAGCATTGTAAATTTTTAGACAACCAACACTCAAGTACATCATAGGAAAATTAGCAAATGTCTAGACAAAGTTCTCATGGGAGAAACTTTTTCAAAGCTTTAACTGGTAGCACAGTCAAAGGATCTCATAAGTTAAGACTGGGGCTGAAATCCAGCTTGATGATTCTGGTTGAATCTATACCCTTTTTAATTGCTTGTGCTGTACTTGTAAGCGTTATCAGCCTAAAAAGTCCTATCCTACTTTTTTGTTTACTAGTTGGTAGTTTAATTACAGTCATCACCCAGCAAATTGGGCAGCAGGTGAATTTACCAAGGCGATCGCTAATATTATTACAAATTTTAGCAGCAGCCATCATTCTGAGTTTATATTGGTTAGACTGTTTTGCAGCCCCTGCACAAGCACAGTTTTTTGGGGAAGCTGAAAAGTTTTTCAAAAAAACCTTACAAGATGGCTCGTCAACAAATGCTGGTGGTAGCGACACAGCAGTAAGTTTGATATTTAATGTGTTGCGGGCAATTTACTTACTCTATATTGCAATTTCTTTGGTTGGTGTGATTAACGCAGTGCGTAAAGATGAAGATTGGCAAAGCATTGCCAGAACACCCTTATTGGTGGTTGTTGCTGTTACCATTGCTGATGTACTCACACGCTTTGTAATTGGCGATAGCAGTAAATAATTCAGATATTTCAAATGTCTCAAGAGCGGGAACAAGAATTTCGTCCAGTCAACCAGGTTCTGGGAAGCCAACCCTCACTAGGCCCAATTCCGGCCGATCAAATTCTTCCTTGGACAGTAATTGCCTTAGCCTCCTACTTTATTATCAATGGAATTTTTGGGGGTCTTTTTGAAGAAGAGTTTCAAAAATGGTTGTGGACAGTACTAATGACTGGTTGGGGAATAGGAACTTGGTGGATTTTAACTGGTGGTAGGAGTTGGAGTTTTTTAAGTAAATTTATTGGTGTTCCCGCTTGGACAAGAGGCTTTGCTCGTTATCAAAGCTTACTGGAAGTTAACCATGAAGCAAAAAATCGGAAAACAAAGCGTCGGCGTCGCCGGAAATGAAAGTAGATTAACGCCATTTGAAGATGCCTTACACTTGGCGACAATGCTACGTGTAGCAATGAATGGACGTGATATTGGTGCTTACCTTTTGGCAAAAGGCACTCAAAAAGATCGGTTCTGCTTTGTTTTTGGTTTTGACTGTAAGGGAATTCATACCACTTTAAGACCCGAACAAATCGATACACTCTTTAATAACATTGAAGCCGGATTGAAAGACATCCCTAGCGGTGAAAGAATGACACTGCATTTGGGATCTTTTAGTTCCGACAAAGAGCGCCAAAAAGAATTAGCATCGCTAATCAGGAATGCGCCATCACGAGATATCAAATATTTGTTGATGGCAGAGAGAGCCAGAATCAAAGAACTGACTATTTCTGGTGTTCGGAAGCCAAAATTTTTGCGGATTTATGTCACTTACACCGTTGAATCTAACTCCGCAAATGCAGATGATTGGATAGAGAAGCTTTTAGTCAAAGCTGAATCATGGTGGTTGAAATTTAAAGGTGAACTCTCAGAAGTAGAAAACCAACGCATCGAAACCCTGATTACAAATGCTTACAAACAGGGTTTCCTCCGCTGGGAACAAATTTTATCTAACCAAATGGGATTGGATGTAAAGCCTTTGACAGCTGATGAACTCTGGGAGGACATCTGGAAAAGGTTTAATGATACACAGCCAATAGAGATTCCCCAGTTAATGACTTTGGATGAACAAGGACTGCACGAGCAAGTTAATTCAGATTTAGCTAGTAGTAAATTGCTGATAGACAATATCCACGGCACAACTTTGCTGATGGAGTCTAGCGTACCTTGTGCCGATCGCCGCTGGGTTAATGTTAACAATCGTTATATTGGCGCACTCTCATTTCTCGAAAAACCCGGAGGTTGGCCAAATAAATCTGCTCAACTGCGCTATTTATGGGAACTGTTGGCTAGAGAAACAGTAGTAGATACAGAAATTTTTTGTGAGTTGACTGCGGCAAATCCAGCACTGGTGAAAACTACTTTGCAACGAGTGCTGAAACAGTCAAACATGACAACAATCATGGCTCAAGAAAAAAGCAAAACTATTGATGTCAACGCTCAATTAAAGTTGAAGAAATCGGTAGCAGCACAAGAACAATTATTTGAAGGTGCAGTACCGATTTATACGAGTATCGCTATTTTGGTACATCGTCCAACTGTCGATAAATTAGATGAGGCAACAAGATATATTGAAAACTGTTTTCAACGTCCAGCAAGGGTAATTAGGGAAACTGAGTATGCGTGGAAAATCTGGCTACAAACTCTACCGATAGTTTGGGAAGGTTTGTTAGCAACACCCTTTAATCGTCGCCAGCTATATTTAACAAGTGAAGTTCCCGGATTGATGCCTTTAGTCTTAACTAAACGGGGTGATAAACAAGGCTTTGAGTTGATTGCTGAAGAAGGTGGAACACCCATACATTTAGATTTGTTTAATCAACACAAAAATTTAGCTTTGTTTGCCACAACTCGTGCTGGTAAATCGGTGTTGGTATCAGGGATTTTGACTCAGGCGTTGGCGCATGGTATTCCTGTAGTGGCGTTAGATTTCCCTAAACCTGATGGTACATCTACATTCACAGACTATACAGAGTTTATGGAGGGGAATGGAGCTTATTTCGATATCTCCAAACAATCGAATAACTTATTTGAACAGCCAGATTTACGATCGCTAGATCCAGAACAACAGCGCGATCGCTTTAACGACTATACCGCCTTCCTAGAATCAGCATTGATGACAATGGTTTTAGGATCATCGACTGAAAGTCAAATTTTATCGCAAACCGTGCGATCGCTGCTCAACTTAGCATTAGAAGCCTTCTTTGCTGATGAGGGCATAAAAGAGCGATATCGACAGGCGATGGCGGGAGGATTTGGTACTCAGGCTTGGCAAAAAACCCCTACTTTAAAAGATTTTCTCTATTTTTGTTCCCCAGAACACTTGCAGCTAAGTACTTTAACTGGCAGAGTAGAAGACGCTCTCAGTCAAATTCAACTCCGGTTGCGGTTTTGGCTTTCTAGCCGTGTGGGACAAGCTATTTCTGCACCATCTAGCTTTCCTACCGATGCACAACTTTTAGTTTTTGCTCTCAGAAACCTATCAGATAGTGAAGATGCAGCCGTACTATCTTTGAGTGCCTATTCAGCAGCACTACGACGCGCATTAAGTAGTCCAGCTTCTATATTCTTCATTGACGAAGCACCAATTCTATTTGAATTCGAGCAAATTTCCGACTTAGTTGGGAGAATTTGTGCGAACGGTGCTAAAGCCGGCATCAGAGTCATTTTATCAGGGCAAGATCCTGATACTATTGCCAAATCTAAAGCTGCATCTAAAATTTTGCAAAACCTGACAACACGGTTGATTGGACGCATTCAGCCAGTTGCAGTGGATAGTTTTGCAGATATCTTAAAGTATCCCCGCAACATTATTGCTCGTAATGCCTCAGAAAGCTTTTTTCCCCGGAAAGAAAGTGTTTATAGCCAATGGCTATTAGATGATAACGGTATTTATACATTCTGCCGTTACTACCCAGGTTACGAACAATTGGCAGCAGTTGCTAATAACCCTTATGAACAAACTGCACGCAGCAAAATGATGGAACTTCACAGCGATAAATATGAAGCAATTTCTGCATTTGCACGTCAGTTAGTGGCTACACTACGTAGTAGTTAATCGTGTATTGTAAGCAGTTAACAATGGGTAAAAAAGTTATAAATCATAGTTAAAAAGCTAAATTTACGACTCAATAACTTAATTTAGTCTACCTTTTTCAGGCATAGATGTATGAGAAAAACAACCATTTTTACTTTTACGCTGCTATCCCTGGCAATCCTACCAGCAATGGCACAAGTTCAGACGGGATTAGGCCAGGTTTGGACTGATTTTCAATCATATTCCACAGATTTACAAAACTACCTTCAATATAATCTGAGCGACAACTTAAAGCCTGTAGAAGTACAGAGTCAAAATGCTCTGAGTAATTCCAGGGGAGAATTAAATATACCTAACCCTGTTGATGCTGGACAAAAGGTTCGTGATAATTTGATTCTCTATTCTAAATCAGACCGCTTTGAAAACAATTCCGCTGTGCATGGAAATTTAGTTAGTAATGAACTCAATCGTGTAATCACCCGTGGAGCAGCCGAAGGCGTACTCGGTGAGAATGGACAAGTTCGGACAAAAGTAAAACTAGAAAATATTCAACAAGCTCTTGAGAGTGTTACAGATGTAAATCAGGACAATGAATTAATGAACGAAATTGAGAAATTTAGGCAAAGTGTTCTAGGTGGTGTTAAGGATAAAAATGGTATTGTTGACACTGTAGCAACAGTCCTTTCTCAGGGTTTAGCACCATTGTTAATTACGAACCAAGAATCACTTAAAATCCAAAAAGAGCAGATAAAAATTGTCGGAGAATCATACGCAAAATCTACGCAATTAGAGCAGTCTTTGCAATATTCTAACTTAAACTTGGCAAACATTTCTCAACAGGCAGAAGAGGCGAATCGCGCTCGGAGAGTAGAAACATCTACAGAAGCTGCGGGACTTTTACGCGCTACTTCTCAACTAGATTTGTTTGGCAGAAAAGTTGATAAATAAGATTTCATGATTAGCCAGAGGCTTGGAACGAGAGAAAGCTTTTTTGCTTACTGACTTTCACCTGAAGTTGAACAATTTTGTCTCTTTGTGAAAGCAAAAAAATCTAAAAAATATTCAAAAACGCAAAATGCAACTTGCTATTCGACTAATTTTTGCCCAAGTAGGCATTCAAGTAGGCATTGATGAGATTCTCGATAATGGTACTGCAACTTCCCAAAGTATTGCTGAAGGTTGGGACAAACAATGGCTGGATTTATTACAAAACAACACTAGTGATAACTTGTATGGAGCACTGACAAATCTGGGTATTTTTTTTGCGGTAGGTACCCTGTTATTTTTTATGGTACAATTCCTCAAAGACTTAATATCCTACGAATATACCCGTCCCATATCAGCTTTAATTTGGCCTTTCCTAGTGGTAATCCTGTTAAGTAATTCAGGTAATGGAAGTATACTTTCTAATCTGACATTGGGAATGCGGAATTTTTTAAACAGTGTGAATCAGCAAGTAGTGGTATCAGCAGATGCAGATAAAATGTACCAGCAAGCACTGAATATGAGTGTTGCTGAAGAAGTAGCTGGTTCTTTACTGCGTCCTTGTCAATCACTTACTGGTGAACAACAAAATCAATGTTTTGCCAAAGCTGCCGAAAAAGTTAACACTCTCTGGCAGAAATATAGAGATACATACGGAAATAAAAGCTGGATAATTAGACTACAAACGAAGGTAGATAGTATCAGATATGGCACTGGCGTTGTATCAGAAACCTCATTTAATTCTTTGTTAGGTTCTACAGTCCAAACGAGCATCAAAAACTTCTTAGTTTCCTTACAATATGCCTTCCAGAATTTGATAGAAGCTACTATGTTGCTGATAGCAGCTTTAGGGCCAATAGCTGTAGGTGGATCTTTACTACCTGTAGCTGGTAAACCAATTTTTGCATGGCTGACCGGATTTTTATCTATTGGAATCGCCAAGATTTCATTTAATATTATTGCTGTACTGACTGCCGCAGTTATTGTAAATGGGCCAGGTCAAGATGCTAATGTTGATCCAGACTTAATGTGGTTCATAATTTTTCTGGGAATTTTAGCACCGATTTTATCCTTACTTGTGGCTGCTGCTGGCGGTTTTGCGGTCTTCAGTGCTATCAGCAATACGGCTTCTTTAGTAAAGGAAAGGATATAAGTAATTCAAAATTCCCTAAAAAGAATCTAGTATTGGCTAGTTTCCTGACTGCTGAGTATATGCAAATCATCATATATAATAGCTGAAATTTTTTGCAGGAGGAGATGAGTAAATGGTGCGTTTACTAGAAAAAAGACAAAGAACAGGAAGTGTTTTGACAATTTTTGCGATCGCTACCTTTAGTTTACATATCTTAGTTTTACTTTTATTCATATTCCAAGGGATAAATATTCGCCAACTCAGTCTGAGAAAACCTCCCAACTTTGTGCAATTAATAGATGGGAAACCAGTAGCTGATATTGATGATTTAGAAAGAGAACCAGAAGCAATTCGCCGATTCATCAGCAAAACGATGATATCAATGTTTAGTTGGTCTGGAACCTTGCCAGCACAAACTATTGAAGAAGTTGCAAACCCCAAATCAGATTTAGGAATTCTTATTAGAACACCTCAAGGTAATAGCCAAAAAATTAGTACCAGCAGTTGGATAGCTAGTTTTGCCTTATCAGAAGACTTTCGCAAAGGTTTCTTAAGCACAGTTGCAGAAATGACACCGCCAGAAGTTTTCTCTGAAAATGCCAACCAAGTTATGACATCACAATTAGTTATTAAGCGAGTTTATCCACCAAAACAAATTGCCCCAGGTAAGTGGCGAGTGGGTATGGTAGCTGACTTAATTCAAAAAAACCGAGTTGGTGGTGCAGAACTCATAACTCCTTTTAATAAAGATTTACTTGTTCGCGCAACAGATTATTTTGCTAATTCACAAGCAGGCAATGGTACTACCCTGCAAAAAGCAATTTATAGTATCCGTGCTGACAAATTAGAAATTTATGAAATTCGTAATCTATGTTTGCTAGATGACTACAACAATCTGAACGAAGATAAATTAAAAGAATGCGGAAGTAGAACATCTGATAACTTCATAAGATAAACGATTTCTAATTCATTTGATGATAGTTCAATCTATATAATTAATAAAATATTAATGCAGTTACTTAAACCAGAAAATAAGAAAAATAACCCCTTACCACTGTTGGCAGTAGGAACATTTGGTTTAAATGTGTTTACCTTACTGTTATTGATATTTCACGGGTCTATGCTACAACAGTTAGGTCGGCAACTCACACCTCAAAGTTTAGTACAACTTGTTGATGGTCGTGTTATAACCGTAGACCCCCAGCAAAATTTAGAGCGACAACCAGAGACTATTCGGCGCTTTGTTGGTGAAAGTATGAGCTTAATGCTTACATGGTCACCGCAGCAACCGCCAACAACAGTCTGGGAAATTAGTTCCCAACTGGTAGCTGAGGATTTTCAGCCAAAACTTAAGTCACAACTGATTAACTTAAATCCAGATAGTCAATTTGAAAATGTTAATAGAGGAACTGAAAATATATTAGTCATACAAAAAGTTTCACAACCTACAAAAGTAGGCGATGGAAAGTGGAAAGTGGAGATGCTTGCCAATCAATTAGTTTTTAGCGGTTATGATAAGTTGGGAAAATCAATTTCGTTTAATAAACAAATTTTAGTTAGAACAATAGATGAACCAGCAACTTCACTACCAAATGCAGCACTTCCATCGCACTTCGCAGCTTACCGCCTTGGTGAAGCCAGGTTAGAAATTTATAATGTCTGTGAAATCCAAGATAAAAATTGTTCTGGAAATCCAAACCAAGGTCTACCATGACTCGATATTCAATTCCCACAGAAACTCCTCCACAAAATCTATTGACTCTAACTACCGACGATCGCCAACAAGATGTAGAATCTTTTGATTGGGAATCGCGGATGGCAAGGTTGGTCGGCTTTGAAGAAGAATCTTCTTCTACCGATACCCAAGCATCAGAAGACTCTGCAACACCGCAAGAGTCGCTATCTCTTCCACAAGAAGTTCAGACTAAGCAACCCCTATCATCTAACCCCTTTGCAAAATTAGGCTTGGTAGGGGCTGCTACCTTAGCCATAGTTTTGGTTGGTGGTGTGTTTTTGTCCCAGTTGATGAACACCAGCAGTCAAAAGCCAAAAAATATTGTTTCTGAACAAGTGCGATCGCAGCCAATTAATCAATCTAGCTCTCAACAGCTAGAAAGTGAAATAGATGCTCTGAAAACGAAGTTAGCCCTAACTGAACAAGCAGAGTTGGTGAAAGCCGCCCAACAAAAGCTCAGAATTGCAAAATCAACACCGACAGTAGCCGTACAACCAGAACCGTCAGTTTCTTCTAGAGGTAGACAGAGAGTGATACCAACACCCCCACCAACAGCTTACGTGCCTCGAACAGTTACAGTTGAGCGCATCGTTAAAGTTCCTGCTTCTCAACCTTTGCCAATAGCCCAGCTACCAGTTGTGAAGCCAGACACTCAACCCGTAGTCAGTACAACTCCGCCACCTCCACCAAGTCCACTTGAAGAGTGGGCAAGGTTAGCAAAGCTAGGTAGCTACGGTCAAGTAAATGTCGATGGTAAAGCTAATACCGTTGCAGGTAGTTATCCACCTCCAAGCGATACCCAGGTACAACAACAAGCACCAAACCCCAATCCTGAACAAACACCAAACCCCAATCCTGAACAAACCCCGCAACCTGAAACTCCTGCCCCTGCGGTCAATCAAGTGCAACAGCAGGGAGAGAAATCCGTAGCAGTAGGAACTAGTGCCAAAGCTGTGTTGGCAACAGCGATATTTGGAGAAACTTCTAGAGGAAAGAATGGCGAAGGAGACGAAGAGAAAAACATATTTGTTATCCGGTTGAAAGAACCGCTAAAATCTACGGATGGTGAGATCGCTGTACCTGCGAACACCGAATTTCTCACTGAAATTCGTTCACTTTCCGAACAAGGTCTTTTGCAGATGAGCGTAGTTAAAGTTATCTCGCAAAATGATGGCAACCTTACAGAACGAAGCTTACCCAACAATACAATTCTTGTTCGTGCTTCCCAAGGTAAACCTTTAATAGCAAATAGATTTCCTAGTCAAAGTTCCTCCATAGCATCAATGGATGCAGGACTATTTGTTTTGGGAGGTATTAGTAAAGCCGCAGAGTTAATAAATCGTAGTGATACTGAACTCCAACCACTTACTTCACAAACTACCGTTGACGGCAATACCAGTAGCAGCACAACTCTTACTACTGTCACCAAGAACAGACGCAACCTTGCAGCCGGGATTGTAGAAGGTGGTTTGAACTCTGTAGTACCCCAAATTGCCCAACGTAATCAACAGGCGATCGCCCAAATGTCACAACAAACTAATGTTTGGTTTTTGCCAGCAGGCACAAATATTGAAATATACGTTAATCAAGCAATGCAATTTTAGGAGGTAGTATTTACACCAATTTTGGATTTTTAATTTAGTAATGGTAATTGGTAACTAGTTTTCTCGCCATTTTTTGCATCTCCCCTTGTTTTCTCTACCAATCTCCCCATTTGCAACCATGAAAAAGAATACTAACTTGTCAGGAAATACCCCAGATAATTATTATTTCCTACCGATAGCTTCCTTTGTTTTCTCGGTTGCTATGTTGTTTTTGGCAGGTCGCGCTGTAGCTAATAACGCCGTTCTGCGTTCCATGTTTTCCTGCCAAGCGCAAGGCTTAGGGGGGCTAATACCTACGATCAATGTTTCCTATCAGCAAGGAACAAACTTAAGCTTTATTCAGGCTGGAGAAGTAATTAAAAAAGTTTGGTTAAACGATCCATCACAAGTAACTATGGATTTTGATGGACCAGTATGTATGCAGTTTGGCCCAAAACCTAATACTAGTACAGGAGATTGCAAAAACTCAGCAGCCAATGTAATTCAACTCAGACGAATTCAAAAACTGAATATTCCTGGACTTCCTAACACTAGTAATACACTTTTAACAGTTGTTACCGAAGGGCAAGGTAAAAACAAGTTGTATACTTTTCGAGTGATATATGGAACAGATAACCCCGGATATCACACTTTAGCAATTTTTCCCGATCCTTCTGGACAAGAAGCGTCTTGTGTAATACGTTCAAAATAAACTTCTATAGCAATCCGAATTGAAACTTGAGAAAATACGGAGAGAAAAATTACGTATTTATTAAGCATTACAGCGATTTTGTCTCTCACGAATGATTTAGGATTGCTATAGTAAAAGTACTCAATAGTAAAAACGACTGAAGTTGATTCCACAAAAAGCGCTGATTGACGTATGTCTGCATTGTGGCTTTTCAAAAGCCTTGTTCTAATTCCCTCCTTGTGAAGGAGAGTTGGAGAGGATGATAATGTCTGACAGCAATTTTCTTTCTTTATAGACCACAGGCAAGGAATGGGGAGTGTTGTATTTCAATCAATTGAAAAACCGCCATAACTTAACTGTATTGGCTTACTCAGGCATTTTTAGCTTACATCTTTATAAATCTTCAGATAAAAACTAACCACAAATTCAAAATCTGTGTAAATATAAAGAAAAGCTTAAGAGGTTACAGGCTCATGGTCACTGCTAAAATGATGCAACAGCTTTGGGCTGTAATCGAGTCTACCCAAGTCAACACCCTGCTCCAATTTGACGATGCTGCTTTAGTACAATTGCTCCTCCAGCAGTTAAAAGCGAAGCAGGGGATTGATGCCCAGGCAGATAGCACGCTTAATACTTATATAAAATCTAAACTACCCCTCATTCGTGATACGGCCGAAGGTAGGTTATCCTTCGGGCAAGGCGGCAATCATTAGCACGATAAATAAAATGATTGCTCATTGCCAAGTATACGCTCAGAGTTCAAACAGTTGAATATTATGAATAACTGGCTAGTAATTGCCCTAGTAGCTTATCTAATTGGAGCAGCGATTGAAGGGGTGAGTACAGCCAGTCAGCTATCTCATTCAGTGCCAGAATTAGCTAAAAGCACAGAAGCTCATCCTTCAGAGTCTGCTAGCGAGACTAGTTCGACTTGGCGAGTTGTGGCCGCCATCGCCTCAGTAAGTATTTGTGGAGCTTTTTTATGGCCTTGCCGCCTTTTCCACCGTTTAATGAAAGGCAAAGATTAGTTCGTAAGCTTAACCCCCGCTGAAGCAGAGGGGCAAAAAAATATCTATTTGCAGTTAGTCAACTATGCCGTTTGTTCTGGTTCCGTCGCTACATTTTGCCCAATTTTTGGCTCAGTACCAGCAAACAGCCGTTCAATATTAGTGCGATGACGCAAAATCACATATAGTCCACCAGCAATACCAAACAGAATATAGGGTAACGGTTGATGTAAAAGTACCATGAAAATGGGAACAGCGATCGCACCTGCAATTGAACTCAAAGAGACAATCCGCGATATTGCCACGACTACGGCAAACACACCGACTGTTGCTAAACCTACCTGCCAACTCATGGCCAACAAAATCCCTAAGCTGATAGCAACAGATTTCCCACCGGTAAAGCCCAAAAAGATCGATTTACTGTGTCCCAGAATGGCGGCTAACCCAGATATTGTTACTACCCACGGTTGCCAAAGTTGTGCATCTACCCTTGGTGGGATATAATTTTGAATTGGGTCAAAATTGAATAACCAGTAAACTAGAGCGATCGCTAATACTCCCTTTAAAGAATCAAGTACTAAAACGAATGCTCCTGGCCCTTTCCCCAAGGTTCTTAGTACATTAGTTGCTCCAGTGGAACCTGAACCAACTTCCCGAATATCAATACCTTTTAACTGCTTTACAGCGATGTACCCAGTGGGAAAAGAACCCAGCAGGTAAGCTATAACCACAATTACGCCGCACAGAGTTAACCAAATAGCCATAATACAATTCAAAATTCAAAATTTAAAAAAGTCAAGAGTAATACCTCTTGACCAATGACCAATGACTAATGACCAATGACTCATTTAAAAGTCATCATCATAGTTTCTCACGGTTTTGGGGTCAGGAGCAAAGGCTAACCATAAGGGAAATTGCAGCAGCGACAGACTGATTTGCTCCTCTGAATCGTCAATGATAATTAAGGGTAGTTGATTGGCTTTGGTCAATCGCTCTGCTTTCTGAGCCAGAGCATCAGACGCCTCAAATAATACCACGCCTCGGTCTGGTCCGAAATCTGGGCGACCGATTCCCAGACAGTCTTGCAAGCCGCGCCGCCATTCACCCAATCGCTCCGGTGTATTAGCTAAGACTAAAGTACGGACGCGATCGCCATACAGCTTGTGTAATATCGAAATTGCAGCTGAGGCAATCAAAATATTCTGTAAGCGGCTACCCATTGTCCGCAAACCACCCCGTCCCCCTTGGGTAAAAAACCAGTTAGAGACTCGTTCCGCGTGGATTGGTTCAAAGGTACGGCGTAGTTGCCACGCTGGCCCGTAATAATCTGGTTTATTCCGGTATTGGTCAATTAGGCGGCGAATTTGCTTTGTAGTATCTTGAAACTGCTGTTGAGCAAATTGCGGTATTCCAGGTTGGGTTTCAACTGGTTTAACCTCTTTTACAGATGGTTTTTCTCGTTCCACCACAGTTGGCGTCAGTTGCAACTGTTCAGCGGCAACGGCCAAATCCTGTAAGCTACCCGTGAGATAGTCTTTAAAACCCTGCACCCGAATTGCCAAGTCTTGGGATGTACCAGCAAAAGTGGTTCGCATCTCGTTGCGGATACGTTCTTGACGGCGTTCTAGTTGTTCTACAGAAATTTGCAGGGTTTGTTTGCGTTGTTCTAACTGCACTAGCGACTCTTGCACAAGTCGTCCCAGTGAGGTTTGAGTTTCACTCACTTGTGCCTGAAGGTTTTTGTATGAAGCTTGCAGCTTGGCTATTTCTTCCTTGAGAGCAGCTTCAGCGCTCTGCAACTCTGCTACTCGTTGCTTTGCTTCTGCATATAATAAATGGTTTTCTGATCCCAGTGCGGTATTTTCCGCTTCCGACTGCGCTACAAACTCGCCATTTGAATTTTCTGTTAGCTCTACTGTAGAATCTACCACTTTTGCATTGGAAATGAGTGGCTCAATAGTTGTGTAGTCTTCTGATGAGCTAATGGCTCCTGTTTCTACCACTGACTCAACAGATGGATTGACTGGATGTTCAACTGCATTGTTCTGTTCTTGTTTTTCTGCCAACCGCTCATCAATTGGTTCTGGGGTTTGAGATGCCTCTGGGTTCATAAACAATAGTGTAATTCCTATGACGCGAATAAATAGCTTTCAGAAATATTACAATTGACCTGCCATAAAATTCTTGAGTTACGAGTGCTGAGTTATGAGTTTAGATCAAAATGACTCAGCACAGATGGAACTCAGCACTAAATACGCGGACAACGTTGTTCCAAGCAACTTTTCAAGGTGTTGGGGTCAAATAAAATTGGCAAAAAGTGAATACTTTTAATTTCTTTAAAGTAAAACAGTATGGGGACTCCATTCCAGAATATCCGCCAGTTTTGCCATTCCTGGTAGGGAAAGCGCCGAATCAATTTTTCGCCTCTGTAAATATCTAAGTCGGTGGCGGTAAATTGCAAGCGCAGCGTTAACGCCTGAAACATAAGAAACAAACCAAACAGTGTGAAAACGGAGCCTACCCACGGTTGTACCAACAGTAGTGGAATAGCGGCAATCACCAACACTATAGGTATATTGTAACTAGGCTTGAGTTCCACAGTTGATGTGGAGTTAGGAGCAAATGAACTGGTCACAGTCTTAAATCCTGCTTTATTAGTAGGCATCTCTCCTATTTTAGGAGTCAGGAGTTATGAGTTATGAGTTATAAGTTAAAACTCCTCACTTATAACCGGAACCGGAGACGCTTTGCCTCTGCTCTTTACTCCTAAATCATCAGTTTTAGAAGCCTAAGAAGGCATTGCCAGTCCCCTGAAACATTAACCAAGAAAGGAAGAAGTTGCTAACAAATATAATCAGCAAGGCAGTCACAACAGCAGTTGTGGTTGACTGTCCTACCCCTTTGGCTCCTCCTGTTGTCGTTAACCCCCAACTGCAACCAATTACGGCAATTAAAATGCCAAAGCAACACGCCTTAATCATGGCGCTAACAATATCCCAGATACCAAGAAAGTTACGGGCTGAGTCTAGAAATACCGTATCAGACAGGTTGTAGATATTTGTCGCAATTATTAATCCCCCGAACATCCCTGTTACCAAAGACAGGAGGGTTAAAATTGGTAGCATTAAACAGCAAGCAAGGACGCGCGGGATAACTAAGTAATCGATTGGATCTGTTCTTAACATCAACATGGCATCGATTTGTTCTGTGACCCTCATGGTACCGATTTCGGCTGCAAAGGCAGAACCGACTCGCCCCGCCAAAATCACTGCTGTCAACACGGGAGAGAGTTCTCGTGTCAACGCTACAGAAAGCACTCCGCCGATAATGTTTCCTGCGCCAAAGTTGATAAATTCCCGCGCCACCTGAATGGTAAACACCGCGCCGACGAAAATAGCCGTCAGTAGGGCAATAAATAGGGAATCTGGCCCAACTGCTGCCATTTGTTCTAAGGTGTTGCGCCGATGGATTTTGCCCCTCAATAGGTGAACTAGTACTTGCCCACCCAGAAAAATCGCCGCCAGCAACCGCTGACTCCATTCTCCTAAACTGGATTTGGATGTAGTCTGGTTCAATGTTCTGTAGCTAACTCGGTAACTGCCTTAAGAATAGCGGAAGTCATTGGGATAGGGAATGGGGAATGGGGAATAGGGCAAAGTAGCAGGGGAGAAAGATTTGCTGTAACCTTTCTCCCCTGCTACTTTGCCCCTCATCTCGCCCACTCCCAATGACGCTGAATATTAACTTAGATTAAAGATGCTCTCAGAAAATGAAGCTGTTATTAAACGTGCTGTAAACCAATAAGGAGGTGCTAATCTAGGCTATAACCTTTATTTTGCAAGGGTTTTGTAGATGAAAGTTCTTTCTAATATCACCAGCATGTGCTGTAACTGGTAGCCGTTTATTTTAATGAAAACTTAAGATTTTTGACAGATTGGTTGGTCAGGAGCGATCGCACGTATTGTAGAAATTGACAAACTGCTATCCAGCTATTGTCATCTCTACTCACGGAGTTTGTCCTAAATGACTATTTTTACTAACTTTCTCCGCTCTTTACTACTTACAATCATTTTTAGTTTTGTCGCTCCCATATTCCTAGTTGGTGGCGGACTGCTCCTTCTATCCCTCATCGGTCACTTCCCTGGCTTACAAGAGTTACCTGAGGCGATCGCTACTCAGATTATCCATTTTCTCGCCACCTTTGGCAGTGGGACTCCCCTGCGTGGATTATTTGTGATTAGCTTGACCTGTAGTTTCGTAGGGGCACTGTTTGATATGTACGCTTATTATCGGTGTCAAATTTTACGAATAGATTCATAACTAGTGGAAATAGCTTCCTCAGGTTTTATATAGGCTGCACAAGAGAAGAAAAAGTAATATTTCCAAAAGCGAAAGTACTACTGGTCTTAACCTAAATAAAGATTAGTATTTCGGAATGGATTTTTATTAATTAAATTGATGACCGAAGTTATCGATTGAATACTTAATTATAAATTAGTTATTAGTTATTAATGACTGACAACTAGCGCAGGTGTATTACTGTAATAAAGCAATCCTAAAAAATCAAAAAAGGTTAAATACCAAGGCTTTTAGAATTTTGAATTATCCAAAACAGCTAAAATAATCTGTGCTAAATCATCACGTTGAGCGCTAGACTAGAGTTTGGCATTTTGTGTTGGGTGCAATATTCAAGGGATTGATTAGTATCCATTGAGAATATCAAAAAAAACTCTCTGCAAAATATAAAAATTTCCTTAAAATCCTGATTAGCACCATGCCTGCTCATGTTTCTTAACAGAGCAAAGCAGGTCGTCTGACCGCTGGGCATCTTATATTAAGTTTATTACGAGGTATGTTGACAGATCATGGTTTGGCCGTTTAAGCCCAAGTTTAGAAAACAAATTGCGCGGATTGAAATTACTGGTGCGATCGCGGGTGCTACTCGCAAACGCGTCCTAGAAGCCCTGAAAACTGTAGAAGAAAAAAAGTTTCCGGCATTATTGCTACGGATCGATAGCCCTGGCGGTACAGTCGGAGATTCCCAAGAAATCTACAGCGCCCTGAAGCGTTTGCGCGAAAAAATTAAAATCGTCGCTAGCTTTGGCAATATTTCGGCTTCTGGAGGAGTCTACATCGGCATGGGAGCCGAACACATCGTAGCTAACCCAGGAACAATTACGGGTAGTATTGGTGTGATTCTGCGTGGGAATAACTTGGAACGCTTGCTAGAAAAAATTGGTGTTTCCTTCCAGGTAATTAAGTCTGGCCCTTACAAAGACATATTGTCTTTCGATCGGCAACTGACTCAACCAGAAGAGAACATCCTGCAAGAGTTGATTGACACAAGTTATCAGCAGTTTGTCCAAACAGTAGCTGATGGCCG
Source organism: Nostoc foliaceum FACHB-393 (assembly GCF_014698505.1). GTDB lineage: Bacteria > Cyanobacteriota > Cyanobacteriia > Cyanobacteriales > Nostocaceae > Nostoc > Nostoc foliaceum_A. The sequence goes on along the minus strand of NZ_JACJTD010000003.1, from coordinate 80,624 downwards.
TTCTTTAACAGTAGAAGCTGTGAAAAGTTTCGCCGATGGTCGGATTTTTACTGGACAGCAAGCCCTAGAGTTAGGTGTTGTAGACCGCCTGGGCACAGAAGAAGATGCCCGCCGTTGGACAGCAGAATTGGTCGGACTTGATCCAGAAAAAACTCTCTGCTATACCCTAGAAGAACGTAAACCCTTATTGAGTCGCCTTCTACCAGGGAGTCGTCAGTTTTCATCAGGAATTGGGGCTGGTATTGATTGGCTCGAATTTGAAATGTCTACTAGTGGTTTACCGTTGTGGTTATATCGACCTTAATATGAGTTAGGAGGAGCCAGTGCGGTCTTTTCCCTTGGCGCTAGCCTCTCCCTTTGGGAGAAGGGGAGACGCTAAAAGCGATAGCGCAGCGTTAGCGAGTCCGCGTACCCTTACAGGGAAGCAAGCTACGCGCAGCGTCTCGTAGAGAGCGTCTGGGGTTTCCCCAAGTGGAGCAACTGGCGTTTAGGAGTGAGGAGTTAGGAGTTAAAACTCTCAATTTCTTACTCTTAACTCCTAATTCCTAACTTTTATGTTTTAAGGAGGATTTGGGCGTGGAGTGGCAAATGCGGGCTATTCGCGGGGCAACAACCGTTTCAGAAAACACTGTTGAGGCAATGCGAGAGGTAGTGACAGAACTACTAGATGAACTAGAAAACCGGAATCAATTCCAGCCGACGGACATGATTAGTGTGACTTTCTCAGTTACACGCGATTTGGATGCTATTTTTCCAGCTGCGATCGCTAGAGCGCGTCCTGGTTGGGATAATGTGGCCATGTTGGATGTGCAGCAAATGCATGTCGAAGGCAGCTTACAGCGCTGCATTCGGTTCCTAATCCACGCCTATTTGCCAGCCTCCGCCTCAATTCATCATATCTATTTACGCAACGCCGCTAGCTTGCGTCCCGACTGGAGTTTGCCCCAGCCGTTACAAGCATCACAGCAAGCTGTTAAGTCAAAAGTGTAAATTACTTAAATACAATATATGTAATAAACAGCATAAAAATATCATTGTGTGCTGATGCGGCTGCTCAACCTGTTGCTGGTGGGAGAATATTACTAGTTTGTCATAGTGAATTGAGGTCATTGGTGAGGCGATCGCACCCAAAATCAAGATGTTGAATTGTGAAGGTAGTTTGCAATGAATCATCAAAAACAACTCACTGCAATGCTTGTTCCGTTCTACTTAGGGGAGCAAAGAGATTCAGAAGGTCGCATGATTCAAGATATTTGGACTTGGAATTTTGAAGAATTAGAGTGCGTCCACAATTACATTCAGTGGTTGTTCCCTTTACCTGAGCAAAGTGCATTCAATCGTGATGCACCCATTGTTGACAAGGAAGTAATTCAAGCATTTCAAAGTAACCCACACCTACGTCAAAATTTGCTGCACTCCTTCACTGTCATGCTTCAGTTTTATGGATTGCAACGCCACAAGAATAATGACGGAAAAATATTTGTCAGCGAGTCAGAAGACTATCCAAATCGGAAACGCGAATGGGTCTGTATATTTGACCACAATTATCTTCGCATCACCCGTATATTAAAATGCTTAATGACATTTGGATTGGAGAATGAAGCCCAAGCTTTTTATGAATGCTTGCGGCAAATATACTGTGAAAATAGTGATCGGATTGGAAGTGAAACATTTCAGTATTGGACAATTGCAGTAGAACCCAATGCGACAATGTAACAATAGTGATACTGTTCAGCGATCGCACTCAGTTGACTCTGAAGGTTAGCCTTGACCATGATGTAATTTTGTCAAGCAGCGATGTCTATGACGGCCTACGTCTACGCCACTCTCCAATTAGCCAATGAAGTAAAAGATAAAATACTTCAAGTCAAGTTGTGAAAACGTCAAACAGGTTCAGCCAGAACAAAAGGTAAATTACCTAGCTTGGTGAGGATTCCTGGAACCACCTGATTGAGAATATTTTTATAATAATCAGGATTTTTCAATGTATCTTCATAAATCATCTGGCTAGCTATCTGGCGACTAAGCAATAGATCATATACTTTGTGATAAAGACTACCACCCTCTTTCTCATCAGCGTTACGATCGCTCTGGGGCAAAAACGCCAAAACTATTTCAGGTTTAATTTCCATTAATTCATTGACTACTTCCTCAACTTTTGCTCTTGCCTGTGTATCACTTAAGTTTTTTAGCGATATTGATTTGGTAACAAATAGGCTTTCAAATTTATAATAGCGGCGGTAAACACCACCTCTAGAAAGACCTGTGAGAATTTTACTTTGAGCGCTAATAACTCCGTTGCCAAATAGCAAGGGTGTATCTTCAATTGGAACTTGTGATTGCCAAAACAACTCTGGATAGTGACGGCTGATGAATTAAGTAGTAATTCTGTCCCATAATCAGAATATTAAAAACTTGGTTTGGGTAGACACGAGCATTTTTCCAGCGATCGCCCTTTGCAAAGGGGAATAAAATATATGCTGAGATTTCCGAGACGACGAGAGTTAGGATCGGAAGGTAGTCTGTCGAACACATGCTAACTATATGACATCCATATCGCGTGTTGTTCATAGCGACCCTGATATATTAGGGGGAACTCCTGTTTTTTTTGGTACTCGTGTACCGATAAAAACCTTGCTCGATTATCTAGAAGCGGGTGACTCACTGGATGAGTTTTTAGATCACTTTCCCAGTGTCAGGCGTGAGCAAGCGATCGCCACTCTCGAATTAGCGAAGGAAATGCTAACCGCTTATGCGAATTCTGCTTGATGAGTGTGTTCCACGACCCTTAAGGCGTGAACTCACTGATTATGAGGTACGCACAGTTGTTGAAATGGGATGGTCAGGCAAAAAGAATGGCGAACTGTTGCAATTGATGGCACAGGAGAGTTTCACGATTCTCCTCACAACAGACCAAAACTTACGATATCAGCAAAACTTGTAACAGACTGAAGTTGCGGTCGTTGTACTAGTAGCATCTAGTAATCGCCTACCTGATTTGCTTCCATTGATACCCAGTGTTCGTAGTGTCCTAGCAACGATCGCTCTGGGTGTGGTTGTTGAAATCAGAGATTTTTGACGCGAGCTTAATACAACAACTCTATTCTTTTTGATGATGAAAGCGAATTCCTAAAAAAATGTCATAAACAAACTCAAAAAAGTCCTTTTTCTGCAATAATCCTGAAGTTTGGTAACAGCCTTTTTCATCTAACAGGGGCTTCATGACATAGTATGCAGGCTGATAATTATACCAAGGAATAGAAGGCCATAAATGATGAATTAAGTGGTAATTCTGTCCCATAATTAGAATATTGAGAATCGGGTTAGGATAAACGCGAGCATTTTTCCAGCGATCGCGCTCCGCAAAAGGACGATGGGGCAAATAGTCAAAAAATAATCCCAGTGCTATCCCCACCACAAAAGCAGGTATAAACCAAAAATTCAGAATGTAACCCAAAAAGTGGTACTGCACTGATATATAAACAATTACACCGACAATTAAGCGGCTAATGAACCATTCTAATAGCTCATATTTCCGCCACAACCGCCGTTGAAAGAAAAACACCTCATGGTACAAAAACCGTACCGCAATCAGCCACAGCGGGCCACCCGTAGAGACATAATGATCTGGGTCGTCCTTGGGATGATTGACATGTCCATGATGCTGTAAATGCACCCGCGTAAATACAGGAAAAGCAAAAGCTAGCATCAACGCACTACCATGCCCTAACATCGCATTCATTACCCGGTTGCGATGGGCTGATTGGTGACAAGCGTCATGAATTACCGTCCCAGCACAATGTAAGGCAATAGTATTAACGCAAAAACACAGCCAGTGCGGCCATTCCCAAAGCCAGTAACCAAAGTTGGATAACACCAGCATTGCCACAGCTACAGAAAATAGCAGCAGCGTGGGATTAAAATCACCAGGAGGCGCTAAAAATTCCTTAGGCGGGATTGTCAGTGGCTTTTGTGCCTCCGATGTGATCATCTCTAACATTGACTCCTTCTTAATCAAACATTACGAATATACGATAAAGATTAGGGAAGAATAAAGTTTTGCAAACTTTTGTATAGCAAGATTTATCCACAGCTTTGCATATCAGTAGATGAATAACGCTATGATTCCAGACGTAGCCTAGTCTTTACTGATAAGTGGGATATGACAATTGGCAAGAAGTGATGGGATAAACTCCTTCGTGGGGAGGATGGATACAAGATTGATGTACTATATCTAGTCTATCCCACAGCCCCCACTCTCCCATAAACCCTCTCTAACTGCTTATATCTTTGATTGATATAGCAGTGACTGAAAAGGAGATGCCACTTAAGTTACGATGACTTCCCAGATAGCTCCCTAACTTCAGCCCCTATGCAATTAAGAGATTCTCTGCGCCGGACAAAAATTGTCGCTACTATTGGCCCCGCCACTAGCAGTCCTGAAATGCTCAAGGCGATTATTGAAGCGGGAGCCACGACGCTGCGGCTAAACTTCTCCCACGGAACTCATGCCGACCATCAGCGTAGTATTCGCTTAATTCGGCAAACCGCTTTTGAATTAAATCAGCCAGTGGCTATTCTCCAAGACTTGCAGGGCCCAAAAATTCGCTTGGGGAAGTTTGACAACGGGTCTATAGTTGTGGCAAAAGGTGATCGCTTCACCTTGACAAATCGTCCGGTGGTCGGTACTCAGGAAATTAGCTGTGTCACCTACGATTATTTAGCCGAAGAAGTGCCAGTTGGTGCAAAAATCCTCCTCGATGATGGACGAGTAGAAATGGTTGTGGAGGAGATTAACCGGGACAAAGGTGATTTGCATTGTCGCATTACTGTACCGGGTAAACTTTCTAACAACAAAGGCGTAAACTTTCCCGGCGTTTACCTATCAATTAAGGCAATGACCGACAAAGACCGAGAGGATCTGATGTTTGGTCTAGATCAAGGTGTCGATTGGGTGGCACTTTCCTTTGTTCGCAATCCGCAGGATTTGATCGAAATTAAAGAGCTAATTTCCAGTACAGGCAAGCAAGTGCCAGTGGTTGCCAAAATTGAAAAGCACGAAGCCATCGAACAAATGGAGGCAGTTCTGGCTTTGTGTGATGGCGTGATGGTTGCCAGAGGCGACTTAGGGGTGGAATTGCCAGCAGAAGATGTTCCGGTACTCCAAAAGCGGCTAATTGCCACAGCAAATCGCTTGGGGATTCCCATCATCACTGCTACTCAGATGTTAGACAGTATGGTGAGCAATCCCCGTCCCACTCGCGCTGAAGTGTCGGATGTGGCAAATGCGATTTTAGACGGCACAGACGCGGTGATGCTTTCCAATGAAACCGCTGTCGGTAGCTACCCTGTAGAAGCAGTGGCGACGATGGCACGAATTGCCGAGCGTATGGAGCAGGAAGAAGCTCAACACTTAAATTTACGTTCTTTGAGAGATTCCCGACGCTCAATTCCCAATGCGATTAGTCAAGCTGTCGGTCAAATTGCCGAACAACTAGGCGCAGCGGCAATCATGACCCTAACGCAAACTGGGGCCACAGCTCGCAATGTCTCTAAGTTCCGTCCCCAGACACCAATTTTGGCAGTGACACCCCATGTGAATGTGGCGCGGCAGCTACAAATGGTGTGGGGAGTAAAACCCCTGTTGGTGCTAGGATTACCTTCTACTGGTCAGACATTTCAAGCTGCGATCAACGTGGCTCAAGAGTTGAAATTACTGTCTGAGGGAGATTTAGTAGTAATGACCGCTGGTACACTCCAGGGAATTTCCGGCTCCACAGATTTGATTAAGGTAGAGGTGGTAACGGCGATACTAGGGCACGGAATTGGACTGGGACAAGGTTCAGTGAGTGGTCGCGCTAGGGTGGCTAATACTGGCATGGATGTTAGTAACTTTAATCCTGGAGACATATTAGTTGCACCTCGCACTAGTGCCGATTTTGTTGAGGCAATTCGCAAATCTGCCGGGATTATTACGGAAGAAGAAAGTCTTACAAGTCACGCAGCAGTGATTGGCTTGCGTCTCGGTGTGCCAGTGATTGTCGGCGTGAAGCAGGCAACGCAGGTGATTCGGGATGGGGCGATTATAACGCTGGATCTGCAACGGGGTTTGATTTACTCTGGGGCGGTGAGAACATCTTAGGATTGTAGACACGGGGAAGAGTTTTCCCCATGCCCACTCCCAATCCCTTTATTAAACAGTTGCGATCGCTACCCCAAGCCATCCAGCAAAGTTTTTCTGCTGTGTGGAGTCAGGATGCTCAACAGGTTTTACCTGATACCGAGTGGGACGTGGTGACGCGAGGGTGATGGAATAGGTACGCAGTTCGTCTTGGTGGAAAACTACGAATTTGATTGTATCGTTTGGTTGATAATCTTTAAGGCGATCGCTTAAACTATTCCCCGTTACCTTAATCCCATCAATTGCTAACAACTCATCACCTGCATCAATTCCCCCTACTTGTGCAGGTGAACCAGTCTCCACAAATTTAATTATCTCCCGCCCATACTCTGTATTTATTCTCACGCCCAAGTAGGGTTCTTCCTGCTGTTCAGCTACCAAATTTAAGCCAAAGGGTTGTAAGTACTGATTCAAGGGCAAATCATCAGTGCCATCAATGTAGCGTTTAAAGAAATCAGTCAAATCGATTTCTACGACAGATTCTATAACTTCCTGTAACTGTTCTGGGGTATAACCAATTTCAGCTTGCCCAAATTGCTGCCACATTTTCAGCATCACGTCATCGAGGGAGCGCTGATTGTTGTGAGTAGAGCGAATCAGTAAATCCAGTAATAACGATACCATTTCTCCCTTTAAATAGTAGGAAATTTGGGAATTACCGCTATTGGCATCCGGGCGATATAGTTTAATCCAGGCATCAAAACTTGACTCAGAAACGGGTTGTACCTTGCGCCCCGGTGTCATTTCATATCTGGTAATTTCTTTGCCCAAATTATTCAAATACGATTGAACATCATAAATTCCCGCCCGCAAAGGAATTAACAAGTCATAGTAACTAGTAGTGCCTTCGCAAAACCACAATGATGGTGTGTAATTTTCTTGGTCGTAATCAAAAACCTCTAATGCTTTTGGGCGAATTCGCTTGACATTCCACAAGTGAAAGAACTCGTGTGCAACTAATTGCAGAAAGCGATCGTATTTTTCCTGCGCGCGAAATCCAAAACGTTGGTAAATTAAGGAGCAAGAGTTTTTATGCTCCAAACCGCCAAAAGCTTGGCTAAATAAATGTAGCAGAAATACGTATCGTTCGTAGGGCAAACCGCCGAACATCTGCGCTTCTACCTGGATAATTTTCTGGATATCAGCAATCATCTGCTGGGCTTGGAAATTTCCCTGTCCCCAAATTGCTAGTTCATGAGGTTTTCCCAAAACCTCAAATTTATACAATTGGTGGCGACCAATCTCAAACGGAGTATCCACCAGAGTATCAAAATCGCCAGCCAAGAAAGTATTCGTTTCCTCATTAACGGGCGGTAGGGCAGTAGTTACCTGCCATTCCGGGCGTGGTGGTACGATAGTGACGCGAATGGGTTGCTTCTCCCAGCCCGGTATTCTAAAAAATAGTGCCGCACCATTGAAATAACCGTGGGTAGTATCCAAGTGATTTGTCCGTACCGATAGCTCATTCGCAAAAATGCGGTAACGTACAGTTAATTCTGAAACACCCGTTTTGTCTACCTGCCAGTGATTTTTACTGTTCTTCCGCCACAGTAAAGGCTTATCCTCTGCAAAAGCCCCAAAATCCTGTAAATTCTTAGCGTATTCCCGAACTAAGTAAGAACCGGGTGTCCACACCGGTAGTTTTAAATCGAGAATCGGCGAGTGGTAATTCACAACGCGTAAAGTCACCTCAAACAGATGGGTTTCTGGTTGGGGCATTGCCACTAGGTAATGAATCGTTGGCTCAGTTTCCTGGACGTAGGTATTGGGACGAGTTGCTGTTGCTTCAGTCATCTTGTGTGCTGAGTTAATAGTCTATAGGTAATTTCTCCCATCATGACAAATTTGCCTTTTAACTTTTGACTTTTATTTGCTGCGGCTGGTAGTAAGAACCAAGTTTATGGCTGTTTGCTTCCATAAATTCTCATCTTAGTTCCTCGGCTCAGAGTTATCCCCGCAAGGCTCTTTGAAGTAATACCAATTTTGGATGTAAATTTATATCAGATAAAGCAATCAGACTTTGCCAGCCAAGTTCATCAACTGTTTGAAGTTCACAAGGTAAATGATGTTGTTGGCGCTATCAATGTTTATCCACCCTTTTTCATGCAGCTTTTCCATGATTTTGGTGGTTTCTTCAACCCCGATTTCTGTCACCTCTGCTAAATCTTTAAAGGGAATGTTAAAAATTTCTCTTCCTAAGTCTGATTCCTGCCCATAACTTTCGCCTAAAGTCACTAAGGTATGGGCGAGTTTAACCGCCGGTGGTGAAGACCGCATTTGTAAACGCAGGTTAATTTGCCGCAATCGCCGCACCATCAGTTGCAACATGCGGTGATGTAACTGCGGGTCTTTAAACAATATTTGAATAAAACGTTCCCTGGAGATACTAAGTAATTTCACAGGTGAAAGGGCGATGACATCAGTTGAGCGGGGAGATTCATCCAAAATTGCCATTTCTCCAAAAAAATCGCCACGGCCAAAAATTGCCAGAGCTACTGAATCTTCCCCGACAGTACGCCGGACTTTGACCCAACCAGAAACCACGAAGTAAACGGCGTTACCCCAGGCATCTTCCATCACAACAGCTCGCCCAGATGGGTATTCATGTTCAATTGCAACGTTGAGCAGCCATTCCAAAGTCTGTGGATTGGCTGTACTCATCAAGGGGAAAAGTTCACTAAAAACCTCAGTTAGCATGAAATATTTGCAAGAAATGGATTCAAGAGCGGGAAAGTAACTTTGCTACTATAAGTTTGTTTAAACCGTAATCTTACTCAGAATACGATCGCAAAATTTGTATTGATTTGAGATGAAGCTCTAAGGTTTATCAGTCTAGAGTTCCATTACAACATAACAATTATGTATGTGATCGAAATCAGCGGTTTCACTGACAGACCTATGATTTGCTGTTTGTTGGTGGATTGCTATCTAGTACCAGTATTTTGACCTGTTGGTCTAAATTTTTCACTAGTTGATTCAGGGTAACTAAAGCCTCTAATTGCTGAGAGTCAAGGCTGGGATTCAGGAAAAGCCGTTCTTGTAGTTCATGTAATTTGAAGCTAAGTTGCTGAGAAATTCCTAAGGCATCGCGGCCCAGACGCGCTAACTGTTGTTGCTGATAGAACTTTAATGCTGCTCCCCGCAAGACTTGGAGTGTTGCCTCTTCGCCGTAGATTCCCGGCATGACTCGCAAGCGTAATAATAAGCGGTTTTTTTGATATATGTATTCTTTTTCTACCTGTTTTGGTTCTGCAATCGTGGTGACGGGCAGGGAAGCAAACCGCTTTAATTCATTCAGTACTCCTTGGAAAACTGAGAGCGGTAGTTTGTCTAATACAGACTGTAAAACTCCATTGTCACTCCACAATATTCTGCCTTCGTAAGCTTGTCTTTCTAAGTACAGCCTACCAATTCCCCCAGCCAGGATTCGCCCTAGTAATTCTTCTAGTAATTTTTTGGGTGGTAGCGTTGGCAGCACCTCAATAGGACTAAATAGTTCGGGAACTTGCGTGGGCAAAATAGGTAAATTTTTTGGTGGTGGGGCTTCGGAAGTGTCTCCCTCTTGACCTCTGGAAATAGGGGTCAAGAATGTCGTACTTTGAGATGACTGATCTAGCTCTGGGATAGGAGGCAAGTCTACCCGCTGCCCAGAATGTTGACGTTTTTGTGTCTGAAACACCATCAATATTGGTTGCTGATTTGATTCTGAGCCGGCATCTATGGAGGCAAAAGGTTTGTCAGCAATGCTAGCTGGGCTATTTGGAGGAGAGTCCGCTGTTGGCTGATGCACTTGTTGGGCATCTAGCTGGGATGTATTCTTATGGTTGAGGTAGGCTGATAGTATTCTGCGGTGAGCGTCGGCTGCGATCGCTTCAATCACCATTGTGCAATTGATATAAGACAAAATGCGACCAGCATAATCTAGTGCCTCGCCTTCTTGTGGATGAACCATACCTAGCAAGAGGTTTTTGTCTTCTAATCCTAAGGGCAAAATCTGGTGGTAGAGGCAAGCTTCAAAAGACAAAAGACTATCAATCAGTTGGAATATTTGCTCGCGATCGCTTTCTTCCTCCCACTTTATTTGAGCGGCAGTTAGCATTTGCTGTCTATTTGCTGCGGTATCATTTAGTTCGCCCTCTGAAGACAACATAGGTTTGATTGCTTGGTGTTTACTTATATAATATTTTGCCTTTAATATAGTAGGTAGTTAATAAAGATACTTTGTTGGATTGTTAAAATTTAAATTATATATACCTAAGTAGACGTAAGTAGAAGATTAATTTCAGATGTAGATTAAGTATAATACTGAGTTACCTTCTACTTTAGTAACTCAGACATGAGGGGATAAAAAGGCAAAGGGGGAGAGGGGAGAAACTTGTTATGAATTCTCCCCTGCTCCCCATCTCCTACTTTCGCACACCATCTGAATTGATCAACTATATGTCTCACAGCCTACTCCTGGGTTCTTAACGCTTGGGCAGCAAGATAGACTTTTGTCCATTCGCCTAGCACTTGATGAGTTTTAAGTTTTAACTGTTGGGCTATTACTTCTATTGAGTTACCCGCTCTCCGCAAATCTAGAATCTGCCGCCCCAGAGGAGTCAATTTTTCATAAAGTTGCTGCCATTGATTTTGTGTTAATCCCAAGTTATGTTCTTGCAAGGAAATTGAGAGCCAGCTGTCTACGAGTTCTGGTTTCCCTTTGAGGGCAAAGACACGCACGGCGTGGTAACTAATTTTTTCTCGCAGACGGTATACTTCTTTAGTCTGTTTATTTAATCTGTGAGCGATCTCTTCCTGGGACTTACCTTGCAAATACAGTCGTAGCCACTCTACTGCGTCTGTCCCCAAATTTTCTTGTAAATAATTTTCAAATTCTTTTTGTACTGACTGACGCAGCGCTTGTTGTTCTTCTAGCTGTTGTGCTTCTTGATATTCTGCGATCGCCTGACTATCTACTAAGTTAACTCGATTGTCACTGTCGTCTGTGAGAACTTCTTCTGACACTAGCCTAATTAAGTCACGGCCTGGCACTTGGGTTAAGCCACCGCGCTGAGTGCGACGCAAGTAATTTACAAACCGATAAGCTAATAGGGGTTGATTGCGGACTGGTCGCAAACAATATTCTTCCACACAGGCAAATAGCAGAGCATCCCCTAATCGTCTATCGGTTGTATATTTGGCAATATCAGCCATTTGTTGTTGCATATAGGCATCAGTTTGCAGTAACTCTTGAAGTACTTCTTGCAATACATCTATGACACTACGCTGGCGATCGCGGCTAAGGGCAACCCAAGTCTGAATTTTATTCCGTAATGTCACTAAACTCCCCAATCGCGTTATCAAGTTGCGATAAGCACGTTCTCGCCCTAGTCCCAAATAGCGTTGACGTAAAATCCTCCAGCGATATTCCATCGCTTGCTTGGCGATATCTAGTTCTTTAGGGTTCAACAGATCAAATCGTTTTGAGTCAGATCCCAACAGCCAGAGAATAATACTTTGCCTAGCAGCTTCATTTTGATCTGGACATTCCTCAGCCAAGCGTTTCTGCCAATCTAGAGCTAGTTTTTCCACATCCTTTGTCATAGCGAGATTGCGCTCCTCGAAACTCAATTTTGAAGTTTGCATCACAACCCCCATTTGTCCCACCTAATTGTTTAACTGGCAGCTGCCCCGGATTTCATGAAAATCATGAAAATATCCCAGTGATTCCACTTTTATTACGTCTTAATTCACTAAAATTATGCAGAAATTTCTACATTGATGTTTTATTTTCAATTTCAAAATTCCCCAAAACCATACCTATGAGGCGTTTGAGCCAATTCTGTTAATTTAATCTTTTTGTAAAGTTATGTTTTTGAACTGAGAACAGAAATCTACCTAGAGTGGTGACCATACACCTTTGCAGGAGATGGGTTGGGGAAACCTAATATTGTGTAACCGAGCCGAGGAACGAATCTAATTTAACTCAATATTGAGACGTTATTTCAGCCGTATAAGTTTCAACGCTATACAATCCCTTACGTAGTAGGATACTTAATTAAATCTCAATACGCTTAGTATTAGTGATCTTTTTTACCCGAAAGATCCCCCAACCCAATCCACTTACTTATGGAGTAAACCTCCAGACACTCGGTTACGTAGCGTGTTGTAGACAAGACTATGCGCTAGAGCGTTTCCCCTGTTCTCAAAGGGAGAAGACCGCGCTGGCTCCCCTTAAAATGGGTTTAATTCCCTACTTTTTAAGGAGGGTTAGGTAAGATCAAGCATTAACTGTATTGTATTAAGTTAAACTTCTTAATTTTTTATTATTTTATTTAAGTGTATATACGTAATTTAAGCATACATATTAAAGAAAGAAACTTTTGGATAAATACTATAGCTATGGCGTGGAATCAACCTCAGTATTCCACATGGCGTTCACTATTTTCAATAATAGGGATTGATGGCAAATTTATCCTTTCTAAAGAAGCTTTTATCCACAACTGTGTCTCTAAGATTGGCAAGTTATTCTTAAAAGTTTTATCTTTCCAAAAATGAATAGTCAACAGTCAATATTGATTTTGACTATTGACTTTGACTGTTGCTTTCCCTCTGCTTCAAAATTCAACTTATGCAAAATATAAAAACAGAAAGAATGCAACCTTCAAAAGCTTTAATGTAAGAAGCCTTACAAGAGACTTCTCTTTAAATTCATTTATGGGGATTCTTCGTTTTTAATTTTGAATTCTCCCGCAGAGGGTTGACTCTATAGACCATTCGATGATCTCACAATGGGATTTTCTACAGATTCTCGATACTGTTGGACTTGTTCTGTGTAAGCAATTGGCAGAATAGCTTCAACGTTTTCATGGGGACGAGCAATAATTACCCAGGATTCTAGTGTACCGCCATAGACATTTTCTGCGGCTTCAACACCAGCAGCCATAGCGGCTTTTACTTCAGAAACATCACCACGAATATTAACTGTAAAGCGGGCGCTACCCACTCTGATATAACCAACGAGGGTGACTCGACCAGCTTTTACCATAGCATCTGCTGCTGCTAGCACCGCAGGGAAACCTTTTGTTTCAAGTGCTCCAATTGCCTGTAATGACATAATTAATCTCCTGTATGAATAAACACCGAGGCTACAAATTAATTGTACGAAGCTTCGCTACAGATTTTGATAGCAAAATTGCTTAGAACATGCGGAAAGGTTCTGATTTTTCAGTGAAATGGATTGGTAATATAGTTTCCACATTTTCCGGTGGATTGGGAACTATGTAGTGGGTGATTACTGTACCAACTTTTACTTGCTCTCCAGCGGCGATTCCGGCTTCAACAGCTCTATTTACTTCAGAAACGTGTCCCCGAACAGCGACTAACAAGCGAGCGCTTTCGGCTTGACCATAATACACAATTGTAACTGCGGCAGCTTTGACCATTGCATCAGCTGCTGCTAAGACACTAGGAAAACCTAAAGTTTCAATTACGCCAACGGCCATTGGCATGGCATTAGCTCCTGGATTAAGGGATAGGCGATATTAATTGTACGTGGCTTTAGTCCCAATTTTGACATTTTGGAAAACTTTCTTTGATGCTAAAAATTCTAAAAGAGTGGGTATTTGCCGATTCACCACTCACAACTCGCTGTTCTAGAGGTAGTCTGTAGTCTATGGACTAAAATATTGATGTATGTTTCCGAATTTTCTTCCTCAAGCAGTTGGGCAACTGACAGAATCTGCCTCGATCGCACTAGCTCAAAGTATTCAAACAACTGCGATCGCTACTACTTTAATTAATCAACCAGTTACTACGACCTATGTCAAGCAAGGGAGTGGTGGAACTCCTATTTTATTAATTCATGGCTTTGATAGTTCTGTATTAGAATTTCGGCGGCTTTTGCCACTACTCTCTGGAGATAATGAAACATGGGCAGTCGATTTGTTGGGTTTTGGTTTTACAGATAGACTCTCAGGAATTGCTTATAGCCCAACTGCGATTAAAACCCATCTTTATTATTTCTGGAAAAGCCTGATTAACCAACCTGTAATTTTGGTGGGCGCTTCGATGGGGGGTGCGACTGCAATTGATTTTACGTTGACTTACCCGGAAGTGGTAAAAAAGCTGGTGTTAATTGACAGTGCGGGGTTGGCGGGTGGTTCACCATTAAGTAAATTAATGTTTCCCCCATTGGATTATTTAGCAACTCAATTTTTGAGTAATCTGAAAGTGCGCGATCGCGTTTCCCGCATTGGATATAAAAATCAAAGTCTTGCCTCTGTCGATGCGCTATGTTGTGGCGCATTACACCTACAAATGCCCAGTTGGCATCAAGCTTTGATTACTTTCACTAAAAGTGGTGGTTACAGTGCTTTTAGATTTAAAAAATTATCAGAAATTTTGCAACAGACGCTAATTTTATGGGGTGATTCCGATAAAATTTTAGGTACTAAGGATGCCATGAGGTTTAAAAGAGGAATTCCACACAGTACTCTCGTTTGGATTCAAGATTGTGGTCATCTCCCACACCTGGAACAACCACAAATTACTGCGCAGCATATTTTAGGCTTTCGATAATTGTAGTTGAAACCCAAGAAATCTGATGTAGCTATTGCAATTTGTTGGATGTAAACGGGAACGCGCTACAACAGTATAGTTGAGTATCAAGGTAGCGCAACTCTCAACAAGTTTTCTGTAACGCTTATCTGTAAAGTTTTTGACATATTGCTAATGGCTTTTGTCAGAGCCACTATTTTTCTCTTTAATACTGTTACTTTCACAGAATTTTAGGGAACGCAGTTTATCACTTAGTAAGTAGGCTTTATCTGATTGACTGACTCTAGTATACTGTGGCGGAAGTTCGCCTACCTTTAACAAGGGGAAAAATCCCCTTGTTAAGTCTGGTTAATCGTAGTTAACTGGATTTTGACCAAGCTGTACTAGTCAAGTAACCACATCTCATTAGAACTCTCAGGATACACATTTGGTTGATTTTGTGGTTGATTTTGAGCTAGTGTTTCTGAAGAGCGATGTGATTTTTTGTAGTTAAGTGGATTGTAGTGTTCTTTTACGGGTTTTATAGCACTAGTTCCTTTTACAGCTACAGCAAGTTTAGAATTATCTTCTGCCGTTTGTTTTAAAGCATTAATTTCTTCTATAAGCTTGGAATTCGCTTCTGCTAGTTGCAGTGCTGTTTTTTTGGTTGCGTCAAGTTCTTTTGTTAGCTGTTCTGCTAGGGTTTTTTGTTCCGATGTTAATGTTTTTTGTTTAGTTAATTTTGATTGCAAATCAGCAATTTCTTGTCCAAGAGATGCTTCTTTTTTGTGGCTTGTTTCTAGATTAGTTGTCAACTCTTTAACAGTTGCTTCTAAATCAGCTTTAGTTGGGCTTGTGCGCTTAGTAGAATTTGGCTCAGGTGTTTGTGTTGAGGATTCCTCATCAGATGAAGCCTGTTCTTCAACAATTTTTTCTGCTGTAACTTCAATTGCAGATTCACCTTCTTGGGGTGTAAATTTTTGCGCCTCTTCTTGTAGTAAGTCAGAGAGACTTTGTTTCCTAGCCATTATTATTTTCTCCAATCACGCTGTAATTCATCAGCTGCACGGCGGTAGTCTAACTCCGCCTCCCGTGCATTACTTCCTCGCCATTGACTAATCGCTACACCCTCAAGTGCTGCTCGTTCATGAGCCTTATAGGCACGGATAAAGGTATTACAAGTAGGAATACCTAATCGAGTCAGAGTGTTTTTTGCTTCTACTGCTTCCCCAATACTGCGCGTATCGACTTTGGTAAGCAGTACCCGATGGAGGGTTCCCACGGGGATGACGGCTTCCTTGACTGTTTCCACGAGGATAGCTAAATCCATTGCGGCTGGGGGTGTAGGCAAAACTAGATAATCTGCGATCGCAACTACCGCCACTAATGCTTCAGAGCGCAGCGCGGGAGGCGTATCCACCACTACTAAATCGTAACCTGTTATCTTTCCTAAATCACCTAAAAGTGCGGGATCTGTTTCTTGAGATAAATCAAATCCCATTCCCTGCTGACTGCGCCCAAACCACCAACTGGCAGAACCTTGAATATCTGCGTCAATCAGCAGTACCTTCTTTTTCTTCGCAAAATTTGCAGCCAGATTGACTGCGGTAGTCGTTTTACCGACTCCTCCTTTACCGTTGAGAATAGCGATGATTTTTGGCACTGCTTGGTTCCGATGCGGCCTTATACCATTTTAGATTTTGGATTTTGGATTATGAAAGAGCTAGTGGTTATCGGTTTGGGCGCTCCATTTGTCGAAATCATTTTTTAAATTGCTATTACAAGAATATACCGCTTTGTGTACCCCTAAATAACATGAAAACTCGTAACAATAAAATTCAGAAGCTATCAACTCCACAAACTCCTATGACACCAACTTACAATCTGCCTGATGGGCCTCAAATGCCGCGCTGGTTGCGGATGATCAAGTTTATTGGTCAGCCTGTAAAATATGTGGATGATTTTGCCAAAATCTATGGTGACACTTTCACGATCAGGAGTAGTCGGTCTGATAACCATATTGTGTATTTTAGTCAACCCCAAGCCCTTGAGCAGATTTTTACTGCTGATTCCAGCCATTTTGAGGCTGGCAGGGGGAACATAGGACTAAAATTTTTGCTTGGCGATCGCTCCTTTATGTTATCAGATGGCGATCGCCACCAACGCCAACGGCAACTACTAGCTCCTCCGTTTCATGGCGAAAGGATGCGGGCTTATGGTCAGGATATCCAAAAAATAACCCGACAGGTCAGTAATGAATGGCAAATTGGCAAGCCTTTTAATATCCGTGAGTCGATGCAAGAAATCACCTTGCGTGTTATTCTGCGGATTGTATTTGGTTTAAATGAAGGAGAGCTGTTTGACGAACTGAGGCGATCGCTAAGTGATTTACTAGACTTCATCAGTTCACCTGTAATGTCTAGCGCCTTCTTTCTCAGATTCATGCAAAAAGATTTCGGTGCATGGAGTCCGTGGGGTTGGATTTTGCAACAACGGCAAAAAATTGATCAACTTATTTATGCTTTGCTTCGAGAACGTCGGGCAGAATCTGAGCAAAATCGCCAAGATATCCTGAGTTTGATGATGGCTGCTCGTTATGATGATGGTCAAGGGATGTCAGATGAAGAATTACACGACGAGTTGATGACGTTGTTAGTTGCGGGACATGAAACTACTGCTTCAGCATTGACATGGGCTTTTTACTGGATTGACCATTTACCAGAGGTGCGGGAGAAATTGCTACAAGAACTCAACACCCTTGGAGTTAACTCCGATTTGAGTAGTGTAGCTAAATTGCCCTATTTGACAGCAGTGTGCCAAGAAACATTGCGAATTTACCCAATTGCCATGACTGCTTTCGTGCGGATTGTGAAGACCCCAATTAAAATTATGGGCTACGAACTGCGAGAGGGAACGGCAATAGTCCCCAGTATTTATTTAGCGCATCATCGGGAAGAAGTTTACCCACAATCCAAGCAGTTCAAACCAGAACGCTTTTTAGAAAGACAATATTCACCATACGAATATTTACCCTTTGGTGGCGGTAATCGTCGCTGTATTGGGATGGCATTTGCCCAGTATGAAATGAAAATTGTCTTGGCAACTGTTTTGTCGGATTTTCAAGTATCGCTAGTGAATAAACGTCCTGTGCGCCCTGTACGCCGTGGGTTAACTATAGCCGCACCGCCCGGAATGCGAATGATTGCAACACCTCAAGTTAAGCGTGCAAATACACCAGCCCTAGTTTAGGCAAGTAGGGTGGGGGTTAAAATACCCACCCTACTATCGCGCAATAATTACGAATTACGTTAGCGTAGCGGTAGCGACGTAGGAGCGTCATTACGAATTATCCTGACTTTCTTGCTTATCGGCGAGTTTTTGATAATGTTCTTTATCGCGGTATTTAATTGTTCTCATCGGTTGATTTCCAACAATTGCTAAAGGTTCAATATTAGTATTTACAACCGTACCAGCCGCTACAATTGCACCATCTCCAATGGAAACTCCCGGAATAATTAGGACATTTCCGCCAATCCAAACATTGCGGCCAATGACAACAGGTTTATGAATATAGACATTATGTTCATAGGGTAAATCATTACTTTGATAGTCATGGTTAGCGGAGAGAATAACAACATTAAAACCAAGAGTTGTGTTATCGCCAATTGTGATTCCACCACGACCATCTAATACAACATTAGGGCCAATGTAGACTTTGTTTCCCAGAGATACATTTTGCGGATGGTCAATTTTAATATCTCGTTTAAATCGTAGACCAGAGCCACAAAATTTTAATTGACTCTTCAGTTCTTGATGCTTGTAGCGCCTGATTTTGGTTTCTATGTATTCTCCCCAGCTTACCAGACGAGGCACTAACCATTGTTCCAATAATTGCTCTAATTTATTTGTAATTTTATTTTTGATCTCTTTCATAAAACCTCACGGAAGTTTAGGAACCCTCTGGCTTTCAAGCAGTGAGGAAAAACGACGCGGGTACTTTAGCACCCTTCGCATTTACTAGGTTTCCCCGATTAGAGTTCTTTCTCTTCCTTAGCGTTCCTCTGCGTTAAAAAACAATCTCCTCACTCATCCGCTGTTCCAGCACATCTAATAACCCATCCACATCCTTACCAACTTGCTCAAAACAAATCGGTGGTGCTGGTTCCGGTGCAAACTGAATTAACTTAATTTCGCCCTTACCAATACCAATCATCACAACTTCCATTTCTGGCTTGTGATTCTCGACAATTCCCAAAATTTCTTGCAGCCGATTTTCAACTTTAATATTTAAATTCTCTATCTGCTCTTTCGGACAATAAACAAAATGCGGCGTTGGTTGCAAATCAATACCAACAGTACCCTGACTGTCACCATTTGCTAACCACAATCCCCAAAACAGCGCCGCCAACTCTTGCTGATTTGCTTTGACAAACTTATCCAACTGGCGACGCCACTTGGTATCACCTGATTCTGGTTGACTATTACCAAAAAACATAAATAATTCGTAATTCGTAAGGACGCTCGAGGACTCGCTACCGCTACGCTAACGTAATTCGTAATTGAGAGACAAAGAAGGCATGAAAGTTATCTTAAGCCTGATTGTACACGCCAGAGACTTGAATAAATGCCATCTTTCTCCAACAGTTGCTCATGGGTTCCCGATTCTACTAATTTCCCATGTTCCATGACACAAATGCAATCGGCATTGCACATGGTGGAAGGATGATGATCGATTACCTACGGTACGCTACGCGATCGCTGGATTGCCACTTCTGTCTCATTATCCATCGCCGAGGTAGCTTCATCTAAAACCTAGGGCGGATTTTTCAAGACTGGACGCTACAAGCTAATGACAATATAATATTGACTGTTTTCGGAGATGTCTATAATAAAGGAGTTTTTGCCCGCAGGCTCTTCGAGGTTCCGGGTATTATGGTGAATTGCCTGCATACCACATCTATGTATGCATCAAAAAATTGTGTATAAGAGTTAAAACTGAATATGGCAATATCTGATATTCTCGAAGAACCACAGCGTCTGAGTCGCTTGTTTAGTGGACTGCGTGGCGATTTTACGGGAGGGCTGACAGCAGCCGTGGTAGCCTTGCCTTTGGCTTTAGCCTTTGCGGTGGCAAGTGGAGTAGAACCAAAAGCTGGACTTTACACCGCTATTGTGGCGGGAATTGTAGCGGCAATTTTTGGTGGTTCGTCAGTACAGATTACAGGGCCAACAGGTGCAATGGCTGTGGTTTTGGTGGGAATTGTCGCCAAGTACGGCATTGAGAAAGTTTGGATTGCTGGGGTGATGGCTGGGATTATCCAAATTGCCTTGGGGGTTGCCAAACTTGGACAACTAGTGAAGTTTATTCCCTATCCAGTGACGGCAGGCTTTACCAATGGTATTGCCGTGATTATATTTTGTGGTCAATTAAATAATTTCTTCGGTTTACAACTACCGCGTAGTGAACATTTTCTGCCCGGACTTTGGCAAAGTCTCACTCATGTAGAAGCTTTAAACTTGGCTGCTGTTGGGTTGGCAATAGTGGTGATTGCAACCACAGTTTTGTGGCCCAGGATTAATTCTACAATACCGGGTTCTTTAATGGGGTTGGTGTTGGCAACAGCGATCGCTTCTTATTTCCATTTGAATGTACCCACAATTGGCAGCATTCCACAATCTTTACCGATGCCCCAAGGTATTCCCCACTGGAATGATTTTAGCGTGATTCGGGAACTGATTAATCCAGCTTTGGCTTTAGCAGCACTGGGAAGTATTGAATCGTTGCTGTCGGCGGTGGTGGCTGATGGGATGACGGTGAGCGAAAAACACAATAGCGATCGCGAATTAATTGGTCAAGGGTTAGCAAATATTATTATCCCATTTTTTGGTGGCATACCCGCAACAGGTGCGATCGCTCGGACTGTTGTCAATGTCCGTTCTGGCGGCAAAACCCGACTATCTGGAGTAATTCACGGCGTTGCCTTAGCCATTATTGTTTTAACTTTAGCACCCCTAGCTGCACAGATTCCTTTAGCAGCACTTGCTGGCATTCTGATGGTAGTTAGCGTGCGGATGATTGAGTGGGAAGCCATTGGTTTATTGATGCGTGCTACCTACTCTGACTTTGCAGTGATGATTCTCACCTGGCTAGTAACAATCTTGTTTGACTTAGTTCTCGCTGTCGAAGTGGGATTGATTGCAGCCGGAGCATTGTTTATCAAACGGATGAGCGATTTAAGCCTAGTCAAAATACCTGAAACCGAAGTATTTCCCCCTGGTACTCCTCTGGAATTAGGTAAAGAAATTGCTGTTTATCGGGTAGATGGCCCTGTGTTTTTTGGTGCTGCTGAACGGTTTGCTACTTTTCTCCGCGATGAACCGGAAGTGAAGTATTTAATTCTTCGGTTGCGGTTTGTACCAAATATGGACACAACTGGGTTAGTAGCTTTAGAGGATATTTACCACGATTTGGAACGGCACAATTGCCGCTTAATTCTCACAGGTTTACAACCCGAAGTCCAACAACTACTAGAACGCACAGGATTGTTAAAAACAATTGGATTATCAAATTGTTTTGAAACAACGACAGATGCGATTTGCTCTATCTCTCCTCAGATTCAAGGATGTTCTCTACCTGTAGCGGCTGATTTGAAAACAAAAGAATTGATGGAATTAAATGAATGACGATATAGGACTAGTATTTGATTTTTGAAAAGATACGTAGGGTGCGTTAGCGACAGCGTAACGCACCATTCTTAAGGCTTTGGTGCGTTACGGCTTACGCCTAACACACCCTACAAATACTTAGATTTTTTCAGAAATCAAATATGATTCCTATATTTCGCCAAAAGATAGATACCCGGAAATTGGCGTTTGCGTAGCGTTTCCTAAAGGACAAGGTATTGTTAATGATAGATATTTAGTTGTTTGAACCGTTGCGATCGCT
The DNA here is from genome assembly GCF_014698505.1 of Nostoc foliaceum FACHB-393. Classification (GTDB taxonomy): domain Bacteria; phylum Cyanobacteriota; class Cyanobacteriia; order Cyanobacteriales; family Nostocaceae; genus Nostoc; species Nostoc foliaceum_A. The sequence goes on along the minus strand of NZ_JACJTD010000003.1, from coordinate 58,977 downwards.
TCCTGTAGTATTAGGCTGAATGACTTTAAGATCAACAAAAATACCTATCATGAGTATTATCGTCTTCGGCAGCATAAATATAGACTTGGTAGCAACAGCACCCAGGTTACCAGTCGCAGGAGAAACGTTACTAGGAGAAAAATTTTTTAAAGTTTCGGGAGGTAAAGGAGCTAATCAAGCCGTAGCATTAGCAAAATTGGGAATTCCTACTCACATGGTGGGGCGTGTAGGTGCAGACGGTTTTGGGGGAGAACTTGTCAACAATTTGCAATCATCTGGTGTGCAGATTGACAATATTTTCGTGGATGAGACTGTTAGTTCTGGAGTCGCCATCATCGCCGTAAATCATGCTGGGGAAAATCAAATTATTGTCATTCCTGGTGCAAATGGGTGTGTCAATCAAGAAGATGTCGAGCGATTGTCCCATTTATTACCAGAAGCGACAGCACTGCTTTTACAATTAGAAATTCCAATTAATGCCGTGGTTGCAGCCGCTAAAGCCGCCAGAAAAACCAATACAAGGGTAATTCTCGATCCTGCACCTGCACAATCTGATTTTCCAGATGAACTTTACCCGTTAGTGGACATTATTACACCGAATGAAGTTGAAGCCTCGCAGTTAGTGGGTTTTCCTGTGGATGGAGAAGAACTTGCAGCCAAAGCAGCTGGAGTTTTATTACAACGGGGTGTGAAATGTGCGATCGTCAAACTGGGTGCTAAAGGTGTTTTTTGTGCCACTGCTGAGGAGAAGTTTTTTGTACCCGCGTTTTCAGTTCATGCAGTTGACACTGTAGCTGCTGGCGATGCTTTTAATGGTGGCTTAACGGCGGCACTTTTTGAAGGACTTTCTTTACATCAAGCAGTTGTTTGGGGTGCAGCAGCCGGTGCTTTGGCGACAACAAAAGCAGGGGCACAAACTTCGCTACCAGATAGGTTTACATTTGATGCCTTTCTGAGGGAAAGGTTTTAGCTGCGATGTTTACGACGGGCTACGCCTACGCAAATTTGATACGATTAGCTTAAAGAACTCCCAAAACAAGATTGTCACCATGAGCAACTCAACTCCAATGGATGACGAGAAAAATCTTCCCAAGAAAAAGGGCAGAACACTACCTCCCAAGCTGATTATCTGGCTGGGAAAGTTTGTCTGGACGACTATGTGGAAGATTATGATGTCAAAGCTTGCTCCTAGTAATCAGTCGGGAGCGTATATTCGTCCTAATAGCCAGTTTCGGAAGTTCATCGGTAAAGAAGAGGGAAATCCCCACCCACCAGCAGCGGGACGCTACAAACTCTATGTTGGGCTGGGCTGTCCTTGGGCGCACCGAACCCTAGTTGTGCGATCGCTCAAAAAACTCGAAGCGGTAATATCAGTATGTATCGTCTCTCCTTCTCCCATTGAAGGCGGTTGGATATTCAACGAGGAAGAAGAAGGTTGTCGCACACTGGCTGAATTTTATCAGCTGGCACAACCTGGTTACAGTGGACGCTCTACAGTTCCAATTTTATGGGATAACCAAACTAAAACTATCGTCAACAATGAGAGTTCAGAGATTATCGTCATGCTGAACTCTGAGTTTAACGAGTTCGCCAACAATCCCACCCTGAATCTTTACCCAGAAGCACTTAAAGAAAAAATTGACTGGTGGAATGAGAAGATTTATCACGCAGTAAATAACGGTGTGTATCGCTGCGGCTTTGCCCAAAGCCAAGAAGCATACAATCAAGCTTGCAACGAACTGTTTGCAACTCTTGATGAGATTGACATTGCATTGCAAACTAGTCGATATCTGTGTGGGGACAATCTCACACTCGCAGATGTCCGTTTATTTACAACGTTATTTCGGTTTGATAGTGCCTACTATGGGTTGTTTAAGTGCAATAGGCAGCGAATTCGAGACTATCAAAACCTGGGAGCTTACTTACGTGATTTATATCAGCTTCCTGGTGTAGCTGACACCTGCGATGTAGAAAGTGTGAAGCGGGACTACTACGGGAACCTATTCCCACTCAATCCGGGCGGGATAATTCCCAATGGCCCTGATATGTCTTATCTTTATCAACCACATGGGCGCGATCGCATCAGCACAGTGAATGCTTCATAAGGTACATTGAGAACTGATACCTCGATGGCTTCATTCTGGAGTAGATGTAATTGTGAACCAGATTAATCGAGTTGCAATTGTCGGTGGAACTCATGGCAATGAATTTACCGGGGCCTACTTAACCCAAAAATTTGCCCAGTTTCCCGATTTAATTAATAGACCAAGTTTTAAAACAGTCACCCTGTTAGCAAATCCTAATGCTTTTGCAGCAGGGAGGCGATATGTAGAGAAAGATTTAAATCGCTGTTTTCTCAAGCAAGATTTACAAGATCCGACTTTAAACAGTTACGAAGAATTGCAAGCTAAATCAATTCAGAACACCCTAGTATTAAACAGAGATAACCAAGCAGATTTTATCTTAGACTTGCATAGTACTACAGCTAATATGGGTTTGACAATTATTTTGGTAAATAGTCATCCTTTAAACTTGAAATTGGCTGCTTATCTAACCCAGATTAATCCTTTGGTTAGGGTTTATCGCTGCTCTTTTAAATCAATTGAACAAAACCCATTTGTAAATTCCCTGTGCGAATTAGGCTTTGCGATCGAGGTTGGCCCTATTGCCCAAGGACTCTTAAAAGCAACGCTGTTCCAACAAACAGAGGAACTTGTTTATGCGATTCTCGACTATCTAGAACAGTTTAACCAGGGTGAAATTCTATCAAATAACGAAACATTGATTTTCTATGAGCACTTATCAGTTGTGGACTATCCCAAAAAACCGGATGGGACAATCTTTGGAATGATTCATCCAGAGCTTCAGGACAAGGATTATCAAGCCTTAAACCCAGGAGATCCAATTTTTATAACCTTTGATAATAAAACAATTATTTATGAGGGAGTATCTACCGTTTGGCCGATTTTCATTAATGAGGCAGCTTACTATGAAAAGGGAATTGCAATGTGTTTGACTCAGAGGCAGCAAATCAATATCTAAGATGTAAAGAATATTTTTTGTAAAATCGCTTTTTATTGGAAGTGAGAATAGAAATTGAGCATCTAAATTATCAATAACTTCATATATCTAGCTCCATCGCTAAAACTTATTTATATACGTTTAAATGCGTCTTTGTTATGATATATTGATGACCAGTAATTAAATATCAGGATAAAAAGTTGTCTGAAGGGTCGATCAAGTTGAGAGCAAAGAAGCGCTGAAAACCCATTATCTAATTCACCGGAAATATCTTTTAGAGCAGTAGAATTTGACAAATATGGGAAACTTGTTAGTGTCAATCTAAGCTATGTCTACGATGGGCTACGCTTACAGAATGCTGCTCTTAAAGTCACTCTTGAATTTGAAAATTAGGAACTGCAAATCTTATGGCTTGAGATTTCTTATAAAAATAGCCCTGAGTCGAAGAACAAAACTTGACCGATAAAGCCCAAACCTAACATTATATTTACGTTTAAAATTGTCCAAATACTTGAACTCATAATGAAAAGCAAGCGACAACAAAACAAACCAATAGCCAGCCTTTCTTTAGACTTGGATAATATTTGGTCTTATCTAAAAAATCAGGGTGCTCCGGGTTGGGAGACTTTCCCCTCTTACCTGGATATCGCAGTCCCTCGTTTCTTAGAGATTCTCCAGCAATGGGATTTGACAATCACAGTATTCATTGTGGGCCAGGATGCAGCGTTAGAAAAGAACACCAAGGCATTACAAGCGATCGCTAGCGCCGGTCACGAAATTGGCAATCATTCATTTTATCATGATCCTTGGCTACATTTGTATTCAGAGGATGAGATTGAACAAGAGGTAGCCTTAGCCGAACAACATATCAAGCGCGTCACTCATCAACATCCTATCGGCTTCCGGGGGCCTGGATACAGTTTTTCTCCTGCGGTATTGAAAGTCTTAGCACGACGGGGATACGAATATGATGCTTCGACTTTTCCCACATTTTTGGGGCCCATCGCACGAGCATATTATTTGATGACTTGTAAACTCAGTAAGGAAGAACGCAAGAAGCGGGAAGCCTTGTTTGGCGGTTTCAAAGAGGGTTTGCAGCCTCTAAAACCTTATCAGTGGCACATGGGTAAGGATAGACTCACTGAAATTCCCGTTACCACCATGCCAATTTTTAAGGTGCCAATTCACTTTAGTTACATCATGTATCTGAGTACATTTTCTTCGGAAGTGGCGTTACTCTACCTGCGAATTGCCCTGTGGCTATGTAAACTGACTCATGTGCAGCCTTCTTTGCTACTGCATCCTACAGACTTTGTAAGTCAAGAGGATGTACCAGAACTATCATTCTTCCCTGGAATGAGTGTTCCCACTTACAAAAAGCTGGCAATAGTGAACAAAAGTTTGGAACTTATATCCAGTCAGTTTAATGTTTTGACTGTTGGACAACACGCCAAATCCGTAGCCGATGCCCGTCAACTGCCTGTATTAGTGCCTCAAAAGAGGTGAAAATATGATTTATGCGATTGAGAAGTCCAATTTGTATCCTTAATTACAGGCAAAATTAACTTTGTTCTGTTTTTGAGAAGGAGGAAATAGTGTTGTAAAAACAATAATTTTATGTTTAAAATAGTTCACTATTCCAATGTCTTTATTAAAAACTTCTGGTGATATCCCTTCCCCAGAGGTTATTTTTTTAAAATGGCATGTATATAGTGGTTCTCGTTTACATAAGGTACACCCGTAGGGGCACGGCATGTTGGCCTACACCTTGCGATACTGATGTTGTACCGCATCTGAATAGGAACCGTTATAATCAGATTTTTTAACAATTTTCTAAATTTTGAATAGCAGCCACTTATCTTGAAACCAGCTGACATTTGCTAGCAAGAATGTGTAAAGTAATTGAGAGCCAATCACTATCTCTAATCTTTGACACATCTATCTATGGTTAGAAAAACCCAACGTCTTTTGCTGCTAGTCGTTTCCTGTAGTATAACTGGTGTAATTTTAGGAGGTACTGCTGCTTGGGCAGAAAGTAATCTCTGCTTGGAAGATAGTAAAATTACAAGTGAGTGTCTAACTCAAGATCCAATCCAAAAAACTATTCAAGGAATGAGTGCCGGATTGTTAGCTGGGGCTGGGGCCGCTTGCGGCGCAGCATGGCAGTTACGACATGAAGATTGAGTTAGGAGTAGCCATGCCAAAACCATTAATTTTAGGTTAAATCATTATTTTGCGTAGGCGTAGCCCGCTGTAGGCATCGCCTCCTTAATTTTTCCAAACGACCGTTAGATTTATCAATTGCATTGTTGATGCCATATAGAGAATAATCACAGATAAAGCAGCTTTGGCCTCTTCGTGCGAGAGAATAAATATAAAGTATGGCGATCGCAATCGATTTTGGTACTAGCAACACAGTCATTGCTCGTTGGAACCCTGTAACCCAACAGCCAGAAACCCTGACTCTGCCAGGTTTATCAATTAAACAAAGTCTCAATCCGCCACTGATTCCCAGCTTGGTTTATGTCGAAGATGCAACAAAAAATCAAGTCTTAGTAGGGCAACAAGTACGCGATCGCGGTCTTGACCTCAAGGGCGAAACTAGATTTTTTCGCAGCTTTAAGCGGGGTATTGGTGCAGATATCCAAGGTTTTTTACCCGAACTAGATGGGCAAATTGTCACCTTTGAACAAGTAGGGCAATGGTTCCTCACCCAAGTAATTGAAGAACTAGCATCCCTGGAAGGTGGCTTAGATTCTCTTGTATTAACCGTACCCGTAGACAGTTTTGAAGCTTATCGTCACTGGTTGGGGAAAGTTTGTCAAGCTCTGCCTGTCGAACAGGTGCGGATGTTGGATGAACCCACAGCCGCCGCCTTGGGCTATGGCTTGGCAGATCAAGAAATTCTCTTGGTGATTGACTTTGGCGGCGGCACTTTGGATTTATCCCTTGTCCGGCTGGATCAAGGCGTGCAAGCAACCACAAAGCCGCTCGGATTTCTCCTCAAATGGGGTAATAAGTCTCTAGCTGAAGATTCAAAACAAAAAGTCAAAACAGCCCGTGTCCTGGCGAAAGCTGGGCAAAATTTGGGCGGTACTGATATTGATAATTGGTTGGTAGATTACTTTGCCAAAACTCAAGAGTTGGCGGTAAGTCCGTTGACAACAAGATTGGCAGAACGGGTGAAAATTCAGCTATCAACTCAAAACCAAGCGAGTGAAGTTTATTTTGATGATGAGACATTTGAAAGCTATGAACTGGAATTAAACCGCGATACATTTGAAGATATCCTCAAAGAACATGCATTTTTTGAGTTACTAGATGAGTCAATGACGACACTGTTGCAGCAAGCAAGACGGCAAGGAATAGAACTTCCAGATATTAATGCAGTTTTGTTAGTTGGTGGCACAGTACAATTGCCAGCAGTGCAGACATGGATAAAACAGTATTTTGAACCAGAAAAAATCCGTTGTGAACGTCCCTTTGAAGCGATCGCTCAAGGTGCATTACAGTTAGCACAAGGCGTGCAAATCAAAGACTTTTTGTATCATAGTTATGGTATCCGCTACTGGGATCGTCGCAATCAGCGTCACAAATGGCATTCTCTGATTAAAGCTGGACAGGCATACCCAATGAGTCAGCCAGTGGAATTAGTTTTAGGCGCTTCAGTGGAAAATCAGCCTAGTATTGAATTAATTATCGGAGAATTGGGAGCAGATACGGGTAGTACTGAAGTTTATTTTGATGGCGATCGCTTAATTACTCGCCGTATGGACAATAATGAAACCAGCGTCAAACCCCTCAACGATCAAGAAGGCGCGAGGACAATTGCCCAATTGACACCAGGCGGATATCCTGGAAGCGATCGCATCAAAATTCTCTTTCAAGTTGATGATCAACGCTTTTTGCGAATCACCGTTGAAGACTTGTTGACAAATGATACTCTGTTGGAAAATCAACTTGTTGCACAGTTGAGTTAATTAAGTACAACATCATATCGCCAGGTGTAGGGGCACGGCACTGCCCATACGTGTCAACTTAAGGTGAAACCCATCCTAGAAGCAGCTTTTAGATATTGTCTCGTTGTCTTGTTCCCAGTCTCCGACTGGGAATGCTGTCCTAGAGGCTCCGCCTCCTTTGCTGGCGGCAGAGCCGCTTTTGAGTTGCATTTCCAGCCTCTTGCTGGAAACGAGATTTGAAAAGGCTTTTAGCTTAAGTTGACACCAATGGGCACTGCCGTGCCCCTATAGGGTGTACCTCACGTAAACGAGAACCGCTATAAAAGGATTTAAAAGTGGGATACCGCAGCCATCGGCATCCAAGATGTTGCGCTCATATTTGATTTTTAGCTAGGTACAACTCAAAAAGCCTGTTTTCTCTTTGCCTCTGCCTATCGCGCTTACACTGCGCTTCTCTGCGAGACGCTTCTCTACGAGAGGCTTGTCTACGACGCGCTGCGCGAACGCCAACGCGAACGCGCAACACGCAAATAAATTCTCCAAATCAAAGCGGATTCCTATATCTGATAGTTATCATTACATCAAATATATGAATTCCTTGCTTGTACTAATTAATTAAGTCAAAAAAGACATAACCATAATTTAAATATAATGGTTATCATAAATCTCAATCTATAGAGTAGAGAAGTCAGGCATAATTTAAGAAGATATATAAGTTTTTACTTATATGTCTAATCTAATATTTATTTAATAATTCCTCTTCATATTTGACAACTTTCACAAAAAAACCTGTAAACTAATTTCAATTAGTTAAGTGATGTCCCTTCGTCACACCACGTCAAGAAATTAAACCAGGGTTCCAGGTATACAAGCAAGCCTTTTTTGCAGAAAAATGGCTGATTTTTAATACCTAGATAGAAATGGATAATTTCTAGTTAAAGAGCGAGAAAACACGTTGTTATCTTGCCTGATTCTTCATGGTTAAAAAATAAAATTTTTAGTTAAGGAGATTTTATGACAGAATTTTTTAATCAAGTTTCTCGCCGTAAATTTATTGCCACAGCCGCAGCGTCAGCAAGTGCTGTATTCCTGAAAGGTTGTTTAGGAAATCCACCTGAACCTGGTGGTAATGCTGGCGCTTCTACAACATCGTCCGTTCAAGCAGTAGTTAATATTAGCCCAGAACAAAAACCAGAAACCACAAAAGCCAAACTTGGATATATCCCCATTGTTGAATCTGCACCGCTAATTATTGCTAAAGAAAAAGGCTTTTTTGCCAAGTATGGAATGACAGATATAGAACTTTCTAAGCAAGCTTCGTGGGGGTCAGCAAGAGATAACGTAGAAATTGGTTCTGCTGGAGGTGGTATTGATGGCGGTCAATGGCAAATGCCCATGCCACACTTAATTACAGAAGGTAAAATTACCAAGGGTAATCAACCAATTCCGATGTATGTGTTGGCGCAGTTAATTACACATGGTAACGGAATTGCGATCGCCAACAAGCATTTAGACAAAGGTATTAGCTTAAAACTCGATACTGCTAAACCTTTATTAGCGCAACTCAAATCTTCCACACCCTTCACCGCCGCCTTTACCTTCCCCCACGTTAACCAAGACTTGTGGATTCGTTACTGGTTAGCAGCAAGTGGAATCGACCCAGATGCAGATGTCAAATTGCTGACCGTACCGGCGGCGCAAACCGTCGCCAACATGAAAACCGGCACAATGGATGCTTTTAGCACCGGCGACCCCTGGCCATTTCGCCTCGTCAACGACAAAATTGGCTTCATGGCTGCATTAACCGCCGAAATTTGGAAAAATCACCCCGAAGAATATTTTGCTATGAGAGGTGATTGGGTTGACCAAAATCCCAAAGCCACAAAAGCTTTACTCAAAGGCATCATGGAAGCCCAGCAATGGTTAGATAAGTTTGAAAACCGTAAAGAAGCAGCGCAAATTCTTGCTGTTAAAAAATATTTTGGCTTATCTTCACCAGAAGTTCTTGCTGACCCATTCCAAGGTAAATATGACATGGGTGATGGTCGCAAAATTGATGATAAATCAATGGCTGCTTATTATTGGAAAGATGAAAAAGGCAGTGTTTCTTATCCTTACCAAAGTCATGATTTATGGTTCATCACCGAAAACGTGCGTTGGGGATTTTTGCCCAAAGATTATCTAGACAACGGTGCAGCCAAAGCCAAAGAATTAATCAAAAAAGTTAATCGCGAAGATATTTGGAAAGAAGCTGCTAAAGAATTAGGAGTACCTGCTGCTGACATTCCCACCAGTACATCTCGTGGAGTGGAAGAATTTTTTGATGGCGTGAAATTCGACCCGGAGAAGCCAGAAGAATATCTCAAGAGTCTGAAAATCAAAAAAGCCAGCGTTTAATCATTAGCCATTCATAAATTTGAGGAAACATCCATGACCTTAGCCCAAAAACGTCCCACAAGTCCTAAATTTGATAATAGCTTTTTATCAAGTTTGCAAAAGCAATTTCCTAATCTTCTTCCTCCTGCGACTGCGTTACTTATCTTCCTAGTTATTTGGCAATTATTTTCTTGGACTCCAGGTGCTACATTACCTGGGCCAATCCAAGTTATTCAAGACACCTGGATCTTGATTTTGTATCCCTTCTATGACAAAGGAGGAACTGACAAAGGTCTTTTTTGGCAGATTCTTGCTAGTCTCCAGCGGGTTGCTATTAGTTATACCTTAGCGGCAATTGTTGGTATTGGCTTGGGCGTTTTGATTGGTGTGAATAAAACCATGTCTAAGGCTTTAGATCCTTTGTTTCAGTTACTAAGAACTGTACCGCCTTTAGCTTGGGTTCCTATTTCCTTAGCAGCTTTACGCCAAAACGAACCAGCAGCGTTATTCGTGATTTTCATCACTGCAATTTGGCCGATTCTAATTAATACTGCGGTGGGTGTAACTCAAATCCCCCAAGATTACAACAACGTTGCCAAAGTTCTGCAATTAAGCCGCAAAGAATACTTTCTCAACATTCTGATTCCCTCAGCACTACCCTACATTTTTACTGGTTTAAGAATTGCCATTGGTTTGGCTTGGTTAGCAATTATCGCAGCAGAAATCGTCATGTCCGGTATTGTGGGAATTGGCTTTTTTATCTGGGATGCTTATCAAAATAACAACGTCAGCGAAGTTATTTTAGCTCTAGTTTATATCGGTGTTGTTGGTCTAATACTAGATAAACTAATGGCTGCGCTACAAAACTGGATTTTACCTACTGAACAAAAGTAGGAATCGGGGGGCTGGGGACTGGTCAAACTATTAGCAATCAACCATCCCCAATATTTAATTTTGAACTTTGAATTTTGATTTTGAATCTTGAATTGAAACCTATGTCTATATTTGTTGCAGTTGACCGAATTGATAAAGTTTTTGAATTAAGCGGTGGTGGACAATATATTGCCCTCAAAGGTATTGACTTACAAATTAGAAAAGGCGAATTTGTTTCTCTTATCGGTCACTCCGGTTGCGGGAAATCCACTCTTTTAAATATGATTGCCGGGTTGGATTTACCAACAGAAGGTCTTGTGACTTTGGAAGGACAAAGAATCACCAAACCAGGCCCCGATAGAATGGTGGTTTTCCAAAATTATTCTCTCTTACCTTGGCGGACAGTCAGAGAAAATATTGCCTTAGCTGTAGATTCAGTCTTAAATGGAATGCCAGCAGCCGAACGCAAAGCCATAGTCGAAAAACATATAGATATGGTGGGTTTGCGTCCCCATGCAGACAAACAACCGGGAATGTTATCGGGTGGACAAAAACAACGGGTAGCGATCGCTCGCGCTTTAGCGATTCGTCCTAAACTACTACTATTAGACGAACCCTTCGGTGCATTAGACGCGCTGACTCGCGGTAACTTGCAAGAACAATTAATGCAAATTTGCGAAGAAAATCAAGTTACCGCCGTGATGGTGACACACGACGTAGACGAAGCCGTGTTGTTATCTGACAGAATTGTGATGTTAACCAACGGGCCACAATCGAAAATTGGTGACATTTTAGAAGTCGATATTCCCAGACCCCGCAAACGCATGGAAGTAGTAGAACATCCCAGTTACTACAGCTTGCGGAGTGAAATGATTTACTTCCTCAACCAACAAAAACGCATCAAAAAAATTCGGGCGAGAAAAACCACCGCGATCGCTCGTCATGGGTTAGAAAAAGTTAATTTAGATATTGGCTTCTTACCTCTGACCGCTTGCGCCCCCCTCGCTATAGCCAAAGAAAAAGGCTTTTTCGTCAAACATGGCTTAGATGAAGTCAACTTAGTCCGAGAAAGCAGTTGGCGGGGAATTGTGGATGGGATGACAGGTGGTTATTTAGATGCAGCACAAATGCCATCAGGAATGCCAATGTGGTTAAGTTTGGGAGGGCATAAAAATGAACCCTTACCCGTTGTCACCGCTTTGACTATGACGCGCAACGGTAACGCCATCACCTTAGCCAAACGCTTTTACGATCAAGGTGTACACAGCTTATCCGACTTCAAAAATTACCTCCTCAAAACCCGCGAACAACAACACAGAATGGGCGTAGTCCATCCTGCATCCATGCACAACTTATTGCTACGTTATTGGTTAGCAGCAGGTGGAATTGACCCCGACAATGATGTGGCTATGAAAAATATCCCGCCCGCCCAGATGGTAGTAGACTTAAAAGGTGCAACCATTGACGGTTATTGCGTCGGCGAACCTTGGAATTATCGCGCGGCGGTAGAAGGTTCAGGCTTTACCATTGCTACCGACTTAGAAGTTTGGTTAGGGCACCCCGGTAAAGTTCTGGGTGTGCGAGAAGATTGGGCAGAAACTTATCCTAATACCCATATTGCTTTAACCAAAGCCTTACTAGAAGCTTGCCAATATTGTGCAAATCCTGCCAATGCCCAAGAAATTCGGCAAATTTTAGCAAGTCGGGAATATGTCAGCACAGATATTCAGTATATCCAAATTGAAGATGTCAATGGCGCTACCTGTGACTTAGACCATCCGATGCGCGAGTATGCCCATCACCAATTTTATTCTGAGTCTGCCATTAACCGTCCCAGTCGGACTGAACAAATTTGGATTATGACTCAATTGGCGCGTTGGGGTGACACTCCTTTCCCCAGAAATTGGGTAGAAATTGTTGAACGAGTTTGTCGAGTTCGTGTTTTCAGTACCGCTGCTAGAGAATTGGGTTTAGATATTAGTTACACCCGGCAACCTATTCAACTATTTGATGGTAAACCCTTCAACGCCGACGATCCAATTAGCTATCTTAACGGGTTAGAAATTAAACGCGATTTTTCCATTGCCGAAGTTGTTCTAGATGCACCCAGAAGAACAGCAGCTTAATCAATTCAAAACTCATAATTCATAATTCAAAATGCAAAACCGCAACTTAAGAACTACCAACACCGCTACAAGCACAATTAGCCGTCAGCCCTTCCTAGAAATTAAGGACGTTTCTAAAGTCTATCCCACCAAGAAAGGACCATTTACCGTCCTTGATGGTGTGAACCTCAACGTTGAACAAGGTGAATTTCTTTGCGTTATCGGCCACTCTGGCTGCGGTAAATCGACGCTGTTAAATATGGTTTCTGGTTTTAACTTTCCCACATCTGGACAAGTGCTACTAGAAGGAGAACCAATTACCAAGCCTGGCCCAGATAGAATGGTTGTGTTTCAAAACTATGCCTTGTTACCTTGGCGGACTGCGTTTGAAAATATTTATCTGGCTGTAAATGCAGTTTACCCCACCAAGCCAGAAGCAGAAAAACGGGCAATTGTCCGGGAACATTTGGCGATGGTGGGATTAGGTGACGCAATGGAAAAGAAGCCCATGCAAATGTCTGGGGGGATGAGACAGCGGGTTTCGATCGCCCGTGCTTTGGCTATTCGTCCGAAAGTGCTGATTTTAGATGAACCTTTTGGGGCGCTAGATGCGATTACCAAGGAAGAATTACAGGAAGAATTGCTGAAAATCTGGGGTGATAATCGTTGTACTGTGCTGATGATTACCCATGATATTGATGAGGCGCTATTTTTGGCAGATAAATTGGTGATGATGACTAATGGGCCTCATGCGAAAATTGGGGAAGTGATGGAAATTCCCTTTGCAAGACCACGCGATCGCGCTCGCATCATGGAAGATCCTCAATATTACCAACTCCGTAACTATGCGTTAGACTTCTTGTTTAATCGCTTTGCCCATGATGATGTAGGTTAATATACCTGGGGCGTACAGATGTTATTGGTGTCAACTTAACGTGAAAGCCAGTCTAAAACCAGCTTTTAAAGATTATCTCTTACCTCGTTCCCAGTCTCCGGCTGGGAATACCCATCGTTGGGGCTGCCGCCAGGAGCTGCTGGAAACGAGATTTGAAAAGGCTTTTAGCTTAAGTTGACAGTGAACGCACCCGTCCGTACATTACAGCCAGAATTGCAACTCTTAATTACGAATTACGAATTATTTCCGTACCACTACTAAAGTTCCATTCCTAGCCCAGTTGTAAAGATTACGAGCTTGCTTAACAGGTAAATTTACGCAACCGTGGCTAACTGGAGTCCCAAAACGATTATGCCAGTAAGCGCCGTGGATAGCGTAGCCTCTGTAGAAATACATTGTGTAAGGAACGTCAGGAATATTGTAGCCCCTGCCTCGCATCCGGTGAGTGCGATACTTAGAATTAATCCGAAATCTACCTATGGGTGTAGGGGTTGATCGCTTGCCTCCAGAAATGCGGTATGAATAAACAAGCCTTTTACCTTCCCATGCACGTAAGCGTTGCTCTGACAAGTCAATTTCGATCCAGCGAGGTTGGGATGTTTGCCTAATATTAGATGCAGTGATGCTGTTTTCATTAACTGACGCGGCTGTTGCTGTAGTAAAGTTGGGTGTACCTGCTAAAGGTGATGACCAAGAAAATAAAGTTGTCACCATCAGGGCCACGCCTGTACAAAAAGTTCCTGAAGAACGAATTTTACCACTGCGAATCCAAGATTGCATTATGCCTCACCTTCTAAACTACGCAAAAATTATGAAGTGAAGTAATTTTCTGGAAAACTAGAAATTTCCAGATCGACTACTCGCTTCCTGTCAAGGATTCACGCAATTCATCCGCTAATGCTTTTCAAAACAAGTCCTAAGCTAATCTGCATCCAATTTGCACATTTGTCATTTGTCTTTGATTAAATGATGAGTTCAACTAATGACCAATGACTAATGACAAAAGACACCTTTACAAAAAATCTGTCATTTAAATGCCTAAATACAAACTTCCCCAAATTTATATTTGCATTTTTGATTTCACATACTAATTGTCAGGATTTACGCTTATTTTGTCGGGCAAATCGTTAAATGCCCTCTTCTATATTTTATTTCAAATTCAGTAATTCCGACTCCGAAGATTCCCAGCATAAAATATTGCTGGGAATCACCCAATTGTCTTGATTTGTTGTTATTAATGATTTTGTCTAAATTGCCTTTTGGTTGCTTCAACTACTATTTCTGGATGACTACTGGTGTCCCTACTGATGCCCACTCGAATAGCCATTTAGCATGTTTAGGCGCGAGATTCACACAGCCATGGCTGACTGGAGTGCCAAACCTTTTATGCCAGTAAGCTCCGTGAATACCGTAATTACCTTGGTAAAACATCGCATGAGGAACGTTGGGAACGTCGTAGCCGCTTCCCCGCATCCGTGTAGTTTTGAGCTTGGATTGAATATTAAAAGTACCAATAAGAGTGGGAGTAGACTTTTTGCCAGAGGAAATAGCACTTCCATAAACCACTCTGTCACCTTCCCAAGCTATTAACCGTTGCTTTGAAAGATCAATTTGAATCCAGCGCTTCTCCGATTTTTGTAATGTCTGGATTGTTTGTGCAATTACTTGATTTTTAGAATTCGCCCAAACTTCACTCGTTCCAGTAGTAGTAAAAACACTTAAGGACAGTGCTGTACCACTGAGGAGTATTTGTAAGCGACGCACCCAGTCAGGATTAATCAGTTTGTTCATTTTAGATACACTCACACTTAAATCATGAAGCCTTGAGAAACTTATCAGTTTTCACCTTTATTTCCCTATCTATTACTTTAATAGACGTGAATTTTTGATGATTTGATTCTAAGTTAACCTAACTGTTGTATCAGCTTTCTTGCCCCAGATGCGATCGCTTCCCAATTTCCCTCTGTGACAAGCTTTGTGGGAAATAATTCACCGCTCAAACCGACAGCGATCGCTCCCGCTTGCAAAAATTCTTTAGCATTTTCGAGAGTCACGCCACCAGTAGGAATTAAGGGAATCTGACCCAGCGGCCCTTGCAAACTTTTGATATACTCAGCTCCTCCCACTGCTTGCACGGGAAACACTTTTACACAACTAGCACCCTGATTCCAGGCGGTAACAATTTCTGTAGGAGTCAGCGCTCCTGGGATAATGGGCACATCTTTTTCTTGTGCTGCTTGAATCATTGCGGGGTCAACGTGGGGTGTGAAGAGGAATTGCGCCCCAGATGCGATCGCTTCTTGTAGCTGTTGCACATTGAATAGCGTACCAGTGCCAATAGTACAGGCTGGTAATTCTGAGCGTAGTTGACTGATCAATTCCCCAGCGCGTGAGCTATTCCAGGTAATCTCAATTAACTGCATTCCCCCAGATGCTACAGCCATTGCCATTTGCTGTCCCGCTTCGATTTTAGAGGCGCGGATGACTGCGATCGCACGATGTTTTTGCAATTGTGATAACCAAATTTGATTAAGCATTTTGACTGGGAATTAGGGATGGGGGATTAGGGATGATGGATTGGGCTAATATCAAGCAAATTTTCCCACTCACCAGTCCCTATTCCCCAATACAAGCGTGACATAGTAGCAGCGATCGGCTCTTAAACTTGCTTCTTGTATCAAGTTATGAGATTTTGCATATAAACAACAAAAAGTCTGTCCAGTTACCGTTACATTACTTTAGAGACAGTCTTTGAAAACTCAGCTTAATTCTTCTAGTAGAGGAGAGAGCTAATTAAAAATGCATATACTGCAATTACCAAGCAATAGTTTGATAAGCCCCTAGTTGAAGACCTACTAGGAGCTTTTTTTTATTAATTATCTAACTCAATGGGGCCACATATGAAAAAACCTAGTTGCAATTAAACTATTCCTTATGGATATTAATGATTAATTCTGATGATAGATGGAATCAAAAGATTAAGATTGGTAATATGTATTCGTTGAGTAAAAAACGTTTACCAAATTAATAACAATGAATATTCTTGCTTGGATTGTTTTAGGTCTAATTGCTGGTGCGATTGCAAAAGCTATCTATCCTGGTCATCAAGGTGGCGGAATTCTGGGAACAATCTTACTAGGAATCATCGGTGCTTTTGTTGGCGGTAGCTTAGGCATATTCTTCAGTACAGGAACGTTAAGTTTAGCAGCACCAAGTCTTAGTATTCCTGGTATTGCAGTAGCAGTTCTTGGTGCAATTGTTGCAGTTTTCCTGTGGAACTTATTAACTCGTCGCAGTGCTGTGTAAAAGCAAGTTGCGTACAATGAATGAGGGGAATTTAGGAAATTCATTTAACTATTGTGAATTAAATCAAAAAAATAGTACCAGCCTGTTATAAAGGTGGTGCTATTTTTTTGATTATTGATAAGAATCTAATGTATATCGTGCTTTTGTCACTCTCCGGGAGGGCGATCGCTAGAAGCCCGATGAGGCAATCAATACAAGCTATACTATTAGAAAAAAGTTGGTCTTGTATTTGTTATTAGAAAATAATCGCGCAAACGCCTGCTATACAAAAGCTCTAGAATTCAGAAATGGCAATAGTTTTCGGAGAGTGACAGAAGAGGGGTATCGTGCGATCGCTGTTAAGAAACTTCCAATAGAAAAATATCAATTAATCGTAGGGTGTGTTAGCGATAGCGTAACGCACCGCAATAGACTAACATGATGCATGGAGCGTTAGAGGTTCGTTTAACGCAATAAACAATTTTACCATTCTCTCTCTGTATATCGTCACGTTGGGAATTTTTGTATTATGAGCCAAGGAAGTTTGAGTTGCACTGTTGGCAGAATAATTTATCCAGACTCATTACCTTGAGATTAAGGCAGAAAGAATTGAATTCATCCCATTTTAAATGTTTAATCGATACAGGCTCAACTTTTCTTTAGCATCCACATCAAATTTCAACCCAACTTCCATTCCCGTAATTGTTTCCACCTCATCAACGGATATATCATCAATCTTAATGCTCTCAATAGTAGCCAAATAGCAGCAAGATGACCCTTCGTTAACCAGGAAAAGACTACTTCCGATTGATAAAATCGTTTCCTCAACCTTTGCTACCCCAGCTTTGTGCTTCTTATACCACTCAGTAATTCTACCAATCTCCTTGGCTTGACCTATTAATTTCTTGCGCTCAATAACCTTATAAGTGACCAACTCAGCAAGTGCTTGACACAACGTCTCCACAAAATCACACAATTCTAATAGTGCATTAGAACCTAGAACATCGTCAGGAAATCCGTGGGCTGCGTCGTTCCGATAGCTAATTAATTCATTAAGTTCTCCTTCCACAGTGTTTTGATTTCCTCTAATCTCTTGTAAAAAATACTTTACGGCTCTATGCTTTTCTACCCAGCCCCATGAATTTGGTATACCTGCTTCTGTCAACATTTTCTCTAATGGTTCTCTACGTAAGTTCTGTTCATGAAAGAGAAATGCATCTGGTAATATATCATAATCTTTTTCACCAGTAACTCCATGAAATAACCCACGAATAACTTCTTCTAGAGAGAGGTGTTCATACCTGTTTTTCTTTAGTTCAAGCAGCAATCTTCCAACGCCTATCTGGTGAGTATTTCGGATTTTATCTTCTAAGTCTGAATACAGTGGGAACAATGCTGGCAGAAGGACTAACCAATCGCTAACTAAGTCTTCTACAAAGCGCTCATAAATGGCGTAGAGTCGTGTTACCACGGCACAGTGATCGTAAACTCGCCACTCTTTTACTTTGGGGATATCCTGCATTAATGTGCCAAGAACCAATTCGCTTCCCTCATGGCACTCTTGTTTTATTACAGCACCTGAGCCAAATGAAATTTCTCTGAGGCGATCATTAGTTTTGATGATAGAACGAACAGTAGAAATATTAACTGTTACTGTCATTAAAATATTTTGAAACATCGCTCTTCACTCGGCGATGATCTTAGACAGCATCTCATCGAACAATCCGATTCTTTTCTGGATATCAGCTTTAGTTCTTCCGGCACCTGTAAAAAGCTTTGATTTGTCTTGTATAAACAACTTCTTTGTCTCTTCTATTACTCTTGGCTTTTGCTCAATTAAAATATTTGCTTCGTCCAAATGTCTACTAAACCCAACCATAACGGCATCATAATAGGCTTTATAAGCACTATCCTTCCAGGTATCAGTCTTAGGATCAAAAGGCTTGAATAAATTTTCTTCGTATATTTTGTGCGCTAAATCTACAGTTCTGATAAAAATATTTTTTAGGATATCGATATCTTCTTCAGAAAACTTTAAACTCTTAATCATATAGAGGTCAAGAAATCCCTCCATCCCTGTACGGAAGTCATTGACATGGCGTAAAGCAAAAAAGCGAAGAACTAATTCAGCATCTTCCATTTTTTTGTATAAATTATTTTTAACTAGTTTTAATTTACTGTCTAAGGGAATTCCCCAAGCCTCTGCAAATATAGAATTAGTTGCCAAATCAAGTAATAGCTGATTGAACTTGCCATAATACAAACAGTTACGTACCTCCTGCTGACTTAGTGCTATACCACCAGTGTTTAAACGCTCAAAAGCAAGCTGTTTTAAAAGCATTGCTTCTTCAGGATTAGATGCTGACTCTGTAATTAGAACTATAGATGATATGGAGCGACGATCAATCCCTGCTCTAATTTTTGTAGGAAGAGTAGCATAGGTACGTCCATTAAGTTCTGGCCAAAGTTCAAGCCCTGTTAATTTTAAACGGTTTTCGTAAAAATTCCGAAGGGCCGTAATTCTTTGTTGACCATCCATTACTTCATAAAAGTTAAACTCTTTCTCGTAAAGAACAATTGGAGGAACAGGAATATTGATCAAAAAAGACTCGATAAGTCGTGATTGCATCTTCTCATCCCACCGATCTCTCCTTTGGTAAAAAGGGCGCACATCCATATACCCAGGCTTTTTTAGTGCTTCGACAAAACTCGGAAGCTTTTCACGGTTCATTTCAGTGAGTATTCTTTGCTCACCAGACTCATACTTGTCGTTAATTTCACTCTCAGACATTTGGATGCGGCTCTGGAATGCTGATGCTTTCCACATCTGTTCTTCATTTGGTGCAAGTTGCATTGACTACATCCTCCACAAGACTATCGTGATACGATATTAAACTAGCTGAATATAGCCTAGCGCTTTATCATACAGCAAAGTTTTATGATGTTGAATGTTATGAACAGCTTTAGGGTTACTAGCGGGTAGCTAATGTACTTTGATGTCAGTTAATAGGAAAGCTGTATTTAACTTAAACGAGTATAAATACGTTCAAATC
Organism: Nostoc foliaceum FACHB-393; assembly: GCF_014698505.1. Taxonomy (GTDB): domain Bacteria; phylum Cyanobacteriota; class Cyanobacteriia; order Cyanobacteriales; family Nostocaceae; genus Nostoc; species Nostoc foliaceum_A. Next base: position 39,410 of record NZ_JACJTD010000003.1, on the reverse strand, counting down.
TACAGATTTCATGAAATTTTCAATAAGTTGCACTGGTCGCCACACACAAAGCGATGATGTTTCGTTAAGCTGTAAGCGCTATGATTAAAGTTTATTGAACGTCTTATGCATTGGTTGTTATCTGGGCCGTTGAGTATAGAGAAATTGACGGTTAAGATTGCAGGATTGCCTGCATCGTTACAAGGTAAGAAACTGGTGCAATTGTCAGATTTCCACTACGATGGTTTGCGGCTGTCGGAAGATATGTTAGAAAAAGCGATCGCAGTTACTAACGAAGCTAAACCAGATTTAATTTTATTAACTGGTGACTACGTAACGGACGATCCTACGCCGATTCACCAATTGGTACTTCGACTGAAACATCTGCAAAGTCACAGTGGTATCTATGCTGTTCTTGGCAATCACGATATACATTACAAACCCGCAAAAGCAGAAGTTACAGATGCCCTTACTAGCATTGGAATTCACGTCCTTTGGAACGAAATTGCCTATCCACTAGGTAAAGAATTGCCACTTGTTGGACTGGCGGATAGTTGGTCACGGGAATTTCAACCCGCACCAGTCATGAATCAACTAAACCCCGACACACCCTGCATCGTTTTATCCCACAACCCAGATACTGCGGAGATACTGCAAGCATGGCGAGTTGATTTACAATTATCTGGTCATACTCACGGTGGTCAAATTGTGATTCCCGGACTTGGCCCGGCGGCATTGGTTTATAGCAAGATTGCAAAAAAAATGCCCCTAGCAGTGCGCCGTCGAGTGCCATTTTTGGAAGTCAATGTTTCTGTAGTCAACCATTGGGAATGGGCACAGGGTTTTCATCGGCTAGGAAAAAATCAGCTATATGTCAATCGTGGTTTGGGAACTTACCTCCCAGGACGCTTATTTTGCCGCCCAGAAGTTACTATAATCACCCTACAAGGTGAGTAGGTAATTCAAATTTCAAAATTCAAGAACGCTATCACAGTAGGTCTTCTAGCTAAAGAATCCCTGCAAATTAAAGCAAGGTTTTTTTAGTTTAGCTTTCAGATTTCAGCTAATTAGTTAATTATATTTGGAGTATATGACATAAATTATTGCAGTTTATCCAGTTACATTTTGATTTTTGGTAAGCTGTAAGCGCTGGTATGAGGAGTATCGGTTGCCTTATGCATTGGTTATTTACGGGACATTTAAGAGTAGATAAAATAACGGTTAAGATTGCGGAACTTCCAGCATCTTTACAAGGTACAACGTTAGTGCAGTTGTCGGATTTTCACTACGATGGCTTGCGGCTGTCGGAAGATATGTTAGAAAAAGCGATCGCACTTACTAATGAAGCTGAACCAGATTTAATTTTATTAACTGGTGACTATGTAACTGATGATCCGACACCAATTCACCAATTGGTGCTTCGACTCAAACATCTGCAAAGCCGCTGTGGTATCTACGCCGTACTGGGTAATCACGATATCTATTACAGCCACTCAAAAGCAGAAGTGACACAGGCGTTAACTAGCATTGGTGTGCATGTGCTTTGGAACGAAATCGCCTATCCACTAGGAACAGAATTACCATTAGTAGGACTAGCTGATTATTGGTCACGGGAATTTCAACCCGCACCAGTCATGAATCAACTAGATTCTGTTACACCCCGCATTGTTTTATCTCATAACCCAGATACAGCCAAGATATTGCAACAATGGCGCGTAGATTTGCAATTATCTGGTCATACTCACGGTGGTCACATCGTAATTCCTGGTATTGGCCCTTTAGTACTCTATTATAAAAAACTACTCAAACAAATTCCCAAAAAATTGCGGCGTTGGGTAACATTTTTCCTGGGAGACTGTTCTAAAGTGGTGCGATATTGGGAGTGGGCGCAAGGGTTTCACCAAATAGAAGAAAATCAACTATATGTCAATCGGGGTTTAGGAACTTATAAACCAGGACGTTTATTTTGTCCGCCAGAAGTTACTGTAATTACCTTAGTTAGTCATGAATAATTCTAAATTTTTTATTTACTCAAAGCAGAAACCGCCGGAAGCTACGATGGATAAATATCAGCAGCTTGGGGCGGTTTCTTGAAGATTGGAGAATTCAGAAGTAAGTAACTCGACTAAGGTGGACAGTACTCGCGATCGCTATACTCAGAATTGCACATCCTAACATTCCAACTAGGCAGGCATTTTCTGGCAGTGCGTTTTAAAACCTCCAAAACAACTCATTGAACTTAAGGCGAAACACATTCAATGGATGCCACAACTTCAGAGCGATCGCAAGAATATTAGAGCAGGAGGTACAGGCTCTAACTTGAAAGTTTTTGGTAACTTTTAACCTGTTTGTACCCTGCTCTTAATCTAGCATCATGTTTGTTTAGCTACAAGATGTGTTTACCAAACTTGAATACCATTAATTTATCGCAACAATTCAGAAATATTGCTTAAGAATATTCCCACTTGGTAGATGTTGGCGTTAATGCCAGCATTATCAAGTGGGCTGAAAGTTCAGAAGCCGTTATTGAGCAGAACCCCCTGTAGTAGTATCATCTGCGGTAGAAGAACCACTATTAGATGTACTGTTTGGCTGATCTACTCCTTGAGGTGGAGTGGTTTTAGAGGTATCATTTTTCGTCCCTGGAGCGACAGTATTAGAAGTCTCGTTCTGCGAACTAGGAGTAATACTAGTTGGACTCGCCGGACTTTGTGTTGCTTTCGGACTTGGCTGGATTGCAGAAGGCGCTTTTTCTGCCGCAGGCTGCTGGGGTGGAATAGTAATGTTAATATCCGGTTGGCGAGGTGCAGATGGAGGTATAACCTGCTGTTGTGGAACAGGGACAGGAACAGGTACTTCCCTGATTGTTTCGATTATCTTCGTTTGTGGTTGAGGAGAAGCACTAGGAGTTGGACTACTATTATTCGGTACAGGAACCACGACCGGCACAGTCGTTTCAACCGCAGCGTTATTACGTTGGTTAAAGTACCAGACTCCACCTACAATCAAACCAACTAGGGAAGTAACAATAATACCCAACAGCAAACCACGACTAGCATTGTCATTGTCACGCTCGGCTAAATCAGCTTGCTGGTAGCTACGCTCAGTATTTCGGCCTTGTACGTAACCGTTAGTGTAAGAGTTGGGATTAGCTGTGCTGTTCTTGACTGTTTCAGTTGTTCGCGTCAAGTCAGTGTGAATATTACCATTAGCATCAGTGTAAGATTCTTGCTTAACTTCACTGTTTTTGCTTTCGCGTTCATTGGGAATAGACATAGCTGTTGATTTAACTCCTCGATAAGATATTGACAAATTAAAGCTTTGTAAGAACAAGAGGTTTTAATGAATTTAAAAATCTATGTTGCTGATAAATATTGAGTTTTATTTGCTACCCAATTGTTGGTAACTATCAGAATAACCTCTGAGATCAGACAAGTGGCTCTATCTCTAGGGAGTTAATACTTAATCAAAAGAAAGAGTATCCCAAAGATGGATGTTATTAAACTGTCAGGTGATGCATTGATAAAAAATCTGGTAATTTGCTTCAATTATTTAATTAAAGCATTCACTTTTTATCTCCAACGCCGATTTAGGCGCAGTAAACTTTTTATCCTTTGACAAAATCTTTCGACCAAAGGTCTAGGTTTTGATACATATCTAGGCGATCGCGATGTACGCACAGCCCGTGGATTTTTTAACTCTTCTTCTATTTGTGCGGCTTTATTTAAATCGGAAGCGGCTCTATATTCGTATCCCAGTTGAGAGCAAACTAGCCCACGGTATTTATATGCGTCAACATAGTGAGGATTGAGACGAATTGCGTGGGTAAAATCTGCGATCGCATCCTCATACCTTCCTACCGTGGCATTCTCTACTCCTAAAGTATAGAAAGTTTCTGCATCCCACCGATTGACAGATATTTTTGTGGGATTTTTAGGCGAAGATGAAGATGGATTTTCAGGAGTAGGAGGCTCAAATGGACTTTCAGATTTGAGCTTGTTATAAGCTGCGTTAATTGATTTGATTTTTTCCTCAGCTTCCTGTTTTTGCTTTTGATCAAAAAAGCGATCGGGATGCCAAATTTTCACCAGTTGACGGTAAGCTCGCTTTACTTGTGCTTGTGATGCACCGGGTTCCAGCCCAAGAATTTCATAAGCATGATCAATATCGAGGTCATCGCGCATACTGAAAAAATCGGCAACTATATAGATATATGTTAACTATTCCCCTAAATCTCCTCCAATCAACCCAAACGCCCCATTCTGGTTATCACTGGGATGGTAGTAGTCGCCGCTTCTTTGAAGGCTGGTATTACCGCGTTACTTTACCGGAAATTGGGCAAACATTCGCCTTTATGTACTCCATTGAAGACCCCATCGGCGGTAAACCCCACAGTGGTGGTGCAGCCCAAGTTCTCGGCCCAGATGATGAGTATTTATGTCGTACTTTTCCTGATGTGAATAAATTTTGGGGTAGTCGAGATGTCCTGGGTTTAGGTCATTGGGGTAAAACAGATTTGCAAATTTCTCCTCTATACCTTCTACCAGCAGAGTTTGAGCATCATGTTCAAGAAGGTTATCAAGCCACAGCCACCTTAAATCAGGGAATAATTTGCGATCGCGCCACCAATAATTATTGCCGTTGGGAGTATGAAATTCAACCAGTATACGGTTGGGGTAATCAAAATAGCATTCAGCAATCAACCGCAGGTTGGCTCTCATTCTCACAGATTTTTGAACCTGGATGGCAAATTTTGATGGCTCACGGTTTAGCCAGTGGAAAGATTGACTGGAATGGCAAAATCTACGAATTCACCAACGCCCCAGCCTACGGCGAGAAAAATTGGGGTGGTGCTTTTCCTCAAAAATGGTTTTGGCTAAATTGTAATTGCTTTGAAGGCGAACCCGACTTAGCGCTAACTGCTGGCGGTGGGCGACGGGGTGTGCTGTGGTGGATGGAATCTGTAGCGATGATTGGGTTGCACTATCAAGGCAAATTTTATGAATTCGTTCCCTGGAATTCACAAGTAGATTGGGAAATTCAGCCTTGGGGTAGATGGCGAATGAAAGCTACTAACTCTAATTATGAAATTGAGTTGACAGGAACCACAGATTTACCTGGAACACCTCTGCGTGCGCCCACAGCAGAAGGTTTAAGATACTGTTGCCGAGACACCATGCAAGGAAAGTTAAATTTAGAGTTACGAGAACTAAATGGGAGAAAATCTCAAATAATCTTGAAAGCAGAAAGTTTTCTTTGTGGTTTAGAAGTAGGCGGCGGCTCTTGGGATGATTGTTGGCAGTCTCGCTAAAACTACTGCTATAATTATATATGCTTCGTAGTTGGGGTTGTAGCTCAGTTGGATAGAGCGGACGCCTCCTAAGCGTCAGGTCGTGCGTTCGAGCCGCACCAGTCCCGTAATCAAAAAAATCCCTAAGACCTTGACTAATAGGAAGTTATAGGGATTTTATTTTTACCGTAGTTGCTGAAGAACATTACTGCGTAACCATTTTGCTCAGTCATATCTCCAAACAATCCCTATTAACACCATATCAATAGTACGTAAGATTACACTTATACACATAACTCATCTGATTAAATTTTATCAAGGATCTGAGTCTGTAAGAGGTTGTTTGAAAAGTGTTTCGCAGTGACTTTAAGCACTTTTAGATCCCCCCTAACCCATGCCAGTCGCTCCACTTGCGGAGACCCCAGACACTCTCTACGAGACGCTGCGCTATCGCTTTTAGCGTCTCGCAGAGAAGACCGCGCTGGCTCCCCTTTTTAAGGGGGGAACCAGAATCAAATTCCCCCTTAAAAAGGGGGATTTAGGGGGAACTAAAACTATTTGATACCGACAAGAGGACTTTTCAAACATCCTTTAAAGTCTTTATGCAGTCACAAAAATATCTACATTGGTTAAGGCCAGTCCGGTATTGAGTGTAGCAAATTGGATTTTGCCGATCGCACCTGTGCCATCTTGATCAAAGAACAGAGAACCGTTGTTTCGGTCGTAGATAAATCGCTGACTACTTGTAGTGGCTGTTGTACCGATCACAAATTGACTAGCCGCGATCGCTGCACCGACAACTAATCCGCCAGCAAAACCAGCCGCAGAGACAATAACAGTATCATCAACTACGCTAAAGTCAGTAATTCTATCATTACCTTGATTACGAGAATTGAACGTAAAGCGATCGCTACCTGCACCACCCGTCAGTATATCGTTGCCAGTACCACCGGTCAAGATATCATTACCTACTCCACCGTTGAGCGTATTGTTAGCGCTGTTACCTGTAATAGTGTTGTTGAGACTGTTACCAGTGCCGTTAATAGCAGCTGTGCCTGTGAGAACAAGGTTTTCAAGATCAGCAGCACCTAAGTTAAAGGTGTAGGCAGACTCAACTGTGTCTACACCTTCACCAACGTATTCAGTGATACTGATATAATTATCACTGTTGAATATATAGCGATCGTTGCCAGTACCACCGTAGAGTGTGTTATTACCAGCGCCACCATTTAAAGTGTCATTGCCAGCACCACCGTAGAGCGTATCATTACCAGCGCCACCATTGAGTGTGTCATTGCCAGCACCACCATTGAGGTTATTGTTGCCGCTGTTACCCGTAATCACATTATTGAGACTGTTACCAGTGCCGTTAATAGCAGCTGTGCCTGTGAGAACAAGGTTTTCAAGATCAGCAGCACCTAAGTTAAAGGTGTAGGCAGACTCAACTGTGTCTACACCTTCACCAACGTATTCAGTGATACTGATATAATTATCACTGTTGAATATATAGCGATCGTTGCCAGTACCACCATAAAGCGTGTTATTGCCAGCGCCACCATTGAGTGTGTCATTGCCAGCACCACCGTAGAGTGTATCATTACCAGCACCACCATTGAGTGTGTCATTACCAGCGCCACCATTGAGGTTATTGTTGCCGCTGTTACCCGTAATCACATTATTGAGACTGTTACCAGTGCCGTTAATAGCAGATGTGCCTGTGAGAACAAGGTTTTCAAGATCAGCAGCACCTAAGTTAAAGGTGTAGGCAGACTCAACTGTGTCTACACCTTCACCAATGTATTCAGTGATACTAATATAATTATCACTGTTGAATATATAGCGATCGTTGCCAGTACCACCGTAGAGTGTGTTATTACCAGCACCACCATTTAAAGTGTCATTGCCAGTACCACCATAAAGCGTATCATTACCAGCACCACCATTGAGTGTGTCATTGCCAGCGCCACCATTAAGGTTATTGTTGCCGCTGTTACCCGTAATCACATTATTGAGACTATTACCAGTGCCATTAATTGCGGCTGTACCTGTAAGAGTTAGATTCTCTACATTAGCGCCTAGAGTATAAGTAACAGATGACCGAAGCGTGTCTGTACCTTCATTAGCGTTTTCGATAACGACATCTCCAGAGCTATTAACTATATAGGTATCGTTACCTCTACCACCTTTGAGAGTATCATTACCCACGCCACCATCAAGAGTATCATTGCCCCTACCAGCAGACAAAAGGTTAGCAGCACTATTTCCAATAATTGTGTCGTTACCATCGCCAGTAAAGGCATTTTCGATGGTAGTTCCTGTACTAATAATTAAGTTAGTTCCTTCAAGGATACTTGTAGAACCTGGATTCAGGTTGAGGTAAGAATTAGAAGTAATTGCCGCAGCATTAATTGTATCAGTACCAGAACTGTCACTTAGCGTAGTTGCGCCATAGATGCCATACTCATTAGTGTAGAAATAAGTGTCATTAGCTGTATCTGCATCCCCATATAAATTTAATTTCCAACTGTTTAAAATGCCGATATCTGATGGGCCTAAATCCTTGATTCTGAGTGTCCAGTTGCCAGCACTGGTTTCTCCCCAATTTTGTGTACTGGATAACTTAAATACGATATTATCTCCCTCGTCCTCCTTATTGCCTGGTTGATAAACCAAAAGACTCTCAGTTCCACTTGGAGAAATCAGGGATACAACCAAATCCCCTCGATAGGGATGAGTGACATTGAGTTCTACTTCAACAAAGTCAATCTCTAAACCCCCGCCTACAGTAAAAGTACTGCTAATTCCTGTGTTATTATTATCCGGGATCACCCAGCCTAAATTACCTGAACTAAAAGAAAGACGCTGCTCATTGTCAAATCGACTCTGTTTCTGCCAGGTTTCTGCCAAACGCACAGCAGCATGAGCATCTACTAAGCCAAATCCATAGTTGTGACTGACGTGTAAACCTCCGCCATTCCAGTTTTTAGCGCCGTTGTATTGCCAAATGTATGGGTACCCCCCGTAATTATTAGGATCGTTTTGACGGGCAGAATAGGCAAGGATTTCTTGGATATCTCGATAACCTAAGTTGCGATTGGCTTCTAGCATCAGAGCAACTACCCCAGAAATTTGAGGTGCAGCAGCAGAAGTACCATTAAACTCCCCAGTATAGTCTCCAATAGCATCGCCTTCATATCCTTGGCGATCTGTAGTCACAATACTACCAGGAACCCCACTGCCAAAAGCTGACACAAGAATAGAAGCTCCAGGAGTGCTGTAAAAAGATGCTGTACCATCATCTTCGAGTGCCGCTACAGTAATGACGTGACGGGAATTGGAATAGTTAGAGTAATTGGTATTCAAACCTTCTTGGCGACTATTTCCAGCTGACCAAACTATTGCAGTTCCTAATCCATTACGCCCAAACTGGGCAGCATCCTGAATAGCTTGGGCTACTGGAGCCAATGCAGGATTGAGAAAATTAGCCCCAAAGATTGACGTGCTACCCCAGCTATTATTGGCGACATCAACATTGCGTAAGCGCTGCAATGCTCTAATCTGGCTATCAAGATTTCCGTAATTAAACCGGAAGGAAGCTAAGGTAGAGCCATAGGCTACACCCACACCACCAATGCCATTTCCAGCTGCTGCACCAATAACACCTGCAACAGAAGTAGCATGACCGCTTTCTCCAGGTAGAGGGTAAGGATTACCACTGTTGGTAACGCCATCATAGTCGATGGAAGTATTGTAATTTGGAGCTAAATCAGGATGGTTGTATTCAACTCCACCCCCCTCGAAAACACCGACAACAACACCGCGCCCTGTATAGTCATCCCAAACATTAACTACGTTAAGATCCATACCAGGAGTACCACCGAGTTGACCGTTGTTGTAGAGATACCATTGATACGGAAATAAGGGATCGTTAGGAAAAGTAGGCATAAGTTTGTCTCTTGAATTGTAGAAATATTTAGATGTTGATAAATTAGGCAAATAAGCTGGAGTGCTTGATTTTTGATGACTCAGACTTGATTGCTATTTTTTGACGCTTAAAATCTTTGTTAATTCACACAGTAAAGAAATTACAGAAATTAATCCTTCAGCTTTTATGCAAATCACGATGCAAGTTTGAGTATCGACACCAGCATCATCATGCATGTAATAGTGCAGAAAACTGTATTGCAATTTAGACTGTTGTATTGTGAAGCGATGAGTTTTTAGTTATTGAAAAATAGCGATCGCACCATTGCAGAAAACTGCATAATTAACGAAGATTCGCTGATTTATTATCTAAAGGTGCAGTTCTATTAGATACTCAAATAATCTATATAAAATCGCACCCAATGACGATCAAATACGGTTTAAACAGGTGTTTGCAGTTCGGATTGGCAGGGTTGCTGGGCTGCTTAAGTGTAAGTCTTGTCACTAGCGAAACCCAGGCACAGCAAAGCAATATCGTGCCTGATAACACACTTGGGGCTGAGTCATCTCAAGTTATAGACAACTTTCGGGGGCAACCAATTGAAGTCATTACTGGTGGTGCAACTCGCGGTGGCAATCTTTTTCACAGCTTTCAAGAATTTAATATCAGCGAGGGACGTGGGGGTTATTTTTTCAGTCCTAACGCAGATATTCAGAATATTTTGGCACGGGTGACAGGTAATAACCCTTCAGAAATTTTGGGGAGACTGGGCACATTTGGTAATTCTAGTCCAAATTTATTCTTGATAAATCCCAATGGCATTGTGTTTGGAAAAAGTGCCAGTTTAGATGTGGATGGTTCTTTTTTGGGAACGACAGCAAATAGCTTAGTCTTTGACAATGGGGTAGAATTTAGCGCCACAAATCCACAAGCACCGCCGTTATTGGCTATCAATGTCCCAATTGGCTTGCAGTTTGGTTCGCAACCCGGAAGTATTACTAGTCAAGCAGTGATTCGGAATTCGCGGGGAAATATTATTGGTGGTTTGGATGTTGGTTCTGGCAGCACCTTAGCATTGATAGGCGGTGAAATCACCTTGAATGATAGTTTTTTGTCTACTCAAAATGGACAAGTGAAATTGGGAGCAGTCGGAGGAAATACAACCGTTGGGCTGAATGTTAATGGCTCCTCCTTGGGTTTTAAGTTACCAGAAAATTTTGGACGAGCACCCATCAGCTTAACAAATGCAACAATTTTCGCTACAGGTGTAAATGGTGCAATTGAGCTATTTGGCGGAAAAATTGAGCTAAATGGTTCCTTTCTTTACGGTAGCAATGGTGGCTCGATTGTAGTTGATGCAACTCAACTTAGTTTGGATAACAACTCTGCAATTCAAAGCGCTACTTTTGGTGCAGCGAGGGGGGGTAATATTCAAATTCAAGCCAGCGATGCAGTGACTCTCACTAACAGCAGTCGGATTTTTTCTAGTAGCGGCGCTCCAGCCACAGGTTCGAGTGGTGATGTTACTATCAATGCCGAGAAAATCACAATTACCGGAGATGGAAATACACAAAATAGCAGTGGTATCGTGGTAAATACCATTGGTGCAGGTAATAGTGGAAACCTCACCCTTAATGCTACCGAGTCTGTTAATATCAATGGCGGCTTTGTCTCTGTTATATCAGGAGGTGCAGGTAATGCAGGAAACTTGACAGTGCGAGCTACAGATGCTGTCAATATCACTAACCAAGCTTCTTTAAGACTCGGAAGCTTGAGTTCGGGTTCAACAGGTAATCTGCGGATTGAAACAGGCACTTTGCGAGTTCAAAACAATTTCTTTGGAGGAGGAGTGACAGCACTTTCATCTGGTGGTGGAAGTGTCGGTTCTATTTCCATTCAGGCTCGGAATGCGGTTGAGGTGACTCAAAGTAATATATCTACAGGTATTGCTACACCACTTGGAAGTAAAACTCAAGCAACAGCAGGGGATATTACTATTGAAACCCAGCGACTCAATCTCAAAGATGGGGGTTATGTCAGTACAAATACTTTTAGCAGTGCAAATGCAGCTAACATTTTGATTAAAGCTAGTGAATATGTAAGAATTAGCGGCAACAGCTATATATCAAGCAATACTTATAGTGGCTCAGGAAATGGGGGCAATGTAACGATTGAAACACCTCGACTCTCCCTAACTCAAGGAGGACATATAAACACTTCATCTACTAGGAGCAGTGGTAATGCCGGGAATATTACCATCCGCGCCAAAGATGTAGAATTGGACGGGTTTGTTTTCGTACCCAAAGAACAGTTCACACTAAATAACCCTGCTGCGGAAGAAATTTTGTCTGAGCCTCTTGCACAAGAAGTTCTGTCTCGATTAGGGGGTTTTTCTTATCTCAGTGAGTTAACCTCGGATGTGATTGGAAGTAATGCCGATGTGCGGGGCGGCACGATAACTATTGACACAGAGCGCTTGCGGTTGAGTAATGGTGGAAACATCTCAACCTCAGTATTCGGAGGGGGACGCGGACAAGGGGGTAATTTGGTAGTTCATGCCACTGATTCTATTGATATTACTGGGGTTGGTGCAGAACGACTAGATGGTTCATTTGCACCATCAGGTTTATTTGCAGAATTACAAACGGGGGGAATTGGTTCTGGGGGAAACATTGATGTTACAACAGGGCGCTTAAACCTCAGCAATAACGGAGAAATTTCTGCCTCTACATTCAATCAAGGTAATGCGGGAAATATTACGATTAATGCCAATCAAATTGATTTACGTGGAAATAGCAAAGTTATAACTCAGGTTGACGACGAAGCTCAGGGGAACGCAGGCAATATCAGCATCAAAACTCAACTATTAAATGTACAAGAAGAATCGCAGATATCATCGGCAACTCAGGGAAATGGGAATGCAGGTAATTTAACGGTAAAAGCTGATAGCATTATCCTTACTGGTTCAGACAGTGAGTCTGCAACTGGCTTAATATCATCAGTTGACGAAGGGGCTAATGGTCAAGGCGGTGATATAGATATTACTAGCAATCGCCTGATTGTACGTGATGATGCTGAAATTGTCTCCGCCAGCATAGGTACAGGTGACGCTGGAAATATTAGAATTAAGGCTAATTTTCTGGAAGTTCTTGGTAAAGGCAGTGCGATCGCTTCTTTCACGAATGCAGGTAATGGTGGTAATATCACCCTGGATATCGCTGATTTATTATTTTTGCGCGATCGCGGTTTAATTTCAACCACCGCAGGTAGGGCACAAGCTGGTGGCGACGGCGGTAATATCAACATCAACTCTAAATTCATCGTCGCCAGCCCCGAAGAAAACAGCGATATCAGCGCCAATGCATACACTGGAACAGGTGGAAGAGTCCAAATCAACTCGCAAGGTATCTTCGGTATTGAGTCGCGGACAAAGCCAACCAAAAAAAGTGATATTACCGCTAGTTCCGAACAAGGCGTTTCAGGTGCCATCAACATTAACGCACCCGATACCAGTTCCCTTCAAAACAGCTTCACCGAATTACCCCCAGCCATTGACACCAATACACTAATCGCCAATAGTTGCATTTCACGCGGCACAAAGCGACAAGAAAACTCTTTTACTATCACAGGTTCTGGTGCAATAACCACTAATCGTCCTGGTGTTTTGGTTTCTAACTACACAACTGGTGAAGTTAGAGGTATCGAAATTACATCCTGTCCTTGGAAGAAAGGCGATCCGATTATTGAACCGCAAGGTTTATATCGGCTAAATAATGGGCAGCTACTATTGAGTCGAGAATGTTCTAATTAATGTATAGATTTAGATGCTAGACAAAAAGTCTGGAATATAGGTTGCAATGGGTTGCAACTTTTGCCTATATAGGACTAGTATTTGATTTTTGAAAAGATACGTAGGGTGCGTTAGCGACAGTGTAACGCACCAAAGCCTTAAGAATGGTGCGTTACGGCTTACGCCTAACACACCCTACAAATACTTGGATTTTTTCAGAAATCAAATATGATTCCTATAGCAGCTTTCATGTATTTGAACTATATCTATCGTCAGGGCACAGAATGCTGTGTCCCTACGGCAAATGTGGTCTACTGAACTGAAATGTAGCAGTTCTCAATTGCATGAAATACAGACTTAACCCCCAGCCCCTTAAGAGCTAGCGTTGGGGAGTAAAATTCAAAGCCTTTCTCCTTTTAGAAGAGAGTTTTAGAGAGAGGTCAAAGTATATTGCATCCATTCGAGAAGCGCTATGGCTGTAACGCGAGTCTGCTTCTAATAAAGTCAAAGCAGAAGTTGCTACAGACTGCGCGAAACACTGAAACGGGAAGGCAGAAGCTGCTACAGGGAAAGCAGAAGTTGCTACAGACTGCGCGAAACACGGAAACGGGAAGGCAGAAGCTGCTACAGGGAAAGCAGAAGTTGCTACAGACTGCGCGAAACACGGAAACGTGAAGGCAGAAGCTGCTACAGGGAAGGCAGAAGTTGCTACAAGGAAGGCAAAACAGAGAAATTTCTCGTTATATGCGGAGTTTTACCTCCCAATTATTTAACCGAACACGGTAGTATCAACTTAACCCTTAACGAATAGAGCTTTAAAACCCACCTCCGTGGGTTTTCCAATCGCCCTTTTAACGTTCACTTAACTACGTTAATTATAAATATTTAAATGGAGGTAATATTAAAACGGCTGATAGCGGACTGAAAAATTAAAGCCATTATCTTGCAGTGAATTACCGCGATCGCTTGTGCCCATCAATGGTATACCATAGTCTGCACGCAATACCAAACCGTTAAAAGGTTGCCAGTTCAAACCCAACCCCAGACTAGCAATGGTTTGTGGGTCGGCATTAACACCGCGATTGTTCCAAGCTGTACCGATATCAAAAAATGGTATTAGCTGTAATGTTTCCACATTCGATGCTAGGGGAATACGAACTTCCACACCTCCAACTACCCCATTGTCAGCAACAATTTGATTTTGATTATAGCCGCGCACTGTATCAACTCCTCCAATGCTAATTTTTTCCAGTGACAGTAAGGAATCAGGAGTAAGTTGAGTGTTAACTTTAGCCAGCATCAAGATGCGGGGAGATAGCCGTTGCACCCATTGAAATTGTCCCACCCAAGAGAAAAAACGCCCGTCAGTACCACTATCGTTGACGGTTGCGTCAATTGCATCAATCCCAAAACTAAATTGCGATCGCGCCGCTAAAACACTGTTAGCATTACGTTGTAACCAATCTTGCGAAAAGCGAATTACCGTAACTCTTGATTCCCCATCCTCGGGCCCTTCGGTAAAGGAGAAGGGGATATCATTGAGGATGAAGGTTTGACTGCGCCGTAAATCGAATGCCAAACCTAGAGCAAATTCGCTATTTGGTGTGTGGATTAACGGTTGACGGACATTAAAAGAAAGGGTTTCGGCTTCGCTACGGATATCCAAGTCACGAAATTCGCTTTCAATAATGCGGCTAGCACTATTGCTGTAGCGGACACCAATGGTTCCATCTAAGGCGTTAAAGGGAATAGAATAACCGATATTGTAAATGTCTAAACCTTCACTACCAGCATATTCTGCATTGAATTTATCCCCAAACCCTAAGAAATTATCGTGAGCAATAAAAACAGTCCCTTGTTCTGAACCAACGCTAGGTGATTGGTTATTTGCAAAGACAACCCCAGCGTGGAATGGTGGCGATTCGGTAATTGTCACCTGTAAAATATTGCTTCCGGGAGTGCTACCTGCGGTTAACTCAGCATTGACTCGTTCAATCACAGGGTCAAGTTGTAATAATTGCAGCGCTTGTTCAAGGCGTTTTTGGTTTAAAGGCTTAACTGCCAAGCGTACAATCCGAGAACGCACGTATGCAGCTTGCAATCTTTCTAACCCTAAAATTGAAATTCCTTCAAGTTCGCCTTCCACAACTTGGATTTGCACGACACCGCTAGCGACATTTTGATTGTTGGAAATAAATGCACCACTGGTGATATAGCCATTATCAACATAGAGTTGGGTGATTTGCGATCGCAGTTGCAATAACTGCTCAAATGTGATGTCTTTATTTTCTAAGGGTTGTTTTAACTTGATGATTTCATCTTCTAAAACAGAATTGCCTATAACTTGGATTTCTTTAACAAAGAAAGTTTCACCACTAGGAAAGGTGGTATCGGGTAGATTTTCCTGTGGGGGTGATGGAAGTATGCGGTCAGTTGGTGCAGATGGTGTGGAAGGAATAGTTGGTGATGGTGATGGTTGAGGAATAGTTTCTTCCACTTTCCCTGGAATATCAGGGGGAATTGTTACTCCAGATGGGGGTGTAGATTGTGCAAATACTGCGAGTGGAGTGATGCTGATGCAGGAAAATAAGATGAAAAAAAGCTGTTGAAACCGGAGGTAGGAACCCATTGTTTATCTATTGTTTGTAAGATTCGTCATTTGTAGGGGTTTTAGGTATATTTATACTTAGTAATATAGTTCTGTTTATTCCTACCAACTAACTTAGCGATCGCATTAATAAATAGATACAAGAATACTATCTGATTTCTGAACAGCATTTAAGATGGAACCCTGATAAAACAGGGTTTCCTGCCTCAGTATGTTTTCAACAATCAAAATATAGTCCTATATATAATAAGTATTATCACTTAATTAAAATACCATAATAGTTTGCTTGATGATTGCACCTTTATGCAATCATCAAGATCCAATTCGGTCATTTTAATCTTGATAAATAAGACAATAAATGCAGTCAGAAAAAAATACGCGATAGCGCAAGCGCTGACTTCTCAGTTCGCTAATCACCAGGGAACTTGAAAGACAGATAGTTTACGCTATGTTTATTTAAGATTGGGACACTATCCTTTCCACATCTACAGTTGAACATTGTCGTAGATCATCGCAAGTATACGCTATTACTGAACCATCAGGCTCAACAGAAAACAGAAAGTTATCAGCAGCATAAGTAGGGTGTCTTCTGGAAGTTCCAGGATAAACTGGGTTATAGCCCAATAAAACTAATCCTTGAGAAGAAGATTTGAGGCTAATTTCCTGGTCTACAACCTGCTTCTGATTTATCCTAGAGTCAAAATAACTAGTTCTCATCACTCCAGAATACCCCGTCATCACCAGGACGCTTTGATGGACGATTCCATCAATGCTATATCTTAGCTTCCAAGTTCCGTAAATCGGAGAATTGGCATCAACCAGTTGCGCGATCGCATAAGATGAAGATTGAGAAACATCTGGTGTTTGTACTAAAGCCTGTCTCGCATCTACTGACTTGATACCAAACAATCCAATTCCAGCGACTAAAATTGCCATCGAAGTGGTTTGCTTGAAATTCGGGAATGCCAAAGATGTTGCTAAAACTGTGTTGCGAACTAGTTTATAAAACATAATCAACCTCTGAATCTGAGTTAAAAAAATAACGATAATTTCATCAGCAACGGTGATAAATTGATGATTTTTGCTGTTTTGCGATACATCAACCGTTTCTTTAATACTCAGATTAAGGGAGATGACTAGGTAATGCATTCACCATTTATGCATATATAGTTGCATGAATTGTATGGTGCGATCGCATAATGGTGCGTCCCAATTTACACAAAACTGCAAAGCCAGATTTTCCCATATATGCAATATTTCTGTTTAACAACTTCGACTCAAGATTAATTGCCCATTGGGTAATCGATACAATCCTTGTGGTTCAATAATCGGGTCGCCTTTTTTCCAAGGACGGGATGTCGTTTCCACACCTCTAACCTCACCAGTTGTGTAGGTAGAAACCAAAACCCCAGGACGATTAGTGGTTATTGCACCAGAACCTGTAATGGTAAAAGAGTTTTCTTGTCGCTTGATACCGCGTGAAATGCAGCTATTGGCAATAAGTGCGTTGGTGTCGATGACTGGAGGTAATTCGGTGAAGCTGTTTTGAATGGAACTGGTGTCGGGTGCGTTAATGTTGATTACACCTGAAACGCCTTGTTCCGAACTGGCTGTAATATCACTTTTTTCAGTTGGTTTTGTCTGCGACTCAATACCAAAGATACCTTGGGAGTTAATTTCGACGTTTCCACCTGTTCCCGTAAAGGCGTTAGCACTGATATCGCTGTTTTCGTCGGGAATTGCAACGATAAATTTGGAGTTGATATTGATGTCACCGCCATCGCCGCCTAGTTTTTCTGTCCCTGCGTTGGTAGAGATTTGAGCGCCACGACGAAGTAAAAGTAAATCGCTGTTGACATTGATGTTACCACCGTTACCAGATGCAGATTCGGCGTTGAGTTTGCCTTGGTTGTTTAAGGTAATTTCAGGTGAGTTGATTTCTATATCGCCTGTGATTCCTGAACCTGTGGAACTGACAAATAAGCCACTGTTAGCACCGATATTTGCTACTCTGCCACCAGGAAATTTAGTACTTCTGTCATTGTAATTAGAGTCAATACCGCTAATTATTAGCTTATCGTCAGCGTTGACAGTAATTTTACCTGCACGTCCATTGCTTGAGGTAGTGGTGGTGAGTTGACCGCCGTTGAGTGCTTCAAAGACATTTGCATTTACCGTAACATCGCCACCATTTTGATTATTTCTGGTGCGTGCATCTAGTAAAGCGCCCTCGGATACACGAAAGATATTAGTGTTTACGGTGATATTGCCGCCTTTGCCTGTGGAAGTGGAATTAGTAAATGTAAATAAAGCAGTAGAAACTCCGTTTTCTTGACTAGTTCCAGAAACGGTTACGGCATCTTTTGCATTGACGCGAATATTTCCCGCATTTCCCTGTCCATAAGTTGGGGTAATAAGTTGAGAGCCATCAGTGAGTGAGAGTGAAGTAGCATTGATGTCAATGTTGCCACCCTGACCTACACCTCCCACTTCTACCGTGCTGAAGATGTTCCCACCTGTAAGGGAAACAAAATCTGATGCGCGCACTGTTACATTTCCTGCATTCCCCTGCCCAAAAGTTGAGGTAGTAAGTTCAGCGCCATCTCGTACTGAGAAAGAACCAGAATCGATGAAAATGTTACCTCCATTACCTACTGTTCCTGTGTCCACAAAACTGCGAATTCCACTAGTAAAACCGTTTTTTTTCCCAGAAATATCAATAGCACCAGTTACGTTAATATTGACATTACCTGCATCTCCTTGTCCTGCTGCTTGGGTAGCAGATGCTCTACGAGTGATGGTTTGTAGTTGAGAGCCATCAGTGAGTGAGAGTGAAGTAGCATTGATGTCAATGTTGCCACCCTGACCTACACCTCCCACTTCTACCGTGCTGAAGATGTTCCCACCTGTAAGGGAAACAAAATCTGATGCGCGCACTGTTACATTTCCTGCATTCCCCTGCCCAAAAGTTGAGGTAGTAAGTTCAGCGCCATCTCGTAATAAGAAAGAATCAGAATCGATAGTAATGTTACCTGCATTACCTACTGCCCTAGTGTTAACCGAACTGCGAATTCCAGCCATAAAACCGTTTTTCTCCCCAGCAATATCAACAGCACCTGTCACCTGAAGATTGACATTACCTGCATCTCCCCGTCCAGAAGTTGAGGCAGTAAGTTCAGCGCCATCTTGTAATGAGAAAGAACCAGAATCAATAGTAATGTTACCTCCATTACCTACTGCTCTAGTGTTAACAGAACTGCGAATTCCACTGGCAAAACCGTTTTTCTCCCCAGCAATATCAACAGCACCTGTCACCTGAAGATTGACATTACCTGCATCTCCCCGTCCAGAAGTTGAGGTGGCAAGTGTAGCACCATTCGTAAGTGAAAGTGAAGTAGCATTGATGTCAATATTGCCACCATTACCCTCACCTTGATTTGGGACATTAGTTATCACACCACTAAAGAGTCCATTACTACCAACCCCATCTAAGGTGACAGTATCACGAGCATTAATAGTGATGTTGCCTGCATTCCCTTTAGCAAAAGTGCTAGAAACGATTACTCCGCCATTGCGTGCCGTTAAAGAGTTGGTTGTTATCTGGATATCTCCTCCCTTGCCGATACCTCCGCTATTCAGATAACTAATAACACCACTGGGAATTTCATTCTCAGCTACACCATCCAAAATAACAGCATCACGGGCATTGATAGTGATATTTCCTGCATTTCTCAGCGCAGAAGAGAATAAATTGCCCCCATTTGTCAATGACAGCGTTCCAGTGTTTACCTGAATTTCCCCGCCATTACCGCTTTCTGTTGCGAAGGAATTTACACCACTGGAAAGTCCGTTACTACCGATACCATCAACAATCACTGTATCACTTGTATCAAGAAAGATACTGCCAGCGTTACCTTGCCCAGCACTAAACACATTAAGTTGACCACCATTGGTTAAAAATAACGCTCTAGCGTTGATGCGGATATCGCCACCTTTAGCGTAGGCGTAGCCCGCCGTAGGCATCGTGTTAGAGAAAGCTATACTATTGGCGCTGCTATAATAGCCATCTCTCCCGACACCATCAAAAGTAACTGTATCGCGGGCATTAATAGTGATATTACCTGCATTTCCCTGCCCATAAGTACCGCTATCGATAAAAGCGCCATTAGTAAATGCAAGTGACCCCGTTGTAATTTGAATGTCTCCAGCATTGCCAACTGCTCTAGGAGAAACATTACTGTCAGCAAAAGCATCTCTATCAAAGCTGATAATGTCGCGGGCATCAATTATGATGTTGCCTGCATCTCCTTTGCCCAAGGTGCCGCTAGTGATAAAAGCCCTATTAGTAACTGCAAGTGACCCAGTTGTTAACTGAATGTCTCCCCCATTACCTACACCTGAAGGGTTGACAGAACTAGTTATGCGGCTAAATATATTACTAACGTTACCAAACCCATCTAGAGAAATTGTTTCGCGGGCGTTGATAGCAATATTACCTCCGTTACCTTGTCCGAAAATTGTGGTATTGATTTCCGAAGCTTCTGTTAGCGAGAGGGAACCAGTTTGAATTTCAATGCTACCGCCATTACCCACAGCGCCTTGTTCAACAGAATTTTTAATATCAGCACCACCTGTAAGTGAAACGCCATCCTTTGCTTGGATTAAAACACTACCAGCATTACCTTGACCATAAGTGCTAGCGTTTAATGTACTGTTATTGACTAAGTTTAGTGACCCCGTAGTGATGTTAATATCACCAGATTTACCAAAAGCTCTTTCTTCTATCACATTAGCAATAAAGCTCAGTTCAGTTAGAGTTGTTGTTCCTGTAGCATTAATTACAACATCTCCACCTTGACTGTTTGGCGTTCCCAAACCTATATCTATCCCTGCTCTGAGTTTGCTTTGCCCTGTCAAATTCACATTTCGCGCATGAATCTTGATGTTACCGCCATCTGCACCCCGGACGTTGACTTCTGCGCTATTGCTCAAAGAGACATCTGCACGTTCCACATCATCGGGTATCACTAAATTAGCCGAATTGTTATCTGTAATATTCAGTCCAACTGTTCCTGGTGCAGCTAAAGCTGCCAATTCAATATTCCCACCGTAAGCCCGAATTGCTCCACCATCAAGGTTAATATTTCCACCAACCAGCAATAAGTTCTGACCATCTGCTACTCTTAAGCCTGTGACATTTTGACCAGAGGGATTAATACCTGCTGGTGCTTGAGATTGATTGGTGATTCCCCCCTGATTTAGTTGGTTAAACAGCAACGCTGAAGGATTGATGGTTAATAAGGGTGGTGCTTGGGGATTGGTTGCACTAAAATTTCCCTGATTTCCAAACTGCACTCCATTGGCTGTTGTCCCGACAAAACTTCCTTGCACATCTAACTGTGCATTCTCTCCAAACAAAATCCCATTGGGATTAATCAAAAACAAATTTGCTGCACCATCAACTCCCAAAGTCCCGAAAATATTCGATGCATTCCCACCTGTTACCCGCGTTAATATATTTTCTACTCCAGTTGGGTTGGCAAAATATACCCGTTGCCCATTTTCGATATTAAACTCGCTGAAACTATGAAAAAGATTGCCACCACGTGTTGCACCACCGTCAATTTTATCGCCCAGTGCGCCATTAACTAACACATTTGGATCGAGTTGAGAAGCTTCTGTACCCAGGGTGTTATCGGGTGTGATTTGTGCCTGGACTGACGAGGAAAAGCTGAATGCAGTTATTAGGCATAAAGAAATAATACTTTTAATACTAGCTTTTTGGGGATGATGTGCTTGATTCATAAGTAGTTTACCTTGGAGAAATTCAAAGACAATCCACAATATTGCTGATATGAATATTTTTTCTGTTATAAGGAGTCGAGTTTACAACATCATTTAATAATATCAGCAGAGGGCTTTGTTATATACATTCCACAATATTCAATTTGCTGAACGAATTAATAGCAATAGTAGCTTGGATTTTGCGATCGCTCGGCTCAATAAAGGCTTGATATTGTTGGGTTTTGTTGTGATGCTAGTTTTTTGAGACGCGATAAATCGCCGTCTCTACAAGTGTTTTGGTCTTATCTGAACTGTATTGGCTACAGTGTCGGTCTGATTGCTGTTTGAGATAAATTGCAGAAAACTGCACACTTTTGAAAACTTCAGTTTTTTCTGCCGATTTCTGGTAATTTAAACAATAAAAGCTAAATACCTATTTTTTCTATGTCTATAAATATGAAAACCAAACATAAATATCTCAAAACATTACTCTCTGCGCGTTGCTGGATGCAAATCTTGCTTAAGGTCGGAAACCTCTGCAAGAGGCTAATTTATTTCTCTACTCAGCAACGCCAAAAACCAAACCGACATCACAGATTTATTCAAGTATTATTTTTGGCAACATTACTAACATGTCTTGCATTTGGACAAGTCGTATCTGCACAAACTCCAAATGTCACTGCACTAGTTGAGCAAGGTATTAAAGACTATAATGCCGGAAATTTCTTTAATGCGATAAAAAATTGGCAAGAGGCACTAAATCAAGATAATAATAATCCGTCAGTTGCGGCGGTTATAAATGAGAATTTGGCGCGTGCTTACCAACAAGTAGGAGAAAATAAAGCAGCAATTACATCCCTATCAGCAGCAATTCGTGACTATGGGAGGGTGGAAAATATCCAGCAAGTGGGACGCATGAAGTCAGAACTTGCCCAAGTTTACAGCAATTTGGGACAACCCCGCAAAGCGATCGCACTGTTGTGTGGTCAACTAGTAGAGAAGCCGAAAAGCTACGAAAATCAACCAAGTCAGGAAATAAAATGCACTCCAGAAAGTGCTGCACAAATCGCCACCAAATATAACGATAAACGCGGTCAGGTTGCGGCTTTGGGTATTCTCGGTGAAGCATATCGCTTAATCGGAAGTTACGACCAAGCAATTCAGTATTTAGATGCAGCACAACAAGTTGCACCAGAATATAAATTTTTGGTATTTAATAGTTTGGGCAATGCTTACAAAAGTCGCGGTCAATTGCGAGAGTTACAAGCTGATTCTGCCAATAAGACTGGTATTTTTAGTAAAGAACAAGAATTTAGTAAACAATCTGTAGAAGACTACGACAAAGCTTATCAATATTTTCAGGATAGTATAAAGTTCGCCCGCAATGAAAAACAACCTTTAGCAGAGATGCGGGGATTATTAAATTTAATTCAGTTGGGTTCCCAGACAAATAAGAGCAAATTGATTAATGATGAGGAGTTTAACACAACCGTTAACAATGCTTTAAAAGTTCTCGAAGTTTTGCCCGATTCAGCAACAAAAGTCTATGGGGCAATTGATTTAGCATACTTGCAGCCCGATGCTAAAGGAACTTCGCCCTTTACCGACTGTGCAAATCAGCCAGTTTTATCTAATAACGAAGCATTAAAGTTACTCGAAAACTCAGTATTAACAAGTAAAAAATTACAAGATTATCGCCTAATTTCTTATTCTAATGGTGCTTTGGGTCATTTCTGGGAATGTAGCCCAGATAATGAAAAAGCATTAAAGAATGAAAAAGCATTAAAATATACCCAAGCTGCGATCGTTGCAGCAGACAACAAGTTGAGTGCAAAAGATAGCTTGTATTTGTGGGAGTGGCAAGCCGGACGCATTTTAGATAAAGAGAAGCGAAAAGAAGAAGCGATCGCATCTTATCAACGAGCATTTGATACCCTGGAAGATATCCGCAGCGATATTTTGACCGCCGAACGCGATGTACAGTTTGACTTCCGCGATGTTGTGCGACCATTGTACCGGACATTGGCACAGTCGCGGCTTGATTTGCTAGGAGTTGGGGCAATTGCCGATGAACGACGCGCCAATGAATTATCGGCAGTAGTTAAAACCATCGATGCTTTGAAATTAGCAGAATTACAGAATTATTTTGGTAATGATTGCATTTTAAGTGCCTTGAATCCCAAATCGGTGGGCGAACTCCTTAAGGATAATAGTGTAGCGTTTCAGAATACTGGGTTTTTGAGTTCCATAATTTTAAAAGACAAAACCGGAATATTATTGCAGTTACCCAATCAGGCAACTAAATTTAAGTGGATTGAAGACCCCAATCAAGAAGGTACAAACAAAATAGTTAGCAGTGACAAGCTACAGAAAAAAATTGCCGAGTTTCGCACAGGATTAATTAAAGGCAAAGAAGAATTTAGCTACGATACAACAACTGCGGCACAGCTTTATGATTGGATAATTCGCCCAATGCTATCGGATATCAAACCGGAGAAAGTTAAAACCCTGGTATTTATTCAGGATGGGTTTTTGCGTAGCGTTCCAATGGCAGCACTTTATGACAATCAACAACAGAAATATTTAGTTGAAACCTACGCAGTTGCTACAACCCCCAGTTTACGACTTACCACACCCAAAGCACGCGATGGCAGTACACAAAAGGCGTTAATTTTGGGTTTAACGGAAAAAGCCACAATCGACGGGAAGACTTTTGATCAACTTTTTGCTGTTCCCGATGAAGTTAGTGCAGTTCAAAGTATATTCCCCAATCATACCCCCCTCATCGATAAAGACTTTTTCCCCGAAAGTTTTCAGCAAACACTTGACAAAAGCACATATCCCATTGTTCACATAGCTAGCCATGCTCAATTTGGGATCATTCCTGAAGACACCTTTATTGTCACAGGCAAAAACCAAAAACTTACCATCAGCCAATTAGAAAACTCACTGCGAAACCTCAACAGCAAATCAGATAGCGTCGAACTACTCACCTTGACTGCATGTGAAACCGCAGTTGGCGACGACCGTGCCACACTAGGATTAGCTGGAGTTGCATTGCAAGTTGGGGTTAAAAGTGCGATCGCATCTTTGTGGAGTGTCACAGATGAATCAACATCCGAACTAGTCAAAACATTTTACACCAACTACCACAACGCAGGCATGAGTATTGCAGAAGCATTGCAACAAGCTCAAATTAGAATGATTCATGCTAATAAATTACCGCAAGCTGAAGGTATAAATCCCCGCTATGGCAATCCTGCGTATTGGGCACCAATGATTGCGATCGGTAATTGGCTTTGATGCTAATTCGTAGTTCGTAATTAATAGGGCTACCCCTTTCAAGGCGGAGAAATTTGGAACGAAGATAGGTTATTTCAAACTTCAAAAAGCCCAAAATCAAGATGTAGAGACGCGATTTATCGCGTCTTGAAAGACCAATAATCTACGCCAATAACCCTTATCCCAAGCGTATTGCTATATAAAATAAATCGGTTTGTGTGTACACCCCAGCAAAAAATTACGAATTACGAATTATTCTGACATTCTCGACTGAGTACCAAGCGTCCATCAGCAAGTCGATAAAGACCTTGTGGTTCAACTATTGCATCGCCTTTTTTCCAAGTCCGCGAAATTGGTTCAACATTACGCACCTCACCAGTGGAATAGATTGAAATTAATCCATTTCCCGGACTATTACGTAAAGCGCCAGAACCAGTAATGAAGAATGTACCCTCTTGCTTGGAACTGCGTGAAACGCAACTATTGGCGATGAGTGCATTAGTATCAATGACGTTTGGAAATGCTCCAGTAAAGCTGTTTTGAATGGAAGTGGTATCGGGTGCGTTAATATCGGTTATACCTGAAACGCCTAATTCGGAACTTGCAGTAATATCGCTTTTTTCGGTTGGCTGTGGACGCGACTCAATACCGAAGATACCTTGCGAATTTATTTGAACTCTTCCACCAGAACCAGTGTATGCGTTAGCCCTAATGTCGGAGTTTTCTTCAGGGATGGCAACGATAAATTTAGAGTTAATATCAATGTTCCCGCCATCACCGCCGGCTTGTGCCCTACCTGCGGTAGTTGAAATGAAAGCGCCATTGCGCAACAGGAATAAATCAGTGATATTGAGGTTGATGTCACCACCATTACCTGCGTTCGTTGAAGAAGCGATCGCACTGAGTTTACCAGTAATTTTCAGAACATTAGCATTAATTTTAATATTTCCAGCGTCACCCGTGCCGAGGCTGCCAGAGATAATTTGAGCATCATCACGTATATCAAGATTATTGGCAGTAATATCTATATCACCACCTTTACCATTAGCCTCTTCGTAAACTGATGATGTTATACCAGTGAATAACCCACCGTTTGAACCAATCAGGCTAATGTTATCAGCTTGTACAGTTAAATTACCCGCATTTCCATTTCCGAAAGTTGCTGATGATATCCCCGATTCTTCTTGGACATTTAATAGTTGAGTTTGGATGCGGATATTGCCTGCATTGCCTTTAGCTTTATCGTCAACCTGAGTGATGATAACACTACTTCGACGTAAATCAATTTGCTCGGCATTAATCCCAATATTTCCCGCATTACCTTGATTGAATGTGCCGGCAGAAATTGCCCCGCCATTGCTGAGGTTTAAGCGTTCTGTTGTCACGTCAATACTGCCCCCAGAACCAATTCCTCCCGTTTGCACGTCGGCAAATAAACCTGATGGTGCAAATGAACCATCTAGTCGTTCTCCACCAACCCCAGTAATATTAATAGAATCAGTGGCACGAACCACCAAATTACCCCCTTGTCCTCGTCCCGCTAACACTGAGGTTGATATGTTTCCACCATTACTCAACCGCAGCCGTTCTGTATCAATAGTTATCGTGCCACCCCGCACATCGGCATTACTTCCACTCGCATCCGAGGTTATGTCACTCATATCAGAAATACCCCCGAACCGAGACAGAATTTCTTGTATTAGAGGATCAGACAAAAATTCTTCCGCAGCAGCTTGATTTAGTCCAGCCAAAAACTGTTCTTTAGGTACGAAAACAAACCCATCCAATTCTACATCTTTGGCGCGGATGGTAATATTCCCGGCATTACCACTGCTCCTAGTAGATGAGGTGTTTATATGTCCTCCTTGAGTTAGGGAGAGTTGAGGCGTTTCTATCGTTACATTGCCACCATTTCCTGAGCCAGTATAAGTATTGCTTGATATATAGCTGTTGCCGCTAATTCTTACATATTCACTAGCTTTAATCAAAATGTTAGCCGCATTTGCGCTGCTATAAGTATTCGTTCTGATATCACTCCCATCTTTGAGATTGAGTCGCTGGGTTTCAATGGTGATATCCCCTGCTGTTGCTTGAGTTGTACTTCCGAGTGGAGGAAAAATAAGTGTATATATATTACTTTGAGTCACTTCAACCGCATTCCGAGCCTGGATGGAAATAGAACCGACACTTCCCCCATTAGATGCAAGTGCTGTTACTCCCCCCCCTAAGAAATTATTTTGAACTCGCAAAGTGCCCGTTTCAATTTGTATATTTCCTGTTGAACCAGAGCCACGGCCGAATAGCCCTAAAGAGCCGTTATCAGTGATATTGACGGCATCTGTAGCTCGGATAGTCAAGTTTCCTCCATTACCTGCACCGTTATTGTAAACCTGGATAAAGCCACCATTGATGTTAACCGACTCCGTAGCATTGAAAGTATGATTTCCCCCAGTACCTTTATCATTGCTAACTGTCAAGATAGCACTGCTATTTTCTGTTCCATCTCCGGTAATTGTGATTTTCCCGGCATTGACAGTAATATTACCACCCGCACCCGTAGCATAGTTGTTGGAAGAAATAAAACTGCTGCTAGCGAGAGTTACTGCATCGCTGGCTTGAATTTGAATATCACCACCCTTCGTTGCACCAGAAGTAGCGCTCACAATGCTAGAGTCATTGTCTAAATTCAATTGAGTCGCATCAACAACAATTGAGCCGCCATTGTTACCGTAAATAAACACATCGTTTAACCCAATCTCCCCCCCAAATAGTTCAATTGCACTATTACCACTCGCAACGATGAAGCTACCATTCGTTAAGTTGATGGGTGCGCGTCCGACATTTTCTGGTAAATTAAAACCCAATGAGGAGCCATTAACATTCAACCCAACGGTTGTATCTCCACTGACTGCTGTCAATTTCACTTGTCCATTTTGAGTAAACAGAAAACTACCATCCAAGTTGATTTCACCGCCCATAAATGCTAGAGCGCTACCAATACCAACACTTAACCTACGAACTGCTTGACTAGTAATACTTCCAGGTTGCGAACCAAACTGCAAGCCAACTGGTACATTGATAGCCAACAAAGGTGGTGCTTGGGGATTTGTGGCGCTAAATTCTACTCCATTAGGAAAGACTAAACTATTTGCTGTCGTCCCCAGAAACGATCCCTGGATATCTAACTGGGCATTTTGACCAAACAAAATGCCATTAGGATTGAGCAAAGTCAAATTTGCATCACCTAATACCCCCAAATTCCCGAAAATATTCGATGAGTTACCGCCAGTAACGCGAGAAAAGATATTTGTTATTCCTTCTGGATTGGCAAAATAAACGCCTCGGTCAACACCAACGTTAAAATCTTGAAAACTGTGGAATAGGTTAGTACCACGAGCCGCACCGCCATCGATAATGTCATTATTTTGATTAAAAGGAATGACTTGCGATCGCTCACTTCCCAAGCTGTTATCGGGAGTTAACTGAGCAAAAGCAGGATGAATAGAAACTGTAATTGCTCCCATGCATCCCAGCCATCCCGTGACAGCAAACCGCCAAATTTTCACCATATTCTGCCTATTATTTCTATAGCGGTTCTTTTAATACAGACCTAACCCCCAGCCCCTTCCCTACCTCTCCCTAACCCTCTCCTACGAGGCTACGGTGTACACACATCTCTGTACAAAACCAAAATCGTTGTAGATCCTCCTAAATCCTCCTTAAAAAGGAGGACTTTGAATCTATTCCCCCCTTAAAAAAGGGGGGTTAGGGGGGATCAAAACGTTGTAGGGCTAGGTTATTAGACTTGTGTGTACACCGTAGCCTTTTAGCACAGAGGTTAAAATGAGTTACATCGAAATGAAAACTGCTATATTCTTTCGCTGGCAATTTTCTGGAGGTATTCGATTCTTTGCTGAATATTTTTTTTATCTACGTTGTTACCCGTCAGCATTTCAAACTGTGCAAGTTCTTTAACTAAAGTCGCCCCCGTTTGCCCCAGTTTACCATTATCGGTTGCTTTCAACGCTTCTTCGAGTGCTTCATACCACAAATCATTTTCAGCATAATAATTTACGCTTTCAGGAATGCTAGTAAATTGTTTTTTAGCAAGTGATTGAGGAGGGATGACGGTAAATTCTGCACGTCTAACAATCGGGTCGTTTCCGCAGTCAATTGCAATTTGCCATAAATATGTTTTACCCACTGTGAGTTCGGGGTAATCGAGGGGAAGTTCTAGCTTGTTAATCCCGACTCTTGTGGGTATTTCTTTAACTGTGCCAATTTGTTTAGGGGTGTTGGTTGAATCAAATTCAGCCAATCGGAATCGCACATTTTGGGAACTTGACATATACCAAGCTAACATTGGACGGGTGGAAGTGGTTTTACCGATAAATGTCTGAGGTGCAAGCTGTGTCACAGGGATACCGCCGTTACTTGGACATCCACGAGAACCACCCGCACGGGAATGTCCGCTAGCTGGTTTGCGATCACGTGGTTTAAACTGGGCAAATGCTGGGACTGTAGTCATGAGAAAAACCGCTCCCATAACCAAACTTGTAAGTCTGCACTGATTTCGCCAAAATGCAAAATGTTGATGATTCATGATGATGTTGTTGATTGTATAGTTATCTAAAACTTTTAAAAGTCTTACTTTTTGCACTTTTGCATGAAACGAATCATCAATAAAAATCTCAAAGCCGAAATTATTTCATGGGTTTCCAACTAAGCTCGCATATAGTCCCGCAAGGGGAAACTGATTCGCGGCGAAACTCTCCTCCTAATTGTTTTGCAAGGATTTTAAAATATTTTGTACCTTTGTTTTCTAGCTTTGATTTAATTCCTGAACCATTATCTTTGACCCACAAGTTGTATTTACTTGCACTATAAACACCTGATGCTTGAATGCGCTTGACTCCTTGAGCATGTTTACCAACGTTACATAAAGCTTCTTCCAAAAACAGACATATTCCGCGTTTCTCTTCTATACTTAAGTATTTATCATCAATTGGGTCAAAATTGCGAATTTTTACTTTTATTGTTTTAAAATGTTCAAAATCTTTACGTTCTAACGTACTGGAATAAACTTCATATAATAAATCGTGAAGTGGTCGGTTCAATTCGAGTATTAATCCGCTACCTAAACGCAAACTCTCTTCTGTGGTTAATGCTTCGAGTTTGAGAAATTCGCCAATCTCCCGAATTTCCCGATCCAGCTTTTCAAATTGCCCAACTAGTTGTTCGTAGGGGATATCTTGAGCACGCATGTGCTTTAATCCATAGGCAAGAGTTTGCAAAGGGCCATTATGAATTACGGTAAAAGTGTTTTGAATCGTACTTTGACGTTCGTTAATTTGCGATCGCAAGAATTTATCATGCTGGTAAAATGCAAAAGCACTCAAACCTACCCCATTCACGGCTAATATCAGAAAACTAGGTGCTACAGGAATCCATAGACCCCACACCCACAGCATCATATACCCGCAGCTAAACAGACAAAATATTGCTACACCTACACTAAGTAAATTTCTCCACACAGATTGGGTCAGCCGTCCGATAATAATCGGCAAAAAACCCCAAAGAAATATCCATGTGTACTCTCCAAACTCTCCCCAACTGTGCAACATCGTGCGACTATCTATTACACTACTAAGAATTTGACTGATGACATGAGCGTGGTAGTCAATGCCATAAATTTGACCGCTTAATTTTAAATTAGGCAAAGCAGAAGTATAAAAAATATCACCTGCACTCATGTTGCGGTTGCCAACTAATACAATGCGATCACGCAGCAATTTTGCATCAACTTTCTGACTGAGAATATCGCGCAGCGACACAACATTAAAAGGTCGCTCACTGTTGCGGAAGTTCATTAAAATTGGCAATCCCCCATCATCAACCTTAACGTATCCACCAAAATTCTCGGTAATTCGGGGTAATTCAATCCCACGAACCATTATTGTATAAGGGTCATTTTTTCCCGTTTCTAACTCAATTTTTTGCGTCTTTAAATACTTAGTAACTAACTGGAGCGCTAAAGAATATTTATCTTCATTGATATTGTTACTCTTATTCCGTTTTTTTGTATACAACAAATAGCGTCGATTTTTGCTATCCTCATCATTAAATAAATCAACAAATCCAACTCGTTCAGTTGGCAAGCTCTGGGGTGGTGAAGTTTCTCCGGGTGGGAAAATTTTTTCAATACCGATAATATTAGAATTTGCTCGTAATATCTGCGCCAGTTTTTCCCCACCAGGTTCTACAGGAACATTTTTGAAGATATCCAACCCAATAGCTAGCGGTTTATAAGTTTCTAACTTAGTGAGTAACTCTGCAATCTTCTCATCTGGAATTGGATATTGCTTAACCCATTCAATATCCTTTTCGTCGATACCGACAATTACTACACGTTCATCAGGTTTTTCTACCGGACGCAGACGTAACATCGTATCGAGAAGCATCCATTCCCAAGATTGCATTCCTCCAGCTATTCGGATCAACATCACCAACAGCAGTACTGTGATCCCTGGACGTGCAGCCAGCGACCATAACCCGAATTCTTTCCAAATGCGATTCCAGATTCTCCTTTTCATCTAGCTTCCCGATTAATTTTTTGCGGATTAATCAATTAAGCCTTCTTCACGGGAACGAATTTCGGTGAGGATTCGCATATTCTTACCACTTTGCCTACAGTCTTCAGGATACACCCCCAAAACATCCTGAATCTTCGTCCAGTAAGTGCGTACTGCACGTTCTGATTTATACATTCTTTCAGCGATCGCTTTATCTGTCAAACTCTCTTCAAAAGCTAACCGCAACACATCCAACCATTCGGGTTTGAGTTCGATTCCCGTTTTAATATCTTTGGTGTGAGTTGCACCCTGAAGGGCCAAATTAACCCGCATCAGCATTTCATTTTCGGGTAATCCTTTATCTGCGATCGCAAACCCACCTTGATGATTATCAATCTCGTGTTTGATTCGGATCAAGGCCTTGACATAACTAGTTTGCACCATGAAATTCTGATGGGGATATTCTTTGAGCAAAGTTTGTAACAGCTTAATTCCGGTATCAATTTCTGCTGTCTCCCCTTGGCGATCGGGAATTGATAAATCCATCATAATCAGGTCAAACTGGTAACATTGAACGTGAGAAAGTGTATCTTTTCCCGTCTGAGCTTTAATGATAGAAGCTTCGGGATACTCACGATTTAAGACATCGAGGGTACCAGTCAAAATTAATTGATGGTCATCGACAACAAGAATACCCAGCTTTTTTTCCACTGGTAAATACCCATAAACTTGATGTTCTTTCAAACTTATCCTTACCATATTTTCACCTAAATTCATCTAAATTATAAGTTTGTTTAAGCTTTACTGAAAAATCCCTAACTCTACGGTGTTTGTTTTGAGGCTTATCAGTTGAAGTATCTGCCTATTTTAATTGGAGATGAATTTTAGACCTATGCAGAAAAGTGCAAATCTAGTAGCTTGCTTCCGGTTCGCCATAGGGAAGGGTACTGCGGGTGCGGGGCGTAGCCATCGTCAAAAAATAGTAGTTTCCCAAATAGATTCCGAGGCAATTCTGAATTTACGTTTGATTTTTACTTTGATTGATTGGATCTATGCGTTGTTCATTGTTTGACAATCGTTTCATCATTTGTATTAAAGCTAACTGCATTTCTGGTGTAAATTCCAAGGTGCCAGAACGCATATGTAAATCTAACTGAGCAAAAGGAATTTCAATTTGTCTTTGTTGTAATACTTCGTAAATTTTGTAGTATAAATCACTCTTGAGCAAGAATTGTTTATTAGGTTCCGCAGTCCATACCAATAACTCAAAATTTAAGGTGTTGTTACCAAACTCTTTGAACAGCACTAAAGGAGAAGGAACCTGCAATACATTGGGATGCTTAGACGCTACCTCTAAAAGAGCAGCTTGCACCGCGTTCGGATCTGAACTATAAGCAACGCCCACGGGGAGATGAAGGCGAGAAATCGGGTTGCGGTGGCTCCAGTTGATTACTTCTTTTTCCAAAAAACGAGAGTTGGGTACAATGATTGAAACGTGGTCAAGAGTACGAATCTCGGTACTTCTTGCGCCCATTCGCTCGACAATACCTGTATATTCCCCAACTTCCACAAAATCTCCAACCTGAATCGGACGCTCAAATACTAATACTAAACCACTGCCAAAATTCTTAGCAATATCCTGTAAGCCAAAGCCAATTCCAACGCTTAAAGCACTTGCTAAAATTGTCAAAGAGCTAATGTCAAGCCCCCAGATTTGTAGCAGTACCAATGTGCCAATAAAAATTACACCATATTTGAAAAGTATTACAATCGCTTCTTGAGCGCCACGATTTATTCTAGTAAAATATAGAATGCGAGAACGTAAAAAATTGGTTAGAGTTCCAGCAAAGATAACTAAGCCGAACAACAAACCAATCAAAATTATTAGTTCAGTAATAGAATAAGGATTTTTACCTAATGTCAGAAGAGGTGAGGTGAAACTAGTAATCAGAATATTTGAAATTTGGTAGCTCCATTGACGAGTGAAAGGAAAGAGATTAGTGATATAAAGAACAGCACTTACCCAAAGTCCGAGACGTATACTTGCTAAGACTAATTTTAAAAATAATTCTAATACTTTAAGTGGTTCAGAATTAGGTATGGCGTTGGTAGTAGTTAAGCGTTGTGATGCTACTCGGAAAAAGTGATGCTTAATCCATCCCAATAGCCAACTAAATCCGGCAGTTATGAATAAAATTGCTACTGCGACAAAAGTTGTTTGTTGGAGATACGTTCTAGTTCGTTCTAAGTGGGCTTGCTGTAACTCCTCTTCAAGTTGCTGCGCCCACATCGTTGCCTGCTCATCAACTGTGCTACCTGGAACAGAATCTTGTTCTGTAACAGTTAACAGATAGCGGTCATTCAGCAAAATAGTAGGTAGCTGGTTGCGCTTTTCAATTTTAACTTGAATAGATTCAGAAGTTTGAATCACATTTTTTAGTTGTAAATTGATTAAATTTGCCCGATCTTGAGCGCTATACTGACCAGAATTGCTGATTTGAAAAAGCTTTTGCCCATCCAAAATAACCGGAGCTTTAGTTAATGTTTGAGCAAAGACAGGAGTTAACCAGAGAAGTAAAACAAAAGTTAGTACTGCAATGATAATATAGAAATATTTTGATGGCAGTCGCAAACGGGGAGAATAAAGCATAAAGATTCTCATCAGATAATTTTACTCAAGCTAATTCAGAATCCAGACTACTAAATATAGCGGTTCTTGTTTGCATGAGATTTAAATACTTGACTTTTCAGAGTATCTGGAAAACCTCACTTCTATTTCTCTCTCCTAAAAGGAGAGAGACTTTGAATTTTCCCCTTCCCTCTCCTTGTAGGAGAGGGAAGGGAAGGGGGTTAGGTTTTCGTGGGCTTTTCCACATGATGTGAAAATTCAGATCAAATATGAGGTGAGGTTCAGACTGGATTGCACGCACTGAAGTGAAAACGGCATTTATTGAGGGTGCAAAAACGCCTTTTATTCATGCCCAATTCTGCCTCCTGAATTCTTTCTTATAAAGTTAAAAAAGACAGGCTTGTTGCCTGTCTCTTAAGTAATGATTTAGCAGAGAATTTAGAAATTCATCTCAGCAGCTTGGACTTTTTCAACCTGCTTCTTCTTCAGCACCAGCATAACTTGAGCCAACATCACAAGAGCGATGAACGCAATCATCCATTTGACTCTAGAAGCGTCTTGCAGTACGATTTCTGCATCTGTTTGACCGAATCCACCGACATTCGGGTTGCTGGTTAAAGCATCACCAGTCTTAACTGCTTGCCCTTCGGAAACAACCAATTCTGGCCCTAAAGGAATCGTATCAACGACAACATCACCAGATTCAGGTTGGATGTTGACTAGATATTTCACATTACCGTCACCATCTTCTTCTTTGGCAATCTTGGTAATTGTGCCAGTAGCGGAAGCATTGTAAACAGCGTTGTTGCTCTTTTCGCCAGTGGGGTAAACTTGTCCGCGTCCCCGATTACCACCTACGTGAACTGAATATTTACCGAAGTGGATGTTTTTGTCGGTTGCGGGGTTAGGAGAAAGAACTGGGAAGACGATTTCCTGATACTGTTCACCTGGTAAGGGGCCGACGATGACGACGTTTTCTTTGTCTTCGCTGTAGGGTTGGAAGGGAGTGTCGCCAACTTCTTCTTTAAGTTCTTCAGAAATCCGGTCTTCAGGAGCAATCTTAAAGCCTTCAGGTAACATCAGCACAGCGCCGACGTTCAAGCCAACCTTAGAACCATCGGCACCAACTTGCTGGGCGCTGATATCGTAGGGGATTTTCACCACAGCTTTGAATACAGTGTCAGGTAGTACCGATTGGGGAACTTCCACTTCTGTAGGCTTGGCCGCTAGGTGACAGTTGGCACAAACAATCCGCCCGGTTGGTTCGCGGGGGGTTTCGGGATAGGTTTGCTGTGCCCAAAATGGATAGGCGGCAGCAGATTGGGGAAGGGCTAGATCGCTGGTAAAGTAAAATGTCACGGTAGCGATCGCTATGAGCAATGTTTTTACAATCGCTCTAGCACTGCGAGTTAACCTCGCTGTTATGAAAACATTTCTCATCTCTAATAAGGGCAACGATTGAATTAGTCATTAGTCATTGGTCATTGGTCATTAGTCATTAGTCATTAAGCCCTGAACAAAGGACGAATGACTAAAGACTAAGGACAAAATTATTAACTCCACCAAGGTGCATCACCGGTGCGGAAGTCGGTTTCAGTCCAAGGGGTCAAAACAATTTTGTCGTCGTTTACTTTGGTATGAGCCAAAGCCAAAGACAGAGGTGCTGGGCCGCGAACAACCTTACCAGTTTCGTCATACTGGGAACCATGACAAGGACATTTAAATTTGTTCTCAGCAACGTTCCAGGGGACGACACAACCTAAGTGGGTGCAGATGGCATTAATGCCATAATCTTTGATCGCTTCTTTGCTATCTACCACAATATACGTGGGATCTCCCTTTAGTCCTTGGACTAGGTTGCGATCGCCTGCATTCCGGTTTTCTAGAAATTTAGCGACGCTAACATCGTTACCTAGCTCGTCTTTTGCCGTTGTACCGCCACCAGCACCACCAGCTGCGGGTGGAATAAAGTACTTGACAACGGGATACAATGCACCCAGAGCCACTCCAGTGACAGTCCCAAAAGTGAGCAGATTCATGAACTGACGACGCCCCATATCGGGCACGTCTGCTGATTCAGAAAATTGAGCCATAATCTACGCGCTCTTTGTGTATTTTGTTAAGCATTTTGACAAAAGTACTTGTACTTGAGGAACTCTTGTCTAAGTCGAAATGCTAGCGCTCACAACGATGCCATACTTCTTTGTTTCAAGATATGTTTAGCATCTTTTCTGTTAGCATTACATTTCTTTATATCCTTATCATACTGGAGTCACGGAACTTAACATCATAACTAAATGTAAAATCTGATTGAGAAAAGCTATGACAGGACAGGAATTACGTCAGATGTTGCTTGATAAGTGGGGATACTCTTACGATGTCCAGTTCCGGCGGGCACAGGGAAAGATATTTTTGCAAGTAATGTGGAAATACTTGGAGCAAGCTTCTTTTCCCTTGAGCGAGGCGGAGTACCAGGAGCATCTTGATAGCATTGCTAATTATCTTCATGCCTTGGGTGGGTCAACACAAGTACAAACTTTTATTGCCCAAACACGCGATCGCCCCCGGCTCGGCAAAGCTGTTAGCATTCCTTTAGATTTGGGTGAACGCTCTTCGGAATGGATCTTATGACCCGCTATGACATTAAAATGAATAAATTTTTCAGTAATTACAGATTTTTTCTCCAAAAGTACCATAACATGCTATAGAATTCTTTTGCCCACCGCTACATCTCTATCTGGCTGAATTAATACAACTTCTCCACCGTCTAAAACTACTCCTAATACTAAAACTTCCGAGATAAAATCGGATATTTGACGGGGTGGAAAGTTAGTAACAGCTAATATTAATCTGTTGATTAATTCCTCTTGCTCATAAAGTTTAGTAATTTGGGCACTAGATTTTTTAATGCCCAAATCACCAAAATCTATCCACAATTTATAAGCTGGTTTTTTAGCTTTAGGAAACTCTTCAACCTTAATGACTTTGCCAACATGAATCTCAACTTTTTCAAAGTCATCATAACTAACTTGTCTCATTTAGTTTCAAGATGAGATTTTTTAATTTTGAATTGGAGAAATGCGACGATCATTTACCTGTGAGCTTCACTAGTCCAACACCACCGAAATAAAGCCCTAAAACTGCCCCAGCTAAAAGACTTTGAGTCAAGGGGTCAGTGGAAGGTGTAAGGACGGCTCCTAAAACCACTGCTCCCATAATCACGTAACGCCAACCAGAAACCATCTGTTCAGACGAGACAATGTTTAAATTACCGAGCAACAGTTGGATGATGGGGATTTGAAATGCTAAACCAGTGCTGAATAACAGTAGCAGCACAAATTCAAAATACTTATCAATTGACCAAAGTTGTTCGACTACATCTGCTCCGTAGCTAATGAAAAATTTCAACGCTGCGGGGATAAGGAGTAAATAGGCAAATACCAACCCCGCCCCAAACAGCACACTCGAACCCAAAACCACAGGCCCCAGTAAACGGCGTTCACGGCGAGTCAGTCCTGGAAGTACAAACTGGATAATTTGGTAAAGAATAAAAGGACTAGTTAGTACAAAGCCAGTGTAGGCTGCAACTTTGAGGGAGACAAAGAAATATTCTCCGGGTGCAAGTTGGAGAAATTTTACTCCTTGTGCTGGAACCTCAAGTAGCTGGACAATCGGCTTAACGGCAAAGAAACAACCAATAATACCCACCGCTACGGCAATCAGCGAATAGAAAATGCGCTGCCGCAACTCTTCTAGGTGGTCGAAAAGGGACATTTCGACTTCACCTGGCAACTCATCAAGAGGATCGGTGTCTGAGTTGCCATATCCTTCGGGGTCGATGTTGGGAACGTTTACAGTATCTACGTCTTGTGAAGGCGTCATGAGTCAGCTAGTAGGCAACATTTGTTAACTATTTTATCCGGGGAATGGAGCTAGCAAGATATGTTTTTGGGTGCTGTGGGTTTTTTGTCCTGTTTTTTCGGGTTGCATTTGCATAAATTAGTAGTAAGCCATCTTGTAGGCAATTCTTAACCTAAAAAAAAGAGTGGAACCGATAATTTAGAAATCATGTCTCTGCGGCTAGTAGCGCTGAGTAAATTGACACAACATCAACATCTAATACTCAGTTTTGAAAATCCGGTTCATCAAGGTGGCATCTATACATAGCGCAATCGGAAATTTTTAGCTGAGGTTTTATGAATCGGACAATTTGCATTGGACTGATGGCATTGCCTGTTTATTTATACAATGCTCAACTAGGCAATACTTATAGTAGTGGCGTGTCAATTGTCGAAAACCAGCTTCCCATAATAACTGCTCTAATTGTTTACAAAACAAATACTCTGTCACACAAATTTCCGTGGCAAATATCGGCTAGAGATGACCAAACCGAAGATTGCCTTCGCGCTGGTACTTGCAGAGATTGATACTAATTCGTAATTCGTAATTACAGTAATTCCATCATAATACGGAGAGAGTTAATGGTAGTAGGGAATCAACGTATAGTAGTGGTTACAGGAGCATCAACAGGAATTGGTCAAGCATGTGCTTTGCTTTTAGACCAGTTGGGCTTCTCTGTTTTTGCGGGCGTGCGTCAAGATATTGATGCTCAAACACTTAAACAGAAAGGATCACAAAGGCTCGTTCCGATTTTTTTAGATGTTACTGATGCTGATTCGATCGCATCTGCCGTTGATAAGGTAACAAATGCAGTCGGCGGGGCTGGAATTTTAGGTTTAGTGAATAATGCCGGAATTGCTATCCCAGGCCCCTTAGAATTATTAGCGATCGCAGAATTTCAACACCAGATGCAGGTTAATGTCACTGGACAATTAGCAGTGACACAAGCATTTCTTGGTCTATTACGCCAAAGTCGGGGTCGAATTGTCAATATGGGTTCCATTGCTGGTAGAAGTCCTACGCCATTCCTGGGCGCTTACAATGCATCAAAATTTGCCTTGGAAGCACTCACTGATGTAATGCGCATGGAGTTACGACCTTGGGGAATCTCGGTTTCAATTATTGAACCTGGTTCGATCGCTACCCCAATCTGGGAAAAGTCCCTAAGTCAATCTGAAATAGCACAGCACGATTTACCCCAAACGGCACACAATCTCTACGGACAGGCGATGAATATTGTCCGCAAGAAAATGCAGATTATCGCATCTAAGGGAATTTCTGCGGATATTGTCGCTCAGGCTGTTGTCCATGCGCTTACTGCAAAGCAGCCAAAGACACGCTATCTTGTTGGACAAGATGCCAAAATCGGAGCTATCCTGAAGCATATTTTGCCCGATAAGCTGCACGACCGTATAATTTTATACTCAATGGGTTTGTAGATTACTTCTTCTTTTCTTGGAAAACTCCTACCTAGAAATATACCTCATTGCGTTACTCCTCACAGTGGGCATTCCCAGCCAGAGGCTATTGGTGACAACTTAAGAAAAAGGTAAGCTTGTCAACAGGTGCATCAAGGGAAAAAACGATGGGAAATCCAAGAGTCGGAAACCCAGATCACAAGCGGGATA
Organism: Nostoc foliaceum FACHB-393; assembly: GCF_014698505.1. Taxonomy (GTDB): domain Bacteria; phylum Cyanobacteriota; class Cyanobacteriia; order Cyanobacteriales; family Nostocaceae; genus Nostoc; species Nostoc foliaceum_A. Next base: position 23 of record NZ_JACJTD010000003.1, on the reverse strand, counting down.
GAAACATGCCAGCGCCAGAAAAC
>NZ_JACJTD010000029.1 GCF_014698505.1 Nostoc foliaceum FACHB-393 | reverse complement strand
TGATTACTTGGGAATTGTGGTTGGCTCGTGATATCGTTGCTGACAACCCCCTGCCTTGGCAGAAGTCGATAGACAAACTAACTCCTGGTCGGGTTGCCCAGGCTATGGGGATCATTTTAGAGAGTATTGGTACTCCTGCCCGTTCGCCCAAACCCCGTGGAAAGTCTCCAGGCTGGAAACCTGGGCAACTACGGCAACGTAGAATTCGCTATCCCATAGTCAAAAAAAGTACGCCAAAACCACGCAAACAGAAAGATAAATCGGCTTAGTAGCAAAGATTTTTCTGATTGAAGCTTATGTTTTGTCAACTCAGTGCTGCTGGGTCGCTTCCTAATGCTTAGTCTAAACTCCAGTAAGTAAGCTAATCGTCATTTAAATTGCATCATTTTCATGGTAATAAAAGCTGCAAACCCTCTCCCTTGCTTTCTGCCCCCTGCCCCCCTGCGATCTCAATGTGCAAATTAAATGCTTAACAGCTTATTGTGGCTTCTTTGGTGCAACGTGGCGATCACTAAAAATTTGCCAATCAGAAGCAAGCTATGGGTAGCACCAGATTTCAGCCTGGGGGAAATAAAGCGCAACCTCACTTATAGCCTAAAGTTTTACCTAACAATGTGGCTAAAGTCACCCATTCAGGTGAAGGCATACAGATGTGTAATACCTATTATGAAGAAAGATTAAGCAACGATGAAGCTAATTAGGCGTCTAGTTGTTAGTTTATGAATAAAGATTTAATCCAAAAATTTTAACAACTTCCCATTCCTGCACCTGCCCTTTAATATTTATGTCCGCTCAATTAACCATAGTTAAGAGCAACCCCAACCACTTCCCGCTTGTAGGGAGGGGAGTAAAAGCGTAGCTTTTGCTATTTGGGGTGCCTTTGCTATGGGCATCATCTAACTACAGGCTACTTCCATAAAGCAAGATTTATAGGCTTCTAGATATGGCTACGCACATAGAAATTCCTGTTATTGGCAAAGTTAAGTATCCATTACGCTGGCTGATGGGGCTGATAGCAGGGGGTGTCTTAGTTGTTGGTACAGCCACAACCTACACTCTGGTAAATCAAGGGACAAAAGAAGACATTGCTCAATTAACTGTGCCAGTAGCAGCGAAAAACGTCACCTTGCGGATTACAGCTAGTGGCAAAGTCGTGCCAGTTCAGAGCGTAAATATTAGCCCGAAGAACCCTGGAGTGCTGTCGCAATTATATGTGGAACAAGGCGATCGCATTCAACAAGGGCAAATTCTCGCCCGGATGGATAGCGCAAGCATTGAGGCCCAAAGGAGCCAGTACCGTGCTAACTTAGCCCAAAGTCAAGCACAACTAGCCCAAGCCCTTGCTGGTAGTCGTCCTCAAGAAATTGCTCAAGCTAGGGCGCGGTTAGCACAAGCTCAAGCCCAGCTAGCCCAAGCTCAGGCTGGTAATCGTCCCCAAGAGATTGCTCAAGCTCAATCCCAAGTGGATGCGGCTCAAGCAAAGGTGAATTACACCAGTGAACAGGTAAAGCGTTACCAATATCTGTACAAAGAGGGAGCAGAAAAAAAACAATTACTCGATCAAGCCATCAGTGAAGACAAAAGCGCTAGAGCCAGTTTAGAAGAAGCTAAAAAACGATTGTCGTTAGTCCAAAGTGGCACTCGAACTGAGGAAATTGTCCAACGCCAAGCGGCTGTGAATGAAGCACGGGCAGCATTGGTACTGTTGGAAGATGGCACCCGTTCTGAAGAAATTGTCCAGCGTCAAGCAGCTGTTGCTGCGGCTGAGGCTCAATTGAAGGGTGTGCAAGTGCAGTTAGATGAGACTATTATTCGTGCTCCTCTTTCAGGAATTGTGACGCAAAAGTATGCTAACGTGGGCGCTTTTGTGACCCCTACAACTTCTGCTTCTACTAGTGCGTCGGCAACTTCTAGTTCAATTGTCGCCGTAGCACGCGGTTTAGAAGTATTAGCTCAAGTTCCCGAAGCCGATCTTGGCAGAATTAAACCGGGACAGCAGGTGGAAATTATTGCTGATGCTTATCCCGATCAAATCTTTAAAGGTAATGTGCGCCTAATTGCTCCAGAAGCAGTAGTGGAACAAGGTGTGACATCCTTCCAGGTGCGGGTTGCTCTTGATACTGGCACAGATAAACTGCGTTCTGGCTTAAATGTGGATCTGACTTTTTTAGGCGATCGCGTCAATGCTGCCTTGGTGCTACCAACGGTGTCAATCGTCACCGAAAAGGGTCAAACTGGTGTACTTGTACCAGATGCAAACAATAAACCCCAATTCCGCGAAGTTACAATTGGGGCGCAAATCCAAGATCAAACTCAGATTTTAGGGGGAGTTAAAGAAGGCGATCGCGTTTTTGTTAATCCACCCAAAGACTACAAAATCGATAAGGCGAAAGAACAGAATAATTCGTAATTCGTAATTATTATAAGATATGAATTTTTTAGAAAGCATTCAAATGGCGGGGAAAACCCTGCTGTCAAATAAACTGCGTAGCGCCCTTACGATGCTGGGTATAGTTATTGGCAACGCCTCAGTGATTGCCATGATTGGCATTGGCGAAGGTGGGCAAAAGTTCGTGAATAAACAGCTGGAGTCATTAGGGCCAAATGTGCTGTTTATACTGCCAGGTAATCAAGAAACTCAGCGTATCTCCTTTGAAGTACCAAAAACTTTGGTGTTACAAGATGCTGAAGCGATCGCATCTCAGGTACCAACAGTAGTAGGAGTTGCGCCAGAGTTAAATAGAAGACAGGTAGTTACATACCGCAATAGAAACACTGATGTTAATATCATTGGCACAACTCCCAGCTTCCTGTCGGTGCGGGATTTTGAAACTGCTAAAGGCAGGTTTTTCTCTGAGGTAGACATCAAGCGAAGTAACCAAGTCGTTGTTTTAGGTGGAGACTTAGCAGAAAAACTATTTGGTAATAGTAACGCTATAGGTCAGCAATTGCGAGTTGGAAATACCAGCTTTCAAGTGATTGGGACTTTAATAGCTAAAGGTTCCAGCGTGGGAGCAGATTATGATGATGCTGCTTTAATACCAATCACGACTTCAGCAAACCGACTTGTGGGAAAGAATTCTCCCTATGGTATCGCTTTAGATTATCTTGTTGCTGCCGCTCGTGATTCAGAGAGTGTGGATGCAGCAGAGTTTCAAATTGCTAATTTGTTGCGTCTACGGCACAAAATTAATGGTGAAGATGACTTCACCATCCGCTCTCAAAAGGATGCTTTGCAAACTGTTGGTCAAATTACAGGTGCATTGACAATCATGCTAGCAGCGATCGCCGGGATATCGTTGTTTGTCGGCGGCATAGGCATCATGAATATTATGCTTGTCTCCGTCACCGAACGCACCCAAGAAATCGGATTGAGAAAAGCGATCGGCGCAACTGAGCAAGATATTTTGCTACAGTTCATCATTGAGGCAGTAATAGTTTCAGCAGCTGGCGGTTTAGTTGGCACTGCGGTTGGTATCAGTGGCATTCTATTAGTGGGAGCTTTGACTCCCTTAGAAGCAAGTCTTTCTCCTGTAGCGATTACTATGGCAGTTGGTGTATCTGGTGGTATTGGTTTATTCTTTGGTGTTGTTCCCGCACGTCGCGCTGCTAAACTCGATCCAATTGTGGCTTTGAGAAGTGCTTAGTAATCGGGCAATACGCTTCCGCCACAGTGTACTAGTGTAAAACTACTAGATTGGGGCAAGAATTTTCTGCTACATCTTCCTGTACTTGATTCCTAATCATGGAAACAAATTTGTCAAGGTCGAATGGTTTGAGTAAATATTCCTCAAACTCTACATCTGGAATTTGGTCATGAGTACCTGTGGTAGATGTTGAAGTCACAATAATTGGGATATGATTTCCATTGTCTGCTTCCATAGCACTCAATGTATTTAGCAATGTATAAATACTTTCACCCAAAAACCTAATTTCACAGACAAGAATATTGGGCGTGAACCAACTCAAAATTTCTAAAGCTTCTTTTACGGAACCAGCAGTAATTACATGTGCGCTCAAGTCTTTGAGTAAAAATGCATACAAATCTCTACTGTCGAGATCGTTGTCTACAATGAGCACTTGTACACCTTTGAGTATCCCAACTGTCAAGCAAAAGCCATTGATTAAATTCATAACAAGACCTGCCATTAGGACTTTAAGTGCAAAGTGATCTGAAAAATCCGTAAGTAGAGATGCGAAATTGCACTGGGCTTCTCTACGAGACGCTATCGCTAACGCGTCTCTAGTTTGTTCGCTCAAAAGTTACATCTATTGGAAACGTTTCCGTACCACTCTAAGTAAGCTATGGGCAGCTTCTGGCTCAATAGAAGAGTAGTTACAAAGAAAAGTACCGAAAGATGGATTTTTGCTAGAAATCAAATGAAAAACTTTCTTTCAGTAATATGGCAAAGTGTTGTTTGATTTACTAAATTAGTTGATTAACTACGATACAAAACGTAATAAAAACTAATTTGGTAGCCAACCTATTTGCGTAATTATCCAAAAGAATTATTGCCATTCCCTGTCCTCAAGCTCTTTCTGAGGCAACAATAAAGTGGCTTCAATTTCCTGCCTAATAGCAGCTGTCACTTCACAATTGCTATGCAGGCAATCGAGTAGTAACTGATTAGCATCATAGTAGCGTTGCAGCACTTGCTGTTGCTCAAGGCTAAACTGCCACTGGTGGTTAATGTTGCGGTAATTAATCACCGTCATGTTTAACTGTTCAGCCCAGGCTGAATAGTTCGTTTGCCACCATAGCCCAAACCGTTCTTGACTTTGACGAGAATTTGGAAATTGCTCAGAGAGTTGTTGCAGAGATTTATAAAGTCCAACATCCAGAACAATACCCAGAATGTTCGAGAGAGCATCTCCGCAGGCGTGGATGTGGGCAAAGTCTTGGCTCCCTTCAATTGCACACTCTAGCAGCAGGTTATTTAATGCCGCATCCAGAAACATGCCTTGGTCGAGGCTGCTGGCTAAGGCAAAGTGAGAAGCTATGTTAGGAGTCCGACTCAAGGCCAGGTAAAATGCTCGAATTGTCGCATCTTTTGATTGGCTTGGAATAGTGCGAGATTTTTTGCTGGCCCAGGTCAAAAACTCTTGTAAATAAGGGTCTTGGGCAACCAGTGCATCAATCTGTTGCTTCATCAACTGTACCAGCCCGTCTGCACTCCTGAGCATGGTAGCTGTTAACAAGAAGATTTCGCGCCAGTGCGGGTCAGTGATGTGACCCACTAACCCTCCCAACGCTTGCTCCAATGCCTGTAGGTTATGGCTGGCAACGATTTTCCTTGCCGTGAAATATTCTTGAAATGCCAGATAGGAGAAGGAAAAAATTCCCCGCGCCCGTTCTGCCAGTAGCCCATGTTGAGCCTCGATTGCTTTTAGCGCCGCTTCGCTTTCTATCTGCAGTTCCTCTGCATCCATTGGCACGTTAGTCAGATTCTGAATATACTCACCAATGTATTGCTCAACGATGCGTTGCTCAAAAAAGTACTGACTCTGCTCAAATGTCGCCGCTGCAATCTGACTCAATAACTTGAGCTTTTGTGGTAACAAAAACCCTCGGTAAATATCATCTCGTTCAATGCCTCTGGCTTCATCCCATTTGCCCAATAGAAGGTCTAAACCTTGCTTATAAAAGTCAGTCCGCTTAGTCGGAAATTTGTCTTGACCGTGAAACACCCAGCAGGCAAGATGCAGAAACAGGGGCGTAACCACGAGTTGGCGAAATTGCCAGTTTTCATCTAAGTCCAACTTCTGAATAAACTGAACTGATTGTGCCTGACCATCTTGAATATTTGTCTTGGTAAAGGCCACAAACCATTTTTGAGCGAAAGCGATGATTTGTTGTGAGGTAAATGGGGCAATTTCAACATCAGTAAAGCCTCGGAATCTAAGCTTTTGAGCTGCTGTTCGACAGGTCGCCACCAACTGATTTTTGTGATACTTATCTGAAAATCTGCGAATTTCGCTTAAGACAGCATTGCTTTGTTGATTAAGAACTTCATCCATGCCATCAAGCAACAGTAACACTCTACCTGCACTAAGCAAGGTTTCGATTATTGACGGATCTGAAATTCCAGATATAAGAAACTCTTGGCGGATGTCATTTAATAGGCTGAATTCGTTGCTAACTTTAGATTCTTCCGCAAAATTTCTCAGTGTAATGAAAATAGGAACCTGATTGGCTGCAAATGCACCTTGGTTACACTGAATGGCGAGATGCTGTAAAAAAGTGGTTTTACCCACTCCTGGTTTTCCTAGCACCCTAAGTTTGGGGTGAGTTTCCACTGCCCGCATACCGGGTATTTGTTTCAGGGATACTTCACCTAAACCAAAGTGGTCAAATTCTTCTCGATTAAAGTTTTGGATGTCAGTAATTTCTAACCACTGTTGACTAACAATTTCCTCCAAAATATTCACATCTATATATATGTCATCGATCGCAACGGGACGGCTGATATCCAATAACTGCAAAATACCACACTGGTCTTGAATTTTGTCGAAGCGTTGCGTAGGCGTAGCCCGTCGTAGACATCGCACTTGTTGCACTAATGTATCAATATCCAAGACAGAGGGCTTGATGTATTCTTCTAGTTCTAAGAATTCTGCCGGAGGATTATTAGCAATCTCCCGCCAATTCAGTTCCAGCACCAAACAAATTTCAATAAAGGTATGACGCTCAACCGGATGACCACTGAAAAACCGCCAAATTGGTTGTCTCGTCTTGAGGTTGACTTCTACTGCCAGATTGTCTTGTGTCCATCCCTTGAGAGCAAATGCTCTTTTAGCCTCTTGAATCCCAGTGAGTGATGCTTGGAGCGATCGCTTGACCATAGGACAAAAACCCTGCTCCTAAAATCATTAACTTTAACTTTTATTAATATCTGCAATACTATAGGCTTTTATATGATATTAGCATTTTACCTGCTTAAAGTTAGACAAAATCCCAGAGTTACTCTCAAGGTTTTAAATTTTTGCAACAAACTCAAACGTTATACATTTATCTTATACATTATAAGATTTGCCAATGTTGAATTCAAACAATGTTTCATTTTTAAAGCATAAATTGCCAAATTAATTTAGCTGATGTTATTTTTATTGATTAGGCAACTTTGAAGATAAATGATGTCGCCGTCTAAAGTATTTACTAAGTGAAACAACCTCAAAAAATATAAAACGAACCTCTCTCCTCTTAGGAGAGAGGTTTAGAGAGAGGTATAACATTTAACTTGCTTGAGTTCCTGAAAACATATCTAGACAGTCGTGAGGTAGTGACTATAAATAGTTTTTAGACTACACGTTTGTTGACTGAGGAATCAACAATGATGTGGATGACACCGTTATCATCAACAGCATCGGGTTGTGAGGCTGTGATTCATAATTTGGATTGAAACTATTGAAAGGGTTAATTTTAAAACTTGAGCCTTCAATCGGCTTTATGGGCATCACCTTGCCGGAAAGGATGTGATATGTCAGGAGTTGCTGGAGTTTATTAATATTGTTAAGCAATGTCTCTACAGTACCTGTTGGAAGCTTTGCAAAAGCTTGATCTGTGGATGCAGAGGAGATAAACGAGTCAACACCTTTGAGAGTATCTATCAGATTGGTAGCCTTGATTGCATCAACTAGGGTACTAAAAGAACCAGAGGTAACGGCAGTATCAGTAGTATGAGCCATTTCTTTCACTTGATTTTATTTAATTTAGTAATGAATAGTTGTTAGCATGACATCGTAGTGTTAGAAATCATGTTTGAGTAAGCGCTTGAGAAGCGTATAAGTTGTATAATATGAGCTAAAAAAATTAAATAATTAAAATACAGCAGAATTTAGGAGTTAAAATTTTGGAGTTAATGGAAAAATCTTGTTAGCCACAATTCAATTTTTTTATCTGGTTTACCTACATTGTATAACCAGTGATAGATTATACACTACTTTGTTAAGCTAGTTTTCAGGGTTTGTAGTAAGCATTCTAGTGCTTAGAAAATAAGGACTAAAGTCCTTACTACAAACTTGTTTACCCATCAGTTTAAACTTTATAGACGAATACCTACTTATGAGCTACGCAATTGATCGCAAGGCTAATATGTTAGAGGTTTTAGTTATTTCACTTTTTCAAAACTACATGGAAAGAATTTAAATACCCAGTAATGGTTTTAGCTAATGTCTTCTGCTGTTTCTTTGTAGTTATTGCCATTACTTGATACAATCTTCCTTCAGCAACATACATTCTACTCTTAGTGATTTTCCCTCCAGAATTGATGTACTCAATTTCTTTGCCAGGATGATTATTGGAACTACGAATATTTCGTTGACTAATTAAATTACTTTTCGTGGTCTTTAAAGCCATATCTCGTGCATTATTAAGTACAGCTTGGGGGTCAGCCATTTCACCGTAACTATAAGGAAAATCATTGTAAGTAACTACATAAGCTACTTGCTGTTTTGGTGGTTGAGCGACAAATATTTCTAAGTTAATTTCTCCCATGTAAGTTTTTTGGGATTGGGTATTTCTGTTGGGGCTTCCCGGCATCAAAATAGTGAATCGCCCATCTGGAGGAGTGTATAACTTCCATTGTGGCTGCACGGGTTGGGAAACGGTTGGTTTGACAACAGCCGCCGGAGGTTTGGGTTGAAGAGGTTTGGGTTGACGCGCTTCCACGAGAACAGATCCACCACAGACAAAGGTGGCGGCAATTAATGGCAACAGACTTTTAATTGTCATAAGTTTTACCTTTTGAGATGCTAATCTCACTGATGATGCTAGCTGTTATAACCTAGCAGCACATAAAGCAGCACCTATTAGCCCTACTTGCGGGTTGAGGATAATATACACGGGTATTTCTTCGAGTAGGGAGCGCATCCTGCCTTTTTGGGTGAAATTCAATAAGAAATCACTGTTTTGGATTAAGGGTAGGATTTTGGGCGCAATCCCACCAGCGATGTATAAGCCACCATAAGGTAGGAGTTTCAGGGCAAGATTCCCGGCTTCTGCACCATAAGCGTCTATGAATAATTGCAAAGTTTGTTCACAGAGGCGATCGCGTTTTTGTAGTGCGGCTGTACCAATGGCAGCACCGGGATCAACACTTTTCTCTTCCTGTCCGGCTTCTTGTTCCCAAGTTCTGACGATTTGGGCAATATCTGGTGATTCGGTGGCAAATTTGCGATCGCGCAAAAATTGATAAATTGCCACAATTCCCATGCCAGAAACCACGCGTTCCACAGAAACGCGCTGGATATCATGTTTACCTAGCAGGTATCTCAACAGTTGAAACTCTATCTCGTTCCGAGGGGCAAAATCAGCGTGTCCACCTTCTGAGGGAAAGACTTGATAGTAGTTTCCCTGTTTAATTAAAAATCCTTGTCCTAAGCCAGTACCAGCACCAATAATTCCAATGGGGGCTTCGGGTTGAGATTTGCCAACTTGCAACATCAGCAAGTCTTGTTTTTGTAAACCTAAAATGCCATAGCCAATCGCAGCGAAGTCGTTAATCAAAGAAATTTGTGGGATACCCAATTCTTGTTGTAGACGTTCAGTATCCAGGAACCAGACTAAATTGGTTAGCTTGGCAGTATTTTTGACAACGGGCCCTGCGATCGCAAAACAAGCTTTTTGTGGTGTTGGTGTATTAGCTTTGACCAAAAACTGCTGCACTATCGGTACTAAATCAGGAAAATCGGCACTGTGGTAACTTTCCTGATAAATAGTATGTATTCCTGGTGAATCTGATGTTTCAACCAATCGCAGAATAGTTTTCGTACCGCCGATGTCTCCTGCTAGTAATAAAGTCATACAAATTATTCGTGAATTAATTACTTTATTTGTAGGATATACCCAACGTAGCGAAATTCATGATTGAAAATCCTGATCAGAGATTTAGGCAAATCGAATCACTTCTTCTATCTGGGTTAAATGGGAAGTATCTCCCTTTAGTTCTAACAACCATTCTGGATCTTCGCGCACGACTTTTACTAAAGAACATAAAGAAGCTTTGACTTCTGTTTTGGCAATTTCCCCTACTAGCCCCATTGCTCCCCCCAACACAGATGCACCATGTGCTACTAGCAGGATATCCTCTGGAAAGAACTCAGCAGCTAAACATCTAGCAGTTTGCCCAGAACGTTCTCGCACTTTTTCGTGAGTTTCAGGATATTTGGCCGCGATGCGCGAAGTATAGCTGGTGTCAATTTTGGGGAATAATTGTGCTAATGCTGGAGTTGAGAGTCTTTCGGGTTCTTCTGTCATCCAAACTGGATTTAGCCATTCACTCAAGCCTGTCTCCAATTTGATCGGCAAGTTGAGCACTTCTGCAACTGCGTTTGCTGTCTGTACGGTTCGCAGGAAAGGGGAGGCGAAAATATGGGCAATATTTTCTTTTTTCAATCGTTTAGCTAACTGTTGTGCCTGCACCATACCATCATCAGACAAGGGTGGATCGTAGCGTCGTTCGGCAGTGAGAAACCAATCGGGGTTTACGAAATCTAGGCGGTTAGCGTGTCTTGCGATCCAGACTATTTGACTCATGGGTTTAATTATTCCGGTGAATAGAATTCGCCGCTAAACAAATATAGATATCTGCAAGGAGGGCTGCAAATATTAATATATGACAAAATTTGTAATAAATTGTAATAATATCAATGATTTGGAAAAGTTATCACTGGCATCAGCGTAGTTTTGCTTAAAGCCTTTTTAGCCAAATCTCTAAAGCAATATCGACTAAAAGCTCTAGAGAGTTAGTTCCACTCAGAATAAATTTTTCGTATTTTTGATAGCAGATGCGTGAGCATTCATTTAGTAATTCACCCTGCATAAATCTTTTAATAGTTGCTATAAATATTGGATATTCATACATATTAAAATTTTTATTTTTATCAATTACCTCTATCTTAAATTGCCTTACCTAATGCTGTGACTGTACCTTAGTAGGCTGGGAATTACTATATATCAAATTAAGAAAAACGAATACTACTGTCAGTGTAATAATCAATACAAACTTTTTTTGGATTTTTAAATTAGGTTTCACGGAAACTTTATCGTTATGCATATCAAGTAGAAACCTATATTGGGAAACATAATATATAACCTGATTAGGGTTGGGTTCCATGAGAGCTAATTCCACTAGATTTTGAACCGAAAATACGTTTTTTCGAGGATAGCTCAGAACTAATTTGCCAACTATCGAACAGAATTTATGAAGTTCAATCACAAGCTCTACCTTTATTCATTCCTAGCTCGTTTCGGATGGCTCAAGAAAAGTTACACCGCTAAAATCATGTTGGTGGCTTTTTTGGGTACTCATGTACCACTTTTGACTTTACTCTTGAGTTTCGTCATCTCGAACTCCTATTCTTGGGAGATGGCGGCGCGAGTTATGATTATTGCTCTGTTGGCGACGTTAGCAGGTACGGCCGTCACCCTCTATGCACTAAACCATCTCCTCAAACCGGTCATTTTGACATCTGCTGCATTGCAAAATTATCTGAACACCAAAACCCTACCTGAATTGCCGACAGAATTTGCTGATGAAGCAGGTACATTAATGGCGGATACCTCACAAACTCTTCACAAGTTAGATGGGTTAATTCACTACATCACTAATTATGACGATCTGACTGGATTGCCTAATCGTGATTTATTCCGCGATCGCGTTAATCAAATTCTATCCAAACCTGAAAACAACCAGCGCCTTGTAGCTGTCTTTTTGCTAAGTATTGATGATTTCACTGGGATGAGTCATGGGTTGGAGCATAAAATAACAAATTTGTTGTTAAGAGCAGTTGCCCAGAGGTTATCAACCTGCATAACACAAACAGATATTCTTGCCCATTTGAGTGGAGATGAATTTGCCCTTGCCCGCATAGAGATTGTTTCTTTTGAAAGTGTGATTAAGCTATCTCAAGTGCTGTTGAGTACCCTGAGTAAACCCTTTTCGATTGAGGGTAACTTGATTCATATCACCGCCAGCATCGGCATCACCCTTAATGATCTAAATGATAGCAATAGCGTAGATCAAATTTTGCAACAAGCTCATATAGCACTTTACCAAGCAAAGCAGCAAGGGCGTAGCCAATACCAATTCTATTCGCCAGAAATTAATGCTCAGTTGCAGGAGCGACTGACCTTAGAAAAAGAATTACATGGGGCGCTTGAGCGCAACGAAATGCTGGTTTATTATCAACCCCTGATTGATTTACACAGCAGACAAGTTACAGCTATGGAAGCGTTGGTTCGCTGGCAGCATCCTACATTAGGTTTGGTTTCTCCAGCAAAGTTTATTCCGATTGCAGAAGCCAATGGTGCGATCGTACCAATTGGCGAATGGGTTTTGCGAACTGCTTGCGCCCAAAACCGTGCTTGGCAGCTTGCTGGATTTACTCCAATTCGGATATCTGTGAATTTGTCATCTCGACAGTTTGAACAACCGTATCTGGTTGAGATCGTCAACCAAATTCTTGAGGAGACTGGACTCCAAGCATCTGATCTGGAACTGGAAGTAACAGAAAGCTTCTTGATGGGTGACATTGAGCGATCGGTTAAAACCTTAAAACAATTACGAGAACTGGGTATATGCTTGGCTTTAGACGACTTCGGCACAGGTTATTCGTCCCTGAACTACTTGAAGCGCTTTCCTGTGAACATGCTCAAAATTGATCGCTCATTTGTGCAAGATGTCATGTCTAATGCTGATAGCGCCGCCGTCACCGATGCGATTATTGCCCTAGCAAAGAGCTTGCGGTTGAACATCACGGCAGAGGGTATAGAAACCCAAGAACAGCTTGACTACGTACAAATGCGTGGATGTGATGAAGGTCAGGGTTTCTACTTCAGTCGTCCTGTCCCGGCTGATATCATTGCCCCGATGTTGCAGAAAAGTTCTCAGCAGATGGAGACAATTTCAGCATAGTGTAGATGCCTAAGCCAGAGAGTCACCCCACTACGGTTCGGATAAGTAATCTTCACCTTCTTTGTGGTCTGGTTAAAGGATGTATAGCGGGTTCCCATTCAGATGCGGTACAACATTACATTGTAAGGTCTAGGGGTACGGCATGCCGTGCCCCTACTTTAATTTTGGTAGAAATGTTTAGCACAGGGCATTTATTTTGAAACTGTGGAAAGCTTTGCAACCATGTGAGCACGAGATGAAACCTCAAGCTTCCGAAACATTCTTTTTAAGGCTTGCTTGACAGAGTTTTCAGTAATCCAAAGTTCAGCACTAATTTCTGCATTGGTTTGTCCTTGAGCCACCAAAGAAGCAATTTGTACTTCACGAGGCGTTAAACGCTCTGTCTCAGTTTTCCCTCTTGCTCCCTGCTCCCCTGCCTCTTTTGACAACTCTGATTGGTGGAACCTGCATATTTGGCTCGTGCGAGGATATAGCGGACTCTCACTCATTTTATTGATATTGCTCCCAATATTACCAATAACCGCACCTTTACGGACGGACACCACTACCGTCAGAAAGATTAAAAGCTCTTAACATTTCGTTACACTAAAGACATCGAGAAAGACGAAAGCAAACTTCTCGAAGCTGAAATCAAAGGTGAACGACATGAATGGCACAATTCGCGTTGGTAATCTCTTCGGAATACCCTTCTATATCCATCCGTCATGGTTTTTAGTTCTGGGTTTAGTAACTTGGAGCTATAGCAGTGGACTGGCGGCACAATTTCCCCAATTGTCTGCGGGACTAGCTTTGCTACTGGGATTGATGACAGCGCTGATGTTATTTGCCTCTGTCGTCGCTCATGAATTAGGCCACAGTTTTGTTGCGATTCGTCAGGGTATTGATGTCAAATCTATAACGCTGTTTATATTTGGCGGTTTGGCTAGCTTAGAAAAAGAGTCGAAAACCCCAGGTGAGGCTTTTTGGGTAGCGATCGCTGGCCCTCTAGTAAGTTTACTACTGTGCGGTATCGTTACAGCTATTGGTATTACTACTACTGCATCAGGGCCGTTAGCTGCAATTCTTGGTGTTCTAGCTTCTGTGAACTTGGCATTAGCCCTGTTTAATCTCATTCCTGGCTTGCCCTTAGATGGTGGAAATATACTGAAAGCCATCGTTTGGAAAATTACAGGTAATCCTTATAAAGGTGTGACCTTTGCTAGTCGAGTTGGGCAAATCTTTGGTTGGGTAGCAATTCTTTCAGGTGTAGTTCCCCTACTATTATTTGGCAGCTTCGGTAACTTCTGGAACTTGTTAATTGGCTTCTTCTTGTTGCAAAATGCTGGTAATGCGGCTCAATTTGCCAGAGTGCAAGAAAAACTCACAGGTTTGACAGCCGAAGATGCTGTAACTCATGATAGCCCGATTGTATCTGGTAATCTTACCCTAAGAGAGTTTGCCGATGAGCGGGTCATAAGTGGACAAAACTGGCATCGATTCTTAGTGACTGACGATGATGGACAATTAGTAGGTGCGATCGCAGTTGATAACTTACGAAGCATCCCAACAGCATTGTGGTCAGAAACTCAAGTAAAAGAAGTCATGCGACCAATTACCGAATCTACCACAGTTCAATCTGATCAACCTCTGCTGGAAGTTATGCAGGTACTTGAACAACAAAAGCTATCTGTGCTTCCCGTGATTCGTGAAAATGGTGTCCTAGTTGGAATTTTAGAAAAAGCTGCAATTATCCAGCTACTTCAAAGCCGAACCCAACCGAACCCTGCATAATAATTACTAATTCGTAATGACGCTCTCTACGAGACGCTGCGCGAACGCGGACTCGCTACCGCTACGCTAACGTAATTCGTAATTCGTAATTAAAGCTTCGACTCCACTTAGGTTAAAGGGAAAGGGATAATAAAACCTTTCCCTTTTCCTGACTTTGGTAATTAGATTTAGATAAGGTTGATACCAACAGATAAATTCCAACCTCCTGCCTTCTTTACCATCTCTGCATTTAAACTCATCCCATCCCTTTTTAGGGGGTGGGATAACACGTGCATGCTGATGACGGTTGACGGTTAACACTCATCAGTTAACAGTTAACGGCGGCGGGGCGGCTATCCCGGACACCCCTTGTTCGCACAGCGTCTCGTAGAGAAGAAGTGGGCTTTCCGCCGCCTTGGTGAGAAGACGTTGCCAAGTTAATTCTTTTGTATTCTCATCCCAATGCCAGCGTAGTAAATTAGCGGGTTGACTCTTGGCAATTACTGGTAAACCAATCGCTTTTCTCGGTGCATTAGTCGCTAAAGCGATCGCACTTTCTACGTCACAAATTCCCCACTTGGCCAAATTCTGTACTCCCACCAATAACGGTAAAGTTGTCCCTGATAAGGTACCATCTGGTAGTCGTGCAGTGCCGTTTTTAACTTCAATTTGGCGAGTATCCCAAGGATATACACCATCGGGTAGCCCCAGAGGTGAAAGGGCATCGCTGACGAGGAATAGCCCTTTTTCTTGATAGCTAGCGCGAAGTAAAATTTGCAGCATCGTGGGCGAAACGTGCTGGCCATCAGCAATAAAACCACACATCACATTAGGATGAGTAATTGCTGCCCCTAATAATCCTGGTTCACGATGATGTAATGCCGGCATGGCGTTGAAAGCATGGGTTACCATCGTTGCACCCTCGTCAAAGGCACGTTGCGCTTGGGCCGCTGTTGCCTGAGAATGTCCTAAACTGACAGTAATTCCCAGAGAACGCAAATATGGAATTACTTCACCAGTGGGATCTAACTCCGGCGCTAAGGTAATGACTTTCACAACATGAGCATAATTACCCAAAACCCGCTTTATCTGATCAATTGTTAGAGGTAACAAATACTCTGCTGGGTGTGCGCCGCGCTTTTGGAAATTCAAAAATGGGCCTTCTAGATGCACTCCGAGAATCTTGGCACCAGCTTGTTGATAGGGCAGAACCTCAGCAAGAATAGCAAGCGATCGCTGAATCTTTTCTACTGAAGTTGTCACAAGTGTTGGTAAAAATCCATCTACCCCAACATCCCACAAAAATTGTGAGATTTCTACCAGCAAGTGAGCATTTTCACCAGTCAAATCGGGAAATGCCAAACCCAACGCACCGTTAATTTGCAAATCAACACCACCCAATGAAATCCAGTCGCCAGCAACATCTATTATGGATGCACGGCTGTGCGCCTCTGTTGTAACCATTGGCAATATTTGCTCAATTATGCCCTCTTGGTTAACCAAGAGCATCTGCAAATCTTTGTAACCAGGCACTCTAGCATTGATAATATCTACAGGATTTTGTGTTGCTTGGGTCATCACACGGGCTAAGGAATAATTAAACCTGACCCGATTTTAGATGGAACCATCGGCTATTAATCCAAAATCCCAGATCCAAAATCCAAAATTCTATGACTCCCTTAGTTGGTATTATCATGGGCAGCGATTCCGATTTGCCCACCATGAAAGATGCGATCGCAGTTTGTGAAGAATTTGGCGTTGAGAGCGAAGTGGCGATCGTTTCTGCTCATCGTACCCCAGAACGCATGGTGCAATATGCTCAACTTGCACACCAACGCGGCATTAAGGTAATTATTGCTGGTGCCGGTGGTGCTGCCCATCTGCCTGGGATGGTAGCGTCTTTAACTCCACTTCCTGTTATCGGTGTTCCTGTACCCACGCGGAACTTACAAGGTGTAGATTCTTTGTATTCTATTTTACAAATGCCTGCGGGTATTCCTGTAGCAACAGTGGCGATCGGTAATGCCAAAAATGCCGGACTTTTAGCAGTACAAATCCTCGCAACTCAGCAACCAGAATTACTAGAAAGAGTTCAACAATATCGCCAAACTTTATGTGAATCAGTAATTGCAAAGCAAGCAAAACTAGAAGAATTAGGCTATGAGCAATATTTACAGCAAATGCTTTAAGGTAATTCGTAATTCGTAATTCGGTAAGAAATCTTAACAGCACAACAGGAGGGATGAGAGAGATGGGGGTAGATAAGGGAGTGGGGGAAGAAGAACTATTGATTGTTGACCACTCCCCAATTCCCAATCCCCAATCCCCACCAAATTCCAAGATTGAAGCGATCGCTCCAGAATCAATGCAGCATTCTGAAGTATCTTGATCCTGAGGCCTTAGTCAAAAATTGAGAGCTACAAGATCCATGTGCCAATTGCTCGGAATGAACTGCAATGTTCCAACGGATATTTGCTTTTCTTTTGAAGGGTTTTCTGCACGGGGAGGAAAAACAGATCATCATAGCGATGGTTGGGGCATTGCTTTCTTTGAAGGAAAGGGATGTCGGATGTTTTTAGATGCCCAACCTTCTGTTGCTTCTCCTGTCGCGGAGTTGGTGCGGAGTTATCCTATCCACTCAACCCATGTCATAGCCCATATCCGTAAAGCAACTCAGGGTGAAGTTGCCCTACACAACTGCCATCCTTTCCGCAGAGAATTGTGGGGTCAGTATTGGGTGTTTGCCCACAACGGTAATTTGCCAGATTTTGAACCAGAAAATTTGGGCTTTTATCAAGCCGTAGGTGATACCGATAGCGAAAAAGCATTCTGTATGATGCTAGAAACATTGCGATCGCGCTTTCCTGAGGGTAAGCCTGACATTAAAGAACTATATCCTGTACTGCAAGAAACTAGTGATGAAATTGCAAAAATAGGTATATTTAATTACTTATTATCAGATGGAGTACACTTTTTTGCTTATTGCTCAACCAAACTCAGCTACATTGTCCGCCAAGCACCCTTCGCAGCTGCCCATTTAATTGACCAAGACATGACAGTAGATTTTCGGGAAGTGACTACTGAACGCGATCGCGTTGCTGTCATTGCCACCACACCCTTGACTGACAACGAAGTTTGGACACAAATCCAACCGGGAGAATTACTAGTTTTTCAGGATGGACTGCCCCTGAAATATGCATTTAGTTAAGAATCTGATCCTGTTGGCGAATTCAAAAATTAACCAGAGATTGTTCCCATTTAGATACTTTCTAGATGGGTTTTGTTTTTCATCACTTGATTTTGTTCCACTGGGTATGAGAATAGACTCTCCTCAAAAATTAGCTATTCTCTAGCAACTTGCTTGATAGATAAAGCAGCAGATTGTGATGACAATTTGATAGTTGAAAATAAAAGCATTTGTAATTCCTCACAGAACTGCTAGAATCACCATATTCTTGATAAAGAATGTGAGGTTTTTTGGTGTTTATAACTAGATGCATGGAATCATCCAGTATTATAAACACTATATAACTGTATTCTCATCAATTATTTGTAGATTTAATGGAGGAAATGGAATGAGTTTATGGCAACGCCCACTGAAAAGGTTACAAGCGATGTCTTACGACAAGCTGCTTCTCTTTACGAGAGGCTACGCTAACGAGACGCTACGCGAACGCATCTACGCTGAACATAAAACCAATCGGTTCAGACTCAATTCGCTCAAAAGCTTTGTATCGCTATTTTTAGTAGGGACTGTTTTGAGTGTGACGCTTGCCGCCTGTTCCGGTGGAACTGGGAGTAATTCTTCCACGGAAGCCCCGACTGCGAATCCTGTGGCTGCAACTAAGGATAATGTTGAACTAACCCTCGTTTCTTTTGCAGTTACCAAAGCGGCTCACGAAGCCATCATTCCTAAATTTGTAGAACAGTGGAAGAAAGATCATAACCAAACTGTTGTCTTCAAGCAAAGCTATGGCGGATCTGGCTCCCAAACTCGCGCCGTTATCGATGGTTTGGAAGCAGATATTGTCCACCTGGCACTAGCTGGAGACACGCAAAAGATTGAGAAAGCTGGATTGATTCAACCAGGATGGGAGAAAGAAGTTCCCAACAATGCGATCGTCTCCAAATCGGTGGCAGCACTAATTACTCGTCCAGGTAATCCTAAAGGCATCAAGACTTGGGAAGATTTGGCGAAAGATGATATAAAACTGATTACTGCTGACCCTAAAACCTCAGGTATTGCTAAGTGGAATTTCCTCGCACTGTGGAACTCCGTCATTAAAACCGGTGGAGATGAGGCGAAAGCGACTGAATTTGTAACCAAGGTTTTCAATAATGTGCCAATCCTAACCAAGGATGCGCGGGAAGCCACAGACACATTTGCCAAGCAAGGTCAGGGAGATGCCTTGATAAACTATGAGAATGAGATTATCTTGGCACAACAAAAGGGTGAAAAGGTTGAGTATGTTGTTCCCGATGTCAACATATCCATCGACAACCCGATCGCAGTGGTAGATAAAAATGTCGATAAGCATGGCAACCGCGAAGTTGCTGAAGGTTTTGTCAAATTCCTCTATACTCCAGAAGCACAAGAAGAGTTTGTTAAATTAGGATTCAGACCTGCAAATGAGCAAGTAGCCCAAACTAAAGCAGCTACAGATAAATTTCCCAAGGTGAAAACTTTGGGTACAGTTTCAGACTTCGGCGGTTGGGAAGCAATTGATCAGAAGTTCTTTGCAGATGGGGGGGTATTTGATAAGATTCAAGCCCAAAAGAAACGCTAAATAATTCGTAATTCGTAATTCGTAATTACGCTCTCTACGTTCCCTGGGGGATACTATGCAAACGCGCAGCGTGTCACAGACAGACGCTACGTGAATGGCGAGAAGTAAGCTACTTAATCCGTAGAGTGTGGGCAAGTTTTATAGGAATTACGAATTAACAATTACGAATGTTGACAAAAAACTTCTTTTGAATTTTAAACTTTGAATTTTTGACTATGACTACTGTATCTCCTTCTTTGGAAGTTGAACGCAAAACACCATTCTGGAAGAGATTGGGGCGGGTTCCCTGGACTTGGCGAATCACCATAGGATACCTGACGGTGATGTTGTTTATTCCCATAGTTGCCATGTTTCTGAAAGCAAGTACGGAACCACCGGCAAGATTTTGGGCGATCGCAACTAGTGATATTGCATTAGCTACATATAATGTCACTTTTGTTACAGCACTATTTGCTGCCTTCCTTAATGGCATTTTTGGTACTCTCATTGCATGGGTTCTGGTTCGCTACGACTTTCCCTTAAAACGCTTGATTGACGCGACAGTGGATTTACCTTTTGCCCTACCAACTTCGGTAGCAGGGTTAACACTGGCAACAGTTTACAGCAATAATGGCTGGATAGGTTCGCTGCTAGCACCTCTAGGTATTAAGGTATCGTTCAGCCGGACGGGAGTAGCGGTAGCAATGATATTTATCTCACTACCTTTTATTGTGAGAACTGTGCAACCCGTACTTCAGGAAATGGAACATGAAATTGAAGAAGCCGCTTGGTGTCTAGGTGCTTCTCAATGGCAGACCTTCTGGAAAGTGATTTTGCCACCTTTATTTCCGACAATTTTAACTGGTGTTGCCTTGGGTTTTTCCCGTGCAGTTGGGGAATATGGATCAACTGTGATTATCTCTTCCAATACGCCCTATCAAGATTTGATCGCACCTGTGCTGATTTTTCAACGGCTAGAGCAGTATGACTATTCTGGTGCAACAGTAATTGGCATAGTTTTACTATCAATTTCCTTGGTACTGCTATTGGCAATTAATTTCTTACAAGCATGGGCAAGGCGATATGACACTAGATAAGCCAAGTTTTCACTCATCTGCATCTGATACACATACAGCCAAGCCTAAAGAGCAGAAAAGTTGGGTGCCAATAGTTTTAATTGGTATAGCGATCGCCTATTTAGCTTTAGTTCAATACATCCCGGCAATTAACGTTTTTGTCCAAGCCTTCAGCAAAGGAGTTGGGCCGTTTCTGTCCAACCTGACGCGACCAGCCTTTCTCCATGCAGCTTGGCTAACGCTTTTACTGGCCTTGATTTCTCTACCTTTAAACACAGTATTTGGTTTATGTGCAGCTTGGGCGATCGCTCGTCATAAATTCCCTGGACGCGCCATAGTTTTGAGCATTATTGACTTGCCCTTTTCCATCTCGCCCGTAGTTGCTGGATTAATGATTGTGCTCCTCTATGGACGTAATGGGTGGTTTGGCCCTTGGCTTCAGGCACTTGATATCAAGATTATCTTTGCCTTTCCAGGCATGTTGCTGGCTACAGCCTTCGTGAGTATGCCCTTTGTGGCGCGGGAAGTAATTCCTGTTTTGGAGGAATTTGGCAAGGATCAAGAGGAAGCTGCTAGAACTTTAGGTGCGAAAGATTGGCAGATATTTTGGCGCGTTACCCTGCCCAGTATCCGTTGGGGCTTACTCTACGGTTTAATTTTGACCAATGCCAGAGCAATGGGTGAATTCGGGGCGGTTTCGGTGGTATCTGGCAACATTGCTGACCAAACCCAGAGCCTACCACTGTTTGTAGAAGACGCTTACAAACAATATGAAACCGAAGCTGCTTTCTCTGCGGCTGTACTGTTAGCATTGCTAGCAGTAGTAACCTTGGTACTCAAGGAAATTCTGGAACGCAAAACCCGCATTAAAGATGTTGAATAGGTTAGGTATGGGGCATGGAACATTGGGCATTGGCTTTCGCCGTGAGCGTCAGCCCAACGGTTATTAATTATTCTCCTTTGCCCTCCAGCCCCCAATCCCCTTGATGGTGACAATCATGACTAGTGACAATACACTTACCAATAAACGAATTCGACTAAAAATTCCCAAAGACTATCATCAGGAACCTGTAATTTCTCGCCTGGTGTCTGACTATGGACTGACTGTGAATATCACGGCAGCTATTTTGGGAGCTAATGCTGTCGGTGATGGTTGGTTTGATCTTGAACTACAAGGAACAGATGCACAAATTCAGAGTGGACTAACTTATCTCCATGACTTGGAGTTGGAAGTCTGGGATGACACTAAAGCAACTGATTGGTAAAAGTTATATCAACACATGGTAGGGGCGTACAGTTAGCTGCACGCCCTCATATCTTTGGCGTTAAAGTACTCCACAATTGATCCTAACTTACGTGAATTTACTGTTTGCTTTTTTGTGTACTTTGTGAGATTGTCCTTTACATAAGAAGTAAATACTTTAAGTCGGTAGAGTTATCGTAATTTAGTAAAAACTAGAAATATGAAAATCTCTATGAGGCTAATATTCAACCAGTCACAGTTGAGTTGCAGGGAGCAAAATTCTCTGCCAAACCCAAAAAGTGCGTAGGCGCAGCCCAACCTAGGCATCGTTATTAGGAATTAATCTGATGTCTCAGAGTAAATCTGTAGAACCTGCTTCAGTTCACAGCCGAATTCTCGTGCCTCAGCAGTATCAGAGGCAACCTGTAATTTCCCGGTTGGTGTCTCGTTATGGTTTAACCGTCAATATCAAAGCTGCATCCCTCACATCAGACAGTAACAGCGATGGCTGGTTTGATTTGGAACTTTCGGGAAACCCTCAAAAACTGACAGATAGCCTATCTTACTTGCAAGAATTGGGAGTGAATTTGCTGCAACTAGCGATCACAAACCATATTCAACTCAACCAAGACTCTTTAACTTTCCCACATCCAGCTAGCAAATTGAGTCCCAAGAACTCTGCATGGCTGACAAATCAATGGCAAGAACAATTTCAGCAATGGATTTCTCTAGGTCAAACTAATCGATTGCGCTTGCAACTGTGCGTCTTAAAATCTTATTACGAAGAACCCGTGATTTCCGAGTTAGTTTCTCGTTATGGATTAACAGTCAATATTACCAGTGCAGTACTTCAACCCGATACGGAAGATGACGGCTGGTTTGATTTGGATTTGTGGGGGAGAACAAAGCAACTACACTCTAGCCTGAGTTATTTAGAAAAACTGGGGCTACCGATTTGGTTGGATTTGTCTAGCGTTTATAGCGATGTCTACGACGGGCTACGCCTACGCTAATTAATAAAATAGTCACTATCCAATGGCAGCATTAAATAATCATCAAACCAATTCCCAAACCAGATTATCACTGGTTTCTTCAGTTTAGGTAAAAGCCAAGTCACTCAGATGGGCAAGCCGAATGCTGACGGTGATGGCTGGTTTTGCTGAAATAATCTAAATTTCGTAATACCAAATTTCTTCTTCTCGCACCACAATTCGATGCAGGGAGAGACGATCAATTAAGCCCTCTTGCTCAAACTGCCCAAGAACACGAGTAATAGTCACACGAGTCGAACCGAGCATTTCTGCCAAGTCTTCATGAGTCAGACGCATATCTATTAAACGTCCCTTCTCAACTTCTGAACCAAACTTTTTGGATAACCACGCCAACAACTTGATCAGCATAGTATCGACTTTTTTATGGCTACGAATAACCATCAATTCTTGAGCCTGTTGGATATGGATAAGTAGAGTTTCTGTTAGTTGAGTCCATTCCTCTAAAGGTAAGACTGTTGCCTCCACTTTAGTTAGGCATTCCATTTGATAAGGTTCTAATTTTGACAAAGCCTTACCAACGATATCTCCAGGCCCCCACAATCCCAGAGCAACAGTTGTACCATCTTCTAGATAGGTAAAAGTCCTGACAAAACCCGTTTCAATTTTCCAGAGTCCGTTTTGATGCTCTGGTAGAAATGACCTACGGGCAAAAAATTGCTTAGTATTATTACTGGCTAAATTAGATAAGCTTGTGTACAAAGACACCATGATATATAAAACTGTTCTCCGATAAATTAACCGTAGTATTATATTTATATCAGGTTCTAAGAACCTATGGGTATTTTTAAAGAGGGGAACAGGGGAGACAAGGTGACAAAAGTTAGAGTCTTTCCCTTCCCCTTGTCCCCAATGCCCCATTCCTTAAATTCCTGCACCATCAAGAAAATCTTCAATCATTCCATCAGAATTATTGCTCTTAGGGTCGTCGGTTAGTTCGTCGCCAAGCTCAGTTGGGGACAAACTTGATTGTTCCAACTGCTCGAACTGTTTCTCTAGAGCCTTGACGCGTTCAAATAGAGCGCGGATGACTTCAGCTTCTACGTCGCGTACTTTATCATGATCCAGAACATTGCTAGACAAGTTGTTCTGACGAGTTACGCGCCCTGGAATCCCGACTACAGTAGTGTTACTGGGCACATTTCGTAGCACCACAGAACCGGCTCCAATACGGACGCGATCGCCAATTTGAATATTTCCCAATACCTTTGCACCCGCTCCCACAACTACATGAGAGCCTAAAGTTGGATGACGTTTGCCGCTTTCTTTCCCAGTTCCGCCAAGGGTGACACCTTGATAAATTAGAGCATGGTCACCCACGATCGCTGTCTCACCAATTACAACTCCCATACCGTGGTCTATAAACACTCCCTGGCCAATTAATGCCCCAGGATGGATTTCAATCCCAGTTAGAAACCTACTAATATGGGAGATCAACCGAGGTATGAAGGGAATTCCAATTTTATGTAGCCAGTGTGCCAATCGATGAAACACTAATGCTTGGAATCCAGGATAACAGAACAATACTTCTAGCCAGTTACGGGCTGCTGGGTCACGCTCAAAAATGGTTCGCAAATCAGTTAGTAGCATACTCTGTTGAGGTTTTCGTTGGTAGGTGAGGCTCTGAAAACAGAAACTCAGGATAATTCCCATAAAAAGATCGAGTCATTCATGGGAATTGTGTAAGATACAATCTACGGTAAGTCGGTAGTGTAGAGTGCTTTTGTGGGTAATTAAGTGGGATGCTATCACATTCCACACTTTGAGAAAAATTAATTTCGTACAAACTGCGATAAGTCTCCCGATTCACCGTAGTATATTGAGTACAGTCTTGAATAGCCAAAACTACGCTCTTTTGGATCTGTCTTCCAAAGTGGAATATGCACTGCTAGCACTCTTAGAACTGGCAAGCCACCACGGGAAAAAACTTCCTCTAACCATGAGTGAGATCACTGCCAAGCAACCCATACCTGAGCGCTATCTGGAACAAATTTTGACCAACCTCCGGCGTGCTGGTTTGGTGCAGAGTCAACGTGGCTCTAAAGGAGGTTTCGTTTTAGTTCGTGAACCTTGGCAGATCACAATGCTAGAAATTGTCACTTTGGTAGAAGGTGAGCGGAAAGAGAAAGATCCCTCTGACTCTCCGACTCTGGAAAAGACTCTGGTTTATAAAGTTTGGGAGCAAGCCAACGCTGCTTCAATTGAAGTTTTGGATCGCTATACACTCCAAGACTTGTGCCAGGAAAGGGAAACTCGCGCCCAGCAAAGTCCCATGTATTATATTTAGTCACCAAGGAGTAATCATATGCGGATAGCGAAAGATATCACAGAGTTAATCGGACGAACTCCTTTAGTTCAATTAAACAAGATTCCCCAAGCTTCAGGAGCGGTTGCTCGGATTGTGGTGAAGCTAGAAAGCATGAATCCAGCATCTTCTGTGAAAGACCGGATTGGTGCGAGTATGGTGGAAGTGGCGGAGGAAGCAGGCTTAATTCACCCTGGAAAAACCGTTTTAGTGGAGCCGACTTCCGGAAATACAGGAATTGCGCTGGCGATGGTAGCGGCCGCCAAGGGGTACCATCTTATTCTAACGATGCCTGACACAATGAGCCAGGAAAGACGCTCCATGCTCAAAGCTTATGGCGCTCAACTAGAGTTAACGCCAGGGGTAGAAGGAATGCGAGGGGCGATCGGTCGTGCAGAGCAGATTTTAGCTCAAACGCCCAATGCTTATATGTTACAGCAGTTCCGCAACCCGGCTAACCCGAAAGTTCACGCCGAAACCACAGCAGAAGAAATTTGGGATGATACCGATGGAGAAGTCGATATTCTCGTAGCGGGAGTGGGTACTGGTGGGACGATTACGGGAGTTGCAGAAGTCATTAAAAAACGGAAGCCGAGTTTCCAAGCGATCGCAGTTGAACCAAGCAGCAGCCCAGTATTAGCAGGCGGTAAATCAGGGCCTCACAAAATTCAGGGTATCGGCGCGGGATTTGTCCCAGCAATTTACCGTCCAGAACTGGTGGATGAAGTGATTCAGGTAACGGATGAGGAAGCGATCGCTTACAGCCGTCGTCTAGCAAAAGAAGAAGGATTGCTATCTGGCATTTCTACTGGCGCTGCGTTGTATGCGGCTATTCAAGTGGCACAGCGGCCAGAAAATGCAGGTCGCCTGATCGTCATGGTACAGCCTAGCTTCGGCGAACGCTACCTCAGTACCTCACTATTCAAAGACCCAGAGGAGAATGAGTGGTTGAGTAAAGTTTGATTCCAGATACCAATTTTAGATTTTGATCTAAGTAGCTAGGCGTAAATAAAGTAAAGTTTGTAGTAACGATTTTAGTCCTGATAATTATTGTTTTTATCGATAAATTACTTACTACAAACTAGAATTTTATTGGATGTTTAATTCTGTCTACCTACTTAAATCTAAATCTAAAATTGGCTGGGTTTTCTACTATAATTTCGCCAATTTCATCGACACTTACATTATTTTTTACCAAAGTTATCAAGCAGAAACGAGGTGTATGGGCACTGCCGTGCCCATACATGTCATTGAATAATTACTTTGTCTATTTTAAAGCTTAGTTGTGCCAGAAGATTAATTTGGTATGGTGGTAAATCGTAGATTCTAAAAATCCAGCATGAGTAAGCTAGGGACAGCCTTCAGTGAAGGGATAATTGCTTTCATAGCCACTAACATAGATGACATCCTTATCTTGTTAATATTTTTTTCACAGATAGATGTTAATTTTCGGCGGCGGCATATCTTACTCGGTCAATATCTGGGTTTTGCAGCTATTATCTTCGCTAGCTTACCAGGATTTTTTGGTGGATTGGTCGTACAGCGAGAATGGATAGGATTGCTAGGGCTGCTACCAATAGTAATTGGAATTCAACAATTAGTATCTAGAAAAGAAGAAACTACAACAGTTCAGACAGTCAGTAGTAATTTCAGGCAGTCCACACATACTAACCCGGTATTATCTTTTATTTTGAGTATTTTGCATCCCCAAACCTATAAAGTAGCAGCAGTAACGATCGCTAATGGTGGTGACAATATTAGTATATATATCCCTTTGTTCGCTGGTCACGACCTTACCAGCTTGGGAGTAATTCTAAGTATATTTTTTATCATGGTAGGGGTTTGGTGTGCGATCGCTTATTTTTTAAGCCGTCAACCTACCATTGCTGATGTTTTAAGTCGCTACGGTAAAGCTGTCGTACCTTTTGTGTTAATTGGCTTGGGTTTGTTCATTATGTATGAACGAGGTACATTCACTCTACTACCTTGGGTGCCGACTTTTTGAATAGTAAGTGAGCAGCGAAAAGTAAGCATGAGCAAACGTCCAACGTATTCGCATTTTACATCACTAGATCATCTGGAGAATATACCGCAGCAGGTTAAACTCTTAAGACTGATTGTTAAAAAAAATACCTAAAAGTTAATAACAATAGGGGTAATTCACCATACGGTTAATTTAAAACCTTGTAGAAAAGATATGTTGCGTCTCTACATCTGGATTCATACTGCAATTGGGCAACGCCGTAAAAGTGATTACAATACTCAAGTTAAATCTGATTCCCTAATCTAATTACTCATGGAAAATTTTGTTTTTTACAACCCAGTCAAAATCCTTTTTGGCAAAGGTCAAATCGCCAATATTGCTGCTGAAATTCCTGCTGATGCCAAAATTCTCATTACTTACGGTGGGGGTAGCATTAAAACTAACGGCGTCTATGACCAGGTGAAGTCTGCGTTGGCTGGACGGAATGTAGTTGAGTTTGGTGGAATCGAACCCAATCCTCACCTGGAAACATTACTGAAAGCGGTTGAAATAGTGCGGAATGAGGGCATAGACTTTTTACTTGCGGTAGGTGGTGGTTCAGTTCTTGATGGTACTAAGTTTATTGCAGCTGCGGTTCCCTTTGTTGGCGATCCTTGGGACATCCTCGCAAAGAACGCACCTGTAAAGGCAGCTGTGCCCTTCGGTACAGTTTTGACTTTACCTGCAACCGGCTCGGAAATGAATACGAACTCGGTTATCACGAAGTGGGAAACTCAAGAAAAACTACCTTTCAGCAGCCCTTTGGTATTTCCCCGTTTTTCTGTTCTCGACCCAGAAACGACTTTTTCCCTACCTGTGCGGCAAATTAGCAATGGAATTGTTGATGCTTACGTCCATGTGATGGAACAGTATTTGACTTATCCAGTTAATGCACCACTACAAGACCGGATGGCTGAATCAATCTTGAAAACGCTGATTGAGGAGGGGCCAAAAACCCTAGCTAATCCTCAAGACTACGATGCACGGGCTAATGTGATGTGGTCTGCGACATTGGCACTCAATGGGCTAATTGGTGCAGGAGTACCCCAGGATTGGGCAACCCACATGATTGGGCACGAATTGACAGCACTACATGGTTTGGATCATGCTCAAACTTTGGCTATTGTACTACCCAGCACTTTGACAATTAAGCGCGATCGCAAATGGCAAAAACTCTTACAGTATGCCCAGCGAGTTTGGGGGATTGTCGATGGTAGTGAGGAAGCACGGGTTACTGAAGCAATCGCTAAAACTCGCAATTTCTTTGAGTCCGTCGGTGTACAGACTCGCTTGTCTGACTACGGTGTTGGACTAGATACCATTCCTGTAATTATTGAGCGGTTTGAAAAGCGTGGTTCTGTAGCTTTGGGCGAATACAAAGATATTAATTCTCAGATAGTCGAACAGATTTTAACTCTCTCAGCATAAGGAGTGGTGAGTGTTGAGTGGGGAATCTGACTCAGCCCTCACCACGGGCTAAACTTCACGCTAACGGAATTGTTTAATGCCCAATTCTAGAGAAAACTACCCTGCATAAGGGTTACCAATTCTGTCTACAGAGACATTGGAGGATAATGGCAAACGACCTGGATTTAAGCGTGGTTCTGCTGCATAGCCAACAGGAACTAAAACAGCGATCGCTAAATCTGGATTGTCCTCAGCACCAATCACTTGCTTTACTTGATCCTCAATCCAACCGTTCATAAAACAAGTCGATAATCCCAAACTTTCTGCTGCTAACACCAAATGGGTAGCGGCAATGATCGCATCTTTGATGGCATATTCGCGTCGCTTGTCGCCTAGCCCAGCTTGAAATTGCGGGACGGCGGTTTTAAAATAATTTATCGTGCCTTCACTCCATGCCCCAGTTTCAGTTGCCCGCTCAAAAATTGGGGTCAAGTCTTGTTCGCCTGCGTTAGGATTGGCGGCAAAGACAAAGGTCACAGGTGCTTGGACAATTTGCTGCTGATTCCATGATGCTGCTGATAGTGCTGCCTTTTGCGCTTCATCTTGCACGAGAATAATTTGCCAGTCCTGGATATTAAAGCTGCTGGGCGCTGCCACAGTTAACTCTACCAGTTGCTTGAGCAGTTCTGGGGCGATGGGGTCTGTTTTAAAAGTTTTGATGGAACGACGTTTAGCGATCGCACTGGGTACATCTAAAGGTTGGGTTTGAGTGATAGGATTCATGAGATTCTCCTGATAGTTGAGTTATGACCAAATAATTCGTAATTACGCTCTCTAGGAGATGCTGCCTTGCTGGGATACGCAGACTTGCTACCGCTGCGCCAACGTAATTAGGATACAAGCGAATGTATTTATTCATGAAACAAAAATAAAAATTATTCTTGATTTCAGAATCAACAACTTGTCTACGACATGCCCAAGAGACAGTCATGAAGTCTTAAATTACGAATTACAAATTATGCCTTAGCTACCGTTTCATTAGTAGCTGACCAAAATGGATAGTCTGTATATCCTGTTTCATCGCCACCATAAAAGGTTGCTTGATTTGCTTCATTTAGTGGTGCATTTAAAGCCAAGCGTCGGGGTAAATCTGGATTTGATATAAATAATGTGCCAAAGGCAACTAAATCTGCTGCTTTATTTGCCAGTACAGCATCGCCTTTTTCACGGGTATAACCACCATTGACAATGAGTGTACCTGTAAAGCGATCGCGTATATGACTAGTGGGGACAATTACCCCACCATGTCTAATGTCTGCCTCTGTTGCCTCATAAATATGCAGATATGCCAAATTAAACTGGTTTAACGCTTGAGCCGCATAACCGAATGTCTCCAAGGGGTTGGAGTCACCCATATCATTAAAAGTCCCACTGGGAGATAAACGTACCCCTACTCGGTTAGAATCCCACACAGTAGTTATTGCCTCTGTGACTTCTAACAGTAGTCGGGCGCGATTCTCAATGGAACCGCCATATTTATCTGTACGTTGATTGGTGCGATCGCGGAGAAATTGATCTATTAAATAACCATTAGCTGAGTGAATTTCTACGCCATCAAACCCAGCCGCTAGGGCATTTGCCGCTCCCTGACGGTACTGCTCGACTATCTGCGGTATTTCCGATGTTTCTAAAGCACGGGGAGTTATAAAGGGTTTTGGCCCCTCATAAGTTGCGGCCTCACCTTTAGGAACAATGGCAGAAGGTGCCACAGGTAAAACTCCATTCGGTTGTAAGTCAGGATGAGAAATCCTGCCTACGTGCCATAGTTGCAGAAAAATTCTCCCTCCCTGCTGATGTACGGCATCAGTTACTAACTTCCAGCCCTCCACCTGTTCTGGTGAATGAATTCCTGGTGTAGCGGGGTAGCCCTGTCCTTCAGGAGTTACCTGTGTTGCTTCCGCAATAATCAGTCCAGCAGAAGCGCGTTGAGTGTAGTAGGTAGCATTCAGTTGGTGTGGTACGTTTCCCTTACCTGCCCTGTTTCGGGTTAAGGGTGCCATCACTATCCGATTAGGTAGTTCTAGATTCCCTAATTGGTAAGAAGAGAATAAGTTTATATCAGTAGTCATGTTACTTTGCCCCAATTAAAAATTCACTCATTCAAAATTCATGCTATGTGCAACTTATCCTTAGAACCCCGCTTCCATTCCTCTCCCCCACGTTTAAGAGAAAGTTGCACACGAAGGAAAGAGTTTTCCCAATATCCAATTCTGCGTGCAGTAAATAGACCACGTGGTAGGGCACACAGATGTGGTTCAAATACTAAACAATTGATCGAATAACGCCACCATCTACCCGCAAAGCTGCACCATTAGTTGCTGATGCTACGGGACTAGAAAGATAAACTACGATCGCTGCTACTTCTTCATTAGTTGCAAAGCGTTTGATTAGGGAACTTGGACGCACATTTTGGAAAAACTCAGCCTCAACTTCTGCTGGACTAATAGCACGTTCTTGCGCCAGCTTGGTGATAAAATGTTCAACTCCTTCTGAGCGGGTTGGCCCTGGTAGTACAGAGTTTACTGTGACTCCCGTCCCGACAGTTATTTCTGCTAGACCTCGTGCAATGGCAAGTTGCGCTGTTTTAGTTGTGCCGTAGTGAATCATTTCCACTGGAATCTGAATACCAGATTCGCTGGAGATAAAAATTATCCGCCCCCAGTTTTGCTCTAGCTGCTTTTGCAGATATTGCCGACTCAAACGGACTCCACTGAGGACGTTAACCTCAAATATGTTTAACCAGTCTTCATCAGTAATATTAAAAAACGTTTTTGGCTCATAGATACCTAAATTGTTGATGAGAATATCAACGTGAGGAACTTTTTGAAATAGCTGCTTTACCCCTAATGCAGTGCCTATGTCAGCAACAACACCAGAAACTTTCGCTTCGGGAGTATTTTGCTGAATTTTGGCGATCGCTTGAGCTACTCGTTCTTCAGACCGACCGTTGACAATCACTGATGCACCTTCTTGAGCTAACCCAAGGGCGATCGCAAAACCAATACCTGCGGTTGAGCCACTCACCAACGCGGATTTACCGTGCAATTTCAAGTCCATTTCGCTCTTTCCCCATTAGTTGAAACAGAATTTATGGAGAGATGCGATTAATCGCCTCTGTACGGGAGTAGGAGTCATATTTATTCTTACTCCCCTTCCAGCCACAAAAATTTTTCCGCTTCCCTCTCCTCGTAGGAGAGGGTTAGGGAGAGGTAGGGAAGGGGTTGGGGGTTAGGTCTTTATTAGACTCAACTGAGAAGACTGCAAACTAAATGCATCTCACAACAGTACCTAGATTAAAGATGCTGTGCTAAGGTCTTATTCAAGGTGGTTTTTGGAACTGCGCCTACGACAGTATCAACCTGGCGACCTCCCTTAAAAACCATCAGCGTCGGGATGCTGCGAATTCCATAGTGGCTGGCAACAGTAGGATTTTGATCTGTGTTCAGCTTCACAAATTTCACCTGTCCTTCGTATTCAGCAGCAACTTCATCGACGACTGGACCCACCATCCGGCAAGGACCGCACCACGGTGCCCAAAAGTCCACTAATACCGGAATTTCACTTTCCAAAACTTCTTGCTTGAATGTGGCTTCTGTGACATTTGTAATGGATGACATAAAATTGCCTTCCTAATTAATTCTATAATTCGATAATATCGAATAATAAAAATATATGCCACCTGATGAGATAATGCAACTATGAGATTTCTTTATCATCCAGATAGAAAAAATATTTCTTTACCGGGCGTGCTGTATGCATTGGGCGATCCAGTACGGCTAGAGATTGTGCGGCTGCTGGCGACTGAGGGGGAACAATGCTGTGCCAAATTTGATTTTGCGATCGCTAAGTCTACGATGTCCAATCACTTCAAGATTTTGCGGGAGTCGGGGATAGTCTTTACACGCAAAGAAGGGACACACCACATTAACATCCTGCGGCGTGAAGATTTAGAGGTTCTGTTTCCAGGGTTACTGGATGCGGTATTGAAAGCCGCTCAACCATTGTCTGTTGTCCCAGCTAGTACTAAACAAACAGCTTCAAGGATTTAAGGGCATTGGGCATGAACTGTTTAAGAATCTTCTTGTTTTTTAATCTGTGTTTCTAAATCAGCAAAGATATTATCTTGTTCAAAAAGGTTCCGCCACCGAAGTCAGCAGAACCCTTCCTAAGTATGTCAAAATCTAAGCGTTCAAGAACTGTCATAAAGAAACTTGCAACCAGGATTTAAGTAAGTCGGCACAATAAAACCAAACTGTGTGAAGAAAAGTAAACAAGGCTCAAACCCTCTCTCCCCCTGCCCCCTGCCTTTTTCCAACGATAATTATTTACGCCAACCTACTTATAGCGCCTAGCGAGTTCCTGAAGAAAATTAAGTTCTTCACCTTCAAGATTATTAAATAGATTGTGATACTGCCAGCCACGTTCGTAGCGACTCAGCATTTGTTCTGAAGTAAACCGATACACATCGGCAGTCTGCCAACAAATGGACTCCAGAAAAGGCAGCTTTTTGGGGACAATAACAGGATTATTTCTTGGTGTTGCGGTTGTCATAGCTCTTTTAATCAACCACTTTCGGCTTACTTTTATTTAGATTAGCACTATCGATATCGATATCGAAATTCAATTTTATCCCAACTATAAATTATCCGAACTAGGGTAAACTCTTCCTTTCCAAGCGCCGCCGCGCCCTTGCCAGTGACGGAGTGCTGAGTCTAGAGTCATCAGGGTATAGAGAAAAGCGATCGCAGGTAAACTAAATGCTAACCAGGGAGAACATTTATAAAAGCGGATCGTTGGGTAGTAAGCAAAAGCCATCAACAGCCATCCGAAAAAACCTGTAAATACAATTGGCCAATTGCTCCAAACTGCACCCAGAATTACACATACAGGTGGAACTAGGTAAATCAGAGGCATTCCTACTAAAGTTGCCAATAGTAGTAATGGAGAATAATTCAGTTGGGTATAGGCAGTACGAGCAACCATATCCCAAATCGTGGCCAGCGAGTTATAGGGACGCAAACTGCGAGTCAAAGTACTCAATCCTAGCCAGATACACCCTTGACTGGGGATTGGGTATGGGGTATTGCTTATCCCCCTTGTCCCTTTTTCCCCCACTTCCCTACTCCTCTTAACAGCATCAGCTAGGGCGCAATCGTCAATTAAAGCTTGGCGAATGGCTTGAATACCACCGATTCGCTCTAAAGCTTCTCGACTAATCAGAATAGATCCCCCAGCAGCGGCGGCTGTGGGATTGTTTGGATTATTCACCCAGCGGAAGGGATAGAGTTTTTGGAAGAAAAAGACGAAAGCTGGAATCAAAAGTTTTTCCCAAAAGCTTTCACACCTGAGTCGCACCATTACAGAAACTAGGTCTAAATCTTCCTGCACAGCTTTAGCAACGAGTCGGCGAAGATTACCAGGATCATGTTCGATATCTGCATCGGTCAGCAAAAAATAGTCAGGTGCAAATTTACTAGCGCTTTTTATACCTTGCTCAACAGCCCAAAGTTTGCCCGACCAACCAGGAGGCAGCGATTCGCCTGAGATAATATGCAATTGCTGGGGTTTACCTACAGCATGTGCAACCCCTTCAGCAAAATTTGCTGTCCGGTCTGTGCTGCGATCGTCTACTAAAAACACGTTGAAAGAACCAGGATAATCTTGGAGTAGGAGCGATCGCAAGCTGGTTGGGATCAATTCAGCTTCGTTACGGGCTGGAACAACGGCACAAACTACAGGTAACGATTGTAGCTGAATTTCTTTAACCTCTAATTGCTGGTCTACTCGCCAAAACTGTCCCCAAAAACACAGTAATCCTAACCAAATTGTCAAGGATAAGAGCATCAATCCTAATACAATTACATCCATGACCTATTGCAAATTCTCAGTGACTCAGACACAATACTATGTCTACTGATAGACAAAAAAGTTTTTTTCATCGTATTGCCGTGTTGATAACTAGTGTTGGGTGTTGAGGTTAAATAGTTTTTGATGCAAACACAAGACAGGGTAAAAGTCAATCAAGTCGCAACAGCGATCGCAGCTAGCCAACAATATTTGCTTTCAATTCAAAATCCGGTAGGTTATTGGTGGGCAGAGTTAGAATCCAATGTCACCATAACTGCTGAAACCGTTCTCCTGCATAAGATTTGGGGAACAGACCAAGGCAGACCTTTACACAAAGTTGAAGCATACCTGCGTCAAGAGCAACGGCAGCATGGCGGTTGGGAACTTTTCTACGGTGATGGCGGAGAACTTAGCACCTCGGTTGAAGCCTACATGGCGCTGAGGCTGCTAGGTGTACCAGCAACCGATCCAGCGATGATTAGAGCAAAAGCTTTTATTCTCCAACGGGGTGGTATCAGTAAAACTCGGATTTTTACCAAGTTGCACCTAGCCTTGATTGGCTGCTACAACTGGCGCGGTATTCCCTCGCTACCACCTTGGATAATGCTGTTGCCCAAAGCTTTCCCAGTTAATATTTACGAGATGTCTAGCTGGGCACGTTCCAGTACTGTACCGTTGTTGATTGTATGCGATCGCAAACCTGTTTTTATCACTGACCCAACTATCAACCTAGATGAACTTTACGCTGAAGGTGTTGATCAAGTCCGGTGGGAATTACCCCAAGCTGGCGATTGGACAGATTTATTCCTCACCCTTGATCAGGGTTTCAAGTTAGCAGAAAGTTTGAATTTAGTGCCTTTTCGTGAAGAAGGCATCAAAGCCGCCGAAAAGTGGATTTTAGAGCGACAAGAAGCTACAGGCGACTGGGGCGGCATTATTCCGGCAATGTTGAATTCAATGCTGGCTTTGCGCTGTTTGGATTATGACCCAAGCGATCCGATTGTGGAACGAGGTTTACAAGCAATTGATAACTTTGGTATTGAAACAGAGGATAGCTACCGGGTACAGCCTTGTGTTTCACCCGTTTGGGATACAGCTTGGGCGATGCGTGCTTTGGTAGAATCTGGCATTGCACCAGATCATCCCGCTGTGGTGCAAGCTGGCGAATGGTTACTGCAAAAACAAATTTTAGATTACGGAGATTGGGCTGTAAAAAATCGTCAGGGAAAACCAGGGGCTTGGGCGTTTGAGTTTGACAATCGCTTTTATCCCGATGTAGACGACTCGGCTGTAGTGGTGATGGCACTACATTTGGCGAAACTCCCCAATGAAAAAATTAAGCAGGCTGCGATCGCTCGTGCCCTAAATTGGATTGCATCTATGCAGTGTAAACCAGGTGGGTGGGCTGCTTTTGATTTGGATAACGATCAAGATTGGCTTAACTCCATCCCTTATGGCGACTTGAAAGCTATGATCGATCCGAACACCGCAGATGTTACGGCTAGAGTCGTAGAAATGCTGGGTGCTTGTGATTTGTCAATTGATAATTATAATTTGGAGCGATCGCTTACTTATCTTCTGCGCGAACAAGAAACCGAAGGCTGTTGGTTTGGTCGTTGGGGTGTAAATTATATTTACGGTACAAGTGGCGTTTTATCAGCCTTAGCCTTGATTGACCCTCAAAGGCATAAACTCAGTATAGAACGAGGAGCAGCTTGGTTAGTTGGATGTCAAAATCCAGATGGTGGTTGGGGTGAAACTTGCCGCAGCTACGATGACCCCAGTCTTAAAGGAAAAGGAAATAGTACTGCATCGCAAACTGCTTGGGCTTTAATTGGCCTCTTGGCAGCAGGTGAAGCAACTAATAAATTAGCCCTTGAGAGTATCGAACGCGGAATTGCCTACCTCGTGGCAACTCAACAACCAGATGGTACTTGGTTTGAGGCGGACTTTACAGGTACTGGATTCCCTTGCCATTTTTATCTTAAGTATCATATGTATCAACAATACTTTCCTTTAATAGCTCTAGGTCGCTATCAAACAGCGATTAGAAAAAATTAGTTTGCAGTACATTAGTAGAGGCACGGCGTAACCTGCCCCTACACTTGGCGATATGATTTTGTACTGCATCTGACTGACAAACACTAATTATAAACGTCCAAGTTTTCATAAGTAAAGCTTAAGTTGTAGTTAATACGACTTAAGCATTTGTTATTGTTCCTGAAGCTGGAGTTACTACGGATGAAGCTGGAGTTACTACAGATGAAGTTGTTATAAGTAAAGCTTAAGCTGTAGTTAATAAGACTTAAGCATTTGTTATCGTTCCTGAAGCTGGAGTTACTACAGATGAAGTTGTTATAAGTAACGATTAAGCTGTAGTTAATACGACTTAAGCATTTGTTATCATTCGTGAAGCTGGAGTTACTACAGATGAAGCTGTAGTTAATACGGCTGAAGTTGTAGTTACTACAGATGAAGTTGTTACAAGTAATGATTAAGCTGTTGCTGTAGAGCGTGGTCTATTTACCTGTAAATTGTTATAGAAATAAAGGTGAGGCAAGCCCCACCTTTTTGACTATTGACTCAAAAGTTTTACAGCACCCGCTTGAAGAAAGTCACTAAATCTTCAATATTTGGTGTGTTAAGTAAATCTACTACTTCTGTAGCTTTTTCAGAAGGTATATAGTCATTTGGGACACCGATGATTGAAGTCCCCAAATTTTGGGCTAATTGATACCAAAAAGCCAATTTATCGTCAGCGTTCATTGAAGTATATTCTTCAGTAGGAATCGCTGTTTCCCCTACTTCATCTTGGTTTAGCAACTGACGCAAAGCAAAAAGCTGTTCTGCCTGTGGCAGGTTTTGAATTTGTGCAACTAAATTCGCAGTCCTTTCATTTGGCACATCATTGAGAGCGATCGCTGGAATTTCATCAGAAATTTCAGTATACATTAACGCTAGAACCGTCAGGCGATCGTCTGGACCCAAACTCTGGAATTTTGATACGCTTTGTTCTAAAAAATTGATGTTGGTAGAAGTCATAAACACCTCAAAGTAATTAACTACTTAATTAACTAAAAAAATATTAAGTGAAAATTGTAATTCTGCCTTCAGCCAGTTTGACTATTACTTTGTTCGGAAACACAGCGAAAGAACATCACTTAATTTTGGTAACTCTGTGCTGCTGGCAACAATCACGCCAAGCAAATAACTGTCATTTGATGTATCAGTCTTGAATTGTGATGGTTCAAATCGGCAGAAATTTATGTTAGTAATGTATCTATTCTATTAGTGGGTATTGGATCATAGCTTAAGTATTAAATAACTGTGAAAATTGTCTAGTGTAAGCAGGCGTAGCCAGCCGTATCCCTATCGGGAAGCAAATTACGCGTAGCATCTGTCTGCGAAACGCGGCGCGAATGTAGGGAAGGGATCGCTTCTATTTAAAGTATTAAAAACTGAGACATATAGCTTTCATTGTTCAAGATATTTGTCAGCTATAATAACGTATGGTAAATTAGTTACATTTTTGAATTTTCCTTAGATGTATTTTTGCATTAGTTATGAAAAGAATAATTAAATCTGCAATGTAAAAATTTGAACTATCCCTTTTATACCTTTCTAAATCTTAAACATTTAGCTCTAAATAAAACACTATAAAAAGATGGAACTCTAATATAACCTAAGCATATTTAAACCAACCAAAAGACAGATTAAATCAACTATAATTACTTTTAATATATTGAGTACAAAACAAAGGGCGTTACGACTGTAGGGTGCAACTGGCCTGAGGACATAGATGAGCACAGAGTAAGAGCTTTAGTTTTTACTCTGTGTTTATTTATTAGAAAAAATAAACACACCAGTCATCAAAATACAGCTTGATATTAAGTGACTGGCGAATATAGCAAGGTTTAACAAAAGGGCTATAAATGCGTATAATATGCTTACCCTCCTCGTGAGGGGGAAGCTGCATATAGCAGGCAAGAGTTGGTAACGCTACGCTAACACCAATCACCTAGTTTAAAAAACCTGCTGGAGAGTAAAGACATTCTAATTTCTGAATCCTTCTACTACAACCAAATTAACTTGGTATTACAGTCGTTCTGACCGGATGGCTAAAAAGGTAGCCTCAAGTAGCCTAAAAACTTCAAAAGTACTAAATTTCAGCACCTGCTTTTGGTTCGGCACCCATTGGCGAAACATAATCACGGAAAAGAGTAATCTGTTGCTCAAAGCCTAATCCTTGAATTCTGCCAAACAATGCTTTAGATTCTGAGGGAAGTTCATAGTCAGAAGGTACCGGAATGATAGTACCATTATCCATACCTTGAGATAATCGATACCAAAATAGTAGCTTGGTGGTATCACCTAAAGAACCATATTCACGAGAAATTTGGGTATCTACTTTATTAATCAAGTCACGCTGAACTTGTAATTGTTGTTCGTGAGTTAATTCCTTAACTTGATTAAATAAACCTTCGGCAATTTCTGGGGAAACAGTGCTGGCACCAGGAGCCGCTGGCGTAATTGAGCTACCCATTTCTTTGTAAATGAACCAAAACAAAGCCAGTTGTTGATCTACATCCAACTGTTGCCAAGCTTGAACATGTTCACGAATAATTGGATCGCTCGTTTGTGTAAATGTCATTATTAACTCCAATTGCCATTAATTAGTTTCATTACCAAGGTTATCAAATGTACATTTAGCGTTTTACCCTACTGAAGATAGAAGTCTTGGAATCATAAAGAATAACAATTATAGACAGAACATAAATCGGGTAGAGTGAAGTACTGCATTAGAAATATTACTGTTAGATATAAACCCAATATCAAAACCAAATAATGCTTGGTAAGGGCAAGGTGAAGGAATTGGCAATTGGAATGCGGCAAAATGGAGACATTATCAGGATATATTTCGATGGATAGATGTTAAATTAAATTGTGACAGTGCTTTTGTAAGCACTGTCACAATTTAGCCGCATTATAGTAGCATTAATTGATTAAATCGATTTCCAATTTCTGAATATAGAGTAGGAATACGGCTTCTGCTTTTATTGAGCTTATTCTCGTCGTTCTTGATAATCTTCAGAAGATTTAGGATCTAACTCCCAGCGGGAATCGTCACGCTCCTCTAAAATATCGTTGGTACGCAGAAACGCAAAATCATCCATTTCTAGCCCTACTGCTGCTTCTATCTCTTCAGTTACATTTTGATCGGGAGTGGAAGTACTACCACCAACAGCTTCATCCCCAACTGCGTCTGCATCTTGCCAATAAGCGTCAACATCCCCACCAGTAAGTTCAGGACTAGTTTCTGTGTACTGCTGTCTTTCTGCTCTCATTGAGCGCCCACCAATATTGTATCCTGGCAAGTCTTTCACGCCAGTGCCGTAGGATTCCGTAATTTCCTGTGGCAAATCATTGCTTTCAATTTCGTCATTATGATTTTTTTCTGCCATGATACTAGCCCTTTTCTGCATTCTCACAATAACGTTTTCCTGTCAGCAAGTTGTCTTACTAGAGATGTATAGCTTTAGTAAGAAAATAATCTATCCCCTAGGAACGAAGCTAAACTAACCATCGCGCCATACTATTGTAAATATGAATTCATGGTCAAGCAACTTGTAGTTGAAGTTTTTAGTTATGAGTTAGGAGTTATCAAACCGAAATTATTCAGTAGTCAACTTTTCACTCATAACTATTTTTTATTACGAGCTAAAAGGAAAATTTAATTTTAGCGATCTTTAAGTTTTTATTAATTAATGCTTTTAACGACCTGAATGCTAAACAACAAAACATTAAAGAATTTTGATAAGCGGAGGTAGACAGTGGAATACAACGAATTCATTACACATGTACAAAGCCTTGCCCAATCAGATTCTCGTGAAGAGGCAGAACGTGCTACCCGTGCCACACTAGAAACCCTTAAAGAACGGATAGCAGGTGATGATGCCCAAGAATTGGCTGCGAATTTGCCCCAACAACTAGGCGATTATTTGCGAGGAAGAGAAGGAGATGATGGTGAATCCTTCAACTTGCAAGAATTTATTACCCGTGCAAGCCAAAAAGAAAATATAGAACCAACCACTGCGGCAATTCATGTCCGGGCTGTGTTTGCTGTGTTGCAAAATGCTATTAGCCCAGAACTATTTGCTGCCTTACACACCCATTTTTCTCACGATTATGAAGAACTATTTGGGACTTCACCAACAAGTGAAGTACCTGCTTAGTAGGCAATTAAAATAAATTTCCTCAGGAGAAATCCTAGCTATTTTATTTATTTAACTGTCCTAATCGATAAATATTTTAGCTAGTTAAATACTAGAAATAAACAGGTAATACAATCTATGACTGACCATAACAATCATTCCGGTAAGAAAAAAGTTGCTATCCTCATTGAACAGGCAGTAGAGGATGCAGAATTTACAGTTCCTTATAATGGACTAAAACAAGCAGGAATGGAGGTAGTAGTCCTCGGTTCCCGGATGAATGAAAAATATAAGGGTAAACGCGGCAAACTTAGCATTCAAGCTGATGGTACTACGACAGAAGCGATCGCAGCCCAATTCGATGCAGTTGTGATTCCCGGTGGCATGGCTCCCGACAGAATGCGGCGGAACATCAATACGGTGCGTTTTGTCCAAGAAGCTATACAACAAGGAAAATTAGTCGCTGCTGTTTGTCACGGGCCACAAGTTTTAATTGAAGGTGACTTGCTCAGAGGTAAACAAGCCACCGGTTTTAGCGCTATTGCCAAAGATATGATTAACGCTGGCGCAAATTATCTAGATGAGCCAGTGGTAGTTGACGGAAATTTGATTACATCCCGTGAACCCGCAGACTTACCAATTTTCACCACAGCGATATTAAGCCGTTTGGGTTATGGTGGCAAAGATGCTGCATTGCCGAATGAAAAAGACACAAGTGCTGAATGGTGGAAACTCGCTGATGCTTGGGGCGGCTCAACTAAAGGTGATATTGCCAGAGGTTTAAATACTGCCCTTAGTGGTGAACGTTATGCACTAGAAGCATTTGAAAAATACTTTGAAAAGGATTCAGATAGCGAAGTAAAATCAGTTTTTCAAGAAATAATTGTTAATAAACAGCGCCACATTGAAAAGCTAGAAACTTATCTTCACAGATTGGGCGAAAAACCCTCTTTAGGGG
Organism: Nostoc foliaceum FACHB-393; assembly: GCF_014698505.1. Classification (GTDB taxonomy): domain Bacteria; phylum Cyanobacteriota; class Cyanobacteriia; order Cyanobacteriales; family Nostocaceae; genus Nostoc; species Nostoc foliaceum_A. The sequence continues at coordinate 53,608 of NZ_JACJTD010000029.1, read as the reverse complement.
CAAATATTGCTAATCAGTATGCCAAGGTGAAAACTGCCATGACAGGAAGTGATGATATATATCAGTTACGTTCTGCTCTAGGTGATGTGCAAACTGGTATCGGCGATATTGGCAACTTGTGTGCAATGTACACTGACCCAGTAGCAACAGCTATTTTCAAAGAAATTTACCACGATTCATTGAAATATGAACAACGATTGGTAGAACTGTATCGGGCACGGTTAGGCGCTCAGATTCAGCCTCCTAAGCCGACTACAGGGGCTGCTGTTTCAATGTAAGGTTTTTTGAACGTAGACGGCTACCACAGAGGCGCAAATAACACAGAGATAGAAAGAAGAGGATATTTGCGCCTCCGTGGTGAATTTACTGTGATGGAGATATAAAAAAGTGACTTCAACATCAGGTGATAAACCAAGTACCAATCAGGCTGAAGCTAGTGAAGTAGAGCGTTGGGCATCTCTCATTGGTGGCGGTGCGATGGTGCTGATGGGTTTAAGGCAAGGTTCATTGCGGGGAGCGCTGACGGCTTTGGCTGGTGGTGGTTTGCTCTATCAAGGTGCAACAAAGCAAAGCACAATTCAGCAAGCGCAGGAAGCAATAGGGATAAACAAACCCATCAAAGTTGAAAAGACAGTAACGATCAATAAACCAGCAGATGAACTGTATCGCTTTTGGCACGACTTTGAGAATTTGCCCACATTTATGAAGCATCTCAAATCTGTCAAGGTGCATAACGAAAAACGTTCTCATTGGATAGCTAATGCACCTTTGGGTAACAGCGTAGAATGGGATGCAGATATTCTCGAAGACCGAGAAAATGAATTCATTTCTTGGGCTTCTGTAGAAGGTGCAGACGTTGATAATTCTGGGTTTGTTCGCTTCAAAAAAGCACCAGGCGATCGCGGCACGGAAGTCAAGGTTGTTTTGGAGTATAACCCACCCGGTGGAGCATTGGCAGCCACTGTAGCTAAACTTTTTGGTGAAGAACCAGAACAGCAAATTGGTGATGAATTGCGCCGCTTCAAAATGCTAATGGAAGCAGGCGAAATTGCCACAACCGAAGGTCAACCTTCTGGACGCAGCTAGTACCGCAAGGCGGAAGTCAAAAGTCAAAAGTCAAAAGTCAAAAGTTTTTTATATCTAAGGATTTACGCCGCATTGTACTAGTTATTTGCCCAATGCCCAATGCCCAATGATTAATAACTATGAAAGCAGTCTGCTGGAACGGTGCTAATGATGTGCGGGTACAGTCGGTACCAGACCCGACAATTCTTAACCCGCGTGATGCAATTATTAAAATTACTTCCACTGCGATTTGTGGCTCCGATCTACATATTTATGGCGGCTATATTCCCACAGTGCAACAGGGTGACATTATTGGTCACGAATTTATGGGGGAAGTCGTGGAAGTTGGTAGAGGAGTCAACAATTTAAAAATTGGCGATCGCGTTGTTGTTCCTTCTACAATTGGCTGTGGGAATTGCCATTATTGCCAGCGTGATATGTGGTCGTTGTGCGATAATTCCAATCCCAACGGTTGGATTGAAGAAAAACTGTTTGGCAATATCACCTCAGCAATTTATGGCTACTCCCACATGTTAGGTGGTTATGCAGGCGCACAAGCAGAATATATCCGTGTACCCTTTGCTGATGTGGGTGTCGTCAAAGTTCCGCCAGACTTACCGGATGAGATGTTGTTATTCATCTCCGATGCTATTCCCACTGGTTATATGGGCGCAGAATTATGCGATATCCAACCGGGTGATACTGTAGCCGTTTGGGGTTGCGGTGCTGTTGGACAATTTGCCATGATTAGCGCCTACATGATGGGAGCCGAAAAAGTGATCGCGATTGATCGCTTTCCCGAACGCCTGGAAATGGCGAAAAAGTTTGCCAAAGCAGAAGTGATTAACTACGAAGAGGTTAATGCTGGCGAAGCGTTGAAAGAGATGACTGGTGGTCGTGGCCCCGATGCTTGCATCGATGCTGTTGGTTTAGAAGCACACGGCGTTGGTTTAGAAGACTTCTATGACCAGACAAAACAAAAGCTCAGATTGGAAACCGACCGTCCCCACGTTCTGCGGGAAATGATGGTCGCCTGTCGTAAAGGCGGGACTCTATCAATCATGGGTGTTTATGGTGGTTTTGTAGACAAAATGCCATTTGGTGCAGCCTTCAATAAAGGTCTAACCCTTAGGATGGGACAAATGCATGGACAAAAATATATGCATTTGTTATTGCAGATGATTTTGGATGGAAAACTTGATCCATCTTTTGTTGTCACCCATCAATTGCCTCTAGAGCAAGCACCTCACGCCTATCACATCTTTCAACAAAAAAAAGACAACTGTATCAAAGTTGTTCTTAAACCCTAAATGGTGAATAGTCATTCAGTGTTTGGATTTGTACACCTTACATAATGGAATTGAGGTTTTTTATGAATCGAGTAACTTCTTGGCTACGAAATATTCGCATTTCCCAAATCCTTGTAGTTTTCCTGGTAGGATTTATGTTTTTACTGGGTCAAGCTTTTAGTTACGTTAGTGTAGCACAAGCTGATGTTATAACCCCAGAGGGCACTTATTACAAAGGAATACCAGACCAACAAGGTGAAATCAGAAACGATACCCAAAGAACAAAGAGCCAAAATCCATTAAAAGAAGCTGCTGACAATATCCGTGAAAAGCTAAATTTGGACGAAGAAACTCCTAGAGCTACAAAAGAGTTTCTGAATTCTACAAAAAACAAGGTTAGAGAAAATGGTCAAGCATTAACTGAAACTGAAGAGGGTTATTACCGAACTCCTGCTACTACCAGATAATGAAGAGATAGGGTCTAAGCTTATAACAATTTGTCTCATTGTTTGACTAAATATATTGTCGCATAAGCTTTGAGCACTTACTGGGGCGCGATAATTATCGCGTCTCTAAATTAGACCTAATCAAGATATTTATCTTGATATTATTTAGCCATTAATTCTAATTAAGGAATAAATAATTATGAAAGCAGTTTGCTGGCATGGAGCAAACGATGTGCGGGTAGATACAGTTCCCGACCCCAAAATCCTCAACCCACGCGATGCCATTGTTAAAATTACTTCCACGGCAATTTGTGGTTCTGATTTACATATTTATGACGGCTACATTCCCACCATGCAAAAGGGCGATATCCTTGGTCATGAATTCATGGGAGAAGTCGTAGAACTTGGAAGTGCAGTTAAAAATGTGAGCGTAGGCGATCGCGTCGTTGTTCCCTTCACTATATCTTGCGGTAGCTGCTTTTTCTGCAATCGAGATTTATGGTCACTGTGCGACAACTCTAACCCCAATGCTTGGTTAGTAGAAAAGCAAATGGGACATTCACCAGCAGGTCTATTTGGCTACTCTCATTTATTTGGCGGTTACGCTGGTGGTCAAGCAGAGTATGCAAGAGTACCCTTTGCGGATGTAGGCTTGTTCAAAATTCCCGATGGTTTAACGGATGAGCAAGTACTATTTTTAACAGATATTTTTCCCACTGGCTATATGGCAGCCGAGAACTGCAACATCAAACCCGGCGATATTGTTGCTGTTTGGGGTTGTGGCCCAGTTGGACAATTCGCCATCAGAAGCGCATATATGCTAGGTGCGGAACGTGTTATCGCCTTTGACCGCGTTCCTGAACGTCTGCAAATGGCTAAAGAATACGGCAAAGCAGAAGTTCTCAACTACGAAGAAGTGAATATTGGCGAAGCACTCAAAGAAATGACTGGCGGTCGTGGCCCCGATTCTTGCATAGATGCAGTAGGAATGGAAGCACACGGCACTGACTTTATGGCGTTCTACGACCAGGTAAAGCAAGCAGTACGTCTAGAAACAGACCGTCCGACCGCATTACGGCAAGTAATAGTGTCTGCTGGTAAAGGTGGTCACGTATCACTTGCGGGTGTGTATGGTGGCTTTTTAGATAAAATCCCGATGGGTGCTGCCATGAACAAGGGATTGACCTTCAAAATGGGACAAACTAACGTCCATAAATATTTACGCCCCCTGCTAGAGCGGATTCAAAACGGTGAAATCGATCCAACGTTTATCATCACCCATACTTTACCTCTAGAACAAGCGCCCCACGGCTACGAAATTTTTAAGCACAAGAAAGATAACTGTATCAAAGTTGTACTCAAACCGTAAGGTGATTATGAGCGATACCAGCGTTAAAAAAATAGATTCTACCCATTCCCCTAAAGGTAAACTCGGTCAGAAGTATCTTGCTTCTGGTAAATCTCTTTCCATGCGTCTTTGGGAAGACGAACAACCAAGCGAAGACAAAGAACCAAGTTCGCGCGACTATGAAACAGTTGGTTATGTAATTAATGGTCGTGCCGAATTGCACATTGAAGGGCAAATGGTTTTGTTAGAGCCTGGGAGTTCTTGGGTTGTGCCCAAAGGAGCCAGCCATACATACAAAATCCTGGAACCATTCACGGCTGTTGAAGCAACCAGTCCGCCGGCTCAAGTCCACGGACGGGATGAAAACTAAGCGATAGATAACAAGCCGTTTTTAATTGTGTTTAATGGAGGTATTTCGTAGGGGCGCACAGCACAACTGTGCGCCCCTACTGTCTTTTGGTTATACCTTTCTCGAAAGAAGCCAGAAGTTTATGAAATCCTTTCCTAGACAGAACTATAAATAAAAAAGCCCTAGTCGGAATACTTATTTAAAAGTATTTTTTTTATCAGACTAGAGGCTGATGAAGATAAAGCATTTGATTAGTTTCCTAGTAATAAGAGGCTACACAAAATCGCATAAAAGTTTGGCAACTGTTTTGATTTTGCGTCAGCGACATCTGCAATTAACGAGGAATTCAAATGTTTTATCACAATAAGAAACTCCAATATTTTAAGCCGCCAGAAAAACCAGATGCAGTTTACGCAATGAAAATTCAAGAACTCATCGGCGGGACTTTTGGTGAAATGACCGTGATGATGCAGTATCTATTTCAGGGTTGGAATTGTCGAGGCCCTGCCAAATACCGAGATATGCTGCTAGATGTTGGTACTGAAGAAATCGGTCATATTGAGATGCTGGCAACGATGATTGCCCATCTTCTAGATAAAGCGCCGCTCAAAATGCAAGAAGAAAGTGCAAAAGATGCGGTAGTAGGTGCTGTGATGGGCGGTAGTAGCCCACGAGATGTAATTATGGCGGCGGCGATGAACCCCCAACACGCTATTGTATCTGGTTTGGGTGCAACACCATCTGATAGCGTCGGCTATCCTTGGAACGGTCGCTTTATTGTCTCCAGTGGTAACCTGTTGGCAGATTTCCGGTCTAATCTCCACGCGGAAAGTCAGGGACGTTTGCAAGCAGTACGGCTGTATGAAATGACGGATGATCCAGGGGTGAAAGATACCTTGAGCTTTATGATCGCTCGTGATACCATGCATCAAAATTTGTGGCTAGCAACCATTGAGGATTTAGAAAGCTCTGGATTGGAAACCACGCCAGTTCCCAGTTCCTTCCCATTGGAATTAGAGAAACGCGAATTTGCCTATCAGTTCTGGAATCACTCAGAAGGCACAGAAAGTTCTGAAGGTCGTTGGGCGAAAGGCCCCTCAATGGATGGCAAAGGCGAATTTGAGTATGTGGAAAATCCCCAACCACTAGGCCCAGAACCGCAACCTCCTGTGCCCGATCCACGACTGCATGGTACCTCGAAAATGCCACAGACACAAGGCAACGGTTCGAGCGCACCCCCTTTGATTGAGCGTACAAAAACTATTGGTGGCTAATCATTGGCATAGAGTTGCATTCACATCTGTTCTAATAACGCTTGACTCCCCCAACAGGATTGGGGGAATTTTTGGCAGATGAACATATCTTAGCTAGCACTGATTTGGTAGTTTGATAGATTAAGAACGTCGAACCAGTGAGAGCGATGCTAGAAAAGGAATCTTTATCTGTTGACTTCTCCAAAGAAAAGGAAGATGGGTATAAGCGAATTTTTTCGCGATCGCCACTTCTGACCAGTTTGAGTGCAAACTGGAATAATGTCTATTTTGCTTACGACTGGCAAATGGCTGGCGAGACTCCAGAGGTTTTGTCTAAACAGCATGGTGTTGCTATTTTTACCGAAGTGCCAACACCAATTCAGGCAGAACGGACGCTCGATGGTCGCTTTCAAAGTGAGCAAGTAATTCAAGGTAATATTCTTGTCTCCCCTGCTAACATTGGACATCGTGCCTGCTGGGATAGAGCAGGTGGTGTAATTATTTTAGGATTTGAACCAACTGTTTTCGCTCATGCAATTTACGAATCAGTCGATCCCGATCGCATTGAACTTTTACCACACTTTGCCACACCCGATCCACTGGTTTACCAAATTGGGCTAGCCCTCAAATCTGCCCTCGAAAATTATGGTGCAGATAGTCGGCTATATGCAGAAGCAATGACAAATGCCCTAATCGTTCATCTGTTGCAGCACTACTGTACACAGCAACTTGTATTACGGGAATATTCAGGCGGTCTACCAAAACACAAGTTGCAGCACGTGATTGACTATATAAATACTTATCTAGCCCAAGACTTAAGTTTAAAGGAACTTGCAGCCGTTGTCCAAATGAGTTCTCATTACTTTTCACAACTGTTTAAACAATCTACGGGTGCGACTCCACATCAATATATTATTCGCTGTCGAATTGAAAAAGCTAAACAGTTGTTGCTTCAAAGAGAACTTTCCATTGCAGAGATTGCTAGTCAAGTTGGTTTTGTCGATCAAAGCCATCTCAATCGCCACTTCAAGCGTCTCATGGGAGTTACCCCTAAAATGCTGGAACAAAAATATAAAAAATAGGAAAAATGTCCAAAAATCGGACGAATCTACAAGACTACAATCCATATTATTTAAATAATGGAGGCTAGTACCGCAAAGGGGAAATGAAAAGTCAAAAGTTTTGTATATCAAGGCTTTTGCAGTTTTAAAATCTAGCTTGATTTACGCTGCGCTGTACTATCACGATTTGCGATCGTGATTCTAAAAATCAGCATAAAAAGTGTTTCGCTCTATGAATAGCCTCCATCTAACTCCTAACTAAATTTCGCTCTTTATCGAAACAGAATTCAGGAGTCAGGAGTCAGAATTCAGAATAAATTCTGTACGATTGGCGGATAAATAAGTGGGTTTAAAATCACCACCAAATCTACGATTTGGTGCAATCAGTGGCAGGTCTGAATCCACACATTCCTGAATTCTGGCTCCTGAATTCTTCTTCAAATCATTCCTGATCAAAGCGAAGCATCGCCACTCATTTTCAATCTTTGGTAAAGGGAAAATATTTAATTATGACCGTCGGCAGAAGGATTGAAACAAGAACTGAACCTATGCTGCTCAACATGGGACCTCACCATCCCTCTATGCATGGGTGTTTTAGATTGATTGTCACCCTGGATGGTGAAGATGTTGTCGATTGTGAGCCAGTTCTTGGCTATCTGCATAGAGGTATGGAAAAAATTGCTGAGAACCGCAGCAATGTCATGTATGTACCTTATGTTAGTCGCTGGGACTATGCAGCTGGGATGTTTAACGAAGCGGTTACAGTTAATGCCCCAGAAAAATTAGCTGATATTATTGTCCCAAAACGTGCTAGCTATATCCGTGTCATCATGCTGGAATTGAACCGGATTGCTAATCACCTGCTATGGTTGGGGCCATTCTTACTTGATACGGGTGCTGGAACTCCCTTTTTCTACATCTTCCGAGAACGGGAGTTGATTTATGACTTGTGGGAAGCCGCTACAGGTTATCGGATGGTGAACAATAACTATTTTCGCATTGGCGGCGTGGCAGCAGATTTACCTTATGGCTGGGTAGACAAGTGCGAAGATTTCTGCGATTACTTTTTTCCCAAAGTAGATGAGTACGAACGCTTAATTACCAATAATCCCATCTTCCGCCGTCGCGTTCAAGGCATTGGCGCGATCGCTCGTGAAGAAGCCATCAATTGGGGGCTTTCTGGCCCCATGTTACGTGCTTCTGGTGTGAAATGGGATTTGCGGAAAGTAGACCATTATGAATGTTACGACGATTTTGACTGGGAAGTGCAGTGGGATGCTGCTGGTGATTGTTATGCTCGTTACTTGGTACGAATTCGGGAAATGCGCGAATCAGTGAAGATTATTCGCCAAGCTCTCAAAGGACTTCCCGGTGGTGCTTTTGAGAACCTGGAAGCCAAGCGCATGGCAGCAGGGAAAAAATCTGAGTGGGATAGCTTTGATTACCAGTACATCGCCAAAAAAGTTGCCCCCACCTTTAAGATTCCTAAGGGGGAAATTTACGCTCGTGTAGAAAGTGGTAAAGGTGAATTGGGAATTTATCTAATTGGCGATGATCACATCTTCCCCTGGCGATGGAAAATTCGTCCCGCCGATTTCAATAACTTGCAAGTATTACCCGAAATCTTACGCGGCGTGAAGGTTGCCGATCTGGTTGTAGTATTGGGTAGTATCGATATCATCATGGGATCAGTAGATCGGTAATATAGCAAATGCGATCGCCAAATCAACAAATGGGTTCGCCGAAATAACAAATGTGATCGCTAAAGTAACAAATGGGTTCGCCGAAATAACAAATGCGATCGCTAAATCAACAAATGGGTTCGCCAAATCAACAAATGGGTTCGCCAAATCAACAAATGGGTTCGCCGAAATAACAAATGCGATCGCCAAATCAACAAATGCGTAGGCGTAGCCAGCCGTAGGCATCGCCTTTCACTAATTTCTCAATAAACCTGATGCCGTGCGGAATATATCCTGTAATCAATCACCAGCACTTCCTATTGCATTAATCGCAGCCTCCAATGCGATCGCTACATGAGTCCAATGAGTTCCCCCCTGGCAATAAACCACATACGGTTCACGCAAAGGCCCATCTGCTGATAATTCCAAGGTACTCCCTTCAATAAATGTCCCCCCAGCCATGACTACCTTGCTCTCATACCCCGGCATTTCATCTGGAATAGGGTCTAAGTAAGAACCGATGGGAGAATGCTGTTGTATCGCCTTACAGAAGGCAATTAGCTTTTCGGCAGAACCGAGTTTGATTGCCTGAATTACATCTCCACGAGGAGCCAGGGGTGCGGGATTCACTGGATAACCAAGTTTGTCAAATACATAACCAGTTAAGTATGTCCCTTTCATCGCCTCTCCTACCATTTGCGGAGCCAGAAATAATCCTTGGAACAGCAGGCGATTTTGGTCAAAAGTAGCGCCGCCATAACTACCGATACCGGGAGCAGTGAGGCGACAAGCCGATGCTTCCACTAAGTCGGCGCGACCAGCAACATAACCGCCAGCGCTGACAATGGTACCACCAGGATTTTTAATCAATGACCCCGCCACTAAATCAGCACCTACGGCTGTAGGTTCTTTTGTTTCGATAAATTCGCCGTAGCAGTTATCCACAAAGCAAACGGTGTTCGGGTTTTGCTGTTTAACTAAGTGGACGATTTTTTCAATATCGGCAATTGATAAACTAGGTCGCCAAGAATAGCCACAAGAACGCTGAATCAACACTAAACGAGTGTTTTCAGCCACACTAGTAGTTAAAGCTTGCCAATCTATAGTTCCTTCGGAGGTTAGCTCCAATTGTCGGTAATTTATGCCAAACTCGATAAGGGAGCCTTGGCCTTGACCTCGTAAACCAATGACTTCTTCAAGCGTATCGTAGGGAGAACCGACCACTGCTAACATTTCATCTCCGGGACGGAGAACACCAAACAAAGCACAAGCGATCGCATGAGTTCCCGAAACGAACTGCACCCGCACGGCCGCAGCTTCAGAACCCATAACCTCGGCAAAAACTTTATCTAAAGTTTCTCGTCCTAAATCATCGTGACCATAGCCACTTACCCCAGCAAAGTGGTGTGCGCCTACACGGTGATTACGAAAAGCATCCAGCACTCGTTTTAGATTATGCTTGACCTGAGTGTCAATTCCAGAAAAAATTTCTAACAGTGCATGTTCTGCTTGCCGCAGCTGTTCTAAGCTGTTCATCAGTTCCTCGTTCAAAAAAAATTATAGATATGCGGATTTTAAGATCGCGCAGATTAGGCTGGAAAATTCAAATTCAGGTTACTGCATGACAATTGCTACTTCAACCAAACCTCAAATTAACTGGGTTAATACCCTGTTTTTCATTGGACTGCACATCGGCGCTTTATTTGCCTTTGTTCCTGGTAACTTTAGCTGGACGGCAGTTGGTGTGGGTTTCTTGCTGTACTGGGTAACAGGTGGTTTAGGAGTTACTCTAGGATTTCACCGCCTTGTCACCCACCGCAGTTTTCAAACTCCCAAGTGGCTAGAGTATCTATTGGTTTTCTTCGGCACACTCTCGTGTCAAGGAGGCCCAATTGAATGGATCGGGACACATCGCATTCATCATTTAAACTCTGATACTGACACTGATCCCCATGATTCTAATAAAGGCTTCTGGTGGAGCCACATGGGTTGGCTGACTCATTATTGTCCCGCTCACGCTGATGTTCCTCGTTTCACCAAAGACATTGCCGAAGACCCAGTTTATCAGTTTTTAGAAAAATATTTCATTTTGATCCAGGTTGCTCTGGGTGTATTGCTTTTGGCTCTGGGTGGCTGGCCTTTTGTTATTTGGGGAATTTTTGTTCGCATTGTCTGGGTTTACCACTGCACTTGGTTAGTGAACAGCGCTACTCATAAATTTGGCTATCAGAGCTATGATTCTGGTGATAAATCGACTAATTGCTGGTGGGTAGCCGTACTAGTTTTCGGTGAAGGCTGGCATAATAACCATCATGCTTTTCAATACTCAGCTCGTCATGGGCTGGAATGGTGGGAAATCGATTTAACTTGGATGACTGTTCAATTGCTACAAGCGGTTGGTCTGGCTACTAATGTGAAGTTGGCCCCAACAAAAACTAGTTAGGGGTTAGGAGTTAGGAGTTAGGAGTTAAGAGTTAGGACGTGTACCTTTTTAAACTCATCTCTTCTAACTCCTAACTTTTCAAAAAGCTATTTACGGGTGCGCTTGTACCAGTTAGGTTGCTATAATCCGAAGCGCTAATGTGAAGAAATTTTGCGGCAAGTTGCTTTTTGGTAACTTGGTGGAGGATTTTGTTGTTTTTCAGGTGTCCATGACTACATCAATAATTAATAGCCAGAAACTAAGTGACGAGCCTGCTAATTCCGACTTCCGGCTCAAAGATATTATCAAAACCCTGCCACGGGAATGTTTTCAGCAGAACCGTCGCAAAGCTTGGACACAAGTAATGCTCAGTGTCTTGGCAGTTGCCTTGGGCTATTACAGCCTGATCATCACTCCTTGGTTTCTTTTGCCCCTAGCTTGGATTTTTACGGGCACTGCTTTAACAGGTTTTTTTGTAATTGGCCATGATTGTGGTCACAGGTCTTTTGCCAAACGTCGTTGGGTAAATGATTTGGTGGGACACTTCTTCATGATGCCGTTGATTTACCCCTTTCACAGTTGGCGCATTAAGCATAATTATCACCATACTCATACCAACAAGTTGGATGAGGACAATGCTTGGCATCCAATCAGACCAGAAGTGTTTGAAAATTGGGATACAACCCGACAGTCTGCTTTTAAGCTGTTTATGCGTAAACGCCTCTGGTGGGTAGGTTCCATTGGACATTGGGCTGTTGTGCATTTTGATTGGCGGAACTTCAAAACTAAAGACCAATCAAGTATCAAGCTTTCTGTGGCTGTAGTAGTTGTGTTTGCTGCGATCGCTTTTCCGATTCTCATCGCCACAACTGGTATCTGGGGATTTGTCAAGTTTTGGCTAGTGCCCTGGATGATTTACCATTTTTGGATGAGTACTTTTACTATTGTTCACCACACTGCCGCAGATGTTCCTTTTGCGACAGCGAATAAGTGGAACGAAGCTCTAGCACAGCTAAATGGCACTATTCATTGCGATTATCCGCGTTGGGTAGAAATCTTGTGCCACGATATCAACGTTCATGTCCCTCATCATATTTCCACTGCTATTCCTTCTTATAATTTGCGGCTAGCTTACAGCAGCATCAAAGAAAATTGGCAGCCTTATCTGCATAATGAGTGTCAATTTTCTTGGCCTTTAATGAAGCAGATTACAGATGAGTGTCAACTGTACACAACTGATGTTGGCTATAAGACTTTCAACGAACATTACACAGAGCAATAAATAGCACTGTGATTACACTCCCGCTCTTGAACCAACGAGAGCGTTTATCATGCTGTGTTTTAATAGAATCTGGCAATTGTTTACTGAATAAAATTTTAGATAAATTGCCAGAAATTATCCTCTTGTGTGTTAGCGATCGCTAGTGTCGTGGGCATCCTAGAGATGAGATTATCTTGTCTCAAATCAAGTTCCGATTTATATCTAAACAAAAGAATCCAGTGCAATTAGATACCATCAGTTTCAATAATCCTCCTGGCTGTGAAACGTCTGAGGATACGACTAAATTACCTTTCACTCTTCAGGATTTAAAAGCTGCAATTCCTGCTGAATGCTTTCAGCCCAATGTAACAAAATCACTTTTTTACTTCTTTCGTGACATCCTGATTATCGGTCTGCTTTATGCAGTAGCTAATTACCTGGATTCTTGGCTTTTCTTCCCGATTTTCTGGCTAATGCAAGGAACGATGTTTTGGGCTTTGTTTGTAGTCGGACACGACTGCGGACACCAATCTTTTTCTAAGCAGAAATGGCTCAATGATTTGATTGGACATCTTTCTCATACACCAATACTTGTTCCTTATCATGGTTGGCGGATTAGTCACAGAACTCATCACAAAAATACTGGCAATATCGATAACGATGAAAGCTGGTATCCTGTGACCGAATCACAATACAAGGAGATGCCTTTAGCCCAAAAGATCGGCAGATATTATGTTTTTCTTTTGGCTTATCCTGTGTATTTGTTTAAGCGTTCTCCTAATAAAGAAGGCTCCCACTTTTTGCCCAGTAGTTCACTTTTCAAACCATCGGAAAAATGGGATGTCATCACTAGTACTGTACTTTTGATTGGCATGGTAGGTTTGCTAGGTTTCCTCACCTACCAATGGGGTTGGATGTGGTTGCTGAAATATTACGCTGTGCCCTACCTTGTGTTCATAGTTTGGCTAGATTTGGTGACATTCTTACACCACACTGAGCCAGACCTTCCCTGGTATCGTGGAGAAGATTGGACTTTCCTTAAAGGCGCAATTTCTAGTATTGACCGTGATTATGGTTTAGTTAATCATATCCATCACGATATTGGTACTCATGTTGCTCACCATATATTCCTTAACATCCCTCACTACAATTTGCTTAAGGCAACTGAGGCAATAAAACCAGTGATGGGTGAGTATTTCCACAAATCGGAAGAACCGATTTGGAAGTCAGTATGGAATTCATGTATCAGCTGCCATTTTGTCCCTGATACTGGTAGTAAGGTTTACTACACATCCAACAATAAGTTAGCTAAAGGCTAAGACTCATATTCCCGACTTATTTCAAGAAGTCGGGAATCTTATATATTCGTCAGTGCTTTCTGACTCTTAACTGTTGAGTACTCCCTCATTAAGATAAACTTTAAAAAAACTGCATTAAAGATTACCTAAATACCTTACTAAACTTACCTTTTGAGGGGCGATTGCATATTACATTATTGGTGATTCTAACTTTGTCAATATTTGAACGTCCTTAGTCTGCGGTAAATTTCAACTTCCTGGCTGTAAAATAAAATATAGATAGATGATGTTTGTGGATTCTTGCCCCTACCCTTACAGAAGGATTTATTTTCTCCAAACTCTTGCTGTCTGGGTGGGTGAAGATTAACATATCTGTGGACAGACGCAATATCTCTTTAAACAAACCCTGACAAGAGTGAAAAACCCTTGGTCTGTCTACTTTTAATCCTGTTGAGCGCCAGTTAAGTTTATCTGTATGTATTGGCTTAATACCATTACCTTCTAGGGTTATAAATCAGCACAGACTATAGTATAGACAATTTACCCAAAACTATTCCCACTTTAAAATCAGAGGTATCAATGATTATAACTAATCTTAGCAAACAAAGAAATGAATTTAAAGAACCTAAAGTACTCAAAGCTAAACCACATTGGCAAGGGCAAAATTTGAACGATACTGCTGTCAAAGGTAAAGATAACAAGATGCAAGATACTGCAACTGATAGCTCGATTTTCAATAGCTTAAATCGTGGTCGAGTTGCTATTTTTATTGATGGCTTAAGCCTATTTCATACAGCTTTACAACTCGGCATCGAAATTGATTATGTTAAATTGCTTTGTCATTTAACTAACGGTTCAAGGCTGTTGCGTGCTTTCTTCTATACTGGGGTTGATATAAGCAATGAAAAGCAACAGGGTTTTCTATTGTGGATGCGTCGTAATGGCTATCGTGTAGTAGCTAAAGATATCATGCAACCAGCAGAGAATTTCAAAAAATCAAATCTGAACGTAGAAATTGCTGTAGATATGATAACTTTAGCTCCTTATTATGATACTGCGGTTTTAGTCAGTGGAGATGGGGATCTAGCCTATGCTGTGAACGCTGTCAGCAGAATGGGGGTGCGAGTAGAAGTGGTTAGTCTACAAACTACTACTAGCGAAAGCTTGATTGATGTTGCTGACTGCTTCATTGATCTCGATAGTATTAAAGCACACATTCAAAAAGATTCTAATGTTGGCTATAGTTATCGCACGCCCTCAAATTCAAATCTTTAAAACTTTATTTCAAATCTATCGAAATCTCTACTGAGTTATTGCAAGTCTGTAGAAGATTTATCAGGTTGGGTGGGGTTTGAATCCCCATCCATAGATGACTGATGATTGTTAACCGTCAACTGTCATCAGTCAAAGTGAAATCCCATCCCCTTTTAGAGTTGGGATGAGCTTAAAGTAGCCAATACTATGGCGCAAGTTTACCTATGTTTAACAAGGGAATTTTGCCCCAAGCCTTTTCCAAGTCTTGTTATTAATTGAAATGGATATTTTAATAGTTGAAGATGAACCAGAAATTGCTCATTTAATCAAACTCTCTTTAGAAAAAGAAGGATTTTTTTGTCGCATTAGCCGCGATGGTATGAATGCTTTACGGATGTTTCAGGAGCAACCACCTGATTTAATCATTCTAGATTTAATGATTCCTGATTTGGATGGGTTGGAAGTTTGTGCTAGAATTCGCCAAAAACCAGGTGTAAAAGATCCTTACATTTTAATGCTCACGGCTAAGGGTGAGGAAATCGATCGCGTTATTGGCTTGTCTACTGGTGCTGATGATTATATGGTTAAACCCTTTAGCCCCAGAGAGTTGGTAGCTAGGGTGAGGGCACTATTGCGGCGTAGTCTCCGCCAAGGAGGACAACATCAAATCAATCGTACCCAACACTTTATTGTCGATGTAGACCAGCGAACTGCCAGTCGTCAGTTGAATTCTCAACAACCGGAAATTTTGGACTTAACTACCCTAGAATTTAACTTACTAACCACCTTTGTCAGCAATCCTGGTAGAGTTTGGAACCGCACTCAACTAATTGATAAACTTTGGGGAGATAACTTTTTTGGCGATGAACGAGTGGTGGATACTCATGTAGCTAGATTGCGAAAAAAGATTGAGCCTGATGCGGCAAATCCTACTTTTATTAAAACTGTTGTTGGGGTGGGCTATAAATTTGAAGATCCTCTGGTAGCGTAAATGTTATGAAGATGGGGCTGAGAACACGCCTATTTTTCTCCCACTTAGTGGTGATGATAGTGGGGGTAGCTAGTCTGGTGAGCATCAGCAAAATCTCTTCTCCCCGCTTGTTTGTCTTGCATTTGGAACGATTAGAAAATCGAGGGTTCGATTTAATCAATATCCGTACTGAATTAGTTACAGGATTTGAACTTGCTTGGCAACGAAGCACTATTTGGTCAGTCTTAGCCGGCACCACCGCAGCTGGAGGATTGAGTTACTGGGTGTCCAGACGGATTATGCAGCGGTTGACCGAGATGGAACAAATCACCCAAAAATTTGCTGCTGGTCAGATGGATGCACGATTACCTGTGTCTGACATTCCAGAACTCAGTGGACTGAGTGCTAGTTTCAATCGGATGGCAGCCAGTTTAGAAGGGGTTGAAGCACGGCGGCGAGAAGTGATTGGAGATATGACCCATGAACTACGAACACCGTTAACAGTGGTGCGCGGTTACCTGGAAGAACTGGCTGATGGGGAAATTGAAGCGTCTCCTGAAATCTATCGGCGTTTAGCTAAAGAAACTAGGCGGTTAGAGCGCTTGGTAAACGATTTACAAGAACTGTCTAAGGCAGAAGCTGGTTATCTACCAATTAATATACAACAGGTAAATCTGCGTCCGTTGTTAGAGTCATTAGTGGAGAAATTCACCGACCAATTGTTGGAAGATGGGCCAGTTCTGCTCTTACAATGTCCATCTGTGCTGCCTCCTGTATTGGCAGATATTGACCGCACAGAACAGGTATTGGTTAATTTACTAGGTAATGCAGTGCGTTACACTAATGAAGGTTTAATTACCGTTCGTGCTGGGACTGAAGCATCTCAACTCTGGATTGCGGTTATAGATACAGGCATTGGTATCGCTCCAGAAAATTTGCCTCATGTGTTTGAACGCTTCTGGCGAGCCGACCAATCGCGCGATCGCCATTCGGGAGGCACGGGTGTTGGCTTAACTATTTCCCGTCGTTTAATTGAACTACAAGGCGGTCAGATTCAAGTAGAAAGCGAGTTAGGAGTTGGCAGTACGTTTCGGTTTTTTCTGCCTTTGGCTTAAGTTAAGTCAAAACCCTTGATATCATGTCCGGTAAAAGACTTATCATTAAGACCGCATTTCTCGCTGGGGGCAGGGAGCAGGGGGAAAGAGAGTTTTAAGATTTTTGCATAGATGCCCTGAATAATAACTAATTAAGCGGACATGATATGAGATACAAGGGATTGACACAAGGTAGCCACGGCTGTGTCATACCCAATTGCTAATTTGAAAGTATCCGAAATCTAGGTTTTTTGATGGATGCCGAGATTTTGGAAATGCATAAGTGTAATATTATGTCTACTTTTCTTCTGGCTGCTTTTTTGGTTAGTTTTCTTAGTGTTTCGGGTTATGCTGCGATCGCCTATCTGTTCCCTCAAAATCGTTCCTAAGACTGAGCAATTGACACTCTCTTGCTATTTTCCTTTTAGCCAGACAAGGGGCAAAATCCGCAATAGCCTTGCTTGCAGAATCCGCCAAAGACTTATATCAATTCACAAAAATCCTGATACATATAGATTTATCGTAGGGGCATGGCATTGCCATGCCCTTACCAGTGTATTTGTATCATTATTATTAAAGTGAAATGGTATTAGTGTCAGTTTCAATCCCTAATAGGGATTTTAATGAATTGCAATTTGCAGCCACCAAGCGTATTCTAAATTATCAAAATCTCCCGTTTCAATCCCTAATAGGGATTTTAATGAATTGCAATTGATTCAAAATCAAGATGACGCTTTCAGGGTTTTGTTTCAATCCCTAATAGGGATTTTAATGAATTGCAATCTTTGACTATCAATGCCAGGGGAATTAAAAGTGATGTTTCAATCCCTAATAGGGATTTTAATGAATTGCAATCCACCAATAAAGCCTTAGCTCTTGCACTGCAACCCGTTTCAATCCCTAATAGGGATTTTAATGAATTGCAATGTGGCGATTAGATTTCGGTGTGAGTATTCCCCTACGTTTCAATCCCTAATAGGGATTTTAATGAATTGCAATCATCCTCGGTACCTACTTTATCCTTTGGGCTTTGTGTTTCAATCCCTAATAGGGATTTTAATGAATTGCAATCCGTATTTCTTCCTCAAGCTTTGAGCGGGAAACTGTTTCAATCCCTAATAGGGATTTTAATGAATTGCAATTCTTCAATCAGTATATTTAGAGTGCTTTGAACTTTTCGTTTCAATCCCTAATAGGGATTTTAATGAATTGCAATTTTACCCGCCCCCATCTCAGCAATAAGCATAATTTGTTTCAATCCCTAATAGGGATTTTAATGAATTGCAATCCTCTTTCTCAAGAGCACCCGCAGCATCGAGAATAGTACGTTTCAATCCCTAATAGGGATTTTAATGAATTGCAATCCGGTGGAACTTGGGAGGGATTGCTCTGCATCGATGCTGTTTCAATCCCTAATAGGGATTTTAATGAATTGCAATTGAATAATTATAAAGATGAAAAGCCAGAGTTGAAGTTTCAATCCCTAATAGGGATTTTAATGAATTGCAATTAACAATTTAAGCATCCAGAGCTAATTTTGCATTTCAATCCCTAATAGGGATTTTAATGAATTGCAATTTATTACAGTCGCTTCTTCTCCCGTAGGTAGTGAAGTGTTTCAATCCCTAATAGGGATTTTAATGAATTGCAATAAGTTGCCACTCATGATTGTGGCAGTGGGGTAGGTGTTTCAATCCCTAATAGGGATTTTAATGAATTGCAATTTGTAGTTTTGAGCGATGTGATTAGTAATGAAATTGGTGTTTCAATCCCTAATAGGGATTTTAATGAATTGCAATAAGCTCTAATTGATAGAGAGACTTTCCAGAGCCAAACTGTTTCAATCCCTAATAGGGATTTTAATGAATTGCAATGTAATTTTGAGCGATGTGATTAGTAATGAAATTGCTGTTTCAATCCCTAATAGGGATTTTAATGAATTGCAATGGCGGGGGCCGGAAAGCCAAGCTATATTTAGTTTTCAAGGTGCGGTTGCGCGATTCAAGGGCAATCATAGCATTAGAGAATTCGTTTGGAAAGAGCATTAGGAAAGTTTAAAGGCTGAAATTGTATATTGATAAGCATTTCAAAGGTTGCGCGGATGAGGATTCGGCAGATAATGGTTTAAAAGCCTTACTGGAGTTGGGATAGAAGCACTTTTTTGGCGCTGTGAAATTTGTACACCTACCCTTCCGCGCATTGTTTAGGTTGAGAATGACAACGCCCGATGCAACTTGCTCAATAGTACCAAAATGGGCGATCGCTTCATTCTTATCTTGGAAGCATCTACTTCCAGAAGCAATTAATCTAAGTTTGAAGCGAAGTGTATTTATTTAGAAAAAGTTAAAATCGCTGACCTGTAGTAACTTCAAATCTAACTTCTCCTTGGTCGCTAATTCCTAAGTCACCTCGAATCAGCCCAAAGGATGACTTGACTCGCAATCCTAAGCCGTAACCAAAGCCACTTCCAGGTTTGTCTCGCAGTACTCCTGGTTCTCCTAGTACGGTTTCGCTAGACCCGAAATCTGAGGCGAAGTCAGTAAAGATAACTCCTCCGATTGACTGGAAAATTGGAAAACGATATTCCACGGAAGCTAAACCATAACTGCGACCACTGGCAACTTTACCATAACCATAACCTCTGACAGAATCTAGTCCACCAATATTAAAGGCATCCGCTGGTGGAAAGTCTCCAATTGTGGTGCCAATTTGTAAATTAATTGCCAACATTTCTGGATTGTCGGTCGGTTTACCATTACCTATCCAACTAACTGGTAAATACTGAATATAGTCTCCCTGTAGGCGATTGCTAGAAATATTGCCCAGTCCAATGGGAATCGCTTGTTCTGTGCTGAGGGTGAAGATTGATCCTTGAGTCGGATTATCTCGGCGATCGCGTTGATCTCTGGATACAGCAAATGATACTGTAAATAGGTCATCAATACCAGTACCGCTGACAGATAGGGGACTCCCTAATCTATCTACCTGTGCAACGTTATATTCTTGATCGCGTAGGCTAATCCGGGTATAGTTGAGAGCCACAGTTGTATCCCAATCATCGAAAGATTGTAAGAGTCCCACAGAACCGCCAAACCTTCCCTCCCGCACTTTGTTGCCGTTAGACAATCTGATATCTTCGTTGAAGGTTCCCGATATATTTCGACTACGAAAACCTCTAATGCTATAGCCTAAGCGGTTTGGTTCTCCAGGACGATAACGACTAATGAATTGACCATTAAACTGGACATCTTCACTGCTGAACTGCACAGTTGTATCTAATTCATCGTTAAGACCGCTGATATTTGCATCTTTGTAACCCACCCGACCGTATAGTCCAACATCATCGTTATTTCCGCCTCCTAAAATTAGAGAAGGGAAGGCACGTTCTTTGATTTCATAGATGATATTAACACTGGAGGCATCTTCTTCTCGCTCAACATTTACTTGATTAAATGACTCTAATCTTCTCAATCGTTGCAAGTCTGCTTGAAGTAAATCTTCACGGAATACCTGACCAGGTTTGAGTCTCAGCAGACCAATGATAAAATCTGTCTGAGTACGCCCTTTGATGGGCTGACCTTTGTCATCGAGCAACTCATCTTTGTCATTAATAAAACGAATCTGGATGTCTTTGACAACTTTTTGGGAAAATACAAGCGTCTGGCTATCTCCTGAAGTCGCTCCTATATAATTACCATATTTGGCATACTCCCCCTCTATATGGATCGTAGCTTCCGGTGTCGCAATACTACTAAACCCATCCTGAGTAGAAAATTGCGAGTCTGCGAGGGCCTCTGGATTTTTCCCGCCCACTAACATTACTGCGATCGCAACTACAGTTATTTGAACTCGCATATTGAAAATCCGTTAGTGTTATTAAGTTTACGACATAGAGCGGATATCTTATGCGTAAGTTCTATATGATCCTTGCTATTGGGTATTGCAAAAGCCAACTGCTTGTTTTCCCAGTACTCAGTATAAACTGTCAGATGGTTTTCAGCTTGCAATGACCTCCGGTCGGAGACCATCGCCTCCGGCGGGCGGTTACGCCATCGCTCAAGTTGATAAAGTCCTCAAAGGTTTAGAAGTTGCGCTGCTGCCAGAAAAAGGTATAGTTTGGGAAATAGAACCTCTTTCCGAATACTATGACAGAGGAATACTCAGGTTTTAAGCTTTTATTTGGCTTTTTTATAGATAATTACAATGGAGAATTATCTGCTAAATCCACTTACAAATAAAAAACCATGAGAGAAAAACCTAAACAGCAAATGCGTATATGGGCTACTTTGTGTCATTTATCGGCTTTATTAGGATGGATATTAGTGTTTTTTTTAGTATTTATTGGTATCCCTTTATATTTACCCTTAAATCTTTTAGCTCCACTAATAATTTGGCTATTTAAAAAAACACAATATCCCTGGATTGATTTACAAGGCAAGGAATCAATAAATTTTCAATTTTCTTTAACAATATATACCTTAATTATTATAGCCATATCTTTAGTTATAGTCTTAACTACCTTTGGTCGAGCAGTAACTATCAATGGTTCAAGTAATGAGATCAAAAATACTTTAGATAGCTTATTAATTGTACTTACGTCATTAATTCTATTTAAACTTGTACTACAATCGTTTGTAGTGACTTTTGCCGCTATAAAAGCTTACAAGGGTGAGTATTATCGTTATCCTTTGACAATTAGAGTTTTACGGTAAAAAATGATTAAACGTCTGTTATTTAACATCTACAATTTTGAAAAAGCATTAAATTTTTACACCTTATTGCTTATGTAATGAGATACATTAGCATGATACAAACTTAAGACTTTTTAGATTTCCATAATTTCGCAATGATACTTTAAGTGACGTTAATACCTATCATCCAAGAATTTTCTACAGGATTTTGAAAATATTAGGCAATCAGAAAAATTACTCGCTAAAAAATTTTATACAAGTAAAGACTCGGATATATTAGATATCATAGACAAAATGATATTATTAAGTGAATAGTAAAATATACAAATATGGGAGTAAATAATGATATGATTGGAATTGCGATCGCAGGCACTGGATTTGGTCAAAAAGTCCACATCCCTGGATTCCAAGCACATCCTCAGACTGAGATAGTTGCTGTTTATCACCGAGATATAAATAAAGCTAAAGCTATAGCAGAATCTCATAAGATCCCCCACGCCTCTGACTCACTTACAGATATTGTGGCATTGCCAGAAGTGCAAGCAGTTAGCATCTCTACACCGCCATTTTTGCATTATGAAATGGCAAAAACTGTACTGCAAGCGGGGAAACATTTATTACTAGAAAAACCTATAACCTTAAATGCATCTGAGGCTAAAGAACTTTATCAGTTAGCTAAAAGAAAAGGTGTTATTGCGACTGTAGACTTTGAATTTCGCTTTGTACCAGCATGGCAGTTATTTGCTGAATTATTGTCAGAAGATTATGTGGGTAAATTGCGTTTAATTAAAATTGATTGGTTAGGTTCTTCTCGTGCTGATACTTCACGCCCTTGGAATTGGTATTCTGACAAAGCTAAAGGAGGCGGTGCATTAGGATCTTTGGGTTCCCACGCCTTCGATTACATTCACTGGTTATTCGGGCCAGTCCGTAGATTAAACGCCCATTTGAGTACTGCTATTCCCACACGAGTTGACCCTATTAGTGGAGAATCTAAGCCAGTGGATACAGATGACAACTGTATATTAACGCTGGAATTAGCAGATGGTACACCTTGCCAACTTTCTATCAGTGCAGTTGTTCACGCACCAAGAACCCATTGGATAGAAGTATATGGCGATCGCGGTACATTAATAGTAGGTAGTGAAAATCAAAAAGACTATATACACGGCTTTCGTGTTTGGGCTTCCCAGCCAGGTAAACCCCTAACGGAAATAGAAATACCGAATCGGTTAATTTTTCCCAAAAATTATGCTGATGGACGCATTTCTGCATTTATCCGTGTAGTAAACCAATGGGTACAAGGAATTAACTGCAATCAGGAAATTACACCATCGCTGCGAGAAGGAATTTATTCTCAGTTGTTGATGGATTTATCCCATGAATCTCATACAAAAGCAAGCTGGGTAGACGTACCAAGCTTGGAAGGATTTCTTAGCAACTAAAGTAAAAATGAGCAAAACTCCTCGCATTCGTATCCCGCCGGAAGTAAAGAAATATGTTTTTAAACGTGACAAATACCAATGCCAAAGTTGCGGTAAAACCACTGAAGAAACTAATCTCAGTATTGACCATATTATTCCCCTCTTCCGTGGTGGTAAAATGATATTAGCAATCTACAAACCCTCTGTTTAACGTGCAATCAGCAGAAATCAAGCAACCTTGATTCCCGCTTCCAGCGATATTTTCAGCTTTAGGTTAGGATTGGATGAGCTATTAATCTCTCACGATCTATGCCTCAAAATCACAATAGCAATTCCCTAAGATTTCTGAATATTAGAACTACGATTCTCTACCTCTTCGCTGTCATAGCTATTTTAGTAGTAGCCTTTCCTTGGCTATATGAGATTAAAACGAAAGCTGGGATCGATATATCACCTGGCCGCCATGCAGGAACCTTTTTTGAGAAACATACCCACGGACTCTTCAAGTGTGAATGGCTTTATCCTTACCATTGCGATCGCTCCCAGGTTAAGTAATATCATGTCCGGTTAATCAAGCGGAATAAAAAATGTTCGTTCGTAGTAAGGACTAAAGTCCTGGCTTTGGTGACTGAAGTCCATACCAAAAAATGCTTCTTATGGGTCAATACACTTGGGTTAAGGGTTATTGGTGTAGATGATTGGTCTTTCAAGACGCGATAAATCGCGTCTCTACATCTGGGTTTTGTTGCTCATTCTGAACTGTATTGTATTATGGGTGATTTGGCGGACATCATAATCAAGCAAATCAAAAAGAGAAGGGGATAATTATCCCCTTCTCTGTGTGTGAAAATTTCCCCCAACTCACTTAAGTTGATATCAATGCACCGCTGTGCGTGTCTACATCTATCCCAACTGATTTGAGATCATGCTAACATCAACGGCTAACTTTTTGCCCAACTTAAGTAACTGAAGACACTGATTATCTCCTTCATTCCCAACGCTAGTGATACACACTGGCGCGATCTGACTGTGCAGACAACTAAAATATAGTTCTTGCGATCGCTGTAGGGAAATGTCAATATTTAGTTGATCCCCGACATCAATCAATCTCTCCAATAGTTGGATATCTGCATTAAAGCTACCATTAGCATCATGCAACAATTGCCAGAGCGATCGCGCAATTAACTGTTCTAACATCTGCTTACCGTCGGGAATATTCAGCCGACAACGCAGATGTTTTGCTTCAGTAGCGATCGCTTCCAATTCTATTATGTGACTCCAACTCTTTTGGGGATCAGCGATATCTTGCTCAAGCGATCGCAATGTCATCAAACAGCGATGCCCTAAAGCAATATCGGCTGCTACCTGCAATTCTTGTGGTACTGCTATTTCATCTCGATGAAACGCCATCAGCACACCGTAATTATCACGGTATGCTTGGGTATACAACTGTCCTAAGCGTGTCAGCGTTTCCTCACTAAGCAGTCGCATAATCCGGTGGCGTTCTTCAGCAAATAGATTTTGCAAGTTGAAAGCTTCTTCGCCAAATAGCTGCGTCATCGCCAAGATAGTATGAGCTGCACTAGCTTGTTTTAGTGCGCCAAACAGCTTTTCTTTTAATTGGCTGTAGTCACGCCGCCCAGTAAATTGTTGAATACAGCAGTGGAAATCCCAGCCTCCCAAATGGAGAACCGCAAATACCAAATGCTCGCTTTCCCAAGTAATCTCTGATACCAGCTTTAAATTTCCCACAGCCAGAGTTAGCGATCCCATACGTTGCAGCTGGTAATCTAGCTCATTAGCAGCGTAGCAATAAACCTTTTTGTGGTAACGCTGAGACTGTTTATCAGCAGCATCTTTTCTAGGCAAAGAATTGTGCGTCTGTGCTGGTTTCTGATTTGTAAACAGAGAAGTAATAGCGTAATGGGCTGCTACTTGCTTAAAGCCAAGCTGGGCAGTTAACACGAGTTGCCGATAAATTTCGCCACCGTGTTTGAAGTCATCCACATTGCTGGGGGCTAAACCAAGACGTTTGACGAAGCCTTTTTCCAACTGCACGCCAGCCACTTCCCCTGCTAATTCCAAAGCACGGGCGGCGTAGCGCAGAATTTGTGTCCCCTCTGGACGGGAAATTTCTTCAAAAAACCAACCGCAACTAGTGAACATCAACAAAGCGTGACGCTGCATTTCCAATAGGCGTAGTGCGTCTACTTGTTCGGCTGCGGTTAGTTTGTGGGTTTGATGACGGGCTAGGAAACGGTTGACATTGGTAGCAGTGCGATCGCGCATCACTTGGATATATTCATCTCGTGTTTGCCAGGGATCACGAAATAACTGCCTACCATGTTCTTCATACACCTCAGTTAGCTGATCTCGCAGCCAATTTAGGGCATCCCGCAGAGGACGACGCCATTTCTGATGCCAAATACTGCCTTCTCCACCGCAACCACAGTCATCTTGCCACCTATCTACACCGTGGGCGCAACTCCAGGCTGTGACTGACTTCAATTCCACTTCCCAACCGGGAGAATTGAGGCTGAGGTAGTGGGCGAAATTCGTCACCGTCCAACCTTGCTGGGGAAACTCTTTGGTAA
Source organism: Nostoc foliaceum FACHB-393 (assembly GCF_014698505.1). GTDB lineage: Bacteria > Cyanobacteriota > Cyanobacteriia > Cyanobacteriales > Nostocaceae > Nostoc > Nostoc foliaceum_A. The sequence goes on along the minus strand of NZ_JACJTD010000029.1, from coordinate 28,107 downwards.
AGGCGTAGGCTAAAGTTTTCTCAGTTCCCTTCTTATGATGTCCGAAGGTTTCTCCATCCGTCGCCACAGAGATTAACTGTGTTGGCCGATGATCCCCACGCACAGCCGAGCCAATACGTCCGGCAAAGTGACTGGAATTATAAACAACATCACTAAAACCCATGTCCCGCGATATCGGCCCATCGTAGAAGAAGATATCAATGTAGGGTAATTCTTCTGTACTATCATCCTTGGGGCTAGTGGTGATAGCACTTAGAGGTGAAGAAGAAGTGTCTAGCGTGGGCTTCAAATAACAACGATAGGGACGGGTGGGATCAATCTGACTACCACCGACTTCGTGCCATTCAGGATGGGGATGATCTGGAGTAGGGACGGGACGGCAACGCAGTGCTTGAGATGGTGCAAGGATAATGAAGCGAATACCCTCAGCAACCAGAGCTTCTAGGGTGGCATAATCTACACCTGTTTCCGCTAGCCACATTCCTTCGGGATCGCGTCCAAAGCGGGAGCGGAAGTCTTCTTTACCCCAGCGAATTTGGGTATATTTGTCGCGTTCGTTCGCCAGGGGCATGATGATGTGATTGTATACTTGCGCGATCGCATTGCCGTGACCATGCAAGCGATCGCTACTCTTGGCATCCGCCTCTAAAATCCGCTGATAAACCTCCACATCGTAGCGTTCTAGCCACGACATCAGCGTTGGGCCAATATTAAAACTAAAATACTCATAATTGTTGACGATCTTCACCACTTCGCCTCGGTCATTTAAGACTCTGGCAAAAGCATTCGGGCGATAGCATTCCCAATGAATCCGCTCATTCCAGTCATGGAAAGGTGCAGCGCTCGGTTGGCGTTCAATTGCGTCCAGATAAGGGTTTTCCCTTGGTGGCTGGTAAAAATGACCATGCACCGTCACATAAACACCATTAGCCTTTCTCAGGGGATCGGTTTCTTTGGTGTTTTTGGGATCTGAATGTAATGTTAACGTTGAGCCAGAGCTAGCTGGCATTTCAGCAGCAGAAGTCATGTATATTTATCCAAAACAAAAAACTTGCAGTTGCACCGAAAACATTGTGCATAAACCTTTCTACAATGGTTTTCACACAAAATCCGGTATAAACAACAACTATGGAATCCAACCAAATTTTTGACAAAGCGTTTTTATTGTAGTGGGAAATCTGCGTTATCGCACAGCCCTTTCCCTGAAGGCTCAAAATAATTAGCCATTGAACAAAGCCTCAGTTAGGGGTTTTCTCGTTAGCAGCGCCAATCAAAATTTTAATTGTCTTTTAATATATTAAACCCCATTTTTGGTGTAAAACTTTTGCTCAAATTCATAGTTTTGCAACAAAAAATTACAGAATCTAATTATATCGCAATTTAATTTTACATACACAGCAGTGAACTGAAAACAGTACAATTTCTGAATTGCTCTACAGACGGTTGAGAGTATCCTATGGGAGTGCTGAGTGAAAGTAATTGTTAATTCAACACTCCAAATTTAAAATTTAGGATTGCTCGCTGTGAATGATACCCTCAACTCAAGACAACAAATGTCAACCAAAAACATTATTCTTTTCGCTTTATTACTGTTTATCCCGGTTTCTGTAGCAGCCCACTTTCTAGAGTGGGGAGAATTGATAGTTTTCATTACAGCTGGATTAGCAATTTTGCCCTTAGCAGCTTGGATGGGTACAGCCACAGAAGAAATTGCTGTCGTAGTAGGGCCATCAATGGGGGGCTTATTAAACGCCACCTTTGGCAATGCGACGGAACTAATTATCGCCCTAGTGGCGCTGAACGCTGGGTTAATAGATGTAGTCAAAGCCAGTATCACGGGATCGATTATTAGCAACTTACTACTGGTGATGGGTTTTTCCATGCTTTTGGGAGGACTGCGCTACAAAGAACAGACATTTCAACCAATTGTGGCGCGGGTGAATGCTGATTCGATGAATTTGGCGGTGATTGCTATTTTGATGCCAACGGCGATGAATTATACCTCTCAAGGAATTAACGAACAAACACTGCAAAATTTTTCTATTGCTGTTGCTGTAGTGTTAATCCTGGTTTATGCCTTAACTCTGCTATTTTCGATGAAAACCCACTCCTATTTATATGATGTGGGTGTAGCAGAGACAGAAGAAGAGGAAATCCCTCATGCTAAACCAAATATGATGTTGTGGGTTGGCGTGTTGCTAGTATGTACCTTAATGGTGGCAATTGAGTCAGAAATGTTGGTCGATTCTCTGGAGGTGGCCACATCTCAGCTAGGTTTAACGGCGCTGTTTACAGGGGTGATTTTGGTTCCCATCGTCGGTAACGCGGCTGAACACGCCACAGCAGTCACCGTGGCAATGAAAAATAAAATGGATCTTTCCCTTTCGGTAGCTGTGGGATCAAGTATGCAGATTGCCCTATTTGTCGCACCCGTGTTAGTTATAGCAGGGCGGGTAATGGGTAAACCAATGGATTTGGATTTCCAACCTTTTGAATTAGTAGCTGTGGTTGCGTCAGTGTTGATTGCAAACAGTATTAGTTCTGATGGTAAGTCCAATTGGCTTGAAGGCACTTTATTATTAGCTACCTATACAGTGTTGGGGTTCGCCTTCTACTTCCATCCAGTTATACAAGGTATAGGGTAGTTAGCTAGCAGTGCGTAGGCGTAGCTCGTCATAGACATCGCTCATAGTTTAACCCATTTGCAAAAGTTCCCCACCCTCAACGCCAGTAAAATAAAGAGATATAAGAGCGATCGCCTGTATGAGCTACTGCCTTAATCCCCATTGTCCCAAGCCTGAAAATCCTGATCATGTCAAGTTTTGCCAGGCTTGCGGTTCTAAGTTACTCCTCAAAGAACGTTACCGTGCTATTAAACCAATTGGACAAGGTGGTTTTGGCAAAACCTTCTTAGCTGTGGATGAGGATAAGCCCTCAAAACCACGCTGCGTAATTAAGCAATTTTATCCCCAATCTCAAGGCACTAACACTCTTGCAAAAGCCGTAGAGTTATTTAACCAAGAAGCGGTGCAGTTAGATGAATTGGGTAAACATCCTCAAATTCCCGAACTACTCGCATATTTTACTCAAGAAGATCGGCAGTATCTTGTACAAGAATTTATCGACGGGAAAAACTTAGCTCAGGAATTGGCGCATAGAGGTGCTTTCAATGAAATACAAATCCAGCAACTATTAAATGATTTATTGTCAGTTTTGCAATTTTGTCATGCCAGACACGTAATTCACCGCGATATTAAGCCAGAAAATATTATTTTGCGCGAAAGCGATCGCAAACTAGTATTAGTAGATTTTGGTGCTGCTAAATCTGCCACTGGCGCTGCCTTAAATCAAACTGGTACAAGTATTGGTAGTCCAGAATACGTTGCCCCTGAACAAATGAGAGGTAGGGCTGTCTTTGCCAGCGATATTTACAGTTTGGGGGCTACTTGTGTTAATTTATTAACAGTGCGATCGCCTTTCGATTCTTATGATACTAATAACGATACTTGGATTTGGCAGCAATACTTGCAAACTCCCATCAGTAATCAGTTGAGTCGCATTCTCAACAAGATGCTAGAAAGTATTCCAATTCGGCGTTATCAAACAGTAGATGAAGTTCTCAACGATTTAAATCACCAGTCGCAAGTAGCAGCCACACCAGCTATTGCACCAAAACCTATCCCTCAATCACCACTCAAATCTCCAGCCGCTTTTGTATCGAAATCTCCGAGTCAACTTGAGAAAGAATTAGAGGAAATGAAAACCCAGTTTTTGGGTAGCAGCAAACCTCAACCAAATAAAATACAGCCACCAAATCCCACATCTCAGCCTTCTAGTACAAATAAAATAGATGAAGAATTAGAACAATTAAAAGCCAAATATCTTGGTAATAATAATCCTTAAAATCTAATACAGTTCAGATAAGACCAAAACACTTGTAGAGACGGCGATTTATCGCGTCTTCAAAGACCAATTAAGAGACGGCGATTTCTCGCGTCTTCAAAGACCAATTACCTACACCAATAACTCTTAACCCAAGCGTATTGCCTTAAAATCAATCAATAAGATACAGCAGTTTTATTTTGCATTTAACTCAGCATTAAAAAGAAAGTGACTCTGAGTTTCAGAGTCACTTGTAATATTTATTCTGAAACAGTCTAAACTTTCTCAATAAATTGAAAATTTAGATGTACGAAAGTTTACTTCTCGGCTTCAGCAATGGGTACCCATTCAGTGTGGAAACTTCCGGGCTTGTCAAGACGCAGGTAGGTATGTGCGCCGAAGTAGTCGCGTTGTGCTTGAGTTAGATTTTGAGGCAAGCGATCGCGGCGATAGCTGTCAAAATAATCCAAGGATGCGCTAAATGCAGGTACTGGAATTCCCACTGTTGCAGCTGTTGCAATCACTTCCCGCCAAGCTGTCTGTCTGTCAAGAATTGTCTGCTTAAATTCGGGAGCTAACAGCAAGTTAGGCAAAGCTGGATTTTCGCTAAAAGCCTTCTTAATCTTATTCAAGAAGCGAGCGCGAATAATACAACCACCTTTCCAAATCCGCGCCATTTCGCCCAGATCCAAATTCCAGTTATATGTTTTTGAAGCTGTAGATAGCAAGGCCATCCCTTGAGCATAAGAACAGATTTTTGAGCAATAGAGAGCATCACGGACTTTGTTGATAAAGTCCTTAGTTTGCCCGTCATACTTGCCACTGGGGCCTGTGAGGACTTTAGATGCTGCAACCCGCTCCTCTTTAATCGAAGATATAATCCGGGCATTAACTGCTGCTGTAATTGTGGGAATAGCAACTCCCAATTCCAATGCAGTTTGCACAGTCCAGCGTCCAGTTCCCTTTTGACCTGCTGCGTCAACAATCAAATCCACCAGGGGTTTTTTTGTTTCTGGGTCAATATATGGGAAGATATTCTTCGTAATCTCAATCAAAAATGAATCGAGTTCATCGGTGGTGTTCCATTCAGCAAACACCTCATGTAGCTGATTATGGTCTAATCCAGCGACATTTTTCAGCAAGTCGTAGGCTTCAGCAATTAGCTGCATATCGCCGTACTCAATGCCGTTGTGTACCATTTTTACATAGTGGCCAGAACCACCAGGGCCAATGTAGGTTACACAAGGGCCATCATCGACTTGGGCAGCAATTTTGTTGAAAATTGGCGATAGATATTCGTAAGAGCTTGTTGTACCTCCAGGCATCAGTGAAGGCCCATTTAGCGCTCCTTCTTCACCGCCACTGACACCCATACCAAGATACCGAAGCCCTGCGGGTTCTAATTCCTGAGTGCGTCGTTCCGTATCTTCAAACCAAGAGTTGCCACCGTCGATAATGATATCGCCTTCCTCTAACAAGGGTTTGAGTTGAGCAATCACCGCATCCACTGGTTTACCAGCTTGCACCATTACTAAGATTTTGCGGGGACGTTCCAATAAGGCGACGAATTCTTCTAGAGTAAAGGCGGCTTTGACGTTCCGTCCTGTAGCACGCTGCGCCATAAACGCATCCGTTTTTTCTCGGGAGCGGTTGTAAACTGCAATTGGGAAGCCATTGCGCTCCACGTTTAGAGCGATGTTCTCACCCATAACGGCTAATCCAATCACACCAAAGCTTTGTAGTGTCATAAAAAATTTCTGGCTAACTCTTGCAGATCCTTTACCTATAAGGGTAGTCCGATATTTTCCGTTCTCCCCTAAAGAAGACCTTAAGACTTGAATAAAGGGCAAAAATCCACAACTAACACGGATAATTAATTTTAATTTGTATCTAAATCAACAATTGACTGGCAAAATTTGCAAAATTTAAATAGTCAAAGGACGCAGTAAGGAGTAACCAAATAATGCTGGCATTTGTCCTAGCTTTGGTGGTCGGTCTTGGTAGTTTAGCCATCTATATAGCAGCTTTCTTTTTCCCAGAAATCCACCGCAAGAATGACTTTATCTGGAGTGGTGTAGGACTTTTCTACGCTTTAGTCTTATGGGTGTTTGCACCACGTATTACTGGGGGTTTGTTGCTGGGTCATGTGGCTAGTGTGGCTCTTTTAGTTTGGTTTGGCTGGCAAACTCTATCATTACGTCGCCAACTAACCCCGCAGGCACAACAAACCCAAGTACCTAGTCCTGAGACGGTGAAAACTGGCATTCAGGAACAGGTAAATAAATTGTCCCTTCAGGAACAGCTGGGCCAGTTGCAAAAAGGTCTTGGTAGCACCTTCAGTGGCGTGAAAGATAAGGTGCAACAGACTGTTAGCAAAAAAACACCCACAACCCCCAGACCTGAAGACATTACCTCTGTTCTGGCAGAGAAACCTGCTGTTGAGATTATCGATAAAACTACTCCTATACCAGAAAAACCAGCAGAGGAGACAGTTACGACTGACACCGAAGCAAAAACCGAGAGTGTACCGGAAGCGATTCCACCACATCCCCCATCTCCTGAATTGGTGGAAGCAGCGCAACCAGATGCGGAAACTGAGGATAAGCAACCGATTCCCGTAGAAGAAATTGCGCCGGATGCGGTACTCGCTCCCCCAGCGGAAGCACCACCTGAAGAAATACCGCCTAATCAAGCTAGTTGAATGCTGTGAAACCCAACGTTAACTTAATATGATGTTGGGTTTCACTATTTCCATCAGGCTATTTTAGGGCTAATTTCAAATGCTAATTCCGAACGATAGAAGCACACATCAAACGCTAATCTGGGTTTACCTCAGTAAATGCAAATCTAACTTTCTCAACCATGTGTTGCCGCTTTTTCTTCTGCTAATGCCTTCGCTCAAACCGCAGCAGCTTCAAAAGAATCATATAAACCAAGACTTGCTACTTTGTCCTCAGCATCCGATGGAACTAAACTTGATTCCTTCAACAATTCGTCTGCCAGTAAATGTATGGCTACATTATTTTTTATCGAGTTTTTGAAGATAGTGTTGTGATTGTGCGGGTAATTAGCGGTTATCGAGATTTAAAATCTATATTTGCAGATGTGAACGATGAATAGATTTTTGATAAAAGTTACCCTATCGATTTTATGCAGCGATCGCAGCACCATCAAAATATATAAAAGAATACAGCGATCGCAATACCAGAAAAAGCCTCGCCTTCTATGCTATAAGCGATCGCAATACCATCAAAATAGAATAGCGATCGCAATACCATATCTCCGGGTTTAGACGACGAGATGAAGAGTTGCACTGGCGATCGCGGTTATTTTATCAAGGAAATCAGGCAAAAATACTATAATTTGTGAGAAGCGTAATTTATACTACCCCTGAAGACGCAAAATGGCAGATGTTTCGTTGGAACCACTCAAGGTGTTTTGTTCCTATTCTCACAACGACGAACCCCTAAAGGATGAACTGGCTAAACACCTGACGATGTTGGAACGCCAAGGTATAACTTCAACTTGGCACGATCGCAAAATACCACCTGGAAAAGAATGGGATCAGCAGATTAATGAAAATTTAAATACAGCCGATATCATTTTATTACTAGTCAGTTCAGACTTTATATTTTCTAAATACTGCTGGGATGTTGAAGTTACCAAAGCAATAGAACGCCACGCAAATGGGGAGGCTTGTGTCATTCCAATTATTCTGCGAAACGTTTTTTGGCAAGATGCACCATTTGCTAAACTACAAGCTCTGCCCAAAAATGCTCAACCTATTAAGTCTTGGAGTAATCAAGATGATGCATTCACGAATGTAGCTCAGGGAATTAAGTTTGCGGCTGAACAACTAATTAAGGAACGTGAACAACAGCGGGTAAGGAAGGAAGCCGCTATAGCTGAGTATCTTCAAAAGGCTGAGGAATTTGCGTCTGATGGCGAGATTTCTTCTGTGGAATCTTATATATTAGAAGATTTACAAGAAAAGTTAAAATTAACAGATAAAGAAGACATTGCATCTCGAGAAAAAGCATTAGAGCCTTACGGAATATATAAGAAAAATCTAGATAAATACAAGCAATACTTGACAAGGGTTGTAGATGAACAGGGATATCCATTGGGTGAAAAAACTGAAGCTGAATTAGAGACATTGCAGAAATATTATCTGCTTAAAGATGTGGATGTAGTTCGCTTAAAAAAAGAACAAGAAATAGAGTATCAAAAACGACAAACCGAGTTTGCTACAGAAGACTTGGGTAATGGCGTAGTTTTGGAAATGGTTGCAATTCCGGGTGGTAAATTTATCATGGGTTCGCCAGAGAGTGAGCCAGAAAGAAGTGGCGATGAAAGTCCACAGCACTCTGTCACCATTCAACCCTTTTTTATGGGGAAATTTACGGTAACTCAGAGCCAATGGAAAGCCGTTGCTGATTTACCCAAGGTTAATATTGATTTAAATCCCGAACCAACCAATTTTAAAGGTGCTAATCGACCTGTTGAACAGGTTTCTTGGGATGATGCAATTGAGTTTTGCGCTAGGCTATCTAAAAAGACTGAGAAAACCTATCGCTTACCCAGTGAGGCAGAATGGGAATATGCTTGTCGTGCGGGAACGACTACACCGTTTTATTTTGGCGAAACGATTACAACGGATTTAGCGAATTACGACGGTAATTATACTTATGGTTCTGCCCCAAAGGGTGAATATCGTCAGCAAACAACAGATGTGGGGAAATTTCCTGCTAACCCCTTTGGTTTATTTGATATGCATGGTAATATATGGGAATGGTGTCAGGATGAGTGGCACGAAAATTATAAAGGAGCGCCAAAAGACGGAAGCGCTTGGTTAGTTGATAATCAAAATCGGCTGCTGCGTGGTGGTTCGTGGGGCAGCTCTCCCAGGAATTGCCGCTCGGCGTGTCGCCGCTATGACGCGCGTGGCTCTCGTATCAACTTCGTGGGTTTTCGGGTTGTGTTGGTTCGTGGCAGGACTTAGTAGCCCTTTATACTCTTGCCCTTTAGCACTCTGCTCTTTATTTCTTTACCCTTCTTAATGTCTCGCGCTCTGCGCGATCATTTTTTTTTCAAATTTTGCATGGATGAGTGATTTACCAATAATACAAAAAACTTACGATTTAATCAAGTGGTATGTGCCAATTTTAAATCGGCTTCCTAGAGATCATAAGTTTTTGCTAGGAAATCGAATTATTACAGAACTATACAATTTATTAGATATTCTGAATCATAGCACGGTATGCTAAACAGAAATTAGCCCATTTAGAATTATTGAATAGTAAACTAGATATTTTACGCTATCAAACTCGCCTACTTTTAGAATTTGACTTAATTAAGACAGAGCGTTATGAATATGCTCAAAAACTTTTAAATGATATTGGCACTGATTTGGGTGGATGGATAAAACAGCAAAAAATCAAGGCAATTATACCTAGCGATTAGAGGATGTCTGAAAACTGTTTTTGTATACACCTAACCCTTGGAGATCCCCCTAAATCCCCCTTAAAAAAGGGGGACTTTGATTAATTCCGGTTCCCCCCTTTTTAAGGGGGGTTAGGGGGGATCTAAAAGTTCCTAAAGTCACAGCGAAACACTTTGCAAACAACTTGTTAGAAAGTGCAGCTACAATGCCAGGGGCGAACCTGGGTTAAATTGATGAAAAAATACGGGAATCTCTGGAATGAAATTATAGCATTTGGAAATTTACTATCAGCCGCCCAGCAAGCACAACGGGGTAAACGTTTTCGCGAAAATGTTTTAGAGTTTAACTACAATCTAGAGCAAGAATTATTTCAATTGCAAGAAGAATTACAGTTAAAAACATACTCTCCTGGAAACTACACCACATTTCAAATTTTTGAACCCAAACCGCGAATAATTTCAGCCGCTCCTTATCGTGATAGAGTTGTACATCATGCTCTCTGTAACATCATTGTTCCCATATTTGAACGCACATTTATCAGCGATTCCTACGCCAATCGTGTTGGATTTGGCTCTCATCGCGCTTTACATCGTTTTACTAAATTTGCTCGTTCCAGCCGTTATGTTCTGCAAGCTGATATTCGTAAATATTTTCCTAGTATCGACCATGAAATATTGAAATCACAGATATATCATAAAATTAAATGTCCTAACACACTCTGGTTAATTAATATCATTATTGATAGCAGTAATCATCAAGAACTAGTACTTAATTATTTTACTGGAGATGATTTACTCACACCTCTCGAAAGAAGACATGGTATACCAATTGGCAATCTAACCAGCCAATTTTTTGCAAATATATATCTAAATAGCTTTGACCATTTTGTTAAAGAACAAATAAAAGCATCTCAATATATTCGTTATGTAGACGATTTTGCCTTATTTTCAGATGACAAAGTATTTTTGCAAAACGCCAGAATCAGAATAGAGGAATATCTTGCTGGTTTAAGAGTTAAAATTCATCCAATAAAAAGCCAATTGTTTGAAACAAAACACGGAGCTAATTTTGTTGGATTTCGCATTTTACCAGACCGGATTCGGGTACGCAGTGATAATCTGCGTCTGGCAAGAAAAAGATTACGAAAAATGCTTTGGGAATACGATCAAGGAAAAATTGAATATGAAAAAATATCCCAATCAATGCAGAGTTGGGTTGCCCACTTAAAGTATGGTGATACATGGCAACTACGCCAGCAAATATTTATTACTTAGCAATTAGAAAATATTGTAAGTCAATTTTTTAGTTCCGAGCCTATCCAATACGGTTCGGTTAAGGTTTTTTGATGAAAATTATAGATCACAAAGACGCGATAAATTGCCGCCAAGACAAAAGACTGATTATTGTAGAGACGGCGATTCATCGCGTCTCTTGTCTTAACCAAACAGTATTGCGAGTCTATCGTGTTAATCTAAATAATGGGGTAGGCGACACCGGCTGCTGCGTGGTGGTTCGTGGAACAACAATCCCAGGAATTGCCGCTCGGCGTATCGCAACTATAACGCGCGTGACAATCGTAACAACAACGTGGGTTTTCGGGTTGTGTTGGTTCGTGGCAGTACTCTTTTGTGTCAGAACTGGTGAATGGGAATTCATCGGGCGTACCAAAAAAGAGTCCAGGCCTAATCCAGTGAGGTTGATGACGACTTCCGAATATAAAACCGAGTCGGATAGCTTGGTAGGCTGCAAGGTCGAACAGTTGTCCGATTCATCTAATTTTAGAGTTAATTTCAAAAGCTAATTCAGAATGGATAGAAGTACACATCTGAAGCGGTTATAACAAGATTCTCGACTTTTACAATAAGCCGGGAATCTCAGCTTTTGCAACAGGCAAGGCACTAACATTAGGTGCAAAAACCTTATACCAATTCACGAAAACCCCGATACATAATCTAGATGATCGTAGGGGCATAGCAATGCCATGCCCTTACTAGCCATAACATAATCTTGAACAGAAAAGTTATTCAACTTTGGCGCGGAGCGCGGGAGACCGAAATAGAGTTGCAAATCCAGCTTGCCGCTCATTTAAAGGTTCTAGAGCATCGTTCCAAAGACTTTCATAATAAAAGAAAGTTATGCCTAGACCGCGTTCTTGAGCAGCCCGCACCTGAGACTTAATTTGCTGCATAGGAACTGGATTATTTCGTAACCCTGTCATAACGCCAATTCCAGTTGGAATTATTTGTTGTGCTTCTTGAATTTCTGGGCGGGAAATATTAGCCACAAAACTTTGCAGATCCGGACGATAAATTTGCACGATTAACTCGTCCACAATATTTTGCCGCATCCAACCCAGCCAATCTTGCAGGTGAAACTTGTAAGCAAAATCATAGTAATTAGGAGAAACAGAGAAAATCGCCTGGGGTCTTCTCTGCTTCACAGCTTGGTTAAGTTGTACCATGAACGCTGTAATTTTATCTGCCCTCCACTTGACCCATGCCGCATCTTGGGGGTTATTTGGGGGAGCATTTTTGGTTTCTTTGGTGTACAAAGCAACTGTATATTGGTCGTAACCAAATTCGTGAGGCAAACTCATGTGATCGTCAAACTGAATGCCATCGGCATCATATTGGGTAACAGTTTCTAACACTAGATTAGTGATAAACTGTTGCACTTTTGGATGGAACGGGTTGAGCCACATCACCTCACCCGCCGCACTGATTGAAGTTTGGCTACCATCCCGCTTCTGTGTGAACCAATCAGGATAATTCATTGCCAATTCTGAGGTTGGGGGAGCCATAAAACCAAACTCGAACCAGGGAATTACTAGCAATCCTTTGCGATGGGCTTGGTTAATCAGGTCTGCAAGAATATCATGTCCATCTGAACCTTTGTAGACAAAAGGTTGAATACCTGCACGTTGTGCGATCGCACTAGGGTACATTACATAGCCAGAATTCCAAACCACAGGATAGATTGTGTTAAAGTTCAGCCGTCGTAATTGACTCACCGCATCTTGCACTTTGTCCCGATTTTTGAGAGTGTCAAAATCATTGTTGGTCATCCAAACCCCGCGAATTTCCTGACGGGGTAACTGTGCGACGGCAGGGGTGAAACTGTCCACCAGTAATACGGTAAAAAAGGATATTAAAATGAGAACCGGAAAAAGAGACTTGAGTAGTCGCCGCCAAGTTTGAACAATAAAAGGTGATTTCATAGATTTGAATGATGCATTAGCTACCCACACACGCCATTGCTCGCTTTTACAATTGAATCTACTAACCATATAGTCTACAAGTATTTATGCTTACTACAGGATTGATGAGTTGGTAGTTGTTCGTTCCCTGCTTATGGAACTTTTGCACCAGAAAAACTAAAGCAGACAATATTTAAGATAGTTGACGCAGCAAGTAGGCATTTGTGCCCAATTGCCCAATAGATATTGGTATGGGGAATAGGGCATTGGGCGTGGGGAATGGGGCATAAGGCATTCGGCATAGAGAATAGACAAGGGAGAGGGGGAAGACAAGGAAGAGACTTGTTCAATAATTCCCCCTTGTCCTCCTTGTCCTCCTTGTCCCTTGCTCCCCCTGCCCCCTGCTCCCGATCTTCACACTCCCCCACACCCCACCTGTGTCACAATAGAGAACTGTAATAAGAAAAATATTGTTAAGGTAATTTAGTGAGTCCAACTGCTCAATCCACGGCAAGTGCGCGTCGCGTGGTATTTCCTTTTACGGCAATTGTGGGCCAGGAAGAAATGAAACTGGCGCTCCTATTGAACGTGATTGACCCCAAAATTGGTGGTGTAATGATCATGGGCGATCGCGGCACCGGGAAATCCACAACTATCCGGGCGCTGGCGGATCTGCTGCCAGAAATTTCTGTGGTTGCCAATGACCCCTTCAGTAGCGATCCTAGCGACCCCGACTTGATGAGCGATGAAGTCCGCCAACTGTTAGAACAAGGGGCGGAAATTCCTATAGCTCACAAAAAAGTCCAAATGGTAGACCTGCCGCTAGGAGCTACAGAAGACCGAGTTTGTGGCACAATCGACATTGAGAAAGCTTTATCTGAAGGTGTCAAAGCCTTTGAACCGGGACTTCTGGCAAAGGCTAACCGGGGCATTCTTTATGTGGATGAAGTCAACTTACTAGATGACCACCTCGTAGACGTGCTACTAGATTCCGCCGCGAGTGGATGGAACACTGTAGAACGGGAAGGTATTTCTATCCGTCACCCAGCGCGTTTCGTTCTTGTGGGTTCTGGAAACCCGGAAGAAGGCGAACTACGCCCGCAACTGCTCGATCGCTTTGGGATGCACGCAGAAATTCACACCGTAAAAGAACCAGCCTTGCGGGTGCAAATCGTGGAACAACGGGCGGATTTTGACCAAAATCCTCTAGTGTTTCTCGAAAAGTACAAACCCCAGCAAGAAGCATTGCAACAGCAAATTGTCAATGCTCAACAGCTTTTGCCAGAAGTGAAGCTTGACTATGATCTGCGGGTAAAAATTTCTGAAGTCTGCTCAGAACTGGATGTAGATGGTTTGCGGGGTGACATTGTTAGTAACCGCGCCGCCAAAGCCTTAACAGCATACGAAGGACGTACTGAAGTTACGGTTGATGATATCCACCGCGTAATTACGCTATGCTTGCGTCACAGGCTGCGGAAAGACCCCTTAGAATCGATTGATTCTGGCTACAAAGTCGCCAAAGTTTTTAGCCGCGTCTTTGGTGTCGAACTACCAGAAAGTGATGCTGCACAAAAGAACGGCACAGGTCAAAAGTTAGGGGCTAGGGGTTAAAAGTTAAGAGTGAGGAGTTAGGAGTTTTGAATGGAAAGCTGCTTTATAACTCACAACTTTAATTCCTCACTCAAGACTGAGTATATAACTCACAACTCCTAACTCAGCATTCAACACTGACTATATAACTCCTAACTCCTAACTCCTAACTCAACACTCACTATGAGATTTTGGTCTTTTTGGTTCAACAGCTTTATTTTATCTAGCCAATACAACCCGCCCAGGTTTGTAGAATTATTGATGCTTTTATTAGCAATCGCTATGCTGGCAATAGCCAGTATTTTACCGGATATACCCTATTTAATTTTAGGCTTGAGCTTAGTAGTTGGGGCATCTATTTCCATCTTAGTGCGAGAAGCGATCGCCCCCTCACCTCAGACACGAATTACCCAACTAACAGCATCGCTATTGCTTATCATCAGCCTCTATGGCTTTGCTGACTTAATGTACACTCTATAAAATTAGTTAGGAGTTATGAATGAGAAATTAATCGTGTCTCTCCTAACTCATGTACAGACGCGATTAATCGCGTCTCTTTTCAATTACCAATTCCGCATTTCCACCAATTCCATACACAAATCATTGATTTGCTCCAAATCAGGTTTGTGAGGTAAGGCAGATTGATCATAAACAATTTCCATTTCGGTGACCAAATCTTCTGCCATTTTCATCACCTGCTCATAAGAATATTCACCCTTTAAAATAGCTTTTAAATCCTCAAAATCACCAGCTATTCTCCTATCTACAATCACTTCACCCCGCCGCAATATTTCTACTCCACTGCGTAACAATCTAATGCAGTGCATTCCATGTTTGAGGTCAAAACCCGATTTTCTTTCCATTTCTGCTCTAGCTGGATTCCTATTTTCCTGCCAAGATAAGTAAGCCTTCCATTCTCTTAAAGCTATTTGATAACTTTGGCTTTTCTGAAGCAGGCGGATAAAATCTTTACGGCTATTAGTTAACTTTTGGGTATATTCCAAAGTTTCATCTGGCAAAGTGTATTGTTTCAACACGCCTTTAAAATCAATATCTGCTGTCAGCAATTGGTATAGTTGTTCCGCTTCTTCCAAAAACTCAATCCGTCCTCTGATTAAGTTATAAAGATATTCCAGAAAAGCATTTAACTCATCTTTGCTGAGGGGTGCTTCGTCTTCTATAGCGAAGTCAGATGGTATTGGCTTTTTTTGCGGTGGTTTTAACAACCATTTTCGATGAGTTTCCATCTTTTTGATTTGGGCAAAGGCATAACCAGTGTAAGTATGTTTTACTTTCTTGCTCAAAAATAACTGCTTATGATTAATTAAATGCTGTCCGACTGCGCTTAAAAAAGGATAGTTACTTAACCACAGCAATTCTAAAACATTGGGATTAGCGCCCGCTAATAACTGAAGGATTTTTCTTAATTCATATATAACTGTGTCTTTGTTGCCATCAATGAATGGAAATATTCCTGGTTCATCCCAACCAGTATCCTTTTGTTCTATGCGATCAAATCCTAAGTAATACCTTTTGGGTGCGATAAATACTCCCCGATAATCAAAGTCTGAATCAGGACGATTTAAACCATAGCCGTGGCTACCTGCCAAACCAATTAAAATAGTTCTTTGCTCAACTTCTATTCTTTCCATATCACCTGAATAAAATATAGTCATCCTAACTCATGAGTTAAGCAGGTGGGAAGTGGGGAATGAGGATGTAGAGGAGGAGAAGAAGAATAAATGACCAATGAGCAATGACTAATACCAAGAGTTGCTTAGTTTAACAGAAATGCCCCTAAAGGAGATGATGCAACGATATCCCCTTGAGGAGCAAAACTTGTCAATTCAGTTGTTTTGATACTTTCGGTTTCCTAGAAAAGGAATTATCTAGGATTAATGTGCCGTCTAGTCCCCCATCCTGGATTGACAATGGCAGCTAAATCTTCTTCAGACAATTTGTTGATTTCACTGTCTAGTTCTTCGACACTGAAATCATAGCCACGCTCTTGAGCAATCTTAATGAAGGCTTCTGGATCGTCTGTTGCTTTGAGTCTTTGCTGTAATGCTTGATCTTGTTTTACGGCTTGAAAAAGTCGGGTAGCATTTTCCTGTGTCATGACAGTCTGTCTCCTGTTTTAAATATCAGGTTTGAATGTATTAATCTGATTCCTGTGGATTCACTAAATTCTGTGAATAACCTTTAGATTAAGTGTGTAAATTTAATTTTAAAACAAAGAATAAAAATGTGTAGATTCTGATAAGAAAATATAAGTTTTATTTTAAATGTTTCTGCTAATTTTTAGAATTAAGCCCTAAGAGGGAAGCTGTATTTATCTAAATAAGATTGATTTTGAATTGCAAATGCATTTTACATTTTTCGCGTGGATAATTCAGCCATGACGATTTTTAGCAAATGAAAGCTTGACTTGACACCTGTTAATAAAATAGTATGTTAGATTGTCTGTCTAATTCCTGCTCGGATCAGGTAGACATATTACAAAAGCTGGCAAAAGCCTCTCTACACGAGATAAAAACCAGCTACCTGTACGGCAACCTCAAGGACAATTCCATGACCTACGCGATTATTGAAACTGGCGGCAAACAAATACGAGTAGAGCCAGGGCGGTTTTACGATATTGAACTGCTTCCGACCGAACCAGATGAAAAAGTTACAATAGACGCTGTATTACTCGTGCAGCACGATGGTGAAGTCACCATTGGACAGCCACTAGTGACAGGTGCGACTGTAGAAGGGACTGTAATGCGACATTACAGGGGTCGTAAAGTTCTGGTATACAAGATGAAGCCCAAAAAGAAAACCCGCAAAAAGCGGGGGCATCGTCAGGAAATTACCAGACTTATGATTGACTCCATCACTCTTAACGGTGCAGTGTTTGCTGCCCAAGAAGCACCGGAGAAGGAAACCCCCGTTTTAGATGAGACTCCTGCCGAAGAAGTTGAAACCGCTGCTGAATAATAATAAAGAGAAGATACACAAGAGGAAATCATGGCTCATAAGAAAGGAACAGGTAGTACACGCAACGGTCGTGATTCTAATGCCCAACGTCTGGGTGTAAAGCGTTATGGCGGTCAAGTTGTGCGTGCAGGAAACATTCTCGTGCGTCAGCGTGGTACCAAATTCCACCCTGGTAACAACGTCGGTATTGGTAGCGATGACACTCTGTTTGCCTTAATCGACGGTGTTGTAATGTTTGAGAGAAAGGGCAAAACCCGTAAAAAGGTTAGTGTTTATTTACCCATAACTGCTGCTGAGGCAGCCCCTGCTGAGGCAGTAGCAAGTTAGAGTGTTTGGGTGGGAAAAGTGCCCACCCTAATCGCTAGTTAGGGCTGGGATGTCCCAGCGGTTGCTTAAAAGTCGCTTTGTTCCTGTGTCGCGCATGGATTAGTATCAGAAGCATCAAAGCGCAGATATTCTTCAATAATAAAATATTACATACAGAAATTGGATTGCGTAGCTTGCCGTCATAGGCATCGCATATCAAGCCTTAGGTACCAATTTTTGTCAGCTTTCGGATGATTGCACTAGATGTTCCAAAGTTTAGGATAGCCAGCCAGAGATATTGTTGGTTCTGAAACTTTGTGGATTAGGCGATGTGGTCTTCTGGGTCTAGTGACTTTATCACTGTCATACTATTTACAATTGCTCATTTCTTACTTGCCCTGAAGGTAGGAAGCATCCGTCTAATTAAATCTATGTTCCTGTAGAGGTTCTATGAGTCTGATTCTTCCCAAACGCACTTTATCCCGTCGTCGCTTACTGCAAGTATCTGGACTTTCAGGCGTAGGCTTTCTTTTAGGTGGCTGTGGAACAAGTTTGTTCTCAGATAATCTGCGGCAAATATCTGAGCCACTAAACCAAAGTCTTGAAGCACTCCTGCTAACTCAAAAACCTGTACCTGAATTTCCTGTCAGTGCCATAGAACCAGACAAATTGCTGATTAATACCTTTGACTTCACCCCGCAAATTGATCCGGCGCAGTTTCGCCTGAAGATTGATGGCGAGGTTAGTAACCCGATACAATTGAGCATGGCAGATATTCAAAAACTTCCCTTGACTTCAATGGTAATTCGCCATGTCTGTGTTGAAGGCTGGGCTGCGATCGCTCAATGGGGAGGTGTGCGATTGCGAGACTTAGTAGCGCTGGTACAGCCTAAGTCAAATGTCCGCTATGTCTACTTCAAATCTGCGGATGGCTACTATGAAAGCTGGGATATTGCCTCTGCTGTACATCCCCAAACTCTCATGGCTTATCAAAAAAATGGACAACCTTTATCAGTTGATAATGGTGCACCTATGCGCCTAGCATCCCCAATTAAACTTGGCTACAAGCAAAGCAAGTGGGTGACTCAAATTACATTCGTCAGCAATTTGTTACCTCGTAAAGGCTATTGGGAGGATCAGGGCTATGAGTGGTTTGCTGGGCTATAAGGGAGCTGGGAAAGAAAATTTTACCTTGTCATTCTTGTCCCTTGGCAATGGGATGTTTTTTTATGTGGAAGTTCCTTACATTTCTACACTATAGAGGGATGGGGAATTACGGGGATTAGTTAAAAATCCTTTGGTAAGTCACAAAAAATCGGACACCCAATATCTGAAACTCCCTATCCAGAATTGATTTTGACGAGCTAACTCGGACACGAGTTTTAGTCCACAAAGCACGGAAAAGTAACAGCATGACTACAGAGAAACTAAGTACCTTGCCATCATCTCCAGCCCAGACCGAATTAGAATTCATAGATTCCCCCGGTTGTCAATCAACGAGTCTGCACGATTCGGATGTCCCGGAAGTTGACTTGTTTAGTCCACTGAAAATTCGAGATATCACCCTGCCCGATCGCATAGCGATGTCACCAATGTGTCAATACTCGGCAGAGAATGGATTCGCAAATGATTGGCATTTTGTCCATTTGGGGAGTCGGGCTACTGGAGGCACTCACCTGATTGTAGTCGAAGCGACAGCCGTGACACCCCAAGGACGAATCACCCCCGGTGACCTTGGTCTTTGGGACGATATGCACATCGAGCCACTAGCTCGCATTGTCCGCTTTCTTCGCCAACAAGGAGCGATCGCAGGGATTCAATTAGCCCATGCTGGCCGAAAGGCGAGTTGCAATGTTCCCTGGCTGGGTGGTACACCGTTAACACCTGAAGAAGGCGGTTGGCCGGTAGTCGGGCCAAGCCCAATTCCGTTTCAAGAGGGCGGCCCCGTTCCCATACCCCTCGATGAGGCTGGGATTGAAGAGGTGATTGAAGCCTTTGTTGCCACAGCGCAGCGTGCCCTTCAAGCGGGCTTTCAGATTATCGAAATCCACGCAGCTCATGGATACCTGTTGCATTCTTTTCTTTCGCCGCTAAGTAATCAACGAACAGATCGTTACGGAGGTTCGTTGGAGAACCGAATGCGTTTGTTACTGGAGGTTACAAGACGAATCCGAGAGATTCTGCCAAGCGGGATGCCGCTTTTTGTGCGCCTCTCTGCTACCGACTGGGTAGAGGGAGGTTGGGATCTCAAGCAGTCAGTGATATTATCCCGTGAACTAAAGGAATTAGGCGTTGATTTAATCGATGTTTCCACAGGAGGCTTAGTCCCTCATGCCAGGATTCCCGTGCAGACAGGTTATCAAGTGCCTTTTGCTGCCAAAATCCGAGAAGAGGCTGGGATTAGAACAGGGGCTGTGGGGATGATAAAGGAGGCTGAGTATGCCAACCAAGTAATTACTTGTGGATGTGCGGATTTGGTTCTCGTCGGTCGAGAAATGCTCCGCGATCCATATTGGTCGATTCATGCCCGTTACCATTTGGATGAGGAACCAAACTGGCCTTTGCCCTACGGCTATGCTGTTAAACAACGGAGACAGGGGAAATAAATCTAAACGGCAGATGTTGCGATCGCAATTGATTTGTGTTTAACCGCAGATGATATTATGGCGATCGCTTCAAATAAGCGATCGCTCTATCTATTTTCACGAAAAAAGGCTACAAGATAAACGCTGTAGCCTTTTCAAGGTATTTTGTATTCCCGCAAGAGTCGAATGAACTGATGGTCATTAGAACTTGGGGTTTAAGCCCCAAGTCTTGCCATATCTACTCTTAAACCTTAGTCGTGAGAAATCTTGATATTTCTGCATGTGCCAACACAGCAGCAGGTTCGCGCTGGAGAGCGTTGTAATACTTTCTCTCAAAGGTGTTGCCCGTCTCTAACGGTACAATCAGCGTGCGGACATCAGCAATCAACTTTTCAAAATCGTCCATCGATATCGGTTCATCTGCTTCGAGCATTTCATCAACTTGCACAACCACCTTAGAAATGCGATGTAGCCAAGCAAATTGTTCATGAGCGATAACTAGCTGAAGAAGTTCTCCGCTTGATACTCGTCCACTAACCTGTTCGTAGGCAATACGTTCTGTCTCCAGCAACATCTTATGAAGGTGGAGTAATTTGTTTCGTAAATCACGCAGATATTGATGTTGACGTATTCTTTGTGAAAGTGTGTTAGAAGTCAATGTTACCCATCCTTTCATTACGATAGTCTTCAATGGCTTAAATAATTTCTGCGTCGGTATTCATCACGAATAGACTGTAGCGAACAACTGCCCTAATACGTTTCGGTTAACAGGTTTGTCTCTCGAATATCCGCCCAATCCCCCGATAAATTGGCGGGCTTTTTCTCCTCTTCACCCTCTTTGTAAGGGGAAGGGGATCGCGGCAGGCGGGGGGATCTTATCCGAACCGTATTGTCATCTGCCCAATCTCAGTTCATGTATTCGGTATCCTTTTTAAGACGCATGACATTTAACATATCTTTTTATAACTGTTATATCTTATATTTGATTACTCATATATTAGCATAAACTTATAAGAAGTACATAGTGTAGAACCTATCGAGAAAATATCAATTATGGGAAAACAGTCTTAATGTCGCTAGCATATGTAATTCTAGGTCTTCTTCAGCAGCAAGAAATGACAGGCTACGACCTCAAAACGAGCTGCTTTGATCAATGCATTGCTTATTTATGGCCAGCTGACCAGGCACAAATTTATAGAACTCTCGATAAGCTAGTTGAGCAAGGCTGGATTACCTGTAAGATTGAGATTCAGCACGATCGCCCTAACCGCAAAGTCTACAGCGTAACGGAGGCAGGGAAAGCCGAATTTGCCCGATGGCTTGGGACTCATCAGCCGTTACCGACTGTACGAGAACCAATGCTTGTCCAGTTGCATTTTGCAGACCAGTTGCCGAATGAAACCATCATTTACCTACTGGAACAAGAATTGGCGGCCCGAAGCAAAAAGCTTGCTGAATGTGAAATCATTGATTTGCCATCACTTGATGATGAGTCTGCCAACCGTGAGCAGGTGATGCAAAGGCTTGTGCTGGAGTTGTTGATCCGAAGAGAACAGACTTATATTAATTGGTTGAAGATAGCGATCAATGTTATCAGTCACCAAAAACCATATGCATCACATTATCAGATTCTATAAATCAAGGCAATGACAACAATAGCAGTCAATCCGTATCTCGATCGCAATTTTGCTCCAATCCATGAAGAAATTACCACAGACAAATTGCTAGTCATCGGTGAATTACCCCTTGACCTATCGGGGATGTTTGTCCGAAATGGCCCTAACCCTCAATGGACACCCATCGGTGAATATCATTGGTTTGATGGGGATGGGATGTTGCATGGTGTGCAAATTAGCAACGGCGTAGCTACATATTGTAACCGCTACGTCCAGACAGCCGCATGGAAAAAAGAACGAGAAGCGGGTAAGGCTCTCTGGAGTGGGTTGTTAGAACCACCACAAATGGATAACCCCCACGGTGGCTACAAAAATACTGCCAATACTGCCTTAGTGTGGCACGCTGGTCAGATGTTGGCGCTGAACGAGGGAGGTAAACCTCACACCATCAAGCTTCCTGAATTAGAAACTATTGGTGAGTACACCTATAATGGCAAACTAGTTTCTGCCTTCACAGCCCATCCTAAGGTAGACCCGGTTACAGGCGAAATGATCTTCTTTGGCTACTCTCTGTTTGTGCCACCGTATCTGCAATATAGTGTAGTCTCAGCCCAAGGCGAACTGTTGCGGACAGTGCCAATTGACCTGCCAATGGGAGTGATGATGCACGATTTCGCCATCACTGAAAACTATACGATCTTTATGGATTTGCCGCTGACTTTTAGCGCCGAGCGATCGCAACGGGGAGAACCCGTTATGATGTTTGAGCGCGATCGCCCAAGTCGTTTTGGCATTCTACCACGTCACGGTGATAACAGTAATATCCGCTGGTTTGAAAGTCCCTCTTGCTACGTCTTCCATACCCTCAATGCTTACGAAGAGGGAGATGAAGTAGTCCTTATTGCCTGTCGCATGAGTTCTACTACTGTTTTGAGTTCTGATGATTCGCAACTCGACCCAGAAGGAAATATCCCCCGTTTACATCGCTGGCGATTTAATCTCAGTACGGGGACAGTGCGTGAAGAGATGTTGGACGATGTAGCTTCAGAATTTCCCCGCGTCAACGAAAATCTGTTGGGGCGAAAAACCCGATATGGCTACAGTAACAAAATGGCAAATAGTCCCCTACCTTTATTTGAAGGGATCATTAAGTACGACTTCAGCAATGGACAGTCCCAAACCCACGAATTCGGACAGGGGCGCTATGGCGGTGAAGCTGTGTTTGCGCCGCGTCCTGGTGCAATTGCTGAGGATGATGGTTGGCTTATAACTTTCGTCCACGATGAGAATTCAAACACTTCCGAATTAGTAGTGGTGAATGCCCAAGATGTAACTGCTGAACCTGTAGCGCGGGTGATAATTCCTCAACGAGTGCCTTATGGATTTCATGGTGCTTGGGTTGCACAGGAATAGTCAACTTAACGCTAAATGGGCGGTTACAAACCGCGTCTACACAGACAAAACCCGCCTCCGCTGGTTAAAAAACCTTAATTTTCTCTTAGCCCACGGAGGTGTAGCTCCTGTTTGTGTAGCCACGATTTTTAATTGCTAGATATATTCTTTCTATTTCTCCTTGTCCACCTCAAATTATTGTTCCCTATACCCCCCAGCGTAGTTAATTACGCAAATTGTTCTATAGGATTTGTGGGTTCCATAAGCAACACCAGACACTTTAAAAGCGGCGTTAAAAATGTTTTTTCTATGACCGCGATCGGGCACACCATCATCAATAATTAACTGCATGACAATATCTTGGGCGGTGTTTGGGCCATAACTGATATTTTCGCCTGCGGTTGTTTGCCATCTACCATAGCGGTTAATGCGATTAAAGGGGTTGCTACCATCGCTACCATCATGACCTGTAGCACCTTTTGGGCCTTGGTCTTTAACATGGTCTCTTGCTCCTAAAGACATACCTTTCGAGGCACTCAATGCTCCTACAGGACGTGCTGATTTCAAAAATGCGATCGCTTCATTGACTGCTTTGACTCCTTCTTGAGTTCGCAAATAGGCATTATTAGAAATTTTGACTCGGTTCCCCTCAAAGCGCTTTTTATAGTTTTCCATAATTGGAAGGTATGCTTTGGGGTTTGTTCGTACCTTATTTGTTTCCACAATTACCTGTTGTTCCAGCGGTGAAAGATAACTCGCCTTTGCTAATAAAGTTGGACTAGTTGGTTGAACTACTGCTGGATTAGAGTTTGCCACAGACGGACTAGATTGAAACAATTGATTTGAGCAGCCGAAAATTAGGGCAGCTGGCAAAAATACCCAAAATTTAATGCGATGCATTTATAACCTCACAATTTTGTATGGATTAATTTAGTGAATTAGAAGAAATAATAATTTTCAACACACACAGAAGTTTGTAGACGCTTCTTTATTCGGAATTTTAGAAGCGGCTTTTTGCCAGATATCAAAACTCCGATCAGTCCCCTAAGAAGAACGGAAATAAGTTGATCAAGAGTAAAGATAATGCTGCGCTCGTCTTTGTTCCTTGAGTGTGAAAAAAGGATTACTTAATACCTGTTGTAACCTAGCTAACACCCAAACGTAAAGCACAAAAAATTTTTACTTTATTACGCCTGTTTTTAAGTACAATAATTAAGAATATTGGCTAATACAAAATATAACGCAAATAAAAACTTTGCATATTTGCGTTTGATAGAAAAAGCCAGAGTTTATATCATGTCCGCTCAAATAAGTGTTTTTGCGATCGCTTGTTCTCAGCATTCTCGTAGGCTAGAGTAGCAAACCTAAAAACCTTGCGATGGCGCAAGCGCCCGCCGTAGGCGATGGTCTCCGACCGACCGGAGGTCATCGCAATTATTACACTTTGAGAAACCAGCGTTGCCGATACATCAGAACACCAACAGCCCACCACAACAACACGGTGACTATGGCAAACAACAGGGAACCATTCAAGACTCCCGCCCAAGATGCGAAAAAATTCTGGTAAATCCAATTGTAGGTACTGGGAGCGTCTTTGCCTGTACCGATAGTGGTTCTGACTAAGATTTTAATCAACAAAACGGATGGAACGAAAAGTGCGATCGCATTTAAGCCCATAATTTCAAAAGGTTTACTCCAGCGACGTATCAGCCGGACTTCGATGAGTTCATAACAAGCTGCTAATAAAAGTAAAGCCCAACCGCTGGTGAAAACTACATAAGAACTTGTCCATAGCTTTTTGTTAATGGGGAATATCCACCCCCACGCCCAACCGATAATTAAACAAGCAACTCCAAATAATCCTAAACCTATACTTGTGCGTGACTGTACAGGTTGGCTGCGTATCCATTGACCAGTGAAGTAGCCAGCGAGGACGTTTACTATACCGGGAATACTACTGAACAGCCCCTCTGGATCTCCCATAAAGTTGAAACCATCACCTTTATATAGATGTGCTTTGGGAATAATCAGGCGGTCAATATAAGCGCCAAAATTACCTTCTCGCGTCAGCATTCCCGCTCCATAATCGGGCACTGGTAAATACATCATCGTTAGCCAGTAGCCGATAAGTAGCACTGCTGCAAGTATCCATTGCCCTTTACGCGGAAGGTTGAGAACTACCAAGGAAGCCAGCAGATAGGTAATGCTAATGCGCTGCAATACTCCCATCATGCGGATACTATTTAAGTCAAAAGTCCAAACACCTTGATTCCAAAAGCCATTGAGTAGCAAGCCTAAGGCAAAGAGAATGGCAGCGCGGCGTAAGATACGCCAGTAAACATCTGAGGTTGGTTTGTTATCTTTGGTGTATTTTGACAGCGAGAAAGTCATTGCTACGCCGACAATGAAGAGAAAGAAGGGAAATACCAAGTCTGTTGGTGTGCAACCGTGCCAATCGGCGTGGGCTAAGGGAGGATATACATCATCTGCGACTCCCGCCATATTGACGAGAATCATCGCAGCTATGGTAATGCCGCGAAAAACATCCAGTGAAGTCAGGCGCATAAGCGGAATTTTATGTTAGATGAGTATCTAAACTACCCCGCCTGATGCAGGTAATCAAGCAAAATTTATAATATGTCTAATCAAGAAAATGTAGTGCGTTACACTGCGTTAACGCACTCACAAATAAATCAACCCTTAAACTTCAACATTCAAAGTACGCACCAAAAAAGCCCATTTGTCTGCGGCTTCTTCGATAATTTTAGCTGTGGGTTTACCTGCACCATGTCCTGCCTTAGTCTCAATTCTAATTAACACTGGCGCATCACCTGTGTGAGCCTCTTGCAAAGCTGCGGCAAATTTGAAACTATGAGCAGGGACAACGCGATCGTCATGATCGGCTGTGGTAATTAAGGTTGCTGGGTAAGCTGTATCTGGTTTGAGATTCTGCAATGGCGAATAGGCATAGAGTGCAGGAAATTCCTCTGGATTATCCGGGGAACCATATTCGGAAGTCCAAGCCCAACCGATGGTGAATTTGTGGAAGCGCAACATATCCATCACGCCGACTGCTGGTAAAGCTGCACCAAATAAATCGGGACGTTGCGTCATACAAGCACCCACCAATAAACCGCCGTTACTACCACCTGCGATCGCTAGCTTATCAGTCTTAGTATACTTATTAGCAATTAACCACTCAGCTGCGCCAATAAAGTCATCAAAGACATTCTGCTTTTTATCCTTCATTCCTGCTTGATGCCATTCTTCGCCATATTCTCCACCACCGCGTATATTGGGCATAGCATAGACACCACCCATCTCCATCCACACCAACAGACTCACAGAAAAACCAGGAGTCATTGAGTTATTAAAACCACCATACGCATAGAGATAAGTGGGGTTATTTCCATCTAATTTAATGCCCTTTTTGTGCGTAATAAACATGGGTACTCTAGTACCATCTTTGCTCTGATAAAAAACCTGTTTTGTCTCATAATCGTTAGGATTAAAATCTACCTCTGGCTGGCGAAAAACAGTACTGTTACCAGTTATCATATCGTAGCGATAGATAGTTCCTGGTGTAGTGAAACTGGTGTAACTATAAAAAGTTTCGGTATCATGACGCTTACCACCGAAACCACTTGCTGAACCGAGTCCAGGTAGTTCTACTTCTCGAATAAATGCACCTTTGAGGTCAAAAATTTTAATTTGGCTGTGAGCATCTTTGAGGTAATCAGCAACAAATTGGTTATTGAGTATCCCGACACTTTCCAATGTTTCTGCTGATTGAGGAATGATTTCTTGCCAATTTTCCTTGGCAGGATTTTTCGTGTCAATCGCAATAACTCTTCCCCGTGGTGCATTTAAATCTGTGCGAAAATAAAACACGCTATCATCATTGTCGATAAAGCTGTAATCTGCCTCAAACTGGTTAATTAGCTCTAAGACTTCAGCATTAGGGTTAGTCAAATCTTTGGAGAAAACCAAATTTTTGGAGTCAGTACCCAGCCAAACTGAAATTATTAGATAGCATCCATCTTCAGTAACACCGCCACTAAAACCCCATTCTTTTTGGTCAGGACGATGATAAATCAGTACATCTTCTGATTGGGGTTGACCTAGCTGATGATAGTAGAGCTTTTGATAATAGTTAACATCTTCTAATTGAGTTTTTTCATTTGGCTCATCGTAACGGCTGTAGAAAAAACCTTGATTATCATGTGTCCATGACGCACCAGAAAATTTAATCCATTTCAACTGGTCTTGTAGGTCTTCACCAGTTTCGACATCCCGGACTTTCCACTCTTGCCAATCAGAACCAGAGGCGGATAAACCATATGCTAAAAGTTTAGCATCCTCGCTAATAGATAATCCTGAAAGAGCAACAGTGCCATCTTCTGAAAGTTTATTTGGGTCGAGTAAAACTTTGGGTTGGTCGTCGAGGGTTTTCAGAGTGTAGAGGACACTTTGATTTTGCAGTCCGTCATTTTTAAAATAAAAGTAGCGTTCGGTAGAACTGTCTTGCAGAGATTCACCTTCTTTAAAAGGGATACCATATTTTTCATAATCCCAAAGTTTGGTGAGGCGCTGTTTAATTTTTTCCCTGGTAGGAATTTCACTCAAGTAGCCAAAAGTAATTTGATTTTGTGCCTCAATCCAAGTCCTTGTTTCTTCAGAGTCAGGATCTTCTAACCAACGATAAGGATCTGCGATTAAAGTACCGTGGTAGTTATCGACTTGATTGTTCTTGTGACTGGATGGGTAAGTGAGGGATTTTTTAGAGGAGTGCATAATCTCAGGTCAAAAGTGCTTCTTTACCGAAAGATTGGATCTAAAGCCCTGTGCTTCTAGCACGGCTTTTTCGTGATTTTTGCTCGTATTTATGATATAATTACGCTAAGTGTAGCAGCGTAACCATGCTTGTATTTGAAGCAAAACTTAAGGGTAGTAACGAGCAATACGAAAAGCTTGATGAAGCAATTCGGACCGCTCGTTTTATCCGTAATTCTTGTCTTCGCTACTGGATGGATAACAAGGGAATTGGGAAGTACGAGTTGAGCGCTTATTGTGCTGTTCTCGCTTCTGACTTCCCCTTTGCTAATAACCTCAACTCGA
>NZ_JACJTD010000028.1 GCF_014698505.1 Nostoc foliaceum FACHB-393 | reverse complement strand
TGGCGTTCAACTTGAACGGTTTCAACTTCAACCAATCAATCATTGATTCTCAAGGTCGCGTTATCAGCACTTGGGCTGATGTAATCAACCGGGCTAACCTGGGTATGGAAGTAATGCACGAGCGCAATGCTCACAACTTCCCCTTAGATTTGGCTGCTGGTGATGTTGCTCCTGTCGCTCTGACTGCTCCTGCTATCAACGGTTAATCATAATCTGAGATACAATCTTCACGATTATCTATAAGTAAAAGACGCTCTCCCGAAAGGGGGGGCGTTTTTGCATTGGGTTAATTAGTACGTTTTTTTGAAGTGCAAAATGATGGGTGTTGCATCAAAACTAAACCGCCATAGTTTAGAACTTAAGCAATAATTATCAAAAAGTAAATTTTACAGGTAATAATTGCTAGCAGCGCAGATAATTGCCTCAAAGCTCAATTATAAGGAGAATCCAATAATGATTTTACACCGTGGGCGTAGGGTAGTAGCTGCTTTGCTGCTGTCAGTGGTATTACTGACAACAGCCTGTACCCCAAAAGCACCTGGGCGTTTTGACCAAGTGCAAAAAGAAAGCACTCAGCAAAGAAAGGGTCAAGCGGTGGCTGAAACCGCAACTAAGGGTAGCGAATTTAATAAACTTTTTCCTGATGCAGGCGATGGCTATCAACGCGTCTATACCCAAGAGAAAAAAGGCTTTGCGGAAGCGAAGTTGAAAAAAGGCGGTAAAGATATAGCGATGCTGTCTATTTCTGATACCACTAGCACACCTAGCACAGCAGCAAAGTTCTCGAAGAGCACCAAAAAAATTGGCGGTTATCCCGCAGTAGAAGTTGGTAAGACGCAAACTGCAATTTTGGTAGGTAAGTACCAAGTAAAAATACTTTCCCGCGTTCCGTCATTTACAGCTAGCGATCGCGCAGATTGGCTAGAGAAGTTTAATCTTAATGGTCTGGCTAAACTGAAATGATTTGCACTACGAACATTTAGATAATAAAACCTAAATAAGGAGATTTTTGTGAGCAAATCGATTTTTGAGTTGGTTGATCAATTACCAACCGGCGGCTTGACCATTTCTATGTTGAAGTCCCTCGATTTTGTTGCTCCTGGAGAGTGGCAAAATACTGTCGGCTTTGTCAACACTATTAAGACCGTCACTGGCGAAGATGACGAAGATTTAATTCAGCAAATTGGTGAAAGAGCAATTTATTTATTCAACGACAAATCTCAAGGATACCAAACAGCCTTGTGGTTATATCAAACCGTTGATAGTACAGATAAAGCGCTTGGTGCAGCAGCTTTAGCTAACAAAGTCGGTGAGAAAATTCCTCTGTTGGGTTTTTTAAACTCTGTCACTCCCAAACCTGACAAAGCCCAAACAATCGATCTGACATTAAAATTAGTGGCTGAATTGGTAGCCTTCTGCCAAATTAACGGCATTCCTGGAGACAGCATTGGCGATTTTGTTGCCTCTTTAGGTGAGTATAGTGGTGAATCGCTCATCCGTATGGTGGCATTAGTTTGCGTTGATGGTTTGATACCTCTAGGCCCAGACTTCATCAGCAAAGCGATATCTGGGCTTAATCAAACAAATCCACAGGAATTAGAAAAAAACTCCACTTTCCAAAACATCAAAGATGTGATTCCAGGGAACAATGCTGGTAGTAAACTCAATTTTATCGGCGAAAGTTTTGACTCAGTTAAAGGTTGGATGAATGGGCTAGTTAGCGCCAATAATTTAACGCCACAAAAGGTTGTCCACAACTTGCAAAGTTTTGCCGATATTGCTGATGACAAGTTGGACTACCTCGCAGCGTTCCTAGATGTAGCAACGAATTATTATGAGCACACCGGCACGCAAACTTTAGCACGTCGCTTGATTGAACGGGCGGTGGCTGAGATTTAGGTTAATGGGGAGTGGGGACTAGGGACTAGGAAGATTTCCCAATCCCCAATCCCTATCAGGGTAAACGCAAATCTGCTGCGATCGCATATAAGTAAGGTTGAAAAATAGCCAAGTTTTCTAGTTTCTCAAACTTACCTGTTTGCGTACCTGGATCAAAGGCAGTGGTAATTACGTAAAGTTTACTGCCATCAAAGGCAACATGACCGATATGTTGCTCTTGTACTTCACCTTGTTGTTTGAGTCCGGCGAACCCATAGCGAATTCCCTGAAGCTTACCAACAGTTACTGGTTGCGGTGGGTAGGCTGAAAAACTAATCTCTTTTCCATATTCACCCTGACGGTCTTTCGCAAAAGCAGCGTAGTGGTCTGCAACCCAAGCCTTGAGGGCTGGTAATACCTGGGTTTGGTATTTGGAACTTTGGTAGTCCACCTGGGAACTATTGGGAATACCCGCTGCTACGAGTTTCTTTTGGAAATCCTCATTGTTTGCTAGTGGGTAAACGTTAATCTCAACTGTACCCAAACGTTTCCCTTTAGAAGAGACACACAACAGAGGTGCATTTCCCTCACAAGCAGCAACTTGCCAGTTAGTTGGAGCAGCAGTATTTCCCAGGATTTTCTGCCAGATATTTCCCTCATTAGGGTTGGGAACTTTTGCAACAGCAGGGGATTTTACCACTTTGGGTAGAGAAAATTGGGGGAGAACAAATTTGGCTCCCAGCGGTATTGACACCAGTAAAATAGAACCTAGCAATAAATGATAAAGTCGTAACATTTTCCTGAAAATCTAAAGTTAAGGATTGTAGACTAACGATATCTACAATACTTTATGGGTATATAGGAAGAATACATTTTTATTGCTGCAAGTTCCGCAAATGGAACCCAACAAACTATAAGTCCTGATAAACCTTGCTATGAGCGATGAATTGTTCACTAGAACTAAGATTTAATTGTATGTTTAATTATGCCTGCCTACTTCATACAATTGAAAACATATACGCATAGTGGCGCTGAAAGCAAGCACAGCGCTACTATGAACAGTGTTGTTTATTTATATATGCGTAATTCCTTGTGGCGTGCCGGAGATATGGCAACAATGAAGAGATGCTGGCTGGATGTGAAATTGAAGGGCAAATTTGCTTAGACTTGTTAATTGAAGCGAGAACGTTGATTACGACGTTGCTTGTGCCTAGCAATTGCTTTACGCTTCTCTTTTTCTATTGGTGTCTCGAAGTGACGCTTTTTTCTCATATCCTGGAAAATTCCTGCTTTAGAAACTTCCCGTTTAAATCTTCTCAAGGCTGATTCAATACCTTCATTCTCCCCTAAAACTACTTGTGTCATTCTCATTCCTCCTTAATGTGGATGAATAGTTTAAAGCTAGATACAAAATAAAATATTCCAGCAGAGTGGAGCCTTTGGCTTTATCTGCTGGAGACTCTAAATGTGAAACTTTAACGAATCGACTTAGTAGCGATTATTGTTGCGGCGGGCATTACCGCCACCCCAGCTACCACGAGGAGAATTACTTCTTTCTTCACGAGGTTTAGCTTTGTTCACTTTCAAGTCACGTCCCATCCACTCAGCACCATCAAGTGCATCAATGGCAGCTTGTTCTTGTGTGTCTGATTCCATTTCCACAAAAGCGAACCCACGAGGCCGGCCTGTTTCCCGATCTGTGGGTAGTTGAACACGATTTACTGTGCCGTATTCTGCAAAAGCCTGCTTTAAGTCCTCTTCTGTAACCTGATAGGACAGGTTTCCGACGTAAATTGACATATAAATCTCCGAATTCAGGGAGTGTAGAGACTTAAATTCGGAGAGACGGTTTTTAGAAATCAAAACGAGTTACTCAACCGAAAATAATCTTTATGTCCATGAGTGTAGCACAGCCTTCAGCCTTTGAAAATCGTCTTATAGTGAATTTTATTCACAAATCAAACCTTTAGGGCAGGTTTGCAGACTTTCCAAAGACTGGCTTTTGTGGGTTGTACTATAAAAGTTACACTTTTAACAGGAAATCGGAGTTAACTAGCGATCGCCCAGGTATTTAGTGTTTTGAAAATTAAGCTGTGGACTAAGGGGTAAAGATTATTATCGGTATTCGGGCTAATCATACCATGACTAACTGTATTAAAAGCAAATTAAAAAATATTCATCCTCAAATGCCCCATTTAGCTATGCTCGAACTGCGCTAAAATCTTTTCCGCTTGCTTGCATAGTGCTTCGTGATATTCACCATTACTAGCCAGCAAACCTCCCCATTGATTGATATCACCTGTGTTGTACTGCAACGAAGTACCGTCGAAGTGGGTAAATTTACCACCAGCTTCTGTTAAAATCAGTTCTGGTGCTGCCATATCCCAATCTTTGGGCGCAGATTTGCCAGAAAGAGAAATGTAGATATCTGCCTGTTGCTCCACAATGGTGGCGATTTTGCAGCCTACACTACCCACGGATTTATGATTTTGACAGGGTAAGTTTTGTAATAAATAATCTAAGCGTTGGTTGCGGTGAGAGCGACTAACAACTAAGGTTAAATCCTCAACTGGTTTACCTGACGACACTTGTAAAGGAACAGAACCATCAGGGGTTTCTACAAATGTACCCCCGCCTTTGATAGCGTAATATAACTTTTTAGCTTCTGGTACTGCCACCACTGCCAAAACTGGGCGTGTTTCCTTGATTAAGGCAATGTGAACTGCATAGTCCCCAGTTTTTTCGATAAAGTCTCGTGTGCCATCCAAAGGGTCAATTATCCATATCCAAGGGGCGGAAGGCTGTGCGTCCAGACTTGGCGATTGGTAAGTTTCTTCACTGATATAGGCAAAATCTTCGTTACCCAAAGCTGCTTGTAGCCTCTGCAAAATGTATTGACTCACAGCTATATCAGCAACGGTAACAGGCTCATTCTGTTTATATTGGACTTCTAAGTTAGGATCTTTTGCAGTGCCATGATAATACGATCGCAGTATATCTGCTGCGCCCCAACCTACCTCACGAGCGATCGCTAATATTTCTTGTAAGTCTTTCATTAAATTTGACCTTATATAATTTTATTAACCTGACTACTCAGCCGTTTAAATTCATCCAGCGCCGAGTACCAAAAAATTTACAGGAATCAGCAGCAATATTAGCTGCCAGTGCCAGTGCATTAGTAAAACTTTCCCTTAAAATGTAATCACAGAGAGCACCGTGGAAAATATCTCCAGCCCCTAATGTATCAACCGCTTGAATCTGCGGCACATCTACGATACCAGTTTTAGTGCAACTCAAGTATTCAATTGGTTTTTGTCCGTGGGTAATAGCAATGTGAGGAATGCCAAATCCACTCAGATAGGCAAAAACGTCTTCTCCAGTTTGGCAATTGGGAGGATGAAAATTAGCCGAACAGATGGCGTAATCTACAAACGGCAGAATTTCCTCAAATCCAGGCTTCCAACTACCACCATCAATTACTACTGGGATATTCTTGGCTTTAGCCCTTTGAGCTATGAAATAACTAACCGTCATTTGATGTCCATCAATCAGTACTATATCGATATTTTGCAAAATATCTGGCGGGATAGATGCGCTGCTGGCTTGAGTTTTGACAGCATTGATGGAAACTACAGCTCGTTCACCCGTGGCTTGAGTAACAATGATTGAGGAGACAGGCGGTGCTAAATCAGTGGTAGGCTCAAGGTCTGCGATCGCAACTTTGTAATTTGCCAAGTCACCTCGAATTAGCTGTGTCATTGGGTGAGAACCCACTATACCCAAGACTGTAGCCTGATTTCCTAAATAATTGAAAGTTACAGCCGCGTTTGTTGCTGGGCCCCCTGCCGCTACAGTATAGTCAGTAGCAACAATCTTCTGATTATTTTTCGGGGCAGAGTCAGCAAGGTAGATCAAATCTAAGGTTACTAAACCTACAAATAATCCACGATCCGATTTTGAATTTTGAATTTTGGATTTTAGATTATCCATTCGTCATATATGTTCGTAATTATTTTTAACTCTTGTACAGACGCGATGAATCGCGTCTCTACAAACTCCTACACAGACGCGATGAATCGCGTCTCTACAAACTCCTACACAGACGCGATGAATCGCGTCTCTACAAACTCCTAACTTTCCCTCATGCAAACCGATCCAAAACCAGGAACACTTTATGTTGTCGGCACCCCAATTGGCAACCTGGAAGATATAACCTTTCGGGCGGTGCGAATTTTGCAGACTGTGGATATCATTGCTGCGGAAGACACCCGTCACACGGGAAAACTGCTACAGCATTTTCAAGTTAAAACTCCCCAGGTGAGTTACCACGAACATAATCGTACCAGCCGCATCCCAGAATTATTAGAGCATTTAGTCAACAATAAAGCGATCGCTCTAGTGAGCGATGCTGGAATGCCAGGTATTTCCGATCCGGGATATGAACTGGTGAAAGCCTGTATCGAGGCGGGAATCCCAGTAGTTCCCATTCCAGGCGCTAGTGCAGCAATTACCGCTTTGAGTGCAGCAGGATTACCAACAGATCGGTTTGTCTTTGAAGGCTTTCTTCCAGCAAAAAGTCAACAGAGACAAGAACATTTAGAATCTCTGCAAACAGAATCTCGCACATTAATTTTTTACGAATCGCCCCACCGCTTGCGAGATACTTTGCAAGACTTAGCAGAGGTTTGGGGAAGTGATCGCCAAATTGTGCTAGGGCGGGAGTTAACAAAATTGTATGAAGAATTTTGGCGGGGGACAATTGCCGAAGCGATCGCTCACTACAGCCAACGAGAACCCCAAGGTGAATATACGTTAGTAGTGGCGGGAATTCCAGCCAGTCAGCCACAATTGACAGAAGAGGAATTGAAAGCCGAATTGAAGCAGTTAATTAGTCAGGGAATATCGCGATCGCAAGCTAGTCGTCAGTTAGCAAAATTTACCTCTCTTCCCCGTCGCCAACTCTATCAACTAGCTCTTTCTTTAGTCCTCAGTCCTGAGTCTTGAAATGCTCATATCGCTTTCAGAAAATTGCAAATTAAAATATATACTTACCTTCTTGTGAATAATTAAATCTACAGAATTATCTGATTGATATTTTAGGACAAGCATAATTTTAAAGTCCAGTTCCCACTCTTATGTTGGGAAATACATTATTATGAATAATTTCTATATTCATCCTCAAAGACGATCTGGTGAATATTCAAATGATATCTAAAGATTTTTGATATTAGTTCTCTAGATAGATCAGGAATTTTGTGGGCAAACTTTAATATGAAATAGTCAAAAGCAAACAAAACAGATTCTCAAGGAAGGAGAAATTTTATGGGTAACATTATTGCTTGGCTGGTTTTAGGCTTAATTGCAGGTGCATTAGCTAAGTTATTTTATCCAGGAACCCAAGGTGGCGGAATTCTTTCCACCATTATATTAGGAATCCTTGGAGCCGTAGTTGGAGGTTATTTGGGTCAAGCTTTGCTAGGAAGTGGTTCGGCAGCCGCCGCATCTGTAGGAGCCTTATCCCTTGGAAGTATTTTATTTGCTGTTCTTGGCGCTATGCTACTGATTTTCCTTTGGGGTTTACTGACTCGTCGAGCTGTGTAATTGCCTCAAATTAGCTAATACTATTGGGAATCATTTCAAGCTGCAACAAACCGATAAAATGACATTAGAAAAAGAGCGAAGAACTATAGGAGTTTTCGCTAAGTGTTCCGATGCACAATTGGTACTTCAGGAACTAAAAGCTTCTAATTTCCCGATGCACAAAGTTTCTGTGATTGCACGGAATGCAGAACAACAAAGTGATATTGCTGGTGTTGAAGTTAAAAAGCGCACTGGCAATACATCCTCAGAAAATACTGGTGGTGCTTTAAACGGTCTTACTGGCTTATTAGTTGGTTTAGTCGTTTGGGTAATTCCTGGTATGGGCAGAGTTATGCTAGCCGGAGCGGAAGCAACAGCGATCGCTACCACTTTAGCAGGTGGTGCGATCAATGCAGCGGCTAGTAGTTTGTATGGTGTGTTGCTAGGTTTAGGAATTCCTAAAGAGCAAGTACAGGATTACAGCGATCTAGTTAGTAAAGGTTACTATTTAGTGATAGTAACCGGCATAGACATAGAGATTCGTGTTGCTAAGAGGATTTTTAATCGCCTTGATATTCAAGGGTTTAGCATGTATGAACCATACTTGACCCCAGATAGCCGCTATAAAAATGCAGTTGGTGTTTTTTCTACGCGCCAAGACACAGAAAAAGCACTTACTGAACTTAAAACTGCTGGCTTTCCGATGAGTCAAGTCTCGGTGATTGCTAAGGATATAAACACGCTTAATGGTCTCGCTGAGGTAGATATCAGCAGTTTTAAAGATGACTACACTACTTTAGGAATTCCTGAGAATCTAGCCAGAGATTATGAAGATCAAGTGGCCCTTGGCAATTACCTATTAGTCATAAATAGTACTGATATTTACATGGCAGGTGCAAGAGCTATTTTAGAGAGTAACAAAATTCAATATTTTCGGATCTATAACCAATCCGTAGTTAATGCAACTAGAAGCGATCGCGAGGTTATTAGTCAATAGGCTTAGTCAATAGGCTTAGGTTAGTACTTAATTCTCCTTAAAACAGCTTCCCCGATAAGCATTAGTTAAATCTCAAAGTTAATCTTAAGGGGTTTGACACCATAACAGGATTGTGCATATTCCCGGAAATTGTCAGGAAAGTATATTGTTTGGCAGAAATTAGGTTATGACTGAACTGTATAGTTATATACAACAATTTTGATGCTGCATATAACATCAATAAGCATAATATATATTTAACATTTATAAAAATTATGGTTGAATGAGCTTAATTTTCACTATTCATTCGGCTTCTTCATTACTATCCAGTAGAGTAAGGCGTAAGTAAACTACCTACCCATTCCAAATCAATGAAACGCTTGCAGTATAAAAATTGTAAATTCCGTAGTAGAACTTTGTGCTTACTGTAGGGTATAGGCTTTTTGTCAGTTCTAAAAGTTGTTTAACTCTCACAAGAAAACATTGAGTGCTCGTTAAATTACTTAATATACTCAAATCACTTTTTGCTCAAAAGATCATTTCAAGCTGAAAATTAAGCTAAAACAGGCTCGTCTTGGGGTAAAATAATATCTGTTTCAAATAATAAAATTGTAGTTTCACAACCAATCCGACCCATTTCTGGCTCTGAACCCATTTCCATTTCTACAAGATACGACCAGTATCCAGAGTTAAGACAATATTGTATTATGGTTCCCAATCCACCAATAAATTCTACCTTTTGTCCTTTACAAAATTTTGGCCTTGTTAGGTCAAGGGCTGTACTCATAAAAACCACCCTTTTTTAGTTAAAGTCTGTTATTAAATTTATAATCTAATAACAAGCATTTAATTATCCACCACAAGATTCAATTAAAAAAATATATGAGTGCTTCTTTTGAAAGAAGCTACGCTATCTCAAGATTTAATGTTACGCTAATTATCAGATTGTTAGAAAAATAGATTATTTAATATATTTTTTGACGAAAGGGTTAAATATATAAATAAATGTATTTAATAATTAAAGGATGCAAGTAATATTATTTAGCGTGCAAAAAAAATAGAGATATGGCATGTAAACGAAATCTTCATAAATTTGTATAGCTAAAATATAATCCCAATAGTTAGTGCCAAAAATATAAATAATTGCAATTAACTGCCTGGAGTAATGTTGAAACGTTTGAAGATTGGAACCAAAATTGGAATTAGTTTTGCCCTGAGCTTGGCAACTCTGACCACCATCGGTTTAATCTCATACCAAAGCACCAATGAGCTAATTGAAACTTCACGCAAAGAAAGCCATACCTACCAGGTGTTAAGTCAGCTTGAAGACCTTAACTTGCAACTGACAAATGCTGAGACTGGACAACGCGGTTACATTATTACTGGGGAACAGCGCTATTTAGAACCTTATAACGCTGCCATTCAATTACTGAATCAAAAATTCAAAGAACTTCAAAGATTAACGGCAGATAACCCCAACCAACAAAATCGGCTTGATATTTTGCAGCCACTAATAACCGAGAGAATGGCTGTAATGAAAAATGTCATCGACCTACGGCAAATCCAAGGCTTAGAATCTGCCCAGAAAGCTGTCCTGACAGATCAGGGTAAGCAGCTGATGGATAAGATTCAGAAAGTTATCCAGGCAATGAAAACTGAGGAGAATGCATTGCTGAAACAGCGCTCTCAAACAGCGCAAGCAGCTGCTCAAAAAACGATCGCTAGTATTGTCTATAGTATTCCCTTCTTTTCTTTAGTCTTAGCTTTGATCGGATTCGCCCTGACCAGACATATCTCAGCACCGCTGAAGCAAGTTTCTGATTTGGCAGAAAGAATGGCGGATGGGGATTTATCGGTGAGTTTACCAGATAGCGATCGCCAGGATGAAATTGGCGTGTTGACGCGCACTTTCAACCAGATGATCGTTAATCTGCAAAACACAACTCAAAAAAATGACGAGCAAAACTGGCTAAAGTCTAATTTGGCTGAATTTACCCAGATGCTCCAAGGGCATCGAAATCTAGAAAGTGCATCTCGCCTAATATTGTCGAATTTAGCACCACTGGTTGGGGCATCGCAGGGCGTTTTTTATGTGATGGACTCCATAGACGACGAGCCTACACTAAAGTTGTTGAGTAGTTATGCTTACAAAGAGCGCAAAAATCTGGCAAATCAGTTTCGCTTGGGCGAGGGACTGGTGGGACAATGCGCCCTAGAAAAACAAAGAATTCTCCTCACAGAAGTACCTAGTGACTATATCCGCATCAGTTCCGGCTTGGGAGAAGCTCCACCGCTAAATATTATTGTGTTGCCCATAATATTTGAGGCAGAAGTGAGTGCTGTAATTGAACTTGCTTCATTTGGGTCTTTCAGCTATCTGCATCTGACATTTTTAGAGCAATTGAGTGCAATTCTTGGTGTATTTTTAAATAATATCGCCTCACAATTTCAAACCCAGCAACTACTTGAAGAGTCTGTTGCTTTAACAGAGGAACTGCAAAGCCAGCAAGAAGAACTACAACAGAGCAATCAACGCCTAGAAGAACAGGCGCACGAATTAGAGGAATCACAATTTCTTGTCAAGCAGTCTAACGAAGAATTACAACAACTCAATGAAGAGCTAGAAGAAAAGGCAGAATTGTTAGAAGTTCAAAATCGAGAAGTTGCCCGCAAGAACCAGGAAGTTGAGCGGGCGAGGAAGTCTTTGGAAGAAAAAGCGGAACAACTGGCCTTGTCTTCAAAATATAAGTCGGAATTTCTCGCGAATATGTCCCACGAGTTACGAACACCGCTAAATAGCCTGTTAATTTTAGCAAGGCTGCTAGCAGATAACTCGCTTAACAACTTGACCGACAAACAGGTAGAGTACAGCCGGACTATTTACTCGGCTGGGACTGATTTGCTGGAATTAATTAATGACATTCTAGATTTGGCAAAAATTGAGTCGGGTACTATGTCGCTCGATATTGAGCAAATTGCTCTTGCAGATTTGGAAACATCTTTAGAGCAGACTTTCCGGCAGCTTGCCCACAATAAAGAACTCAATTTTACTATTGAACGGGATGAGAAGTTACCACCGACAATTTATAACGACTCCAAACGTCTGCAACAAGTGCTGAAAAATCTCTTAGCTAATGCCTTTAAATTTACGGAACAGGGAAGCGTAAAGTTACAAATTCGCATGGCAGATGAGACAGCCGCAGTTGATAATCCGATGATTGCTTTTGCAGTTAGCGACACGGGCATAGGCATTCCAGCCGAGAAACAGAAGATTGTTTTCGAGGCATTTCAACAAGCAGACGGCACAACCAGCCGCAAGTACGGCGGAACTGGCTTGGGCTTGTCCATCAGCCGCGAACTGGCTCAACTGTTGGGCGGGAGAATTGAACTAGTCAGCCAACCAGGGCAGGGAAGCACCTTCACCCTTTACTTGCCTAGGCGACAGGAAAAAAATATTCAAAATACTCTCACTACACCACCCGCTGAGTTAACCACCTCTATCCGCACAGCGTCGATCATAAAAGAAGTGCCAATTGTCGAAAATAGATCCACAACTGTTGATATCTCTCCAACCGCGAAAGTACTTAGCACCTTCATCAGCGAAATTCCAGACGACCGGGAAATAATTCAACCAGGCGATCGCATTTTGCTAATTATCGAGGATGATGATAAATTTGCCCGCATCTTACTAGATATGGCTCGTGAGCAGGGATTTAAAACCATTGTTGCTTTACAGAGCAAACAAGGTCTAGCACTAGCGCAACAGTTTAAGCCCGATGCAATTATGCTAGATATCCATATGCCAGAGATGGATGGTTGGACGGTGCTAGATCGTCTGAAACATAACCCAGACACTAGACACATACCAGTACATATACTTTCTGTTGATGAAAGACAGCAACGGGGATTACAACTAGGCGCGATTACCTATCTCCAAAAACCCGTTTCTCCAGAAGCGCTAACTCAAGTATTGACAGAAATTAAAGGCTTTATTGAGCGTCAGGTAAAAAATCTCCTCATCGTAGAAGATGACCCCGTACAAGCCCAAAGTATTATCGAACTAATTGGGAATGGCGATGTCCACAGTACAGCAGTGGGTACGGGAGCAGAAGCACTCTCGATTTTGCGATCGCATCACTTTGATTGTATGGTACTGGATCTTGGTCTGCCCGATATGAGCGGCTTTACACTAATTGAGCAAATAAAGCAAGAACCCAGGCTTTTAAAACTGCCGATCATTGTTTACACCGGCAAAGAACTTAGCCGACAAGAAGAAACCCAACTACGGGGACTCGCAGAGACAATTATCATTAAAAATGTGCGATCGCCAGAGCGGTTGTTAGACGAAACTGCCCTGTTTTTACATCGAGTGCAGGCAAATTTGCCGCCACCAAAGCGGCAAATGCTAGAGCAACTACACCAAACTGACCCGGTGCTGGCTAATCGGAAAATTTTGATTGTAGATGATGACCTGCGAAATATTTTTGCCCTTACCAGCTTCTTAGAAAGCTATCAAATGCAAGTGCTGTTTGCCGAAAATGGCAGAGATGGCATAGAGAGACTGCAAACTAATCCTGAGATTAATATAGTTTTGATGGACATCATGATGCCGGAAATGGATGGTTACGAAACTACCCGCGCCATCCGCCAACAACAACAGTTTCGTTCCTTACCAATAATTGCTTTAACTGCTAAAGCCATGCCAGGCGATCGCGAAAAGTGCATCGAAGCTGGAGCCTCTGACTACATCACCAAACCTGTAGATACTGAGCAACTGCTTTCACTACTCCGGGTTTGGCTGTATCGGTAAGGGAGGGGAAGCAGGGTAGAAAGAGTTTTCTGTAATATCATGTCCGCTTAATTAGTTATTATTCAGGGCATCTATGCAAAAATCTTAAAACTCTCTTTCCCCCTGCTCCCTGCCCCCAGCAAGAAATGCGGTCTTAATGATAAGTCTTTTACCGGACATGATATAAACCACCTTGGCAGCTTGAACTATTTGTGTTGTAATCACAGTAAAGAAAGTTTAAAAATGCTAAAAACCCACACTGTGCCCGATCAAGAGGACAATGTGGGTAATTTACGCCCATAATACAAATGACAGTCTTTGTATTGGCTAGCGGAACATACTACTGACTGAAGTATCTTCATGAATCCGCCAGATAGTTTCTCCTAAAAGATTAGCTACTGACAGCACCACTAGTTGTGGAAAACGATTGTTTTCTGGTATGGGAATTGTATTTGTAACAATGACTTCCTCAAACAAGCCACTGGATAACCGCTCCATCGCTGGTGGAGAGAACACTGCATGAGTTGCACAGGCGTATACCTGACGCGCTCCTTCTTCACGCAGTAATCGCGCTCCTTCAGCGATCGTGCCCCCAGTGTCAATCATGTCATCCACCAACACTGCCGTTTTGCCTTTAACATCGCCGATGACGTTTAAAACTTCTGCAACATTATGTGCCTGACGACGTTTGTCAATAATCGCCAGTGGGGCATCATTGAGTTTTTTCGCAAATGCTCTGGCTCGTGCTACACCGCCAACATCAGGGGAAACAACCACAAGATCGGGGAGTTGTTTGCTTGCTAGATAATCCAGCAATACTGGCGAACCGTAAACATGGTCAAAGGGGATATCGAAATAGCCTTGAATTTGAGCGGAGTGCAAATCCATTGCTAGAACGCGGTTGGCGCCTGCTTCAGTGATCAAGTTAGCAACCAGCTTGGCGGTTATTGACTCTCGTCCTGCCGTTTTGCGATCAGCACGGGCATAACCGTAGTATGGAATTACTGCTGTCACCTGCCGCGCAGAAGCTCGACGACAAGCGTCAACCATAATTAATAATTCCATCAAATGATCGTTCACTGGTTGACAACATGGCTGGATTAAATAGACATCACAACCCC
This sequence comes from Nostoc foliaceum FACHB-393, assembly GCF_014698505.1. Classification (GTDB taxonomy): domain Bacteria; phylum Cyanobacteriota; class Cyanobacteriia; order Cyanobacteriales; family Nostocaceae; genus Nostoc; species Nostoc foliaceum_A. The sequence goes on along the minus strand of NZ_JACJTD010000028.1, from coordinate 89,448 downwards.
GAATCGATTCTTGGATTTGAACGTAAAGTTCTCCATCCGCAAATCTTTTGCGAATCATTGGCCCTAAGTCCATGCCCACATAACGAGCGACTTCTTGAGACAGCTGTATATTGGCAGAGCCAGAAAACAGCCGCAGGCGATGATTCTCGGTCAGTCCCGTTGCAGATGGTTGCACTTTGAAAGTTGCAGAACTGAGCACAGCAGATCCTCTATGTGCATTCATAACAATACTATAGTTAGAGATTTAATAGATTTAACCGAGAAATCGCCTAAAAAAACATCTGTGAGTTTTTTTGAAACTTCCATACAAAATTTAAACATTTTTCCATAAAATTATCATTTGCTAATTGTCTAGTCTTCTTGGCAAACAAGCTATTGATAGCTTAACTGACATCAAGACCGTCCACTAGGTCTATAGTTCAAATTTTTTGGGTTGAGGTAAACATTGGTATGGTAGGTTCTTCTAACTACCTCATTTATAGCTGACAGTAAAGCATTTACAACTTAAGTGATATTGAAGTTTGTTCTCATACAGTATAGCACCTGCTACTAAGTATAGAAATTGTATTTTATTATTCCAGTAATTAGCATTTACAAAAACGACAATTACATAATTTAGAAGTCACTCGCAGTAGAGACAACCCACCCACACACAGGAAAATTTTTAGATAAAGTTTTAATAAAGATTGATTAAAGATTGATTAAAGATATTTTTATACTCCCAAAACATTACTTAACAAGGGTAATATCATCAGGGTAATATCATCTTAGATGTTAAGTAAAAATGCTTAAAAATTCTTACTGAAACAAATTTTAATTAAATCTAGAAAAGTTGTTCCCTCTAATTTTCCTGAGACATAAAAGCGGAAAATATACTTATGGACTCTCGACGGACTTCAGTAGTAGAGAAATCTTTAACTGCCATAGTAACTAGTTCCAAGAAGTCGCCATACTATCTAGCTGCGATGCGACCGCGACAATGGACAAAAAATCTGGTGGTGTTTGCAGCACCATTGTTTGCATTTAGTATTAATCTACAATCTCTGCTAGGTAGCCTATTGGCATTTGTATTATTTTGTTGTGCATCAAGTGGCTTCTACTTAATCAATGATATCGCAGATGTTGAATCTGACCGTGAACACCCTGTTAAATGTAAGCGGCCAATTGCCGCTGGATTAGTTAGTATCCGTGTTGCTGCTGGGATGGCATTAGTGTTGTTGAGTAGTGCTCTGATTTTGGGGTGGTTGCGATCGCCTCAGTTGGGTGCAGCCATAACTGCATACGCCCTGTTGCAGATCGCCTATAATCTGCGACTCAAACGGATGGTGATTTTAGATGTTGGGGCGATCGCTACCGGATTTGTCCTACGAGCCTATGCCGGAGCTGCTGCTACCGGAATTGTTTTATCTAGTTGGTTTTTAATCTGCACTGCAATGCTGGCGCTATTCTTAGGTATTGAAAAACGCAAAGCAGAACTACGGTTAGCACAAATTAAAGGCAACAAACCTCGCTCTGTCCTCAAATACTATTCCTTGCCTCTGCTGGCTCGCATGGAAAATGTCGTAACTACTTGTACGGTTGTCACCTATGCTCTTTGGAGCGCAGGCCCTTACTTGCATGGAGCACGCACCTCTTGGATGCTAATCACTTTGCCGTTTGTTTTGTATGGAATTTTTCGCTATCAACTGCTGAGTGATCCTCAGGTGATTGCCAGTTCTAGTGAAAACACTATAGAGCAAGGTGGACGCAGTGAAAGGCCGGAAGAAGTTTTATTGAAAGATTTACCCATCCTATTAACTGTTATTGGTTGGGTGATAGCTTGCTTTGTGATTCTTTTACTCAAACACCAAGGGCTGATCGCATAAATCTAGTAAATGAGTTAATAGCAGAATTTTGGTTTGGCAAGGGAATTTGTGGATGAAAAATTTCAAGGTTTTTTTGATGAAGTGGCGCAAATTGGGTTTTAAACAGAAACGCCATAAGCTTCCACAACATGTCCATACACTCGCTCAAATAAAAATTGACGAAATCAAGGTTTGTGGTGTTAAAGGAATAATTCTCGATTTAGATAACACTATTATTTCTGAAGATGATCGCTACCTATCTCCTTGTGCAGAAGATTGGATTACACAAGCAAAGTTAGCCGGATTGCAATTTTTTATCCTCTCAAATGGGAAACGTCGCTATCGCGTCAAATATTGGTCTCATCGTCTTGATATTCCAGCGCTCAGTCCAGCGAAAAAACCCTTTCCCCCTGCATTTAGACAGGCAATAGCTTATATGCGGTTACCAGCAAAACATGTACTCGTCATTGGTGATAGTTTACATACTGATTTTGTAGGAGCACTACTTTGTGGATGTGGCTACATACAAGTTGCTAGCCTACCACACCCGCCTCGATGGTGGGAAAAACTTGCTAGCAAATGGGTGCAGATACCTTATCCATCTGGAGAAGAACTTTGGAATTTTGACGGTGCTGCTGGCTATGAAAGCTTCTTCTAAATTGTAAATTTCTCTTTTTATCAAAAAATATCGCCTTGTAAAGTGACTAAATTTTCACCATGAATAACCAGATAGTTTTTAGTTTACTGATTCTAATCACAGTAGGGTTAAATACACTGGCTCAAAATCTCTTGAAACTGGGAGCAGGACAAAATCCTTTAAATATCTATTTACTAGGAGGGATTTGTAGTTATGGTCTGAGTACGATTTTTTACGTAGTAGTTTTAGGAAAGCTGAATTTATCTGTCGCCTATCCAGTGGTAATAGGGTTAACAATTATATTCACAATGATTACTGGCGCTGTAATTTTGCGAGAAAAAATCTTAGTTTTGCAATGGTTAGGAGCGGGTTTGATGTTGAGCGGTATCGGGGCAATTGCTTTAGGTAAGCATTGACTAGAGCATCGATTCAGTAATCAAAAACCTAACCCCCCAGCCCCTTCTCTAGCAGGGAAGGGGGAGCTAAACTCCCCTCTTTGCGTCGGAAAGGTTCTTCCAGGATTACTGAATTGGTGTTCTAGTGTTTTAAGAATAGATAAGTTATGTAATTAAAATTTTCAGTATGAAAAACCCTTTATCCTAACATTACTAATAAACCACTATAAACTCATTACATTGATTTGAAAAACTTGCTTGATTACTTGTTACTAACAATTGGATTTAAAAAGGTGTGCAGTAATGATTGATGTAGTGTCATTAAGAAGAAATAAAATTAGGATTAAAATGTTAAAACAGAGAGTGTCAAGATATTATCTATCTGTTTTAATAGTAATTATTTTGGGTGTTTTTCTGCGCTTTTTTCTGTTAGGGAAACAGAGTCTTTGGTATGATGAGGGCTTAACCTTAACTCTTTCTGATGCCTCGACACTTCAAGAAAGCATTGCGAACGTAAGAGCCATAGGAAATAGTGATAGATTTCAACCACTATACTTTATAGTTCTCTTTTTGTGGCGTCAGATATTTGGTGAAAGTGAATTTGCCCTTCGCTCACTCTCTACTCTTTTAGGAATTGGCTCAACTATTGTTATATTCTTTACTGCTTTGCGGATATATGGAAAAAAGCACGCTTTATGGTCTTTGCTAATCCTGACATTCAGTTCTTTTTGTATTTACTACAGCCAAGAAGCAAGAATTTATGCCTTAGCAATGTTTATAGCTTCACTTCAACTATATTTCTTCAGCAAGGTATTAGTTAAAAACGAAGGTAGTCTAGGTATTTCAATATTGCTATTCAGTATTTTTACCGCTATAGGAATTTTTACTAATATTAACTTCTGCTTTTCCACGACAGCTCTATGTCTATCTCATATTGTTATCTATAGAAATTTAAGACAATGGCTGCAATGGTGGCTGCCTGCGGGGTTTTTATCTTTACCGCCAGTATTATATTATCTGTCTTTACCTGGAGCAACTGATCCAGAAAGCATTTCAGTTTCTCGCTTGGGATTCCCCATAATTCAAAATATTATTTTTGTGTTACATGGAATTTTAGTGGGGACAACTTATGGGCCTTCAATGGAGCAGTTGCGAGGCGATGATAAAGTACAGGTTGTGCTTCGTTACTGGCCTCACATACTTTTATTGGTGATTGTCGGTAGTGTAATTTTTCTGGCTTTAATAAAAATTTTATTGAGACACAAAAAAAATAACAGAGAGCAGCATCCTGATTACTTCTTTGCTTCTGTGTTTGTTATGACATTTTTACTAGGATTGCTCTTAGCTATTGTTACCAAATTTAATTGGGTACCGCGTCACTCTTATTATCTTTGGTTCCCACTTGCCATGCTTATCCCATCAGCTTTGAATCAAAGGCCTAGTATTAGCTCAAAACGCTACGGAGTGTCTCAGTTTGCTCAAATCGCTGTCATATCTCTGATAGTTCTGAATATTTATTCTCTTTGTAATTACTACTTTAATGATGACTATCAGAAAGATGACTACCGCTCTACAATCCAGTACATTATAAAAAATCGTTCTTCTTCGACAAAATCTGTAGTTTTATTTGGCAATCTCAGATTATTTAAATACTATGGTGATCCTCTAACTCTGGATGCACACAATTTAGGTAATCAGTTAAGAAAAGGTATTACTGATGAAAATTTCGCAGAAAAAATTGAAAAATTAACAAATAGTGCAGACACAGTTTTGATCGTAGTTAATCGGGAACATCTATTTCCCAAAGGATTGATTGAAAAAGAGATGAGTGATTTGTATAACCTGGATTCTCAAGTTAATTTTACATATTTCAAAATTTATCGTTTTCCCAAGAAGAAAAATTGAATTGGAGATTGCAGACTCTGTAAGTTATACAGTACGACACAACCTTGCTCTGGTGGGGGTGTACCCGTTGAGTATAGTAGAATATTGCCGCAGGTAACTGTCTGTCGCCTCTTGGACTTAATCTTTGTGGGTGACTGCCTCTTCAGTTGCTAATACACTCAATGATTCGATCATGCAACCACCCATTACAGTTGGCACTGTCTTGCAAAACCGTTACCGCATAATTCAAATTCTCGGACAAGGGGGATTTGGTAGAACCTATCTGGCAGAAGACCAGAGGCGCTTTAACGAACTTTGCGCGATCAAGGAATTGATTTCAACAGCAACGGAGGCTTTGGCTTGGGAGAAGGCGCAAGAGCTTTTTCATCGAGAAGCCGCCATTTTATATCAAATTGAACACCCACAAGTCCCTAAATTCCGGGAAAGATTTGAGCAAGACCAACGTTTATTTTTGGTGGAGGACTACGTTGCAGGTCAAACGTACCAAACTTTGCTGGCTGAACGTCAAGCTGTGGGACAAACTTTCACAGAGGCAGAAGTATTGCAGCTAATTCAGTTGTTGTTGCCTGTTTTAGAGCATATTCACAGTCGAGGGATTATTCACCGGGATATCTCGCCAGAAAATATTATTTTGCGAGATAGTGACGCTAAACCTGTGTTGATTGACTTTGGAGTGGTAAAAGAACTGGCAACGCGTTTACGATCGCCAGAGAGTGCAATGCCAGAAACTACCGTGGGCAAATTAGGCTACTCTCCTAGTGAGCAAATGCAAACAGGGGGAGCTTATCCTAGTAGTGATTTGTATGCATTAGCGGTGAGTGCAATTGTTTTGCTAACTGGTAAAGAACCAAGGGATCTATTTGACGAAAACCAACTAACTTGGAATTGGCAGCGGTGGGTAACAGTTAATCCGCGATTGACCCTGGTTTTGAATCAAATGTTGAATCATATACCGAGCGATCGCTACCAAAGTGCTGCTAGTGTATCTCAAGCACTACAACCTTTACAGCAAGTCAGTCTTCCTTCCCTGAATACATCTAACTTGCAAACAATGGCTGTTGGCCGCCGTCCTGATTTTGTAGCACCAGCAGCTTCGCCCAAGAAACAACCCGATCCTGTGATTCCACCAAGTCCCCCTAGTTCACTCTTGGATAATCCTTTAGCGATCGCAGCAATTGCCACTGCTGTAGTGATCGTGGCGGGATTTGGTTCTTGGGCACTCGTAAGTTCCATCCGCAGTCAGTCGAAAACCCCAGATGAGACGCTTCCACAAAATTTTCCTTCACCAGTGATTTCTGGTGGTACTACATTCACATCCACACCCACACCCACCAACGATCAACCTGTTGTATCTAGTAAGCGCCTCAATCTAGGAGCATCTAATAACACAACCGCAGTTCAAGATACTCTTAAAACAAATCAAATAATCCGGTACACTTTTTTTGGGCAGGAAGGTGACAAGTTAAGTACGTTGATTGACCCAGGAAGCAGCGTTTTGCTAACAGTCTTAAGTCCCAATGAACAACCTATTGATAATAATGGGCAGCAAGTAACATCTTATGAAGGCACATTACTGGTTACTGGTAGATATAGTATTGAGGTAACACTGGTTCCAGGAGTTACCGAAAGCAATTACAATCTCAATGTTGCATTAGAAAAACCAGTCAAACCAACACCCCTCCCAATTCCGACAGAAACACCCCTCCCAATTCCGACAGAGACACCTATCCCAATTCCGACAGAGACACCCTTTCCAATTCCGACAGAGACACCTATCCCAATTCCGACAGAAACACCCTTTCCAATTCCAACAGAAACACCTTTTCCAATTCCGACAGAGACACCTACCCCACTTCCGACTACTGGTGAAACGCCAACTTTTCCGCCGGTTGATGAAACACAACCATTTTCTGGCCAAAGAAATTAATGTTAAACACACTACTGATTACTGGAACTGATACAGAAGCTGGTAAAACTGTTTTAACAACAGCATTAGCAGCCTATTGGCAAAAATATTACCCACAGCGTAGCTGGGGAATCATGAAACCGATTCAATCGGGAATTGGCGATCGCGAATGGTATCAAAAGCTATTTGCACTAGAACAAACCGCAGATGAAATTACACCTTTGTACTTCCAAGCACCTCTCGCCCCTCCCATCGCAGCAGCACGGGAAAATCGTCGAGTCGATTTAGCAGTAGTTTGGCAAGCTTTGTCTAAGTTGCGATCGCAACGTGATTTTGTGCTTGTAGAAGCCTTAGGAGGGTTAGGTTCGCCAGTAACTGAGGAATTAACGGTAGCTGATTTAGCAGGGGAATGGCGTTTACCAACAGTATTAGTAGTACCAGTGAGATTGGGTGCGATCGCTCAAGCAGTGGCGAACGTAGCATTAGCTAGACAATCGCGCATCAATCTTAAAGGCATTGTTCTCAACTGCGTCCAACCCCGAACGGATGCAGAAATAGCCGACTGGACACCACCCCAATTGATTCAATCACTTACTAACACGCCAGTTTTAGGCTGCTTGCCCTATTTAGATAACCTGACTGATTTAGATAAACTTGCTCAAATAGCATCAGATTTAGATTGGGAAACACTGACACATTCAGAACGATAAACTAAGAAAATAAACTAAGTTAGCTGCCTAAGTTAGCTTTACTTAAACTAGCTTGTCTTTATAATGGTTTCTACCTTTCCCAATCCCTCTTCTGTTGACCTATCTCGCATCCGACTTTCAATCCGTTCATTGCAACCGCAATTGGTAGAATGGCGGCGGCGATTGCATCAACAACCAGAGTTGGGTTTTCAAGAAAAACTGACGGCTGAGTTTGTCTCACAAAAGCTGCAAGAATGGGGGATTGATCATCAAACTGGCATTGCTCACACTGGGATTGTTGCCACCATCAAGGGTAACAAACTAGGTGCAGAGAAAGTTTTGGCGATTCGGGCGGATATGGATGCTTTGCCAATCCAAGAACTTAACGAAGTGCCCTACAAATCGCAGCATGATGGAGTGATGCACGCTTGTGGACATGATGGACATACTGCGATCGCTTTAGGTACAGCTTATTATCTGCAACAGCATCGCCAAGACTTCTCCGGTACCGTGAAAATTATCTTCCAACCAGCAGAAGAATCACCAGGAGGCGCAAAGCCGATGATTGAAGCTGGAGTTCTGAAGAATCCTGATGTTGATGCGATTATTGGTTTGCACTTGTGGAATAATTTGCCCTTGGGAACAGTCGGTGTGCGGGCTGGGGCATTGATGGCAGCAGTGGAGTGCTTTAACTGCACAATTTTGGGTAAAGGTGGACACGGCGCACTACCGCATCAAACAGTGGATTCAGTTGTAGTTGCAGCTCAGGTGGTGAATGCCTTGCAAACTATTGTCGCTCGGAATGTGAATCCCATTGATTCAGCAGTGGTGACAGTAGGCGAACTTCATGCTGGAACCAAGCGGAATGTGATTGCTGATACAGCGAGAATGAGTGCCACTATCAGGTATTTTAATCCTAGTTTGAAAGGCTTTTTCAACCAGCGTGTCGAGCAGATTATTGCCGGAATTTGTCAAAGTCATGGTGCGAGTTATGACTTAGAATACTGGTCACTTTATCCACCAGTAATTAATGATATGAAGATGGCAGAATTGGTGCGAACTGTAGCAGAAGAAGTGGTAGAAACCCCGTTGGGTATTGTGCCAGAATGCCAAACTATGGCTGCTGAAGATATGTCATTTTTCTTGCAAGAGGTTCCTGGTTGCTATTTCTTTTTAGGTTCTGCGAATCCAGAGAAAGATTTGGCGTATCCTCATCATCATCCCCGGTTTGATTTTGACGAAACGGCGTTGGGAATGGGTGTGGAAATGTTTGTTAGATGCGTGGAAAAGTTTTTGAATTAATCGCACCTGAAGAGTCATGTGACACAGTTTTAGAAAAGAGTGAATGGCAATCCTTGTGTGCCACTATCAATAAAAATCCTACCCCACCTGACACACCACCATATTTACGATTGCATATCTTGGTGACTTTTTAGGTCGAAGAGGTGATGGTGAACTTGGCGTGAAAACCATTTGGCTTGGGCTGCGGCAATTACACGATATCGCTGTCACTTGGAAACTTCTCTACTCAGATTCTCCGAAGACATCTTTGTAGTTAACGATTACCTCAGGCACGCTACGCGATCGCACAGTGGGTTTAATTCCTCACACCAAGCCCCTTTAAATCCTGCTCCTGTCTTTGTAGATTTAGGTTTTTGACCAACACACAACACAATGTCATGAAAAATTGACATTTTTGCCATTGCTCAACATCCAACTAGCTAATGATGTCATAATATCATGACAATTAGATCCCGGAAGGGCTGATAAATTCGTGTAACAGGCAAAAAACCTATGGAAAACACTTGATCCCTACATATGCTTAGTGGTTAATATTGACTTAACAAATAGAACTTCTCCGATCCCAAAGAAATGCTGATTTTGGCATAACTAAGGAATTGAAAGAAGTGACCCCAATTTAAAAACAGACTAAAAAACTTAAAAACTGGGCAAAACCAGGAGTCAGGAATAAGAAATTCATCTGGAGTGGATGACATTTTACATAGCATTCTTTAACCAGGGGAAATCATTTACCGCTTAAACTACTGGAGGCCAAATTAATGGCAAAAGAACGCCCGCCACTAGAGGAGATGACCTTACGCCAACTACGCAAAGTTGCTAGCGAATATAGCATCTCTCGCTATAGCCGAATGCGTAAATCACAATTGCTGGCATCAATTCAAGAAGTCCAGCGCAGCAAAAATTCGTTCAGTCCATCTCGTTCATTGGAGGCACAGGAAACCGTGGAAGCTGCAAAGTTTGAATTAGGTCAGGAAGATCGTACTGGTGGATCTCTAGCTGATGTTGATGAAGGACTCGCAGATTTGCCTTCTGGCTATGGTGAAAGCCGGATTGTTCTATTACCACGTGATCCTCAGTGGGCTTACACTTACTGGGATATTCCTAATGAGCACAAAGAGGAACTGCGCCGGCAAGGGGGACAACAACTGGCACTACGGATTTATGATGTCACAGACATCGATATCGAATACCAAAGCCCCCACAGCATTCAAGAATATCCTGCTGATGAACTAGCTAGAGAATGGTATCTACCAGTTCCAGTTAGCGATCGCGATTATGTGATCGATATCGGCTATCGTGCTGCTGATGGTCGTTGGTTAGTACTCGCTCGTTCTGCTAGAGTACACATTCCTCCCGTTTATCCTTCTGACTGGATAGAGGATGTCTTCATCACTGTCAACTTTGAAGAAGATTTGCGTGGTAAGACTCAATACGAACTAGTTCCCCCTGCCAAGAAGATTGCAGCTACCGCCAGTGGTAATCCTGTGAATACCAACGGCAACCCCATCTACGACCAAATCTTTGGTTTAGCCGAATCTGCCGAAGCACTACGGGTTGCTGGTTCTATCTTCGGCTCCCAGCACCAAGTACCAGGTTCAGCACGTCCTGAACAAGCCATTAGCTCCTACGTTTTCCCATCTGGTGTGGGTATGTGGGCAGTTCCTACCGTCTCTGGCTTAACTGCTTCCGGTGCAGGAATGTCAGGTGTTGGCTTCTCAGCTTCCGCCATACCAATGCGTCCGCGCCAGTTCTGGTTAATTGCCGATGCTGAGTTGATAGTCTACGGTGCAACCGAACCTGATGCTACCGTAACCATTGGTGGCCGGCCAATTCAGCTAAATCCAGATGGAACATTCCGCTTCCAGATGTCCTTCCAGGATGGTTTAATTGACTATCCGATTTTGGCTGTAGCTGCTGACGGTGAGCAAACCCGGTCAATTCAGATGAAATTTAACCGTGAGACACCATCCCGAAATACCAATACCAAAGAAGAAGCTGTTGTAGAATGGTTCTCTTAAGTTTTGGTGATCAGATTAACTCCAGACTGAAATTTTAAATTATTCCCCGCTATAGTAATTCTGTAGCGGTTTTTTTTGCATTATTATGTCTACAAAAAAATTATTTTTGTTATTTATCTTGATAATTGGTGCAAGTTTATTATCAGGTTGTCAAGAAATTGAAGCAAATTCAGTGCCAAAAGCATCTAAAACTTGTCCTGGCAAAGATCCTAAGTTCAGTATTGATTTTTTTAAAACCAATAATCAAGGTAAAAAAAATCAAAGAGGTATTAACAATGTGATTATTTTTAATCCCAAATCATCAGAATTAGATTTCAAAGTTAATGTTGGTATATCTCATAAACTTTATGCCAAAGATGCTAGGGGGAAACTGCGTAAAGAATATGTACCAAAGCAGTTTCGTGATCTCATTGCCGATGATAATGCCAAATTAAACGGACAGCTACCGATTGCTGCAATTAATGCTGACTATATAGATACTGATGATAAACCACAAGGCTTAAATGTTTCTCGTGGTGTCGAGTATTCAGGAGCATTTAAGAATAAGCGTTCTTCTTTTGGGATATCAGGAGGTAGACCCAAGCAGCGACAGGCTACTATCCAGGCTGGTAGAAGAAAAAGCGATATTCTCAATTACAATTTAGTGGGCGGTAATGGCAGATTCTATCGTCAGGGTAAGTTTAAAGACATTTGTCAAGATTTGGGAGAATTTGCTTGTAAAAATGCAACTAATCGTTCTTTGGCAGCTATCACTAATCAAGGCTATGTAATACTATTAGTTAATGACTTGAAAGCTAATTCAGATATTGAATTATCTCAAGTTAATCAAGAGTTACTGCCAGATATGTTTGATAATGTCCTGGAAGGCATTGCTAGCAATAACTGTTTAGGTAAGATTCAAGAAGGGATATTATTTGATGGGGGTATGTCTCCAGGATTGTATTATAACCAAAAAACTTATGTAGAAAATTTTGGGCCGATTGGTTCAGTTTTTTTGATCTACAAAAAATAAATTACTTGGTTAGGTTTTTTAAGATTTTGATGTTAGCAATCATACTTTTCAAACATCCTCTAACTTGAGATTAAAATCTCTATCTCAGGATTAATAGACGCAAAAGAACACTCTGTCGTAGAAATGATAATATATAGTGCTTTATAAACTTTGATCTATATGCTTCAGAGTGAAAGCTTACTTGTGGCCAAGCAACCTAATATTAGTATTGGCAAACTAGTTCGTGCCCTGCGGCAAGAGTTAAATCTGTCTCAAGAAAAATTTGCCGCCGAGTTTGATGTCACTTTTGCAACAATTAATTGTTGCGAAAATGGACGTGCAACACCTTCTCCTTTAGCAATACAGCGAATTAGTAGTTTACTCAATGAGTTAGGTGAACGTGGTCAAATTGTTAATTTAACATACTTCCGAGAAGAGGAGTAGGCTTTGTGAGTTCTGAATGAGAATCGGCCTTGGTAGCTTGGAATATAGATGATATAAAGGTGACAATAGAAAATAGCCAAAACAGCAACTTGCCGCTAAAAGGCAATCTCAATGCTTTGAAAAGTCACGGCAGAGCTGGGATTTTACGCTATATCTGTCCTTGAATATCCTCAAAAATGACTGTTTAGGATCATAAACCTCTGATTTAGAGGGGATTTTTCCCAAAAGATGACCACAGATATAGCCTGTAATCGACGCATGACCAATCGAGAGGAATCAGTGAAGAACGAGTCAACGTTAGCAAGCAACGCCGACGTAAATTTCCTTCTCGGTGGGGGTGAAATGGGTGCGCGGATGCGAGAACAGGACTGGTCAAAAACGTCCCTTGGCCCAACACAGCAGTGGCCACAGAGTTTGAAGACTGCTGTCCGAATTATGCTGACTTCCCGTCAACCTATGTTTGTCTGGTGGGGCGAGGAACTGATTAACCTTTACAATGACCCTTACAAGGGTATTATTGGCGGCAAACATCCAGAAGCACTTGGACAGCCAGCTTCCTATGTATGGCGGGAAATATGGGATCAGATTGGGCCTCGAGCAGAATCAGCGATGCTGAAGAACGAGGGCACTTACGACGAAGCGCTACTGCTAATTATGGAGCGCAACGGCTACCCAGAGGAAACCTATTACACTTTTTCATATAGCCCGGTTCCTAATGACCAGGGCGACACAGGTGGGATCATCTGTGCCAATACAGAGGACACGCAGCGCATCATCGGTGAGCGTCAGTTAGCGCTTTTACGCGAACTAGCGGCGAGGACGGCAGATGCACGGACATTTGATGAAGCCTGCACACTGAGTGCGAATTGTCTAGAGAGCAATCCTTACGACCTGCCTTTTGCAATGATTTATCTGGTTGACCCAGATCAGCAGCAAGTTTTTCTGGCTGGAACGTGCCGCATTGGGGAAAACCACGTAGCAGTTCCAGAAACAGTAGCTCTCGATTCTGATTCAGTTTGGCCCTTTGCGGAAGTGATTAGAACACATCAGGCAAAATTGATTTCCGATTTGGCAGTGTCTTTTAGTAGCTTACCTTGTGGTGTTTGGCAGCGATCGCCCCATCAAGCGATCGCTGTGCCAATTGCACCATCTGGTCAAACGGGAAAAGCTGGTATATTAATTGCTGGTTTAAATCCCTTTAGGCTATTCGACGATAATTATAGAGGATTCATCGATTTGGTTGCGGCTCAAATTGCAGCCAGCATCGCCAACGCCCAAGCCTACGAGGAAGAACGCAAACGCGCTGAAGCATTGGCAGAAATTGATCGTGCTAAAACCATCTTTTTCAGTAATGTCAGCCACGAGTTCCGTACCCCACTTACCCTGATGTTGGGGCCATTAGAGGAAACCTTAGCCAATTGTGCCACTCTGCTTCCAGCCAAAGAACGAGAGCAGTTAGAAATGGTGCAACGCAACGGACTACGCCTGCTGAAACTGGTCAACAGCCTGCTAGACTTCTCGCGCATTGAAGCCGGACGGGTTCAAGCTTCATACGAACCCACCAACCTTTCCACTTTCACCGCAGAACTAGCTAGTGTATTTCGTTCAACGGTAGAACGGGCAGGGATGCAGTTATCAGTCAATTGTCCTTCCCTCCCAGCACCAGTGTATGTAGATCGAGAGATGTGGGAAAAAATTGTTCTTAACCTGCTCTCAAATGCATTTAAGTTCACGATGGTTGGAGAAATTACTGTCAGCTTACAGTGGTCAAATGACCATATTGAGTTCGCAGTGAAAGACACAGGAATTGGTATCCCAGCAGAAGAAATCCCACACCTTTTTGAACGATTTCACCGCGTCAAAGGAGCGCAAGGACGCACTTTTGAAGGATCAGGAATTGGATTGTCGCTGGTGCAAGAATTGGTGCAAATGCATGGTGGAACAGTCCATGTCACCAGTGTTTTAGGAGCAGGTAGTTGCTTTACTGTGTCAATTCCAACAGGATCTGCTCATCTGCCTCCAGACCGGATTAGTGCCCCTCGAACCTTGGCTTCAACTGCATTAGGGGCAACACCCTATCTAGAAGAGGCACTGCGTTGGCTACCTGAGGAAGGGAACAGAGAACAGGGAACAGGGAATAGGGAAGAATCTTACCTATCACCTATCACCTATCACCTATCACCTTCTCCTGCCCGAATTCTTCTAGCTGACGACAATGCAGACATGCGCGATTACGTCAAGCGGCTGTTAAGTCAGCATTATGAGGTGGAATCAGTGTCGGACGGTTTAGCTGCTTTGAATTCTGCTCGTGGGCGTGTACCAGACTTGGTACTGACGGACGTAATGATGCCTGGATTAGATGGCTTTGGACTGCTGCAAGAATTACGAGCTGATCCGCAGACGAGAAAAATTCCAATCATCCTGTTGTCGGCACGGGCGGGAGAAGAGGCACGAGTGGAAGGGTTAGAAGCGGGAGCCGATGATTACTTAATTAAACCGTTTTCTGCTCGTGAATTGTTGGCGCGGGTGGAGGCAGCCCTCAAAATGGCTCGTCTCCGCCAGGAGGCAATGGAACGGGAGCAATATCTGCGAATTGAAGCTGAGGTGGCGAAAGCACACCTAGAGACTGCCTTAGCTGGCATCCAAGACCAGTTTTTTGTGTTGGATCGAGAGTGGCGTTATACCTTTGTCAATGACCAGGTAGCAGAAGTTGTTGGCATCCAAAAGGAAGAGTTGCTAGGTAAGATCATTTGGGAAGTGTTTCCAGATGTGGTCAAAAGCGAGTTTTATACTCAGGTTCAGCGGGCGTTCGCACAAAATACCGTTGTTCAGTTTGAATACTTTTATCAGGCTTGGCAGCGCTGGTTTGAAAATCGCGTCTACCCGAATGCTTTTGGAGTAAGCATTTTTGTTACAGATATCAGCGATCGCAAACAGGCAGAGAAAGCACTTCGTGAAAGCGAAGAACAGTTCCGCAATATGGCTGATAATGCCCCCTTCATGGTTTGGGTAACTGATACAGATAGCTACTGCACATATCTCAGTAAAAGCTGGTATGAGTTTACAGGTCAGAGCGAGGAAATGGGTGTGGGATTTGGCTGGTTGAACGCCGTGCATCCAGAGGATTACAATCAGGCCAAGAATGTTTTCCTGCAAGCTAACAGGCGCTACGAGGATTTCCGTATCGAGTATCGCTTGCGGCGCAAAGATAGCGAGTATCGCTGGGTGATCGATGCTGCTAATCCTTGGTTTGGGGTAGACGGTCAATTTAAAGGTTATATTGGCTCAGTAATTGACATTACCGAACGCAAGAGTGCAGAAGCCGAACGCGATCGCCTCCTGCAACTTGAGCAAGCTGCCAGAACTGAAGCCGAAACAGCCAACCGCATTAAGGATGAGTTTCTGGCAGTGCTTTCCCATGAATTGCGATCGCCTCTCAACCCTATTCTTGGTTGGGCGAGACTCTTACAGACTCGTGAGTTTGATGCAGCAGCGGTGAAGAAAGCTATTGCAACCATCGAGCGGAATGCTCAATTACAAGCTCAACTAATTGAAGATTTGCTCGATGTCTCTCGCATCTTACAAGGCAAGCTCAACCTCAACATGTTTCCCGTCAACCTAGTGCTTGTGATTGAGGGGGCATTAGAGACAGTGCGATTGGCCGCAGAGGCTAAAAATATTAAAATTCAGACAATGCTAGATGCTTCTTTTGGGCAAGTTTTGGGTGATTCCGGTCGCTTACAACAAGTTATCTGGAATCTCCTATCGAATGCCGTTAAATTCACTCCTGAAGGAGGAAAAATTGCTATTCAACTGGAGCGCGTTGATACTCAAGCTCAAATTACCGTCAGCGATACAGGCAAGGGAATCAGCCCTGAATTTCTTCCTCATGTGTTTGAATATTTTCGTCAGGCTGATAGCACAACAACCCGAAGGTTTGGTGGGTTGGGCTTAGGATTAGCAATTGTCCGTCATCTGATAGAATTACATGGCGGCACGATTTGGGCAGAAAGTTTAGGTGAAGGGCAAGGAGCTATTTTCACGGCTAGGATACCGCTCATCAAAAAAAAGTTAGCCCCAAAACAACAGATAATTGCTGCCTTAAATGCTTCTCCTACAACTGAAATCCTTGCAGCGATCCAAATCTTAGTTGTGGACGATGACGATGATACTCGTGAATTCCACACATTTGTCCTAGAGCAAGCTGGAGCAAGGGTGACTGCTGTGGCATCGGCAAAAGAAGCACTGCAAGTATTGGCAGAGTCAGAACCAGATATTCTGCTCAGTGATATTGGGATGCCAGAAACAGATGGCTATATGCTGATGCGCCAAGTTAAAACATTGCAGGCATTGCAAGCTAAACAGATTCCCGCGATCGCTTTAACTGCTTATGCCGGAGAAATCAACCAGCAACAAGCACTCGAATCAGGGTTTCAAAAACATATGTCCAAACCCGTCGAACCAGAGGAGTTAGTCAAGGCAATTGCAACTCTGATTGCAAGGAGTGAGAATAGCTGAGTGTTCGGCTGCTGTGCAGAAACCATGTAAATGCATGTTTATACCAGAGGAATTTATGAATTTATTCGTGCAAGAAATACCAGCGTTAGATATCTCTCCAAAAACCATTCAAGAAACACCCTCACCAGCCACAGACCCACTAATTGCCCGCAGTTTACAAAAAGAGCAGTATTTTGGCATTATCTGGCTCGCGATCATCCTGATTGCTGCTGTAGGATTTTTTAGTCGCAGAGTTGAATATGCTATTGCGATCGCTATTATTCTCAGTGCAATTTTAATTGCTTTCTTTTTGTTCGTATAGCAAGGGCTGGGAAAATTCAAATAACATTTGCCAGAGCGATCGCTCACCAAATCCCGAAGCCTTAAAGCTACGTTGTCTATTTTGAATAAAATTGCGTTTTTATCGAAACATATGGGATAATTTGCCAAGATCAAAAGAAAATCTAAACCTTCTTATTCTTATAAAACAATGGATTCAAGATTGTTAATAAAGATGTGGGTAATAGATAGTTTAAAAATGGCAGAAATTGAGAGTTTTGTGCCAGCAAATTTATTCGGGTTTGGGGAAATTTAAAGCTTATGTAGCAACAATGTTATAAGACTTGTGTATACAGCGTAGCTCCTACGGGTGAGAGAAAATTTAGCTTTAGTTAAAGGCATGGAGAGGTTCATCGGACTTACGTTAATCTAGCTAAAACTATTCCTAATCTTGTCTGACTTTATCTTTAATTTAGAAATTTAATTATTAATTTAAATTTTCGCTATTTTGATTAATTGCACAGAATATATCGGTAATTAATTGAGTATTTAATATAATTTTGGGGAGATGCTGGCGAGTTACCTGAGCAGCTAAATTATTCAATTAACCTAACTCATCAAATCTTCATATATTTGAAGTCTAGTTTATCTTTTATAGGAAAAATAATGGGAATAATAAAGTAAATCGGATTAAGCAAATTAGTTAGCTATGAGCCACATATGTCCTATCTCCAAAATCTGTGCTTGTCGTAATATTGCACGCTGCCGGACTAAGGAGGCAGGTAGGCTCTTTCTCTGGTTCCCCGTTCCACATACCCTGAAAAAAGTCACCACCTACCTACAGCAGTTTGCCCTTGAGTATGAACTGATGCACGAGCGTCCAGGTCTGAGTTTGGACTGTAGACCCGGACAGTCCCTAGAAATTGCGCGTAATCTGGCCCAACTACTTGCACCGAGAGAATTAAAAGAGACGCAAGTCCTTTTCATTCAAGGCGCTATGCAACCTCAACTCCACGATTTTAGTGATATAACCTCATTACAACGCTTTATTAAGTTCAACCAATCCGACTGGCTGATTGAAATGCTGGCAACAGAACGATTCACCAGTTACTTTCAACCAATTGTCTCAATTAAGGATACATCGCAGATTTTTGGATATGAATCGCTCTTGCGGGGACTGGATGAACAAGGCAATTTAGTGTTACCGGGGCCAATTCTGGAGTTAGCAACCGAAGCCGGACTCCTACCACAACTTGACCAAGTGGCTCGCCTCAGCACAATTACTCAATTCAGCCGCTATCAAGTGAGTGGGCACATCTTCATTAATTTTGCACCAACATCACTTTATGATCCAGCTTTTTGCCTACGTAGTACGGTAGAGGCAATTGATGCTGCTAGCATTCCCCATGAGCGGGTTGTTTTTGAAGTCGTGGAGTCAGATAATCCTCAAGATTTAGCCCACCTCAAAGCAGTGCTCCAATACTACCGGGATGCTGGGTTTTTAGTCGCCCTTGATGACCTAGGTTCTGGCTATTCCAGCCTAAACTTGCTGCATCAGTTACGTCCAGATTTTATCAAGCTGGACATGGAATTAATTAGAAATGTGCATCAAGACCTGTACAAAGCCTCAATTACCGAGAAGCTTCTAGAGATTACTCAAAAATTAAACATCCAAACCGTTGCTGAAGGAATTGAGTGCATTGAGGAACTGAACTGGCTGCAAGAACGAGGTGCAACTCTTGCTCAAGGCCATTTGATTGCTAAACCCAGTGCAATGCCCGTTACTACAACCCCTCATTTTGATACGATCGCGTTAAATGTAGCATTGGCAAATTGTAAGCAGGTTGAGGGGCATGTCCAACACCAAAGCGAGTCCGAGCGAATTGTCGCGGCTGTGACGCAGCGAATTCGACAATCGTTAGAGTTGGACGAGATTTTGCAAACCACAGCAGCCGAAGTGCGACAACTGTTTGAGGTAGACCGAGTGGTGATCTACAAGTTTGAGCCAGACTGGAGTGGATTAGTCGCTGTAGAATCCTTAGCAGAAGGGTGCATGTCGATTTTGGGATTTCACGTCATGGACACCTGCTTTCAATCTACACGTGCAGCTTACTATCAACAAGGTAACACCAGAGCGATCGAAGACGTTGAAAATGCGGGACTATCGCCGTGTCATGTTGACCTTTTGCGGAGTTTGCAAATCCGGGCAAACCTTGTTGTGCCTATTTTGCAGCAAGAGCGTTTGTGGGGACTATTGATCGCTCACCAATGCCGTAATAGCAGACAATGGCAGCAATCGGAGATTAATCTATTTAACCAGTTAGCGGGACAAGCTGCGATCGCTATTCAGCAATCAGAACTTTACCACCAATTACAACAAGCAAACCATGAATTACAGCGTCTTGCCTGTTCTGATGGTCTAACCCAAGTGGCAAATCGACGTTGCTTTGATGATACGTTAAACGCACAGTGGGAAAGGTTGGCACGAGAGAAAGGTTCGCTATCTTTGATTTTGTGTGATGTCGATTACTTTAAGCTTTACAACGATACGCATGGACATCTGGCAGGAGATGATGGACTCAGACAGGTTGCCAAGGCAATTTCTCAGACAGCTAAACACCCCGCTGATTTAGTCGCTCGTTATGGTGGAGAAGAGTTTGCGGTCATTTTGCCAAATACTGATATCGAAGGGGCCATGGCAGTTGCAAGAGATATTCAGAAGAATGTTAGTGCATTAAAAATGCCTCATCTCTATTCTCATGTCAATGAATTCATCACCCTAAGTCTTGGTGTGGCAACCATCACTCCTCATAGCCAATTATCTCCCGCAATCTTAATTGCTGCTGCTGACCAGGGACTCTACCAGGCAAAAGCACAAGGAAGAAATTGTGTGGTGCAGATGGATTGTGAGAATGCTGACGTTTAGATATCTCTTTTAGCGCCAGTCTCTATGTTCTGTGCCAATTTTCCTGAATATTGTCGATAAGATGATTATTCAATTCTGCTGAGAGAACGCATTGATGAATTGACAACGTTATTTACCGCACAACGAAAGCGATCGCACTGATAAAATTGCTTCTACTTGGGTAACTATCTTAGAGATGCCCTACTCGTGAAAACTTATGTAAAATTAGCTCGTCGCCCCGTCAGAGAATCATGTCAAGCTTTATTGCAAGTAACTCGTCGGGCATCCAGACACTTTGGGCGATCTTAATGAAAAACTTCAGCATTTAGACAGTTTTGCTGCATTGAGAGAAGCAGAGGGCGATAAACTATCAAAAAAAGAAGCGGGACGGCTGCGTTTATTAGTTGAAAAAGACGTTAACAGTCAACTGCAAAAAGTGGAACAAGCCTTTGAAGATTTTGTTAGAGAAATTAAGAAGTTAGAAAAGGGTGGATTGAATTTACAGGAGTTGAGAATTCTACAGAAAAATTATTTAGAAATCATGAACCTTGTGGGTCTATTAATCATAACAGAACTTCAGGGAAAACGGCTGCGATCGCGCCTAGAAGAACAAGAATAGACTGATAAATCAACGTCGGTTAAGACAAGCTTATATCTACACACTAGGGTGATGAATTTTAGATATCAAATAATTTGTCTGTCGATCATGTAAAAAAGTTGGAGTGTAACGTCTTTACTGTGAGTGCTAGAACCCAAATATTCTTATGTAGAAAAATAGCTTTTTAGTTCGTCCAGTGATTAGCCTTGTCCATTGCTATAACATAAAAAATAAATTTGAAAACCAAAAAAAATGTGTCCACTTATACAACAAAATAGTAATAATTGTTATAGGCTTGAAAAGCCCTTTACTTTTATACTTTTGGCGAAACTTCACCGCCAAAAAAGCACCAGAGCGATAGGAAATTACCTATGACCAAGTGCGATTGATAGTTATCAAACGTAAACCTGGTTAAGTTGAACATATTCCTGTCAGCAGCATAGGTGACTTCCTACGCCCTGGTTATTTCTTTTAATTATTTTTAGATCAACGGCTTAAAGCGATGTCTACGACGGGCTATTCTGCGTCGCTTGTGAGTTTAAACTCGATCCTCTCTAAGCATTCTTAAAATTTAGGAAACTGACGTAATAGCCAATACCATCTAGAACCTTCACGAGTTAGCTAAGAGTCATAAGTTCATAGTTGGTGCTTTAGCGCTAAAACGCCAACTACGAACAATACCTACCCCTCAATCTAACCAATTAATTTCTGCCAGCTAGCAGGCCCCACAATGCCATCGGCATCTAAACCATTTTGCTTTTGAAAGTTCTTAATTGCAACTTCTGTTTGCGGGCCATAAACGCCATCAGCCTCAACACCTACACGGTATTGCAAGTATCTGACAACTGCACCACCAGCATGGTTTGGTCTGATAATCCGTTTTGCCAAAATTAGATTTATGGCATTCCATGTAGCTGAGTCAGCAATTCCAGTCGCTTGAACCCCGACAATAGCCTGAAATTTTTCTAAGGCAGATTTTGTATTAGCCCCGGTTATGCCATCTTCTACTAACGCCTTACCATTTTTATCAGTTATTTTGAGTCGATTTAAAGATTTTTGCAGTCTGAGAATAGTGGCATCTACATTATCTTCTTCATCTGGTACGGGATTAACAGGAACACTTGGCAATTTACCAGTTAAGCCTTTGACAATTGCATTGGCCATTGTTTCTGGATTAAAAAGATTCATATCTTTTTGCGAATCAATAAAGCAACATTCTACAAGAATCGCAGGCATATCTGTATTTTTCAGGACATACAAGTGGGAACCACTCTTAACACCACGATTAAAAAATCCCAACTTGACGATTTCATCTAATACAGGTTTGGCTATTCTTCTGCCATTTTCACTAGTTGCAAATACTTCTGTGCCATTAGCTTGCCTGTTAAAAGCATTAAAATGAATCGAGACATAAATATCTAATTTACTCGCATTAGCTGTGCTACATCTTTTTGAGAGCGATTCAGTTACTGTACGAGCACTACTTGGTTTACATACGACGACTTCATGTCCTAAAGCTCTTAACTTGGTTATAACTCTATTACCCACATCTAGAGTTAAATTATCCTCAACTTTAATGCCTCTAGCTCCTGTATCTGGTGGACAATTGTGTCCACTATCAATTCCAAATTTCATGATTTAATCCTCAACTTACTTATTTATCACACTAATTCAAAACTCTTCCAATTATAGAGACAAAGTTTTGTTAATAAATTTGTTTAAGTATTTGTTGGCAATATTCACATTATTTTTAGCATTACTACGCTGGTAAGTAAAATAAGTTTTTTTTGCGAACTTTGTAAGCAGAGTTTATGTGGGATAATCCGCTTTTTACAAGGTTTTTTGGAAGAAAAAACACAACCATCATAATTTATCAAAATCGAGAAGAACTAGGTGATTGTTGCAATAAATTGAAATGCAGCAATTAACCCCATTATTCAGATAATAACGCTTTGTAAAAGTAGAAAGCTATGACAAATGTACCTATTTCGATGCCAAGCCAAAAGCACTGCTTGATGTAAAGTATGTTTATAAAGCTGTAAACCCTTTATAGGTCTGCCTTTTGGCATTCCTATCAACCTTGAGTAACTGAACACATAATGGTTGACAGTATTAATAAATACGCGATCGCTTCTAGACACTTCCAGGAAATTAATCAGATAAACTTCTTAAAAAAGCAGGGTCAACATCGGATCTTTAAATTTTGTGAAGTTACTGGAGAATTCCATCAATGAACTCGGTTTGGGGTGGAGAATTTTCTGCGGCAGGCGATGGAAAAGAGAATTTAACTGGTTTTTCCTAATGGAGAATAGTCCCAACATCGCTTGAAATCATACTTGCAATGATTGATTTTAATAATAGCCGAAATGATGCGTCTCTGAAAGTCAATGATCATGTTAATAACAGTGACTTAAAAGGAGGCAGCCTTGGAGCTTAACTTTAGAGATAGTTTAAGACTTCATTATCTTACGTTCGTGCTGTAATGAATTTGGCTCTATTGTTCTTTTTATGAACTGCCAGCAAGTACAAAATAAAATTTTCATTGGAAGCTTTATATAGCAAAACTTTTAAGATTTAAGTAGCAGGCAAATGACAGAAGAAAGGCAGAGGAGAGTTCTTGCAGGACGCAGGAGGTTATAGAAAATAATTCTTCCCTCTGCTAAGAGGGTTTCAGAGCAAGTAAATTTATTTATTTATGGGGATTCCTCCTGCCTTCTGCCGACGTTCGCGGACTCGCTACCGCTGCGCTATCCTGCCTTCTGCCTCCTTAAAGCTAACTAATCTCACCCTTTCAAGGATAGTTTAACTGCCCTTAAAACAGCGACTTTAAACAAAGGTAAAAATTTAATTAAAATTAAAAAATATTTGTGTATCAATAAAAATTAATTATGTAATAAGTCCAAAATATTACTAAGAGTAATAGGCTTAGTAATACGCTCGTAAGTTTTTGTATTATGATATATGAAAATGCTATAAAGTATTTCTTTTTTATGGGACGGATAGTTATGACTATTAATCATGATGTCTTAATCCAACAGTTTATTTTATGTAAAACAGAAAATAATATACCAGAAAATTGGAATATACGACGTAATAGTTCTTGGTGCTTAGGATTCCATCAAGATTTGCCAGTAATAGAAATTCTGGCTTCTGATTCCTCATTTATAGGATGGTTACTCGGCTATCCAATTAATACAAATGGTCTATTGCTGAAGAAAAGCCTACAGATGTCAGTGTCTCTAGAGGATAGCAGCGCTGCTTCTCAACTGGAATCATCACTTTATGCCTTTGGTGGACGTTTCGTTGCGATTTTTCTCACAGGGAATATCTCGCGTGTTTATTTAGATCCCTTAGGTTCTCTAGCAATAGTATTCTGTGCTGAACAGCAAATTGCTGCTTCATCAACAGTCTTAATTCCATATTCGGAAGATTCTAAAGATAATTATGAGTTAATTAATTCACTAGATATTCCTATAAAGGATAACTGGTATCCGTTTGGTTTAACGCCAAGACATTCAGTTGAACGACTATTACCCAATCATTTTTTAGATTTGGATAATTGGCAATCAACAAGACATTGGCTTACCGACGAAATAACTACGGCTCAAGATGTTGATAGTTCCATATATGAAATTGGCTCTATTGTAAAGAATAATATCGCAGCATTTGCTAAGAATGCTCCGGTTTATATGGCATTAACAGCTGGAAGAGACTCACGAATGCTCTTAGCATGTGCGCGAGAATATCTCCAAAATATTGAATTTTTCACCATAAGAATACCTACTAAAGGAGGAAGACTCGATTGTGAAGTCGCCTCTCAAATGGCAAAAAGGTTTAAATTAAATTATAGGGTTATAGAATTTGAAGAGGCAACGGAAACAGAACTAAATGAATGGTTGTATAGAACCGGAAATTGTGTTGCTGGAAATTCGTGGAAAAATGCTCGGACAATTAAACAGTTAGATTCTTCACGTGGATTATTACTTGGACTGGCTGGCGAAGTTGGACGTTCACTTTATTGGCGCGTTTCAGATACAGAATCCACTTATCTCTCCCCAAGTGAACTTTTACGAAGAATTGACGTTCCAGCTACTCCTTACCTCAAAGAGCAAGCAAATAAATGGCTGAGTAATTTACCAATTAAAAATACTTTTACAGTACTAGACATTGTATTCATAGAACTGAGATTAGGATGTTGGGCTGGCCCACAACAGTATGGTCATGTAAATAATGCCTTCCGTATATCTCCCTTCTCTCATCGTAAAATTATGGAAATAATGTTAAGTTTGCCGCCCGATTATAAGCGTCATCAAATGCTTACCAATGATTTAATTAAAAGATTTTATCCAGAACTACTTATGTTTCCATTCAATGAACCTATTGGCATACAAAGATATTTGTGGTTGTTGAAAAATGGAGATAAATTAATTAACATAATCCAAAAAAAGCAAGTTACTCAGCAATTATTTTGGGAGAATCCAGTTTCGGAAGATGAAGATATAGAAGTTTTGGGAGAAGGTAAGAAAAGATAAAAAGTGTGCATCAGCAACCATGAACTAAGAAAAATAACAACGTCTCAAAGGCTGATTATAAGCATTGTTAACATTGCTGTATTAAAAAGTAGCCAAAAATTCAGCTCATCCGAAAGGCATTGGTGATAGTAAAGCCCTAACTATCTCAAGGAATTACTGACCAGAATCTGTAGGTAGATATTTAACACTCAACCTGAAAGCACGTTTAAAATTTAAGTAAAGAAATATTTCGTAGCTTACAGGCATGAAACGCATCGTCTTGGTTGCTGGGTTTGAATCGTTCAACGCTGACTTGTACAGAAAAGCAGCCTTTTTGGCTAACTCTCGCTGTCCTGAGTTGGATATTCGGGTATTTAGCGATCGCGATCTTACCAACAAACGCACTGAGGTAGAAGCAGCACTTGATGGGGCTGATGTGTTTTTCGGTAGCCTCCTGTTTGATTATGACCAAGTTGTGTGGCTGCGCGATCGCATTTCCCAAATTCCCATTCGCTTAGTCTTTGAGTCAGCCTTGGAATTGATGAGTTTAACCAAGTTGGGTATATTTGCCATTGGCGACAAACCCAAAGGAATGCCCAAACCAGTAAAATTCATCCTCGACAAATTTAGCAATGGACGAGAAGAAGATAAACTCGCTGGTTACATCAGCTTCTTAAAAATTGGCCCCAAACTACTGAAATATGTCCCAGTGCAAAAAGTTCAGGACTTACGAAACTGGTTAATTATCTATGGTTACTGGAATGCAGGCGGCCCAGAAAACGTCGCTTCATTATTCTGGACACTAGCAGAAAAATACTTAGATTTAAAAGTCGGCGACATTCCCCCGCTAATTGAAACCCCCAACATCGGATTACTCCACCCCGACTATCAAGGGTTTTTTGAATCCCCCCGCCAATATTTGGAATGGTATAAAACCCATTGTAGAGACGCGATGAATCGCGTCTCTACAAAACCTGTTGTTGGAATTTTACTCTACCGCAAACACGTCATCACCAAACAACCCTACATTCCCCAACTAATTCGCAGTTTTGAAAAAGCTGGCTTAACTCCTTTACCCATCTTCATCAACGGCGTAGAAGGACATGTGGCGGTACGAGATTTAATGACAACCGACTATGAAATTCAGCAACGACAACTAGGTAATATAGAAACTCCCTCACTATCAAGTGAAGCAGTAAAAGTAGATGCGATCGTCTCTACAATTGGCTTTCCTCTGGTGGGTGGCCCGGCTGGTTCAATGGAAGCAGGCCGTCAGATAGAAGTAGCAAAACGCATCCTCACTGCCAAGAATGTACCTTATATTGTTGCTGCACCACTATTAATTCAAGATATTTACTCGTGGACGCGCCAAGGTGTCGGCGGTTTGCAAAGTGTGGTGTTGTACGCATTACCAGAATTGGATGGGGCTATTGATACCGTTCCCCTCGGTGGTTTAGTGGGCGAAAATATTTATCTGGTTCCCGAACGGGTGCAGCGATTAATTAGTAGGGTGAAAACTTGGGTGGCTTTGCGGCAAAAACCTGCATCGGAACGCAAGATTGCCATCATTTTATATGGGTTCCCACCGGGTTATGGTGCTGTAGGCACAGCTGCATTATTAAATGTCCCGCGTAGTTTGCTGAAGTTTCTCCATGCACTCAAAGAACAAGGTTACACCGTCGGAGATTTACCAGAAGATGGGGAAGAATTGATTCGCTGGGTGAAAGAGGCGGATGAATCTTTAAATGACGCGGAGAATATCCCGGTATCTGTTAACGCCCGTACATTAGAAAAATGGCTGGGATATCTGCAAACTTCCCGCATCGAAAAACAATGGAAATCTCTCACGGGAACTGGAATTAAAACTTATGGCGACGAATTCCAGATTGGCGGTGTGCAATTAGGAAATGTGTGGATAGGTGTACAACCACCATTAGGGATACAAGGTGATCCCATGCGCTTAATGTTTGAACGAGATTTAACGCCCCATCCCCAATATGCAGCTTATTATAAATGGCTGCAAAATGACTTTGAAGCTGATGCTATAGTTCACTTTGGGATGCATGGAACGGTGGAATGGTTGCCTGGTTCTCCGTTGGGGAATACGGGTTATTCTTGGTCGGATATTCTGTTAGGAAATTTGCCTAATCTATATATATATGCAGCGAATAATCCTTCGGAATCGATGTTGGCAAAACGTCGCGGTTATGGTGTGTTGATTTCTCATAATGTACCGCCTTATGGTCGCGCAGGTTTATATAAGGAATTGGTGGCATTGCGGGATTTGATTTCGGAGTATCGTGAAGATCCGCAAAAGAATTATGTGCTTAAGGAAGGCATTTGTAAAAAAATTGTGGACTCTGGTTTAGATGCAGATTGTCCGTTTGAGGATGCTAAACGGTTGGGTATTGCGTTTACTCCCGAAAATATTCGGATGTTTAGCAGTCATGCTTTTGATGATTATTTGGTGGAGTTGTACGAATATTTACAAGTTTTAGAGAATCGGTTGTTTTCTTCTGGGTTGCATACTTTGGGGGAAGCACCGAATGAGGAGGAATTAGGATCGTATTTGGAGGCATATTTTGGGGGGGAAGAGGAAGAAAACGAACCGCAAAGGCGCAAAGGACGCAAAGAAGAAAGAGAGGAGGAGGAAAGGTTAATAAGGGATTTGTTGATGCAATCTACTGATGAGTTGACGAATTTGTTAAGGGGGTTGAATGGGGAATATATTCCGCCTGCGCCTGGTGGAGATTTGTTGCGGGATGGGGCTGGTGTGTTACCGACTGGAAGAAATATTCATGCTTTAGATCCTTATCGGATGCCTTCACCTGCTGCTTATGAACGGGGACGAGAAATTGCTCAAAAAATTATCGCCCAGCATTTGGATGAACATGGGACATATCCAGAAACGGTGGCGGTGATGTTGTGGGGATTGGATGCGATTAAAACTAAGGGTGAATCTTTGGGGATTCTGTTGGAATTGGTGGGGGCTGAACCTGTTAAGGAAGGAACTGGCAGAATTGTTCGTTATGAATTAAAGCCGTTGATGGAAGTTGGACATCCCCGCATTGATGTGTTGGGTAATTTGTCTGGAATTTTCCGAGATAGTTTTGTCAATATCATCGAATTGTTGGATGATTTATTTCAACGGGCGGCTGATGCTGATGAACCGGATGATCAGAATTTTATTAGAAGACATGCTTTAGCTTTAAAAGCCCAAGGGGTGGAAAATGCATCAGCGAGATTGTTTTCTAATCCGGCGGGTGATTTTGGTTCTTTGGTAAATGATAGGGTGGTTGATGGTAACTGGGAATCTGGTGAAGAGTTAGGCAATACTTGGCAAAGTCGCAATGTATTCAGCTACGGGAGAGAAGATAAAGGTCAAGCTAGACCGGAAATTTTGAATACATTGTTAAAAACTAGCGATCGCATTGTTCAAGAAATCGATTCGGTAGAATATGGTTTAACTGATATTCAAGAATATTACGCCAATACGGGTGGTTTGAAAAAGGCAGCAGAAAAACAAAGCGGTAAGAAGGTTACAACCAGCTTTGTGGAAAGTTTCTCGAAGGATACTACACCCCGCAATTTAGATGATTTGCTGCGAATGGAGTATCGCACCAAGTTGGTAAATCCCAAATGGGCGCAAGCGATGGCGAATCAAGGTTCTGGTGGTGCGTTTGAAATTTCCCAACGGATGACGGCGTTGATTGGTTGGGGTGGTACTGCCGATTTTACCGATGATTGGGTTTATGACCAAGCGGCTGATACTTATGCGTTAGATGCAGAGATGGCGGATAAATTGCGTAAGGCAAATCCTGAAGCTTTTCGCAATATTTTAGGGAGAATGTTGGAGGCGCATGGGCGGGGTTTCTGGGAAGCTGATACTGATAAGTTAGATAAGTTGCGGCAATTATATGAGTTGACAGATGAGGAGTTGGAGGGCGTGACGGTTTAGAAAGTAGATGCCTAACCATTAATAAAAATTATTGTAGAGACGGCGATTTATCGCGTCTTTGCTGAACCGAACCGTATTGAAAGCGATATCTACGACGGGCTATGCCTACGCTTTTACGCTTGAGGTTGTAAAAATTTAAACCTTTGCAGCTAAGATTCCTTCATGTATAAGAAAGGCTTAAGTTTTTCTTGCAAATGTATAAGTCGTTGCTGCAAATGCTTAATACTTTGCAACAAATGTTCTTCCATGTATAAGAAAGGCTTAAGTCTTTCTTACAAATGTATAAGCCGTTGCTGCAATTGTTTAATGCTTTGCAACAAATGTTCTTCCATGTATAAGAAAGGCTTAAATCATTGCAGCAATTGTTGTAACGAACTTATGAATCTATTTATTACCGGAAATAAAATATAGTCTAAGTGAAATCAACTAAACTACGCTTGGGATAAGCTAGAAACCCCTCATGTAGCGATTTATCGCGTATAAAAACTGACACGTTAGAGAGACGCGATAAATCGCCATCTCTACAAAAGAGATTACCAATGCAGTTGATCAAGCCCTCCTGCGTTGCCCTTTGAGAAATTTTAATTTCCCTCGTTATCATTAGAGTTAGTACACATTACGAGTGTAAACCGGAATATTGAGTGACTAATTCAAGAGAACAAACTAAAAGGTAAACTTGATTATTATCTCTACAACCAAAATAGTATTTTGGTTATTAAAGCTAAACAAACTAACCTCGCTAAAAGTTTTACACAACTGGCTGTAAAACTGATTGGCCTCAGTGATGAGCCGGGTTTAAACTCAGCTTCACGAACCTCTGTGCTATGCACAGCAACTACTGGGGACATTCAGCAGTTAAATAATGACGTACTCCAAGCTAATCAGATTACCTAAGATTTGTTGCTATAACGAGTACCAGAAAACCTAAAAGCAGTTAAAATCAACTTTCTGCTTTGAGAAAACCTTCTTTAAACACCAAAACCCAGGAAATTCTTTAGAGATAAGGCTATGGCAACCGAACAGTTAACTAGAGACAGCGATAATCTAGATTTAAATCAGCTACTAAGAACGCTGAATGCTGTTAAACAGGGTGATTTCTCTGCTCGGATGCCCATAGATCATACTGGTGTAGCGGGGAAAATCGCTGATACGCTCAATGATATTATTCACCAGAATGAGCGAATGGCGGCAGAACTACAACGGATTGGTAACGTTGTCGGCAAAGAAGGCAAAATTGCTGAACGCGCCTCTCTCGGAGATGTTCATGGTTCTTGGTCACATTGCGTTACTTCTGTCAATACTCTCATTACAGATTTAGTTCAACCAACGGCTGAAACTACTCGGGTAATTCGGTCAGTCGCCAATGGTGACTTATCGCAAACGATCGCAACAGAAATCGATGGCAGACCCCTTCAAGGTGAGTTTCTGCAAACTGCTAATATCGTTAACACGATGGTAGATCGGCTTGGTTCTTTTGCTTCGGAAGTAACACGGGTTGCACGTGAGGTAGGAACCGAAGGGAAGTTGGGCGTTCAAGCCGAAGTGCAAGGTGTTGCTGGCACTTGGAAAGATTTGACTGATAACGTTAACTTGATGGCTGGTAATCTTACCGGACAAGTTCGCAACATTGCCGAAGTTGCAACTGCGATCGCAAATGGTGACTTATCCAAAAAAATCACTGTCGATGTGAAAGGCGAAATCTTAGAGTTGAAAAACACCGTCAACACGATGGTGGATCAACTTAATTCCTTTGCATCAGAAGTAACGCGGGTGGCGCGTGAGGTGGGAACTGAAGGTAAATTGGGCGTGCAAGCCGAAGTTAAGGGTGTAGCAGGGACTTGGAAAGATTTAACCGATAACGTTAACTTGATGGCAGGGAATTTGACAGCCCAAGTCCGTAACATTGCGGAAGTGACAACGGCGGTAGCGAATGGCGACTTATCCAAGAAAATCAC
The DNA here is from genome assembly GCF_014698505.1 of Nostoc foliaceum FACHB-393. Classification (GTDB taxonomy): domain Bacteria; phylum Cyanobacteriota; class Cyanobacteriia; order Cyanobacteriales; family Nostocaceae; genus Nostoc; species Nostoc foliaceum_A. The sequence goes on along the minus strand of NZ_JACJTD010000028.1, from coordinate 58,614 downwards.
TGTTGATGTCAAAGGCGAAATTTTAGAGTTGAAAAACACCGTTAACATCATGGTGGATCAACTTAATTCTTTTGCATCGGAAGTAACAAGAGTTGCCCGTGAGGTGGGTGCTGAAGGAAAATTGGGCGGTCAAGCAGAAGTTCGCGGGGTAGCGGGTACGTGGAAAGACTTGACCGATAGTGTGAATTTCATGGCGGGAAGCTTGACGGCGCAAGTGCGGAATATTGCGGAAGTGACTACGGCGGTTGCAAATGGCGACTTATCCAAGAAAATCACTGTGGATGTCAAAGGCGAAATTCTGGAGTTGAAAAACACCATCAACACGATGGTGGATCAACTGAATTCCTTTGCATCAGAAGTAACGCGGGTTGCCCGTGAGGTGGGAACTGAAGGGAAGTTGGGCGTGCAAGCAGAAGTCCGGGGAGTAGCAGGGACTTGGAAAGATTTAACCGACAACGTTAACTTAATGGCGGGAAATCTCACCGGACAGGTGCGAAATATTGCCGAAGTTGCTACTGCGATCGCCAATGGTGATCTATCTAAAAAAATCACCGTCGATGTCAGAGGTGAAATTTTTGAACTCAAAAATACCATCAATATCATGGTGGATCAACTCAGTTCCTTTGCATCGGAAGTAACAAGAGTTGCCCGTGAGGTGGGCAGTGAAGGAAAACTGGGAGTGCAAGCCGATGTGCGCGGCGTGGCTGGCACTTGGAAGGATTTAACTGACAGCGTGAACTTCATGGCGGGAAGTTTAACGGCACAGGTGCGAAATATCGCGGAAGTAACTACGGCGGTTGCAACAGGCGACTTATCCAAGAAAATCACCGTTGATGTCAAAGGTGAAATTCTAGAGTTGAAAAATACCATCAACACAATGGTGGATCAACTGAATTCCTTTGCATCAGAAGTCACCAGGGTTGCCCGTGAGGTGGGCAGTGAAGGGAAGTTGGGCGTGCAAGCAGAAGTTAAAGGAGTTGCTGGCACTTGGAAAGATTTAACTGACAGCGTGAATTTCATGGCGGGAAGCTTAACGGCACAAGTGCGGAATATTGCCGAAGTGACTACCGCCGTTGCAACAGGCGACCTTTCCAAGAAAATCACTGTCGATGTCAAAGGTGAAATTCTGGAGTTGAAAAACACCATTAATACAATGGTGGATCAACTCAGTTCCTTTGCAAGTGAAGTGACGCGGGTGGCGCGTGAGGTGGGAACTGAAGGTAAATTGGGTGTACAAGCAGAAGTGAAAGACGTTGCGGGTACTTGGAAAGATTTAACCGACAGCGTGAACTTCATGGCGGGAAGTTTAACGGCACAGGTGCGGAACATTGCCGAAGTTACAACTGCGATCGCCAATGGTGATCTATCTAAGAAAATTACTGTTGCTGTCAAAGGCGAAATTCTGGAACTCAAGAATACCATCAATATCATGGTGGATCAACTCAACTCCTTTGCATCGGAAGTAACGCGGGTTGCCCGTGAGGTGGGAAGCGAGGGTAAACTGGGTGTACAAGCAGATGTGCGCGGCGTGGCTGGTACTTGGAAAGACTTAACCGACAGCGTGAACTTCATGGCGGGAAGTTTAACGGCACAGGTGCGAAACATTGCCGCCGTCACCACCGCCGTAGCTAATGGCGACTTATCTAAGAAAATCTCCGTTGATGTCAAAGGTGAAATTTTGGAGTTGAAAAACACCGTCAACACAATGGTGGATCAACTCAACTCCTTTGCAAGTGAAGTGACGCGGGTAGCGCGGGAGGTGGGAACAGAAGGGAAGTTGGGCGTACAAGCGGAAGTTAAAGGTGTAGCCGGAACTTGGAAAGATTTAACTGACAGCGTAAACTTCATGGCGGGAAGTTTGACGGCGCAAGTGCGGAACATTGCCGAAGTTACTACGGCGGTAGCAAATGGCGACTTATCCAAGAAAATCACCGTTGATGTGAAAGGTGAAATTCAAGAGCTTAAAAACACCATTAATACAATGGTGGATCAGCTAAATTCTTTTGCATCGGAAGTTACAAGGGTTGCCCGTGAAGTGGGAACGGAAGGGAAATTAGGCGTGCAAGCTTACGTCAGAGGAGTAGCAGGCACTTGGAAAGATTTGACGGATAACGTTAACTCGATGGCGGGTAACCTCACGGGACAAGTTCGCAACATCGCGGAAGTTACCAAAGCGGTAGCTAATGGCGACTTATCTAAAAAAATTACCGTCGATGCCAGAGGCGAAATTTTGGACTTGAAGAACACCACCAACACAATGGTGGATCAACTTAGTTCCTTTGCATCAGAAGTAACGCGGGTGGCGCGGGAAGTAGGAACTGAAGGGAAGTTGGGCGGACAAGCGCAAGTGCAAGGTGTTGCAGGGACTTGGAAAGATTTAACAGATAACGTTAACTCGATGGCGGGGAACTTAACGGCACAAGTGCGCGGTATCGCCAGAGTTGTAACGGCAGTTGCTAACGGTGACTTGAAACGGAAACTGATGTTAGATGCCAAGGGAGAAATTGAAACCTTGGCAGAGACAATCAACGAGATGATTGATACCCTAGCGACATTTGCCAATCAAGTAACCACAGTGGCGCGAGAAGTGGGAATTGAAGGGAAGTTGGGAGGACAAGCGAGAGTCCCTGGGGCGGCTGGGACTTGGAAAGATTTGACAGATAATGTGAACGAACTCGCTGCTACACTGACAACCCAGTTGCGAGCGATCGCAGAAGTTGCTACAGCTGTAACTAAGGGCGATTTAACTCGTTCAATTGCCGTCGAGGCACTAGGCGAAGTAGCGATACTCAAAGACAATATCAACCAGATGATTGCCAACCTGCGGGAGACAACGCAGAAAAATACTGAGCAAGATTGGTTGAAAACTAACCTAGCCAAGTTTACCCGAATGCTGCAAGGGCAGCGAGACTTGGAAACCGTATCTAAACTAATTCTCTCAGAACTAGCACCCTTGGTAGGAGCGCAACACGGCGTATTCTTCCTGATGGACTCAGCAGAAAATACAGCGTATTTGAAACTAATTAGTAGCTACGCTTACCGGGAACGCAGACATCTGGCTAACCGCTTCCACTTGGGTGAAGGTTTGGTGGGACAATGCGCTTTAGAAAAAGAGCGAATTCTATTGACCGACGTACCAAGTGATTATGTCAGAATTACCTCTGGTTTAGGAGAAGCGTCTCCACTTAACGCGGTGGTGTTACCTGTACTCTTTGAAGGACAGGTGACAGCAGTCATAGAATTAGCTTCCTTCCGTCGCTTTAGTGAAATTCATCTAACATTCTTCGACCAGCTTACCGAAAGTATAGCGATCGTCCTCAACACGATCGCAGCATCCATGCGAACCGAAGAACTACTAAAGCAGTCGCAATCTTTGGCTGAAGAACTCCAAACCCAGCAAAATGAACTCCGGGAAACCAACAAGCGCTTAGAACAACAAGCCCAATCACTCAAAACCTCAGAAGACTTACTCAAAGGACAACAAGAGGAGTTGCAACAAACTAACGCTGAGTTAGAAGAAAAGGCAGAGTTGTTAGCCATACAAAAGCAAGAAGTCGAGCGCAAAAATCGGGAAATCGAACAAGCAAGAATGTCTTTGGAAGACAAGGCTGAACAACTAGCCCTTTCTTCAAAATATAAGTCTGAGTTTCTCGCCAATATGTCCCATGAACTGCGGACACCGTTGAACAGCTTGTTGATTTTGGCGAAGTTGTTGGCAGATAACATTGATCACAACCTCACTGCCAAGCAAGTCGAATACAGCCAGACAATTTACTCAGCAGGTACTGATTTGTTGGCGTTAATCAATGACATTCTGGATCTCGCTAAAATTGAATCTGGAACTATGTCGATTGACATGACCCAAATGCCATTATCAGAGTTGGGCGACCAGATTGAGCGTACCTTCCGGCAAATAGCTCAGAACAAAGGACTTGCCTTCGCAATTGAATTTACTCCCGAATTGCCAAACAGCATTTATACAGATGTCAAACGCTTACAACAGGTGTTGAAAAATCTGCTCTCCAACGCTTTTAAATTTACAGAGCAAGGAGAAGTCCGCTTGCGGATTGCGGTAGCGAAGCAAGGATGGAGCAATGACCAGGAAACTTTGAATCGCGCCCAAAATGTCATCGCCTTCTCAGTCAGCGATACAGGTATTGGCATTGCCCCCGACAAGCAAAAAGTAATTTTTGAGGCATTTCAGCAAGCCGATGGCTCTACCAGTCGGAGATACGGTGGTACCGGATTGGGCTTATCAATTAGCCGCGAAATCGCTCGTCTCTTTGGCGGCGAAATTAAACTGGTCAGTCAACCAGGTCAAGGTAGCACCTTTACGTTCTTTTTCCCACAATTGATTTCTGACTCTACATCGACATTTCCCACTCCTGGTTCAGCACAGACGCGATTAATTGCGTCTGTACCTACTACTTCCCACTCCCCACTCCTAAATGACGATCGCGCTGCAATTGAAAGAGGCGATCGCGTGTTACTAATTGTCGAGGATGACATTAATTTTGCGCGCATCCTTCTAGAGATGGCGCAACAGCAAGGATTCAAGGTGATCACAGCCCAAACAGGCAGTACAGGTTTGATGCTAGCGCAGCAATTCCAACCTTCAGCCGTTTTGCTAGATATCAGGTTGCCAGAAATGGATGGTTGGACGGTATTAGATCGTCTGAAACATGACCCAAATACCCGTCACATTCCTGTACATATCATGACAGTTGAGGAAGGGAGACAACGCGGTTTGCAACTAGGTGCGATCGCATATCTGCAAAAGCCCTTAACCAGTGAAACAATATCTGAGGCGTTGGCCAAAATTAAAGGTTTTGTTGAGCGCCAAATAAAAAATTTGTTAGTAGTCGAAGACGACGACACTCAACGGCTTAGTATTGTTGAGTTAATTGGCAACAGCGATGTTGCTACTACTGCTGTAGGCACAGGTACAGCAGCTCTAGAAGCTATTCGCTCCCAGCATTTTGATTGCCTCGTTCTCGATTTAGGGCTACCCGACATGACCGGGTTTGAACTGATCGAGCAGATAAAGCTTCTACCCCACGGCAAAAATTTACCAATTATTGTCTATACAGGTAGAGAAATTAGCAAAGTTCAAGAAACGGAACTCAGACGGATTGCCGAAACAATCATCATTAAAGATGTGCGATCGCCCGAACGTCTCCTTGATGAAACAGCATTATTTTTACACCGAGTCCAAGCAAATTTACCTGCACCCAAACGCCAAATACTTGAACAACTGCATTCCATAGACTACTTACTCGCTGGCAAGAAAGCGCTAATTGTCGATGACGATGTGCGTAATATTTTTGCGCTGACAAGTATGCTAGAGCGTTATCAAATACAGGTTTTATATGCTGAAAATGGCATTGCGGGGATTACTCTGTTGGAAACTACACCAGATATTGATGTCGTTTTGATGGACGTAATGATGCCAGAAATGGATGGTTACGAAACAACACGCTTAATCCGCCAAAACGAGCAATTTCAATCTTTGCCAATCATTGCGCTGACCGCTAAAGCCATGCAAGGCGATCGCGAAAAGTGTATTGAAGCCGGTGCATCAGACTACATCACCAAACCCGTGGATACTGAGCAACTGCTTTCACTCTTGCGGGTTTGGTTATACCGATGAAGGAGGCAGGGGGCAGGGGGTAGCAAGAGAGCAGAGAAAAGGGATTATTATGAGACATCTTGAGGGTAGAGTGGCATTAGTCACAGGTGCTACGCGGGGGATTGGTAGGGGAATTGCTATTGGCTTGGGTGAGGCTGGGGCAACTGTATATGTTACCGGGCGCAGCCTCAATAACTCTTCCAGTGATGCAGTTTCAGGGAGTCTTAGCGAAACGCAATCAGCCATAGAGGAAGTTGGTGGTGTGTGCATTCCCGTCCGAGTAGACCACAGCGACGATGAGCAGGTGCGTTTACTGTTTGAGCGCATCCAAGATGAGCAGGATGGACAACTCGACCTACTGGTGAATAATGCTTACTCAGGAGTTCAGGCATTAAAAGACGCTTATGGGCAGCCCTTTTGGGATTGTGAACCAAGTCTTTGGGATGCTAGTAATAACGTTGGTCTTCGTAGCCACTATGTTGCGAGTGTTTTTGCTGCCCGAATGATGACCAAGCGGAACTCTGGACTAATTTGCACCATTTCCTCGTGGGGTAGTATGTCTTATATATTTAATACAGCATACGGTGCTGGGAAAGCAGCTTGCGATCGCCTAGCAGCTGATATGGCTGTTGAGTTAAAACCCCATAATGTCGCTTCTGTTTCAATTTGGCCAGGTATTGTTGGTACTGAGCTTTTTTCCCGTTTTGCTTCTGAAATGAATCAAACCAATGATCCTGAAAAGAATAACTCATTTCTTAGCGATCGCTACAACTGGGAAACTCCCTTATTAACTGGACGGGTGATTGCTGCACTTGCTTGTGAGCCAAATGTCATGAGCCGTACAGGGCGTGTACAGATTGTTGCCGAACTAGCTAAGAAATATGGAATTGTAGATGAAAATGGCGATCGCCCTGCATCTCTACGCTCTTTACGTTTTGTGCTGCCGGCTGCATTACCTCTACTGAGAAATTACTCATGGCTCATACCCGATATTAAAGTGCCGTGGTCACTGCTGCTACTGAATGCCCTTAGCTCGCCTAAAATTTAATGCCCAATATGCAAATTTTGTCGCACCTTCACCAAACAAGCTGTTTGCGATCGTAAAAGTTTGTATCCTGAATTAATAGGTCTTAATTAAAGTTCTTTTAAAACTGGTGCAAGAAGATTTTAGGCTAATTGTTGATTTAGTTTTAGTTTTGGGTGTTGCAGCCTGCGGTGGGCTGTTGGCGGCACTTTTGCGGCAACCTGTGCTGTTAGGGTATCTGATTGGCGGGATGATCATTGGCCCAGCCGGACTGGGATTGATTAAAGAACTTATTCAAGTAGAGACTCTGGCACAGTTCGGGGTTGCCTTTTTATTATTCGCCTTGGGTGTGGAATTTTCCTTTGCGGAACTCAAGAAGGTAAAAGCGATCGCTCTTGGCGGAGGGGGACTTCAGATTGCTCTGACAATTTTGGTGACAGTTGTAGTATGCGCATTAACCGGAGCCTGGGGAGCCTTACCTGCTAAGGGCATGTTTTTGGGGTGTATTCTGTCCTTGTCTTCCACAGCCGTTGTTCTCAAGTGCTTGATGGAACGCAACGAAACAGAAACGCCTCACGGGCAAGTGATGCTAGGGATTTTGGTAGTACAGGACTTGGCACTGGGACTGATGTTAGCAGTCTTGCCAGCCCTCAACCAACCCGCAGAAACCATTGGTATCACTGTCCTCACAGCGCTAGCTTCGATTGGTTTATTTGCTGCTGGTGCAATAGCTGCGGGGATTTGGCTAATACCGCCTTTGTTGCGACTGTTAGCCCGTACCGAAAGCCGAGAACTATTTTTATTAGGAGTTGTAGCCCTGTGTTTAGGCATTGCCCTATTGACAGAGCATTTGGGGCTGTCGATTGAAATGGGGGCGTTTGTCGCGGGTTTGATGATTTCTGAGGTGGAATACGCCGATCAAACCCTGACTTATGTGGAACCACTGCGAGATATCTTTGCCAGTTTATTTTTTGCCGCTATTGGGATGTTAATTGACCCAGTGTTTCTGTGGAATAATCTGGAATTGATTTTAGGATTGGTGGCGCTAGTTTTCGTAGGTAAATTTCTGATTATCACGCCCTTAGTAAAGCTGTTCCGCTACCCTTTGAAAACAGCCATAATCGCCGGTTTGGGACTGGCGCAAATTGGGGAATTTTCTTTTGTTCTCGCCAGTGAAGGGCAATCATTAGGGCTGGTGTCCCGGCAGATATACTTATTAATTTTGGGAACCACCGCAGTCACTCTCATGCTTACTCCCTTTGTCCTGCGGTTAGTGCCATTTTTATTTAATTTTGCCGAATCAATGCCTTGGTTGAAACCGTATTTACAAGAAGATCAGGTACGGGATGTGTCGGAAGATTTGCCTTTCAAAGACCATGTGGTAGTCTGCGGCTATGGGCGAGTGGGCAAGAATTTGGTGAAGTTGTTGCAGCAACACGACCTGCCGATGGTAATCATCGACCAATCAGAGAGTAGAATTCAACAGTTACGTGAGGCTGGGCTGCCTTATGTCTATGGCAATTGCGTGAGTTTACATGTTTTGGAAACCGCCGGGGTGAATCATGCCAAAGGAATGGCGATCGCACTTCCAGACCCCATGAGTACCCGTCTTTGCTTGAAACGCGCTCTGGAATTGTGCCCAGAATTAGATTTGGTTGTCCGTGCTACCCAGGATAAAAATATTGAGGTGCTGTATCAATTGGGAGCAAAAGAAGTTGTCCAACCAGAGTTTGAAGCCAGCTTAGAAATGGCAACTCATTTATTAACAAGCTTAGGCTTGTTGTCGCCAGCTGTCGTCCAACGCGAAATGCAGCAAATCCGCAACGATCATTATTTAGATTTGCGACCAGAGCGTTCTGCAACTGAAGTAGCCCGCGATTTGCGCCAAGCAACTCGCGATCTAAATCAGCGCTGGTATCCTCTACCATCTAATTCGCCCTTAATTGGTATGAGTATAGAGGAAGCAGATATGCGCTACTTAACAGGAGCGAGTTTGATGGCAATTCGCCGCGCTAATGGTGATGAAATCGATTATCCCAATAATCAAACTAGATTAGAGGATGGCGATCGCTTGCTGGTAGTCGGAGCAGATGAAGAACTGGCAGCTTTGGCAGAATTTGCTAAAGGACAAGCTGCTGTTCCCGGAGAAAATAGTGCTTGCCAGTGGATTACAGTTAATGCAGATACGCCAACCCTAGGTAAAACCCTTGCAGATTTAGATATCAGCAAGCAATTTGGAGTACAGGTACAGGCGATCCGGCGCGATGGCAAGTTTATCCGCTATCCTGATGGCGGCATGGATTTGCGAGTTGGCGACCAAGTATTATTATGTGGTGGCTTGACAGGTCTGAGCCAACTACAACAGTTATTTGCGATCGCTAGTTCAGTACCTCTTTCTATCCCAGTGGTGAAAGCTGCTGAGGCAGAAGCCCTCAAAGAGTTTCTGCCTGCGGATAGTGTAATTGATTAACTAATTCGGAATTTGGGTGAGGGCGAATACCTGATTAACAGCAGCCGTCGATGCGCCGGATGCTAAAATCCCTATGGAAATGATGTGCTTGCCGATGAAGTAGGAATCGCATCAATACGGTTCGGATAAGGTTTTTTGATGAAAGTTATAGATCACAAAGACGCGATAAATCGCCGCGCCGTTTTTACAATAATCAGTCCTTTGTAGAGACGGCGATTTATCGCGTCTCTTCCCTTAACCGAACCGTATTGCAAGGTAAATCAATCAACTATGTATTTACATATCACTAGCAAAGATGTTACTCTAATGCATAACGAGCGTTCGATATAAAATAAATAACTGAGACATGCCTAAGATTGTTGACCATGAGCAATACCGTAAAGAACTGCTCGATAAGTGCTTTGATTTATTTGCCCAAAAAGGCTATGGTTCCATCACTATGCGCCAAATTGCTGAAGGATTAGGGGTTTCTACTGGTACGTTGTACCACTATTTTCCTAGTAAACAAGCTCTATTTGAGCAATTGGCCCAAGAGATATGTGAGCAGGATTTAAGTGCAGCATTAGCTGAACTAGAAGGAGCACAAACTTTGCAAGAGTCGATGGAAGCACTAGGAAGATACTTAGTAAAAAACGAAGATTACTTCATTAAATGGACTTACATTTGGATTGATTTTTGTCAACACAAAGACTCTAAGGAAATGTTAAACAATAGTGTTTTTAAGCGGACTAATAAGCTTTATCAGCAGGCAGCCTGTGATTTTTTGGGTATTCAAGACCCGGTATTAGCTTCCTTTGTCTTGAGCTTTGTCAATGGTTTAATTCTAGAGAAATTATGGGGTGATGAAACAATTGATTTTATTGAACAATGTGCATTATTAGGAAAAATGCTAACGGCATACTTGCCCCAATATGTAGTAGGAACCAGTAGTGTAAGTAAGTCGGCGTAAATAATTATTGTTGCAATAAGGCAGGGAGCAGGGAGAGAAAGAATTTGAGCTTTATTTACTTTTATTTACATAGTTTGGTTTTATTGCACCGACTTACTTAATAGGCTTTTTATAATGTTTGATAGCTATATTTCGTACCTCTCTAATTTCCAAAATGCTTTATATATAAGAATGAGAAATAATTGTATTCAAACAAAATTGATAACTTTTGGTTATCATTAGCAATTAAATTTTTACACAAAAAACAAAACTTTTATGAGAACAAAAGAGATGGTTGAAAAGCTGTCATCCAAAGCTTCCAGTAAAGGGTTAATTTCATTAGTAATTGCAGCTACTGCTATTACAGGTGGAATTGTTATTTATGGGATTTCTCAGTTTGGGCTAGTTGGTCAAACTGAGAAATCTGAGCCAGTTGAAACCACGCCCAAAATTCAAAAAGTGGCCGCCTTAGGACGGCTAGAACCGGAAGCAGAGGTAATTAGCTTGTTTGCGCCCTTAGCATTGGATGGCGATCGCATTGCCCAAATTTTAGTCAAAGAGGGCGATCGCGTTAAAGCCGGACAGATTGTGGCAATATTAGATGCTCGCGATCGCTTGCAAACTGCTGTAATACAAGCTCAACAACAAGTTAGAGTTACTCAAGCTAAACTCGCTCAAGTTGAAGCAGGAGCAAAAGCAGGAGAAATTCAGGCCCAGCAGGCAAGTGTTGAACGCCTCCAAGCTCAATCTCAAGGAGACAAAACAGCGCAACAGGAAGCGATATTCCGCATAGAGGCACAGTGGCAAGGAGACAGAATAGCGCAAGAGGCAACCATCAAGAAGCTAGAGGCAGAACTCAAAAATGCCGAAGCTGAATATCAACGTTATCAGCAGCTATATTCTCAAGGTGCAGTTTCTAATTCTTTGTATGATAGTAAGGGCTTGACCGTAGAAACTGCCAAACAGCAAGTAGACGAAGCTAAAGCAGTTCTCAACCGAATTAACACCACAGCTAGCAAACAATTATCTGAAGCCAAAGCAGCACTTGCCCGCACTAACGCCACTGGTAGCAAACAAGTTAGTGAAGCCAAAGCCACACTCACCAGTATTGCAGAAGTTAGACCTGTAGACGTAGCTGCCGCCAAGACAGAAGTTGAAAATGCGATCGCTACACTTAAACATGCCCAAACAGAGTTGGCGGGTGCTTACATCAAAGCACCGATGGCGGGACAGATCATCAAAATTCATACGCGAGTCGGAGAAAAAATTAGTGATTCTGGCATTGCAGACTTAGCGCAAACAAACCAGATGATGGCGATCGCAGAAGTTTATCAAACCGACATCAGCAAAGTGAAACTAGGACAACAGGCAGTTATTAGCAGTCAAGCATTTGCTGGTGAACTGCGAGGAACCGTTGCCCAAATTGGCTTGCAGGTGAATAGACAAAACGTTTTCAGCAACCAGCCAGGGGAAAACCTTGATAGCCGAGTAGTTGAGGTGAAAATTCGCCTCAATCCTGAAGACAGTAAGCGAGTTGCAGGTTTCACTAACTTACAGGTACAGACAGCAATTGAAATATAGAGTTGTTGTTCGCTGTCTCGTGTATTCCAACATTATTAAGACTTACGCAAAATCATGAAAAAACGAACTGCCAAGTGCGCCAAGTGCGCCAAGTAATAAGAGTTGTAGAGGGTTTTTGCGTTAGTCCTGATTATTTATAAGGTGAATTCAATCATGATTAAAGTCATATATCTTTTGCTTTGTGTACTTGGCTTCGTTCTACCTTACTCCCAGTTTGTTCCATTTCTCTTAGAGGATGGTCTTGATATAAAGCTGTTTTTTGAACAACTCTTTGCTAATAAAATTTCTGGATTTTTTGGTATGGATGTGATTGTTTCATCGCTAGTTCTCTGGACATTCGTATTTTGGGAAGGAACACGTCTAAAAATGCAAAATCTCTGGGTTTACGTTGTCTGTAATCTTTTGGTTGGTGTTTCTTTAGGTCTTCCCTTATTTCTTTTCATGCGAGAGCGCCAGCTTGAACAGCAAGCTGAAACACTGGATTATTAAAGGGTTTTTTAAATATGTTTCCTAAAATATTTCGCAAAACGCCGCTAGCATGGCGGCAGTTAATGAAAGAAAAAACGCGTTTGGCTGTCGCAGTCGCAGGTATTACCTTTGCCGATATGCTGATGTTTATCCAGTTGGGATTTGAAAGTGCGCTTTTTGATGCAGCTGTGAAACCTCATCGCAATTTACAGGCAGATTTGGTTTTAATTAATCCCCAATTTCAAACTTTGTTTTCTGTAAAAAACTTTTCCAGAGAACGACTGTATCAAACATTAGGTTATGAAGGTGTTCAGTCAGTTAATTCTGTCTACATCAGCACTGGACAGTGGCGGAATCCTGAAACACGTCTTGAGCGTGCCATTTTGGTTTGGGGTGTTGATCCAGTACAACCCGCATTTAAATCGCCTGAAATTAACCAAAATCAGGAGCATCTTAAACAGTTGTATCAAGTTATATTTGACCAGGCAGGTCGTCCAGAATACGGCGCAGTTGCCGATATATTTAAGAAAACAGGCAAATTTGACACAGAACTGAATAGTAAAGCTGTCTTTGTTAAAGGCTTGTTTACTGATGGTGCTTCCTTTGCTGCCGATGGGAATGTGATCACCAGTGACTCTACTTTTCTCCAGCTATTCCCAGAACGTCAACCCGATCGCATCGAAGTTGGGTTAATTACACTTCAACCAGATGCCGATGTAGAAAAAGTGCGATCGCAACTTGTCAATGGACTACCTCAAGATGTCAGAGTTCTCACTCCAGAGGAATTTGCCAAAGTGGAGAGAACTTATTGGGAAGCCGGTACTGGCATTGGTTTTATTTTCGGTTTAGGTACTGGAGTTGGGTTTATCGTTGGCATCGTGATTGTCTACCAAATCCTTTACTCTGATGTTTCTGACCACTTGCCAGAATATGCCACCCTCAAAGCAATGGGATACACCGATAATTATCTCTTGGGAGTTCTAATTCAAGAAGCATTGTTATTGGCTATCTTAGGTTTTCTGCCTGGATTCATCCTTTCTTTTGGGTTGTATCAAGTCACCTACGCTGCGACGATGCTTCCTATTTTTATGAAAATGGAACGGGCGATACAAGTTTGGATTTTGACTGTGATTATGTGTAGTGTTTCTGGTGCGATCGCAATGCGGAAGTTACGATCTGCTGACCCTGCTGATGTTTTTTAGACGCGATGAATCGCGTCTCTACGAAAATTAGGAATTATCTCTCCCTTAATGCCCTATAAAATCCTATGTTGCAAAAATCTTTACCAGAAAATTCCAACTCAATACTTTCTGTTTTAGAACCTGTGATTTCTGTTAGCAACCTTAACCATTATTTTGGTGAAGGTGGGCTTCGCAAACAAGTATTATTCGACATTAATTTGGAGATTAAGGCTGGGGAAATCGTTATTATGACTGGCCCCTCTGGATCGGGGAAAACCACCTTGTTAACCTTAATGGGTGGATTGCGTTCTGCCCAAGAAGGTAGTCTCAAAATCTTAGGGGAGGAAATTTGTGGTGCGAAAAAGCAGCAGTTAACTAAGCTTCGCCGCCAGATTGGCTATATTTTCCAAGCTCATAATCTGATGACTTTTTTAACAGCTAGAGAAAATGTGCGAATGTCTCTAGAGTTGCACGACGATTTTTTGAATCAGGATATCAACGCCAAAGCGATCGCCATTTTGGAAACTGTCGGTTTAGGTGATCGTGTAAATTACTACCCAGAGAAACTATCTGGAGGGCAAAAGCAACGAGTAGCGATCGCTCGTGCTTTAGTTAGCCATCCTAAAATTGTCTTAGCAGATGAACCCACTGCTGCACTTGACAAAAAATCTGGGCGCGATGTTGTAGAAATAATGCAGAAGCTAGCTAAAGAACAAGGCTGCACGATTTTGCTAGTTACTCATGATAATCGCATCCTCGATATTGCCGATCGCATCATTTATATGGAGGATGGTCAGTTGAAGACAGATGGCGTAGATTCTATCACAACAAGCAAGTAATACTAATTCGTAATTTGCAAAAATCTATGAATAAAGAATTGCCTCAATTCATCAACCATATTGTTTCAAGTTTGCAGTCAATTGAGGGAATTACAGCGATCGCACTGGGTGGTTCACGGGCGCGGGGCAACCATACTAACAAGTCAGATGTGGATTTGGGAATTTATTACAATCCAGAAAATCCGCCCGATTTAATTGCTTTAAATCGCCTCGCCTGTGAGCTTGATGATAACCATCGCGTAAATTTGATTACTGCGATCGGGGAATGGGGAAAGTGGATTAACGGTGGTGGTTGGCTACAGGTTCAAGGTGTAGGTGTGGATTTTCTCTATCGTGATTTGGCGAAGGTTAATCGTGTTATTGATGATTGCCATATAGGGCGCATTACTATTGATTATCAACCAGGACATCCTCATGGGTTTGTATCCTCAATTTATATGGGAGAAATTGCTCTTTGTCAGGTACTTTACGACCCTGATGGTGTTTTAGAAGCTTTAAAGGTAAAAACAAAACCGTATCCAGTTGGGCTGAAACAGGCAACTATTGATACTTTCGCTTGGGAAATAAGTTTTTCACTGTTGGTTGCAAAAAAGGCGATCGCCCGCAATGATGTTGTTTATGCAGCAGGTTGTTGTTTCCGCAGTGTGGCGTGTATGAATCAAGTTTTATTCGCGCTCAATGAAGATTACCTGTTGAATGAAAAGGGGGCGCTCGCAATTGCTAATAGGTTTGCGATTTGCCCGCAGGACTATCAAAAAAGGGTTGAGCGAGCGTTTGCACTTTTAGCTGCCGATGCAAAGTCAATAACTGAAGCGATCGCGATTATTGATGCGATTGAGGATGATTTGAGTCAATGGTATGGAAACCGACGATTAGTAATCTAATATTCCCGTCCCTGTACCCCAGAAAAAAGAATAAATTATCTAAAAGCCTTTTCAAACAAAGACTTTGGTCATTGAGTACATTATTAATACATATTAATAGATACAGTATTGCGGATGAGATATTAATAGATGCAGTATTGATTGAAAGTTAATTTAAAAGCCTAAAGGTATCAACAAACTATCTTTTAAACACGGAGTAAATCCTACCGTGAAATTTTTAATGCAGATAATATACTTACTTTCTAATACTGGCTATTTCTGATTCTTATATTCATACGTTCTGATAATGCAGCTTAGAGGCGGGGACAAAAATCCAATTATGAACAAAACCTTTGCAACCATCGACGGGAATGAGGCTGTTGCCCGTGTTGCTTACAAATTAAATGAGGTGATTGCCATTTATCCCATCACCCCCTCTTCAGCGATGGGTGAATGGGCAGATGCTTGGTCAGCAGAAAGTCGTTCCAACCTCTGGGGTACTGTTCCCAGCGTTGTGCAGATGCAGAGCGAAGGGGGAGCGGCTGGTGCTGTGCATGGGGCATTGCAAACAGGTTCTCTGAGTACCACCTTCACGGCATCTCAGGGATTATTGTTGATGATACCCAACTTCTACAAAATTGCTGGTGAGTTGACTAGCGCCGTGGTTCACGTTGCAGCCCGTTCCTTGGCTACCCACGCTTTATCAATTTTTGGCGACCATAGCGACGTGATGGCAGCCCGTGCTACTGGGTTTGCTCTGCTTTGTTCCGCTTCGGTGCAGGAAAGTCAAGATTTTGCTCTCATCGCCCATGCTGCTACACTGGAGACGCGAGTCTCGTTTATGCATTTCTTTGACGGCTTCCGCACATCACATGAAGTGCAGAAAGTCAAACTGCTCTCAGATGACGATTTGCGATCGCTAATTCACGATAATCTAATACTCGCCCACCGCAGCCGTGCCCTCACCCCAGATCGTCCAGTCTTGCGGGGGACTGCCCAAAACCCCGATGTTTACTTCCAAGGACGTGAAGGCGCTAACCCTTATTACAACGCTTGTCCAGATATTGTCCAGCGCATCATGGATGAATTTGGAGAACGCACGGGAAGGCATTATAAAATCTATGAATATTACGGTGCTAACGATGCTGATCGCGTTATTGTTCTTATGGGTTCAGGTTGTGAAACCGTCCATGAAACAGTAGATTACCTTAACGCCCGTGGTGAAAAACTTGGCGTGGTGAAAGTGCGACTTTACCGTCCCTTTGATGTCCAAAGGTTTGTTGCAGTATTACCAACCAGTGTACAAGCGATCGCAGTTCTCGACCGCACTAAAGAAGCAGGTAGCGCCGGGGAGCCTTTGTATTTAGATGTTGTGGCTGCTATCCATGAAGCGTGGGGGGATAAGAGAGCAGGGGGAGCAGGGGAGGCAGGGGGAGAAAATACTTTCTCATACCCTAAAATTGTGGGTGGTCGTTATGGTCTTTCTTCTAAGGAATTTACTCCGGCGATGGTGAAGGGAATTTTTAATAACCTTGCCCAAGCTAAACCAAAAAATCACTTTACTATTGGGATTAATGACGACGTTAGTCATACTTCCTTGAGTTTTGACCCTAAATTCTCTACAGAATCGGATAATGTTGTTAGGGCAATGTTCTATGGGTTAGGTGCTGATGGCACTGTTGGGGCTAACAAAAACTCCATCAAGATTATTGGTGAAGAAACCGACAATTACGCCCAAGGCTATTTTGTCTACGATTCCAAAAAATCTGGCTCGATAACCGTCTCTCATCTACGTTTTGGTAAAGAGCCAATTCGCTCCACCTACCTAATTGACCAAGCCAACTTTATTGGTTGTCATCATTGGGGATTTCTGGAACGCATAGATATTTTGAAGGCTGCTATTCCTGGGGCGACTTTGCTGCTTAACAGTCCTTATGATGCAGATAGCGTCTGGGAATATCTACCGTTGAAGGTGCAGCAGCAAATTATCGACAAGCATTTGAAATTATACGTAATCAATGCTAGCCAAGTTGCCCGTGAAAGTGGAATGGGTGGAAGAATTAACACCATTATGCAGGTATGCTTCTTTGCTTTAGCAGGTGTCTTGCCGCAAGAAGAAGCGATCGCTAAAATCAAACAAGCGATAGATAAGACTTACGGTAAAAAAGGCGCAGAAGTTGTCCGCATGAACCTGCAAGCTGTAGACAACACCCTAGACAACTTGCATAAAGTAGATGTCCCACAAACAATCCTCAATACAGACGCGATTAATCGCGTCTCTACAAGAGAGTGGGTAGAGACGCGATTAATCGCGTCTCCCCACGCTCCCGAATTTATGCGAGAAGTTCTGGGCAAAATTATGGTGTGGGAAGGTGATGACTTACCTGTTAGCTCACTACCAGTTGACGGCACTTTTCCCGTAGGTACTGCCAAATGGGAAAAACGTAACGTTGCCGAAGAGATACCTGTGTGGGAGCCGGATGTCTGCGTACAATGTGGTAAGTGCGTCATGGTTTGTCCCCAT
Organism: Nostoc foliaceum FACHB-393; assembly: GCF_014698505.1. Lineage (GTDB taxonomy): Bacteria > Cyanobacteriota > Cyanobacteriia > Cyanobacteriales > Nostocaceae > Nostoc > Nostoc foliaceum_A. The sequence continues at coordinate 41,107 of NZ_JACJTD010000028.1, read as the reverse complement.
AGTGCCATCCGTGCCAAAGCTTATCAACCGAATGAGTTAGTCAATGCACCAGAAACATTTAAGTCAACTGGTGCAAAAGATAAAGACTTTGCCAATCAAAAATTTACCATTCAAGTTGCTCCAGAAGATTGTACGGGATGCACTATTTGTGTAAATATTTGCCCTGCTAAAGATAAATCTGAGCCATCGCGAAAAGCGATTAATATGGCACAACAGTTGCCATTGCGAGAACAAGAGCGGAACAACTGGGATTTCTTTTTGAGTTTACCCAATCCTGATAGGCGATCGCTAAAATTAAACCAGATTCGTCAACAACAACTGCAAGAACCTTTATTTGAATTCTCTGGTGCTTGTGCAGGTTGTGGTGAAACACCTTATTTAAAATTATTAACACAACTGTTTGGCGATCGCGCCGTCATCGCCAATGCTACAGGTTGTTCCTCAATTTATGGTGGTAATCTCCCCACAACTCCTTGGACAACCAACGCCCAAGGACGCGGCCCGGCCTGGTCTAATAATCTATTTGAAGATAACGCCGAATTCGGTTTTGGCTTCCGCCTTTCTCTCGACAAACAAGCCGAGTTTGCAGCGGAATTGTTGCAAAAATTGGGGAGTGAAATAGATGAAAACCTTGTCCACTCCATCCTCAAAGCTGAACAAAAATCCGAGGCTGATATTTGGGAACAGCGCGAAAGAATAGAATTGTTGCAGCAAAGGTTAGATGAAATTGTAACTTTTGACCCCAATCTAAAATCTCAAATCCAAAATCTCAAATCCCTTGCAGACTACTTGGTGAGAAAAAGCGTCTGGATTGTTGGTGGTGATGGTTGGGCTTATGACATTGATTTTGGCGGCATTGATCATGTAATTGCTAGTGGTCGAAATGTCAACATTTTGGTGATGGATACAGAAGTGTATTCTAATACAGGCGGTCAATCTTCTAAAGCCACGCCACGAGCAGCCGTTGCTAAATATGCCGCCAGTGGCAAGCCTGCACCAAAAAAAGACTTAGGGATGATTGCCATGACCTACGGAAATGTTTACGTAGCGAGTGTAGCCCTTGGCGCTAGAGATGAACATACTCTCAAAGCATTTTTGGAAGCAGAAGCTTATGATGGGCCATCACTGATTATTGCTTACAGCCATTGCATCGCCCACGGCATTAACATGACCACAGGGATGAATCATCAAAAAACTCTGGTAGAATCAGGTCGTTGGTTGCTGTATCGGCATAATCCAGAGTTACTCAACCAGGGTAAAAATCCATTGCAATTGGATATGCGATCGCCTACGCAATCTGTAGAACATTCGATGTATCAAGAAAATCGCTTCAAGATGCTTACCAAGAGCAAACCCGACGTTGCCAAGCACTTGTTAGAACAAGCCCAAGCTGAGGTAGATACACGTTGGCAGATGTACCAATATCTGGCAAAACGCGATATTTCCAACCCTTGAAGCCTTGGTAAGACTTACTCTGAACTACTTAGAAAGACGAGTCATTTCAAACAGTTGCTGGGCATTACTTCCTAAAAAAGCATCGAAAAGTACCTGCTTTCCAGGCTCCACTTCTACTAGATAGCGCTGGGCAATTTCATAATAGGCATAAGTCCAAGGGATCTGAGTTTCTGCGCCACTATTATCATCTAACACTGTTACCATTTCCGTTACTGCTTGAGTTGCAGTTTGCCGCAAACCACAAGCAACATTTCCCTCTATCTCTGCTTTCATTGGTACACCCAGGTTAGCCAAAGCACTGGCGGTACTATCAATGTCTGGATATTGTGGAGTATTCTGGCCGTTGACGTAGCCTGTGAAATGGTTGACACCATATCCATGCAGCAACACCCAAGCCCCATACTGAGTAACTTCATTCACCTCTTCGACAACAGAACGCTGGGGAGGTAGCCAAGGGCGGGTAAAGACTTGCTGGAATTGTTTAGCAATGGTTTCAACGTTTCCGTATTGTTTGAGAATAGTAAGGGGTGAAGTCAGTTCGTCTGGGATTGAAGATACTGTTTTAGAGATGAGTTGGGCAATATTAGCAGGCAATTCATCGACAATCAACTCGCTGATAAACAGCTTAGGTAAGTGAATTTCTTCTTGCTGCGGATGACGGTAATGACGAGCATACAGATGAGTTTGAGCAAAATTATACTCTCCAGCCGCCTCGTAACCTAAAGCTTCTGCAAGTTGCGCGAGGTAGTCAATTCCCAAGTTAACTTGACCCTGTGGAGTATCTACTAATAAACGCAGAGACCGAAAGGCGATGTGGTCATTGGTAACTGTTCCACCCGCAGCAGTAATCATTTGTTGATAGGTACGGGCATGATTTACTCTGGCGCTATATTCTTGCCAAAGTAATTTCCATAAATTAAGGGCTATTTCGGGTTTCATATAGATTAGTCATTAGTTATTAATCATTTGTCAAGGAAGGGCCAAGAGTCAAAAGTTAGGAAATCTCCCTCTGCGCACCACTCCTCACTCCCCTAATATTTTAAGAATTTAAAATCTCGCTGATAATTTGAACGGCAATTTTAATTTGGTCGCTGTCGATAACTAGAGGGGGACAGAAACGAATTGCTGCTTTACCGCAACCTAGCAATAATAAACCGCGTAAAAATGCTTCTTGGATAATGCGATCGCGCAATTTATGATCAAGATTACCCTGTTCATCCAATAAGTCCACCGCTACCATCAAACCCTTACCTCGTGGTGGTGATACTCTGGGAAATTTTTGATGCAACTGGGTAAGACTAGCTTGTAAAATTTCTCCCATCTGGGTAGCATTGGTCATCAAATCACTTTCCAGGAGTCGCAGTGTGGCAATACCAGCAGCACAAGCTACGGGATTCCCGCCAAATGTGGTCGCGTGAGAACCGGGAGGCCAAGTCATTAACTCTGGTCTAGCAAGTATCGCTCCTAATGGCAGACCACTGGCGATACCTTTAGCAGTGGTAATGATATCAGGCATGACTCCCCAATGCTCGATCGCAAATAAGCGACCAGTCCGCCCCATCCCCGCTTGCACTTCATCCACTACCATCAGAATACCGTGGCGATCGCAAATATCCCGAATCCGTTTTAAAAAACCATCTTCGGGGACGATATACCCACCCTCTCCTTGAATCGGTTCGACTACGATCGCCGCTACTTCTTGCGGTGGTAGAATTGTGCCAAATAGCTGTTGTTCCAGGTAATCCAAACTAGCGTGAGTACCATAGGGGATATGAGTCACCCCAGGAACTAAAGGCCCAAAGTTAGCTCGCTGCACTGCTTTGGAACCAGTGAGAGACATTGCCCCATAAGTGCGTCCGTGAAATGCGCCTAAGAATGCTACGATTAGCGATCGCTTGGTGTAATATCTAGCTAGTTTGATCGCTCCTTCGTTAGATTCTGCCCCGGAATTGGTGAAAAATACTTTTGCGGGAAACCCAGTATTACTCTGTGGCTGGGGAAAGGGAGCGCGAATCGCTAATTGTTCCGCTAGTTCCACCATTGGCTCATAATAAAAATCCGTCCCTGACATGTGCAGCAGACGTTCGGACTGTTCTTGAATTGCTTTGACAACTTCCGGGTGGGCGTGTCCGGTGGCGGTAACGGCAATACCTGCGGTCATATCCAGAAATACATTACCATCCACATCTTCTACCATACAGCCTTGCCCGCGAGATACAACTAACGGGTAATCGCGGGTATAAGAAGGGGAAGTTACGGCGCGATCGCGTTGTACAATTGCTTGAGCACAAGGCCCAGGTAAGGAAGTTACTAAACGTGGTGTACGAGGTAAATTTAAGTTAATAGGAATACTTAACATAATTTTTTCCAATCTTTTAAAGATTACTGATGATTAAACGCTAAAGGCTGATTGCTTACAGTAGCATTTGATTCCGTTGGTGTAAGAATTACGCATTTACCGAAAAATTAGAGTAAACGTCTGCGATTACGGAAAATTACAGATAATTTTTCATGAATCCTTAGAGGTATTTAACGAAAAAGCTTCACGGTCAAGACTTTCGAATTTTTTTAAGACTCTTGCCCGTTTTTATAACACACATTCCGCAGGTGCCGCGTCATATTGTATTTTTGAAGCATGACAGCTTCACCATTACATATCAGGCTACAAGATATTGACCTCCGTGGTATAGTCGCAGATATATGTAATGAGATGAACTTAGTAGAGCAAATCAATCGTCTACTAGGGACTCATCCTCAAAAAATCATCAATCAGTGCAGGTCAGGTTATAAAAGCAATATCTTAAATGGCTTGGGTTCGTAAGCGTCTGGTTATACTTAGAAAGAGAAATTTTTTGTAAGGTAAAGATACAGAATATTTGTTGGCAGAAGGAGAATTGCTATATGCAAAAATTAATAAAAGTCTCTGAGATAATCAACCAATTACTTGGGCATCTGGACAGAAGTTACGCCGCGATCAGTATGAAATTAAACAAGAGTTAGGACAGGGATACTTCGCTATTACTTATCTTGCTGAGGATCGGGATGGTAAGAATAATGTTGTGATAAAAACATTGAACCCGAATTTGCTTAATCAATTAAGTAACGAAGACCGCGATCGCTTCCAGTACTCACCAACCATAACTACCAGTATAATTTAGAATAAAGCAATCGTACTGTAACCTCTGTATTCCTGGGGCTAGGAACAATAATATTTTTTATGTTTCTCTACAAATTAATTATCTGACCGTAAAACTAATTAAATTGTAGGGTTAAAATTTTTTTGCAATCCAAAATTAAATACTTAAAATTGGCACAGTCTATTGCTTAATCGCAAAAAACAAGGGAAAAAATGAGTAACCTGATTCTAGTTGTAGACGACGACAATTTAATGCGATCGCATCTGTGTGAGCAATTGACAGAAGCAGGGTATCAGGTGGTAGAAGCGAGTAACGGTTTAGAGGCGATCGCTACCTATACTCGCCTCCACCCAGATATAGTACTGTTGGATGTCATGATGCCAGTGATGGATGGGTTTAGCTGCTGCGCTCAACTGCAAGCACTCCCCGATGGCAAAGAGACACCAGTGTTAATGATTACTAGTTTTTCTGATCAGGCAACCGTAGAAAAAGCTTTTGCTGTGGGTGCAACTGACTTTATTACCAAGCCGATTCAATGGCCAATATTGCGTCAAAGATTGCGCCGGATTCTGGAAGCTAGTCGGACTGTGCAGGAATTACGACAGCAAACTGCACAGGCACAATTGCGGGAAGCACAACTCACGATGGCATTAGATGCTGCTCGCATGGGCATCTGGAACTGGGATCTGCTGACGAACAAAATTTCTTGGTCAGATCATCTGGAAGCACTTTTTGGCTTAGAGAAAGGGATTTTCAACTACACCTATGAAGCTTTCATCTGCTGCATTCATCCCCACGATCGCGATTTCGTCAGGCGATCGCATCAGCAAGCTATTCGGGATGGAGTCAAATATAACATCGAATTTCGAGTTGTTTTACCCGATGGGAGAATTCGTGTTTTAGCCAGCAAAGGAGTTGCCTTTAAAGATGCATCTGGGGTGGCTGTGCAAATGTCTGGGGTATACATGGACATCACCAAGCGCAAGCAAGCCGAGGAGGCGCTAGAAGTTCGTGCTAACCAGCAAGCGATGGTGGCAGAACTAAGTCAACTGGCCCTAGCTAGTACAGACTTGACTACACTGATGAACTCATGTGTAACAATCGTCGCCCAATGCCTAAAAGTTCAGTCTTGCAAAATTTTGGAACTACTGCCAGATAATCATAGATTGCTGTTACGCGCCGGAGTCGGTTGGCAACCTGGACTTGTGGGAAAGGCAACCGTTAGCGCGGGGATAAATTCTCAAGCTGGCTACACCCTGCTTTCCAAGGAACCGGTAATTGTTAATGATCTGAGCGCCGAAACACGATTCAATGGGCCACCACTCTTACATGAGCATCAAGTGGTCAGCGGTATTAGCGTAGTGATTCATGGCAAAGAGCGTCCTTTTGGTGTATTCGGGGCACACACAACCAGACACCACACCTTCACCAAAGATGATATTTCTTTTCTCCAAGCTGTTGCCAATGTTCTAGCTACAGCCATTGAGCGCCAACACGTGGAAGACGCACTCAAAGAAAGTGAAGAACGCTGTCAGTTAGCCGTGCAGGGCAATAATGATGGCATTTGGGACTGGGATGTTAAAAATGATCAAGTTTTTTTCTCAACTCGCTGGAAGCAAATGCTTGGTTACGAAGAACATGAGATTTCCAATCATTTAGACGAATGGGCTACACGAGTGCATCCAGATGATATCGGATTTGTCAGACAAGCGATCGCCGATCACTTTGCTAAAGTTACCCCATTTTTCATCAGCGAACATCGAGTCCGGTGTAAAGATAACACCTATAAATGGGTTTTGGATCGCGGTCAGGCAGTATGGGATAAAGATAATGTAGTGCGGATGACAAATTGCTATACAGATATCACCGAACGCAAACTGGCAGAAGAACAACTGCGTCAGAGCGAAGAACGTTTCCAAATAGTTGCCCGTGCTACCAATGATCTTTTATGGGACTGGGATTTGCTGACTAATGAGGTGTGGTGGAATCAAGCTTTACAAACGCTCTTTGGTTACTCGAAAGAGGAAATAACATTCACTGCTCATTGGTGGAGTGAACACATACATCCAGAGGACAGGCAGAGAATCGCCACCCAAGCATACGCACTAATAAATAGTGGTGAAAAATTCTGGCTAAATGAATACCGCTTTCGCCGCAGTGATGGTTCTTATGCTTACGTCTTCGATCGCGGTTATGTCGTCCATGACAAAACAGGCAAACCAGTGCGGATGATGGGCGCGATGATGGATATTACCGAACGGCAAGCCGTACTACGCGATCGCAATCGGGCACAAGCAGAATTAGAACGCCAAAACTTGCGATCGCAATTGTTCGCTAATATCACCCTGAAAATTCGTCAGTCTTTACAAATCGATGATATTCTTCAAACCAGTGTCATAGAGGTGCAAAAGCTACTGCTTGCTGACCGTGTATTAATCTTGCGCCTACAGCCAAATGGCTCTTTTCTCGCTGTTCAAGAGGCAGTAGTTCCCGGTTTGCCTGTTGTGCTGGGGCAGCAAATTATCGACTCTTGCTTTCGCAACGATTACATCGAGCAGTACCGCCAAGGGCGAATTAGTTCTATTAACAATATACAAGAAGCTAATATCCAACCTTGCCACGTCGAATTGCTGCAACGATTCGCCGTTAGAGCTAACCTTGTAGTCCCAATTTTCCTCAAAAATCAACTGTGGGGGCTACTAATTGCCCATCAGTGCGCCCATCCCCGCCAGTGGACTAACTCGGAAATTGAACTTTTGCAACAGCTAGCAGATCAAATAGGTATTGCCTCATCTCAAAGCCTAATTCTAGAACAAGAAACTCGGCAAAGGCAAGAACTCACCCGTTCCAATGAAGAACTGAAACAATTTGCATTTGTCGCCTCCCACGATTTGCAAGAGCCACTGCGTAAGATTAAAACTTTTGGCGATCGGCTCAAAACGACCTGTGGCGACACATTAACCGAACAGGGGCGTGACTATCTAGAACGAATGCAGAATGCTGCATCGAGAATGCAGACATTGATTGAAGACTTGTTAACACTTTCACGAGTTACTACCAGAGCACAGCCTTTTGTATCAGTAAATCTCACAAAAATTGCCCAAGAGGTAGTATCTGATTTAGAAATTTATATCCAGCAAACTGGAGGAACTGTAGAAATAGGAGAGTTACCCACCATTAAAGCTGATCCTTTACAGATGCGTCAATTATTGCAAAACATCATTGGTAACGCTCTCAAATTCCACCGCCCACAAATACCACCTATTATTAGAATCTATAGTACAATTTTAGAGAATCAAGCAGATAACAACATATCTGCTAATTCTGAACTTTGTCAAATCATCGTAGAAGATAATGGTATTGGCTTTGATGAAAAATATCTTGATCGCATTTTTAATGTTTTTCAACGTTTGCACAGTAGCATTGAATACGAAGGTACTGGCATAGGTTTAGCGATCTGCCGGAAAATTATTGAGCGTCATCATGGAAATATCACAGCCCAAAGCCAACCTGGGCAAGGAGCGAAATTTATGATCGCATTGTCAGTTGATTCCCACTCTTAATTTTTATTCCTGGGGAGGGATTAATCCTAGATCCCAAAATTAGCTTAATTGTACAATTGCACCCTGTAATTTGTAGGACTTATGCATTGTACAAATTGGTCATGATGTTAAGTATTAATGAGATTCGATTATTTCAGGCTATTGGCAACACTACCACAGGGCTTTCTCGTTATCATAACGAAAAAATAAAACTTTCATATCTAAGACATATAAATTGCATATTTGATGCTTTATGTCAACGTAAGAGTTGCCATCTGTACCGGGTTAATAACTTGATTCATACTAATAAACGAATGCAAAGGAGACGATGCATAGTGAAGGGTCGACAAATAAACGTCACGATTTTAATGGCTGATGACGATGAAGATGACGGCATCTTGGTTCGTGAGGCGTTGGCAGAAAGTCAATTGCCAATTGAACTATACATCGTCAGAAATGGTGAAGAGTTGATGGATTATTTATATCATCGTGGTCGATATGCTAACACCAGCAGTTCACCGCATCCGGGTTTGATTTTATTAGATTTGAATATGCCAAGAATTGGCGGTCTTGAGGCGCTCAAAGAGATAAAAACTGACCCACAACTACGGCGAATTCCAGTTGTAGTACTGTCAACATCACGAAGAGAAGAAGATATATATAATACTTACCATTTTGGTGCCAACTCCTTTATCACTAAGCCAGTGGCTTTTGCCTCATTTGTTGAGGTCATGAAGACTCTAGTTAAATACTGGTTTGAAATTGTGAAGCTACCACTAGAAGCAGTGGGAGAAAAACATGGACAACAGCACCATCAAAGTTCTGTTCATTGATGATGACGAAGACGACTATATTTTGACTCGTTATTGGTTTAGTGAATTTCAGGTAGCAAACTGCCAACTGGAATGGGTAAATAATTATGAAGCAGCAAGGAATGCGATCGCTCGCCACCAACATGACATTTATCTTGTAGACTACCGTTTAGGGCCACACAATGGACTGGAACTTTTGCGCGAAGCAATTGCCAACGGCTGTTGTTCTCCAATAATTTTGCTGACAGGTCAGGGCGACTGGGAAATAGATATCGAAGCGATGAAAGCCGGAGCCGCAGATTACCTAGAAAAAAGCCAGTTGACTGCACCTTTATTAGAGCGTTCTATCCGCTATGCCATTGAACGCAAGCAAACAGAACAGAAAATCCGCGAACAAGCCGCTTTACTAGATGTTGCCACCGATGCAATTTTTGTATGTGATTTAGACGATAAAATTTTATTTTGGAACAAAGCTGCGGAGAGTCTGTACGGTTGGAAAAAAGAAGCAGCTATTAATAAAAAGATACGAGTTCTCTGGCATGAAAAACATGTGTCTCAAGTTCAAGAAGCACTCAGTATTTTGATGCAAAATGGTTCTTGGGAGGGCGAACTACAACAAAAAACAAAATCAGGTAAAGAAATTATTGTTGAAAGCCGTTGGACACTAGTACATGAATTCGGTAATCAAGCACAATCTATTCTCGTTGTTAACACTGATATTACACAGAAAAAACAACTAGAAGCACAATTTCTCCGCGCCCAGCGATTAGAAAGTATTGGCACCTTAGCCAGTGGTATCGCCCACGACCTGAATAATGTTCTTGCCCCGATTTTGATGACAGCGCAACTGTTAGAGTCACAAGTTAATGATGAGCGTTCTCGCCGACTGTTACCAATATTGATCACAAATGCAAAACGTGGGGCAAGCTTAGTTAAGCAAGTATTATCTTTTACCCGTGGGCTGGAAGGCGATCGCACAGTCTTACAATTAAAGCATTTAATAATTGAAATTCAGCAAATTATGAGAGAAACTTTTCCCAAATCCATTGAAGTTTCCACTCAAATTCCGCAAAATCTTTGGACTGTAACCGGCGATGCTACCCAACTGCATCAAGTACTGATGAATTTGTGCGTTAATGCTCGTGATGCTATGCCAAATGGTGGAACTTTAAAAATATTGGCGGAAAATCTCTTTATTGATGAAAATTACGCCAACATGCATATTGAAGCTAAAGTTGGTCACCACATTGTGATTACTGTTAGTGATGGCGGAATTGGTATTAAATCAGAAATATTAGATCGGATATTTGAGCCGTTTTTTACTACTAAAGAACTTGGTAAAGGTACTGGTCTTGGTTTGTCTACAGTACTTGGCATTATTAAAAGCCACGGTGGTTTTATTGACGTATCTAGTAAACAGGGAAAAGGTAGCCAATTTAAGGTGTATTTACCAGCACAAGAGGCGGCAGAAACTGTAGAAGAACAAGAACAGGGATTACCTTCAGGGCAAGGAGAATTAATTTTAGTCGTTGATGATGAAGCTGCCATTCGAGATGTGACAAAAACATCTCTAGAAAGCCATAATTACAAAGCAATCACAGCTAGTGATGGCATTGAAGCAATAGCCTTATATGCAGAACATCGAGATGAAATATCTCTTGTATTAACTGATATGGTTATGCCGTCTATGGATGGGATAACTACTATCCGCACCCTGCGAAAAATTAACCCAGATGTAAAAATTATTGCTGTCAGTGGGTTGAGTTCGACTGATAAAGTTAATACAGCTTATGACATGGGCATCAAAGCCTTTTTATCCAAGCCTTATACAGCTAGCCAATTATTGCAAACTATTAGCACCGTTAAAAAGAGTTAGGAGTTGGGGGTTGGGTATTGGTATTGATAATTACTAATTTGTCAAAATTGAGAGTTATAATTTAGTAACTCCTAACTCATAACTTTTAAATATTTGATTACCCATGATGAAGGATGAAGTACTAGCGGCTAATGCAGCTTTTTATCGTGCTTTTGAAAGAAAAGATATTGAGATAATGAGTGCAGTATGGTCACAAGGAACTGGTAGTTTTTGCATTCATCCTGGAAGTAATATACTGCGAGGTTGGAAAGAAATTCGCACCTCTTGGGAGCAGATATTTAAAAACACTGCTTATATCGAAATAAACACTGATATAATTGCTACAGAAATAACGGATAATATTGCCTATGTTGTACTGAGGGAAAATGTGTTCCAAGTAGTAGGTGGAAGAAGACTTGAAGCACAATCAACAGCTACAAATGTATTTCATTTTCTTGGTGGAAAGTGGTATTTAGTTCATCATCACGGTAGCCCAATTTTGCGGTGAGGAAGTGGGGGATAGAGAAGGAAAGGGATATCGTGTCTGGTTAAAGACTTATCATTTAGACCGCAGGGAGCAGGGAGCAGGGGGCAGGGGGAAAGAGGCTTTTGCGCTTTTTGCACAGATGCGGGAATTATAACTAATTAGGCGGACATGATATGACTAATCAACTCTACTGCATCTCGTCCATCGCAATTTTGTAAGTAAACTTTGACAACTTCTTCTTTAGCAGTAGGCAATTTCTTGCCAATAAAATCTGGATGAATTGGTAATTCTCGATGACCCCTATCTACTAACACAGCTAAACGAATCACTTCTGGTCTACCGTAGTCGTTGACTGCATTTAAAGCAGCGCGAATCGTTCGTCCTTTGAAAATCACATCATCCACCAGTACAACTGTTTTTCCCGTAAGGTCAAAAGGAATTTCGCTTTTCGTTGGAGTCCGCAATCCAATTTTGTCGAGGTCATCTCGATAAAATGTAATGTCCAAAGCGCCGACTGACACGGCTACACCTTCCAGCGTCTCAATTTGACGCGCCAACAACTCGGCTAATAAAGCGCCTCTGGTATAAATACCAAGAAGTACCAGTTGAGACAAATCACGTGTCCTTTCCACAATTTGAGAGGCAAGACGAGTCAAGGTACGACGGATTTCTTCGGATGAGAGAATTTCAACTACTTTGGCAGACATAGCGAGTGATAAGTTAAGGGTGATGAGTTAAGAGTTAGGAGTTTTGATTATTTAACATTTATCTTTATCGATTGGGGAGTATTAAGAATATAGCGATCGCTATTCCTAACCATAGCAAAGAACAATATCGAGTCAGCTGTAAAGCATTTTGAATGGAAGTTACAGTAATGGGATAAATAGCATCTCCTAGCAGTGGTTTGTACTTAGCTGTCCCGCGATACCAATTTGTACCCCCCATCTGCACACCCAAGAAAGCAGCATAGGCGCACTCACTCCAGCCAGAATTGGGACTAGGGTCATTAATTGCATCCCGACGACAAATTCGCCAAACATGCATCGGTTTACCAGATAACAGCGCCACAGTCACGACTGTTAACCGACAAGGTAGCCAAGTTAAACAATCTTCCAACCGCGCACAAAACCATCCCAAATAAGTATAGGGTGCTTCTCGGTAGCCCACCATTGAATCAAGGGTACTACTGGCTTTGTATGCTAAAGCCAAGGGAGTTGCCCCCACGATTGGTATAAAGATACCAACAATTGCATAAAAAAGCGGAGCCATCACCCCATCGGTAGCATTTTCTGCAACCGTTTCTAAAACGGCTCGCAAAATTTCTGCTTGTGAAAGCTTTTGTGTATCTCGACCAACGTAATTACTTAAAACTTTACGAGCCTTCTCTAAATCTCCCGCTGTTAAAGGTTCTAAAACAGCCACCGCTGCTGTTCGCAAACTTCTGCCAGCAAAACAACTAGCCAAAAGAATGCTATCTATTGCAATTCCCAATAACGGATGAACCCATCTGGCACTATGAATAATCAAAAAGCCAACAAGACCGCTACCAATTATTAGGATAAGACCTAGGGCAATTCCAGCTAGGCGTTGTGTTAGAGAATTTTGACACAATTGGAGAAAAAATTTCGTCAAGTGAGAAATTGCCCACCCCATAATTTGCACTGGATGAGGCCAATTCCAAGGATCGCCAATTAAGTAATCTAAAAGTGCAGCAATTATTAAGATATAGATGCTTTTAGTCATAAGTTACGAGTCAAGGGTTAAGAATCAAGGGTCAATATTTGGACTATTGACTCTTGACTAAACCACAAAACTAGCTTCTTCTCCAAGGGAAGCTTGCCAGCTACGAGCATCGTAATAAAGGTCTGCCAAAGTAATACTGTACAAAGCTTCTTTGAGCTTTTGGTTGAGTCTCTGCCAAAGGCTAAATGTTACCCAATCTTCAGCTTGTCCAGGTGCTGGGGTGTGATGGGGTAAATGGCTAGTCTCGCCCACTGCTTCTAAAATTTGTCCTATAGATATTTGTGCAGGCTCTCTTGCTAATTGGTACCCGCCGATGCTACCACGAATTGATTTTACTAAAGACGCACGACGCATTTCTATTAGTAGTTTTTCGAGGTAAGGAGCTGGGATATCTTGGCGTTTAGCGATCGCTCTCACAGATACTGGGCCATATTTTGGCTGTAAACTCAAATCTAGCAGTGCCTTCACACTGTAGTGTCCTCTGGTAGTTAGTTTCATTTTGGCCAGCTTGATTGTTTGATTTTTTGTCTTTTGTCATTTGTAAATAACCAATGACTAAGGATCAGTTTTACTTATCATTCTGTGACTCAGTTATCATCCTCAGCAAGTAAACGACTTTTTGAGCGTTAGTTTAGAAAACTTAAAACTTGTATAGTCTAGCAGTGATTCACTAACTATATATATATAGTTATCAGCATTGCCAGCATTATCTAAAATAGATTGTCTTGGCAATATTGGTAATGGCATAACAATTGTGCCTATGAGTGTAATATACTTGGCTAGGTTGAGATAAAAACTAAAGGATTATGTTCCTATTAGCTCAACCTCAGCTAAAATAAAATCGATTCAAACACTTCAAACATTCATTTTCGACCTAAGTTGATGCCTAAACAGAAAAAAATTGAACCCCTACTCGGTGAAGAACTGCTCAAAAAAGTTAAAGAGCTAGAGAGCGAGAGCAAAGAAGACAAAGCCAAGAAGTGCGGCTACTATACCGTTACCAAAAATGGTATAGAGCGCGTCAATATGATGAAGTTCTTAAATGCCCTAATTGATGCCGAAGGCATTCAGTTGGACAGTACACCCAGTGCTAATGGGCGCGGTGGACGTAGTGCTAGCTATAGAATTAGTGTGCAATCGAATGGTAACTTACTTATAGGTTCAGCTTATACAAAACAGATGAATCTGAAACCAGGAGATGAGTTTTTGATCACTTTAGGCAAAAAGCACATTCGTCTGAGACAGGTAGACCCAGAAGATCGGGAAGATGATGAAACCATAGAAGCCACTGCTTAATAAATAGTCATTAGTCAATTGTCATTTGTGAAACCAATGACTAATGACCAATGACTAATGACTAATGACTAATAACTATATCTGTGGTGGGTAAGACTGGTAAATAGTGGCGAAGTGCCTTGCGCGTAACTGCTAAATTGCAGGTTAGTGCAATTTGCTCTCTTTCTAGTAAACCCAAAATGCGATCAGGTTTGTCTCGTGCTACCACTGGTAATTGATGCAAACCTCGAAGACTCATGCGGTCTAGAGCTTCAGATAATAGTTCATCCTGCCATGCATAAAGGATTTCAGTAGTACAAATGTCTATGAGGGTTTGACTCGATAAATTATCTGGAATTTCAGTTAAGGAATTTGGGTAAGTTTGCCAAATAGCAAGGGCACGGTTAATATCTTCCAGAGAAAGTATACCAACTAATTGCTCTGCTTCATCAATTACTAAAGCACTGCGGACGCGATCGCGGATCATTTCCACAGCTGCATCTAACACTCCAAGAGTTGCAGGTAATTTTTTTGGGCAGGGATACATCGCATCTTCTACCAAAATTTGCTGCACGATTTCCGCTTGTTCATCTTTCAATTCCGAAAGACCAATCTGTTGTAAGTTAGAGTTAGAGTTAAAAGTTGGTTTAATCCTTTCTACTAGCCAAACACTCAAACCCACAGCTGCCATCAACGGTAAAACAATGCGATAGTCGCGGGTTAATTCAAACAGCATTAAAATAGCCGTTAACGGTGCTCTGACACTAGCAGCTAGTACTGCTGCCATTCCCACCATTGCGTAAGCTGGGGGAGCCGCCATTTGATCGCAAATTGTCGGGAATGCCACAGCCAAAATTTTGGCGTAAGCCGAGCCAAAAGAAGCACCTAAAAACATTGCTGGTGCGAACAAACCGCCGATAAAACCACTACCTGTACTAATTGCAGTCATCAGTAGCTTCACGACCAACAGCACCACTAACAGGTAGAGTGGAAACTCCACATCCTGAAGCATTGCTTCTACAGTTTCATAACCGACACCTAAAATTTGCGGGAAGTGCAAAGCAACTGCGCCAATCATCACACCGCCAATAATGGGATGAATCGGCTGAGGAATTCGTCCCAAAACTTCAAATCCTGGAACCTTTCCAGCAAAGCAGGCTTTTGCTCCCCGAATTGATTGAGTATAAGCCAGAGAAACTAGGCTGGCCCCTAAACCCAAGCCAAGATAAAGGGGTAATTCCAAAGGACTGAGGACTTGGTAAGCAGGTAAATCAAAAGCTGGTTGTGCCCCCAAACCAATTTGGGCAATTAGTGCTGCTACCACCGCCGCTAGCAGTACCACACTCACAGCAGAAGTAGCGAAAGATGTCGCTCCCATCACCACCTCTAGGGCAAAAAATACCCCAGCGATGGGAGCATTAAATCCAGCCGCAAGTCCAGCCGCCGCGCCAGCACCTAAAAGCAAACGTTGTCGTTCTTGAGATACATTCAGGATCACAGAGAACAACATCCCAAAATTTGCGCCAATTTCTACACTCGGCCCCTCTGGCCCCAAAGAAGCACCGCTTCCCAAAGAAACAGATGCAGCCAGCATCTTCGTAACTGGTCGTAGTGGTCGCCTAATCTCTGTTCCCTGAGAAGCGGCAATGAGAGATGAAAGTCCAGGGCCAAAGTCTTGAGTGCGCCAGCGCATCAAGCCAACGATTAATCCGCCAAGGGTTGGAACGCAGGCTAAAGTCCAAGCACCCCAGACACCGATTTGACCCATTAAATTTTCCAGCATCAGCTGGTGAATCAACTGGATTAAATAGTGAAAGGTGACTACACCCATACCTGTACCACCGCCAATGAGCATGGCTAAAAACAGGACAACGGTTTCTGGGGATGGTTGAAAACGATTAATGAGGTGAGCTAAACGAGCGGAAGGTGTAGGAAAGGCAGGTTGTTCCGTTACCTTCCTCAGTTGAGTGGGAGGCAAGAGAGTCATTGAGAGGCGGGGTAAATGTAAGAAAAAATTTAAATTTTTATCTGTTACTTCTCATTGTGAGCCATTATTTAGCAACCAGACAAGTAGACTTTATTTGCTTGATTTACAAACCTTTAGCAAAAAATGTCGTTGTGCAAAATTTTTGTGGGGAGAATGGTTAAATGGGAGACAATTGTTATTTGAGGGTCAACTATAGCTAGTAGGGTGCGAGTGAGCGCCAACGCTATTCTTTCTAGAGATAACAGAGTTTTTGTCGGCTGGGTGGACGCACCCGCAAACATTAACAAGGAGTCATCCTTGCCGAAATCTAGTTATACTCGTGTTGCGACCATTGAGCCATCTTTGGTAGTAATACAATGTATGTGTGATTTATGGCTGATTTCAGACCACACATTGATCCCAATTCAATATAGCTATTGTTATAGAGCGAGTAAATGGACTAGGCGGACGAGGTAAATGAATATACACACCTTTGATAATCATTATGTTACTTGCCCAATTTGCCAAAGAAATGCTACGCCCAAACCAGTTAAAACTCGCATGGGCTTGTTTTGCTGTCCCTATTGCCAGGAACGGCTAGTAGTTTGCCAAAGCGGTCATTATGTCCGCGATCCGTTTACTTGGAGACAATTGATGATGTCTTCGGCGCTACGTCGGCAAAGCCGACCTTTAGCTAGGATTATCAGAGATTTTGTCTTGCTCAAGCGTCCTATGGTAGCCTTGGCTGTAGGAAGTGCCATTTTCTTTAGTGCGATCGCCCTGACTCAAGAAAGGACAAACTACGATAACCAAATTTTTCCCACAACAGAGAAAGTTAATAAACCAGAAAACAAAACTCAGTAAATGGAATACCTTGGTATAAATCAAATCTTACTTTGATTTTTGTAAATATTATAACTAAATACTTCTATGAAACCGTGTCTTATTCGCCCCAAATAGGACACGGTTTTACATCATGTCCGCTTAAAGTAATTCGAGTGTGAGCAAGGAGACAAAATTTTATTTATGGTGATTGAGCGATTTAAGGACGGTAAAGCTAAAAAGATATACCACCGATTTCGAGAGAAAGGCCGCATGATGCCTGAAGGTTTGAAATACTTTGATAGCTGGGTTTAGGTCAACTATGATCGTTGCTTTCAGGCGTTCGGCTCTGACTCAATGTCTAATTAGAGGTAGCAGCCCCTAATCAGCCAGAGCATTATGAACGAGAGAATAAGTAAGATCCCTGATGTCTTAAGTTGAGTTGACACTTGAAATAATCTTGCTGAAAAACGGGAAGACTATGGTTACTACCTAATGGGCAAATTTCCATGAAAATCCTGAACAGCAAAATGCTCAAAAAATCTCTACTTAACTGTCTGATTTTGCCTTTTTCTCTAGTGCCCGCGATGTGTGTGGGAACGCTTTTTAATTCCCAAGCCAATGCTTTACCAGGGCAAAGTACAGAGGAAGTAGGCACCTGGATTAAAGCCCATCCCACACTCCGTCCCAGAAGTGGGGAGCAATTATTTGTGCAAAAGAGTGATACTGCTGCCCAACGTTTCACTTTTCAAGCGTCGGTATTGCCTCCCGGTAGGGTGGAATTTTCCAAAGACCGTGGCAGAATTCGGAGTGAGCGAATTTCTATGTATGATGCCATTAACGGGATGACATTTGCCCGTCTCCAAGAATCCTTGCGGGTGATTTATGGCTTGGAGATTTATCAAGACTACGATCGCGCCCAAGTCGTGTATCAGTATCCCAACCAAAAGGTAGTTAACTCGGCGCGTCTTGCCAAAACTCCAATTCGGGAAGCTTTAAAGGGAGAATTACGAGTAGGCGATCGCTATGTATATTGGGTGGAAATTGCCCAACCCAAGACTGGCAAAGCTTTTACCGGTCAAATGACAGTTTTGCTCAAAACTGACTTAGACAAGTTAGAAAGTGAACTGCAAATTCGGTAATGGGCGTTGGGCATTGGGCATTGGTTATTCCCCGTGTCTGCCTTGTCCCCTCATCCCCTTTGCCCCACTCATCTCTTCTCATTTAAATATTACTGAATTGGTGTTCTACAACTTCCCCAATCCCATAGGAGAGAGGGTCTGCCATATACCCGAAAAGATACTTTCAGATGCTAAGGAAATTCGTAATAAATCTTCCTTCAGTAGTGGTGGCCAATCTATCCCGGCTTTACGCCCTGCGGCAAATAGCTGTTGCGCCTTAATACTTAACTGATAAAGGGCCAAAGCCAGTTCTCGGTCTAGGCTCTTTGCATCTTTGAGGGCTTCAAACACCACTTTCAATGCCAACAAAATTGAGGTGATCTGACCGGGTACCGGTGGTTTCCCCTGTTTCATACGCGTTAACAGCGCATCTGGGTTTTCCTCGGTTGTGATTGTCTGATCTATGAGGAGTTTCCGAGCTGTTTCGTAATTCATGTAGTCAGTTTAGCGTACATTTTGCTTCAGCAGGAATACCTAATTAAAAAGTCATAAAACTGGCTTTTAGTTATTTATAGCAATCTCATTTGATTTGTGAAAAGATAAACTTGGAGAAAATGATGCGGGATTTGCGATACTCTAGTTAACCAGATAGACCATATCTTTGAAAAATACGCCCTGCTTGGAATCAGAAGCAAAATGATATCACCGAATTTACTAGAAATTGAGCGCTCCGTCCGTGCCTTGTCTGTAGAAGAACAACTTTGGCTGCTAGAAAGTATTGCTCGACAAATCCGAGAAAGTGAGTATAAAAAAGATAATTTGGCTGATGTGGAAAATTCAGAAGACCAACTGGACGTGATAGCTAATGAGGTAAAGATTCCAACAGAAATTACTGCTATAACTGATGAATTTGCAATTTCAGAAATCCTCTGATCTGGAAAAGTAAAAATTATGAGTTTGGTAGATTTAAAAAGTCAAATATACAAGTTATCGGTGAGCGATCGCTTAAAATTGCTGATTGCGTTGGCGAAGCCTTGCCGAAGGCATCGTCTGTTGACAGCAACGCGATCATAAAAAGCAGCTTCTAAATTGATCATCTGTGGTATTTGGCAGTAATAGCGATCGCAATCATCAGATTATTACCGCTATAGTTAATTTGGGAATTTTGATGGAAAGTTAACATTAAATTATAAATTGGCTCTATTTGACGATATATAGTTGCCAATCAATAAGTAGCATAGATAACTTTCGCATTTAGTCTTGTAGATTGATTTTTGTTTCATTAGTCTTTACGATTAAACCCCATCATGATACGTCAGTGGGGTAAATACGCTTCTATGATGTTGCTGATTAATAGGGCAAGAGAGACGATCTCGGAAAAACAACTGATCAAGGGTGCTCATTACATTGTTTGAAGTTATGTAGCCTTTTGATTACGGCCTATCAACCACTGCGGTAAACTATGCGTTGATTATGATTCTTTCGCAGAGAAGAACACTCGGAAGGAGCGGCTTTTTCAATGTCTCATACCGTAAAAATCTACGATACCTGCATTGGCTGTACCCAATGCGTCCGCGCTTGCCCTACTGATGTACTAGAGATGGTTCCTTGGGATGGCTGTAAAGCTGCTCAAATTGCCTCTTCACCCCGTACAGAAGACTGCGTGGGCTGTAAGCGCTGCGAAACCGCTTGTCCCACTGACTTTTTGAGCATCCGGGTTTACCTGGGCGCTGAAACAACTCGCAGTATGGGTCTGGCTTACTAAAAAGCTCAGTGCTGAGTCACCGAACTCCTGATCGCGATGCAGGTCTACTGCCCAACCGTTCTTCCAGAACTGTTGCCTTGTATCCTTCGGACTCAAGGAAGAGGCGCAAGCCTTTGCACCTCTTTGCAGTGATACAGACCATCGAAGAAAGCCTCCGTTCAGAGTTCTCGCTGAGTTCAGAGTCTTGAGTCCTGAGGCAAAAGAAGTAAATCAAAAAAACAATTTCTTGATTCTTCACTCAGCACTCAGAACTCAGAACTCAGTGTTCAAGAATTTTAAAGTTTCTTTATAGCAAGCATCTTTAGCAATACCTAGTGGTAGAGGGAGTTAATTACTCCCTTTTTTCTTTGCAAAACGTCGAGTTTGTGGTGAACACTATACTGGATTTAATCATCCTGAAAAAAAGTGGTGTGAACAATGTGCGGAATCGTTGGATATATAGGCACTCAAGCGGCGACAGACATTTTACTAGCTGGGCTGGAAAAACTGGAGTACAGGGGCTATGATTCGGCTGGAATCGCTACTGTTTGGGAAGGTGAGGTTAATTGTGTACGGGCAAAGGGCAAACTGCATAACCTGCGTTCTAAACTGGAACAAATAGAAACCCCTGCCCAAATTGGTATTGGTCACACACGCTGGGCAACTCATGGTAAACCAGAAGAGTACAACGCCCATCCCCATTTGGATACGGCAAAGCGAGTGGCGGTAGTGCAAAATGGCATTATCGAAAATTATCGCGAATTACGCGAGGAACTCAAAGTAAAAGGACACGAATTTCGCTCTGAAACCGATACCGAAGTCATTCCCCATCTCATAGCCGAATTTTTAAAGGATCTTCCCCCCTCTTCTCCTTCATCTGCCTCATCTCCCTTCCTAGAGGCAATTCGTCAAGCCGTTAACCACTTACGCGGGGCGTTTGCACTTGCAGTTATTTCTGCTGACTACCCCGATGAATTGATTGTTGTCCGCCAACAGGCACCTTTGGTAATTGGTTTTGGTCAAGGGGAGTTCTTTTGTGCATCTGACACGCCAGCGATCGTTGCCTACACCCGTGCAGTGCTACCTCTGGAAAATGGAGAGATTGCCCGTCTCACACCTTTGGGCGTTGAGATTTACAATTTTGCTGGCGATAGGCTGAAAAAACAACCCCGGCTACTCAACTTCAATCCTGCAATGGTAGAAAAGCAGGGGTTCAAACACTTCATGCTCAAAGAAATCCATGAGCAACCAGGGGTAGTCAGAGCTAGTTTAGACGCTTACTTTAATCCAGGCGAATCTACCGAATCGCCAATCAATCTTGGTTTACCTGGAGATTTATACACCGATTTAGAACAAATTCAGATCCTCGCTTGTGGTACAAGTTGGCACGCAGCATTAATAGGAAAATATTTAATCGAACAATTAGCAGGAATTACAACTCAGGTACATTACGCTTCTGAGTATCGCTATGCACCATCACCTTTGACATCTAATACTTTGATCATTGGTGTTACCCAATCAGGCGAAACCGCTGATACCCTAGCAGCTTTGGCGATGGAAAAAGAACGTCGCCAAGGAAAAGAACCTAAATATCAAGCGCGACTACTAGGCATTACTAATCGCCCCGAAAGCAGCCTTGGTGATATGGTACCGCATATCATCAGTACCCTAGCGGGAATTGAAATTGGGGTAGCGGCGACAAAAACTTTTACCGCCCAACTGATGGCATTTTATGCTTTGGCATTGGATTTAGCTGCTCGTCGCCAGACAGTTTCAAAAGATACATTAGAGAAAATTATTAATGGGTTGCGGCAGATTCCCAAAGAAATTGAGGCAACTTTAGAAACTCAGGAACGTTTAACCGAACAGCTAGCCCATGAATTCGCCGAAACCCAAGATTTCATTTTTGTGGGAAGGGGAATTAACTTTCCTATTGCTTTGGAAGGGGCGTTGAAATTAAAAGAAATCAGCTATATTCACGCCGAAGGGTATCCGGCTGGAGAGATGAAACATGGCCCGATCGCTCTATTAGATGCGAAAGTACCAGTAGTTGCGATCGCAATTCCTGGTAGTGTTTACGAAAAAGTTATTTCTAATGCTCAAGAAGCCAAAGCTAGAGATTCTCGGTTAATTGGCGTGACTCCCGTCAACGATGGCGAAGCTGCGGAAATCTTTAACGATCTTCTTCCCGTCTCTCATGTGGAAGAATTACTTTCTCCAATTCTGACAGTAGTTCCTTTGCAATTATTGGCTTATCATATTGCCGCCCGTCGCGGTTTGGATGTCGATCAGCCCCGGAATTTGGCCAAGTCTGTAACGGTGGAATAGTTTATTAATAGAGGTAGTAGCGTCTGGGCGCTACTACAAATTTTTTGAGGACTACCTCAAAAAAACCCTTTATTTAAAAGTAGCGCGATGACACAGACAACTACAGAGCGTTTATACTCTTTTGAAGAATATCTTACTTATGACGATGGTACTGATAGCCGTTATGAACTGGTGGATGGGAAACTAGAACTTAGGAATCCATCACCTTTTAGACATTTGCTGATTTCTAAATTCATTGAACTGGCATTTGAGGCAGAAATCAAGGGCTTGAGTTTACCTTGGCTATGCTTTAGAGAGGCGGGGGTAAGAATGGGATGGCGAAAGTCAAGATTTCCTGATGTTTATGTTGTCACGGCTGAACAGGTGATGGAATTTCTTGATGAGTCTGCTGTTTGTCAGTCTGCGCCGATGTTAGTAGTGGAAGTTGTCAGTCCTGATTCAGTGAAACGCGATTATCGGTATAAACGTTGTGAATATGCAGCGTTAGAGATTCCTGAATATTGGATTGTAGATCCAATAGAGTCAAAAATTACAGTTTTATTATTGTCAGAGGGATTGTACGAGGAAAAAGAGTTTAACGGGAGTCAGCAAATTGTGTCTGCAACTTTCCCGAAAATAGTGCTGACAGTTGAACAAGTTTTAGCTGCGGGTAATGTTGGTTAGAAAATAGTGATGCTTAGGTTGGGCTGCGCCTACGCAGCTCCTGGTAGTGTATATGAAAAGGTGCTTTCTAAGGCTCAAGAAGCCTAAGCTAGAGATTGCAAACGACGCTTCACAAATGTCAGTATTCGATTAAATCTAACTAACTCAGGATAAACAGGAATAAAAGACAGCTTTTGCTTGCTATATCTAACTGCTAACGTCCTTGCTGAAGTAAAAATTTCGCCTTCATAAATGTCTATTTCCGAAAGGTAGATGATTTTGTTTAACGCTTCTGCATTGCCAATTTTACCCAAAGCCTCTGCCGCGTAGCATCTCACGTATGATTCAGAGTCCTTGAGGGCGGCGATTAATTCCGGCACAGCTTCTGCATTGCCAATTTTACCCAAAGCCGATGCCGCGTAGTATCTCACGTATGATTCAGAGTCCTTGAGGGCGGCGATTAATTCCGGCACAGCTTCTGCATTGCCAATTTTACCCAAAACCTCTGCCGCGTAGCGTCTCACGTCAGATTCAGAGTCCTTGAGAGCGGCGATTAATTCCGGCACAGCTTCTGCATTGCCAATTTTACCCAAAACCTCTGCCACGTAGCGTCTCACGTCAGATTCAGAGTCCTTGAGAGCGGCGATTAATTCCGGCACAGCTTCTGCGCCAATATTACCCAAAGCCGATGCCGCGTAGCGTCTCACGTCAGATTCAGAGTCCTTGAGGGCGGCGATTAATTCCGGCACAGCTTCTGCATTGCCAATTTTACCCAAAGCCTCTGCCGCGTAGTATCTCACGTATGATTCAGAGTCCTTGAGGGCGGCGATTAATTTCTGAGACATCTGCGAATTGACTTTTCCCAATGCCACTACAACCGATTCAATAAAAATAGCTTTGGGGTAACGTCGCCAAAACTTGTAAATCTTGTTGATTATCTCGGCAATTAATTTTGGTTTTTGGCTGATTCCACCAGAAGCTTCTCCATTCTGCTGAACTTCAACAATACATCTCCCCGCCAATAATAACAGCGTCCGAAAAATATCATCTTTTTCTTTAAACAACGCTTCTATCAACAGCATGGGATTTTTCATTAAACTCGCCAATAAAGTCAAAGTTTCATGAGAATCATATCCCCAAAATAGTTTTTTTGCTAAAGCAATACCATCAGTCTTATCATTTTCAATGGTTTCATTAAGATAATATGCTGTGAAATATTCCTGAAAGGTGCGATGTAAAAATAAATATTGCTCTCCTTTTCGTGCAAGCTTTTGAATAATTCCATCTGCTTCCGAAAGTTCTTTAATTAATTCTTCAGTAGTTTGATTTCGGAAATCGCGGATTTCTTGCTTATTTAAAGATTCTTCAATTACCTTATGCAATTCATTCCGAGAAAAAACTTCTTTGCCTTCACTGCTAAACTTATATGCCAAATCAGCCAATAACTTCTTTTTAGCAATTACATTTTCGGGGGATAATCGATTATTATCATCCCTCCATTGACTTAACATATAATCTACAGCTTTTTTATAAACTTGGGCGCGACGTGCGGGAAGTGTTAGCCCTTTAGTTTGATACAAGCTACATAGCAAAGATAAAAGTAGGGGATTTTGTGCTAAACCAGCAATTTGTGGTTTCTTTTGTATTTCAACAATCAGCCCTTCTGCGGAAACAGAATCATCCTCAATATAACCAGCCGCATTTTTAAACCAAATTTGAATATATGCTTCTGTTTGCTTTTGACTAAAAGGAACAATTTCAACTTCCTTAGCACTATCTACAAAAGCACCACCATAACCGACAATTCTGGAAGTACAAATAATTGAACAGTTATAATTTTTCAGAAAACGGTTGAGCCTTTCTTTTAAACGAAGGCGATATTGTTGTGGAACTTCATCCAAAGCGTCTAAAAGTAAAAGACATTTACCATTCTTTAATTTCTCTCCTAATAAATCTTTGATAGATTTTGCTGTTTTTGGATAATCTCTCTCAATAATTCGAGGAATAGCATCAATAATTTCTCCCTCAGCTTCAGCCAAATCAGATAAGCGCAAAAACAACGGAAATATTACATCATTTACACCTAATTTTGACCTAACCCCCCAGCCCCCTCCCCTTGTAAGCAAAGGCGTGTCTTGCTCCCCTACCCTTGTAGGGGAGGGGTTGGGGGAGAGGTTTCTTAATTTCTCCCTTTCCTCACGAGCAATTAACCCAGTTTCCATCCTTAATAAGGTAGATTTTCCCATACCTGGGTCAGCCAAAACCATAATTTTTTGGTTTTCTTTTTTTGCCTCTTCCCAGTCAACAACAACTCGCTTTGTTTCCTCTTCTTTTCTCTTTTGCAATTCCTCATCAAAACCTTTCATGGCATAGAGACGCTTAAATTCTGCCTCACCTTCTGTATATGCCCAACTTGTTTCTATTTCATGTTTGTATTTTCTTTCTAGAGTTACTTGAATCGGGATATATTGCTCTTTTAGGATAATTTTTTCTTTAGTATGGAACAGTTTAATATCTTTAAAATATTCTTCAATATCTGCCAAAAAGTTGCAAACAGCATTTTTCTCTGGTTCTAATTCTAGCTTATCTAAGCTATCAAGAAGATTATCCCAGCGAATTACATAACTTGCATCGCTTTTACTGCATTGAATCACTCCCACCACACCGCCCAACTCTTCAGCCAAAACGGCACCGCCACTACTTCCCGATTCAACCTTTGCATCAAGTTGGTGGGACAAAAACGTAGAATTTTCCGGTGGAAGCTTATTCCAGGGATTATTAAACTTTATTCCATTTTGATTCTTAATTGTATAAGTTGAAGCTACATTCAAAGGCGCACTAGCACGAATACTTTGGGCAAAAACATCAAATCCTTCCGGGAAATTAGCCTTTTTTGCTGGCGGAAAACCAAAGACTTTTACTGATGTTGATAGATGTTTAGGATTAATAAGTGGAACCGCCTTAGCAGACTCAACATCTATTTTTAAAATCGCAATATCTACTTCTAAATTTGAGAATTCTTTGCACCACTCCGCCGCATAAACTTGTCCTTGATATTCTACTCTGAGTGCATCCAACAAATAGATAACGTGATGACAGGTAACAAGATAACCATCAGCACGAATAATAAACCCAGAACCAACAGTACCCCCATTAGAATCGAGGATTTTGACCATTGATTCTCTCAATTCATCCAGGGTGTAATTGCTCATTTGGTGAAATATTCTAAAAATGGCTTAAAACTGTGATTCTGAGCAAAGATTTTAGTCCGCGCAAGCGGATTAAACTTATGTAGCCGCAGGGTTTAGCCTGTCGGGTTTCTGTGGTGATTTTCCCTGACTTAAATCCCACTCAATTGTTACCTTCACATTAGCTTGTGCGCTTCCCTTAGTCACAAAAGGAACTCCTGTTTCTCCTCCAGCTTGCAAGCCAAATTCCATCGTCACTTTACTTGGTGCTTTATCAGTTATCCCTTGCTTCACGCTATTGAGTATCAGTCCAGAATAATTGCGTACCGTACTAATCATCATTTTTTGTAGCCTTTCTGACCTTTCTTGGATGTCGTCAATATATCCAACGGCTTGCAATTCATCAGTATCAGCGTCATCGTATTGAATATAGATTTTTTCTCCATCGGAACCAATAATTTCTGTTATCTTTGCTGACATACGTGTATTATTACTGTATTACCTTGAGCATCTATACTTTACCAAATGTTGCTCAATTTCTAGTTTTCCGCTTTGGATCTATGCATTGCTGGTAAAATTAGATTTGGGTATCGCATTGCTAGTAAGAGCAATTAGCTTTGCAGCCGGAAATCAATTACTGCTAAATTACCCGCCTTAATACGCCCGATGCATTGGCTACGGTGTGTACAGAAGTTGAATTACCCCCCTCAATCCTCCCTTGCAAAGGGGGGAAGCCGGAAATCTAGTTCCCTCCCTTTTGCAAGGAGAGGGCTAGGGTGGGGTATTTTTAAATTCTTCCCTGTAGGAACTTCCGTCTTCACGTTTCCGTGTTTCGCGCAGCCTGTAGCAGCTTCCGCCTTCCCTGTAGGAACTTCCGTCTTCACGTTTCCGTGTTTCGCGCAGCCTGTAGCAGCTTCCGCCTTCCCTGTAGGAACTTCCGTTTTCACGTTTCCGTGTTTTGCGCAGTCTGTAGCAGCTTCCGCCAAGACGTTATGAGAAACAGACTTGTGTTACAGCATCTTCCCTTAAATAGAATACGCTTTTGAGGCACAGTACTGCTGTGCCTCAACAATAAATATGGTTTTTATTGGCAAAAAATGTTGTAAGGTACTCAAGTTTTAGACTTTTTCAGAAAAATCAACAATTTCACGTATGACAACTTCTTCAACAATTGTCCACTATAGAGTTATCAGTAATTTAGAAATTGAGTATTAATTATGGCGAGATCGAAACGCAATTCACGTACTCTTGGCAAAGCTGAAATACGTTTAGCAAGCATTAAATCTATTAGTCCAACTCTCGATGTTGGAGAGAAGTTAACAGTCAAAGATTATACTGAAAAAATCGAAAGCCTCAGAAAATCTCTAGAAGCATACAATACCACCCTCTCTACTATTGATGTCTTACTAACCCAGATCGTTGAAAATGAACAGGATTTAGCAGACTATTCTGAGAAGATTTTGCGTGGTATTGCTTATAAATATGGTAACAATAGCCATGAATATCAGATGGCTGGAGGTATTCGTAAAAGCGATCGCAAGCGTACTGTGCGTCAAAGCATGGTTTTGTTGAAGTAAGTAGACGCATTACTGCGATCGCATAGATCAACAACCAAAATTACTGATTTGGCTTTGTCTGCGGAGCGATCGCACCCAATTAACGATACCATCAAGGTCTGGAATTATTGATTTTGATTGTTTGAGATCACAGTACTAGTTTTTTCGTTTTCTAGTTCTCTCATTAAAGAATCAAAACCACTAGTATTGTTTCCACCTTTGGCAAACAAAGACTGAATTTTATTTATTATCGCACTCATATTGTCGGAGAAAAACCTACCAAGATTATTA
This sequence comes from Nostoc foliaceum FACHB-393, assembly GCF_014698505.1. Taxonomy (GTDB): domain Bacteria; phylum Cyanobacteriota; class Cyanobacteriia; order Cyanobacteriales; family Nostocaceae; genus Nostoc; species Nostoc foliaceum_A. The sequence continues at coordinate 13,143 of NZ_JACJTD010000028.1, read as the reverse complement.
ACAAAGTTTTTCAGTTTCTCAAATATCCCAATTTCTACAGTTGAGTACTTATTGACAATTGGATATACAACTTTTCCTTTTTCTGTTTCATAGTACTCTTGCTCAGGCATCAACATAGATGTAAGTGGTTGCACCTGTTTTGCCATATCTGCTTCAGTTCGTTTATGGCTGAGGAATAAAACATCGTAAACCTTTCCATTCCAGCTAGCCCAATAATGGTTTTGGAAAAACCAGCGCTTACCATCATCACAATTAGGCTTTTTGCCTTGGTATGGTGTAACTCCAGCTTCACTTAAAAAAGGTTTGGCGATGCTTTCAACTGTTATTTTCTCGATGCCAAAATATTCTTCTGCAACTTTTTTAAAAGCACGGGCTAATGTCTGGCAATCTCCTTCTGGAGAGCCTTTTAATAGAGTTTCTTGGCTCTTGCTCACCATTGTGTATTGAAATTGGATATTTCCAAAGTTTTTGAATAGTTGTTCCAGTATTTTATCTTCTGGTAATGTATCGTCTATGCCATTTACTAGTGTTTTGGCTAGTGAGTACTCTTGTAAAAATTTTTGTTTTTTGTCTGCTGAGTTATTTGCTGCTAATATTTCTTCAGAGTTTGCTTGTTGGTTCCTGGTGTCTGCTAGGGTCGTCTGCTGTCCTTCCTGGGTTTGCAGAGTCGGTGGATTAATTTGGTTGACTACAGAAGTAGCTACTCTATCCGCTTCTTGCTCATACTGATCTCCTGGTTGACCAATAGTGAGTTTTGGCTGTATTAGTAGTTCCCGAAGGGGTTGCATTTGTGCAATTGACCCACTATCAGCACGTTTTATCACCATTTTGCTCAGGTTATGACCAAAGTGGGAAGAGTGTTCCTTTCCTTGCTGTAACGACTCATTCATCTTTGCCTGCAATACAGTGAGTCGTTCCTGTCCCTCTGGCGTGATAGTACCATGCTTGGCTTGGATTTGGAGTTTTGTGGCCTCAAACTGATACTGTTGAAATTTCTGATTCTCTACTTTTGCCTGTACTATAGGCTTGTTGGAGCTAAGTTGAAAGTGAGTAGTTAACAGGTGCGATTGCAACTGACCTTGCTCTGACTTAGAAGCGGATGAGTCAGCTTTTTTGTGGATTTGTAGCCGTTCTTTCATCGCTGGTTTCAAAAGTCAATAGTGGTTAATCTATATATTATGTCACTTCAGATTGCTTGATTATTTATACTTAAGTCGAATCCTGTTAAAACAAAGCATCCACTTTGTCCCCTTACGTCTGACTAAAATTTCTAGTAAAGCTTGGTAAAAATCCAGTTACCATCAGACAAGAAGCTTAAATCGCTTGTCTTAAAAAGCTTGTCGTTTCCCACATCTGACTCTCCCCGCTTCGTTGCGATCTCGCCTTGGAATAAGGGACTTCCAGAAATTAAATTATCCAATTTCTGGACTTCACTACGACTATCCCTCCCCCTGCTCCCTGCCCCCTGCCCCCTGCCTCTATAGCGATGGTATATTTTTTTATTTGGAAGTCCCTAAACTCCAAGGCTAATAGCTAAAGTCCTCTAAAGCGGACTGAGCAGATGATTTTAGTGTACTGGAGCAGACTTTGGCTATCAGCCTTGCACTTCAGTGCAGGGCGGGATTTCGGTTAGGAGGATACTTTGACTATTACAAAAATGTGGGTAATGACAAGAAACTTCCGCCACAGTACACTACCACCTACTGGGTTAGGAACGCCGTACATTCAAGCAACACCATTCTTTTCGTTTCCATAGGGTTGCAACTACCCAACCATTCTCTTCTAAGGCATCAGCAACAGCTTTAGATTGTTCTAGCAAGATACCACTGAAGATAGCCCAAGTATCAGGTTTAGCGATCGCACTCATTTCTGGAACCAAATCAATAATTACATGAGCCAAAATATTGCAAACGATACCATCTACTGGTTTCTCAATCAGTTTTTTCAAAACGTCTACACTTCCTAGTGCTGGTAGTAAACGTTCTGGGCTAATGTCGTTCAAGGCACCATTGCTGATAGTTGATTGCACCGCCAAAGGGTCATTATCTACTGCATAGACTTTCTCTGCCCCCAGTAGCAGCGCCCCAATGGAAAGGATACCAGAACCGCAGCCAATATCCGCAATTACCAGATGTTCATGTTTGCCACTAGTACCCACAAATGATTGAGGAACTTCACTCAGCCGCATTTCCAAGGATTCCAAACATAGTTGAGTGGTGGCATGGTTGCCCGTACCAAATGCTACACCAGGATCAAGACGAATTACTAAGCGTTCCGTTGTTTCTGGTGATGGTAGCCACGCGGGGTTAATTAGGAAGCGATCGCCTATTTCTTGGGGATGCCAATATTGTTTCCAGCTAGTCGCCCAATCTTCCTCATCAATTAACTGCCATTGGAGTGAGGGAGATGAAACTCCTACACAGAGGGCATCTTGGCGCAGCCACAGCGACAGCGCTGCCAAATCTAGTAGCTGTGTTTGAATTGTCGATAAGTAAGCCCTGACTAAAGATGAATTTCCTTTGTTTTCACTTGCTGTTCCCCGACAGCCAAAATCTTCCAGTCGCCAAAAGATCGAATCTTCTAGGTCTGGCTCACATAAAATCTGTAGTTCCCACCAAGTGTTTGCCATTTTTGAGTGCTGTTAGCGCTAGCGGGGCGTTCAGCCCATCGTGAGTGGTGAGTGCTGAGTTTAAGAGTTAAGAGAGTTATGAGTTATCAGTTAGGAGTTAGGGGTTTTTAACTTTTAACTCCTCATTATTCACTCCTAACTTTTATTTACTCAGCACTCAGCACTCATAGTGTTACTGTATAAGCGTCCCGAATACCAGGGACTTTTATAATTTCATCCAAAATGCCCTCAGGTAAAGGGTCATCTATACTCAAAGCCATTACGGCATCACCACGGACGATTTTACGACCTACTTGCATACTGGCAATATTCACATTGAAACTGCCGAGTAGGGAACCGAGTTTACCAATAATACCCGGCATATCGCGGTGCAGGGTAAACAGCATATATTTGCTGGGAGGGACATTAATCGGGAAACCGTCAACATCAGTCAGGTGGATTTCCCGCTCACCCAACAAAGCGCCGGTGACAGAGTGAGTACCTAAAGTACCCGTGGCTTCTAGATGCAGTGTGCCCGCATAGTCTCTGATGGAAGCATCGCGGGTTTCAATCACTCGAATTCCGCGTTCTTTGGCTTCTATGCTGGCATTTACGTAATTTACTCGTTCCCGCAAAGCTTGGTAAAGTAAACCTTTTAGGGCAGCTACAATCAAAGGCTGACTTTTGTTGGTAGCGAGTTCCCCTTGTAGTCGAATATTGAGGACTTCCACCCGTCCGCCAGCTAGCTGTCCTACTAGATTACCTAGAGTTTCTGCTAGTTGCATGTAAGGTTTGAGTTCTTCCAACACATCGGGGCCGAGTCCGGGAATGTTGACGGCTGAACGAGCTGGTAGTCCTAAAATTACATCCCGGATTTGTTCGGCAACATCAATAGCCACATTCACTTGAGCTTCTGCGGTAGATGCTCCCAAGTGGGGAGTGAGGATAACTTCTTTACCTAGCGATCGCAATTCCGATTCACCCAGTGGTTCTGACTCGAACACATCCAAGGCTGCACCGCCGATTTTACCCGCTTTCAAAGCTGCTGCTAAAGCTACTTCATCAATGATCCCACCACGAGCGCAGTTGACAATCCGGGCTGTGGGTTTCATCTTTGCCAGAGTTGTGGCATTGATTAAGTGGGTGGTTTCTGGGGTTTTGGGGATGTGTAGGGTGATATAGTCTGCTTGCTGGAAGAGTAAATCTAGCTCAACTAACTGACAGCCAAGTTGTTCGGCTCGTTCTGTGGAAATAAAAGGGTCATAAGCTAGGAGTTTCATCCCCATTGTCTTAGCTACAGCCGCAACATGGGAGCCAATTTTACCCAAACCGACAACGCCGAGAGTTTTTTTGTAGACTTCCGCGCCGACAAAACTATTGCGATCCCACGCACCGCGTTTCACCGAAGCGTTAGCATCGGGGATGTGGCGAGATAAAGCCAAAATCATCGCTAGCGCGTGTTCAGCCGCAGCAATTGTATTTCCCTCTGGAGAATTGACTACGACAATTCCCCGACGGGTGGCAGCGGGAACATCCACATTATCCACACCCACACCAGCACGACCGATGATTTTTAGCTGGGTGCCGGCTTCAATAATTTCTTGGGTGACGCGCGTACTAGAACGAATCATCAGCGCGTCATACTCACCAATAATTTCGATCAGTTCTGCTGGTTTTAGACCTATTTTGACATCAACGGTAGCAACTTGCGAAAGAATGTCAATTCCAGCTTGGTCAATAGAATCGGAGACAAGAACCTTAGACATGATTACTTCATTTAAAGCTACAGGTTTTGCTGCACAGGACTTTTTAGTTTAGTCTTTATCTGTCGCAATTCAGCAAAAATTATTCGTTTTAATATCAACTTAACCTTTACTTGCGCTACGTGCTGATGGTATTGGAGCGTGAGTTGCTCCCGGTGGGTGCTGCCTCCTAAGTATTTGAAGATGAGTGGCTGTTTGTACCACCCTGTCGCTAAATATAAAGCATTAATAGCACTAAGCACTTATATATTTATTAATAGTTAAGAGTTACTAAAATTTTATCAGCTTAAGCAGCTTCCTTGATGACATAGAAATACCTGGATTCTTGACTGGCCTGCAACTTTAGCTAAAGCAATGCTCTGCACAACCAGGAAACGAGCCAGTGATTATTATATCTGTCAAATCTTGGCTGTTTGTCAATACCACAAGTGGTATCCCTTAGTCAAAGTAAAACATTGCATCATCAAGATAATTGGATTGTGAAAGGATAAATTATTGCGGTGTAACAGGATAATAGATGTATTGGTATGATGAGCAAGGACAACAGTATCTTACGCCCGCAGAACAAATAAAACAAGAAACATAACACGCTCACCAAGCAGCACAAAAAGTGTAATAATTGACAGAACAATTAAGAGCGCTGGGAATAGATCCAGATAATCTGGGTTAATTGAAATATTTTGCAATATTTTCAACAAAACCGAAAACTTAGGTTTTTTAAATTTATGTATTTTTCATCAATGATTGTTGAAATTTCTACATCTCATCAATTAGATTGTACGCACTTGATACAATTGCGCCCATCTAATTTAGCAGCATATAACGCTTTATCCACTACTAGCAATAACTCATCACTGGTTTTTCCATGATCTGGAAACATGCCCACTCCACCCGAAACCGTCGTATCTATTTCTTTACCTCCAGATTCCAACAGTGAAGCTTGAAACGATAACCGGATTTTTTCGGCGTGCTGAAACGCTTTCTCCTGTGTCAGACCAGGTAAAACCAATACAAACTCCTCACCACCATATCTGCACACAATGTTTGGAGAGTCACTATAGTTGCGAAGAATGTCTGCAAATGCCTGAATTACGCGATCGCCAACTTGATGACCGAATGTATCATTAATATTTTTAAAATAATCGATATCCATAATTATCAAGGCAACTCTACCAAAATCCCGCGTTGCTCGTATTAGTTCTTGTGGAAATATCTCGTCAAAATAACGCCGATTAAACAAGCCTGTCAGTCCGTCCCGCATAGCCTGTTCTCGTAACTGAACTTGTAAGACTTTAATTTCGAGTACCTGTTTTTGCAAATATTCATTCGCCTGTCGCAGCTCGGATTCAGCCTGATAACGTTGGGTAACGTCACGCAAAACAAGCAAACGGCCTGTTAACTGCTTGCGCTCATTGTGTAATGAGGTAATTAGTAGCTCTACATAACAAGGAGTTACCGAATCTATGAATATCTCTGTTTTGTCACTTTCATGAGCATGGTAAAGCCTGACAATTTCTGGCAAAATGGCCAGAACTTGAGCAGCAGGCTGTCCAATATACTGCTTTTTTACCCCAATCAGTCGTTTTAGTGCCGGATTAAAGTCAATAATCCGGTTTTGGGCATCTAACACCAGTACACCGTCACTCATATTCTCAATCAGCGTGTCTCTAGCTACAGGAACGAGGTCAAACATCCGAAAGCGAAAAAGGCTAACAAAATAGAACAACCCGGCCAGCATGAAACTCATGGGAGTGATGTTTAGACCAGGAGGAGTGAGGCGAAGCATATACAAGCTAGCGCCTAATATTGGTAATATTGCACCAGCTAATGCCATGCTTGACTGCCGACGAGACAGAACTGATGGCAGTAAGGCTTTCTGAATAAGCATTACTACCCCTGTAACCGTGTAGAGGTAAACGCAGACCATGACCCAAAAAAAACCAAGATTATGTTGATAAATCACAAAATTAGTTCCTTTTGGATCTGGCAAAAAGCCAGACCAGACTAAACCATGCCATTCGTTTGTTGCTACCAAAATTACATTGAAGGTAGGAATAGCCCATAGCAACGCTGTATTTCGAGGCGTTAGCCAACGATTTTTATTCGTGAAGTGCATTGCAAATATGAGGAAGAGCGTAATTACACTGCCTGAGCCGACATACTCCAGCTTTGACCAAAATATTTTTTCTCGGAGGATAATTGCTGCTGCTTCCATTGCTGCAACTGTAGCGTATCCTGCGATCGCTAGCATCATCGAAATGAAAGGCTTGCTAGCCAAAGAAATTGAACGACGCTGCCAAGCTGCAAACGCAACAGTAATTGAGATGATTACAGTAACGCTCAGAATAACAAAGTAGAGGTTGTACTGAAAATGCATGGTAACGAAGCACTTAAGTGATGATCTCAACCTTATGAGATAAGTTTGAACAAGTCATGAGGTTCCAGCTATTTTAATAATCACTTGAAAGCGGTTAAGTTACAGCAGAATTATGATTCCTGAATTTTTACAGAAAAACTATTGCTTTTTAGGAATAACGTTCCTGATTCCACTTTTAGTAGAGACAGTATCACCTTTGTAGCGAGGGATGATATGAATACTGGCGTGCATAATATTTTGACCAGCGGCTCGATTGATGTTCATTCCTATATTAAAGCCATCAGGTTCAAATTCTGCTTTAAGAATTTCTTGTACTTTATTCACCATAAACCAGCAAGCAGATTGCTCTTTTAATGGTAGTTCAAAATAACTGCTAACATGACGCTTGGGAATAACCAAAACATGACCTTTACTTATTGGATAGCCATCAAAAATAGCATAAGCCGTTGCTGATTCAGTTAATAATTTTAGATTTCTATGGGGATTACAGAATATACAATAATTAGCTGAATTTCGCTGATGATTATAGTGAACATATTCATATACTTCCCGATGCTCATCTAAGCAAACTGAAAGGAAGGGAAGTTTAACAATACATTGATATGTCGGTTTTTTGTGGATATAATGTTCTCGAAATCCTTCTCTTTTGATATCCCTTCTTACAGCATAATAAGCTTTACCTCCTGGTTTTAATAAGTGTGATACTTCCATAAGAACATTCGTTTGTTCTTCAGTGAATAAAACATTTAAAACATAGAAGCAAATTATTGTATCAAATTTAGTGTCAGGATATTCTGGGAAATAATAAGGATCATAGCCTGTAATATCAAAACCTTTTTGGCGTAATATTTTAACATCATTACCAACGCCACAACCAAAGTCTAGTATTTTGCCTTGTAAAAGGTTTTGATTTAATAAAAGCTGTGCAGGAAATGACAGATAATTTCTTTCGATCGCAGTAAGATGGCTGAACTGATTTTTTTGCTGTTTCATAGAATTTTGGTGCAGATGTCCCAAAATTATTATTCCCAGCATCCCTTTAGGTTATGTGATGTCTACGATGGTCACGTAGCTCTCTCTGCCGTACCCCTCCGGGGAAGCAAGCTACGCGGAGCGTGCGGGCTACGCCTAAGCATCAGGGTCAATACCTAGCTCACGTAACTTAGCTGCTAATATATCAGCACGCTGGCGTTCCTGTTCAGCACGCTGGCGTTCCTGTTCAGCACGCTGGCGTTCCTGTTCAGCACGCTGGCGTTCCTGTTCAGCACGTTGGCTTTCCTGTTCAGCGCGTTGGCGTTCTTGTTGGGCTTGTTCGCTGCTCCACAACAGCAAATTTCCTTCTGTATCCCACCAGCGCAGCCAATTCATAGTTTGACATAATCTTTCACCTTGCCAAATTCCGAGAAATAACTCTAACTCAGGAATCCAGTAACGGCCATTAGCGTCTGCTTGCTGCAAAGTATATTGCCCATTTTGCAAGCATCGTAGTTCTATGCTTGGTTCGTAAGGGTCGTAGGTTACGTAGGTTGGAACTTGGAGAATCTTTTCGTAATAATAGAGTTTACCGTAGGGTGGAGTTGAGCGGACTGATAGTTCTCCACCTTCTGTATCTGAGAGAAATTCCATCACCACAGCTACAGCCGCGCCTTCTAAATTCGGGGTATAGCTGCGACGAACTACATTTGTTCCTACAGACTGCACTTGAGGAACGTAAAACCAATCAGGGGCTTTAACGACAATTTTTTTGTTGACTGTGGCTACAAGTCCAAAATTAGAGCCAATCAGCATTTGAGGTTGGATGCGTCCTGTGCTTCCCAAAGCATCGGTAAGCGCAGCAGCGATCGCAGGTTGTTGAATATTTTCCACTGGATCGTCAGGTAAAATGAAGTCGGCTGGAAGTGCTTCCCAAGTAACAATTGGTTCTTTTTGGATGGGGTTAACTTGTAGAACCATAAAACTACTCCTAATATCCATGCACAGTATATTAGTTATAGACTTTAAAAGAAAACTCTGATATTCCCAAGGATTTTAATTTACAGCAATATTTAGAAACTATTCGTGAACGCTACGGCAATCTGAAGTTAGATAGTTTAGAATGCCTAATATTTCCAGAAAAAATCCTTAATTTTTTAGCATACGTAATTAATATTGTTTCAAAACAAATCTTTACAGCACTTCCCCCGGTTGGGTGATTGTGGCATTATCTTTAGGAGAGGTTAGCGATCGCCCGATTCAATATTTGGGAAAACAGTTCCCGGTCAGCAAAGGAAATACCGTCCATCGCCTCATCACGAACGGCTGCGGCGATTGGTGGTAAGACAGCTTCTAGTTCCTTACCTGCATCCGTTAACCAAATTCGCCAGATGCGGCGATCGTGAGTGTCACGTTCTCGACGCACCAAGCCGCGTTCTTCCATCCGATCTAGTACGCCTGTTAAAGTCCCTCCCACTTGTTTGAGTTTGTCACCAATACTAGAAGTGGGTAAACCATCTTCTTGCCACAAACAGCACAACACCAACCAGTGAAATGGCGTAAGTCCAAAAGGTTCTAGCCTTTCAGTAAACTTGCGACTGAGCAGTTGTGAGACTAATTTGATTCTGTAGCCCAAATTGTATGGTGCGAGATTTTGCTGCCACGAATCTAAAGCTGGGGAGGGATTAGATGTAGAAACCATTTAGCAAAATACTTAGTATACGTACTATTATCATAACTAGAACGATTTTTTTTAGCAATAGTTGCCTTACATCTATCTTAGGGAAGAACTTGAATCAACTGGGACTCTTTGACTGTACCGATAATGCGGTGAGGTCGAGATAATTTAGAGGACTGGTCAGCATAGATCCAAGCATAGCTCAAAGCTGGTACTTGGGAAATAGAAACTACTGGTTGGGGACGAGTAGGAAGATAGAAATTAAGCAGTACTTTGGTTTTAGCGTCTATATCCACATAATAGGTAGGATGAGATTGGAGAATTGAAGCGATCGCACTTTGTTGTAAAAAAGGTTTCAAACCAGGGTTATAGTCACTTAACAGGCCTATGCTACCCATCGTCGCCAAAGCCAGCCAACAGGGAATTAACCAACCTGCAATCCAATAACGCGCTGTGAGAAACTTTTTGTCAAAGTGGTAACGAGCAATCCACACCACAGGCAAAATTAACCAACCCAAGCCCATAGCCAAGCCAATAGTTGCATACTTGTGGATGTCAGAACTACCCCAACTAAAAATGCCAATACTCGCTATAACAAGTAAAACACCTAATCCACCCAAGCCATAACTGAGGTTTCGGGGAAGATTCTTCTTTGCAAAAAGATTTATTCTACCTTGTTGAAGAGGGAATTGTGGGGGAATTCCTGTCTGGTAAATATTGCCTAGCCAGTTTAAACCCACAGATGCAAACAAAGCGATGAACGGATAAAGGCAAAGACTATAGTGAGATAAACGAGTGCTAAAAATACTAATTTCTACAAATAAAACAAGTGGAAATCCAACTAATATTAACTGGTAACGAGGAATGGGACGACGGAGAGTTAAAAATAAACCTAAAAGTCCGAAAAAAGCCCAAGGAAATGCTTTTACAGGAATATTCCAGACATAGAATAGTAGCCCATTAGACTCCCGTTCTTCAGAACCTAGCTGCACAACAAACTTGAGTAACTCCTCAAAACTTTGGCTTCCGTAGTGCAGCCAGCTTAACCACAGCCAAATACAGGTAGGTATTAAACCTACGAAAAAACCTAAATATAAAATTGGGTTAGTAAGATGACGATGACGGCGATGTTCCCAAATTAAATAAGGTAATAAAGCTATAATTGGCAAAAAAATCATAAAGCTTCTGACTAAGAAGCCTAAACCTAAACTTAAACCAGCTAGAAAACTCCAAAAATAGCGAGATTTAGGATATAATTCTGTTTTTATTAAAGACAAAATAGCTAAAAGTACCAAGAAAATCATTGGCCCATCAGGTGTACTTAAGCGAGAACATTGCAGCCAGAGAAATTCTACACTTAAAATTGCAGCAGCTAGCCAACCTAATTTTTTGCCTAGCATAATTTTGCCAATTTCATACACCAGCCACAAGCTAAAAATGCCAGCAATCATACTAGGAAGACGCGCACTAGTATCACTGATACCAAACAGCTTGTAAAAACTGGCAATTATCCAATAAGGGCCAGGAGTTTTATGATGTGCTCTTTCCCAAGGAGCTATCCAATTACCAGAATCAAACATCAGACGGGCACGTGATGCGTAAAGCCCTTCATCATGTGCCATCAGGCTATTATGTCCAGCAGTAAATAGTAATAAGGGCAGTATCCAAACTAACAAACTAAGATATGGTAATGATGCGACTAGGCGGATCTGTCGCCAAATATGCTGTAAGAAGTGTAGTTTATATAACATTGAATTGATAAAAATTGAATACTGCTATTTAGGTATCCTGCTGTTATTAAAATATGTTACATAGTGTTTGTGAAAAAATATCTGAAATTGCCGCAATTTTCAAAAAAAGTACTCCAAAACAGAGATTCATGCAGTTAAGACCGAATCAACGCCTAAAATTAGACGACACAGACGATAAGCTGTTCTATGCTTATCCCCGCTTTGTCACCCATGTAGATGAAGGATTTATTCAACAGCTAACGGATTTATACCGCGATCGCCTGAAACCCAACACCCGCATTTTTGATATGATGAGCAGTTGGGTGTCTCATCTGCCAGAAGAGATGGAGTTTGACCATGTGGAAGGACACGGACTCAACGCCGAGGAATTAGCACGTAATCCGCGCTTAAATCATTATTTTGTGCAAAATTTTAACGAAAAACCGCAGCTACCTTTGCCAGATGAAGATTTTGATGCTGTTCTCAATTGTGTATCTGTGCAGTATGTGCAATATCCAGAAGCAGTATTTTCCGAAATTTACCGCATCTTGAAACCCGGCGGTGTTGCAATTATCAGTTTTTCTAACCGCATGTTTTTTGAAAAGGCGATTCAAGCTTGGCGGGAGGCTTCAGAATCACAGCGAGTGGAATTAGTCAAAGCTTACTTCGCATCAGTTCCAGGATTTACAACCGCAGAAGTTATAGCTCATAAATCAACATTACCGAATATCTTACAGTGGTTGGGTGCAGCTGGAGGAGATCCGTTTTATGCCGTTATAGCTTATCGTAGTTAAGCCAAATATTCACTAGTGCAAGAAGGCTTGTAGTAAGGACTTTAGTGCTTAAAAAATAAGGACTAAAGTCCTTACTACGAACTTAGTTACCTGCTCAAAATTAAAATGCTTTTGTATATAGATAATTTTTGTAAATGAATTATTGGCTAATGAAATCAGAGCCAGAAGCCTATAGCATTGCTGACCTTCAACAGCAAAAAGAGACTATCTGGGACGGTGTTCGCAACTATCAAGCTCGCAACTTTTTGCGCCAAATGGATGAAGGAGACTTAGCTTTTTTTTATCATTCCAATGCTAATCCTCCTAATATTGCTGGGTTAATGCGTGTAGTGAAAAAAAATATTGCTGACCCGAACCAGTTTGAGCCAGAAAGTAAATACTACGACCCGAAATCAAGTTCCGAATTTCCTCGCTGGCAAACTGTTGTAGTGGAATTTGTTGAGACTTTTTCTAACCCTATCTTGCTATCAATGCTCAAAGAGAAGTTTAGCGCCGAAGAGTTTATGTTGGTGAGACAAGGTAATCGGTTATCGGTGATGCCCGTCCCTGAAGCAGTAGCCCTGAAGATTCTGGCGATGAAAACCTCCTAGTTGAAATATTACTAAGGGAGCATCCCAGTTTTAAGACTGAGAGAAAATGAAGTCAGAAAAACTGGGTGCAAGGTGACTGATGATGACACCCGAACAGAAGCAAAACCTGACTTTTACCGTTATCTTTTTTCCAAAGAGCGATCGCTTCCCCCTAAATTAAAATCCTATTCTCTAGTTGATAAATTGTTGAGAATTTATCGTGGCTTAAAACCCTTACTATTTCGATGTTTTCACACTTCAGGGTAAAGGTCACGGTGAAGATAAGTTTTCTTCACGAGTTCCTCATATTGTTATGTCTATAACTATATTCATCGAACTCAGAATTAGACCCAATCAAGGAGTTTGAGTGTTATGAGGAAAATAGGAGTTTTTGTGGCTCCCCCTCTATAAACCTACGGTGTACACACAAGTCTGAAGTAGTTTAAGAAGCTGGTTTTTACCCCACCCTAACCCTCCCCTTGTAAAGGGGAGGGAACTAGATTTCCGGCTTCCCCCCTTTCCAAGGCTACGGTGTACACACAAGTAGAAGTAAACTACTAGGGGAAGAGATTTGAGGGGGCAGAGAGAGTGGAAAATCCAATAAGAATTCATGCTCAACTGTGGTGCAAAAAAGCATTTGGCGACCCAAGGT
>NZ_JACJTD010000027.1 GCF_014698505.1 Nostoc foliaceum FACHB-393 | reverse complement strand
TACTTCTCCCAAAAATCGAGATTTGGGCATTGTTAAATCTCAACCCAAATCCCGACAACAACCCACTTTGAACTTATCTCCATATCCTGCTTGACATTTTGACCATCGCCTTAAGTTGTCACCAATATCCTCTCTCAGGGAACGAAGAGGAAATTGCGGGAATTTATCAGAAGCTTCAGGAGTTGGGGATAGAAACTCTGCAACCAGCAACCTTTCCCTTACCAAACGCTATCAGTATTAAAGACCATACAGCAGCAATCCTACTGATGGATGCAGCACGTCATTTGCTGCGAAGTGGAGCAGGGCCATTTCGGTGTTTGGGACGTTTATCTTTGCGTCCTCGTCCTTATCAGTTAGTGCCTTTATTGATGGCGTTGCGATTAGAAACAGTGCGTCTACTCATTGCAGACGACGTGGGAATTGGGAAAACCATTGAAGGTGGATTAATTGCTCGTGAACTTTTAGATAGAGGTGAAGTAAAGAGGATAGCTGTCCTTTGCCCTCCTCATTTATGCGACCAGTGGCAGCAAGAATTACGCGAAAAGTTTCATATTGATGCTGTGGTAGTCCGTTCTGGAACAGCTTCTAAATTGGAGAGAGCAATCCCGAATGGTTCTCATATATTTAGTTACTATCGACACCTGATTGTTAGCTTGGACTATGCCAAAGCAGAACGCCGTCGTGCAAGTTTTATTACACACTGTCCTGATTTTGTAATTGTGGATGAGGCGCATACTTGTACCCGTCCCAGCAGCAAGAGTACATTTCAGCAGCAACGCCACCAATTAATTCAGCAGATTGCCGAGAAAAGCGATCGCCATTTATTATTACTTTCGGCTACTCCTCACAGTGGCATTGAAGAGTCGTTTTTATCCCTGCTAGGATTACTCCAACCGGAGTTTGAGCAATTAACCCTAGACCGCCTAACAGAGAAACAGCGAGATAAACTGGCAAGTCATTTTATCCAGCGTCGGCGGGCAGATGTTAAGCAGTGGTTAGGGAATGAAACGCCTTTTCCTGAAAGAGATTCAGAAGAAAAGCCTTACAAGTTATCGAAGGAATATAAGCAATTATTTGATGATGTCTACAACTTTGCTCGTGGGTTAGTAAAAACTACAACGCAAGACATGAGCTATGCCCAGCGTCGGGGACGTTATTGGTCGGCCTTGGCGTTGATTCGTTGTGTAATGTCTTCTCCCGCCGCCGCAGTAGCAACGTTAAACCGTCAGGTGAGTAAATCCGGTGACGATAGTTTGCTTGCTGATTTAGACGAAGATTTAATGAGTTCTTACGTTTACGACTCCACAGACCAGGAGCAAGCTGTTGATGCAACTCCGACTGTGGTTGTAGAACAGGGACAGCAAAGCTATGGCGATACAGATAAACGCAAACTCCGAGCTTTTGTGCAAGCAGCCCAAAAATTACAGGGTGAGAAAGACCAAAAATTACAATCATGTATCGCTTCTATACAAACCCTGCTTTCAGAAAGTTTTAACCCGATTATCTGGTGTCGCTATATTGCTACAGCAAATTATGTTGCTGATACTCTCAAGCAAAAACTAGAAAAGAAGGGGAGTCAAATTCGAGTCATTGCCATTACTGGGGAACTTTCAGAAGATGAAAGAGAAATACGTCTGCAAGAGTTAAAGTCATATCCTCAAAGAGTTTTGGTAGCTACTGATTGTTTGAGTGAAGGGGTAAACCTGCAATCTCACTTCAGTGCGGTGATTCACTACGATTTACCCTGGAATCCGAATCGTTTGGAACAACGGGAAGGACGTATTGACCGCTATGGTCAAACTGCAAGTCAAGTTAAAACTTTGTTGCTTTACGGTTCAGATAATCCGGTGGATGGCGCGGTTTTAGATGTGCTAATTCGCAAGGCTGTACAAATTCACAAGACCTTGGGAATTACTGTCCCCGTACCAATGGACAGCACCACAGTGTCGGAAGCTGTTTTTAAATCTTTATTTGACCGCGCTCAAGATGCGGTGCAATTGTCTCTACTGGATTTATTCGATGAAAAAGAATCTGCTGTTGACCAAGTTCATAAAAATTGGGACAAAGCAGTAGAGCGAGAAAAAACTAGCCGTACCCGCTTTGCTCAACGTTCAATCAAACCTGTGGAGGTACAGCAAGAACTGATTGAATCTGACCAAATTCTAGGTAATGAACAGGATGTGAAACGGTTCGTGTTGTCAGCAGCAAATCGCCTATCTTGTTCGTTAAGTAAGAAAAAACAGGGTTGGCTACTATCCACAATTCCCAATTTTCTCCAGCCTGTACTGGGGGATAAGCCGCGCTTGCTCACCTTTACAACCCCTGCACCAGAAGGGGTGGAATATGTAGGGCGGAATCACCCTTTGGTAGAAGGTTTAGCGCGTCACATTATTGAAGATGCACTCTCGAATAATCAAGAACCCATAGCAGCGCGGTGTGGTTTTACTACGACGGATACTGTCACCAAGCGCACGACTTTGCTGTTATTGCGGCTACGGCATTTGTTAAACAGCCCAAAACACCAAAGTTTGCTGGCGGAGGAATGTGCAGTAGTTGGATTTACTGGCCCTCCATCAAATCCCATCTGGCTGACACCGGAGGATGCAAAATCTTTGCTGGAACAAGCTAACCCTGTGGGTGATGCGCCTCTAGGCATCAAACAGGCGGAAATTGAAGAGTTACTCAGCAAAATTACAGAGATTGAGCCTGATTTAGAACTATTTGCCAGAGATCGATCGCATTCTCTTTCCCAATCACATCGACGAGTCAGAGCAATCACCCAAGAAGGACAGATTCAGGTTAAACCCCAGCTACCAATGGATATTCTAGGGGTTTATATTCTCCAGCCTGGGAAAATTCGTAATTCGTAATACCCCTTCGGGGAAGCAAGCTACGTAATTTTTTAGACAATTTTTAATATTAGGTGCGTCAAAGATGAGTGTAACAAGGATTACTTTAGCAGGCGTTCAGATTGAAGGGAATTTGCTAGCAGCAGATATAACTGCCGAATTGTTGGCAGGTAATATCAAAGGGCAAGCACCAGAGGATTTTGGTTTTACGAAAACTGACAAGCTAGCAGATGAAATTGCGATCGCTTGGGGTGATGCTAAAGCTTATTGGGCTGCATTTCAACGGCAATTAGACAGGTTAGATGCAGATGATACCGCTACCAGCGTCACCCGCGAACTGTGGGTAGTTCCCTTGCTACGAAGTCTCGGATATAACCCTGTTTACACTGCTAAAGCCGAAGTAGTGGAGGGACAAACCTATGCGATTTCTCATCGTGCGGAATTAGGCGAAAACAAGCCACCTATCCACATTATTGGTTGTCGAATCAAGGTAGATCATCGTCCTCCCAGTGGCACACCCAGGTTATCAGCACACGCACTGGTGCAGGAGTATCTTAACAAGACGGAACATCTGTGGGCGATCGCAACTAATGGTTTTCGCTGGCGGTTACTGCGCGACTCTTCCTTGATGACTCGTCTTACCTACGTTGAATTTGACTTAGAACAGATTCTCAACGGTGAGAACTTTGCCGAATTTGGGCTATTTTATCGGTTATTTCACCGTTCCCGCTTGCCTGAAGGTATGGATGATGCCGATAAGTGCTTGCTGGAATATTACCACCAAGAGGCACTGCAACAGGGCGGACGGGTACGCGACAGACTCCGAGATGGGGTAGAAAAAGCACTAATACAGTTAGGCACAGGTTTTCTACAACATCCCAGTAATGAAAACTTGCGGCAGAAGCTTGCTGCTGGTAAAGAATTAACAGATATCGGATATTATCGCCAACTGTTGCGACTGATTTATCGCCTGCTGTTTTTGATGGTGGCAGAGTCCCGTAATTTATTAATAATTGGTGAAGATGTCGAGAAAGCGCGAATCTACCGAGAATATTACAGCATTGAGCGCCTGCGAGAGTTAGCCGAGCGTCCCCATTGGCGGCGGGAAGGCTTTGAAGATTTATGGCAGGGTTTGTGGGTTACATTTTTGCTATTTGATGAAAATTGGCGGGGAAAATATTTAGGATTATCACCATTAAATGGCGATTTATTTGGTTCGTCTACTCTACCAGCTTTAGATGATTGTGCTATTGATAATCACGACTTGCTAGTAGCAATTCGGGAGTTATCATTATATCAAGATAAGGGGCAATTACGACGGGTAAATTATGCTGCCTTAGATGTGGAAGAATTAGGTAGCGTATATGAAAGTCTGCTTGATTTTCACCCAGAAATATCTCCTAAAAATTACGAATTCAAATTAGTATTTGGTAGTGAGAGGAAAACTACAGGCTCTTACTATACGCCACCGCAGCTAGTAGGACAACTGATAAAAACAGCCTTAGAACCTGTAATTGAAGAAAAGCTTCGGAACGCAGAAAATAATTACGAATTAGAAAAAGTACTTCTTGACCTCAAAATTGTAGATCCTGCCTGTGGTTTTGGTCATTTCCTCTTAGCCGCAGCACGTCGGTTAGGAAAGGAACTAGCTAAAATTCGTACTGGTGAACCTGAACCAGGCAGTGAACCTTTAAAGTTAGCGATTCGAGATGTTATCCAAAATTGCATTTATGGGGTAGATATTAATCCCTTGGCTATTGATTTGTGTAAAGTAGCATTATGGATTGAAGGTTTTTCTCGCGGCTTACCTCTTAACTTTTTAGATCATAGGATTAAGTGCGGTAATTCCCTTGTGGGAGTGATGGATTTGAGTTGTTTAGATGAAGGAATACCAGATGAAGCATTTAAGCCAGTAACAGGTGATGATAAGGCTTTAGCAAGCCGTCGCAAGAAGGAAAATAAAAATCAACGTGAGACAGATTTACAAGGACAATTATCAATATTTAATAATTTAGAACTGAAACGTACACAATATATTGAAAGTTTTCGAGAGTTAGGAGAAATTCCTGAAACTTCACCTCAACAAGTAAAAGACAAGCAGGCGCAGTATCAGCAAAGTCGTAAAAGTCCGGGTTGGTGGCAAGACTATTCAGCGTGTAATTTGTGGACTGCGGCATTTTTTATGCTATTAACTGAAGAGAATTTACAGTTATTACCAACTACGGCGGCTTTATCTCAGCTATTAAAAGGGAATGTATCAACGCAAAAGGTTGTAGATGCAGCAAATAATTTGGCTGAAGAAAAGCAATTTTTTCACTGGTGTTTAGAATTCCCAGAAGTGTTTGAACAAGGCGGATTTAATTGTGTGTTGGGCAATCCACCTTGGGAAAGAATTAAGTTACAAGAGAAAGAATTTTTTGCCTCTCAAAGTGCGGAAATTGCTAACGCTGTAAATAAGGCGGCGCGGGAGAAGTTGATTAAGGAATTACCCAAGAAAAATCCTGAATTAGCACAAGCTTTTGAAGAAGCAAAGCATGATGCTGAGGCACAAGGGAAATTTATTCGAGAGTCAGGTAGATTTCCTTTAACTGCGGTGGGAGACATTAATACTTACGCTGTATTTGCTGAGACTACGAGAACATTGATTTCATCTGATGGAAGAGTTGGGATAATTGTTCCTACCGGAATTGCAACTGATGACACTTGTAAAAAGTTTTTTGGAGATTTGACACAGAAACAAGCTTTAGCAAGCCTGTATGATTTTGAAAATAGAGAACATTTATTTACTGCTTTGCACACAAAAACTAAATTTTGTTTATTAACCATATCTAATAGTTATAAGCAAAATATTTCTTTTTCTTTTATGCTAACTAAAATAAAAGATTTGAAAGATAACAGGCAAGTATTTAATCTTTCTTTAAAAGATATATTATTGTTTAATCCCAATACAGGTAATTGCCCGATTTTCAGGAGTCTTACTGATGCGGAAATTACTAAAAAAATCTATCAAAATGCTCCGGTTTTAGAAAATGAGTTCACAAAAAGCAATCCTTGGAGTATTTCATTTATGCGAATGTTTGATATGGCAAATGATTGTGATTTATTCAAGTATGAAGTCGGTGATGACTTATTTCCGCTTTATGAAGCTAAGATGTTTTATCATTTTGATCATCGGTGGGCAACCTATGATAATGGAGAAGTAAGAAACTTAACCGATATAGATAAAACTAATGTTAATACTTTTGTAACACCTCGTTATTGGGTAAATCATAGAGAAGTTGAAAATCGTTTAGCAAATAAATGGGATAAAGAATGGTTAATAGCTGTTCGTGATATAACAGATTCGAGAAATGAACGTACTGCTATTTTTACAATATTACCTAAAATTGCTACTGCTAACCCTGCACATATTTTATTTATAAAATCTAATAATTCTCACAAGGTTTTATGTTTAATAGGTAACTTCAATAGTTTAGTTTTTGATTTTGTAGCTAAACAGAAAGTTGGTGGTACTCATCTAGCTTTTTATATTCTCAAACAACTCCCTGTTCTTCCCCCAGAATTATACACCCCAGAAGATATCAAATTTATTAGCGATCGCGTACTCGAATTAGTCTACACCGCCTGGGATATGCAACCCTTCGCCAAAGATATGGGATACAACGGCGAACCCTTCATTTGGAACCCCAACAGACGCGCATTATTAAGAGCAGAATTAGACGCATATTACGCGAAACTCTACGGACTCACCCGTGATGAACTGCGATATATTCTAGACCCTGCTGATGTCTACGGCGCAGACTTCCCCAGCGAAACATTCCGCGTTTTGAAGAATAACGAAATTAAACAATTTGGTGAATATCGCACACAAAGGTTAGTGCTGGAAGCATGGGATAGAATGTTTAAATAATTCGTAATTCGTAATTATGAAAACAGATGCAATTTTCTATGAAATATTGAAAGAATTTCCTAACATCTTCTTTGAAATCATTGGTAAACCAGATATTAGCACCAATAGTTACGAGTTTACCGCACCAGAAATTAAACAAACAAGCTTCCGATTAGATGGATTATTTTCTCCATTAAAAGAATTTCCTAATCAACCACTGTACTTTGTAGAGATTCAGTTTTACAAAGATGAAGAATTTTATGACCGACTATTTACAAGTATTTTTCTTTACTTTACACAATATCAGCCACCTAACCCTGACTGGTTTGCAATAGTTATCTATGACAAACGCAGCAATGAACGTAGCTATCCCCAACGTTATCGTTCCTTGCTAGAACCTCATCTACGTCGCTTTTACCTAGATGAACTTGACGACGCACCAGATGATTCTCTGGGAATAGGAATTGTACGCTTGGTTATAGAGAGTCAAAATAAAGCCGGAGAATTGGCCAAAAACCTAATTGACAAAGCTAAAGAGGAATTGACAGACACTCTTATTCAAAGAAAAGTTTTAGAATTTATAGAGACAATCGTAGTCTACAAGTTTCCTAACTTAAGCCGCGAGGAGATAGAAACCATGTTGAACTTAAACATACTTAAAGAAACTAGAGTTTATCAAGAAGCAAAAGCAGAAGGTGAAGAAGAAGGTGAACTAAAAGCTAAGTTAAAAATTTTGCCAAAGCTGGTGCAAAGGGGACTCAGTGTTCAGGAGATAGCAGAGTTATTAGAATTGGATAATGACACCATTAGACAAGCTTTGGGAGAGTAGTCTTAAATTAGATGATTTACTCTGGAGTACAGAGAAACCATGCTGAACTTAAACATACTTAAAGAAACTAGAGTTTATCAAGAAGCAAAAGAAGAAGGAAAACTAGAAATCAAATTGAAAATGATACCAATTTTGCTGGAACTAGGGTTAACTGTTCAAGAAATTGCTGAACGTTTAGAACTAGATATGGAGGAAGTAAGAAAAGTTTTAGAAGAGATGTAAAAATATCAACACGTATTTTGTTATTTCTCGTGTCTATAACGGGAAATATAGTAGATAGGGTGCGTTAACGAACTAATGCACCCTATCTACTAAAATCTAGAATTAAATTTTATGAAAATTACTATAAAACTACAGGAATTATTACAGCAGCATGAGAATGGAATTTTACCTATTAGCAATTTATTAAGTCAAAAATTAGCATTCCTAGATTGTACAGGAATAATAGCTGTTACGCCAGAACAATTAACTTTGTTATTTACAAGTATTCCTCAAAATTGGGATATACAAGAAATTGCAGAAATCTTCGATTTTTCTACTATTACTCAAAGCTTTAATTACCAACTTCAAGAATCGATTGACCAACGCTTAGATCGAACAAATCCTCAAGTACCAGTAAACAGTAGTTCATCCTCTCTCACCAATTCTCAGTTCCTTGATATATTTAATTTCCGCAACGAAGTAATTGGCGACTACCGCCGCTATATTGAAAGCTTCCTCAAAATCCGCGACGAAAAAGTAAAAGCATTTGTCGATAACGAGTTAGAAAAAGGTCAACTCTGGACTGACCCTTTAGTGCAACTTAACCCTAAATATCGTCCTGGCGCATCAGTCACTACATTAGTACAGCAACGTCTTCTCCATCCAGACTGTACACGCTACTTCTCACAAGATGGTAAACCTTTTACCTTCCACTACCACCAAAAAGAAGCCTTTGAAACAGCACAACGTCAAGAACCCTACGTTGTCACCACAGGAACGGGTTCCGGTAAAAGCCTAACTTATGTTGTCCCCATCATTGATGATTTGCTACACCATCCTGAAATCAAAGGAGTTAGGGCTATTTTGGTTTATCCCATGAATGCCCTAATTAATTCTCAGGAAGAAGAATTAAGAAAATTTCTCAAACAAGTCCCTAACACCCATATTCGCGTTGAAAAGTACACTGGGCAAGAAAAACTAGAGAAGAAAACCGAAATTCAAAACAACCCGCCCCAAATCTTGCTCACAAATTACGTGATGCTAGAGTTAATGCTGTCTCGCACTCACGAAGATAAATTAGTAGCATCCCCCGATTTAAAATTTCTCATACTAGATGAACTGCATACTTACAGAGGACGGCAAGGTGCAGATGTCGCCATCTTAATTCGCAAACTTCGGCAACGCTGCGGCCAGAAACTTCTGTGTATTGGCACTAGCGCCACCATGTCTTCCGAAGGTTCCCGCCAGCAACGCCGTCAGGTAGTCGCAGATGTTGCTAGTAAATTATTCGGCGTAGAAATTCAACCCAGCAACGTCATCGATGAAACTTTAGAACGTTCTATCAAAAGTGCTGCACCCACCACCGAAAAATTGCAGGAAAGCATTATTCAAGGTTTACCCCCAAAGTCCGAACAAACCTTAGACGCTTTTAAACAGCATTCCCTTAGCCACTGGGTAGAGATGAACTTTGGTTTAGAAGACAAACAAGGACATCTCGTCCGCCGCACACCCATCACCCTAGAAACAGGTGCAAATCAACTCGCAAATGAAACCCAACTCAACGAGCAAACTTGCTTAAATATCCTCAAACAGATATTTCTTTGGGGAAGCAAAACAAAGGGATTGGCATTCCGCCTGCATCAGTTTATTTCCCAAGGCGGTAGTGTTTACGCCACGATTGAAAATCGAGACAAACGACTTCTCACCCTAGAAGGCCAGTACACAACCACCGAAAACCGCCTGCTTTATCCCCTCGTCTTTTGTCGGGAATGCGGACAGGATTATTATGTGGTACGCTACGATTCTGAAAAAGACATTGTACTGCCCCAATTACCTACAGCCTTAGATAGTCTTGACAATGAAGATATCAAAGAAGGCTACCTAACCCTTGATGAACCCGGACTTTGGGATAAAGAAGACGAAGAGAGACTTCCCGACTCATGGTTTAAAGAAACTAAAAGGCAAGGGCGTATTCCCGAAAAAAAATATGCACCTTTTATTCCCCACAAACTGCAAGTTTTACCCAACGGTAAAGTCATAAACTCTGTATTACAGGGAACTACCTGTTGGTTTATTCCTAAACCCTTTCTTACCTGTCTCCACTGTGGTGTATTGTACGACCAAAAGAAAAACGAATTTACTAAACTCTCTCGTCTAAGTAGCGAAGGACGTAGTACCGCAACAACTCTACTTTGTCTTTCTACCGTCAGTCGCCTCAAGCAAGTTTTCACTGGCGAGAAAGCCAAAGCCGCAAAAATCCTCAGCTTTACTGATAACCGTCAAGATGCTTCATTACAGGCAGGACATTTCAATGATTTTGTCCAAACCAGTTTCTTACGAGCAGCTTTGAATAGTGCTATTCAAGAAAATGAAAAGTTAACTCACAAAGCACTGGCGGCGGAAGTTGTCAAACAGATGGCTTTATCTCAAGCAGATTATGCAATCGAAGCCGCAGAATTTGGCTTTGGTAAACGCAAGAATGAAGAAGCTTTTAGCAATTTAATTGAATATCGGCTATACGAAGATTTGCGTCGCGGTTGGCGAATTGTCCAGCCTAATCTAGAACAATGCGGTTTATTAACCATAGAATACGCCGAACTATTAGCAACTTGTGAAAATACTCAACTCTGGCAAAAATACCGCCATCCAATTTTACTGCAAGCCTCACCGTCACAAAGATATTTTGTTGTTAAAACCTTCCTCGACCACCTCAGAAAAAAATTGGTAATTGATGCGAAAATTCTACAACGAGAGGGTACAGAACAACTGAAAAAGGAAGTATCTCAAGCACTAAAAGACCCTTGGACTATTGATAATTTTGAATATTTACACGAAGCTAGTTGGGCAAGCCTCAGCCCCACAGAGAAAAAAGGTAAATCACGGCGGAATACAATTAGACTGACATTTCGCGGTGAAATCGGGCGCTTTCTGCGTTCTAATCGGGCATGGAATTGGTTGCAAAAACCTTTGCCAGAGTCGGATTATAACCAATTAATTAATGCTCTGGTAAATGCTTTGGCAGACGCAGGTTACTTATACAAGAAGGAAGAAGAAGTCCAACTAAAAATTAATTCAATGGTCTGGGTAGCCTCAAAATTAAGTGAAATTCCCCCCGACCCTTTAACCTCCCGTCGTTTGCAGGGTAGCGACAGAAATACTTCTGTCAACCAATTTTTTCAAGACTTCTACCAAACTAACGCTCATCAAATTAAAGCACTAGAAGGGCGAGAACATACCGGACAGGTAAAAAACGAAAACCGCCAGAAACGAGAAGACGCATTCCGTCATGGCAAATTAGCAACTTTATTTTGCTCCCCGACAATGGAATTGGGGATAGACATTTCCGACCTCAGCGTTGTCCATCTGCGGAATGTTCCCCCCAGTCCAGCCAACTACGCCCAACGCAGTGGTCGCGCCGGCAGAAGTGGACAGGAAGCTTTAGTAATTACTTATGCCTCCATTGGTAGCGGTCACGACCAATATTTCTTTAAACGTCAAAGTCAAATGGTTGCTGGTGTCGTCGCCCCACCCAAATTAGAACTAGCAAACCAGGATTTAATTAAATCTCATGTGTATTCAATTTGGCTGGCACACACTGGCTTATACTTGGAAAATTCCATGAACCAAATTCTGGAGTTAGATTCGCCGGACTGTCCGCTAAAAGAAGATGTCACTCAGAAAATCAAGATGAGTCAGGAAAAATTAGCCAAATGTCTGGCAGCTACAAAACTGATTTTATCTGATACCTTCTGCCAAAACGATCTGAACAAAACCTCTTGGTATTCTGAAAATTGGTTACATTTTACCCTAGAAAATGCAGATAATGCCTTTGATCAAGCTTGCGATCGCTGGCGTAGACTATACAAGGATGCAGTTGAACAATTAGAAAAAGCCCGCGAAAGCACAAGTCGTTATACCAGAGGCTATGCAACCCAAGAAGAACGGGATATCGCTAAAGCCCAAGAAAAAGAAGCACTGCGACAAATTGACCTGTTAGTGGGACAAGTCCAAGGTAAAAGCAATAATCAGTTTGAATTTTACCCCTATCGTTACTTTGCTGCGGAGGGATTTTTACCTGGGTTTAACTTCCCCCGCTTACCAGTCCGGGCATTTATTCCCACAGAAGAAAGTGGCGAATTTATTTCCCGCCTCCGTAGCGTGGCTTTGAGAGAATTTGCTCCTGGTAATGTTATTTACTATGAGGGTAGTAAATTTATGGTGGCTAAAACCAAAATCCCTGTTGGTGGCGCTGACTATCAACGGGTAAATGTCTGCTTTAAATGTGGTTATTTCCATGAAGGGGCAACCAGTAACCGCGATACTTGTGAGAACTGCGGGGCAAAACTTGTCGATAATAACAATAATAAGGCTTTACTTACACGCTTATTATCAATGGAAACTGCGATCGCTTGGAGACGAGAACGCATTACCTGTGATGAAGAAGAACGCCTGAAATACGGTTACAACATCACCACCCATTTCCGTTATGACCAGCAAAAATGCCAATCAGCAACAGTACAGACTGCCGATGGTACAGAATTATTACGTTTAACCTATGGCGCTACGGCAGACATCTGGCATATTAATCGCGGACTGAACAAGAAAAAAAGTGAGGAACGAGGATTTAAACTCGACATCAAAACTGGTACTTGGGGCGATGCCAAAAACGACTTAGCAAAAGATAGCATTCACGCCGACGTTAACTTAATGGTGAAAAACACCTGCAATATTCTGGTTGTTGAACCATTAAGCGTACCCACAGACGAAAGAGAAGCTTTTATTGCCACCCTGCAATATGTATTGGAAACTGCCATCCAAGCAGTGTACAAATTAGAAGCCGATGAACTCGACTCCGAACGCCTGGGAGACGGGAAATATTTGCTGTTCTGGGAGGCTACAGAAGGCGGTGCAGGTGTCCTTTCTCAACTATTAGAAAAACCTAATGCTTTTCAAAAAATAGCCGATGCAGCTTTAGATATCTGCCATTTCAAAGAACCTAAAGATAGCTGTGTCCAAGCTTGCTATGAATGCTTGCTTTCTTACCGTAACCAGTTCGACCATGCTTTGATAAATCGCCATCTCATCAAACCCTTACTTGACGAACTACAAAAAAGTACAGTGCAGATAGAAGGAATATGCCGTGATGAACAGTATCAACAACTGCTGCAACAAACAGACCCCAATTCCGAATTTGAACGCGTAGTTTTACATGAAATTTATCACCGTGGATATAAATTACCCGATACTGCACAGGAATTGATTCCAGAGTCAAACTGTAAGCCAGATTTTCTTTATAAAGAAAATTGCATTGCTGTTTTCTGCGACGGTTCAGTTCATGACAGCCTTGAAAAACGTAAGCAAGACCAAATAGAACGGGATAATCTGAAGCACAATACCAGCTACCATATCCTTACTCTACGGCATGATGAAGATTGGCGAAGAGAGTTGACAAAGCTAGCAAGTTTGTGAGTGGCTTTAGAGTGCGATTGCTTTTATTTGACCCAAAATATACTGAGCAGATAGTATAATTAATTTGTAAAATTACGATATTGAATTTAAATAGGAAACAGGAGAATTAGATGAAAATCAATTAAAAAGTTCATTTTTGTATTTATTATATACTTTTTCTAATTTGATATAGCGTTCTTACCAGTCTGAAGCAGCAATATGGATACAGTTCATTTAAAATCAATATTACTCGCACTAACATCATTACCTCATGAAACAGAGTGGGTTGAATTTAAAGTAAATAATAGTAGCCCAGAAGATATAGGGGAATACTTATCAGCTTTATCTAACTCTGCAACTTTACATGGAAAAAATACCGCTTATATTGTGTGGGGTGTGGATGATATTAGTCACGATATATTAGGTACTAAATTTAAACCTCGGTTAGAAAAAATTGGAAATCAAGAACTAGAAAATTGGCTAGCAACCCAATTATCTCCTCGAATAAACTTTAAAATCTATGAGTTCACTTTTGAAGAAAAAAATATAGTTTTTTTTGAAATACCTAAAGCAAACCATGTTCCTGTTCGCTTCAAAGGAGTTGAGTATATCCGTGTAGGTAGTTACAAACAGTTGCTTAAAGATTTTCTTGAGAAAGAGCGGGAATTATGGGCTTTATTTTCGCTTGAGCCATTTGAAAAAAGTATAGCTTTAGAAAGTTTAGCGGCGGATGAGGTCATAACAAATCTAAATTATCCAGCTTATTTCGATTTGACAAAACAAAGTCTACCAGATAATCGGGATGGCATAATACAACGATTAATCTCCGAAAGACTTATTGTACAAAGAACAGGTAATATCTTTGATGTAACAAATCTAGGAGGTATTCTTTTTGCAAAAGATTTACGAAACTTTGAACGCTTGTCTCGAAAGGCTATTAGAGTAGTAATCTACAAGGGTAAGAATAGGGTTGAGAGCCAGCGAGAGCAAACTGGCATCAAAGGTTATGCTACTGATTTTGAAGGAATGCTAGGGTTTATTAATGACCAACTACCTAAAAATGAGCAGATTGGTCAAGCATTTCGCAGAGAACAACGGATGTACCCAGAACTAGCTATTAGAGAATTAGTTGCGAATGCAATTATTCACCAAGATTTTAATATAAGTGGTACGGGGCCGCTCATTGAAATTTTCACTGATAGAATTGAGATTACTAATCCAGGTGTACCGCTTATTGATACAATGCGGTTTATTGATCAACCACCTCGTTCTCGTAACGAGGATTTAGCTGCTTTTATGCGCCGTATTAACATCTGTGAGGAGCGGGGAAGCGGTATTGATAAAGTTATCCTAATGGTAGAGCTTTTCCAGTTACCTGCCCCCGAATTTCAAGTTACAACTAATCACACAAAAGTCACACTTTTTGCTTATAAGAAGTTGGCCGATATGGACAAAGCTGATCGAGTCCGAGCTTGCTACCAACATGCCTGTTTGCGCTATGTATCCAATGATCGCATGACGAACTCATCACTACGAGAGCGGTTCTCTATCAAAGATGAGAACTACTCAATGGCATCCCGAATCATATCAGACACAATCGATACGGGCTTGATAAAACCTTACGATCCAGAAAATATGTCTCGCAAACATGCTAAGTATGTACCATTCTGGGCATGATTCGTCTTCTACAATTCTTATGTGACTGTCATGTGACTGAATGAGAGGTTATCTGTAAAATTGCAAAATCTTAAATTGCTGAAACTATTAACCAGCTTGGTTTTCAGCTATTTTTTAATTCATTATGCTTATGTGACTGGCATATCCACGCTTGGCTTAGATGAAAGTTAAAAGTAGGAATTGTCTACACTTCTTCTGACGCTTTGCCATTCCTGCACAAAGTATAAAAAATGTGAGCTTTCTTCATACCTCCATTGATTAGGGGGAACACTATCCGCAGTTAGCACATTTTACAATAGGCGTAATTAGTGATGGTATTCAGAAAAAATGTACTTACGTAAAGTGAATACCTTGCTAATGCAATAAATGTTCTTTTTACTACATTCCAGTATTTGCAGGAATAAAAATAGCAAGCCGCCCTTAGGCTTCAACACCACCATCTCCTCCAAGAAATTTAGAGGTCAATAAATCTTTTGACGCTTCACCATTTTTGCAAAAGGCAGGGAACAATGAGTGCATTCGCCTAGCTCCCAATCAGCAGGGATTGGGAATGGTGTCTCACAGTTAGTACATTTTGTTAATAAACCCAACTGGTGGCGATCGCACTCACGCCACATCAACAATAGAAACAACTTTATCATCACCACCATCCGGGGCATATTCCAAAAGCTCACCAGGCTGACAATTCAACGCCCTGCAAATCCCGTTTAAGCGTTCTGGTGTTAATCGCGGCATCTCGTCAACCTTGCGAAGTCTATAAACCGAATTTTCTGTTATCCCTAGCACCTCTGCCAAGTCCTTGTTTCTAACCCGCTTTCGCGCCATCACTTCATTTAATTTCCAACGAATCACTTTATCCAAAGGCATATCACTACATCCTCAGTTTAGTAGCTGCTAGACGTAGATTTCTCTACTTATCAGTATCTATGCTTACAAGTAGATTTATAACATTCTAAGTTTTATTAATCTACACTTGACGTAAATCTACGTGTCACGTAGATTAAGTTATAGAAAAAACAAAAGCGATCGCCACTCCGGGAAGAGACTGCGATCGCCTTTTGCAAAACCCCATTGATGAGGTCATTCACATGATTACACAAGAAGTATTTGATAACCAAAGTTTGGCACAATCCGAGTTCGAGGAATACGTTGAGGAGTTATCTGATGCAGTAGCACCAGAAATTGAAATCGACTCAGTGCCAGATGATCTTGGAGAAATGTACCGAGTTTGGTATGGTTCTCAGCTTCTCGGAACTTTTTATCAAAATTTTGAGGGCAAATGGGTAGCACAACCCTGTAATAGAGATGAAAGACCTTGTTGTAACACTCCTGAGTTAGCACAGATTTTCATCGTCGCTGTCAACGGTTTGCTAGTAGCGGATGTAGCCTAATAACTTTCATGCATTAATTTTCCACTACCTGAAGACGTGAACTTAATCACGTCTTTTTCTTATTTAGAGTTTTTTTAATAGCGCTTCTGACGCTTCACCATTTTTGCAAAAGGCAGGGAACAATGGGTGCATTCCCCTAGCTCCCAATCAGCAGGGATTGGAAATGGTGTCTCACAGTTAGTACATTTTGTTAATAAACCCAACTGGTGGCGATCACACTTCACTTTCTCCTTATATTGCCACTCTATTCGATGACAAGGTTGTTCTGCGTAGCAAGCAGCACATAATTTAATTGGTCGGGGCTTCATCGTGATACCCTTTAAGGGCAAAGTTTGCGTGATTTTTTCAACTTCCACCTCAACAAACTTTGCTAATCCCTCTAATTCTTGTTGAGTTGGGAATGGATTGAGGTAAAGTTTTTTCCATCTTGTTACTATCGCGCCGACTCCGGCTTCCTTACCAATTTGATACCCAGTCAACAAATTAGCCCTTTCAAAGCGACCTAAAAAGTGACTTATACTTTCCCCTGGTAATGGTTCAACTGTATTGATCCAAGTTTCAAAATTATAGATTTCGTTTAACATCTGAGTTTATAATTTTGACGATGTATCTTTTAGCTCGCTAGTAATGAATAATCTCCTTCAATACTCTCTAAAAGCGATTTATCTATTTTGTTAACGCCAGATTCTAATGCTTTAACTGCTGCATCTCTAAGAATTTGATCTAATAATCTAATTTGACCATCTGTTTTTCCCTGTAAAAGAGTTATGATTCCTTGATTACCTGCTAAATTTGATGGCTCAGGTAGTCTCAGAATTTGCTGTTCCCAAATCTTTACCGTTTTTGTGAAGTTGGCTCCTAAAAGTTTTTCAAAACTGAAGTAAGATACAAAACGCCCAGCAACCTGCTCATCTTTACTAATTAAAGTATCTAGTCTACTACTTGTCCCTACCAATATGGGGACAATCTTCACCTTATCAAATAAGTCTCTAACATCTGCGAGTGTTTTAAATTGAAGACGATGAGCTTCATCAATAATCAATATTTCTACTTTACATTGCTTAATGAAATACCATGCTCTTTCTCTTAGTTGATTTTCAGTACCTCCTTTCGCCTTAAATTTTAGAGTTTCAATAATAGTTTTAAATAAAAGCGATGGACTGCAAGAGCTACCCGTTAACTCTATATATAATACGGGAACTACTGGATTTTGATTTTGTATTTTAACCGCTCTATTCTGGTAAGTATAAAATAGAGAAGCTGTCGTTTTGCCCAAACCTGAATCTCCTACTGCCCTACCAGGTTTTCGTAACTTCCGCCTTTCATCTAGCCAAGCACTGAATCTTTTTACTTGTTCAATATTTAAAATATCTGGTTGTCTTAGACGTTCAATTTCTAACTGTATTTCTTCGTTAGTCATAGTTTACAACCCTAATTCTTCACGCAATAATTTGAAATCTACTTTTTCTATTGGCTCATCTGCTTCAGTTTCAAACACTAATCTCTCAATCTGTTCATTTCCCTTCTCTTCATATCTTTGTGGTATAGGCTCTATACGTTCTTGTTCGGCTCGGCGACGTTCAGCTTTAGTCTTACTTTTTTTATGTTTTAAAAAGTTTCTGCGTCTAATTGCTTCTTCTAAAATTGAAACGTTATTGATACCTTTACCACTATTTTCTGCTTTTTTACGTGCGTATTTAACTTCCTCAACTGACAGCCTTTCTGCTTCTAAACCAACAGCATAAGCACGAGCTAAAAATATTTCTTTATTATTTTTGCGACCATACACTAACATCATAGTTATGTCTCTGGGGTCAAACCTTAAGACAACCTTTTCGCCTGCGTAAGCCCCCAAATTCTCTCCCCTGTAACGAAGGCCAGAAAAATTCAGATAGCCATTGTCATACACCACCCGTTCTGCTGCCTTCATTAAGCAAATATCAAGTTCTCTATCGTTCAGCAAAGTAGGAGTCATTTGCAGTCCTTTTTCCCAACGCTCAATCCGACTTTGTTTTGGAGTTAGAGGGTTGGCTTGACTTCGGGCATCAGGCTTTTGGTTATAGCTATCGACGATGTAACCAATAATTAGTTTTTCTAGTTCAGGAAGACTTATACAAGCTTTATCTTCAGCTCCCTCTGGACGGTCTTTAACACTTGACCCCGTGTAACCGGGCATTTCAGAAAGCAGCCCACTCATGGTTCTAAAGGGTCGTTCCACAATGCCGCCATCTGATGGTTGACTTCGCAGGATTGGTTCAAAATCTAATTCGTTAGCAATCCATTCCACTAAATGTTTCGAGCGAAAATCTTTACCACCATCGGTATAAACATATTTAGGTACACCATAAGCACTCCACTTACATCTGAGTTCATACTCCGAGGCGTACCGTTTCGGCATAATTGCATTACGCAGCGCCAAAGCTACAACTTGAGAACTGGGTGCAGCCAAGCCTAGACGCAATCCAACAATGCAGCGAGAGTAACAATCTATAACCGTCGTTAATTGAGGACGGCCTATTTCCTCACCATCCTCATCCACTAATAAAATGTCAGCTTTGGTATGGTCAATTTGCCAAACCTGATTGCTGTACTTAATAGATATTTCTTGACCATCACGGGTTTTAATTATATGTTCGGAACCGTGCCATCCTGGGCTACGGCTAATGCGAGATTTATGCCTTTTCTCCTCAACTGGTTTGAGCCATCTTTCTACTGTTCTAGTGCTGGGAGGTTTTCCATACTTTGACCAATACTTAAATCCTTCTGCTTTTTCCTTTATTTTTATCAGCTTCTTTAACTGCCGATCTAAGTCTTCTCCCCGAAATCCCTGACTTTCTAACCTTGATATTTCTGCTTCTAATTCTTTTTTGGCGAACTCATAAGCTTTAGTCTCAATCTTCTCGGCGACCTGAGTGCGAGTCATGCGATCGCTTCCTTTATTTCCTTGTTTATAAATTTTGAGACTCAAGTTATACCAGTATTCACTTTTTCGCACCTGTCCTTTGTCTGCTCTAGGAACTTCCGCTAAAGCAGCCATACCTTTTTCTTCCCAAGACTTAATCAAACGTCTAACGGTTCGTTCAGATTTACCAAGCTTTTTGGCTGCTTCTTCCAACCTTTTGCCGTAAGTTAGGCGATCGCAAGGTTCACGTAGATTGCGAATTATCTCCAGCTTAAGTCTTTGTTCACCTGAGAGTCTGAGTTTTGAGTCCTCTAAAAATCTCTGATCTAAAAACTCAACAGATTTGTCTTCTTCTACAGAGTTATCATTTTCACTCAATGGCTCAACTTCCATTGAAAAGTCGAGTGTGTCTGTATACTCGTCATCCGAGAGGAAGCTGTCTTGATCTTCTAGTTCAAATTGGTCATCTACATCTAAAGGACTCATAGATGTGATTTTTCATTAATTATTTGGGTACATTTATACTACTATGAAGCTGCGAAGAATTGACATTTAATTCTTCGCTAAATTAAGAATTGTCATCTAATTAGTCGAAAAACTTAAAAAAAGACGCTTAATTTGTCGCCAAAGCTTGAATTAGCTTTCTACGCATTTAATTCCCAAAAGCCTTGATATATAGGGATTCGTAGTTAATAAAGTCTTTTGACAAATAATTTGTCGCTCTGGTCAAATAATTTGTCGCTCTACAAAAACACCTGCAATGTCATTTGTATTACAAATAAATATTTTAGGATTGTGAAATAGGTTACAAAAAAATATTTAATTTAGACTTTTTAATATTTTAATTAATGCCAAAATCGCTACATTACGAGAATAATTTACTGCTAAATAAGTAACTTTTAAAATTTTAATTATTATTGTTTTGACAATTCATAAAAATTTACTTAAGCTAAAAGATAGGTTAAGCAAATCAACAAACGACAGCGATTTGGTTTAGCTACATCAAAAATTGCTGTTGCAGACTATTGGCATGAGGAAATTAATCGCAACCAAAATTATTTCCCGTAGGCAAGTTTACTAGATTTGTCTACCAAAAGCTAAGACATGATTAAGCGTATTGCACCGCGCAGATATTGAACAGATTCTAGTCAATTATGGATAGATACTTGTGGTGATGTTAGCGAGTATCCATCGATTATTGAAGTTTGACCAAAGTGCGGTAGATATGTCCAGGAGAAACAATGCTTGAGTATTTGACATCTTTGAACGACCACAATTTACCCTATCCAGATACGATTCATCCCATCGTTGTCCACTTCGTAATTGCGATGGTATTGTTTTCCTTTTTCTGCGATGTCGTTGGCTATTTTACTGGTAAAACCAGTCTTTTTGAAGTGAGTTGGTGGAATATGTTAGTTGCGACGATCGCCATCTTCGTCGCGATCATTTTTGGTCAGTTTGAAGCAGGTTTAGCACAGCCTTACAGCCTCGCTAAATCAGTGCTGAATTTACATACGCTGATTGGCTGGTCGCTTTCGGGAATCATCACGGCGATTACAGCTTGGCGCTATGTAATTCGTGCCCGCAACCCGCAAAAAATATCAATTTATTATTTGGGAGCCGGGTTAATTTTGACCCTGATAGTTGGCTTGCAGGTATATCTCGGAGATGAACTTGTTTGGGTGTATGGATTGCATACAGTGCCAGTTGTGGAAGCAGTAAAGGATGGTCTGTTGCGATGAACTCAGAATTAATTGATCAATTGAGCGGCTCTCTAGGCGCAAACGGATTACCTTACACAATTCCCATTCATCCTAACTTAGTCCATCTGACAATAGGTTTGTTCATCATTGGAATGACCTTTGATATTGTCGGTGTTCTGTTCCCCTTTGAAAAATGGGTCTTCAAATTTTTAGCAATTACTGTGGAACGTGACAACTTATTTGATGTTGGCTGGTACAACATGCTAGGTGCCAGCATCATCACATTTTTCACAGTGGCAGCAGGCTTTTATGAAATGCTGTTGGCAACACCACCAGCTGATATGAAAAGTGCCTGGGGATTGCAGGCAATGGAAACTATGCTTTGGCATGGTGTGGGTGGTGTGTTCTTGTTAGCGTTGATTGTTGTCCTGACCATTTGGAGAGGATGGCAGCGCTTCGTTTGGGCCAAACAAGAATATAAACAGACAGATAGAGAAGTGCAATGGATCTATCTGTTGGCAGGCATAGCAATCATGTTCATTCTGTACGTCCACGGGACACTAGGGGCGCAAATGGCTGCCGAGTTTGGCGTACACAATACAGCAGATAATTTGCTGCGATCGCACCAAGACCTCAATACAACACTCAAGTAAGTATTAGTCATTTGACTAATGACCAATGACCAATGACTAATGACTAATGACTAATGACCATGAAAATCCAGAAGATTTTAAATATTTTGACGCTGCTTACAGGCGCGATCGCAGTGACTATTACCAGTCTCTGGATTGGGAAGCAGGCTTACTCCTGGCTTCCCCCCCAAGCAGCAGCCGAATCCCTACTAATTGATGATTTGATTAGCTTCTTAGTAACCCTCGGTTCCTTCATCTTCTTGGGAGTAACAAGTACTTTAATGTATTCTGTGATCTTCCATCGGGCTATCAAAGATGATTTCACCGACGGCCCTCCAATTGAAGGTAATATCACCCTAGAAGTTGTCTGGACAGCAATCCCAATTCTGTTAGTCTTGTGGATTGCAGGCTACAGCTATCAAGTTTATGAACAAATGGGAATTCAAGGCCCATCGGAAATAGTTCACCTGCATAATCCGTTGGGAATGGAATCGGCTTATGCAGAACCAAAAGATGCCCCAGCTAACGGTTTAGCAGAACCTGTAGAAAAAATCGACGTACTAGCTAAACAGTGGGCGTGGGTTTTTCATTATCCCGAAAGAGATATTACCAGTACCGAATTGCATTTACCAAGCGATCGCCGGATACGTTTAGCGCTGAAATCCCAAGACGTTCTCCACGGCTTTTATATACCTGCATTTCGCCTTAAGCAGGATATTATTCCCAACCATGCGATCGACTTTGAATTTACTCCCATCCGCGCTGGCAAATATCGATTGACCGATTCCCAATATAGCGGTACATACTTTGCGACGATGCAGGCGAATGTGGTTGTCGAATCTCCTGAAGATTATCAGCAGTGGCTAGCACAAGCTGCAACCCAAAAGCCATCCGTTGCAAAAAATCAGGCGGCTTCTGAGTATGCCCAAACATCCAATCAATCAGTCCAAACTGGTTGGGTTACAGTTCCACCTGCTGCACCTCCTCTAGTCAATTCACCTGGTTGAAAGGAAAGTAACCATGACTAATGTTCCTATTGAAGGTATGCTTCTCCCTAATGAGAAGCCTAACCACGAATCTCCAACTAACTGGAAAGAATACTTCAGCTTTAGTACTGACCACAAGGTAATTGGTATCCAGTATCTCGTTACTTCATTTTTCTTCTTTCTCATCGGCGGTATCTTTGCGATGGTGATGCGGGGAGAACTGATGACACCCGAATCAGATTTAGTCGATCGCACCGTCTACAACGGTATGTTCACCATGCACGGCACTGTGATGCTGTTTTTGTGGACATTTCCCTCACTCGTTGGTTTTGCCAACTATTTAGTACCCCTGATGATTGGGGCGCGAGATATGGCATTTCCCCGCCTCAACGCCGTTGCCTTTTGGATGGTGCCAGTAGTCGGCATTATCATGATGGGTAGCTTCTTTGTCCCTGGTGGCCCAGCCCAAGCGGGTTGGTGGTCTTATCCACCAGTCAGTCTTCAGAATCCCACAGGTAACTTGATTAATGGTCAAGTTCTCTGGCTCTTAGCGGTGGCAATATCCGGCGTATCCTCAATTATGGGGGCAGTGAACTTTGTCACCACAATCGTGAAGATGCGGGCCCCAGGAATGGGTTTCTTCAAAATGCCGTTGTTTGTCTGGGCAGTATTTAGCGCCCAAATCATCCAACTATTCGGACTACCTGCATTGACAGCAGGTGCGGTGATGCTACTACTCGACCTCACAGCAGGAACTGCCTTTTTCGATCCTGCCAAGGGTGGTAATCCAGTAATGTTTGAGCATTACTTCTGGTTTTACTCCCACCCCGCCGTTTACGTGATTATTTTGCCCATCTTCGGCATTTTCTCGGAAATCTTTCCAGTTTATTCACGTAAACCCTTATTTGGGTACAAAGTAGTTGCCGTTTCATCCATCTTGATTGCCGTAGTTAGCGGTATTGTTTGGGTACACCACATGTACGTCAGTGGTACACCCGGCTGGATGCGGTTGATTTTCATGCTGACGACGATGTTTGTATCTGTCCCCACAGGAATTAAAGTATTTGCTTGGGTAGCAACTATTTGGGGCGGTAAACTGCGGCTAACTACCCCCATGCTGTTTGCCCTTGGTGCATTAGTTATGTTTGTCTTCGCTGGCATCACAGGCATTATGCTTTCCTCAGTGCCAGTTGATGTCCACGTTAACAATACTTACTTTGTAGTGGGACACTTCCACTACGTCCTCTACGGCACTGTGACGATGGGCTTGTATGCTGCCATCTATCACTGGTTCCCCAAAATGACTGGGCGGATGTACTCCGAAAGCTGGGGTAAAATCCATTTCTGGTTAGCTTTCATCGGCACTAACCTCAACTTTTTGCCCATGCACCCATTAGGATTGCAAGGGATGTTACGCCGAGTCGCTTCCTACGCCCCAGAGTACACATCCTGGAATATCATCGCCAGCCTGGGCGGATTCCTATTAGGAATGTCCACCTTGCCCTTCATATTCAACATGGTGATTTCTTGGATGCAAGGCGAGAAAGCACCCGCTAACCCTTGGCGGGCAATCGGACTTGAGTGGTTAGTTTCTTCACCCCCCCCAGTAGAAAACTTTGAAGAAATCCCCATCATCATCTCCGAACCCTACGGCTACGGCAAATCGGAACCCTTGACAGCTAACCTCTCAGAATAACCCAAGGCTATCCTACCGTATACACACAAATCTTTTAGGTTACTCCGTAACTTAGGGTAAGTTAATTTTTGCAGGT
The DNA here is from genome assembly GCF_014698505.1 of Nostoc foliaceum FACHB-393. Taxonomy (GTDB): domain Bacteria; phylum Cyanobacteriota; class Cyanobacteriia; order Cyanobacteriales; family Nostocaceae; genus Nostoc; species Nostoc foliaceum_A. The sequence goes on along the minus strand of NZ_JACJTD010000027.1, from coordinate 86,682 downwards.
CGATGTAACAAACTTGCAGGTCGATGTAACAAACTTGCAGGTCGATGCAACAAAGGTGCAGGTCAATGCAATAAAGGTGCAGGTCAATGCAATAAAGGTGCAGGTCAATGCAATAAAGGTGCAGGTCAATGCAATAAAGGTGCAGGTCAATGCAATAAAGGTGCAGGTCAATGCAATAAAGGTGCAGGTCGATGCAATAAAGGTGCAGGTCAATGCAATAGAGGTAAGGTCAAAAGACTTGTGTGTATACCGTAATCCCGTTCAGTTAAGCTTTTTTCTCTCCCCCTGCCTGCCTTAACAGATAAATTTTCTTAACCCAAGCGTATTGGTGTATACCGTAGCACAACGAACTACGTCTCCTTTGCGTTTTAATTTCAACCCTCAAGCTAAAAGCAAAACTCCACCAATGGACAGTTATATCAATTCAGATGAATTGCAGCACACAGCCGCAGAACATACCCACGACGAAGAAGGCAACAAGATGTTTGGCTTCATTGTCTTCCTCCTCTCAGAAAGCGTCATTTTCTTGAGTTTTTTCGCCGGATATGCCATCTACAAAACAACAACCCCTAACTGGCTACCAGCTGGTGTTTCTGGATTAGAAGTAAAAGAACCGACAATCAATACAATAATTCTTGTCGCCAGTAGCTTTGTAATTTACTTAGCAGAACGCGCCCTTCAACGCCACGACTTAGTGAAATTTCGCCTGTTTCTCTTAGCAACAATGGCGATGGGAACTTACTTTTTGGTTGGACAAGCGATTGAATGGAACGGCCTCGATTTTGGCTTCACTTCAGGGGTATTTGGTGGAACGTTTTACCTGCTAACAGGTTTCCACGGTTTGCACGTTTTCACTGGCATTCTGTTGCAGTCGATTATTTTGGTACGTTCTTTCATCCCTGGCAACTACGACACAGGGCACTTTGGTGTGAATGCAACTTCACTGTTTTGGCACTTCGTCGATGTTATCTGGATTATTTTGTTTATCCTCATCTACGTTTGGCAGTAAATGAGAATGAGGGAGAAATTACTCCCTCTACTTATTTTCTCTCTAGACTAATTCAATTAATGATGAAGTAAAGACGCGATGAATCGCGTCTCTACAAATGGTCTATTTGTCGTATTCTTTTTTAAATTGGTATTAGACTAAATAACTCGTATTTGGCACGATCGCAAAGAAAGCATACTCATACCAAGCAGTCCAAATAAAACTGCGAATCCATCGCTGGCGCTTTTCGGGACTCAATTCATATTCAAACGCGCCACTAGATACATCAATGGAAGATAGGTGAGAGTTACAACCACAGCCGTGTTGATAAGTAAAACCGTATTTAGAAGCAATACTTTGCACCTTCATCTGAATCGCAAATACCTTACCTGCATGGAGTATGGCATCCCAAGCCCGTTTGTGTTCGATATCGCGCTGATCAAATCTTAAGGCGCGTTCTTCAAAAACATGATCGCGGTAAATCGGCGCTAGATGCACATGATAGAAACTGGCAGGTAGTTCATAACCAAACTCGTTGAACAAATCTATGCCAATGCGAGCGACTTTTACCTCATCAGCATACTCTGTCCCTTTTAACTCCACATTACGGAGAATTTCTGTAAAGTTTGGATAGCTGTGTTTGAGAAAGTCTTGCCCAAAAAACTCTAGGGTTTCCCATGCCAGTTGTGTAAATAGCTGGGAGAATGACGGTATTAAGTGAGCTAGTTGGGGGCGATCGCTAAACAAGTCAACATCACCATGCTCTAATTTATATAAGAACAACTGTGCCATCTCAACATAGCTTTGGGGATGAGAAAGTCCGACACTCGTGGTTCCTCTAGCAATGTCTTGCCATGTAGAAGGTAGTTGAGAAACGTGAACCGCATTTTCTCCAGCAATGACTGCAACAGGAGGACATTCGAGAAGCTGCATCGACAATCTCCTTTAAGGCTTTAATGTATAATTTACCTTAAGTGATGTCTAGCGACAAGCCGCTGACGCTCCTTCCCTGCGAGACGCTACGCGAACGTCGCTACCGCTTCGCTAATGCGTCTACGCTGTATCTATCTTCTGAACACAATTAAAAATGTTTGACAGACTGTCTTTTGACAGCAATGTCTACGACGGGCTGCACCTACACAACTTTATTCATAATATTTTTGCTGAAAAATACTTAGTGCTAATTTGAATACACTTTTAGTTAGATTCTCTCTATATTTCCGGTTAAATTCACCTAATTCAAAAGACCTGGATTTTAAGCACCAGCTATTTTCTTATATAGTTTTTCACCTTTGACTATCTCTTCATAGTGCTGTTCATAAGGGGTAAACCGGATTGATTCTTGTTTTCCTAATCCCAAGATGCCAAAGGTGCAGAGACTATTATAAAACAGTTCGTGTACCCGCTTTTGAAGTACCTGATTGAAATATATCAGGACATTACGACAAAGGATGACATTAAACTCATTAAAAGAGCTATCAGTTGCTAAATTATGCTGGGCGAAAACAACATTTTCTCTTAGAGATGCTCGAAAAATCGCATTGTCATAAGCTGCTGTATAATATTCTGAAAATGACTTCTTACCGCCTGCTTTCAGGTAAAGATGAGTATATTCTTGCATCATTTTCAGGGAAAAAATACCACTTTTGGCACTTTGTAATACTTTCTCATTAGTATCAGTGGCATATATGCGACAACGGTGATAAAGTCCTTCTTCTTGCAGAATAATCGCCATTGAGTAAACTTCTTCACCGGTAGAGCATCCAGCGTGCCATATGCGAATAAATGGATAAGTTTGCAAGAAGGGGATAACTTGATTTCTGAAGGTGTTATAAAAGCTGGGATCACGAAACATTGATGTTACGTTTACCGTCAGAGCAAGTAAAAATCTTTCCAAATAAGCACGGTTGTGGAGTAACTGTTCTTGTAATGCAGAAACATTTGCGAACCCTTCTAATTGCATGAAGCTCTGAATGCGGCGCTTGAGTGAGGAAAGAGCATAATTGCGAAAGTCATAACCATAGTATTGATATACACCTTCTAACAGCAGATGTATTTCTATATCCTCCAAGGTAGGCTTGGGCAAAGTCATAGTACGAATTAGCATATATGTTGAGCCAGTTATTTAAATATGCTGGCAATACAACGAGTTAAACTGCTTGGGGTTAGCCAAACAAATATTTCCCAAAATACCTGATGGAAAAAAATTATTCCCACTTTAGGCTGTCAGGGTTTTTAGAACCCAAATGCATCTTACGCCGAAATGAGCCTACTGGATCTATTAGATTGAATAATGGTGCTACTTATGGGTTTCAGTTTAACCTAGCGGCTGTTACTCCTAAAACAGCGATCGCTATGATTGAAATCCCAGCGAGCAATCTTACCTGATAGCGCAGATTTTTAACCTCTTGGCTCAGATTTTCTCTCTGTGGTATGGAGTATGGTTGAAGTTCTGCAACTTCAATAGGTACTTCTTGGGCTATATTTTGGATACTTCCAAAAGTTACCTGCAAATGTAGCCAATTAGTAATGAGTTGAGGACAGTTTTTTTTAAACCAATTTAAAGCCAAAGTTCTAAAAACTGGTTTGGACATTCGGGCAATTAATTTCATCACCCTGTTGACGGGTTTCAGGCGAAGCTTTTGGTTGATCAGATTGACTGAGCCAACGTCATAGAGACAATCCAGAATTAGCTTCACAGTGGCTTCTTCACTGTTAATCAAGTTTTGCAGTAAAAGCAGAACATCGTGCATACGCTCTGCTTCAATAACCTTTTCTGCCAAGGTTTCTGGAGAATTTACTGAAGGACTTACGGTTGTATTTAAGGCGTTTTGTCTTACTATCGTCATATTAGTAACATAGCAGCCATAATAATATAAGTACACCTATCTACCGAGAGAAAGATTTTTTATCTAGAGAAATAATCTAAAAGCCAAAATTTGTTCGTGAGACACATGATTATATCGTGTCTGTAAAAAAGCCATTTGTCTAGTTCTTATGAAACTTTTATCTACTTATGGGTAAATAAAATTTTTTATTGAGATACTAATACCTCAATTTGTGCAACGATCCGTTCAATTCCTCAATGATTACAGTGCTTCTAGTCTGCGGGACGGCATCTACAAGCGTCCGATAATACCAAATAGTTACTCATTTTCCCCCTGAAAATTCAGGAGCAAAGCCAGAGACGCTCCGTTTCCGGTTAGGAGAACTCCACCAAATAAAGCGTTTGTGCCAATTTTATAACAAACTACTCCAGACGCAGAGGTCGCCAAGGATCAAAGGAGTACAGAGCTAAAATTGAAATATCTATCAAGCTTGCTATGGCATTATCATGACCAGCGAAAAAATAACGGTGCAGTCTTTGTATACTGTCACTGATGAAGAATTAATGCTGATCAGTTCGCAAAATCCAGAACTGCGGTTTGAACGCAATGCTAATGGAACTTTAGAAACTATGCCTCCAACTGGTGGAATTTCTGGTAATCGAGAAATAAAAGCAGGAGCCTATCTGTTCAATTGGGTAGAAAGTCAGGAGCTTGGTGAAGTTTTTAGGCCGATTACTGGTTTTAAATTAGCAAATACGGCAGTGCGATCACCTGATGCTGCTTTTGTTGCTAAAGGACGCTTACCAGAAGGTTGGGATCAACAAGAGGACAAATTTATTAACTTAGCACCAGATTTTGCAATTGAAATTCGTTCTAAAAATGACAGCTTGACAAAACTCAAAGCCAAAATGGAAGAATATATTAGCAATGGTGTTCAGTTAGGATGGTTAATTGATAGTAAAAATCAGCAAGCTTTAGTTTATCGACGAGATGGTTCAATTACTCAATATCTAGCTACGGCAATATTAAGCGGTGAAGATGTTGTGCCTGGGTTTATATTGCCTTTGAAAAAATTATTGTAAAAACGCTACCTCCGGCTGGCTAAACCTAAGCACTTTATCCAAAATTAATATGATAATGTGTCAATCCAAAATTCGATTCTAAAGTAGGTTGCGAAATTTTTTATTAAATAGATTTAAGCGAAAATTTATAAAAAATAATATAACTAGTAAATTTTTTATATTTAAATCTTTCTTTTGAGTGAAATCTGACTAAAAACTTCTGTGCATATACGGCTTAAAAACTCTGGATAGAAAAGCAAAACTTTCTATTCATTATAAATAATGTAATTATACTTGTGGATAGACAATATTTAAGCCTATATTCCATCGCTAGATAGATAAAAAGCTGACGCTAATTTATTAAATTAGCTCAAGGATATGCTATTAAAAGTAGGAGTTAATATAATAATGCCAGACAATCCTGGTTTAGGAGAGCAAGCCCTGAATAAAGCCGCAGAAATAGGATTATCTAGCCAATTAGATGAAGTAAAAAATTTAGATGTAGACATCAAAACAGACCCGCTTAAACTTGTTCAAGGGGAGGTAGATGCAGTAACAATTGAAGGCGAAGGTTTGGTGATGCAGAAAGACCTCCGCATGGAGGAGCTGGAGATGCAAATGACTAGTGTTGCCATTAATCCTTTGAATGTGGCTTTTGGCAAAATTGAACTCACTAAACCTACTGAAGCTAATGCACGGGTTGTATTAACTGAAGGTGATATCAATCGCGCCTTCAACTCTGAATATGTGCGATCGCAACTGCAAAGTCAAAAAATCCACGTTAACGGCGAACTGAGGACTATTGAACCTCAACATGTAGATTTTCGACTACCTGGTGATGGGAAAGTGGCATTAAATGCCAGCATAAAATTATTAGAAACAGGTGAAAATCAGCAAGTTGCTTTTGCCGCAGTACCCAGGATCAGCGGTAATGGGAAAACTGTTACTCTGGAAAATGTCGAGTATGGCGAAAGTGAGGAAATGTCGCCAGAGCTGACAAAAGCTTTGATAGATCAAACTAGCGAAATTTTGAATTTGAGTAACTTTGATTTAGAAGGAATGAGTCTGCAAGTTAACCAACTAAAAGTAGAAGTAGGCAAACTAACCCTACAAGCTGAAGCTTATGTTGAAAAAATTCCTTCAGCTTAACAATATAGGACACTAATAAATTCAGGATACTAATAATGGAAACTACAGACACAACGCAAACAAGTTCAACACCTTTCCCAAATATTCCACCAGTTATTGAAAGTAACGACAGTGAGTATCGGGATACGGGCGTACCTAGTACAGTTGCGATCGCAGGACATCCCCTACACCCCCTGAGCGTAATCTTTCCCATCGCCTTCTTAGCCGCAGCCTTGGGAAGTGATATCGGCTACTGGTTAACTCGTGATTTCTTTTGGGCTAGGGCTTCGCTATGGTTAATCGGACTCGGATTAGCTGGAGGCTTACTCGCTGCTGCGATCGGTCTGAGCGACTTTTTGAAAATTGAACGAGTTCGCAAGCGCACTGCCGGTTGGGCGCATTTGATACTTAACGTTTCTATCCTGGTTTTATCACTCGTCAACTTTCTCCTGCGTTGGGGCGACGCTGAATCCCGAATAGTACCTTGGGGACTGTTAATCTCGCTGGTTGTTGGTACACTAACCAGCATTTCCGGCTGGTTCGGTGCCGAACTCTCCTATCGCCACAAAATCGGTGTAGTGGGCGCAGGTAGCAGAAGATATCCATAACTAAGATAAATCGTAATGACGCTCTCTACGAGACGCTGCGCGTAGCTTGCTTCCCTGTAAGGGTACGCGGACTCGCTACCGCTACGCTAACGTAATTCGTAATTAAATTAACATTCAATATTACGAATTATTGAGAAACGACTATGCAAAGGCTAAAATTTTGCTTAGTCTTTAAGCCTGATAAAATGCGCCGAAACCGTAATCAAACAATATTTATTATTCTTTCTGTGCTCATCGTTGTACCGATGGGCTTTTTCTTTAAGTATTACACTGGGCCTGCCCATCAGTGGTTTAATGACTACGGAGGAGACATACTTTACGAAATATTTTGGTGTCTTTTTGGATTTTGGTTTTTCAGAAGTCGGGCGGCGATTATCCAAATTCCTATATTGGTTTTTATTATCACTTGTATACTAGAATTCTTGCAACTTTGGCATCCGCCACTATTAGAGGAGATTCGCACCACTTTTATAGGTAAATTGTTACTTGGTACTACCTTTGTTTGGTGGGATTTTCCTCATTATGCATTGGGTTGTGTTTTAGGTTGGTTGTGGCTGCGACAATTACATAAAATAGGTTATGCAAAAAAAAGTCAAGGTTAAACCTAATTCAAAACAGCAAAAAATTGAAGAACAACCTGATGGCAGTTTGACTGTGTATTTAAAATCGCCCCCAGTAGATGGTAAGGCTAATGAAGAATTAATTAAACTTCTAGCAAAGAAATTTGATGTAGCTAAATCTGATATCAGAATTAAGTCAGGTTTGTCCTCTCGGCAAAAGCTGATAGAAATTGATACAGATATCTAGTTGCTGCTTAGTAATATCTTCTGGGAAGACTCTGCCTCCTGCTGAGTGTGAGGCGATGTCCAACCCAATACCTCCTCTACCAGAGCCAAGAAATGAGAGATACAAACTCGCAAAATCGACTTTTTATGCTTGTGTAATACTGATATAGCTTGGTTGAGCTTTGACTCTTTCTATCCAAGCTTGGATAGCAGGAAATTGTGTTAAATCGAACCCACCTTCGTGCGCTACATGAGTGTAAGCGAACAAGGCGATATCAGCAATTGTGTAACGCTCTCCTACAAAAAAAGTGTGAGAAGTTAAGTGTTTTTCCATCAGGTTAAGTGCTGCATAAGCTGGCTCACGTTTTTGCTTTATAGCTTCACTATATTCTTCAGTTTTACCTAAAATAGAAATCCAAAATCTGGATGTCGCAATAAAAGGTTCATGGCTATACTGTTCAAAACATAACCATTGCAGTACTTGCGCTCGTAAAAAGCGGTCATAGGGTAAAAATTCTGTACCTTCACTCAGATATACCAATATGGCATTTGATTCTGCCAAGTATTTCCCTGGCTCGATTTCCAGAGTAGGTATCTTTCCGTTGGGATTCTTACTTAAAAATTCTGGTGTGCGAGTCTCGCCTTTCAAAATGTTAAGCTCTACCCTCTCAAAAGGCATACCTAGTTGTGTCAATAAAAGACGTATCTTATAACCATTACCAGAAGGTAAAAAATCGTACAAACGCAGTAGTTCCATGCTAAAATGCAGTTATGAATATGTTGAACAGTAGAGGTTCAAAATACAATATCTTACCAAAAGATTTTCCTAAAACCGGATAATTTTTTTGAATATTGAGCTTCTGAGTACTATAGAAAATTATCTGAAAAAATAAAAAAATATTATTGCTTTCTAGATTGAGATGTTTAGTTTTGTCAGTGGTTGAGACTAAAAGTATGTGTGGAAGATTTACTCTAAACCAGTCAGCAGAAGCTTTAGCTCAAGTTTTCCATGTCGAGCCAGTTGTGGATTTAGCAGCCGGATATAACATCGCACCTACGCAAATGGTGGCAACAGTATTGCAAAATCCTGAAAGCGAAAAGCGTGAATTTAAGCAGTTGCATTGGGGATTAATTCCGTCATGGGCGAAAGATGCAGGAATGGGGGCAAAGCTGATTAACGCTAGGGCAGAAACTGTTGCCGAAAAACCCGCTTTTCGTTCGGCTTTTAAGCATCGACGCTGTTTAGTGATAGCTGATGGCTTTTATGAGTGGCAACGGCAACAAGGCAAAAAGCAGCCATTTTATTTTCGCCTTCAAGATGGGCAACCCTTCGGCTTCGCAGGTTTGTGGGAGAAATGGCGTTCGCCTGCTAACGAAGAAATAATCTCTTGTACAATTTTGACAACGGCAGCTAACGAATTACTCCAACCTATCCACGAACGGATGCCAGTGATTCTAGAGCCACAAGATTACGATTTATGGCTAGATTCCCAAGTGCAAACGCCCCAAACCCTACAGCAGCTATTGCTTCCCTATCCAGCGCCAGCAATGACTGCGTATCCAGTTAGCACCTTGGTAAACAACTCTCGGCATAATAGTCCAGAGTGCATCATCCCACTCAGTGAGAAGAATGCCCCCACAAATCAGTTAAATTAGCTATTGAGTGGACTGGGGATTAGATGATGAGGGAAGAGCTTTTCCAATACCTAATACCCAGTCCTCATCGCCCCTTATTCCCAGAGGGGCCTCAAGTTCCCCAATCCCCAGACACAACTATGCCAAGAACACAAAAGAACGATAATTTTGTTGACAAATCCTTTACAGTGATGGCGGATATTATTCTGAAGATTCTGCCAACCAACAAAAAAGCTAAAGAAGCGTTTGTTTATTATCGAGATGGCATGTCAGCCCAAGCAGAAGGGGAATATGCTGAAGCATTGGAATATTATGAAGAAGCTCTAACACTAGAAGAAGATACCAACGATCGCGGCTATATTCTCTACAATATGGGGCTAATCTATGCCAGCAATGGCGACCACAACAAAGCTTTAGAACTGTATCACCAGGCAGTTGAGTTAAACCCACGTATGCCCCAAGCCTTGAACAACATCGCTGTGATTTATCACTACCAAGGCGAAAAGGAGAAAGAAGCTGGAGATAACGAGGCTGGCGAAGCACTCTTTGACCAAGCAGCAGACTATTGGATTCGAGCTATTCGCATGGCTCCCAATAACTACATCGAAGCCCAAAACTGGTTGAAAACCACCGGGCGATCGCAAATTGACGTATTCTTCTAAAAATGATGAGTTAGGAACTATGAATCATTCACTCCTAACTCCTCACTCCTGTACAGACGCGATTAATCGCGTCTCTCCTAAATCCTAACTAAAAAATATGATTGACCAAGAACAAGTTCATAAAGTAGCTAATCTTGCTCGTTTAGAGTTGACTCCAGAAGAAGAGGAACAATTCACTACCCAGTTAGGAAGTATTCTGGATTATATTCAACAGTTGGATGAGCTTGATGTTAGTAATGTGCCTCCAACAACACGAGCGATTGATGTCAGCAACATCACACGAGAGGATGAATTGCAACCTTATCCTGACCGGGAAAGCATCCTCAACAGTGCACCTGAACAGGAAGGCGAATTTTTCAAAGTTCCAAAAATCCTCAACAGCAATGAATAAATAAAAAGACTGAAGAGCCGAGAAAATCATTGCAACAAAATTCAAGATTAGGTCGAAAATCCCCATGAGTAAAGTATTCGTATATGCCGAGTATCAAGTATCTATTCCTTTCAGTCAGATTGACTGGGTTCCAATCAATATAGAAATGAAAAAATTTCCAGGATTGAGGTCTAAAACTTGGTTAAATGGTGTAAACAATAATACTATTGGTGGTTTTTATGAATTTGATTCTGTAGAGAATGCACAAAATTATATTGATGGCTTATTGATTCCATTTACAAAACAGGTAAATGGAAATCTTACTGTTAAGCTTTTCGATGGTCATGCAACTAAAGAAGCCAGTATAGGCATGAGTTCTCCTTTCTATGCGGCAGATTCTCAATAATTCTCCATTGCATGAATTCATCATGCCTCTATTTGGTGGTGTTGAAGAATAATTCAGAATCCAGGAATCAGCAATTTTGATGTTCACAGACTCCTTGGCTCTAGTCTATCGGTAGGGAATTCAGACCCGCCACTACGAAATTTGACCATCAAATCCTATGATTTGATGGGAGTGCAAAAACGCCCTTTATTCAGATAGTCTTTACAAGGCGTTGCGCTATCCTTTTTTTCATTCAAAATACCTAACTAAATTTTGTTTTGATAAAAATCCAGATAAATTTGATTACAAACATAAGTACACATACAGAAACATGAATGGGAAAATGAGTATAAGTTAATTCTTTTTTGGCTGTCGGCAAAAATTTAAAAACGTTGATTTTGCTAAAACAACCTTAATAAGGTATAAATACTCAAAGCCACTATATACCAGTAGAATTTAATTAGTTTATTTGCCCATACAGTTGAGCCAGTCCAGTAACCCTAATACTATTGGTTTTTGGGTCGATGCTCGATTCAGTCCCAAAGTTCCGAAATTTGGGCATCCATAGCTTGAAAACAACTAGCAATGCTGCTGAGTTCTTCTTTTAAGAGAAGTTACGAAATTTCGGTTTCACCTTCGGCTAGAGCGCTCAACATTAGACGATGGCGAAGATCCTCAACCACCTAGATATGACCCCGTAAAGACAGCCAAAAGGGGGCCGTTAAATAATTAACTTGTGAGAAAGGTCTTCGTGAGTTTCTACGGTTATAACAGAAGGTGACATTAGGATACACTGGCTTTTGAATACACCTGAAGTTCGGCAGCAATAAACAAAGTCGCTGCTAATGACTTCCAGCCTAGTATCCTATCGCTTTTTGCTGTATGAAACTTACTCAAATCTACGGCAAGTCTCCCTCAAGAAGGTTTCTTAACATCTAAAAAGACTCCCACTGTTTTGAGGCTATAGCCTTAGAATATTTACAAGCTTTACTTACGAATTAGCTCTCTCTAGAGAAAGTACCGTTTTGGCTGTCTAAGCTGATATTCTACCTATTTCTATTGGTTGGTATCTGTGTAGCTTAACAAATCAGCGGATTCATTAATATTAAGCCTGTTTTACTATTTAGTTTCTTACTCTGACCTATTAGACAGCTAGAGTGTTCATTTCACTTTGTTCAATAGCTTTTAGCCCTTATCGCTCCCATGCTGACCCATCACCGCAAGCCCGTGTGCTTATCACTTATTTCCACTGACCTACCAATCTGGTCTGTTGTCGAAACTGCCGCGACATTGTATCAAAAAGATACTAATAGGTTTCATTTACTATTGACCGCACCGCCTCTAATTAGTTGCGAAGTAGAGAGTGTGGTAAGTCCAGAGGAAACACTTCCTCAAAGTAAGAGCAAAGCTTACGCCCCCAACAGTCCCAGAATTTTGTGGCTGGAGATTTCCCCTTACCGGGTCATCATGACTATGCAAGGTAACGCTCAAGTGAGTTACCGTCACTTTTGGGAACAGGGCGTTTATGGCATTAGTCGCTATTGGTTGCCAACTGAGTCGTTGCAACCTAACGATCCTATTCGTTTACGAAATTTTACTACTAGCCTAACTCTCAACGGACATCCCTTGCCAGAACATTTGCGTCTGCAATATGAATTGTGGGCAGAAAAAGTGCAATTAGGATGTTACATACTGAATTTGGAAATTAAACATTGATATGCATGGGGAATGGGAAGTAGGGAAAAGTTTTTCCAATATCAATAACTAATGCCTAATCCCCAATGCTCAATCCCTTTTAACCAAAATAACTGGGTTGGTTTCCAGGTTTCCATTTAATATTGCAACCAACACTCGGCTTTTGCTCACTCGTAACAGGTTTACCCGCCAGCACTGCTTCAATGGCTGCACGTAAATCTGCGCCTGTTACGGGTTTACCATTACTGGGGCGGCTATCATCTAATTGTCCTCGATAAACAAGTTGCCGTTGGTCATCAAATACAAAAAAATCTGGTGTGCAAGCTGCTGTGTAAGCCTTCGCCGTTTCTTGGCTCTCGTCGTAGCATAAGGTAAAATTAAACCCTTGTTCTGTTGCAAATGCTTGTAACGACTCTGGCGCATCATCTGGGTAATTTTTTGCATCGTTAGCACTGATGGCAACGATCGCTAAATCACTTGTAAAATAATCTTTTCCTAACTGCACTAATTCTTGTTGAATGTGCTTTACAAATGGGCAATGCCGACAAATAAACATTACCAACAGAGCTTTTTTATCTGCAAAGGTGGAAAGTGAAGTTGCCTTTCCAGATACTACTTCCGGTAGATTAAAATCTGGTGCTTTTGTGCCAAGTGGCAACATAGTTGAAGCAGTTAAAGCCATAGTTCACCCAATATTTTTACGCTGATAAAGGCTTTTGCTATCAGTATATTTTTACTCTAGCACTAAGTTTTCCATAAATTAAGAGACGGTAAATTTACCGTCTCTTATATTTTTTGAGAATTAAATTATAGAAATTAGTTTTTACAGACTTGCCAAAACACCAACTATACCGTGTCCTGTGAATACTTCTAATGCTATCAGAGAGACAAAACCAATCATTGCTAAACGACCATTAAGCATTTCTGCATAGGCAGTGAAACCAGTGCGATCACCTTGCTCATCTATATAAACCTTTGGCTCGATCGCAAAGTTGTTCAGTTTGCCTTGGTCGTCAATTATAGCAGTGTTTGTACGCATGGATTTTTCCCCGTCTTCTCTTTATGTAAACAACTGTAACAAACTTATTAATATTTGTAAAGTATTTTAATCTAATCAAGTAGAAGTCCAAGCCAGAGAAGAGATATGATGATGAATCGAGTTTAAAGCCATGTCTAAGAAGCAGGCTCCACTCCTTGCCCGTAAGCACTTTCAGTCACAAATCCATTACCCAACAGCTAATGCATCGATTTCGAGTAGAGGTTATTGCCAAAACACCAAACCCGCAGCAGGTAATTTATGCCGCGATGCACCAAGACTATACCGATGGGTTCGTGTTTGATGAGCGCGACTCCTGGCCCTCGGAGTCACAAAGCGGCGAAGTTATTGTTAAGCGACTTTTAGCGGGTGAGAGGGGACACTATGGGCCTCTAGAGCATCCCCAGATTGTTTTCAACTGTGGCTACTTTCCCCACAGTGTCATGCAGCAGGCTCGTACTCATCGTGTAGGCGTATCATTTGATGTTCAGTCTTTTAGGTACACAGGCAACCAATTTATTGATGTATTAGAAGGTAAAAAAGACATAGAAGATGTCTTTTACTTACGTCCCGTTGGTTATTACACTGATAGACAAGGCAAAAAGTACTATTATTCACCAGAGCAACGAGCAGCAGATTTGCAGTGGTGTCTAGAAGCAGCTAAACGATACAAAGCTGATTTTGAGGCTGGAATGTCTGAAGAACACGCAAGAGGTAAAGTGCCTTTTGATTATCGCCAGCATTTTGTAGTTAGTTTTAATTTAAGGTCTTTCTTGCATTTTTGTGACCTGAGAAATAAGAAAGATGCTCAACTGGAAATTCAAAAGTTGTGTGAAATGATGTGGCCTCATTTTGAAGATTGGGCACCTGCGATCGCACAATGGTATGAAAAGCAGCGTCTAGGTAAGGCAAGATTAGCACCATAAATCTTGGGGCAATTAATACTGAATTCTGACCGGAGGCGGAGCGTCTCCGGCTCTGCTCCTGAGTTCTGAATTCTTCTTATAAAAAATTTGTAAAATGCTTTCATGCGTCGAGATTCAATATTTTACAAACTGTTTCAACAGTCTCCCACTTTGCTGTTTCAACTACTGGCAAATCCTCCAAATAATGCAGATAGTTATCGTTTTGATTCAGTCGCCGTCAAAGAACCCAAATTTGAAATTGATGGAGTATTTCTACCACCTGAAAGCGATGGTGCTGGAGTTGTATATTTTTGCGAGGTGCAGTTCCAAAAAGATGAACAACTCTATGAGAGAGTATGGGCTGAATCTTCTTTATATTTCTACCGCAACCGTGACAGATTTAGCGACTGGCAAGCAGTGATAATTTACCCGTCGCGCAGTATTGAACAAAGCGATATTCATCCTCATCGCTCATTGCTGAACGGCGAACAAATACATCGAGTGTATTTAGATGAATTAGGGGATATTCGCCAACTACCTATATGGGTGGCGCTGATGGTCTTAACTACAGTGGATGAAGAACAGGCACCAGAAGAAGCAAGGTATTTGTTAACAAGAACTACTCAAGAAGTGCTATCACCATCGAGTCGCGCCATAATTGAATTAATAACGACGATCATGGTGTACAGATTTGAACAATTAACTCAAGCAGAGGTAGAGTCTATGTTAGGAATCACGCTTAAGGAAACGCGAGTTTACCGAGAAATTAAGGAAGAAGGACGTGAGGAAGGACGTGAGGAAGGACGTGAGGAAGCAACAGCTAATCTTATTCTCCGACAATTGACTAAGCGATTTGGGGAACTTTCTGAGGAAATACGCTCCTCAATTTCTGGTTTACCTTTAGCTGTTCTAGAAGATTTGAGTGAAGCACTATTAGATTTTACTAGTTTGGCCGATTTACAGGTTTGGCTAGAAACGCGATGAAAGTTTAGACTATCTCATATAGACATTTGCAAGACGATGGATATTCAAAAATTTCTACGCGATCGCCGAATTATTTCCTCTAATCCAGATATTATGAGTGGTACTCCTGTGTTTCTTGGAACATGAGTTCCATCGCAGACTTTTTTCGACTATCTAGAAGGTGAAGCAGGTTTAACCGAATTCTTGGAAGATTTTTCACATTTGCAAACTCAGGTGTTGCAAGTTTTGGAGGTGATTGCAAAAGCAATGCTGAATCAGGAGCAAATTATTTATGCTCATTCTGCTTGATGAAAATCTCCTGAGCAAGAAGTTGAAGAAGCCGTTCATAGATGTAGGATATTCAGTGCAAAATGTAGAAGATATGGGCTGACGTGGTGTCAAAGATAAGAAACTTTTGGCTTTAGCAGATAGACATCCTTTTGATGTGTTTCTTACATCAGGCAATAACTTACTATATCAGCAAAATTTTCTAGTTATTACACTTTAAATTTTCAGGAATGTCTGCAAGAGATATTTTCCATAATTTAGTTAGATTCGCTTTACAAAAAGATGGCTGGACAATTACACACGATCCACTGTCTATTGACTTAGCAGATGGACAATTACAAATTGATCTGGGTGCAGAACGGTTAATTGCTGCCCAAAAGCAAGACGAACTGATTGCTGTAGAAATCAAGAGTTTTGTTGCTCCTTCTGCGGTTTCTGAGTTTCATACAGCTTTGGGACAATGTTTAAATTATCGAGTAGCGCTAAAACTGAAGGAACCAGAGAGAATTCTCTATTTAGCAGTTCCGCTAGCAATTTATGAAGATTTTTTCTCACGGCAATTAGCACAACTGAGTATTCATGAATATCAATTGAAACTGCTAGTATTTGACCCTGAAAATGAGGTAATTGTACAATGGATAAACTAGCTGAGTATCGGCAAATCATCCAGCGAGTTCTGACAAGTCACGCTCAAATTAGACCTGCCTATGGTGAAATCGAACGGCAAACTATTTTTGATTTACAACAGGATCATTATCAAGTTGTGAATACAGGTTGGGAAAATCGTCGTCGGGTTTATGGCTGTTTAATTCACCTAGATATTCGAGATCATAAGATTTGGATTCAGTATGATGGGACTGAGTTTGGCGTGGCTAATGAATTAGTGGAGTATGGTATTCCTAAGCAAGATATAGTGCTTGCATATCAGCCTCCTTATATGCGAAAGCTGACAGAATTTGCAGTGGGATAAAGCAAGCGATCGCACTCCGATTTTTGGGTATGATTTAGAGCGATCGCACAGATCAACAGGAACATGAATTAAATTGAGTTATTTAGAAATATTCAGTTATACCTTTGCCAATGTAACAATTTCTAGCTGATCCTGATATTTGCCCCGACGAGCTTCATAACTAATAGCGCAGGGTTCACCTTCTAAAAATAATAATTGCACCACACCTTCATTGGCGTAGATGCGACAATCGGCGCTGGAAGAATTGGAAAATTCTAAAGTTAAATGGCCTCGCCATGCGGCTTCAGCAGGTGTTAGGTTTGCTATTATTCCACAACGCGCGTAAGTAGATTTACCTATACAAATCACTGTAATATTCTCAGGAACCTCCAGTCTTTCTAGAGCAACCCCAAGTCCATAACTATGAGCGGGTAAAATAAAGTAACTGCCATTGGCATCTGTGTGCAGTGCTGTTGGCTCCAGATTTTGGGGATTAAAGTTTTTAGGATCAACTACAGTTCCGGGAATGTGGCGAAAAATGCGGAACTCAGCCGAGGAAAGGCGTATATCATAGCCATAAGAAGACAGACCGTAACTAATTACAGACTGAACCGCTACAGACTCATCTTTTTGCACTTTTCGGATTAAGCTCGGCTCAAAGGGCGAAATTAGACCCTGTTGAGCCATTTTAGTAATCCAGATATCGTTTTTAATCACAACTTCACAGCTAATTCAAACCGAATTACTAGGATATCCTGAATTGAGCATTTTGTTTAAGGTCGATAACTCCGACGGATTTCTGTAATTTGATCTGCCACATCGAGAAGAGATTTAGGCATCTCTGGCCCTGTGAGAATGATATCGACGTGGGGAGGGCGTTTTGCCAGAAACGCTAAAACTTCCGTTTCAGGAATTAGACCAAAGTTAATCGCTAAACTTAACTCATCTAAGACAACGAGAGAATACTTACTCTCACATACTACTTGCTGTGTATACTGCCACAGCTTTTGTAAGGCTTGATTTTCCGTATCATCTAAATGTGGTGTATCGATACAACGAGGCAAATCACAGCGAATCCAATCTAAATTTTGTCCTAATTGTATAGGTCGATCCTGTCCTTGACGAATACCTCCTTTGAGAAACTGCACTATTAATACTGGCGTTCCTTGTCCAGCTATTCTCAGTGCTTGAGCCATAACAGTTGTAAAAAAGTTGCGGTGGGAGCTAGTGAAAACTTGCACTAGTCCTTCAACTGGATATGGTAAGGTTAGGGTTGAATTTATACTTGGAGTTTCTAGCTGGGCAACCATAGGGTTAAGTTCAAAAATTTACAATAACTTAAGGGTTTGTGCTGGCGGTAATAATTAAAAATCTGCCTGTATAATCTATCTGTTTTTCACAGGTGTGGTGGATTTGGCAAATTGCATTCTTAGTCAAACACTACGTTTGTGCTGAAGTCAAGAGTTATTTTTGTTTTTCCTCTGAAATGAGTTGTAAAAATGAAAACACATGAGTTAGAGTTCCAATTATTTAAAAAAGCTGGGCATAACGGCTGAAAATTGCTAAATGTTAGATTTTCCGGTTGTTTGGGCAAAACAGACTTAGTAAGTAGTGAATTTGACAGGATGAGGAGTTAATTGTTGTGAGATTGGTGATTCTGGGAGGTTCAGGATCGGGGAAAAGCACTCAAGCACAAAGGCTTTGCAGATACTTTGATATTCCTCTGATTTCTACAGGTGAGATTTTACGGGAAGCAATATCAGGCAATCAGCCCCTGCGGGAATTTCGATGGTTAGAAGCCGATCCCCGGACTTCTCTTTCGGTTTACGCTAGCCTGAGTGAACTAGGTTACCACGCACGGCCCTATATGCAAAAAGGGGAGTTAGTTCCAGATGAAATGATCATTGAATTGATCCGAATACGCCTCAGACAACCAGATATTAACTGCGATTGGGTCTTAGAGGGCTATCCCCGTACTGCCTTCCAAGCTGAAGAATTAGATTTTTTATTGGATGATTTAGGGCAAAAGCTAGATTGGGCAATTTATCTCCAAGTCCCGGAAGCAGTCATGGTTAGCCGCTCTTTGGGGCGATCGCTACCAGATGACCAACCAGAAATCGTACAGCGCCGTGTAGAATTATTCTACGATCGCACCATTCCCATCCTAGAATATTACGACCGTCGTCGCTGCTTGTTGACCATCAACGGCGACCAGTCACCAGAGATGGTGCTGCAAAATATTTTGACTCTGCTTTCAGTTCCTTAGATAAAGAAGCAGGGGAGAAAAATCAATTCAAAATTCAAAATGACGCTCTCTACGAGACGCTGCGCGAACGCGGACTCGCTAACAAAATTAAAGAACTTCTGCCTCCTCTTTCCCAATGCCCAATGTCCCTCAATTAGATGATTTGCAACACTAAGGTAATCTTAAGGCAGTATTGTAAAACTTGAGGCAACTCCAATGGCTTGGCAGCGTCCTGACGGTCGTCATCCTTACGAACTACGTCCGATCAGCTTTTACCCCAGTTTCACCCGTTTTGCCCCCGGTTCTGTTCTCGCAAGATGCGGTGATACTCAGGTACTTTGTACTGTTAGCGTTAATAAGGGGGTTCCGAAGTTTCTTGAAGGAACTGGTAAAGGCTGGTTAACTGCTGAGTACCGAATGCTACCATCAGCCACCCAAAAACGGCAAGAAAGGGAATTATTGAAATTATCTGGACGGACGCAAGAAATTCAACGTTTAATTGGACGTAGCTTACGCGCAGCAGTAGATTTTGAGGCACTGGGAGAACGCACGCTAACTGTGGATGCTGATGTGTTGCAAGCAGACGCTGGAACTCGGACAACAGCCATTACAGGCTCGTTTGTGGCATTGGCTCATGCGATTTCTAAATTGTTACAAGAGGGTGTGTTGGAGCGATCGCCTCTGTGTGGACAGGTAGCAGCAGTTTCCGTAGGATTACTGGAGGGAGAGCCATTTTTGGATATGAATTATATCGAAGATGTGGCTGCAACCGTAGATTTTAATGTAGTGATGAATCAACATTTGGGAATCATTGAAGTCCAGGGAACAGGCGAAGAAGGCAGCTTTAGCCGCACTCAGTTGGATCAGCTGCTAGATGTCGCCCAAAAAGGAATTCAGGAATTGTTAATTGCCCAACGTGAAGCGATCGCTGACTGGGAAGCACTCTTTGTGATTAATTAGTTTTATTAATTTTTAATAAGAATTAATAAATGTATCCTCTGTGGCGTTAATCAACAAAGTATCAAGTAACTGGGTGTAAATAAAAATAATCATGAGAGCAGTTAGTAGTTAGTACGACTGACTACTGACAATTTACCGTTGAAGGTGATAAGGAGCGTCTACGTTTTTATAGCCTACCTAATCCACGATGTTAAATGTTTCAAAAGTTAAAAAGGAGGATTGTAATAAGTTCGGTATTGTATTGCCAGAAGCCAGCAATATAATGATGAAGCCATGAACAAAACCGTTCAAGTTCTACCGGATCAGGCAGCGCTGGTTGCACGAGCGCTAGAATTAATTCTGTCCAAGTTAGAAACTGCCATTGAGCAGCAAGGGCGGTTTACCATCGCCTTATCTGGTGGCAGTACACCTAAACCGTTATACGAAGCGATTGCAAATCAAAAACTGCCTTGGGATAAAATTCATATATTCTGGGGGGATGAGCGTTACGTACCACCAGATCACCCCGATAGCAATGAACTGATGACGCGTCGTGCGTGGCTAGATCATGTTGACATCCCCGCAGCTAACATTCACCCCGTACCAACCTTGGAAGCCAGTCCAGAACTGGCTGCTGCTAAGTATGAACAACATCTCAAAGAATTTTTCAATTCTTCTGGGGTCGAGTTTCCCGCGTTGGATGTAGTATTACTAGGAATGGGTGATGATGCACATACCGCATCTTTGTTTCCCCACACAGAGGCTCTCAAAGTACGCGATCGCCTAGTTACAGTGGGTAACAAAGACGGAAATCCCCGGATAAGTTTCACATACCCCTTCATCAACGCCGCGAGCAGCGTGATTTTTCTGGTTGCTGGTGCTAATAAACGACCAGCTTTGGCGCAAGTCTTTGCACCTGTAGCCGATGACTTCACTTATCCATCCCGCTTAATTCAGCCCCAAGGAGAACTTTGGTGGCTGCTAGATGCAGCAGCAGGTTTGGAACTCCAACATTGAGCAAGTAATTAGTAATTCGTAGTTCGTAATTTGTAATTAACTCATCAAGGTTTTAAAGCAACTAACCTTGGTTATGAAAAAGAAAAAAAACACATTCGTGGCTTTAAACCAGGGCATTTATGTGTAAAGCAATTACGAATTACGAATTCTCAATTACGAATTATTCTAACCGTTCCATCAGCAGTAATTGCTAGAATCTAAAGCTAGGGCCGCCTTCTGCTTGCCAGTCCTACCTATATTTATGATGATCTTGAACAAAGGCTAAATATCGATGATCGTCTGCCCTAATTGCAATCATCCCAACCCTGACGGCGCTGTCCAGTGTGAAGCTTGCTATACACCGTTACCCGCGACTACTAATTGTCCCAGTTGTGGAGCAACTGTGCAGGCAGATGCTGCATTCTGCGGTCAGTGTGGCTATAACCTTCACTCCGCAGGAGTTCCACACGTTCATACTGCGGCAGCTGTTACAGTTACTCCCGATAATCCTGTGGAAGTACCGCCGTTAGTTCCACCCGATCCCCTGTTAGAACTTTTACAACCAGATGCTTTGGGAATGAGCGGTTCTACTAACTCCCATCCCCCCATCTCATCTTTACCAGCAACAGAGGTGGCAGCTCCCCCAGTAGCTCCGCCACAGGTATCTACTACAGAAAGCAGCCCCCCAGAGCCACCGACAATAGTCGCAACTCAACCCGTAGTCTCTGGACAAAGTATTCCTACTCCACCACCGTTGGAACCAGCGCCAGCCTCTGAAGCCGAAGTACCTCCACCAGCTGCTGCACCAGCACCAACTGCAACAGTTGCCAGAACGCAATTGCAACAGGTCACAGCGCGGTTAATCCACGTTCAAACTGATCGGTTAATTGAATTGCCGCAAAATCTCTCTGTGATTCATATCGGCAAGCCCAATGACCGGATTCCCCCGGATATAGATGTTTCAGGATTTCCTAATTCAGAAATTGTCTCGCGGATTCATGCAGATATTCGCGTCGAGGGAGATGCTCATTATGTAGAGGATGTGGGAAGTTCTAATGGTACCTACATTAATAATTCACCGCTTTTACCAGGGAATCGTCATCGTTTGCGACCAGGCGATCGCATCAGCTTGGGTAAAGGAGACTTAATGACATTCCTTTTTCAACTTGCTTAACTGATTCTGTATCAATTGTGTGACATCAGCCTAAGCATTTTTGCCCATCCTCCGGTATCCCTTTTGGAGGAGAAACAACTCAACTGCATCAAACAAGCGACGGATAACTATGTTGTTCTTGATAGCGCCATAGTTGACAGCCGTCGCTTCGAGGTGCAAATTGTTGCATTGTTCAGCAATTGCATGACCTCAATCAGCAATTAAACCAATTCGCAATTCGCAATTCGCAATGACGCTCGCGGACTCGCTACCGCTACGCTAACGCAATTACGTTTTGTGACGGGGATTTAAACCCCGACACAAAACGCGCTGCCTATAGAGGCAGGGGATTTAAACCCCCAAAGTTCGTTAAAGATTAAAAGATAAATCCAAGCGCAGCAAGTATTTTAGCTATTGACTATATGTAATTTAAATGCTTATAACTTATAAGTTTAAGTACATTAGGATAGAGAAAATACACGTCAATTTTAAACTTTGAATTTTCCAAAAAATCTAAAATCTAAAATCTAAAATAGAGCGACTTATGAGGGAACCAAGCAAAAATTTTGAACCCTTGCTTACCAAAGAAGCCCCGCCAGTTGTTGAACGCATGGGGCTAACGTGGCTAATTGCAGCAGCGATCGCAACTGCTTTACTGTGGCAAGTACCAGGAGGTGATTATATCTTATATCCATTTACGATCCTGGCAACTTGGTTTCATGAAATGGGTCACGGCTTAATGGCACTCCTATTAGGGGGACAGTTTCAGAAATTACAGATTTTTAGCAATGGTTCCGGTGTCGCAACTTATGGCATCCGGTCGTCATTGGGGCCAATTGGCCCGGCAATGGTTGCAGCAGCAGGCCCAATGGGGCCACCTCTTGCCGGTGCAGCTTTGATTTTGGCTTCCCGCAGTTTTACAGCAGCTTCCCTAAGTTTGAAAATTTTAGGGAGTTTTTTGCTATTTTCCACATTAATTTGGGTACGTTCCTGGTTTGGATTGGTGGCAATTCCCTTGCTGGGTTTAATAATCTTGGGTATCGCTCTGAGAGCACCCCGTTGGGCGCAAGGATTTGCTATTCAATTCTTGGGTGTACAAGCTTGTGTGAGTACGTTCCATCAGCTTGATTATCTATTTAGTAGTTCTGCTGGTTCTCTTGGACTATCTGATACAGCGCAAATGCAAAGGTATTTGCTATTACCTTACTGGTTTTGGGGCGGGTTGATGGCGATCGCATCTCTGGTGATTTTAGTCCAAAGTCTCCGTGTTGCCTATCGTTCGGAGTAATGAGTAAGAAGCACCATCAAAAGGTGATTGAATCTTTAGCTCAAAGAATTACTGAACATCAAGAAAAGATTAGACTGGAATCAGAGAAGAGTTTTCCTGACGAAGGTTTGATTAAGCATTGGGAAAAAGAGATTCGTGCTTTTGACAAGGCAATCCAACGAGCGCGTAAAAGATTAGGACAATAAAAATGCAGATTAGCGATCGCCCTCTTGCAGTCACCAATTCAACCCTCAGTATTTTGATTGCTGAATTAGGTATAGAGTGCCTAAAAGTACAAGTCTTAGTTAACCAGTTACAGTTACCTAGTTTAACTGTTAACCAACAAGCTGAAATTCTCGCAGAACTTTTAGCTGCTGCGGTTCATCTGCATAATCATTGTGACAAAGATTTTCAGACGCTAATTATTGAGGAAATGGAGAATTTACCCGATGATGAGGATTGACTGGTGATTTTAGTTAAAATTGCGATCGCCAAGCATTACCTAAGCTGACGCTTGAGCGCGAATTTCATTTGGACAGGAACGACCCTGTTCAACATCAGCAATATTAGCAAAAGTTGTTTCTGCAATATTGCGGAGAGCTTCTGATGTAAAAAAGGCTTGATGTCCGGTAATGAGTACATTGGGGAACGTCGTCAGACGTTGGAAAATATCATCTTGAATAATTTCGCCAGACAAATCCTCAAAGAACAATTCCGATTCTTGTTCGTAGACATCTACACCAAGATAGCCAATCTTGCCAGACTTCAATCCCTCAATCACTGCTAGGGTATCAATTAGCGCTCCTCGGCTAGTGTTAATTAGCATCACGCCTGACTTAATTTGTTCTATAGCCTCAGCGTTAATCAAGTGATGCGTTTCGGGAGTCAGGGGGCAATGCAGGGAGATAATATCCGAGTTGGCAAATAGCTCAGGTAGTTCTACATATTTTCCACCTAGCGCCTCCAATTCTGGATTGCGATAAACGTCATAGGCAAGTAGTTCACAGCCAAACCCCTTCATAATCTGTCCTAAAATCAGACCGATTTTGCCGGTACCGACAATCCCGACTGTACGCTCATACAAGTTAAATCCTAATAGTCCATCTAGAGAAAAATTGCCTTCTCGGACACGGTTATAGGCACGATGAATTTTGCGATTCAGGCTTAAAATTAATCCTACAGCATGTTCTGCTACCCCGTATGGTGAATAGGCGGGAACGCGGACAACGGTAATTCCTAAGTCCGCTGCGGCTTGTAAGTCTACATTGTTAAACCCTGCACAGCGAAGGACAACCAGCCTAGTTCCCCGTGAGGCGATAAGCTCTAAAGTTTGCGCGTCAACCTGGTCATGCACAAATACGCAAACCGCCGGAAATCCGGCGGCGAGGATAGCTGTATCCCGATTTAAACGCGGTTCAAAAAACACTAATTCGTGTTGGGTGGGAGAATTTGCAGCTGATAAAAACTGCCGATCATAGACTTTTGTACTGAAGACTGCTACTTTCATGCAAAACCTCAAGCTGTATGCTCCACAATGTTCGACTACATGATACCTTGGCAGTTAAAGAAGCAATGTCTACGACGGTCTATTTGGCATCGCACTTTTGAATGTCAGTCTTTAGGATTGCTTCTTGTGCAAGCGATTTCATAACTAAAGCAAAAATTTAGAATTCAAATTGAATGGGGAGTAGAGAGTGGTGTTAATTTAAGCTCAAACACTCAATTCCCCTGATGAATTGATAACTGCCAGAGTTCGATTTTATAACAGAGATGGCTATCAAAAATAGTGCGTGCTGCTAACCCTTCGACAATGGGCTTTTCCAGCCAGCGTTTGAATGCTAAACGACCGATCGCATGTAATGGTGGGACTGCGATCGCTACCAAATCTGCAATATATTTAACGGTAGTTAGCCCAAAAGTTCGAAAGTTATCAACACACAAGTCAATCGTTGGTGCAACTTGGGTGGAAATGTCCTCAGTCTTAATTAACTTGAATCCAGCCTGTTGCAAGGCCGCCTGAAGCTCGCTAGCGACATGACAATTAGAAAAAATGCCCTTTCTATATCCAGCATCAGAGCGCATCATATCCGCAAGCAATAGATAGCCACCACTATTTAATAAACGAGCTGCACCTTGAGCCAAATCGTCAACAGCAATATATTGGCTACTTTCACTGAACAGAACTAGGTCATAGGAGTGTGAGGTGTGAAAATCTTCAAATCTGGTTAAGTAAAAAGGCACTTGCCCGTTCGTATTCTTGATAAACTTCTCTTGTTGGAGTGCATCGGGTGCTAATCCCTCAACAATAAAGCCGCGATCGCACAAATATGCCGCGTTACCACCAATACCGCAACCTACATCAATCACAGTTTTGGTTCCCTCTGGAATAAAACTCAAAAGCTTCGCTGCATAGGCTTCTTGAGCCGCACGCAGGCGAGTTAGGGTCAATTCCTCACCCTCAGTAGGTAGTGGCTCCCAATACCCGTAATGCAGATAAGAGGAATCTGTGAGTCCCATGTAATAATCTATCGCCGCATTTTGGTAGCGAGTTGGTTTGGAAATGTTGATTGATTTTGGTTTTTGCATTGAGGCTAAGTTTTAAGGCATTAAGCTTGGTTGAAATTCTTCCCAACGTTTGCAAACTTGTTCGTAGCAATCGGGTGGAGTAATTTTTAGCTGGTGTAAGAAATTGACCTCAATTTGAGGATCAGCCTTTAGCACCAGAAGAATATCTTGATGGGGATTGTATGTTGCAACTGCTGAGAGGATGGATGAAATCATTGATGAGCTAATTGATTGCGAGATTGTCCCACAACCCTGACGCGATCGCAAATAAAACCCAATCAGATCACAAGGAAGAAATTGGAGGGTGAAGGGAACCGTATCGAGACTTGTAATTGAAGGATGAGTAACTTGAGTATCAACATCACAAATTACAACCCCCCGCCCAAATGACTGAAATCCTTTCCATGCTGTGTAACCTATTACCAGCAGATTAGTGTGAATAAAGCTGTTTTGCCAGTAGCCAAAATTTCCTTGCCAGACACTCTTTTCCGGTCGCATTTGCTTCCTCCTATAGAACAACTTATGTTTAATTTTGCCCACTTATTTAGTGGTGGAATCTTTGCCAAAATACCCGTTTTCAAAGGTTCAGGTTGTTCTGAGCAAGACAGCAAACCATTAGACTTGGTGTAATATTGACTTGCACATTCCAGTACAGCAGATGCACAGCCATCAACGGGTAAATCGCCAAACAGATAGGTTGATTTCCCTTCTGCTGTAAACGCAATAACACAAGAATTGTTACAAGCACTCATGCATTTTGCTCTGGCTCTAAGTTGACTATCCCCTTACAGCGTGAGCTATTTACATGAAAATAGTTGTATTAGCAACAATTAACTAAGCTGATGCGCGTCTAAAGTATATAAACACTCTTGATGGTCGTTACTGTTGACGGTTAACAGTCATCAGTCATCAGGTAAATGTACAAATTAAATGCGTAACAGCTTAGTAGTACCAATACTTATGCCTAGAAAAACTAGCACAATTGATAGCTACACTTAGAGGTGCAATTTATGCCATAAATTAACTGTCTATCGTCTCGTAGCAAGCCATAATTTGTAGCGAATCTCTGGCTCTTTAAAGAAGTGAGACTGACTAATAGTAGAAATATTTATACTTTTGTTCATCTGTACCTCGCAGACGTGTAGAACTTATAAGTCAACTTCGGCGGGCATTCTGACTCTGAGACATAAGTCTCATCACAGCTGCGGGACAGCGCCGGATTTACACCGGACTTTCCCCGTTTCCTCTAGTGGCTGACCTCTACTAGAACCGAGTGAATTTTTTAAGTATATCACCGTTCAATAGTTCAGACAGTTTTTTCATGGCTCTATATAAATACATCTGTGGGTGTCATTGACTCACTAGGTAATTGCAGTAACCACGATGATGGTAAATGTCTTTGGTTTGGGCGTTCCCGAAGCATTCCGTTACGCAGATAAAACGATAATGTTATAGTAGTATAGGAAATATGGTAGAATGTACCTTACTTGATGCCATTTGAATACTCAAATGTGTGAATAATATAACTGGAGAGGTGTCCGAGCGGTTCATGGTGACGCACTCGAAATGCGTTTTGGGGAAACCCAACGGGGGTTCGAATCCCCCCCTCTCCGTTTAAAAGGTTTCTAAAGAACTGGACAAAACGATAATGTTTGGCTTCATAGCTGGCAGGTATGATTATTTGCAAGTATACGAGATTATACTTCAGTATTTACTTAGCCAAATATTACCCAAACTACACTAAAATATACACCGTTAGTATAGATTTTTGGGATAAACTAATGCCATTGTGTGAGGAGTGAACGATGGCAAATCGCAGCATGGCGAGAGTGCTCTCATTTAGTTTTATCAGCATCTGTTTATATCTGGGTATTAGTATAGGAGTCGTTATCCGGCTTGGGCAATCACAGCGATTAAACGCTGCGACTACACCCACTGAGCCTGTGCAATTTCCATTAGATATCCCTGAACTTACGCCATCAACAACAGAAGAACAAACCTTTCCAGATACTATTACTATCAAAGCCGTTGGAGATATTATTCCCGGCACTAATTTTCCTAACCATAGATTACCTCGGTTTCGAGATCAATTATTACCAAAGTCAGTGAGAACTCACTTGCAAGGATCTGATATCCTGTTTGGTAACTTTGAAAGTAGCTTAACTAATTATCCCTACACTGCCAAAGATATTAGTCGAGGACAAGTCTTTGCCTTTCGTTCCCCACCTGCATATGCCCAGCTATTTGCTGAAGCTGGTTTTAATGTGTTTAATATGGCGAATAACCATGCAATGGACTTCGGCCCGGTAGGGTTCAAAGATACAAAGAAAAATCTTGAGGCTGTAGGCATTGCAACATTAGGTCATAAAAATCAAATTCTCTATTTAGAAGCTAACAATATCCCCGTGGCCATGGTCGGGTTTTCTCCTTATGAAATGTATAATTCCATTCATAATTTAGGAGCAGCCCAAGCACTCATAACAGAAGCTAAAAATAAGGCCAACATTGTAGTAGTATCGATGCACGCTGGAGCCGAAGGAACGGAGGCACTACATGTTAAGAATCAGACAGAATTTTTTTATGGAGAAAACCGAGGTAATTCGATCAAGTTTGCTCGAAACATGATTGATGCGGGAGCAGATTTAGTACTAGGACATGGGCCTCATGTTCCGAGAGCGATGGAAATCTACAAAGGAAAAATCATCGCCTATTCTTTAGGAAACTTTTTGGGATATCGAACTTTATCTACAAATGCCCAGACGGGTGACTCTATGATTCTAGAAGTCAAACTTAACTCTGCGGGAGATTTGGTATCAAGTAAAATTATCCCTGTGCGGATGGATCGGCAGGGAATCCCTCAAATTGATCAGCGTTTTCAGACTGTGAAACTTATGCGTTATTTGAATAATCAAGCTTTTCCCAAAAATCCGTTGAAGATTAATAAGAAAGGGGAAGTTATTGTACAGAAGCTTAAATAATTTAGCCAAAGATGAAACAAGAAAAAGATGCTCTTATATTGGCAAGAGGCGTTCAATTGTAGATTGTAAATTTTGGATTTTATATTGAAGAAAAATCTAAAATTGACTAATTGACTAATTATTATCATCTTCTAGCTTTTCCTGAAATTTCTGCTCATTCAGGGGTTGACTCTCAGTCGGAGAATTTTGCTTTTCCAGTGTTGGTACTACTACAGCAGAAGGATCTGACTGTTTAGATTCTGTCGGTGGTACTGCTGGTATAACCACAGAATTTGACGGAATCACCGGTTGAGGGGAAGCAGAATTCTGATTAGAAGTGGGTAAGTTCTTTGGTGGCAATGGTGTGGGGGAAGCGTTACGAGATGAACGGATAGCCCGTAGTTTTTCGACTAGCGAGGGTGTGGGGGAAACGCTAGGTGAAGGTGTGGATTGTTCAGAATCGCCGCGTTGTGATTCTTGTGTAGGGCTGCTGGGAGTTTCTTGTGGAGAAGAACGACGATTACGCCGACGCTGCTTGGAATTAGAAACAGGTGCTGGTTCGGTTCTTGAGGTGGTGTTAGTCTCTTCACCATTCTCTAGGCTAGGTACTTTCGCGGCTGGTTCTTGAGTTGGCTGTTCAAAAAGCGGCTTTGCGGTTGGCTGCGGCTGAGATTTAGGTAAGATGCTAGTGATGCCAAAACCTGCTGTAGCAGCAATCAGGGCTACACCTAAACTTATAAATATTTTAGATGACCCCAGTTTTTTTGTTAGTACATTTTCCTTGGTGATGCCTGGGTTGGGCTGCGCCAACGCAGATGGTTTATGAATGCGATTTTGGGCAGTTTTCCCAATTAAAGTTGCTGCCTGTTGGGCAGATAAATTGACAGTTGGCACTGCATAAGTGGGTAAGGCTTGCGGTATCATATTCGCCCCATTTCCAGGTAGCAGTTGTAACCATTCAGCAACTGTCGCTGGTCGAAAACGAGACTCTACCGCCATACCGCGCATTACGGCCTGATTGACAGAAGCACTCAAGTGTGGTTGTAGTTCGCGGGGGGAAGGCATTTGCTCGCGATCGCGCAATAATGCTGGCATAGGAACTTGGGCTGTTAACAGTGCATACAAGGTTGCGGCTAAACCATAAACATCCGTGGCGGGTGTGCGCGGCGCTTGCGTCAAGTACTGCTCAATTGGAGAATAGCCCTCAGAAACCAGGCCAGTGTGAGTCTGCCTCACGCCGCCATTAAATTCTCTAGCAATGCCAAAATCAATCAGCACTACTTCCTGGGTTCCTTTACGAAGGATAATATTATCTGGCTTGATATCTCGATGTAACAAACCATTGTTATGTACTACCTGCAAGGCTGACCCAATTTGCCGGATGTAATGAATTGCTGTGGCTTCAGGTAAAGGTATCCCTGGTAATACAAATGCGTCTCCCAAGGTTTCGCCAGGAATGTATTCCATCACCATGTAAGGCAGTCCAGCTTCCACAAAAAAGTCACTGACTCGAACTATATTTGGGTGGATACATGTAGCTAATCGTCTGGCTTCATCTTGGAATTGGCGTTCGAATTTCGCAAAATCAGGATGTTGTCGCAGCCGTTCATTGATGGTTTTCATCACTACCTCCTGACCTAAGTAGTGATGCGTAGCTTTAAACGTAATGCCAAAGCCACCCCGCCCTATTTCTTGAATTAGGGTATATTTTCCATCCTGCAAAATTGTGCCTGCTAACATAAAGAGTCCTGATTTCTGAGTCCTGAGTGAGCAGATAAATAGCGAGTTTTGAATCTTGGGGAATTTCCAAAAAATTTTCCCATATTTTTGGGCAGGGTTTTCGCTTGTCTATCTTACGGAATGATTTAGTTGTTGGAATTCCCTAAGCGGGAAAACCTTCCCCTGATCGCAATAGTTTTATCTTTTTCATAGGATAACGCGAGAGACAAGAAATCCTAAAGGAGCAAACAGGCTCAAGCTGTCTCCCACGTCCGTGATATCAGTGAGGAAGTACGACTTTACATGCTAGTTGCTACAATCCCAAAGAGCTACCTAACCTATATTACCTAAAATTTTTAACATATTATTTAGGCTTCCTATATGATTATTACTGTTGATAGCAAATAATAATCTAGACAACAGCTAGCAATGAATTCAGACACCATAACAAACGCCAAACTGCAAAACTGGGAGAATTTTTGTAGTCATATTGGAGACTGGCATGGAACTTGGAACGTTTACAATTTGGAGGGCGAATTAATTCGCTCTCATCAATGTGTCAGAAGCTTTCATTTAAGCAGTGATGGAAGTGAAATGAATCATCATAATTATTCTACTTATGCTGATGGAACAAACAAATTAGAAACCTATGGCCCACATAAAAAACCTCACATAAGATCGCTTCATTTGAGCGATAGTTTTTCATGGGGTTCTCAAGAAGTAAAATCTGGCTCAGTGTTCTTTTTTGAGACTGGTTTTAAGCATCAAGATAGGCGTAGGAGTGCAGTTGCCAGATACAACGAAAATGGTACTTTAGATATTTTGATAATTTCTGAAAGCTTGGGAGGAAAAGCCGATGAACCTCTTCTACCTCCTGCAAATCAATTAAGTGGTTGGCAAGGAATAATTACCAAAATGTCACCTGAGTGTATAGTGTCACCCACAGTTTCAACTTCATGGATACAACTAGAAGATTTAAATAAGAATTATCTCAGCTTGCGGTTGAAAGATGGCGTATCAATCACTATCCCAAAATATATAGAGAGTGAAACAGAGTTTTTTCTGGTGACAGAATGGCTGGTAAATTCTACTTTATTGCTGCGAGGTGTTCGCCATTTCGACATATCTGGGTTTACAAGCTTTACCTTAGAAGTATTCAATCGCTGATGGCAAACATAGAAAAAATTCTCTTAAAACCGCTGCCCGATGCCTAGATGCACCTTGCTTTCTCCCTGGTCATTAATACCATAGTCAGCCCGGATTAAGCCTAGTGGTGAATTTAATCGCACTCCAGCCCCATAACCAAAACCATACCCTGGTTTATCTCGCACACCCGCTGGATCTCCCAATACAGTATCACCAGAACCTAAGTCTGAGGCAAAGTCGGCAAATAATACACCCCCTATTATTGGTAAGACGGGAAAACGATATTCTGCGGAAGCTAACACATAACTGCGACCACTCCCTACATCTCCAGAATCGTAACCGCGTACTGAGTTGGTACCACCCAAGTTAAAGCTTTCGTAGGGTGGTAAATTACCAATAACAGTACCAGCTTGCAGATTCACCGCAAATACTTGCGGCTGTTTAGTGTTAAATAACTGCACTGGCAAATATTGGCTGTAATTGGCTTTGAGGCGATTTAGGGAAATATTACCTTGACCGATGGGGACAGATTGTTCTGTACTCAAACTCAAAACGGAACCTTGAGTTGGATTGGTGGCGTTATCTCGTTGGTCTTTGGTGGCGGTGAAGGATACGGTAGTTAGGTCATCAACGCCAGTTCCACTCGCAGATAGGGGATTGCCTTGAGCATCTGTTGAGGTAATATTACCTTGGCGATCGCGAATACTAGTTTGGGTATAGTTTAATCCTAAGGAGGTGTTCCAATCGTCAATTGGTCGCTGTAAGCTGAAACTTCCGCCAATTTGACCTTCCCGCACTTTGTCGCCGTTAGCTAGCGTAATCTTGTCATCAAAAGTTTCCGAAAGTTCCCGATTACGAAAACCATTGACAGTGTACCCCAAGCGATCGGGGTTAGTTGTCCGATAGGGACTGATAAATTTGCTATTAAACTGCAAGTCTCGGCTACTTACAGCAAGATTCACACCTAAAGTATCATTAATACCACCGACATTCTGATCTTGATAGCTAATTGTACCTGTTAATCCCTGATCAGCATTGTAACTACCACCTAAGTTAACACCTCGCGCCCCAGTTTCTTTGAGTTGGTAGACTAAATCTAGTTTGGTCGCATCTCCTTCTAAGGCAACATTCACAGTCTCAAATAAACCAGTCCGATATAGCTGTTGTATGTCTTGTTTGACGACATTTTCTTGGAATATTTGTCCAGGTTTTAGCTTGAGTTGCTGTTGGAGGAAATCTGGTTTGGTGCGTCCTCCCACGGGATTTCCCTTGCTATCAATGGTTTTACCCTCGTCGTTGACAAAGCGAAACTTGATATCACTCACCAAGCCTTCAGCGACATTCACAGTGAGAATACCTTGAGAATTGGGTTTAATTGATAACACCCGTGCTAAGTTATAACCATTGTCGGCGTACCACTTATTAATTTGTGCTACTGCTTGCTGAAGTCCAGCAGGACTGATAATGGTTCCAATCTGAGATTGCAAACGTTGTTGAGCTACTGGGTAGGTGAGGACTTTAGCGCCAGATAATTGCAGCGATCGCACAATCACCGGTTGCACTTGATAAACTACATTCAATCCAGCCTGTGTGCTAAAGCTATTTACACTGACATTGCTAAATAAACCTGTATCCAAAATTGCAGCTACATCTTTTTGTAGCTGGCTTTGACTGGTTTCTCCACCCGCCTGAGTTTTAATGACTTTGCGAATGATATCCTGCAATTCTTGATTGGCTCCCACTACCTGTACATCTGTAGCTGTGACTACTAAATTGCTTTCAGTATTAGGGGTTTTGAGAGATGAGGGAGCAGGGGAGGCGGGGGAAATCGGGAGGGTGACTTGGGAAATTAACTCTTTTGCTGACTTTAAGACTACTGTGGAATTTTTGTTTGCACCTGTTTGCACGGCGACGGGATTTTGGGAAAATTGTTGTGCAACTATAGTTTCTGGAGAAGCAATTGTCTCTACCCGTGCGGGAGTGTCTTCAATTATCGGCACTACCAAGTTACCAGCTTTTGCAGTTGGAGTAACGATTTTAGCAGGTGCAGCAGTTGCTTGCTGAGTAACATTGGCAGCAGCTAAAGTAGCTAAAGTAAAAATAGCAGTAGCAGAAACTCGCATAATATTTAACCTAATTAACTGGGAGTTAGTTGTAGTGAGGCTGGCGAATAGGGATAATACTAACTTCCAGCTTCTTCGCCAATTTCCCTATTTATACCTCTTACCCCAACAGACAGTTAATTTTGATATTTTGTTTCTTATGAGTAATGTATCTCGATCATCTCTAGGTTCTAACTTCCAAGCTGCAACTTCTCCTTTGCGGTTACTTGTATTAAGTAATGGTCATGGGGAAGATATGATTGCAGTTCGGATTTTGCAAGAACTCCAACGACAATTAAACCCACCAGAGATATTTGCTTTACCTCTGGTGGGTGAAGGACGTGCTTACCAAGAGTTGGATATCCCCCTCATTGGTTCAGTCCGCACTATGCCTTCTGGCGGCTTTATTTATATGGATAACCGCCAATTAGTGCGCGATGTCCGCGGTGGTTTATTGCAACTTACCCTCAGCCAGATTAAAGCTGTCCGCCGTTGGGTGAGTTCTCAAAAAAAATTAGGTAATAAAAGAGCGATTTTAGCTGTGGGAGATATTGTCCCGCTGTTGTTTGCAACTTTCAGTGGTGCTAATTATGCTTTTGTTGGTACGGCGAAATCTGAATATTATGTGCGGGATGAAGCTGGATTATTACCACGGAAATCTAAAAACGCGCGTTGGGAAAACTTTTCCGGTTCAGTTTACCATCCTTGGGAACGTTGGTTAATGAGTCGTCGCCGTTGTAAGGCGGTGTTTCCTAGAGATGCGCTGACGACGGAAACCTTAAAACAATGGCCAATTCCAGCTTTTAATTTGGGTAATCCCATGATGGATGGTCTAGAACCGACCTTTTCACGCCAACAATTTTATAGTCAGGATAGTCAACAGCAAGAGATAGTTCGGCCTTTCATGGTGACTCTTCTTCCTGGTTCCCGTCCACCGGAGGCATACAGCAACTGGGAAACAATTATGATTGCCGTATCTGCGTTGTTGGCAAGTTTCCAAGAGCGAGATTCGGTGTTTTACACTTCTGGCACAGTGGTGTTTTTAGGTGCGATCGCTCCAGGTTTAGACTCTAATATTTTATCCCAAAGCGTCCAATCCCAAGGCTGGCGCATTGAATCAGCATGTCCTATCCAAATTGCCGATCAAAATATCTTGACATTTAAACAAAGGAATGCTTATCTACTGCTGACACAACAAGCCT
Source organism: Nostoc foliaceum FACHB-393 (assembly GCF_014698505.1). GTDB lineage: Bacteria > Cyanobacteriota > Cyanobacteriia > Cyanobacteriales > Nostocaceae > Nostoc > Nostoc foliaceum_A. The sequence goes on along the minus strand of NZ_JACJTD010000027.1, from coordinate 52,105 downwards.
ATAATGATTGCTTGCATTTGGGAGATATAGCGATCGCAATGGCAGGTACAGCCACAGAACAGTTTATTGGTTTAGGAAAACCTGCGATCGCAATTTCCGGTAATGGGCCCCAATATAATCCTGCCTTTGCAGAAGCTCAAAGTCGCCTTTTAGGTTCATCTTTGATTTTAGTCGAGCAGCCAGCAGAAGTTGCGAAGGTTGTACAGTCCCTATTCAAAGATCCTGATATTTTGCAAATTATCGCCGAAAATGGTGTGCGACGCATGGGAAAATCGGGAGCAGCACGACGGATTGCTGATTGCTTGCAGGAACGGTTGGGTTGAAGGGGTATTGGGCATTAAGCTTTGGGGATGGTTATTCCCCTTGTCCCCTTGTCCCCTTGTCTCCCCCATCTCCCCAGTTCCTTAAGCCACCAACCCAGAACGTAAAGCTCTTACAGCAGCTTGGGTACGGTCATCAGCACATAATTTATTTAGAATATTACGAACATGGGTCTTTACAGTACCAACTGTAATGTAGAGTTTCTCGGCAATTTGCCCATTGCTACACCCAGCTACAATCAATTCTAAGATTTCCAATTCCCGTTGAGTTAGGGGGTATGTTTCCAATACTTGCTCATATTCTGACGCTAGCGCCTCGATTTTTACAGTCTTCGGTTTGTCAGAATTTTGGCTTTCTCCAGGTATACCTTGCCGCATTTTCCGCAATACCACGTTGGCAATTGCCGGATCAATCCAAGAATTACCGCCGTGAGTTGCTTGAATTGCCTCAGTTAATTTACTGATACTTGTTTCTTTCATGTAATAAGAATCAGCACCCGCCGCGAAAGCTGCAAGTACAGCATCCTCTGTGTGATCCATTGTCAAGATGAGAATCTTGGTTCCCGTCTGTCCAGTTTCAGCTTGGTGGCGTTTGAATTTACGGGTGAGTTCAATGCCATCCATATCAGGCAAACCGATGTCTACAACAGCTACATCTGGTTTTGCCGTTTCCAATAGTTTTAGTCCTTGGGTAGCATTTGCCGCTTCGCCAATTACTTTCAAGGCGCTGTGGGATTGTAATGCCGCTCTTAGCCCCATTCGCGTTAAGTCATGATCTTCAATTAAAATAATGCTAATTTCATTCATCGCTACACTCGCTCTTATGCTGTTTGCATCTTTCAAAGTATTACCTTTTGTAAGCACTATCTCTATATTTTCCCAAACCAAAGATAGATGATATTTCAACCTCTCTGCATCCACCGATAGAAATAATAAATATCCTACTTTTTTATATTTAGATAGAGGACATATCTAGCTGGAGATATATGGATACTTGCATAAAAAGTATGAAATATTGAGACGAATGCCAAATTACTTCTCCCTTGCTCAAAATTCAGCTTTCATCTGCCATGTTCCATTAGTTAATTGCTATTTTCTTGTATAAAGCTTTCAAAAAAGCTTACAAAAATGGACAAATTACAAAAAGTCAAAGTTGCCTTACGAAAAAGTAAACGATGGTTTCGAGCGATTTTTAACCAAACCTTTGGATTCATCGAATTGATGGAGCCAATAGACATACTCATGGAAGAAAATCGGACGGCCTTAAAATTTGGTGGAATCGCCAGTAACGAGGTAATTCGTCGTTCTTTGTGGGAAGCTTGCTGGTCTGACTTTTCACGGTATTTGGCAAATTTCTCCCCTTCAAGGAGAAAAGCTGGGAATTTTCCCTTAATCCTTGTAGGGTTAAGAGTTTTGGGTCTGGCGTTGGTTTTTCCAGATAACGTGAAAAGTCAGGCTCGATGGTCGACAATTTCAAAAGGAATTCAAGCACAACTAAGAACTGTAATCACTCGTGTGTCCAGATGGTGGGTAACTTACGGCTTACAAGTTCAACCCTTCAGCAATCAAAGTGGACAACTAATCTTCTTAACACCAAAAGGATTGGAAGAAATTGGTATTCTTCCTCAAATTTACGAGAAGGTTTTGGTAATTTTCCAAACAGTGCGAGACTGCGATCGCCCTGAAAATGCTAACACAAGTCTGGCGATCGTTACGAAAATTGTCGAAATTTCAGGAGGTAGGATTACTTCAAATTCACAAATCGGTATAGGTAGTACTTTCTTGTTTACCTGATCTAAGCAATCTGATGAGTAAAACCGCTCAAGCTTATGGTACACGATAATGGTATGCAACTCTCACCAATGGCTGACGACGGTCGCTAGCTCACTCATTTACAATTGTTTTAAGCTTAGTAAAGTATTTTATTTTACTTTATATCAGCTATGTTTGCTGTCTTCAGAGCAATAGTTTTCGGTTTGTTAATTGCTTATTGATTTAGAATCATTGGTCAATTGCTAGAAGTTCAATTGCAATACTCTGGTTAATTTACCAGATTTAGGATACAACAGACTGAATTTAATCCAATAAAAGGCCTAAAAGAGTTATTAACATACTAGTAGTGGAGGACAACGAAGTTGATGTGATGAATGTCAAGCAGGCATTCAATAAAGTTAATACTATGAATCTGGTTCACCTTGCAAAAAATGGGCTAGAGGCACTAATAACGTTGCACAGCAATCACGGACAGCATCCCGAAGTTACCACTAAGCAACACCTGGTTTTGCTAAATTTGACTATGCCAAAGATGGGTGGCATCGTATTCCCACAAGAATTACGTTCTGACCCGCAATAGAGAGTAACTTCTGGAGTTATAATAACGGTCTCAAATCAAGATCAACAGCGAGTGAAAGCTGAAAACTTAAATTTAGCTAAATATATTCTAAAGCCTTTAACCTTCCCTAAGTTTGTAGAGATTAGGGCAACGCTCAACAAGTATTAGATATTGTGCGAAATGTCTTAGTCAATCAAGTTACAGATTTTAGATGTCCGAAAATCTTATATTCTTTATTTAGTTGGATAATCTGAAAAGAGAAATGATATACATCAACCTATGTTTGGCGGCAAAAATAAAAACCGATGGAAGAGACGCTGAAAATTTTGGTTGTAGACGATGAGGAAGTAGACCGGATGGCAGTCCGTCATGCCCTGACTAAAGCAGGTGTTCAGATGGAACTGTCTGAAGTAGGCGATGGCCATGATGCGTTTTCTGCCTTATCCACTACTGCCTATGATTGTGTTTTCCTCGACTATCGCTTACCAGACCAAGACGGGCTAACCTTGATTCAACAGTTACGTTCTTCGGAAATTAAAGTACCTTTAGTAGTCCTAACTGGTCAAGGAGATGAACAAATTGCTTTGCAATTATTGAAAGCTGGTGCTACAGACTATCTATCTAAGTCTAGGATATCTCCAGAGACGTTGGCACAGGTATTGCGAAGTGCAATTCGGATTTATCGGGCTGAAACGCAGGCAGCTTTAGTAAAAGAGCAGCTCCGAGAAAGTCATGAACAACTCATTCATAAGAACCAAGAATTGGAGAGACAACAGCAACAGATTCAAATGCAAAACTTCAAGCTATCGGAGGCATCACTACTAAAATCACATTTTTTGGCAACTATGTCTCACGAACTCAGAACGCCGATGAACGCGATTATTGGTTTTTCGCAGATACTGCTGCGTCCTAAGTTCGGTCAATTAACTCACCAGCAAGCAGATATGATTGAGCGCATCTTGAATAATGGAAAGCATTTGCTGATGCTGCTGAATGAAGTGCTTGACTTTTCCAAGCTGGAGGCGGGACGATTAGACTTAAAGGCGGAAATATTTGATGTATCAAAGGTAATCAATCTCGCTGTAAGTGAAATGCGTTCCCTAGCTGATGCCAAAAATCTCTCATTGTTAGTGGAAATCGATTTGCAAAATAGTTTGGTATTTAATGATCCTGTTCGTGTCAAACAAATTTTAATTAACCTGCTCTCCAATGCCATTAAGTTCACAGAGTTTGGCGAGATTTGGGTTGAGGTTAAGGAACTACCTGCAAATCGAGTGGCAATTATTGTTCGGGATACAGGTATTGGCATAGCACCCAGAGATTTTAAACGTATTTTTGAAGCATTTCGGCAAGTCGATCAAACTATTACTCGCAAATATCCAGGTACAGGTTTGGGTTTGGCAATTATAGATTCGCTAGTGCGAATGATGGGCGGGAAAATTTTTCTTGAGAGCAAATTGGGCATCGGTTCTATGTTTAAAATTGAATTGCCCCGTCAAATAACATTACCGAACATAACAGATGATGCTCCAGCTTTGCACTTAGATGGTGACGGGATTTTTTGCTCTGCGAAAAATCCACATCATTTATCTTCCCAAGCTAGACAAGCACCAATAGGATATCCTAAATTTAAACTATAAATTACTTCCAAAAAAACGATAAAAATTTATAAATTATGTCTGTAGTTGAAAATAATAGAATTTATCGGATTCTCGCAGTTGACGATACTCGAGATAACCTTATTTTGGTTCAAACAATTTTAGAAAGTGAGGGGTATGAAATTGATTTGGCTTCAGATGGCATAAAAGCTTTGCGTCAAGTCGAACAATCTCCGCCCGATCTGATTTTGTTAGATGTGATGATGCCAGGGATAGATGGTTATGAAGTCACGCGTCGGATTCGGAAGAACCCAACAATTAGTTATATTCCAATTCTGTTGATTACAGCCTTTCATGAATCCAGCGTTGTCGAAGGTTTGGATGCTGGTGCTGACGATTTTATTCGCAAACCATTTGATACTGATGAACTATTGGCAAGGGTGCGATCGCTGTTGCGTCTCAAGCACAGTCTGGATGAACAACAGAAAATGGCCCGCCAACGAGAAGACTTTGTTTCTCGTCTGACTCATGATTTGCGAACTCCCTTAGTAGCGGCCGATCGCATGTTGAGTTTGTTTGAGATGGAAACATTCTGCAAAATTTCGCCGGAAATGAAACAGGCGATCGCAGTTATGATTCGCAGTAACCAAAATTTGATGGACATGGTAAATACCCTCCTAGAAGTGTATCGCTTCGAAGCAGGTAAAAAAACGTTGAATTGGGAAGTATGCGATTTACGTGAGATATCTCAAGAAGTAGTCAGCGAACTAAGTCCTTTAACTGGTGAAAAAGGATTGATTCTGAAAATAGATACCAGTGATTTAGATTCACAGCGTAAAAATGCTGGTATTATTATGGGCGATCGCTTGGAATTACGGCGGGTGCTAAACAACTTGATTGCAAATGCCATCAAATTTACAGATACCGGAGGCATAACAATTCGTATTTTTGAAGGATCACCTAATCAAGCAAATCAAGATTCAGTAACAATTGAGATAGAAGATACAGGGTATGGGATTGCGCCTGAAGATCAGGCAACAATTTTCGAGCGATTTCGCCAAGGCAAAAATAAACGCTCAGGTAGTGGCTTAGGGCTACATTTATCCCACCGGATTGTAGAAGCGCACGCAGGAACTATCCACGTTACCTCTGAACTAGGTAAAGGTAGTCTGTTCACTCTCCAACTACCTAAAAACATTTAAGTTCTTCCACCTTCATATTGTTCTGATTAACTGCTAATCCTGACAAAGCTCAAAAGCTGAGTAAGGGGCGAATTTTTTTCCCAGTTCACGGCGAATTATAGCCTCTAATTCCTCAAGCATATAGGGTTTGCTGATGTAATCATTAAATCCAGCCTTGAAAATACGCTCACGATCGTCCGTGGTAGCTAAAGCTGTGACTGCCACTACTGGAATTGTACAAGTTAAGGGTTCTTGCTTCAGATGACGCACAACATCGATACCGCTAAGACCTGGTAACAAAATATCCAACAAGATTAAGTCTGGTTGATATTCTTTGGCCACCAGAACCGTTGCAGAAGAATCTGTTTGACAAATAAATCTACAACCCATTGACTCAAGAGCATAACTAATCAGCAAAAGACTATCATCATGGTCTTCAACTGCCAAAATCAAAGGCTGGTGAGAGTTTTGCTTCTTTTCATCACTCATGAATGAATGTGCCAAATACATCTCTTCTCCAGAAGATTTTATTAGGAGTCATCGTCTTTACTTGGGAGATAAAGACGAGGCTTCCTGCGAACAATAAAATAGTGCTTAGTTAAGATTGGTTTGTGTTTTACTTTTGCCTAGTTGATAACTCTAACCCATGCAAAAATAGCTGAGATAAGAAAACCTCAAGCTGATGGGTTTAGCAGATACTTTTTGATTATACGCAAAATTACAGAATAATTTCTCAGTATGTTCATAATAACTTTATATATAAATATCATATGATTATTTATAACAGTATCACTTGACCTATGTACGATTTTAGGTTTTAAAGATACTGAATAAAGTAAGTAATCAAAGTTATTAACTGTTAAATTCAGTACTGGTTTTGGCGTACTGAATAAAATTTCAACACCATCTCAATTGCTTGTACAGAGGCGATTGAATTAAGTTTTTACTAGTAAGCAAACCAAGAGATTGATTTTGATAGTTTCTAGAAAGGAAGCAGATGCTCATTATATATTGTGTCCTTGTTGACAATGATTGTTTATCAAAGGATGCTTCCTACTTTAGCATAGTGCGATGTCTACGACATGCTAGGCTGATGCAGAAATTTGTTTATAGATTATTGATATTTTATTTAGTATTGTATGCTACAAAATATCAACAAACAGGATAATTAAACCTTAACCTTACAGGTAAGAGTGACGGCAATAGCCAGGCATTGAATAAAGCATAACCTTATATAAAATTGGTAAGTAGGTCAATACGAACTCTGGTTCATAGTGAATATTAGAGAACCAAAGGTAAAAAATTTTATTACTTACTACCAAGTATTGTTTGTTTAGGTTTATCTACTTGCTAGCGATCGCAAGATTATCTTTAGAAGATTCTTCCATAAATTACATTTAATTTTAGTTATTTTTTATGCTTTAAAAGAGATTTAAATTAGCTGAAATACATGAATTAATTACAGCATTGTTTGAAGTTTTATGCAATCAAATTTTTTATTAAATTAGAGCATTACTGCATGTTGATTTGATATGTGATATATTTTATTTTGAATCCCATATATTTAAATTTTTCTCTATCCAAGGGGGGTTAAATTAATTCCTATATTGTTTATGTTGCTAGATATCAGATTTTATAATTCTTGTACACACCCTAGAGGAAGATGACCAGAAGTTAGAGTAGCTCTAAATTAATTCTGGTGTGTCGAATAACTGCTTTCTATGGAGGTTTAGCTGAGTGCTAAACCTTTTTCATGGCTACTATCATCGTGTACTAACAGCTTCTAGAATATTTGTATAGTACCTAACGGTAGATGTCTTGAGAAACTAAAATATCTAAATTCTGCTGATAGACTTTACCATTATCTAAGAGAATATTTTTAAAGTTTATATTGATGTATTAAATGTTTTTATATTCTCCCAAACCCCCTATTTTTAAGTGGTGCTTGGGAGGATCAATAAGATACCTAAATCATATCTGACCACTTTTAAAGCAACCTTTAAGGCTTCGTTGAATACCAAGCCTTTATTCATATAACTAGCTTAACCGAATTTACAAATTATACTTATCACTCTATGTTTTTATTTAAGTACGTCATCATGAAGTATATTTTATTAGAAATTATATAAAGCACTGGTGCCAGATTAATATCTAAGTTTATAGAAACCTTTTTTATAGCAATAAATATATTATTAACTTGCCAACAGGTTGTAGATTTTTTGTAAACACACTATAGACAGATGAACTGAAATCAAAGTAATTCTAAATTAGCAAGGTATGGTAAACACTTGGTATATATAGGGCGTGGCTTTTAGCCATGCCTTTTTCGTGAGTAGCACTCAGCAAGTAAAATGTATAAATAGTTAGTAAAATACTTACTCTACAATTTTTGAATCTAAGCTTATATCACTAAGAGATTAATATCAGATTACAGAATGTTTGACCTGGTACTAAAGGAATAGTAAATATCATCAAAATCTAATAGGTTAGTGTTATAAAATACCATCTATAAATAGACCAAGCAACAAAAAAACACCATTACCATATATGGATCGATATTCGTATCATTCTATGGATAGTAGAAATAACTATTTTACAAAGTTATTATTCAGCCTGTTAATGCCTGAAAAACGTGTATGTGCCCTGGAATAATACCCAGGGTTTTTTCTAAAAATTTAGATAAGTGGAAAAGAGACTTTTATCGGAGTAGAAGTAAATTGTCTGTCGAGATTGTTATCCACTGGATTTATGAGAAACAATAAAGGTATTAATTGTCAGAATCCACCTTGGGGATTCAAATCTGGCGATAAAGAGCCATTACTCAATGCAAAGTAGCGCCTCATAGAGAAGGGCTGAGACCAAGGGCAAATAGCCCAGCCTCTTCGAGTCATTTCCCTACAGCCCTTCTCACAAAAGAGACGCTGTAGCTTGCTTGAACGGCCCCTACAGCAGGCGCTAGCTTCTCCCTTTGGAATAACTACGGTGTACACACAAGTCCTAAAAACCTAGCTTGATAAGGCTTGACTCGTTCCCATGCGGAGCATGGGAACGAGAAAAATCCACCTTTTTAGCCTGGAAACTGGCTCTGGGTCTACTTGTGTGTACACCCTAGCTTTGGGATAAGGAGAGCTTCAGCTTTTAGAATGTTTGTATACATCTTCTAGGAAAATGAGCTGAAGTCAACCTAATTCTAAATTAATTAGATGTGGTAAACACTTGGTATATATGGAGGCTTGGCTTCAAGCCAAGTCTTTTTCATACTTTAGGTAGATGTTTTGTATATTTTTTAATCAATTTTTAAATCAAAAAGTGAATGTTTTTACCAAGTAAAGCAATACCAGATTTCCAAATATTTATACACATCCTCTAGGATGATGATCTGTAATATAGAGTAGAACTAAATTAATTTAGTACGTTGTTAAGCACAGCAATTATTGAGGTTTGGTTCACAGCCAAACCTTTTTTTAATAAACAACCAGGAAATGTTATATCAAATTTCAAAATATTTGGATACAGTCTATAGGGAGATGAACTAAAGTATGAGTCAGTCTAAATTAATCTTGGTGTAGTAAATGCTTGGTATATATAGAGGCTTGGTTTAACCAAGCCTTTTATTATGACTGATCAGGTAATTATGTATCAGTTTTCAAGATATTTGGATACAGTCTATAGGAAGATGAACTGCTAGAAAAGTCATTCTAAATTAATTTGGGATGTCTGCTCAAGCACTAAATATGAGGTTTAGCACTCAGCTAAACCTTTTTTGTCAGCAAGTGAAGAGAAAGAAGCGACACCGATAACGAGTCTTCTCCCTTTGTGCAGCGTCTCGTAGAGAAGGGGAGACACCAAGGGCGTTAGCGAGTCTGCGAGCGTTATAGCCTGTCGTAGACATCGCTCTCATTGATGATGCTGAGTAAATTCCTATCTAACTAGCTGATTGCAAAATGATCATCGAAATTATGCAGTAATTGCATTAATACGGATTTACCATAGCTTCACAGATGCGATTCTAATATCAGGGAATAAAGATGGATACCCTTGGCTAATACCAGGGGCTTTTTATTTAGCAGCTACGCCTTAAACGTCAACACCGGACTCAACCGCGCGCTACAATATCCACCATTTCTGCCTCAACCTGCACATCAATCACAGACTGAATCAGTTTGTAGGCGGCGGGTGCTTCTTCAATTCGGCGTTCTTGACGCAGGGTAATGCAGTCTATCCCGGTTAATCCCAGCTCCGCCTCACTTTGAGATGCACCCCTGCGGTTGAGGTCGAAACGAGAATAAATTCTTCCCGCCCCATGTGAGGCAGAATTACAAAATGCTGGATTGCCTTTACCCACCATTAGATAAGAATCAGCACCCATTGAACCAGGAATAATCACTGGTTGCCCTACATGAGCGGGACAAGCGCCCTTGCGTGTTAACCATCCTTGACCTTCTGGCAAGGTGATGTTATGCGGCAAGTCATAAACTAGAGGTGCTTCTACATCTTTATATACTTCTCGTAAACGCAGACGTAGCAGTTCAGCTAACAGCAGGCGATTGACAAAGGCATAGTTAGCAGCAGTGGCTTCAGCTTGTAGGTAACTGGCGACAAGTTCGGGGTGAGAATAAGTAGAGAGAGGAAAAATCTGAGAATCAGGGTACTTCAGACCTTTTTGCCAAGTCGCTTTAGCTTTATCTCGCCACATTCCCCCAATATACTTACCCACATTTCGGGAACCGGAGTGAATCATAAAAGCCAGTTGTCCCTCGCGCACTCCCCAGGCGTGGGCAAGGGTGCGATTTTCGACTTTATCAACTCGCTGCACTTCTACAAAATGATTGCCGCCGCCAATGGTTGCCAGTCCGCCATCACGTACCAGTCCAGCATCGGGAACCAATTCTTCAGGCGCAAGTTTCCAGTCACCATCCATTGAACCACCTAAGAAGATGCGTTCGCTCTCTTGGGCAAGTTGCTGCAAATCAGATTTGACTACACTCCCCGTAGGCCGATCTAGCATGGCATCCAGCCAACCGGGAACTCCGTACTGAAATAGCGATCGCATTGCGTCAGCAGTCATTTTCACATCACGCGTACCAAATTAGCAATTTTTGTACTACGTCTATAAATAAATTTGAAGTTTAGCTAAAAACTTTTAAAAATCTCTAGACTCTCCAGCCGACTGGAGAGTCTAGGATGAATTTAAGGCGACTCTCAACCAGAAATTTCTGACTGTTGACGGATGTGCCCTAGCCATCCACTTTAGTTTGGCTAGCTTTTCCACTCTATCCCGTAAATCTATGACTCTCCAACTCACAGTTCCCAACATGGCTTGTTCTGTTTGTGCAAGCACCATCACCAAAGCACTTCAGGCAGTCGATGCCAATGCTAACGTTCAGGCTGATCCAACAACCAAGCTTGTCAGTGTAGAAACTCAAGCATCAGAAACAGCAATTAAAGAAGCGTTGGCTGCTGCTGGCTATCCAGTTGCTAACTAATTCGTAATGGGCTTCGCCCCGCTACGCTAACGTAATTCGTAATTATTGGCGAAGCACTAGCGTGTAATTGTCTTTCTTGGCGATTTTGAATTAGTTGGGGTCTAAATCCCCAAATAATTTAATTACGAATTACTTTAAGATCCTCCCACATCAATCACAGTGGTTCATCTAGTTATGGATACTCTCACACTCAAACTTCGAGGGATGAGTTGCGCCGCTTGCGCTAACAACATCGAAAAGGCAATTCGCTCTGTACCAGGGGTAAGGGACTGCAACGTTAACTTTGGAGCAGAACAAGCCGCCATCAGGTACGATCGCTCTCTAGCAAATTTAGAGAAAATCCAAGCTGCGATCGCTGCTGCGGGATACTCTTCCTACTCACTCCAGGAAGAATTGCTCTCTGAAGAAGATGATGTTGAAAAAGCGACTAGGCAAGCATTACAACGCCAACTCTCCCTCAAGGTAGTGGTGGGAGGTGTAATCAGCATTTTCCTACTTTTGGGGTCGTTGCCCATGATGACTGGGCTGAATTTACCCTTGATTCCAAGTTTCCTGCAAAATTCTTGGGTACAGTTAGTGCTGACAACACCCGTCGTCTTTTGGTGTGGTGGATCTTTTTACCGTAATGGCTGGAAAAGTCTCAAGCGCCATACGGCAACGATGGACACGCTGATTGCTTTGGGTACAAGTGCAGCGTATCTATATTCTTTGTTTGTGACTGTTTTCCCGAAATTTTTTATTGCTCAGGGCTTGATACCTCATATTTATTATGAAGTTGCCGCCATTGTCATTACCTTAATCTTGTTGGGGCGGTTGTTAGAAAATCGCGCTAGAGGACAAACTTCTGAAGCTATCCGCAAACTTATCGGATTGCAAGCTAGAGATGCCAGAGTTATCCGTGATGGTAGAGAAATTGATGTTCCCATAGCCGAAGTCAGAATCAACGATGTGATTTTAGTGCGCCCTGGTGAGAAGATTCCGGTAGATGGCGAAGTGATTGCAGGCATTTCGACGGTAGATGAAGCGATGGTGACGGGTGAAAGTTTGCCAGTCAAAAAGCAGTCAGGAGATGAAGTGATTGGGGCGACGATTAACGGTGCGGGTGCATTTCAGTTTCGGGTGACACGAGTCGGAAATGATACGTTTTTGGCTCAAATCGTCAAACTAGTGCAACAGGCCCAAGGTTCTAAAGCACCAATTCAGCGCTTGGCAGATCAAGTTACAGGATGGTTTGTACCAGCTGTGATTGCCGTTGCGATCGCCACTTTCGTCATTTGGTTTAATTTCACTGGCAACCTCACCTTAGCAACAATGACAACTGTAGGCGTACTAATTATCGCTTGTCCTTGTGCTTTGGGTTTAGCTACCCCCACTTCTGTAATGGTGGGGACGGGCAAAGGTGCAGAAAATGGCATATTGATTAAGGGTGCGGACAGCTTAGAACTAGCACACAAAATTCAAACCATCGTTCTAGATAAAACTGGCACTTTAACTCAGGGGAAACCCACGGTTACAGACTTTGTGACTGTTAACGGTACAGCGAATGGTAATGAAATCAAGCTTTTACAGTTAGCAGCAACGGTGGAACACAATTCTGAACATCCCTTGGCGGCAGCGGTTGTGAAATACGCCCAGTCTCAAGAGGTGAGTTTAATAGAAGTAAAGAACTTCGTAGCGATCGCAGGTAGTGGTGTCCAAGCAGTTGTGTCAAATCAGCTTGTACAAATTGGTACACAACGCTGGTTAACAGAACTTGGAATTAACACCATAACTCTCCAGCAGTATAAAGATGCATGGGAAGCCGCTGGTAAAACAGTCATTTTGATTGCTGTAGATGGTGAACTACAAGGGGTAATGGGTATTGCTGATGCCCTCAAACCTTCATCAACAGCAGTAGTGAAAGCTTTACAGAAGTTAGGTTTAGAGGTAGTAATGCTGACCGGAGATAATCGTAAAACTGCTGATGCGATCGCGGGGCAAGTTGGCATCCAGCGAATCTTTGCCGAAGTGCGTCCAGATCAAAAAGCGGCGATTATCCAATCTTTACAAGGGAAGATAGAGAAATTTCCCAAATCCAAAATTGTCGCAATGGTAGGTGATGGCATAAATGATGCGCCAGCCCTAGCCCAAGCTGATGTAGGAATTGCTATTGGGACGGGAACAGATGTTGCGATCGCAGCTAGCGATATCACCCTGATTTCTGGAGATTTGCAAGGAATTGTGACAGCTATCCAACTTAGCCGCGCCACCATCAACAATATCAAGCAAAATCTCTTCTTTGCCTTTATTTACAATGTAATTGGTATTCCGATTGCGGCTGGAATTCTATTCCCCATCTTTGGTTGGTTACTCAATCCAATTATCGCCGGCGCTGCGATGGCTCTTTCTTCACTCTCTGTTGTTAGCAACGCCCTCAGATTGCGTAACTTTCAACCAAAAGCTATCTCATAATTTCAGGGTAATTAAGGAAATGTTCAGTAAAAAAACGCTTTGGGGAAGTCTTACAGCTTTAGTGCTGCTCACTGGAACATCGGGTGTAGTATTAGCAGAAATGCCGGCCCACTCGCCAGAACAAACCAGCCAATTTCACCATATTGAGCAACCTTTGGGCTTGAAAGTTGGTGTTGCGATCGGTGGTTTAGCATTGATTGGACTAGAGTTGTGGTGGTTTCTCCTCTATAAAAGTCCTGAATCCTAAAAGGATGTTTTAACAGTCGTTAGTAATGTATCAAAGACTGTTAGATGCTTTTAGACCCTTTTTTAAGGAGGCTAGGAGTTAAGTGTTGGGAATAAATAATGAAGAAATTGCTTTATCTTTTTTCTTCATTTCTATTTAACAGCACTCATACCGATTATCTATGAGATTGCTCCAAAACCAGTTGCTCAATCCCCTTGCTTCACCAAGCTTGAGTTTGTGCAGTTTCATAAATAATGGTTCTTTAGTACTGACTGGTATTTTGAATAATGGGACAAATTGTATCTTCATGGTGGTCACCGATATTCTTCCAGCCTGAAAGTAATCCCTTTATTTCAGACCGTAAAGTTAACAACTGATTTATTTGGTGATCAATTTGCAAAAGCTTGTCTTCGAGCTTTTCTTTTATTTCACCACAAGGAGCCTGTCCTTGGTCATAGACCTGAAGAATATTTCCAATCTCCTCTAAGCTAAGACCAAGATTTTGTGCCCTTTTAATGAATCCTAGACGAGTTAGCACATCCCATGAAAACTGGCGGAAGCCTCCCTCTGTTCGTCTTGATGATTTGATTAAGCCTAAACTCTCATAATAGCGAATTGTCCTGATGGGGATTCCGCTCATATCTGTTACCTGACCAATTAAAAGCAGTTTTGTCTCCTGAGTTAACACGGCAGATTTTCCCAAATATTGTAATTATTATTACATATTTTTCTGGTTTATTAAATCATTAAAGAGTTGAGCCAAATTCAGTAGTTTAATTTTTTACTTAAAAATATTACTAAGTTTTTATTTTTAAAATATCCACTCAGAATAGATATTAGCTTACACAAGCTGATATTTGACTAGCATAATTTTAACATTTTTAATATTTTTCAGCCAATATTTTGCTTATTTAATTTGAGCTATTCATTGGGTAACTGTTTGTCATGGTACTGAAAGTAACTGTTTTTTTATAGTTCTCATGTTACTTCTAGATCAACTGCTTCACCTCAAGTGAAACCATAAAAATGAATCTCAACTCGCAGGCTTCTAGCTCAACCCGTAAACCTAAAACTTTCAATAATCCAGAGCGTTTTATTGAGGGCTGGTATTGGGTAATACCCTCTCGAAATCTGCGGGTGGGTGAAGTAAAACCTGTCACCATTTTGGGTAGAAAACTAGTAATTTACCGTGGTAAAGACAGAAGAGTAACTACTTTTGATGCCTATTGTCCGCATATGGGCGCTCACCTTGCTGAAGGCAAAGTTGAGGGTAATGCACTACGTTGTTTTTTTCACCACTGGAAGTTTGATGCTGAAGGGATGTGTATTGATATCCCATGTTTAGATACGCCGCCTTCCCTAAAGTTACAAACTTGGCCGACTGCTGAAAAGTATGGGATGATTTGGGTTTGGACTGGAGAAATACCACAACAACCCCTACCTTTTATTCCAGAGTTGGAACAAAAAGAGTATGATGTTGCCATCCATTCTCACTTTGTGATGAACTGTCACCCCAATGTGGTGATGATTAATGCGATTGATGCTCAACACCTCAATACAGTTCACAAGCTGCCAATAGAAATTATCTTTGAAAGACAGGAACTGAACGAGAATGCGATTGTCTTCAGTAACACTACACCCATCAAAGACAATTCCTTTTTGATTAAGCTCATCCGTCTTTTCTACAAAAATGCCATAACTTATAGTATTTGCTATTGGTACGGTAGCATTGGCATTGTGACACTTGGCCCCGATTTTTTCCATGTCCACATGATGGTTGCAGTTCGCCTCCACGAAGGGGGAAAAACTGAAGGTAAAATTCTGTTGATGACTAAAAAACGTAAAGGAATTTTTGGTTTGTTATGCAATCGAGTGGTACTATGGCTGACTAAGATTGCAGCTAAGTACTTTCTCATGGGTGACATTAAGATTCTTCAAACAATTCAGTTTGATTTGAAAACTCCCATCAAAGCAGATCAGTCAATCATGCAGTTTATTAACCATGTTGAAAGACAACAAGCTCTAATGTGGGGGACTTGGCAAGAAGCGCGATCGCGCGATGTGGAGAGCAAGCCCAAGCGTGAGAGATGGCAAGATACAATGAGTAATGACTAATATCATGTCTATATGACCAGAATTCCGTCAAACTACTTGGTCAATTAAACGGACACGAATCATCCAATTGTCAAGAATCTTTGCAACAAATGAATCGGCTGTAGGGGCGTACAGGCCTACGCCCTTACCAATGTTTGCATAGCAGGTATTTTGTCAAGTAGTATAACAATTAATAAAGGTTAAAAGTTCAACGAAATTACTTTAACTTTTAATATATTTTTTACTGGGCTACCATATCAATAAAAAGAAGTGGCAAAGCCACTTCCTAATTCCCAGGTAGAACCTAAGTCATGAGTATAACCACTACAAAAATTTGAAATAGTATAAACAAACACCAATTAATAGAATATCCCGATTTTCCTTGTTTTCTGGGTAAGGAAATCCTGATTTCCATCTGCCAAATAACTGTATATTTACATAAGTCTCATGATTGCAATGCAGACTCAATTTTATCCAGTTCATCGCCAAGATGTGCCAGTTTTGCCTCTTCATCAAGAAACTGCTGTTCTAGTTGAAAGTTGACTGCCGTACCAGCCTCAATTGCTACAGCTTTCTTCATCTGCTTAAACTTCTCGCTGCGGATGTCAAATTCTGCCTGAAGTGCGTCTAGTTTTTGTTGCGATCGGTGCGATCGCTATCAATCAGTATATCTCCTATAGCCGTTGCATCTTTGACTGTGACTGGTAAATCAGCACCTACGCCAATGAGTAATGCATAACCGTTGGTAAAAGTTTGGTTTGTCATACTGTGGGTGAGGAATGCGTAGCTGCTAGCTTGTCGTTAGACATCGCCTTTTATACTGTATAACTTGTGGGAAGGTGCGATCGCACTCTAACTAACTAATGTGCTAATTTCAACAATCAGGCGATCGCTTTTCACTGCTCCACAATCTAATGGGGGTACAAAATATTACTTTATGACTTACGCACTGTACAAATGCATCATAATGTGAGTTAACGAAAATACGTGTTTCAGAGTTTTCTTAATTATCTTGCGATCGGAAATAGACCATGCTGTGCCCCTACGAAAGATGTGGTTTTTCAAGTGATCTATATTTAGTATTTTTTGTCAATGCGTAAGTTCTATACTTTTAGAAATTTACAAAGATTTCTGTTTTTGAAATCTGATATACACTACTCCACTAGTAGTGAGGAATGACATGGCAGGAGAATAAAATGGTATCCAATATTGTATGGGGGAAATAAATAAGATGAGGCATATAATGTATAGGCTAGCTAAGGCAATTACTCCCGATATAATTAATCTTATAGATGTACGAAACAACTGAGCTAAGATAGCTCCAATAAATGACCAAAAAAGAATCCAAAGTATCTCATACTCAAGAGACGAAACTCGTATTAAAGGTCGCCCATCTTCAACAGCACTGACAAGCTGACTAACCATTTGTGCTTGAATAAATAATCCCTCCATAGCCTGATCTGATCCTGGGCTAGAAAAGGGAGTCTTGAATATCTGGTCATATCCCTCAGCCGTCGTTCCAATGAGAACAATTTTATCTTTTACAAAACTTTCATCAATACTATTAACCTCCAATATCTGCTGAACAGTAAATTGTGGAGCAATGTTCCTAAGAGAATGACTATTTGGGTTAGCTATTGCTTGAGTATAACGATAATTTAAAAGTATTTGAAAACCATCTAAATTCTTTAAACTGTATCCACCTTTCTTACTTATGTCAAGTGGTTTTAAGATATTATCAAATGGTTTTACAACACTGAAACCAGACTCCATATTCTCGTTTAGATATTTTTGAGCTACTTGTAAGCTGAAGGAGTTCATTAAACCATATGGTTCTGGATTTCTACAAGTTGAATTTTGAGTTTCTTCAGTAGTCGGAGTTCCCATTTGAATAAGTTGTCTACGAATAACTCCATCATCATCATAAATAAAATCGCTTAAACCTACTTGCTCTAGCGGAACATCAGGTGGGGGATTACGGCCTCGACCATCTGAATTTGAAATGTAATCTGGAAATTTGCAAATAAAAACTAAATGTTTATCTGTTTGCTTTTCACGAATTAGCTCAGTTAATTTTCCTTCAGCTTTAGCATAACGATAAATATCCATGCCTATTACTCGTGGACTGTTCTTAAGCAGTGCTGATAGAAGCTTATGAATAATTTCGTCTGATAAGGAAGCTCCATTTTTAGGAGTAGAATTTCTAGCATAATATTCAATGTCTTCACGAGTAATCTTAACGACTAGTAAACGCTTATCTGGCTCCTCAAGTGGTCGAAGTCGCATCATCTGATCAAAAAGTGAAATCTCCGAGTTTTGAAACACTCCTAATATGCGTAGGACTACTATGAAAGTAGTTAAACCTAAGCTACTAAACAGCATAGTACGAAACTTTTGCCAAGTAAGTTTTTGAAATTCTATTGGTGGGCTTTCTCGCCTCTTAGAAATTAATTCTTTTAACCATTTGAAGCTTAAAAGTAGAGTCCGTGAAGGTGAACTTTTATTTTTACGCAAGTCCTGCAACTGTTCCGGAATAGGTAAACTAACACCAGCAACCTGTATCTGATTTCCTCCTTCCATAGCTTCACTAAACTGAGCTTTTGCTGCATCTATATCACCACGAACAAACTTTTTTATTCCATCTACATAACTCAGTAGCGGCTTAAAACCAGCCAATTGTTCAGTCAGTGTTTCAGTCAATGATGCTATCCGCACTAGTTCGGCTGTATTTTTTTCTCCTAATTTTGAGAATTCTAATGCTATCTCTTTAGCAACGTGACTAGGTTGAGTGTATGCTAAAGCTATCCATCTTTGAGTTTGGGCAAAATCTCTAACGTCAAGGTCATCACTTTGGATCTGCTGTTGTACATAATAGAGCATGAAGTTTGAAAGTTCCTGAATGCGCTGTTGACCAAACTTTTCATCTTCCTTTAATCGGTTCAGCAGCTCATTTCGCACTGCCAAATCTATCTCATAAAGTTCATGCCCAACTTCATCGCACAGATTAGAAAGCAGTAAATCTGCTACTGCTACCCAAGGAATGCCTAGCATCTCACCATGAATATCTTGCTGGAAATTAGCCCACAAACGATATAACAAATCGGGTGTGAGAGCCAATGGAAAAGCAGCATGATAAGCCAAATATAGGTGCGCCTTGCCAAAGCGTTTACTAAAAGACTCGATGCGTCGGTTGGTAACTTCAGGTCTAACTTTGTTCATATTCTGCGATTCTCAAAGTTTGTTGGGCGTCCGCGTAGTACCCCAATAGCATCTTGTAAACCTGGGCGGCTAACTTCAAACATTGGCACTAAAAGGGAAATTTCACCTGCTGTTGTTCCAAGCCAACGCTTTCTTGGCATAGGATTCAGCCAAGAAATGTAACGCACCCGTTGTTTCAAGCTTTGAAGAAATGCCTCAGTTAAAAGGTAGCGTTCCTCACTAAAGCCACCACGAGCAGCACCAGCATCACTAAAAATTAATACAGCCGTGCGCTCAGAGCAAACATGGGTAACGATATGACTAACTAAAACTGCTTGTTGATGATGGGGGTCGTGATAGAGATAATCGATAGGGCAATTATGAAAGTAGTAAATGCCAGCTTTACCCAAACGTCCACCCCGCAAAGCTGTTGCTGCTAACCGATGTGACAGTGTATGAAAAGGCACCATCGAACCATCTTGGTCAATTAGTAACAACATTTCTGCCCGGTTTACCCTACGTGGAACTAATACAGGTTGTGACCATAAACCTTGGCGACCAATCTGGTTTGCTGTAGCTTCTACATCTAACTCTGTTGCTGCTCCCTCCCTTACCGGACGGCGTAAGTAGCGCCAACTCTGCTTCATTTGTCGCTCAGTAACAGGAAAATACTCGCTGGTTAGAATAAAGGGGTTGTGAGGAATACTCTCATTCTTGCTAGTAGCTTGCAACACTGCTTGTGCTACTTGCACTTCATCTTCTATTGCCTGTGTCAGTTGTGCGGGTAGAACGGAACTAGGCGCATTCGGAATTGCTTCTGGTAGGACATTATCATCACTAACTGTTGGTTTATAAAACAGCGTAATTACCCATATATAAAACTTATATATAAAAGCAGTCAGACTTATCCCAGAAACTGATACTAATCCAATTGTCAAAACTATCTGAAAAATCCCACTCCAATTGAGTTGGTTTTGGTCTTGATTCATCTGTATCTGTTGAGTCGGGCTTGGATTCACTCCAGTATTTTGAGGCGCTTGAGTTTGGTTGGTAGTTGAACTTGGTGCTGGAATCTGACTTGTCTGAGTGTTATTTTCCTGATTTTGATTTTTATTAATAAAAAATATATTAGCTAATAAAGTAATAATCGATACTCCGATAATCAAAGCACCTACCACAGCTAAATAATTAGTAATGAGGTCAAACTTAGACTTTCTAGGGTCTTTAGCAACTATTCCAGTACCAATTAATTGTTCAAAATGATAATCAAATAACCTTTTGTCCTCAGTAGATTTTACCCATAATGTCTCACACAGACGTTTTAAAGTTGCTTTGTCACCAATTCCAAAGCCAGCTTGCATAGCTTGCAAAACTAATTGATAATCGTCTATGCCGAGTGGTAAGCCTGCTTTCCTCAGCCTAGTGAATAGTTCCAGTAAAGGTATATCATTCACGTCCACGGCTTTGTTTTAGATAACGTATATGATCATCCCAACTTTTGAGTAAAACTCCAGCGTATGGAATCTTACCATTTAATTTTTTCATAACCTCGTCTTGAGGATAGCGTTGCAGAACCCGAAACCAATCAATTAATTCACTAGTACTTACCTTCTTACCAGCCTCCCCTTTTGTTTTTCCCATGTCCTCTCGCAGTTCTAAAAAACGTTTTACCGCTTGATTAATCAACACCTCTGATGCCGTTGGAAACAAAGTATTCATAATTTGAATAAGTTTTTCAGGGCTAGGAAATTCAACATAATGAAACAAGCAGCGCCGCAAGAAGGCATCGGGTAAATCTTTCTCATCATTGCTGGTGATCAAAACAATCGGTGCTGCTTTTGCCTCAATCTCCTGACCTGTTTCTTCAATAGAAAATCGTTTCTGATCCAATTCCAGCAGCAGGTCGTTGGGAAAGTCAATGTCAGCTTTATCAATTTCGTCAATCAGCGCGACAGTGCGGTTTTCTTGCTGAAATGCCCGTCCCAGAGGCCCCCAGCGCACATAGGTAATTGGGTCATCAATTCGCTGGATTTGTTCTTCTGTCAGGCGACCGGAAGCAGCTAGCTGGGCATCCCGCAAACGTCCAACAGCATCGTAGTTATACAAGCCATCCTTTGCGCGACTGGTAGATTTGACATACCAAGCTTCCAAGTTCAAACCTAGCTCGTAGGCAACTGCACTTGCAAGTTGAGTCTTGCCGCATCCTGGTTCTCCCTTCAGTAATAACGGTCGTTCTAAGTAAATTGCTAAGTTGACTGCTTCTACCAGTTCAGGATTAGGCAAATAGGGATATAACAACTGTCCATTCGCCCCCCTTTCTCCTAGTTGAGGCTGGATTTTACCTGTATATTCCAATAATTGTCTCCCTACAGCCTTAACCATTTTTCTTCTTTGTCATACCAATTAAAGCCAGACAGCTGACAAATTTCTTCCAACGCGCGTTCTGGAATACCATTATCACTATTTTTTAGTATAATTTGTATCGTTTCATCTACTGCGTCTATCAGCTTAGTTGGCAGTTCATCCGCCTCATGCTCCAGCCAGTTAGTCAGTTCATACTCAGAAAATTCGGTAATCCCAGGTAGCTTGACAGGGTTATGTGGCTTCCATGTTGGTTCGAGCTTTTCTACAAAAGGAAGATTCCAACTACCTGCACAACCGTCATAATCTACTAGAAACATTAGTAATTTAAATTGACTAACTTGCGAAGTTGTTTCCCTTACTTTGGTTGCCAGTGGTAGCCAGAAATCCCTGATAATTTCGTCGAGAGAAGCTTCTGATAGACAATCCACATCATAAAAAATTAGCAGAACATTCTGAGTTCGCCACCATTGATAAACTCGTTCAGCAATTTCAGGAATTGAGCTTTGCCTACCCAGACCAACTCTACCACCAAGTTCACGCCACAAAGCAGCACTGTCACTCCTCCGAGCAATGCGACTGAGTTCAATTCGTACAACTTTTCCTGTCATGATATTAGGGACATTTTGTACCACTAACCGATTCAATAACCAGCGTTGACCATAGTAAAGTGAACCGTGGATTAGAAAGGCTCCTACTGAATGAGTCTCAATGAATCTCCGAAATGATCGCGTCTGCTCTCGATAGCCCAATTTCAACAAAGCACGATACACTTTTCCACTAGATAGAGCTAGTTCTAAATCATCAAGCTTTTGAGCTAATTCGTTTAGTTCAGCTTCAGTTTGTTCAATTTGCTTTTCTAATTGGAAGCGAATGAGAGTATCTGCTGCGATCGCATAATCACGACGCAACCTTTTTAACTTCTCGGCTAACAGGTCATAATGTTCCTGTAGTGCATGGCGTTTGTGCTGTAGATGCTGCTCGGAGGACATCTAGGTACTTTTTGAGTCAATAATCTTTACTCAATACGACTAGCCAGATTATCGATCTACCAATCTGGTTTACTGTGTTTGGTTTCAGTAGCTGAAACATCATTACGACATGAGATATCACTTATATAATTTCTTCTGTCAGTAATTTGCCAATTCCAGACTTAGTATAAGAACGTCGTCTCCATAATCTCTCTACGTCCTAGCAAGCAAACTAGATGTTTAGCATACCACTACTCACTTGTATTCAGTACAACGATAATTTCTGCTAGCCTGATTCCCAGAGGTTTCCAGTGGGTATTGCTAGAGGAAAAAGTAGTATCTCCAGACACCGCTTGGTAGTCATTGGGAAACTTTTCGTAAGCATTAGCAGCAGTATCTACTCGCAGGATAAGTTTGCCCTGATAGCGAGATAATCGGCTACTATCTAACAAAATAGTACCGCCGTAGTCCCACGCCAATCCATAGAGTTTAAAATCACCTAGTTTCTTACGTAACTCGCTTAAAGGCGTTCCAACACCGATACCTTCACGGGTTTTCCAAGCTGAACCCAGGTTACGCACATCTAATGGTTTAGTACGAGTATTATCACTCCAAACTACTAGCAGAGAGCGTCCCTGATTTAGATTTACCTGAGTAGCTGCAAAACTACCGATTCCTTCAGGGCCAGAAATGGTTTTGTCAACGAGATGGGATGCACCAAATAACTTCACTAAATCTTGTCTGGTGGTTGTGCGTGTTATCAGCCCAACTCTTTCCCCAGGAATAATCAAGGTGTCTTTTAACGGTTGGGAACGCGCATCGGTTGGCGGTTGATTAGTTTTCTGGGGTAATGCAACTACTAAGGTTGCTGAATTAGTTAATAGTAAAGCTAACGCAGCCGTAGCGATACCTTTAATAGATGGGTTCACAGTCTACCTCTAGGGGAATCCGATTTGGGAGTGTTTAATATATTCAATTATTGCTTTTCAGTTTTAACTACTACAAATTCCCAATTACGGATTCCCGATTTTCCAAAAATTTTATTTCATTACTCTAGTTGCGTTGAAAATTGCTAGTAACGCCACTCCCACATCCGCAAACACAGCTTCCCACATTGTCGCTACGCCTAAAATACCCAATCCAATAAATACACCTTTAATTGCTAATGCAAACCCAATATTTTGCCAAACAATTTGCCTTGTTTTTCTGGCGATTTGTATTGCTTCTGCCACTTTTGAGGGTGCATCTGTCATGATGACAATATCGGCAGTTTCTATCGCTGCATCTGAGCCTAAGCCACCCATTGCCATACCAACATCTGCTCTAGCAATCACTGGCGCATCATTGATGCCATCACCAACAAAGGCAACTTTAGCATACTTGCCGGCGGTGCTGAGTAACTTCTCAATGGCATTAACTTTTTCTTCGGGTAATAACTCTGCTTCATAGCTATCTATGCCAAGCTGTTGAGCAATGCGGGATGCGATCGCTTGATTATCTCCTGTCAACATTACCGTTCTCTCTATACCCATTTTCTTAAGTGCTTGAATAGCGTGTTTCGCATCTTCTTTTAGTTCATCAGCAATGACAATATACCCAGCGTAAATATTATCTACTGCTAAGTGAATAACTGTTCCCTCTAACTGGCAATTATCATGAGCAATATTTTCTCTGTGTAATAAGCGATCGCTTCCCGCTATCACTACCTTATTTTCAACTTTGGCTCTAATTCCATAGCCTGCTACCTCTTCATAATCTCTCACCTCAAATTCATCGATTTTTCCACCATAAGCCTTACGGATAGATTGAGCAATGGGATGATTTGAGTGCGATTCTACTTTGGCAGCTAATTGTAATAATTCTTGTTCATCGTAGCCATTTGATGGTACTATTTGTGCTACTTTAAATACCCCGTGAGTTAGCGTTCCAGTTTTATCAAAAACAACTGTATTGACTGCGTTTAACGTATCTAAAAAAGTAGAACCTTTAACCAAAATACCACGTCTAGCAGCACCTCCCACACCTCCAAAGTAACCTAATGGAATACTAATAACGAGTCCACATGGACAGGAGATCACTAGTAGAATTAGGGCACGGTAAACCCATTGCGATGAAGTTGCGCCAGAAATCAATAAAGGAGGTAATAATGCAACTGCTAGAGATATAAAAACTACTATTGGCGTATAATATCGAGCAAATTTAGTAATAAACTTTTCTGTTTCTGCTTTTTTACTTTTGGCATTTTGTACTAAGTCTAAAATCTTAGCAATAGAAGAGTCATCAAATAGTTTTGTTACTCTAATGCTGAGAACACCCATTTTATTGATCATCCCAGCCAAAACTGTCTCTCCCATTCTCACCGTTCGCGGTACAGACTCTCCAGTTAATGCAGACGTATCAACTTGCGAATTCCCATCTATAATTTCACCATCTAAGGGAATCTTCTCTCCGGGTTTGACAACAATAATTTCGCCAATATTTACTGTTTCTGGCGATACTTTATTTATTCCTTCTTTTGTTTTAAGATTGGCATAGTCTGGACGTACTTCTAATAAAGCTTTGATGGAATTACGGGAACGACTAACGGCAATATCTTGGAATAATTCCCCAATTTTATAAAATAACATGACTCCGACAGCTTCGGGTAACTTATGAATTGCGATCGCTCCGAGTGTCGCTACTGTCATCAAAAAAGTTTCATCAAATACTCTGCCTTTAAGTATATTGCGCCCAGCAGTTTTTAAAACACTCCATCCACTTAATAAATAAGCAGGGATGAAAAGCAGATATTCACCTATAGAGTAGAATGTATTGTGTAATTGGTCTTCAAAAATTACACCAGGCACATACAAACTTAAAATTACCACCAAAGGCAATACTTCATTTTTGAGATTGAATTCACTACCGTGTTCGTGATTATGGTCATGGTTATGATTCTCATCATGACTATGATTATGATCATGGTTATGATTCTCATGATGATGTTCACCATTGCAACAACCTGAAGATTCTGAATGTAGTTTTCGCTTCATATTTTCTGTTGAGGCTGGTAAATTACTTAATATATGAGTCTTTTTACAAATGTAATGAAAAAAAAGAGTTTTTACAAGTTGATAATTTAAGAACGAGAATCTATATCAAATTTATTGCTATATATTTAAATTATCTTTTGGTTACAATTAAGTTTTATAATCTTGTAAAGATAGCTGTATTGGTTCTTAGTTATATAAAATAATGTAAGATATAAATTTTGTTCGTAGTGAGCGATTTCTCACTCTGCATAATATTTAAAAGTGCTAGAGCCACTGACTACAAGGTTTAATTTAATTAAGCTTTTATACTTACATTAAGCAAAAAATCACTATTTTAAGAATAAAAGTAATTCGGTAAAATAAATTAAACTATGTTCTGCAATATAAAATTAATTAAATTTGCTCATAGTAAGCAGCTAGAGCCACTTACTACAAACATTCAATCATTCACGTTTACTAACTTACAGCAGATTTAAATTTGCTGAACTATACAACTGAGATTTCCAATCCAGACATAAAGCCTGTTTTAACTTTGAAGTCTGCTGTAGCAATTAATTTGTGATCAAACTGGGTAGATATGGAACTTTCTTGGGTAACAAGTGTCAAGCTAGCTATATTTTAGGAAAAATTTACTTGAAGTTTGAAAGTGAATCGAATACCCTAAGCTAGTAGACAATTTTCTCAAGGAAATCTATGAACAAAAAAATCATCCTGAATTTGCTTTCCAGTTCCTCAATCTTTGTGTCGCTGATGTCTACGCTTGCAGTACTTAATCCTGCTCATGCTAGTATTACTCAGCGATTACTGCACACACAAGACGGTCGTACCTGTATCACTAACCCACATGGTGGAACAGATTTTGTGTGCATTCGAGATTCAGAGAGAAAGCAACCGTATGACTCTACACGTTCCTCAACCATTGTCACATCAGTATCAGATGATAATATTGCTATGTTGAACTTTACTGAGGAGGAAAGTGATGCTGCAATTAAGACATTTGGTTGTGACTGTCCATACTGTGTAAATTCTTTGCGGCAGTTGCGCGGTACTGGAAACTTGGTGTACTAAGATTGAGTAGCGCTGGTAGCGACTATAACTTCTGTTAGATACATTTGATTAATGACGTATATGAAGATATACGAAACCAAAAAAGCATTTTAAACTACGTACCACTACTATTATTTGGTCAAATCTAAATTCATGATTGAGGGGTTTACAGTAGTACTATAAACCCCTCAAACTTACGCAAAGAAATTATCAAATACTCTCTGTGCGTCTCTGCATCCTTTTTATTCAACTACTTCATTCACAGGGAATCTATCAATCAACTGCATCGCCCGATAGGCATTACGCTGGAAAGAGTCTGGTAAATGGGGAACGTGGGGTATTTGCGATAATAAATCCAACGTCCGCCGTAAAATTCTTACCACATCGCCTTCATCCAAAGTGGTGTTTTCGCAGAGTTCTGTCCATTCCATTCCCAGCGCCCATTGTTCCACGATCGCAATTAACTCAAATTCCAACCATATAGGCAGCGCTACGTTATACCGCCGTTGCAGTTGGAACATTTGACGGCGAATTCCCCGCAATTTTGCCAAGGCTTCTGCTACTTCATTACTAAGCTCGTAGTTAACTTTGCTATCTGGACGAGGTGTTTCCATCACCAAAGCGGCGGCGGCGGCGGCTAAATGGTGCGGATCTAAGTTGTCCAATTCGCCACTAGCGAATACTAAACCTAGCCACAACTCATTCTCGCCCCTAATGGCAGCAGCGATTCGCCCTAATTGTGTGGGTACTAAGTTATCTAAAGCGCCAAAGTGTTGCAGAATTGAGATTAAATTGATAAATTCTTCCCAATGACGTTGTGACTGTTGCTCTACTTGCCCTTGCAACTGTTCGAGTTCGGCTTCTAATTCGACATAGCGGGCCCGGCGCTTGAAAAGCGTGGCAGCATTGCCTGATTGATGTAGAGGATGAGCTTCTAATTGCTCTTGGACGGCGGCAGTGCGACTGAGTTGTTCTGCTACTTCTGGTGCCAGATGCAAAGATTCTAAGGGATCGGGAATACGCGCAGCGATCGCAAATGTTTCTTGATTACCACGGCGCGACTGTCCTGGCTTCAAAGGCATCTCTGGCGGTGGTAGTAAATCAGGTGGCACCTCAATTCGCGGCAGTTCGGCATACAAATCGACTACATCCCCTGTCGTTGCCACATACCAGCGATTATCGTGCCCCAAGCATACCAAGTAAGGAGCTTGACCAGAACCAGGCGATTTTCCTACTAACACTGCGGTTACGGGTGTAGACACTGTGATATTTTTGCCCTTGAGACTCAACAGAGTTCCTGACACTGCAAAACCCAACATCATCCCCAATTCTTCTTGTCTGTCTTCCTGTGCTTGCTCTTGCAAGGTTTTCAATATCTGGCGTTCTACTTTCAGGCGTTGCCGCAATTTCTCATAAACAGCCAGTTCATTTTCATCAACAGCGGCGATTTGCTCATGAAGTTGAGCTAATTGCGTTTGCAGTTCGGCAATCTCATCGTATTCTGGTCTTAAATGCAAGGTGGCCATGTACTGCCCAAAGCTGCGTTCTATCAGTTCCCTGGTTTGCTCTAGGGTGTGTGTTTGCAGCAAGTTTAGTACCATGCCATAACTGGGCGTAAACTGGCTAACTAGGGGGTCTGGCTTGGAGGTTCCCAAATACGCGGCTTCTTTGGCTCCTTCAAAGGGAGTTTGGACTGTCACCACATGACCTTGTTTATCCATCCCTCGGCGGCCTGCTCGTCCCGCCATTTGCAAGAATTCGGAAGCATTCAATAGGCGGTGTCCAGTATCAGTCCGCTTGGAAAGGGTAGAAATTACGGTTGTTCGGGCCGGCATATTAATTCCCGCTGCTAGCGTCTCGGTGGCGAATACTACTTTAATCAGCCCCTGCTGAAATAGTTCTTCTACCAGTGCTTTCCAAGCAGGCAAAATTCCGGCGTGGTGGGCAGCAATTCCCCGGTACAGGGGTGCAATTTGTCCAGAACGCCCGGCTTCGGGATTGCGGGCTAAAAAGTCATCAATCTGTTCGCGTAAAATTTGGGACTCTTCACTATTTACCAGCCATAAATCACCCACTTCCGCCACTGCTTTATCACATCCCCGGCGGCTGAAGATGAAGTAAATCGCTGGGAGCATATCCCGTTGCTCTAACTGGCTCAAGGTATAAATTATGCCAGGAGCTTCCGGTCTGCCACTTTTCCCCCTCTCCCTGTCTCCCCCTCTCCCCTTCTTTTTCTGAAGAAGGCGGGGATTAATTTTGGTTTTGCTATCATTCAGCAGGGGAAATAACCCTTTGGGATTGCAAAAGTGAAATTCCAAGGGAACTGGGCGAAAATCGGAGTAAATCAGGTCAGTTGGGCCGTGAACACGATTTAGCCAGTCGGTGAGTTGATCGCTGTTAGCAACGGTTGCTGAAAGGGCTGCCAGTTGTACTTCACGGGGACAATAGATGATTGATTCTTCCCAAACTGTACCGCGCTGGCGATCGTTCATGTAGTGGCACTCATCAAGGATCACCGCTTCAACGTCTACTAATGAGATGCCTATTTGCCCAATGGGTGTGCCATAGAGCATATTTCGGAAAATTTCTGTGGTCATTACCAAAATCGGTGCATCTCTGTTAATGGAAGCATCTCCAGTTAACAGTCCGACTTGATCAAACCCGAATTTTTCTCGAAAGTCACGTAATTTTTGATTTGACAGCGCCTTCAGGGGAGTAGTGTAAAATACACGTTTTCCTCGCGCCAGGGCGCGATAAATGGCGTATTCTCCGACCAATGTTTTGCCCGAACCTGTGGGGGCACATACGACAACGGAGCGTCCAGCGTTTAGGGACGCGATCGCTTCTTTTTGAAACTGATCCAGATCAAAGGGAAATATAGACCCTAAGTCAAGTTCTGGAGACGGCGCAGGATAATTCACTCAATCACATTTGCAACCAGATTGTTTACTATACTAACGAGTCTTTTGTCAACTTCGTTAGGTTAGGAGTTAGAATTGAGGAGTTATGAGTTAGAAGTTAAAACTCATAACTCATAACTCCTAACTCCTCACTCCTCACTTTATTTTCCCAGCTCTTGCGATCGCTCTGTGGCAGCTTTTACTGCTTCAATTAAAGCTGAACGAAATCCTGCCTTTTCTAGCTTGGCAATTCCCGCAATGGTTGTACCACCAGGACTGGTTACGCGATCTTTGAGTTCTGCTGGGTGCATTTTGGTTTCATGTAACAGTTTCGCTGTTCCCAGTACGGTTTGCAAGGCTAGTTGATTGGCAATTGCTCTAGGTAAACCTGCGGATACTCCGCCATCAGCAAGTGCTTCTACCAAGAGTGCCACGTAAGCCGGGCCGCTACCAGATAGCCCTGTGACTGCATCCATCAGCCCTTCTGAGACTTCCACAACTTCGCCCACAGCAGAAAAAACTCGCTGTGCTAGTTGGTGGTGCTTGGCATTAGTGTATGCACCTGAACAAATTGCGGTAATTCCCGCTCCCACTGTTGCTGGGGTGTTGGGCATTGCTCTAATAACTGGCAATTGCAAAAATGCAGCTTCTAGCTGGCTTAAAGGTACACCCGCTAATATGGAAATGATTAGGGGTGAGTGTTCTTTATTAAGAATATCAATATTTGCTAATTCTTGAGCGATCGCGCTAAACACCTGCGGTTTAACTGCCAAAAATACAACTTCTTTGGCTTCGGTGAAAACCTCGCTATTATCTGTCGTCACAGCAACATCGTATTGCTGTTTTAAAAAATCTAAGCGTGAAGATAGCGGTTCGCTAACTATGACTTCTGATGATTGATAAATTCCACGCGCGATAAGGCGGGATAAGAGCGCTTCTCCCATTACCCCACCACCAATTAAGCCAAATTTTCTAGTCATTGATCGTTAGTCATTTGCCGTTAGTCGTTTGTCATTTGTCATTTGTCACTATTATTAAAACCCAGGACAAATGACAAAGGACAAAGGACTAACAACTAATTTAACTTTATTGTGCCATCCGGTTAGTTTCGTTACCCCAGGTTTGATTTGAAGAACCTGTAGGACGAGAAGGGCGTGCTGGCGGTTGTGGTACTTCATGAAGAACGCCACCTTGGGTGCTAACTTGGACACAGCTTGGCGTAAACAAAAAGATGCTTTCACCGATGCGCTCTTGATGTCCATCTAGTGCGTAAGTACCACCTGCAACAAAATCTACTGCTCGTTGAGCTTGATCTGGGTCCATGATTGTCAGATTTAATACTACTGACTTGCGTTCTCGCAGCGCTTGAATTGCCTGGGGCATTTCTTCAAAAGTGCGTGGTTCGAGGACTAAAACTTCCGAAATTCCGTTAATTGCTCCTGGCATACCAATCACATTCCCCATTGGCTTTGAACCTGCTGCTATATCATCTCCCATTGTAGGCACTGGTTCCCGCCAGCGTCGATTTTGAGCGGTCGTACTCTCTTGTGGTGCCGGTGGTTGGGGATTTTCTTGCTGATACAGGTTTTGGTAATTATTATCTGTTTCTGGTTCTTCTTCGTAATACTCGTATTCCACTTGCTCATTTAGACCCACAAAGTCTCTGAGTTTGGAAAATATATTGTTCATAGTGTGTGTACTCTCCTGGTGCGAATAGCCTGTATTGACTTGGCTTAGGATTGATTGAGATAGGAGCAAGCGCTACATCGGTGGATACTTCAGCAAGTCTCTTGCTATTTGTAACCCATACTACTGGTTTTGGCGATGAACTGACACTTTTTGGAAAGGTCTGTGCATCGCCTAAACATAATAATGAGTCAAGATTATATCCTAAGGTTTGTCCGAAGGAAAGCTCTTTATACCCTATTTTCCCTTGGCGATTGCTCTTGTCAATACTATATCCTTTGTTTCCAATTGCACCAGTCTGTTACAAAATTGTTGTCATCAAATCCTGATCTGTATTAATACTGACTTACAAGGTTGATGACCAATAGGCTAAGAGCGATCGCCAAACAATATTGTTCCTAATCGTACCATCGTTGCGCCTGCTTGCACTGCCAGTTCGTAGTCGCCTGACATACCCATAGACAAGTGCTGCATTTTAATATGTGACCAGTTTTGCTCCCGGATTTTCTTTGCTAGCTCACGATTGAGATTAAATACATTCAAAATTTCGGGATCATTTAATCCTGAAGGCGGAATTGTCATCAAACCTTGAATTTGTAAACTTTTGTATTGATCGAGTATGGGTAAATCAGCCAACAGTTCTGGCACACTCCAACCAGACTTGTTGGGATCGGGGAGGATTTTCACTTGCAGGCAAACCTGGGGACTCACTCCTAGCTGTTGCGCCAATTGATCTAAGCGCTGTGCCAGCTTCAAGTTATCGACGGAGTGAATCCAATGGAATTGCTCGATGGCTTTTTTGGCTTTATTACTTTGCAAATGTCCAATAAAGTGCCAGGTAATATCCGGTAAGTCTTGCAACTCGGCTTGTTTGCTGGCGGCTTCTTGGATACGGCTCTCCCCAAAATCACGAATTCCTGCGGCATAGGCAGACCGAATGGCCTGGGCAGAAGCTTGTTTGCTAACAGCAATCAATTTGACTGAAGTTGGCAGTGAGGAGCGAATGGTAACAATACGTTCGGAAATCGAACTATTCATTGGAAGGTGCGTTGGAAAACACTCTGAAGCTGATCGTACTCCTGAGATTGTCCACTGCGCCGCAGGGTACGTAAGCGATTTTCCAACATCATTCTAGCCTCAGTACGTCCTAGAGACTGGAATTTAACACCTTTAACGTCATTTGCGACCAAAAAAAATAAGCGCTGGGCATAAAGTGTGGTGAACAGATCCTGGTTCTCATCAACCATACAGATTTTGTAGAGTAAACCCCAAGTTGGATGGTTTATGTAAGTTTCTGCGTTTTCTGGATTCATTTAAGAGTCAAGGTGTAGTCAAGGTGGGAGTTATATATCTTTTCGCAGTGAATTCCAAACATTCAGACGATAATACCAACATTCGTCAGAATATTTTCTTAAAATGCAAAACTGCGGTTACGAAGACCTTGATCTAGTTTCTAATGGGCAGATGAAGCTAGTGGTAGTGAGGCGAAATTTTATAATGTGACCCGCGAAGCGTAGACTCGAAGAGTAGAGCTTTGTTGATAGATATCGCCATGTGCTTTGGTAACTCAAATACACCAACCTAGCGGCACAAGGCACAAAGCAGTCCTGATCCTCTTGTTGAAAGTTTGACGTGGCAAGGGAAAACACCCTTTGAAGTTCCCAACGGCGACAGCGAACTTTTCAACTTCTTTCCATACTGCCACAACTGTCGCGGAATGGCACAAAATAGCTAACAGAATAGGGAACAAGGGATTGGAAAGAAGACTATTCCCTATTACCTGTACCCTTTAGCCTTATTGATTATTTAGCATTTTCAGTGCTGCAAGTTGTGCCTGAGCTTTGTGCAGAGATTCATACCATTCTTTCTCAGGATCGCTGTCTGCAACAATTCCCGCGCCAACTTGTCCCCAGACAGTGTTGAGTCCTGAGTTCTCAGTAAGCTGTTCTTCCCTTGCTCCCCCACCTTCTTGAGACACGGGAGCTAATAGCAGGGTGCGGATTAAAATATTTAAATCTAAATGACCACGCCAATCTAAATAGCCACAGGAACCGTAAAACAAACTGCGCCGCACGGGTTCTAGTTCTTCAATAATTTCCATGCAACGGACTTTGGGACAACCTGTGATTGTGCCACCTGGAAACGTGGCACGAATCAAATCAATGCTGGTGCGTTCAGCTTTTAAAGTACCTTTGATGTTGCTGACAAGATGCATTACATGGCTATATCGCTCAATTGTCAGCAATTCGTCAACAGTAACCGTTCCCCATTCACAAACTCGCCCTAAATCATTGCGTTCCAAATCCACTAGCATGATGTGTTCTGCACGTTCTTTGGTGTTGCTGAGTAAATCTTGTGCCAGTTGCATATCTTGTTCTGGTGTAGCACCGCGCGATCGCGTCCCGGCGATCGGTCTGGTTTCGGCTTGCCGATTTTGCAACATTACTAACCGTTCCGGCGAACAACTGATCACTTCTCCCCAAGGCGTTTGCCAATAGCTAGCAAAAGGAGAAGGATTGATTTTTTGTAAGGCTTGGTAAATTTCCCAACCAGAAGCCGATGTAGACGCTTGAAATCGCAACGAAAGATTTGCCTGAAAGATGTCTCCAGCTTGAATATATTTTTTCGCCTGGTTTACAGCTGTTTCATAATCTGATTGCGATGTCAAAAACAGAGGGAGCGAAGAAGACACTGGGACGCGGGGACAAGGAGACACAGATAATTCTTTCTTTACTAATTTCTCCTGTAACTCATCAAGTCCACTTGCATCACTGGCCGCTAGCCAAAGAATTTGTTGCACGTGATCCAAAACAGCAAAACAATCTGGTTCGTACCAAAAAGCTATGGGAAATGGCAGGGGATCAATTCTATGACGGGGTAGCTGTTCAATTTCCCATGCCACATCGTAGCCTAGCCAACCTAACCAACCACCGGTGAAAGGGAGATTGGGAGCAGGGGAAGAAAATACTACTTCATCCCTCTCATCTTGCCCTACCCCTGGCTGTAACAACTTTTCTAGGAAGGGAAAAACTTCTCCTACTTCTGGTGTCCACATCTGGGGGATGCCATCGACTATACGAGGAGCACCTGCACAGATAGAATATCGGCTGAGTTGAGGATGATCGATTGGCGTTGGGTAGGGGCTTTCTATTAGGGTAGCAATTCCCGGTGCGGCGGTAGGGCGAAAAAGAGCAGCAAAAACTTCTGAACCTGTGCGCTTTTCTAAGGGTAGCGATCGCCAATACCAAGCCTTGGTCATACTTTTTAAAAGCGTTGTCAATAATTAGTTAACATTTTTCAGCAGTGAGTACAAATAACTACGACTACTGACCACTGACAAAATGCAATTATCTATTACCTCTTACCATTTTCTCGGTGCAAAATTAGACCTGAGTTCCTATGGCTAGCCGTATTCCCCAGAATAAAATTAAAGTTGCAATAGCAAGCCAGTCACGCCCTTTTAATCGTAAGTCGTGCCACTGCACTCGATGCTCGTTGGGACTGGTAAAACCCCGCACCATCATTGCATTCGCCATTTGATCGGCTCGTAAGAGCAGATTTTCTAACAGTCTTTCTGCAACTGTCATCCAAACTTTGAATGCTCCTTTCAATCCCAACTTTTTCCAATTGATTGCCCTTGTCATCACGGAGCGAAATAAGTTTTGCACTTCTTCTAAAACCAGGGGAATAAAGCGCAAAGACAAGGTTAAAGTTAAAGCAATTTCTGTGACAGGTAACTTGAAACGTCGCAGGGGTTGCATTAGGCTTTCTATGCCAGATGTGATTTCTTCTGGTGCGGTTGTCAGCAGATACAGGTTGGTGCTGTAAATTACGGTAAATATAATTGTACTCAGGCGTATTGCCAAATCCAAGGAGCGGCGAGTTACTTTGACTGGGCCTTTATGAAATAACACATAGCTGTATTTGTTATTACTTGCTTGCTCTTGAACAATATTATTGGAGTTTGATGGCTGGGTTAATATTTGTTCGTTAGCTGGCAGGCGTGGCTGATAATTTACACCCATTCCATCAGGACTTACGGCTGCGATCGCTAAGACAAAAAACGATAACATTAGTAGCCAACCCATTTGCTGCTGCCATACTCGTCGGGGAATCCTAGCAATCAAGGTAGCAAGAATCAATACTACCACCAGCAGCACTCGCCAAAAGCTGTTAGCCAAAACATAGCTTGTTAAAAAGCTCATCAACCAAGCAAACTTGACTCGCGGATCGATTTTATGCAGCCAAGTTTGGGGTTGTTCTAAATAAAGTCCAAGTGGTAGCGATCGCAATAAATCCATTTGAAAGTTAAGAGTGAGGAGTTAGGAGTTTTGACTTTAACTCATAACTTTTACCTTGTGCCGCTATCAAATTCAAGTCGATAGGGTTCTGTAGTTAACAATTTTGGCTTTAACTCATAACTCCTGTACAGACGCAATTAATGGCATCTCTCTTGTACAGACGCGATTCATCGCGTCTCCTAACTTAATTTGACGCGAGTTGCTCTATTAACGTTACCACTTTCAGCATCACGGACTTTTTTGCTCCGCCACAGTAAGATAATTGGCGTACCTTTAAATCCTAGTTGTTGCCGGAATTGGCGTTCAATGTAGCGGCGGTAGTTGTCGTTGAAGCGTTTGGAATCATTGACAAATAGTGCGATCGTTGGTGGTTGGCTACTTACTTGTGTACCATAATAAATTTTGCCCTGACGCCCACCACGGGATGCTGGCGGTGAATGCCAACTGACGGCATCTGTTAAAACTTCGTTAATAACTGATGTACTGACACGGCGTTTGTGTGATTCAGCCGCAGTTTTCACTAATTCGAGAATCTTTTCTACCCGTTGTCCTGACAAGGCACTTACAAAAATTGTTTCTGCCCACTCGGTAAAATGTAAACGTGATTGCAGAGTTTTTTCGTAGTCGTAGATTGTGTAAGAGTCTTTTTCGACAGCATCCCACTTATTAACGACGATGATGCAAGCTCGACCTTCTTCGATAATCCGCCCAGCTAATTTTTGGTCTTGCTCAGTGACTCCATCTACGGCATCTATTACTAATAAAACCACGTCAGCGCGGCGAATCGCTTTGAAAGCACGGTTAATACTAAAGAATTCTGTGCCGTATTCTATGTGTTTCTTTTTGCGAATACCGGCGGTGTCAATCAAGCGGTAGGTTTGTCCGTCTCGTTCGATGACGGTATCAATAGCATCGCGGGTTGTGCCGGAAATTGGGCTGACAATTGCCCTTTCTTCCCCAACAAAAGCATTGAGTAAGCTCGATTTGCCTACATTCGGGCGGCCGACAATTGCCACTTTGATTTCATTAGTTTCTGGGATGTCTTCAACAGCAGGGATGTGATTAACTAACTCGTCGAGTAAGTCTCCTGTACCACTGCCATGAATTGCGGAGATGGGGTAAGGTTCGCCCAATCCCAATTCCCAAAACTCAGCGGCTTGCATTAAGCCTTGGTCTGGAGATTCACATTTATTTACAGCTAGTAGCACAGGTACGGGTTGTTGGCGCATCCATTCGGCAATTTCTTGGTCTGCCGATGTGGGGCCTGTTTGACCATCCACTACAAAAATAGCGGCACATGCTTCTGCAAGGGCTGTCATTGCTTGTTGGCGAATCAGTGGTAAAAATTCGGTATCATCATTAAAAACTAAACCACCAGTGTCTACCACTAAAAATTCGCGGCCATTCCAGAAAGCTGGCATGTAAGTGCGATCGCGTGTCACTCCCGGTTCATCATGGACAATCGCCGTTTGTTCCCCGGCGAGTCGATTAACCAGGGTGGATTTGCCCACATTTGGGCGTCCGATAATTGCAACAATTGGCAGTGCCATAAAACCAGGGTAAGTGAGAGACGTAGTATATCACGTACTTACATTTTACTCGCTTTAAACTTGAAGTTTTAATAATTTCCCAATCATCATGAGGCGATGTTAAAGAAACCTCTCCCTGGTTTTACCACGTAAAACTATCCCTCTCCGACTCGGAGAGGGAAAGACTTGAAGTTGAGTTTAAGAGAGGGAGAGGTGATCTCACCTTACTTTAAAAAATAAAAAAGGTAGGAAATCCTACCTTTTACCCAAAAAAAGCATTTTGTAACCAAATACCAAATTCAATATCACACAAGCTTTTGACGAATCTATTGCCAAACTATGACGAGGGTATGACGTTTAGTTTTTGACGCTCCCAAGGCTAAAAGCCGATGGGCTTTCTGCTTTGATTTCTGTAATTGACTTCGCTATTACTCCCAGTTGCAACCCAGGCGGATAGCTAGCCTCTTCTTTGATCCGTTTAATTTCAGCATCTGTGATCCGCAAATTTAACTTTTGTGCCAACGCCCGTACAATATCTCCCCGATCAATTACACCAGCTACAGCACCAGCAGGAGAAAGCACGGTAATTCGAGGTAACTGCTCATTTTCCAGTTTGTTAATTACCTCAGCTATCGATGTTGCTTCCGTAACAGTGGGTATTTCTGTCAGCGGATGCACAATGCTGTGTAAGGTTTGGGTTTCCCATTCACTCCTTTGGGTTAAACGAAAATCGTCAATGGAAACTAGACCCCGGTAACGTCCATCAGAAGCAGCAAAATAAACTTGTGAGGGAGAGTTTTCTAAGAGGTATAAATCGGCAAAGGATCGCAATGTTTGGTCAGCATCAATGACTCGAAAATCACGGGTCATCGCATCGGCCGCCGCCACCTTGAGCAAGCTTTCTTGCAATGTTGTTACGTTGTCGTAGCTGTTGGCGTTACGGACAG
The DNA here is from genome assembly GCF_014698505.1 of Nostoc foliaceum FACHB-393. GTDB lineage: Bacteria > Cyanobacteriota > Cyanobacteriia > Cyanobacteriales > Nostocaceae > Nostoc > Nostoc foliaceum_A. The sequence goes on along the minus strand of NZ_JACJTD010000027.1, from coordinate 14,445 downwards.
CAAACCAACCTAACAGGGCAATCCACAAACCAAGTACTAATTCCTTTGTCACAAAATCTACAACAAATCCTAAGGCGATCGCACTGTAACCCAATATTTGCCCAGCTTTTGCAGCCCAGTGTACGGCTTGAAAACGATTACCTGTTATTTGCCATAGTGCTGATTTTAACACTTGCCCTCCATCTAGAGGTAAGCCGGGAATCATGTTAAATAGAGCTACCACCAAGTTAATTCTGGCCAAATCTCCAACCATAACACCGAGAGGACTGGTATCAGGTATCACGGTAGCTCCCAACCGAAGCAGGAAAAAGAGTCCGATACTCACCAAAGGTCCGGCGATCGCTACTTGAAAGGCTTTGAAAGGAGTTTTAGACTCTTCTTCAATAGCAGCAATCCCGCCAAACATAAATAGGGTAATCGAATTAACTTTAATGCCTTGCGATCGGGCTACCAAGCTATGACCCAACTCATGTAGCAACACCGAACCAAACAGCAACAGTGCCATAACTATTCCAGCACTCCAAGCTATAACAGGCCCCCATTCCTGATAAGCTACCCCAAAGTTGAGAGTTGCCAACCCTAAAATCACAAACCATAACGGGTCTAAAAACAGGGGAATTCCAAATAAAGACCCAATTTTCCAATTTGTTTGCATTACATTGTCCTAAAACTAGATATTGCCAGTAGTTCCTATACCGCAATATTTGCGTATATACTTATACATATATTTCTGAGCATCAATTCGATAGTGTCGAGTTACGAAATGCTCTTATTTCTAGAATAGACAATTAATGCCTGTGAGCAAAACTCTGGAGTGGGTCATTGAAAAGAGGCAAAGGGGCGGGGTGCTGCTCTTGCTGAGGGGAAAATTCTCCTTTGATCTTTGCTTCTTTCTTACTCCCCTACCCCGCCTCTTGAGTGTGTCAGATGGAAAAAATAAAATTTAGATAATGCCGAGATTAGTTAATCCTAAGACGGTACCAGTGCCAATCAGGTGACCGGCGCTCATTGCAGCGAGGAATGTAGCGGCACTGGGATTATTGAACAGCGACGGAAAAGGCAAAGGCATCTTAGGCCCAACGTGAGGATAGCGAATTGTGCGAGGAATAATCAAAAGACATAATATACAAGCGCCAGTAATAATAGCCGCTTCAGTTAAGTTCCATGTGGTTCCACTGTTGGGTACAGTGGCTTGGGCTGCTAATAATATTGATGACATCATTGGTTCTTTCTCCTACATGAATTAACTTAGATAAGCCTTCCAGAAGGAATTAATCCCGTCTCTAAAGCCATATAAATCCTCCGCTGATGAAGTAGTTGGATCGTCTCTCAACGGGAAGGTTAATACCTCCCTCCTCAGTTAGAGTGACTACACAGAGGCTGAATGGCTAATTCTTATGAGTTGTCTTGCTGGAGAAAGAACCAAAATCGTTTTTAGGAGTTTTGTATTGATCGCGGCGTTCCAAGCAACGCCGCGATCATTGCAAAACTACAGACGACCGATGTTAGTCAATCCTAAAACGATGCCAACACCAACAATATGACCAAAAGCCATCGCTGCAACGAATGTTGGAATACTAATCGGCAGGATGGGGAACTTGGGGCCAACTAGGGGTTTTTCGATCCTAGTACTTAGTAAAACCATTACTAAGCTGCTGATGCTGATGATGATGCCTACTGTAGGATTCCACGCAGGTGTTGCGGGAACAGTTGCAGCTGCTGCTAGTAAAATAGATGAAATCAAGCTTTTGTCTCCTAAAATGTAGACCTACAAAATTATAAAATTACCAAGGCACAAAAGTTTTTCGGATAGTTGAGACTTTTTTGATGATTATTTTAAATTTGTTAAATTTTCATGCGCGTTAAAATTTGCGGCATTACCCAACCACAGCAGTCTACAGCGATCGCCTCTCTAGGCGCAACGGCACTAGGATTTATTTGTGTACCAACCTCACCTCGCTATGTGACTACATCCCAAATTCGGGCAGCAGTGGCAGAACTTCCGGCTAATATTGACACAATTGGTGTTTTTGCCAATGCTAGTGTCCCTGAAATCAGTAAGATAGTTGTTGATTCTGGGTTGACTGGTGTCCAGTTACACGGAGATGAATTACCAGATTTTTGCTACCAGTTACGTCAAGCTTTACCCAATGTCGAAATTATTAGAGCACTGAGAATTCGGAGTCTTGATCATCTTGACACAGCAGCTAATTACACAAAGTACGTAGATACTTTACTACTTGATGCCTACCATCCCGAACAACTTGGTGGTACAGGCAAAACCTTAGATTGGACAATGCTAGAGCAATTTAGCCCCAATTGCCCTTGGTTTCTAGCTGGGGGACTAACAGCAGATAATATTGTTGAAGCCCTGAGTCAGGTTAATCCCAGCGGTGTTGATTTATCTAGTGGTGTGGAACGCGCACCTGGAGATAAGGATTTAGATAAAGTAGCACTTCTATTTCAGAGCCTAAAAAACATTGATTTATCTAGAAGTTAGGAGTGATAAGTTGTGAATTAACTCCTAACTCCTAACTGTACAGACGCGATTAATCGCGTCTCCTAACTCAGCACTTAAAAGAACGCTGGTTGGTGGCGAATCAAGTTAAAAAATTCTTCGCGGGTTTTGTGCTCCTCTTGGAACGCACCAACCATTGCGCTAGTGACAGTCCAAGAGCCTGGTTTTTGAACCCCCCGCATCACCATACACATATGGCTAGCTTCCATGACAACGGCGACACCTTGAGGTTCTAGAATGGTCTGGATTGCTTCGGCAATTTGGCGGGTTAACCTCTCCTGCACTTGCAAGCGACGGGAATACATCTCAACAATGCGGGCGAGTTTACTCAGTCCCACAACTTTTTGGTTGGGGATATAAGCAACGTGTGCTCTACCCATAAATGGCAGCATATGGTGTTCGCACAGGCTAAAGAAATTAATATCTCTAACTAGTACCATCTCGCTATGCCCTTCATCAAAGATGGCATCGTTAACAAGTTCTTCAAGGGATTGGTTGTAGCCACTGGTAAGAAACCGCATTGCCTCGGCCACTCGCTTGGGTGTTTTGAGGAGTCCTTCGCGTTCGGGGTCTTCGCCAACGCCCAATATTAGTGTCCGCACGGCATCCTTCATGTCCTCCAGCTGTTCCTCTTTTGGCGGGAACACATCCGCTTGTCGCCCGTTATGAGTATTGCGATCGGGTCTAGGAGTTATGGCTTCTGCCAAATCAGGAATCAGAGGTGATTGAGAGAAATTGGAACCGTTGGAACTAGCGATAGTCATGATTCAGTCTTGGTTATGGTTTTAATTTAGTTATGAGTTATGAGTTATGAGTTATGAGTTATGAGTTAAAAATTCTAACTCCTAACTCCTAACTTCTAACTTCGCAATTAGAGTGCACCAGCGCTGGGCATCAGTGTCAATTCATCAATAACTGCCTGTTGTGGTAACAGAACTGTGTGGAGAATTGACTGAGCCACAATTTCTGGCGTTAACATTTTGGAACGGTCTAAGTCGGCATGGACTGTTTCTGTGTCCCAAAGTTCGGTATTGACTGCGCCAGGACAAATAGCTGTAACACGAATGCCGTGGGTGCGTTCTTCTTGTGCCAGGGTTTGAGAGAGGGCAATCAAACCAGCTTTGCTAACGCTGTATGCTCCCCAACCGGGAAAGGGCTGCTTGGCGGCAATTGAGGCGACGTTGATAATTGTGCCTGTACCCTGATCGCGCATTGAGGGTAAAATCCCCACAATGCACTGAAACACACTGGTGAGATTTAAGTCAATTACCTGCTGCCAGTCCTCTAGAGGAGTTTCACTCAAAGTAGCTGTATAGGCAAGGCCCGCATTGTTTACCAGAATGTCTATATCACCAAAGTCAAGAGTGATCGCTTGGATCTTTTCTTTTACTTCAGATATCCGCGCTAAATCTACAGCGTAAGCTTTCGCTTCCACCCCAGTATGCTCGACTGCTTCTCTTACCGCCTCCAACTTATCCAAAGAACGGCTGACTAAGGCGACATCTATTCCCGCTTTCGCAAAGGCTAAAGCCGTTGCTTTCCCAATTCCACTACTTGCCCCAGTAATCAGGGCGCGTCGTTTTTGCTCAACACTCATGGTGTCTCCCAATTTTTTGGCAGTTCCCAAAGCCTATTACCACCCAATTATTTACATTTCTCGGTTTGGATATATTAAAGGAATCTAAAAATCTGATGATTTCCATTAAGCAACTGCTATAATGCAGTGCAATAGTTGGCATATTGTAGGTTTTACCAGTGAAGACAACAAATCATCGCCTGGAAAACCACGCCGTACACTCAAATTAGATTACCTAATAACACAAAACCCACTCAATCAAATTGAGTAGATTTCTCAAACATGCAAATGCCTATGGCTAGATTGTTAAAAATCTTTAAGCACATAGGCAATTATAGCATTGCTGCTCGGCTAATCAATCATTATGTAGTGCTGTTAGTGGGCAACTTCTGTAAAAACACCAATTTTGCGGAATTTTTCATAGCGCAGTTGACGGCGTTCTGGAGCTGTTAAACGATTGAGTTCGTCCAAATTTTCTAGCAGGACTTGCTTGAGAGTGGTAGCAGCTTTTAAAGGATCGGAATGAGCACCACCAGTGGGTTCAGGTAGTATTTGGTCGATAATTCCCAACTTTTTCAAATCGTGGGAAATAATTTTCAGAGCAACAGCGGCTTGGGGAGCTTTGCCAGCATCTTTCCACAAAATGGCGGCGCAGGCTTCGGGGGTAGCGACTGTATAAACTGAGTGTTCAAACATGAGTAGGCGATCGCCTACGCCAATACCAAGTGCCCCACCGGAACCACCTTCACCAATGACTGTGCAGATAATTGGCACATCTAAGCAGAACATTTCGCGCAAGTTGTAGGCGATCGCTTCTCCTTGACCTTGATGTTCTGCTTCTACGCCAGACCAAGCTCCTGGCGTATCGATAAAAGTTAGTATCGGCATACTAAACTTGTTGGCGTGTTCCATCAACCGCATCGCTTTGCGGTAACCGCCAGGGTAGGGCATTCCAAAGTTACGGGCAATATTGTCTTTGGTATCACGGCCTTTTTGATGACCCAACATCACCACGGGTTGCCCACTCAGACGACCGACACCACCAACTAAAGCCGGATCGTCACCACCACAGCGATCGCCATGCAATTCCATCCATTCATCACTAATAGCCTGAATGTAATCGAGAGTACTGGGGCGACGCGGATGACGAGCGACTTGCAGTCGCTGAGACGGGGATAGACTACTGAAAATTTCCTCACGCAGTTGCATAGCGCGTGCTTCTAGTTGACGAATTTGACCAGAAACATCGACGCCATTCTCTTCTGCAAGTTGCCGAATTTGATCAATTCGGGTTGCGAGTTCTGCTAGGGGTTTTTCAAAATCTAACAATAGCGGTTTACGCTCGGTAGTTGCCATCGTAGGGGTTATAGGTACGAGTTATAGGTTTTTCAGAGTGAGGGGTGAGGAGTTAGGAGTTAGGAGTGATGAGTTAGATATTAGAAGGAGTGTACTGATGAAAGTTCTTAGCTTTTAACTGTTATAACTTTTAACTCCTAACTTTTAACTCCTAACCCTTACAGTTAAACCAGCAGTGGTCTAAATCCATGTTTTACTGATACCCGACCAATCTGCTCCATTTTGTCTACGGTAATCTGATTCCGTCCCCACGAAAAGTTCGTGTATAACTTCTCAAATTCCAGCAGCATTGATTCGGCAAAACAAGCAAACAATTGGCGGGCTGGCACGTCCATATTGACTATTTTCATAATTTTCCAGTCAATATCCAGGGAATGCTCTACAATTCCACCATTTAACACGTGTACACCAGGGTACTGAATTTTTGTCGCTAAGTTTTTAGGATAACCACCATCAATCAACAAACAGGGTTGTTTCAATGTGGTGGGGTCAATTTCCACGCCTCTGGGCATACTAGCAACCCAAACTACAACATCAGCGAGGGGCAGTGCTTCTGTCAAACCCATGATTTTTCCTCGTCCCAGTTCGCCTTGCAACTCTTTGAGACGTTCTTGATCGCGGGCGATCAACAAAAGTTCTTGGACATCTGTTTTCGCATCTAGCCAGCGTGTAACTGCACTACCAATATCCCCAGTTGCTCCACATATAGCAACAGTCGCTTTTGATAGATCAATTCCCAGTTGTTTTGACGCTTCTTCCACCTGCTTACAAATAATGTAGGCAGTATGTGTGTTTCCTGTGGTGAAGCGTTCAAACTCTAGTTTAATGTTGCGGACTTGGCTAAACTGCTCTAACTTAAAGTTTTCAAAAATAATTGAGGAAAATCCGCCTAAAGCTGTGATGTTAATGCCATGCTTCTGTGCATGGGCCATGGCGTTAAGGATTTTGCGCGTTGCGGCTTTGATGCGGCGACTAGCTAGCATTTCTGGCAAAAAGCAAGATTCTACATACCGTCCTTCAATTTGTTGCCCAGTTACACTGGTGACAATAATGCTATCAACAATTTGCGGCGGGGCGCTGCACCAAAAGTCTAGCCCTTGATCGGCATATTCTGGGTATCCCAATTCTTGAGCTACCGCTTGAGCGTGTTCTAAACTAGTCAGATGTCCAATTAGACCAAACATGTAGTGATTATTAGGCTTATGCTGTCTTGAGAGCGTGGAATTTAATAGCTTTAGGAGTTGAGAGTTGGGAGTTGGGAGTTATGAGTTGGCATTACGACTCATAATTCCTCACCGGAGGCGAAGCGTCTCCGGCTTTTCTCCTAACTATTTTTTAAGCGGCGATGAGTCCGTAGGCCGACAAGCGCATAATATCGCGAGTCGTGAAACCAATATTACTTAATGCTTCACCGTACTGAATCATAAAGTCTTCTACTAAAGCATCCTTTTCCATTGCCATTGTGTGGGCATCACCCTCTACTTGGTTCAGCATTCTCCACACAATAGGTAGGTTTTGGCGATTTGCTTGCTCTAATTCAGCTTTGGATTCTGTAAAGTGTTCTTTCAACCAAACTTCTCCAAAGTTTAGATGGCTGTATTCTTCTTTTACTACTCCCTCAGTGATTTTGCGGGCAAAATCATCGGCAACAGGGATGTAAATGTTATATGCTGCGATCGCAAAACATTCAATAATTAAAGACTGAATCAACAAGCAAGTAACGACCTTCCCATCTGCGGCCGCTGTTTGAAAATTTTGGTGTAGCCCAGAGAAAAACTCCTTAGCAAATTGCAAATCTGGGGTTACTTGCAAATTGCGTCCACAAGCTTCAAATCCTTTCTTATGGCGACTTTCCATCTTAGATAGGCGAATCAATTCATCATGAGATTCTGGCAGCAGTTGGGCGAGTGTGATGTAATTTTCATGGGCTTCTTGTTCCCCTTCAATCACGATCGCATTAATCCGGCTATAAGCATCTTTGTATGTTTCGCTCTTGAAATCTAATTCTTTAAATTGGTCTGCAAGCTGCTGCATGGTTTATGTTTACTCCTGTAAACCTGAATTATTTGACACCAGGATTCAATTTACCCTATGAACTGAGGGTAACAATCACTGTGGTTTAATTTAACTTAACAAGTAACTATGTTTATAGATTAACTGTTGCTGGGGAAGATGCTCTAGTCCTAGCGAAACAAATGCTTTGCAGTTGAAGTTATGTTTAAACCAAACCCGAATCTGAAATCTGGCGATTTTTTGAGCCTAGTAGTGTTACTGCTAGGGGCATTTATCGTTCTACTACCTTTGTTTGTGGTCTTTCTCACCTCCTTTGCACCGACGGCCGCCAGCCCAGAAAATTTGTCCAAAAATAACTGGTCTTTAGCTAATTACCGCGTTGCATGGCAACAGGGAAAATTTTTGCTGGCGTTTGCTAATTCTACCTTGGTAGCGATCGCTGTGACGGCGTTTCAGATTGTCACTTCTGCTTTGGCTGGTTATGCCCTAGCACGGCTGAAGTTTCGGGGACGCCAAGCACTGCTATTGATCGTTTTAGCAACTTTGGTGATTCCCTTTCAGTTATTGGTGATTCCCATCTTTTTGGTTTTGAAGTGGGGGCACCTGATAAATACATACTGGGCGCTGATTTTACCCACTGCTGTCAACGGATTTGGCATTTTCTTGCTACGTCAGTATTTCCAGACAATTCCCGTGGAGTTAGAGGAAGCCGCAGCCATAGATGGGGCGAACAGATTACAAATCTTGTGGCGGGTGATGTTACCTTTAGCCCGTCCGGCCTTGGTGACGCTGTTTTTGTTTACCTTCATCGGCGAATGGAATGATTTGTTTAAGCCTTTGGTATTTACAACCCGTCCCGAATTAAGGACAGTGCAATTGGCATTGGCTGAGTTTCAGGAACAATTTACGAATAATTGGCCCTTGATGATGGCAGCAGTAACAATAGCGACAGTTCCAGTGATGGTATTATTTCTCATCGGTCAACGTCAGTTTATTCAGGGTATTGCTGCGACGGGAATTAAGAATTGAATGGGGGAAACTGGCGGCGAATAGAAATGTAGGCAAAGTTGTACGCTCTTATAGTTCATCAATGCTTAAAGTAAATCCAGCAATAAAATATTAAGTTTTATCACACTAAGCATAATTCTTACTAGCAAAGCTGAAGCAAGACTATATACATCCTGTAATAAATGGAAACAGTTATGGACTCTGAAACATTACAGCAGTTACAAGACGAGATTCAACAGAAACTGTTTGAAAGTGTTAATAATGCTGACTTATATAGTGTGCTTGAGAAGTATGGAGTATTAGAAGATAGAGCTTTGATCGTTCAGTGGCAGTGCAATCTTGACCCAAATAAAATAAAATTTGGTGATGCAGTTAATAAACAGCAACCTAATGAATTATTGCCAGCAATTTCAGGAGGCTCAGAACAGGGAATTGTGCTAGTGCAAAAATCATGGTGTATCCCTTGCCCCTCAACTGGCGACCCTTTCGGCTGTAACTGCTAAATAAATTAGTTTTCGTACTGCAAAGAGTTTATTCTAGTGAGTATAAAAATGCTGAACTTTGCATTTACTAGTTAGGCTACTGAGATAGTTTTCAGTATCACTATAAGTCAGTGGGCAAGAATAAATCAAACTATAGGACTAGTATTTGATTTTTGAAAAGATACGTAGGGTACGTTAGCGACAGCGTAACGCACCATTCTTAAGGCTTTGGTGCGTTACGGCTTACGCCTAACACACCCTACAAATACTTAGATTTTTTCAGAAATCAAATATGATTCCTATATGTTACCCAATGTAAAATTAATTAAATTGGTTCGTATTCAACGGCTCCAGCCTTTAAAAAAATAGGGCTGAAGCCATTACTACAGACCTTTAATTATTCTCACCCACTTACTTACCTAATTAGCAAGGAACAGTATTTCAATATACTTTTATTTTTTGGGTGCAAGTTTTTAATGTATCGAAACCGAAGCAGTTGGTGCTTGGAGATAGGCATCGTGAGTACTTTAGCAATTGCTGGAGTGCTCACTTTCTTTGAAAGTTTTGCCTTAGCCCAAATACAAAAAGATGGCACACTTGGATCTGAAAGTTCAATTATTACACCAAAGCTAATCGATGGTCAGCCTATAGACCAGATTGATGGTGGGGCAGTTCGTGGTACAAACTTGTTCCACAGCTTTGAACAGTTTTCTGTCTCTGCGGGAAGGACAGCGCATTTTAATAATGCAATAGATATTCAAAACATCATCAGTCGGGTGAGTGGCAATTCGATTTCTAATATAGATGGCATTCTGAAAGCTAACGGCACAGCCAACCTGTTTCTAATTAATCCTAACGGCATTGTTTTTGGGCCTAATGCTTCTTTAAATATCGGCGGTTCATTTGTAGCTAGTACGGCCGATAGTTTAAACTTTGCTGATGGTACAAAGTTTAGTGCTACATCTCCTCAAACTACACCTCTACTGACACTAAGCGTTCCCATTGGCTTACAATTTGGAGCAACTGCGGCTCCCATCCGAAATCAATCCCAAGCCAAACCAGATGGTGCGGTTAATATCTTTAGACAAGGCGTTGGTCTACAGGTGCAGCAAGGCAAAACATTGGCACTTATAGGCGGTGATATAACGCTAGAGGGGGGAAATATAACTGCAAAGGAAGGAAGAGTTGAGTTAGGAAGCGTCGCTGGTAATAGTCTGGTCAGTTTAAGCCCAACGAATCAAGGTTGGGCATTGGGATATGAAGGTGTTCAAAATTTCCAGAATGTCGAACTAATCAAGTTAAATAGAATTCGATCTACTGTAGATACTCATGGAGAGGCTGGCGGTAATATCCACGTGCAAGGCAGGCTTGTGCGGGTAGGTGGCGGTTTGCTAACCGTAGTTGATCCCTTTGGAGGGCAATCAGGAGGGAATTTGACAGTGAACGCCTCTGAGTCTTTAGTAGTTGAACAAGATGCACAACTGTTAGCTCAAAGTTTCTCCACCGGAAACTTTGGAAATATCAATGTCACTACTAAGAAGTTGGTGGTCAGAGGTGGAGCACAATTCTATGGCCAATTGACCATAAACGCCTCAGATTCCGTGGAACTAATCAGTGGAACCTTAATTCCTCTCTTCCGAGATGGTAGTGATTTAATATCCAGTGGATTATTTAGTGCAACTTATGGCGATAAAAACGCTGGTAGCATCACAATTAATACTGGAAAGTTGCGTATCCTAGGAGGGGCAAGAATATCAACAAGTTCTGAGGGCACATATAGGTATATTCTTAATCAATTTACACCAACAAATACAGGAAAAGCAGGAAACTTGACGGTGAACGCTACTGAGTCGGTAGAACTAATTGGAACCTCACCAAATGGTTCTAGGCTCAGTGGCTTGTTTTCTGGAACTGAAGGGCCTGGAGATGGCGGAAACTTGACCCTAACTACAGGGCAATTGATTATTAAGGATGGGGCTGCAATCAGTGTGAGCAGCCAAGCTCGAAAAAATGTAATCTATATCGGAGATCCAAATAACTTAGGGAAAGCAGGCGATTTAAATATAACCGCTCGCTCCATATTTCTGGACAATAAAGGAAAATTCACATCTAATAGTGAGTCAGGTCGAGGTGGGGATATTAGGCTACAGGTGCAAAACTTATTATTGATGCGCCGCGAAAGTCAAATAACCACTAATGCAGGTACAGCAAGGCTTGGTGGAGATGGCGGTAATATTATCATCAATGCACCTAATGGCTTCCTAATCGCTGCCCCCTTCGGAAATAACGATATCACTGCCAATGCCTTCTCTGACTCTGGTGGTAAAATCACAATCACCAGTAAGAACATTTTTGGATTTGTGCCCCGCACTCGTGCAGACGTAGGGAAACTTGACCCAAAAGAAATAAACCCGACTAACCTGCGAACAAATGACATCACGGCATTTTCTCAACAAAACCCTTCATTAAATGGCACGGTACAAATCAACTCACCAGATGCTGACCCCAGTAAAGGATTAGTGGAACTACCCGTAAATCTGGTTGATACTTCCCAGCAAATTGCTGCTGGTTGTAATTCTGGTGGAAAAATAGCCAGAAGTTCATTTATTGCAACTGGGCGTGGAGGACTAGCACCTGATCCGACAGAGCCATTGATGGCTGATGCAGTGCTAGCAGATTGGATCACACTCTCTCCAGAGAGTCAGAATCGTGCTGAGGGTATCCAGAACAGAGTGGTTGTTCACAAGCAGAGAAACACTGAAGAGAAACCACAGAACGTTAATTATGTCAATGAACCTACTCAAATTGTGGAAGCCCAAGGATGGATTATAGATGCTAATGGGAACGTGGTTCTAGTTGCTCAAGTTCCCACTGCCTCGCCCCATAACTCCTCACTCGTCGCTACATCTTGCGCTGCTAATTAAAGTGCGATCGGTTATTCAGAATAACCTTCATACATGCGATCGCTCCTTCTACTAAACTCAGGTGTGGTGCGTTAGCATAGCCCGTCGTAGACATCGCTTCTTTGCAAGTGATCAAAAGTCAGTAGCTAGATTAATGAATGCTTTAAGGAAATCCGGCAGAAATATATGAAGTTTTGTTACACAATGCGTAATTATTACTAGGCAAGTTGAAGTAATAATTATGGGAGTTAGCAAGAGCGTTAGAAACCTAATGCTTTCGTGCCACTCTAGACTCTGTATCTTTGATTCATTTGTTGCCAAACTGTACTAATTGAAGTCAGGTTAATTTAGTACATTACAAAATAAGTTCACATATTTACCAATCTGCAAGGAGAGAGAAAACTATGACTTCTCAAAATACCCAACAACTAACAAATGATATTCAAAACGAATTGAGTGAAGACCTGAAGAACTCTGATGAGGGTGTTGTGATCGAAAATGACGGTATTTCAGCAGACAATTCTCTGGGCTTGCAGAGTGCTATAGACCCAGATGCAATTCAATTGAATGTTCCTGTTGAGCAGCAAGAGATTCAGAATTCTCTAGGAGTAAATCAACCAAAGAAATTAAAAGGGTTAATTTGTGGGATTGATCCGAAAACAGGCCTAACGATATGTAAGGATTCGCCTTAATAGTATTGTCAACTTAATTGCTATTTTCTTGATCATTTCATTGAGAATTAGGATAATAGCTTACGCTCAAAACTGAATTATATTGCTAGCAGTTTCATGAAAGCTTACCTTATTCTCAATAAAGAAATTTAGTACACGTCACCGCAAGAAGGGGTCGGAAATCAAAATTGCGATCACATTACACACTGTTCATTCCAAAAGTTAATTTCGTACCTGATTTATGGTGACGTTTACTTAGCAACAATTAGGTTGGCATTACAGCAAATGTTCCTGATTATACTCCTACCAAATTGCTTTTAATAGAGGTTTTTATTATAAACACAATTTATTGTTGTGTTTATCCACTGTCTTATTGGCAGCTCTGGATTCTTAAATGTAGAAAGTTTTATCAATTTAATAGCTATCTATCATTTAAAATTATTGAGAGCAAAACGTAGATTCCAAAATTCAATGTATTCTACTTGATAAGACGTAAATTGTGTAAGTACTGCTTAATATAGATACAGCTTCAACATATTCAGAAACTAGTAATACTTTTAAAGGGTGCGATATCTGGCATGAGTAATATTTGGGCGTGGTTCCAAAGTCTAGGAGTTATAATAGGTGGTGCAATACTTTTATCTACAGACTCTGCTATTGCACAAATTACTCAGGATGCTACTCTACCTAGTAATTCTCAAGTTACACTACAGGGCAATATCACAATTATTGAAGGTGGAACTCTATCCCAAGGTGGACGCAATCTATTCCACAGTTTTAAGGAATTTTCCGTAATTAAAGATAGCATTGCTGAATTTAAAAATGTTGGCAGTGTTCAGAACATTATTAGCCGGGTAACAGGTAAATCTATTTCTAATATTGATGGCATCCTTAAAGCTAATGGCACAGCCAACCTATTTTTGATTAATCCCAACGGAATTATTTTTGGTCCCAATGCTTCTTTAAGCATTGGTGGTTCATTTGTAGCGAGTACGGCGAGTAGTTTAAGCTTTGCCGATGGTACAAAGTTTAGTGCCACAGAGCCTCAAACCACACCCCTGCTTACAGTTAGTGCTCCCACTGGTTTACAATTCGGAGCAGTTGTAGGTGAGATCCGCAATCAATCTCAAGCAAATCCAGATGGCCTAACGAACCCTGTTGGTCTACAAATTAAACCAGGCAACACATTGGCACTTGTAGGTGGTGACATAATACTGGAGGGCGGAAATTTAACAGTAGTGTCGGGGCAAATTGAGTTAGGAAGTGTTGGTAGTAATAGTTTAGTCCAGCTGAAACCAACAAACCAAGGTTGGCATTTGGGATATGAAGGTATCCAAAATTTCAAGAACATTCAACTAATCCGGCGAACTGTTAACGGTTCTGAAATTCCATCTCGGGTAGATGCTAGTAACAAAGATGGTAGTCCAGGCAATATCCAGATGCGGGGTAACAACGTAGAAATTATTGGTGGAAATGTATTAGTGACAACTCGTGCTACGGGTAGAGGGGATGGAGGAGAATTAACTATTACCAGCAAGAACTTAATTGTTAAGGATGGTGCACAAGTAAGTACTGCTACTACATCTGAGGGGAAAGGGGGAAATTTAACGGTGACCGCCTCTGAATCTGTGAAGGTGATTGGTAGCTTTCGCTTATTCGAGAATTTCCAGCTACGTAGTACATTGTCTAGTTCAACTGCTGTTGCTGGAAAGGCCGGTGACATAACAATCACCACTGGAAAGTTGCGTATCGAGGATGGAGGACAGGTACAAACAGCATCAATTGCATTGATAAGCTAATCGGCATTTAAGCTGCATAATATAAATGCAGAATAGATTGAAATTAACTATGCCACCACCAGCCAAAAACTTTTTAACTTCGGAACAAATTACTCAGCTACAGCAGGCTCTTAAGGAGA
>NZ_JACJTD010000026.1 GCF_014698505.1 Nostoc foliaceum FACHB-393 | reverse complement strand
GTTTTCTGGCGCTGGCATGTTTCTATCCCGCTTGTGATCTGGGTTTCCGACTCTTGGATTTCCCATCGTTTTTTCCCTTGATGCACCTGTTGACAAGCTTACCTTTTTCTTAAGTTGTCACCAATAGCCAGAGGCTGGGAATGCCCATCAAAATCTCCGGGGTACTCCAACCACACCCGTAAGGGTCGTTGGTGATAGCGTTCGCGTAGCGTCTCGCAGAGAAGCGGTAGCGAGTCTTCTCCCAGCGTTGGGATGATAGGAGCGGCGGTGTGGACGCATCGTTGCAGGCTGTGGAAGATACTGGAATACCAGTCCTGTGAATCAAAACTCTAATCGTGAGGTTAGATGCTTCCGTTACCGCTCTTTTATTACTCTGAAAAAATAAAATATTTGTAGGTTGGGTTGAACAGAGTGAAACCCAACAAAATCAAGGATTCTTGGTGTTGGGTTACCCTGCGGTAAGCCTCTTTGCGTCTACGTTCCTCAACCCAACCTACGCCTAGATTTATAAAAACAAATCAGAAACCAATGTTTCTGATTTTTATCTCGTGAGAGTCATAAAACAGCGTTACACCGCTTGCGGTTAGCGGGAGAGCGTCACTAAGAGGCTCCCCTCCGCCTACCTGACTCGCGGCGGAAATGATGTAGGCAGCATTTCCTTTTTAGATCCTGGAAATGAGATTTTTTCCTGTCTGTTGATTTAAGTTGATACTAATAAGGAATGGCGCACCACTGATGTTGTGGGGCTGATTTTGCTTAACTAACTATATAGCAATTATCTGAACAACGTGAGTTCGACGAACCTCTCCTTGCCTTGAACCTTAGTTAAAGGCAGCCCCTCTCAAATTCAAAGAGGGAAGGTTTTGTTTAGTAAAACCAAGGAGAGGTCTTTTGATTGGGCTAATTAAACAGACACGATATGAGGTGTCAAATTCACGTTCATTACCCACAATATAAAACTATATTTTCTTGTTGCAATTCATAACTAGACCCTTTGAGTAACTATTATTTTTTGGCGAGAGCAAAATTTATAGCTGATAAAAATATCTAACTACAGAGAAATTAATATTTATGCTTTATTGGTAAGTATTTGGCAATTTGGCAGATTGTGATTAAAGTATTTTGATATATTGCAGAAATTACCAAGATGTTTTACTTATTATACAGGAGACGGGCTAACCCCCGTCTTTTTTGTTGTTCATTATTTGGCATTTTGGCATTACATTACAATCAAACTATGTTAAATTGACTAGAATGCAAATGATTAAAACATTAAGAGTCAACTAAACGAGCATTCTTTTTGTTCATATTATTTGCTAGCCTTACAACCTATTGAATTTTATTTGTGCTATTTTTCCAGAGTCCAAGGTGTATTGCTACTTTCAAGCTATTTAGACGGGATAAATAATCCCGTCTTTTATTTTGATTGCTAGTTGGGAACATCGCTTTGATGCAAGTTCTGGAAGTAAAAATCTTTCTAACTATTTTACTAACTTTAACATCTCAATAAATCTGTCGTAGCCTCTAGCCTATGGCAGATTAATTTTTTATTTTAGTATTCAGAGATACTCAGGTAATGTTCTATCAGGTTTCAGGATATTTGCACACATCCTATAGGAAGATGCCCTATGAATATAATAATGAGTAAATTAATTCGGGATGTTGTTATGCACTGGATTTATATAGAGGTTTGGCCATGAGCCAAACCTTTTTTTATATCAATTGAAAATGGAGCATGGTTTATAGGGCATTGAGTATAGGATATTTAAAAAGAGATTTTCATTGTATGTTGCGTCCACTTGGGTATAAACATCTGTAAATACTTAAGTTCAATAAGTTAAATAATATTTATGTGCAAGCGAAATTAAAAAGTAAAAGTACTCCGCAGAATCCCGATGGTAACTGAGTCACTATCTGGTGTATGTCCAGGCTCCAAGAGATGAATTATTCCTGGTGTAATACTGATGTTGTCTGTTAGCTGGAAACGATAAAATGCCTCAATTTGAGTGGTTGTCCCTGGTTGTCCACCTCCACGTCCTAAACCTGTATTGACAAAATCAGGGACATTATTCCCTAAAGGTAAGTTGCTACTGGTGATTTTAGGAGGTTGACCGACATAAATTCCTCCCAAATTTCCTTTAGCGAATAAATCAGGGAAATTCAGAAACACCATATAATTTGTCGTCTCTACATTTCCCGATCGCCCAGGAATGTAAGATTTAGTATAACCACCCCACGCACCTGCGCTAATGCGGGAAGAAATTTGCCAAGTTACAGTCGCACCCACGGCGTTGGTTTGCAAGGGTGCTGATTTTCCTGTAGTAGTATTAACTGTAGTTAAGCATTCATCGCCAACAAAGGTTAGTAAACAGCCATCTGAGGAGTAATTGTTAACGTAATACAAACTTAAATCTAGAGTATCGGTTGGTGTCAGCAGCAATTGCACGCCTGTAGTGGTGGTTCCATCAAATAAACCGCTGCTTTGACCGGGATTTCCTGGTTGATAACTAGTATAAATAGCTTGCAAACTAGCGCGTTGAGCAAATTGCCAATCAATAGCTATACCGCCGTGACCGTATCCCATATTTAAAATAGGGTTTCTTTGGGCAAAATAAGATAACGGCCCTGTTGCAGCACTTTCTACTCGATTGGGGCCTCGGAAAGCAGCTGGCATACTTACACCTTCTGTTCCCACCATCACTGCTAATTTATCTGTCACTAGCCAATGAAAATTAAGGTCACTTACAATCAAGCTATTTGTAGGAAATTCATAGCCGAGTAAAACATCATTCCGGGAAACACTATTGGTAAATCTCGGCGCAGTAGTACCTTTTCCATCTATAAGACCTATAAACAAGTAACTACTGGGAGTGATTTGACTAGTTAAATACAACTGCGCCAGAGACATAACATTAACGTTTGTCCCTGCATCATCTGTATCTTTTTGTCCATCTCTAGGATTAACATCGCCACGATTGTTAGTGCGTCCTTGAATGCCAACTATCAGTAGTCCACTGAGTTTGGTTGTTGTTGAGAATTCGTTAGCTTCGATTTCGGCGGTTCTAGCTTCTAAACTATCCATACGACCCCGCAAAGTTGCTAATTCAGGGGCAAATTCTGACTGCAATTTTTGTAATATTGCTAAATCTTCGCGGGTGACTAAATCGCTGGTGGCTGTAGTGATTAATTCGTTGACTCTATCTAGACAAGCATTCACACCGGCCGCAAATTCATACCGATTTAACGCACGATTACCGCGATAGCTGCTATCTGGATATCCGGCGATACAACCATAACGTTCTACTAGAGACTGTAATGCCTGGAATGCCCAATCGTTCGGTTGTACGTCTTTGAGTTGAGAAACCGATGTAACTTGTGCCATCGGATCTTTTGGGGAGAGGGATGGAGATGAGGGAATAATATTATCACTCTTAACTTCTGTCTCCTGGCTCCTAACTTTTAACTCCTGAGTAGTTATTGTGTTTATGTACTCTTGTGCTATTGCTTTTTGTGCAACTCCATTTACTCCCGCAATTAGTAACCATGCGAACATCCAGGTTTTGCTATGACTGCGGCTACTAATAAATCTACCTTTCAATTTTTTACACTCTGTTCACATACTTAAGTGAAGAGTGTATTCCCGATCATCTAGCGTTCACATGGGGAAATTTACGGATTTTGTCCCAAATTAGACTTAATGCTTCTGGGCAACTTCTGAAAGGGCGAGTATAACAGGGTATTAAGTACTGGGGAATGGTCGAGCCACGGGGATGTGGGGACGTGGTGAATAACTAATACCCAATCTCCAATGCCCAATACCTAATGCCTAATTTAATGGATTGATTGAAAACTAATATGGCAAATCGCTCACGCAAGCTGACGCCAAAAGCCTCTAAACTAAATAAACCTCATGCAGGTGTGATGAAACGTGTTGCTAAAAAACCCCAGAAAAACCTAAAACGGGGAAGTTGGTTGTCGTCAACGCTAGCGATCGCAATTTTGTTGAGTAGTGCTAGTCTAATTATGGCTTTTGCCTGGATTAGTGTTCTCTTTATCTTCAATCCAGATCAGGTAAGCTGGCTAAATAAAATTTTACCTGCATGGGCAAAAATCCCCCTAGGTAATCATGAACGCCCCCAAACTCTCAAACAAATTCAACTCGATTTGAGTAAAAAAAACCAAATATTTGGGAAAACTCTGCCTTTACATCAGGATGCGGAAAACTCATTTTTACTGCCAGTTTTTCAACAGCGTGCTAATTGTCAATCTGATTGTGAAAAACTTGTGGAACTTAGGGTTTACGAGCGCTCAGAGGAGTTAGAGTTTAAATCTCGGTCAGAAAATTACTACTACCTGGCGACTCAATTATCTATAACTGGGCCAGAAGAATCCTTTGTGACTTCTCCCTTGCTTGATGGGATATCAGAACCTCAGGATATCAATATTCCCCTACCTTTAACTGAGGTGCAACGCATTGAAGGTGGGACACCATTACCAGGGGTTTGGTTTAATTTGCGGGGTCAACGTCAACAAGGAACTGGTGCGATCGCCTATGGTCACATCGTATACTACAATCCAGAACGCACAAACTTATTACAAATGTTGTCTTGGACTAGTCCTAATGGACAATTGCCCAAATGGCAGCAAGTAACTGGTGATGGTACAAAAGAGTTAGTTGTTGATCAAACAGTCGGTTTAGAACCGCACTTACAGGTTTACCAAGTTAAGCCTCTGAAGTTATTCCTCAAACCAATTCAATTGGAAGCGATTACCCTTCAATCAGCAGCCCTCAAGGATTCTACATTTCAAAATGCCCTGTCAATTGCCCGTAGTGGACTGTGGACACCAGCCTTTGAATGGTTGAAATTCATCAAGAAACAACGCAAAGGAGTTTTGCCAGAGGCAGCGCAAGCGCAAATGGATTTGATTCGCTTGCACTCCCAACTTACTAAAACCCAAGCCCAGAAAAATTGGGCAAGTCCTAGTCAAGAAGCGCTAGCAGATTTGATTGATGGTCGCTGGGCAAAAGCTTTACAGGTGTTTGAAGCGTCGCCACATAATGCCCAAGAAATTGCTACCCTACTCAAAGCTGATGAAAAACGGTTGTGGAATCGCACAGTAGCAGCGTTACGGGTGAACCCAAATAGACGAGAGGTGCAAGCTTGGTTTGCCTTGATTTTAGCTGTTCAGCGGGGAGAAGGACATGCTAATTCTTGGTTGAAGGCGCAACTAAAAATTACAAAAGATGACCTTGCCTATATTCAAGGTCTGTTAGCAAAACTCAATGGTGAGGGTAAAAAGTCGCAAATATCCTCTACTCACCCCAGTCAAATTGTCGGTACGGTGCAATCAATTACTCAAGTTAATAGCACCGAATGGCTGCAACCATCCTCAGCAGACTTGAAACTCCCAGATAACCAAGTTTGGTATCAGGTAGAGGTGAGTGCATTTCATGACGGGAAACGCTGGTTAAATTCCCCCTTTGAGAATTTGAACCCACCCAAAACTTCCGCCAAATTTTTGTGGGAAACTTTGGGAATCAGTTCTGACCCTGAAATCCAGATTGTGGTCTGGTTACCAAATGGAGAACAAAAAATTACGATAGCCGCTATCAAAGCGGTGCAAGTACAGGGTAAAGTTTTACGCCTATTAGCTGCTGGCCTAAAAATTCCAGAAAATCAAAACGATGTTCTCCAACCCAAACCTTTAGCCTTGACAAATGCAGCACTGGAATGGGTACAACCATCTCCAATTACTCTACAAGAACTGCATCAACAAAATCCCCAAGGGATGAAGGTAATGTTATCGAGTCTGTGGCAATCTTTACAGCAATCTGGTGAAGTTCCGGCTGGTGGTATTCCTAGCTTTGAGCAGATGCAGGAAAAATTGGGTGATTGGCCGGTTCAAGTGATTGATTTAACAAATAACGCTCAACCAGAAATAATACTGACTATCTCAGTAGAAGCAATAGCATCCTTGAATCAGCCTACACCTGAAATTCAGGGGAAAAACACAGAGCAACGGCGTGACCGGACTATAATTTTGTCTGATAGTAATGAAGTCATTTACACTGATTTTACAGGAAATTACTTACAAAGACTCTCTGCGATCGCCAAGCTTTCAGGCGTGCAATCCTTAGCTTTATTAGTAGAAAATGCTCATAACTACAGTTTGAGGCGCTGGTCAGAGAAAAATCAGCGCTTTGAATAGCACGCCCTTACTCAAATTTACCCTTTACTCAAATTTAGATTAGAGAGGGGAAAAGCGTAGGCGTAGCCCGTCGTAGACATCGCTATCTTCAAGACCTACTTATTCTTTTTGGTTGGTTTCGGCCAGACGTTGGTGCTTCAGATTTTCCAACTGCTGCAACAGAGAATCTACCTCTGCTTGTAAATGTATCAATTTAGCTTGCTGATCGTCTTGATAATAAGACTTGGTTAACTTACTGACCCAGTTAGCCTGGGACTCGCGATCAGAAACACTAGATAAACAAGTAGGCATCGCTAATTAAATCCACAACTTAACTCACACCATTAGTAAATATTATAATAATGCTCTTTTAAGCTTTATTAAATTATTGTATATTTTCAATCAATTACTCTAATGGTTTTTAGGTTCAATCATAAGAGACGGTGAACATAATGGCTGTGTTCCTGAGAACACATCGCCCCAACTGTGCAAAACTTCTGTACAGTCGACGGTATTTAGAAATACTTAATTGATAGTCAGTAAATTATTTTTGTATTAATTATTACCGCATTTTACCTTTTTTCACTCCGTCAGCATCCCCAGCCGAATTTGTTAAACCGAAGGTCGCTGTGGCGGTTATGATAAACTGACATTCTAAATAAAAATGGCAAGTGAAACGCCTACACCACAAAAAATAATATTCTTAAGTAATATTCTTTTGGAATTAAGGGGCTGGGAACTGGCAAGGAAAAATTCACTTTCTTCCTCTTCCCCATCCTGCGCTTCCCTATGCCACCCTTTCTAAATATCCAATCCTTACATTAAGAAATTTTAAATCCCGTGACTTTGAGCCTGTCTGCTGCTAAATCTCATCGCCAACCCTGGCCCGGACTGATAGAAGCCTATAGCGAATACTTGCCTGTCAGCGAAAAAACACCGATCGTCACTTTGTTGGAGGGTAACACACCCCTCATACCGGTGCCAGCGATCGCAGAACGCATTGGTAGACAAGTGCGGGTTTTTGTAAAATATGACGGTCTCAATCCCACCGGCAGCTTCAAAGACCGGGGGATGACTATGGCAATTTCCAAAGCCAAGGAAGCAGGAGCAAAAGCAGTAATTTGTGCCAGCACGGGAAATACCTCAGCAGCCGCCGCCGCTTATGCAAAGCGTGGGGGCATGAATGCCTTTGTACTGATTCCCGACGGTTATGTGGCACTGGGCAAGTTAGCCCAAGCATTATTGTACGGGGCGGAAGTATTGGCAATTAAAGGTAATTTTGACCAAGCGCTAGAAATTGTCCGTGAGATGTCCGAAAGCTATCCGGTAACTTTGGTAAATTCGGTCAATCCCTACCGCCTAGAAGGGCAGAAAACAGCGGCCTTTGAAATAGTTGATGTGCTGGGTGATGCGCCAGACTGGGTATGCATCCCCGTGGGCAATGCAGGAAATATCACAGCATATTGGATGGGATTTTGTCAATATCATCAAAACGGGAAGTGCGATCGCTTACCGCGAATGATGGGATTTCAAGCCGCAGGTGCAGCCCCGTTAGTACATGGTCAGCCAGTACCACATCCCGAAACCCTAGCGACAGCAATTCGTATTGGCAACCCTGCTAGCTGGGAGTTAGCGATCGCAGCGCAAACCGCAAGTCAGGGGAATTTCCACGCCGTTACCGATGCAGAAATTCTCGATGCGTATCGACTTTTGGCAGCATCAGAAGGTATCTTCTGCGAACCTGCTAGCGCCGCTTCTGTAGCCGGGTTGTTGCAGGTGAAAGACCAAATTCCCACAGGGGCGACAGTGGTTTGTGTCCTCACAGGCAATGGTCTAAAAGACCCAGATACAGCCATTAAACACAATCACAGTCAATTTAAACAGGGGATTGCAGCAAAACTGGGCGCAGTCGCCGAGGCAATGGGATTTTAAGCACTCTGGAACTAAAACTCTGGAACTATGAAAAATTGCGTAGGCAAAGCCTACTCTAAACTTTACTACCTGAAGCAGGGGCGAAGGGATCTCGGCTACGCGTAGCGGACGCACCAGAAGTTATCACAGCCAGTTTTTTCAGTCTGTGGAGTGTCAAAATAATCCTAGTTAATTTTTAAGCAACTACTTGATTATCTTGTAATGACTCATTCTACTGATATCGCCACCTTAGCCCGCTGGATGGCAGCTGACTTCAGCAATCAAGAACAAGCTTTTGAAAATCCGCCTTTGTATGCTCACATTCGTGTGTGTATCCGTCCCCTTCCCTTGGAGTTGTTCTCAGGGGTAAGTTTGTTTCTCGAACAAGCTTATGATTTTATGCTCAATCAACCCTACCGGATGCGGGTAATGAAGTTGATTCCAGCAGAAAACTACATTGTTATTGAACACTACACGATCAAGGAAGAACAAAAATTTTACGGCGCATCTCGTGATCCCGAACGTTTAAAAGTTTTATCCGTTGACCAATTGGAAAAAATGCCAGGTTGCAACATGGTTGTAGATTGGACAGGTACTAGCTTTAAAGGTAGGGTTGAACCTGGTAAATGCTGCATTGTGGTTCGTGACGGCAAAAATACTTATCTAGATAACGAATTTGAGATTGACGCTAAAGAATTTTTTAGCCTCGATCGGGGAAGGGATTTAGACACAGATGAACATCTCTGGGGTTCTATCGCTGGACCATTTCACTTTGTCCGATGGGGTAATTTTGCCGATGAAGTGAAGGTGTAAGAAGTGATCTCTAACGAGATTGATCTGTTTTTGATTGGGTGCGATCGCACCCAAATTCTTTCGTCCTTTCGTACCAGTTTTGCCAGCATCCTGCCAGCCAAGGGGATTCTCTCGGTTGGCTGGCCATATCGAATACTGATCTTCATTATTTACATCTGCCAAAAAATTTGGTGATTTTCTAACCCGACTACCTTTGCTATTTCTGGTAATAATTTCCTTAGCATTTGTGCTTGGTTATGTAATATTTAATACATTTATTTTAACGTCAGGCAGATGTTTTTGTCATGCTCGATTGGTAAAGTCAAACAGTCAAAAGTCAAGTCAAACTTAGGCGCTTACTAGGTTAAACTTGTGCTATTATTGTTGAATTAGCATTGTTAAATACTCTTTATATCTTTAAGTTATCGAGCAGTAGACAAAACAAAGCTCTATATTTCATGATGTGGCGGCATAGCCAAGTGGTAAGGCAGAGGTCTGCAAAACCTCCACCCCCGGTTCAAATCCGGGTGCCGCCTTCAAGGCTTTCAGCCTTTTAGGACTTCCAGAAACAACACAAATGGCGGTTTTGATAGTCAAACTGATAGTCAAAGCCCCAGTTTACCTTTAGATATCCGATGGGTTAACCCTGTTTGCCTCTGTTTGGTATCCCTGGCTGACCAATATTACCCCTAATGTCTTAGTGATCACCCCCAGATGCTTAGTTAGTATGTGGTTTAATGTCACAAACTATGAAATACAAGTAAACCTGATGAGGATAGTTTGATTTTTAGTTTTCTTTTGAGTTTGGAATGTTTCGCGTTCTCTAACTTCAGCCAAATTTGAGCGATTCTGAATTCTGGCTTCTGAATTCTGTTTTTTAACATATCTACACATATACAGAATTGTTTAATCACATGCATTTCACATTTCTTATCGCTATGTAACTTTAGCGACTGTTAGACTTTTCAAAGCGCAAGCAGATGATATTAAGGCTGCAAAACGCAACACCAGGGCATGGGAAATTAGATACTAAGTAAAAATGCTGAATGAAAAATTATAAAATTTCTTACATTCATCATTCTCCGTTATTATAGATACTCTAGTTTTGATGCTCCCGGACAACACAGGAGGATCGTCATGGAAATGAACTTACAATTCCCAGGTATTAATTTAATTAGCTTGAAAGAGGCACCGATTCATATTTCTAGCCAAATTCAGCCTCATGGTGTCCTGTTAGTCTTAGAGGAGCCTGAGCTAAAAATATTACAAGTTAGTACTAATACATTAAATATTTTCGGAATTGCTCCCGAAAATATGTTGCACAAAAAACTAGAAGATTTACTTGATCCCTTTCAAATAGAGAGAATTAAAACAGGGCTATCCGGGGAAAATCTTGATTTCATCAATCCCACCAAAGTTTGGGTGCGAAAAAAAGGTGATGATTACATAGTATTTGATGCAATATTTCACCGCAATCAAGAGGGATTTTTAATTCTGGAATTAGAACCTGCTATTACTCAGGAAAATATTCCATTTTTAAGCTTTTATCACCTTGCTAGAGCCTCCATAAACCAACTAGAAAAAACAGCAAATCTTCGTGATTTCTGTCAAGTTATCGTTCAAGAAGTTCGGAAAATAACGGAATTTGACAGGGTAATGCTATATAAATTCGATGATGATGGACATGGTTCCGTTGTCGCTGAAGAAAAACTAGAAAGCCTAGAACCATACTTAGGACTACATTACCCAGAGTCAGATATTCCCAAACCAGCGAGAAAATTATTTGCCGCCAATTCGATCAGAATCATCCCAGATTCTTATTCTCAGCCAGTAAAACTTTTTCCTGTCAATAATCCAATTAGCGATCGCCCGATTAATTTAACCAACTCTATTCTCAGAAGTGCTGCTGCATGTCACATGGAGTACTTGCATAATATGGGTGTTGGTGCGTCGCTGACGATCTCTTTAATTAAAGACCAAAAACTCTGGGGGCTAATTGCTTGTCATCATCAGTCTCCTAAATATGTTTCTTACGAATTGCGTAAAGCTTGCGAATTTTTGGGGCGAGTAATATTTGCAGAAATCTCTGCTAGAGAAGAGACTCAAGACTACTATCACCGGATAAATCTGACACACCTTCAATCAGTCTTGATTGAATACATGTCTCAAGAAGAAAACTTCATTGATGGTTTAGTTAAAAACCCGCAGTATCTTTTAGATTTGGCCAGCGCTCAAGGCGCAGCTGTGTGTTTTGGAGGAAATTGCACAGTAGTCGGTGAAACACCTAGAGAAGAAGACCTGAATTTTTTAGTCCAATGGCTTAAGAATAATGTTGAGGAAGAAGTATTCTATACAGATTCTCTACCACACATTTATCCAGATGCCGAAAGTTTTAAAAATGTCGCCAGTGGTTTGTTAGCGATTCCCATCGCCAAGCGAAATTATGTTTTGTGGTTCCGACCGGAAGTAATTCAAACTGTAAATTGGGGTGGCGATCCTAATAAAGCGTTTGAAATTAGCCAGTCAGAAGGAAATGTTCGCCTATGTCCACGCAAATCATTTGAACTGTGGAAAGAAACGGTTCGCTTGACATCTTTACCTTGGAAAGATGTCGAAGTTAAAGCAGCATTAGAACTGCGGAAAGCAATTGTTAATATTGTGCTGCGTCAAGCCGATGAACTAGCCCAGTTAGCGCAGGATTTAGAACGTTCTAACGCCGAATTGAAAAAGTTTGCCTACGTCGCCTCCCATGACTTGCAAGAACCACTCAATCAAGTTGTGAATTACGTGCAGCTGTTGGAGATGCGGTATAGCGAAGAACTTGACGAAGATGCTCAGGAGTTTATTAGTTACGCTGTGCAGGGAGTTAGCCTGATGCAGACGTTGATTGATGATGTGCTGGCATACTCGAAAGTGGATATGCAAGCGATCGCATTTCAAATGACCGACGTAGAGAAAGCCTTAAATCGGGCGTTGGGCAATTTGCGTCAACGCATTAATGAAACTGGCGCTATTATCACTCACGATCCCTTACCAATAGTCATGGCTGACAGCACCCAACTGATGCAGCTATTCCAAAACCTCATCGGTAACGCTATTAAGTTCCACAGTGACCAGCCGCCACAAATCCATCTGGGAGCAGAAAGGATAGAAGATGCATGGCTGTTCTCAGTTCGGGATAATGGTATTGGCATTGACCCAAAATTTAGCGATCGCATTTTCGTCATCTTTCAGCGCTTACACACGCGGGATGAATATACTGGTACAGGTATGGGTTTAGCCATCTGTAAGAAGATTGTCGAATGTCACCGAGGGCGAATCTGGGTAGAGTCAGAACTGGGTGAAGGCGCAACCTTCTTCTTTACGATTCCAGTTGGAGGACGCGAACTTGAGCGTAGAAACGGGAGAAAAACACAAAACCATCTTTTTGGTCGAGGACAATAAAGCTGACATTCGCTTAATCCAAGAAGCATTGAAAAATAGTTCAGTGCCTTACCAAGTGGTAACGGTCAGGGATGGCATAGATGCTATGGCTTATTTACGCCAAGAAGGTGAATATGCTGATGCAGCGCGCCCTGACCTCATCCTGCTGGATTTGAATTTGCCTAAAAAAGATGGTCGAGAAGTACTGGCGGAAATAAAAGCCGACCCAGTACTAAAGCGTATTCCAGTTGTTGTGCTAACAACCTCAAAAAATGAGGATGACATTTTTCATAGCTACAATTTACATGTAAATTGCTATATCACTAAATCTCGCAACCTCAACCAATTATTTCAAATCGTCAAGAGTATTGAAGATTTTTGGCTCTCTACTGTGACGCTACCATCGGAGTGAGGCAGAGGGAACAGGGGAAGCAGGGAGAGCAGAGGAGGTAGGGGAGGCAGGGGGAGACAAGGGGACAAATGACAAATGATTAATTACAAGATAGAGGAGCAATAGGGGGTGAAACCCGAAGATTATGGTTGTGAGCTACTCAGTAAAAATCTTGTTAATTGAGGATAACCTAGCTTATGCAAGGTTGTTACAAGAGTTTCTGGCGCAAGCCCAGTCCCAAGAGTTTACTCTGGTTCATGTGAAGCGATTGGGGGAAGCATTTCAGGAACTAAGTCAGTATAATTATGATGTTATTTTGTTAGATTTAACTCTACCTGACAGCCAAGGATTATCATCTCTACCTCCGCTAATTAGTCAAGCGCCAAGCATCCCAATTGTTGTCCTAACTAATACAAATGATGAAGAACTGGCAATTGAGGCAGTCCGGCAGGGGGCACAAGATTATCTAGTCAAGCGCCAGGTAAATGTAGATGTGTTGGTGCGATCGCTACGTTATGCGATCGAGCGCAAGCAGGTTTTAGAATCATTACGCACGGTCAATGAGACGTTACAAATTCGGGTTGAAGAACGAACTGCGGAACTGGTGAAAGCCAATGAACTCAACCAGTTTAAATCTGAATTTGTCTCGATGCTCTCCCATGACATCCGCAATCCCCTAAATACTATTCTCTTGGCTGCTGGTTTGCTACAAAACCAGGATGAAAGATTGACCAAAGAGAAAAAACTGAATCATTTACAAATGATTCGCTCGGCAATCAAAAATATGGCAAAGCTCTTGGATGAAGTTACATTCATTGGGAAAGCTGATTCTGGTAGGCTGGGGTATGAACTCATCTGCTTAGATTTAGAAGCTTTTTGCCGCCAAATGGTCGAAGAAGTTCGATTAATGGCAAGTGATAAGCATGTGAATTTAGTGTTCACCAGTTTTGGGCAATTAGACGAAGCATTATGGGATGAAAGCTTGCTGCGGCACATTTTGGGCAATTTACTGAGCAATGCAATTAAGTATTCACTACCGGGCGGCATAGTGCGCTTTGAACTAATTGGTGAGGAAAAAGCGGTAATTTTCCGAGTTCAAGATTGGGGAATTGGTATTCCTAAAGAAGACCAAAAGAGACTATTTCAGCCTTTCCGACGTGCAGACAATGTGGGAAACATCCCTGGTACTGGCTTGGGGCTAGCGATCGTCAAAAAATGTGTCGATGCACACGGAGGCGATATTATAGTCGATAGTCAAGTTGGAGTTGGCACAACCTTTACCGTCACCCTCCCTTTGCTTGAAGTTTAAGCATAGACACAAGCAATTAAAGTAAAATCCTATACTGCCTAACGAATGCAGCCAAGTGTCCCTAAAGAAATTTTTTTTGAGTGTCTAGACCTACCTTGAAAATAAAACGGTTGATAGTGCTTAGGAAAATAAAATAGATAATAGAATGCCTTGGTACAATGTTGAGTCTTCTGTTTGTGATAATTTCAAACAGAAGCAAAAAAGGTGTCAGTACAGAACGGCGCAAGTAGTTTTTGTTTTAACTTGGTGCTGGAGAGGTGTGCGCTTCGAGAGTCACCTTATACCAAGCTGTTCCAATCGAGTAAAACAACAGGGATTTTCTTTGTAGGGTAAGAACTAACTTTGACTACTTTTATGATTTTTTCAATTGTTCTAAATAAACAGCAACCTCTATCATAATGCTGTTACATCTTTGTTAAGAATAGTTACAAGTTCTTAACACAAGGCAATATTTCTTATGGAAGTCTCACTTGATAAAAATGCACCACATCAGGTTGTTATCATTGGTGGTGGCTTTGGTGGACTGTATGCAGCAAAGGGTCTGAATGCAGCGAATGTAAATGTTACTCTCATTGATAAACGTAACTTTCACCTATTTCAGCCGCTTTTATATCAAGTTGCCACAGGTACGCTATCACCTTCTGATATTTCCGCACCATTGCGATCTGTATTCAGCAAAAGCAAGAATACAAAGGTGTTGTTGGGAGAAGTACATGATATTGATCCAAAAGCGCAACAAGTTATTTTGGGTGATGAAGTAGTACCTTATGACACATTAATTGTTGCCACAGGTGCTAACCATTCCTATTTTGGTAAGGATCATTGGGAAGAAGTTGCTCCTGGCTTGAAAACTGTGGAAGATGCGATAGAAATGCGTCGCCGGATATTTGGCGCATTTGAAGCAGCAGAAAAAGAAACTGATCCCGAAAAACGTCGTGCTTGGTTGAGTTTTGTGATTGTGGGGGGTGGCCCGACTGGTGTAGAGTTAGCAGGTGCGATCGCAGAATTGGCATACAAAACTCTCAAAGAAGATTTCCGCAGTATCGACACCTCAGAAACGAAAATTTTACTATTACAAGGGGGCCCTCGCATCCTCCCACACATGGTGCCAGAGTTATCGGCATCAGCAGCAGTATCTTTGCAAAAGTTAGGTGTAGAACTCCACACTCACACCAGAGTGACAAATATTGAAGGTGATATTGTTACTTTCAAGCAAGACAATGAATTTACAGAAATTGCCTCAAAAACTATCTTGTGGGCAGCAGGTGTTCAAGGTTCCCCAATGGGGAAAGTCTTAGCAGAAACTACAGGTGTAGAGCGCGATTACTCTGGGCGTGTAATTGTAGAACCTGACTTGTCTATCGAGGGTTATGACAACATTTTCGTAATTGGAGATTTAGCCAACTTCTCCCATCAAGATGCTAAACCTTTACCTGGTGTTGCACCTGTAGCTAAACAACAAGGAGAGTATGTAGGTAAACTAATTCGACGACGGCTTCAAGGTAAGACTTTGCCACAATTTCATTACAACGATGTGGGTAGTTTGGCGATGATTGGGCAAAATTTAGCTGTTGTAGATTTAAGCTTAATCAAACTCACAGGTTTCATTGCTTGGGCATTTTGGCTACTAGTTCACATCTACTTCTTAATCGAGTTTGACACTAAATTACTAGTAGTATTTCAGTGGGCGTGGAATTATATCACTCGTAATCGTCGCTCTAGATTGATTACAGGTAGAGAAGCTTTTGTAGAACCAAAAACTGTTAACAATAGGGTGCAACAGCCTTCTGGGACACCTCTATAACTTTTGGGCTGCTTCTTGAGCGAGACTAAGAAGCGATCGCTCTTAAGGTAGGTGGAGCGTAGTCCATTACGATAACAATCGACCAAGATTAGCAAGAGCACTGCTGTTTGAAAGAACGACCTCTCTTTCTTGCTCTGACACGAGAAGTCTTTGGGCATAGCTAGGCTGGTGAAGGCGAAGGTTTTTGCTGGATACATCTTGAGTATCTGCTTTTACCGAATGTAAGCACTATTTTCCTGAATTTGATAGAGTGATGCTTTGTCGAACGCTCTTCATTTCTATGTCGTCCCAGGTATCGCTCCCCCATTCGCTCTATCCATACTTACCCCTCACCGCTCTAGCGCCCATGCAGGATGTGACAAACCTTTGGTTTATGAAGGTTATTGCCCACTACGGCAGTCCTGACTACTTTTTCACCGAGTATTTCCGCGTCAATGATACCTCACGCCTCAATCGTAGCATTCTGGCAGCAATCACCGAAAACGACACGGGTCGCCCTGTTTTTGCTCAAATGATTGGCGAAAGCATTCCAGACTTGGTAAGAACAGCAAAGGAACTTTGCAACTATAATATCGCTGGAGTTGACTTGAATATGGGCTGTCCAGCACCTAGAATCTATCGCAAAAAGGTTGGGGGTGGATTGCTGCTCTCACCAGAAAAAGTGGATCGGATTTTAGGAGAACTGCGGCAAGCAATCAACGATCGACCTTTGACGGTCAAGATGCGCGTAGGCTTTGAAAATACAGATAACTTTTACGAAATTCTAGATATCATCAATCGCCACAGCATTGATTTGCTGAGTTTGCATGGTCGCACAGTGAAAGATATGTACCACGGGGCAGTGAAATATGATTTGATCGGTGAAGCGGTCAGACGAGTCAATTGTCCAGTGCTTGCCAATGGCAATATTAACTCTGCGACAACTGCCCAAGAAGTGCTTTCTCAAACAGGTGCGGCGGGTGTGATGGTGGGACGCTGGGCGATCGGGAATCCTTGGCTTTTTAACCAAATTCGGCAGGCTTTGCGCTTCGAGCCAATCACGCCCGTTCCTTTAGTAGAAGTACGCAACTATATTGATCGTTTATGGCAAACCCCCACTGCGGCAACTATGCCAGAGCGATCGCGTGTAGGCTACCTCAAAATGTTCCTCAACTACATTGCCCTGAGTGTTGACGCTGAGGGTCATTTCCTGCGGCTGATGCGACAGACCCAGACCGAGGTAGAATTGTTTAACCTCTGCGATCGCATTCTCCTTGCTGATCTGACAAAAACTTTAGCCCTAGAACCCTCCTTGAGCGTCTAACAGTGAACAACAGATCTGATTCTGCCGCAGAAATTTAATAATGACTCATTCCTTGATAGACAAAGCTTGTGAAGGTTTTAATACCTGCTCAAGTTGATTTCAATAAGCAATCAAGCATATAGTTCCCACTCAGATGCGGTACAACATCATATCGCCAGGTGTAGGGGCACGGCAGTGCCGTGCCCTTACGGGTGTACCTCACGTAAACGAGAACCGCTATATTGCTTTCTCAAAATGCTTGATTACTCTCTCATTTCAGTAGATTCAGCAAGCAAAAAGCCATATTGCTTTCTCAAAATGCTTGATTGCTTTCTCATTTCGGTAGATTCAGCAAGCAAAAAGCCATATTGCTTTCTCAAAATGCTTGATTGCTTTCTCATTTCGGTAGATTCAGCAAGCAAAAAGCCATATTGCTTTCTCAAAATGCTTGATTGCTTTCTCATTTCGGTAGATTCAGCAAGCAAAAAGCCATATTGCTTTCTCAAAATGCTTGATTGCTTTCTCATTTCGGTAGATTCAGCAAGCAAAAAGACATATTACTTTCTCAAAAACTTAATTGCTTTCCTATTTCGGTATATCGCGTATTCATTTCGGTAGATTCAGTAAGTAAACAGCCATATTTCTTTCTCAAACTGCTTAATTGCTTTTTCATTTCAGTAGATTCAGCAAGCAAAAAGACATATTGTTTTCTCAAAAGCTTGATTGCTTTCTCATTTCGGTATATCGCGCATTCATGACAACCATCGCTATGTAACAAAAACCATTGCATAATTGCTGGAGTTTTCTCAAGCCGATCGATACGGAAGTTTTTTAAAGTAAAGAATATTAACCGTACTGGATTACAAGGTTTATATCATGGCTCGGAGAAAAAGAACGTCTCAGGTGTTAGAAAAAGCAGCGCGTCGTGCTGCTGGCATCAACTCAATTGATCCGAATTTAAATGTAGGCAATGGACTCACCCTACCGGCCTTCTCAAGCTTAATTGAGACGATGCGAACTAGAGAAAATTTATACAATACTGCTCTTTCCAACCTTGATAAGTTGTACTATGAAATGCTCGAAACAGAGCGCGAGTTGGCAGATATGGCAGAGCACATGCTGTTGGGAGTTGCTACTCAATATGGTAAAAGCAGTGTGGAGTACGGTATGGCGGGAGGTGTTCTTAAGAACCAGCGCCGCAAGGGACTGCGAGGCGAGTCAGCAGTTCCCAGTTCACAGCAACCGTCATTCATTGCTAGTGTGAACGGTAACGGCAGCAAAAATGGCAGCCAGAATGGAAACAAAGCAGCTGCAACAAGTTAGCTTGAGTATTTTTCTTCTGAGAATCCCTATAGACTGACGCTTCATAAAAAATCATTCTGATTTCTCGTTACTCATTACCGATGCCATTGCACTTGTGAACAGGTGATGAGTGTTACAGGCTGGTACTTATTTGGGAATACTTTTATAGGAGTGATGAAGAAGGCGATCGCGCTAAGACTTTCAATTTAAATGTACTACGTCACCTTACAAATCACTCCTATTTTACAAAAAAGACGTATCAATAATCACTAATGTATCAGGAGTAAGCAAGATGGGATTCACTGAAAATATTGCTAAGGTGTCTGAACAAGTGCGTAAGCGATCTGACCAAGTTGTTGGCGAAGAAGCTGCTAAGATGGCACTAATTGTTCCTTTTTTGAGTGCTGTTGGTTACGATGTCTATGACCCTAGTGAAGTAATTCCCGAATATGTAGCTGATTTTGACCTCACTTCCATTCCTCTCTCCTAAAAGGCTACGGTGTACACACAAGTCGAATTACCCCCCTCAATCCCCCCTTGGAAAGGGGGGAAGCCGGAAATCTAGTTCCCTCCCCTTTACAAGGGGAGGGTTAGGGTGGGGTAAAAACCAGCTTCTTAAACTACTTCAGACTTGTGTGTACACCGTAGCCTTTTAGGAGAGAGGAATGGAATCTTACTCCCCTTCCCTTGTAGGGAAGGGGCTGGGGGTTAGGTCTGTATTAGACTCAACCTAGAAGTGCTATAGTACAAAACCACACTATACTACCCAAATATCTTTTTGCTGTCTCCCATTCTGAGTTTTGAATATTTGTAGACAAAGGCAGATTAGGGATAACAGCATAGTTAAAAGACAAAGTTATTAAACAAGTTTATTGATCAGATTCGATTTTTGCCTGCCAGCAAATTAGCGATCGCAGTACTAATCGGCTGACCTGTAAACTGTTGGTAATAAGTAAATCCAGGTGAAGGATTAACCTCGAAGCAATACCAATCCCCTCCAGGTGTGCGGCGTAAATCAATGCCGCAAAGAGGTAAATTTATCGCTTTTGCCAATACTCTACACTGCTGTTCTACTTCTTCAGGAAGATGACAAGCACGGATTTCTGTGGATTCATCATTTTCTGCTGCATAGCGGTAATCATCAGCTTGAGAAATTACCTCGCTGGCAAAAATTTCTTTACCTACAACATGAACGCGATAATCTCTACCGGGTATATACTGCTGAAACTGAGTTGGACACCAAGATACATTATCAAGGCGTTCTAGATGCTCAACTCCCACACGTGAGACTTTGCTACGAATACCACTGATTGATTTATAAATTATGTCGCCGTGGAGTTCCCAAAAAGATCGCACAGCTTCGGGGTCTGTGGTGACAAGGGTTTCGGGAACTTTGAAGCCGAGTGAACGAATTTGCTCTAGTTGATAAGGTTTAGAGCCATTAGCAGCCATTGCAGACGGACGGTTAACGACAAAGGCGGGTGTCATTTCCGACCAAGACATTAAGGTATCATCAACTGCGATCGCATGTTGCCAAGCTCGACTATTTGCACCTGCTTGGGCAATTTGAGGAAGGCGGCGCGAGTCATAGGGGCGCAAATACGCTGCTGTAATTTCACTCAAATCAATTTTTTGATACCAAGTACGAATTTGCCCTTGGACGGGTAGTTGTAAGCGATCGCCTATAGAAAGTTCAATTTCAGTATCTAAAATATCTCGTTGGTCGAGGAATACTGAAGGTATGCCTAGACTAGTTAATTCTGAGTGAACTGCTGCTAAGGGAGATTCTTCGGTAATACCCCACAATAAAATCAGCATTTGGCATTACCTCCACTCAAATACTCAAGTATGGCATCACCTACATCTGGTGCAGAAATATCAATCCACAAGTCAGCGCCCAAAAACTCTGCTGGGGATTCGCTACTGCTAAAATGAACAGTCAACAAATCAACTTGAGCAGCATCAGCGATGCGTCTGGCGTGTGAAGCTAGGGTTTTTTCAACTTCACCCAAACAGCGATCGCCCACCACTGTCACCTTTACCGAAGATTTTTCGAGAACCTGGGGACACACATTTGCCGACATTGAACTTTGCCGTCGCATCGGACGTACTGGAATACCCAGTTGAGCAGCCGCATAAACCCATTGTTCAGGTCGCCAAGCAGGCCCTAATAAATATGTCGGCGTTGGTCTGTTCAAGACTGGACATTTTAAGCTGGACAACCAAGCAATTAGAAAAGCATTCATTTCCGTAGCGATGTATGCCCGGTCTTCAGGAACGATGTGCAGAAGTTCCTGTTCAAAAATAGAAGGTAGGCGAGTCAAAACGCCGGTGATTTGATCGAGAGCACTCGCAACCCCACCTACCACTGCTGAGGAGAATGAGGAAGAATTTTCTTCCCCTGCTTCCCCATCAATAGAACTCAAGTAATGTCGCCATCCAACCACTGACAAATCTTCAGGTGTCAGTAGGCTGACACCATGACCATGAGCCGCCCAATTAGCAACCAGCGCCTCAGCGGCTTTGTCATGACGACTGGCAACAACAACCAACACTCTTGCTTAATTCCTTGGTTGATTAACTACTTGTTGACCGACATTTGGGCGTTCTTGGGGCTGGATGAAAGATTGCCCATTTGCCTGTTCTATTTGATCAAGACGTTGAGCCATCAGACCGATTAGCCGCTGTAGGTCATTTGAACCATTTGCTGAAGCCAGATTTTCAACTTGACTTGTCTCAGGGAGTTTTTCAGCCTGAATTTTCTCGAAGTCTTTATCTTTCTGAACTTTCTCGAATTCTTTGACTTCTATCTTCAGTTCCTTAGTACTTTTCAACGCTAGCGGCCCTGTCAGCGTAAACAAGCTTCCACCAGTAGATGTGGGCAGAGAATAGGCTAATTGATCGAAGTCAAGATTGCGAATAGTTAAATCTTGAGGTAGGAATGTACCTCTCTGTTCAGGCGTTAACAGCAGATTAACTGGAGTTGCCGCAGAGGGAGAATTTACTAAGATTTCCACATACCCGCGAATTTCTAGGTTTGCTGCTTGTAATATCTCTGGCTTGGTGACATCAGGTAGTAAGGTAACTAAAGCTGTGTCGTTGGCTGAAATGCCTACACTGAAGGTAAATCTGTTGGGATCGCCTGCAACAGGGATTAGATCACTAAAATTGTTAGCTCCTGTGACATCGCTGATTGTTACGGTATCGGCTACATTTAATTGCGGTGTAGTTGCAGTGAATTGCAGCGTCAATCTTACATTGGAGCTGCTAGTATTGGCGATGGTTAAAAAGTAACCTTGGACAACTGTGCGAGCAACAGCCCCGCCACCAGGAGCAGTAACTGGTGTAATTGGCTTTACTAGCAGTTCAAAGGTTGAGACTAAAGTTGGTCTTTGTCTAATGATTCCAATTCCGTTTGATATGTCTGTCATCTGTTTGTACACAGCGAAACTACATATCAAACTTAACTGCCTAGACTTATTGACGAGTAGTACCCCTAAGGGTAATATTTCGGCCAAAAAAAGTGGTTCTGCTGGTTGCAGAACCACTAACTAAAGCTTTTGCAAATCTGTTATAACTTAACGAACTGCTCCTTGAGCAGAAACAGTATCAATCGGTTTCATCAGGTACAACCGCAATAACTGCCAGCCATTGGAGATGTAAAGTGGCAGTTTTTGGAAGAATTGCAGGAATTTGGGAGTGTTGGAGTTAGCGATCGCACCCAACTTCTCGTTATTGCTTATACAAGTATCCAACCGCTGATAAAACTCTGGATTTTCTACATCCAGCATCAGTGGGAATACGCGACCTGCGTTTTCGTTAGTCTTCTTAATTACATGGATGTCATATTCTCGCGCATCCAATCCAAGGGTGGCATAAAAGTCCTTGCGTTGGATGTCATTGAGATACATTGTCGCAAACACAGACAATAGGAAGAAGCGACTCCACAGCTTTG
Source organism: Nostoc foliaceum FACHB-393 (assembly GCF_014698505.1). GTDB lineage: Bacteria > Cyanobacteriota > Cyanobacteriia > Cyanobacteriales > Nostocaceae > Nostoc > Nostoc foliaceum_A. The sequence goes on along the minus strand of NZ_JACJTD010000026.1, from coordinate 89,128 downwards.
CTTTCCAATCATTCAATATTTGCGGCTGGGATTTCATGATCGCATCAAAGAAATCGCCGTGACGGTTTTCATCTTGACACCAGTTCTCAAAGAACCGGAAGATTGGATAAACCCGGTCTTCGGGATGCGCTTCTAAATGGCGATAAATGGTGATATAGCGCCAATAACCGATTTTCTCAGAAAGATAAGTAGCGTAGAAGATGAATTTCGGTTTAAAGAAGGTATAACTACGGCTCTTAGTCAAAAACCCTAAATCTAGGGACAGATTAAAGTCAGACAAAGCTTTGTTCAAAAAGCCAGCGTGACGTGCTTCATCCCGTGACATCAGGTTAAAGCACTCTGCCAAGACGGGGCTTTTTCCTTTCAAGCGACGGCCAAGTTCTTTATACAGCAAAAAGCCGGAAAACTCTGCTGTACAAGAACGTTCTAGAAATTCAACAAACAATTTACGAGTTTCCCCGTCAATATGATCCCAGGATTGGTCAAACTCGGCATCCCGAACAAAGTGATGGCGGTTGTAGTCGGTGCGGAACTCTTCGAGAATGGCTTGTAACTCGTCTTCATTGACGGAGATATCCATCCGCGCCATTTCATCAAAATCGGTAGTATAAAACCGAGGTGTTAACAGGGTTTCTTTTGCCGGGACTTTAATCCCTGGCCGGATTTCTTCAAAGCCTGGTTTTTTGAGGGAATCTACCATGTCTTGATTGCTCTTTCGTCTTTATTATCTTAAGTAGACCAGAAAGCCAAGGTTAAAGCTCTGGCAAGGCGTAACAGCCCACAATAATCCAATTGTATAAAGTTCAGTCTACCAAGGTGCGGGTGAGAAATTTGTAAGCAAAAGATTAAGAGTTGCAACAATCATTCAATGTTTACGGAACCAAGAATCGCGGATTAGTAGTCAAATAAACGTAGTTCAGTGATTAGAACTGTTTCCATCAAGTGGAGCAGCACGCATTCCTTGTATTTTCAAGCACTTTTAACTCAGTAATTTTCTGTAGTTGTGACTACAACATGGAAAACCCATCTCCGACAACAAGAGCAAATCCAAAGGGTTGAAAACAAGATGAATCTTGAAAACAATCAACAGAAAGACCGACTCCTTGTCTCTTATATTTTGTGTGCAGTCGGATTTTTCGGCTTGGGAGGGCTACACCGCTTATACAATGGCAAAATAGGGACGGGTTTGTTGTGGCTGTGTACTTTTGGTTTGTTTTACATAGGGCAGACCGTGGATCTGCTTCTTATCCCTGGCATGGTTGACGAATATGAACGCAAACTGAGATTAAAAGCGGGTGTATCTCCCTTGGGTGTGCCGTTAAATCAAGCAGTGGTTGCCTCTCAAGTCCACCGCCCAACAGGCAATCAACTGATGATTAAACTGATTGAAGCGGCAGAAAATAAAGGTGGTATTTTAACTGTTACTCAAGGCGTAAAGTTCACGGGAGCTAGCTTTGCTGAAGTTGAAGCTACTCTCAATGAGATGTACAAATCTGGTTACGTGAAAATAGATAACGACCCCAATACTGGAGCCGTTATCTACCATTTCCATGAACTTTAAATTATCATTAGTCATTTGTCTTCTGTTAAAAAACTAATGACTAATGACTAATGACCAATGACTAATTTATACCTAGCCACTTTTGTCCATCCAAACGCTGAACTAAGCCAAAGACCAACAAATCGAGGGTAATTTTGCGCTCATCGATCAAGAATGACTCAAGAGTGCTAGGTTTTTTGCCTTCATTACAGGAAAATCCCTTTTTCCCTTGAATATCTTCTTCGGGGAAATACAGGTTAAACTGACGCTGACCTTTTTCTTTCCAACTGCCAATAATTTGCCAGCATTCTTCAGCAGATTCAAAGCCAGTGATTGGAACTTTCTGCTTGGCAAAAGACACCTGTAAATCTTGCACACCTTGTTGAGCGATCGCTTTTTGTAAAGCTGGCAAGTAGTCTTGCTCAATGAACTCTACAAATGGCTTATCTTCAACAGATGGGGCTTTTTCCTTTTTGGCGGCTTTAGCTGCGGCTGCGGGTTTTTCTCCTGTTGCTGCGGCGGCGGCTTTTTCTCGCTTGGGTGATGCAGCAGCTGGTTTAGCAGCATTGGGGTTATCTTCGGGGTTTGCGGCTTTAGGGTCTGGCGTGTTAGCAGTAGGAAGGTCTGTAGCTTCGGGTGAATCTGTACTAGGAGCGTGTTCTTCAGCCACACTGGGAGCTTGCTTGTCAACAGTGCTGGGAGCTACTTCTCCCGCTTGATTGTGATTGGTTGGGTCTGCCATTGCTCAGGTCAATCCTTTAATCTAGCTTTCGGAGCGATCGCTCACCTTGATGTATCGGGTATTTTCATTTTGACATACTAGTGCAGCAGGGCAGAATTCGTAATTCGTAATGGGCTTCGCCCCGCTACGCTAACGTAATTCGTAATTCTTATACCACAAGGGTTTTACTGATTTGGAAGGGGTGGTTTGCTTTCGCAGTGCTGTATGTATTAATGCAGTAATGCAGCAGGGCATTCATAACTGTACAGTTAAAAATAACGCAAAGGTTTAAGACATCAGCTTTTTTTCCACTTTAAATTCCCTTGAATCCCATACCAGTTTCTACCTGTTGCTTTGCTGGAGTAGAATTCACTTTCTCAGATGCAACTCTGTTAGTAATCTTATGCCAAGTGCCAAGCTGGCTCAAGAATATGCCTACTAAAATCACGCTACCACCAATATATTGAGGTAGGGTTGGGGCTTCACCTAAAATTAAATAAGCTGCTAGGATGCCTGCAATTGGGCTAAATGAGCTAACTAAGGAAGCCATAGATACAGTGGCAGTTTTCAAGCCTTTAATCCAAAAAGACTGACCTAGTACCACAATTAACCCACCATAGAGAAACATCCATTGCCACAAGAACGGTGAGAGAACATCAGCAAAATGATCGCTACCATAGAGGACTAAAGCAATGAAGAAAAAGATTACGGTTCCTAGTGCAGTCCGAAAAATGCTATAGATTCCCAAAGGTATCTGCGAAAGGTATTTCTTACCAAGAATTGTAGAAGCGGCTATGGCCACAGATCCTACTGCTGCTAAAATTTCCCCTATTCCTAAACCGAAACCTCCCATGTTCATCATGGTTTCTTCTGGAGGCTGAAGAATGATCGTTAGGATAACACCGATAAACGCTGCGATCGCTCCGATAAATTCCCAAATATTTACGCGTTCTTTCAATAACCAGACTGATAAAGCCAGAGTTAGAGGCGGTTCCAAACGTCCCACCAAGATGACATTGTTCACTCCTGTGAGTGCTAATGCCTGAAAAATTAAGCCAGGGGCTAAGGCTCCTGATAAAATAGCTACTGCTGTTAGACTGACCCAATCCGTCCTTGAGAATTGCTTCAAAGTAGCTTTGTTCCACTGTCGCCCATAGATTAGGAGCAGAAGTATCAAGGCGCAAAGGTTTCCCACGAATAAAACATTACACAAAGAAATCGGATTGCGATTGCCGATAAAATGTTCAGCACCAATTTCTGTTAGCTTCCGAGTAACTGCGCCAGAAGCTGCAAAAATTACCATTGCTAGCCAGAGATATGTTTGTCCCGAAACTCTATGGATTAGGCGATGTGGTCTTTTGGGTCTAGTCACAATAACACGATTGCAATGAAAGCATTGCTCATTATATTAAGTTGCTCTCATTCAGTTAAAAATGAGGTTTTGTTGAGAAAATACTTAAATTATGCTGTGATTTTCAGATACCATCATTAACTGAGAAAGCGATGAGAATAAACTAAATTTTCTCAAGGGATAAATTCATAAAAATAGTGGCTTAGTTTCAATAGGTTCTCACTCCCGCCTGAGATGCTTGGGATGTTCAGGATAAAACAAACAAGAGGAGTCACAAATGAAACTCGCGCCCATACTTACAAGTTTTGCTTTGGTTAGTTTTTTTACAGTTTGGGACGCACCATTAAAGGTGATCAATCCCTTATTAGTCCAAGCATCAGCAGCCGAAGAAATGTCTATAGCACAGAAACTAGATTTGCTTACTAAGAGTAAGAGTCAGATTGGTAGTGGTGATCAACTGCGTCGTTTCTTTTTTGCTGACTTGGAGCCAATCGGTATCCAGCTAGGTGGTGCAGGTCATGTAGTTAACCTTTATAACAAAACCAATGATGTCACATTCGCTTACTGTTCACACTACGATGTGATTGTAGCAATTAAGAAAGGTAAGGTGACAAAGTTTGAACCCAACGAAGTGAAGTAATACTAAATCGACTTTTCAATTAATATTTTGCTCAAACTAGAGGAGCTATTTGATTACATCTAGGACTTAGACAAAAATAAACGCTGTAGGGGTAATTCATAAATTGCCCCTACATAAAAATCAGTGTTTTGGTTATTGTTGCGTAAATTCTAATATTGTAGGTTGCGATGTTTAACAACAAGCCGCTCTACATCTAGGATATAAAAATCTTTAACAAGGTGTTTAAGCTTCTTGCCTCAACAAGCTTGATCTTATAAAGTTTCACAAATAATTAATATTAAGATTTACCAGCTACTACAATCTCTTTGAAGTTACTGCTAGAGTCAGTTACACCTTTCAAAACTTTATTTGATGAGCCTGTAGAGCCTATCGTTAAAATTTCTCTCAAAACTAATTTATTGTTCTCAATCGATAGACAAATATCTGTTCCTTCAATTACTTTTTTTAAAAAGTTTGTTAACTTTTCACCATGCTTTTCTCTTTTTTGGTCAAAGCATGGAATTTTTTCTCTCAATATTTTGTGAATTTGAGGTATATGAATGCCACCTTGTTTAAGCAGATTTAAGTGCTCAAAATTCTGCTTTAATTCCTGCAAAGCTTTCTTGGTTAGTACTAAAATATCATCATTTAATGAACTATCGCTATTTACTTGATGAATTGGAATCTCCTCTATTTTTGCTTGGGGAGCAGGTATAGGTATAAAGCGATCGCAAACAGACTTGAGAACCCGATTAATTTGTCCTTCGTAAGCACATCCAATTACAGTCTTTCCATATTCATGAAGCTTTTTAGCTAAAGCGGCAAATGCACCATCACCTGATACAATAACGAAAACTTGCAACGTAGGACGACTTTGGGCTAATTCCATCACATCAATGGCTAGTTGCATATCTGCTGCATTCCGTTTATGACTGTAATCAAAAATTTGAATTGCTTCAATGCCAAGTTCTTGAATTTCATTCTTGAGTAGCCTTAATCGAGAATCACTCCAGTCAGCATAAGCACATTGGATAGCAATTTTATTAACTAAGCTAGTATTTTCCAGATTTGTTTGAATTTGTTTCAGAGAAAAATTTAAGTTAGGGTTGCTTCTACCCATTGTTAAGTTTTCAATATCATAAAAAATAGCTGTGTTAAACTGCTCAATCTTAGGTGTAGTATGAACGGTGGCAGTAACCTGCTCTACACGAATTTGACGCTGCTTCAACTCTTTAAACTCAGCGATTAAAGAGGTTATTTCTTGCGTTGACTCGGAACTAATTACTTCCTGTTTTAACTGTGCAATTGTTGTTTTTAAGTCATTGACTTGCAGCTTTGCTTGTTGTAATTCTTCTTGTAATTGCTCAGTTAATGTATTAATTTGACACTGGGTTTGAACAGTCTGCTCCCGAACTTCACCAATAGTTCTGGAGAGAATTTGCTGGCGTTGCTGATAAGCTGTTACCAAAGCTTGCTGGACGATATCCCATTCTTTGGGAAAAGCCTCATGGGTACACACTTGTAAAACTGATTCATAACCAGCGATCGCAATTTCTAGATTACTCGCAGGGTTCCCTTGTTCAAACTCTTGAATAATGGGACTCAATTTGATAAGGACTCTCGCTAAATTAATAGCAATTGCAGGTTCTTGAGCAAAGCGATCGCTTACCCATTTTCGCAAAATTAAAGCTAAATTTTCGTTGAGTTTGCTTAAGTTATGTTGTAATATTGGATAGATTTCCTGATTCTGATAAGTTGCTCTTAATAAATCGATCAGGAAACTTTGCTCCTGGTTAGCAGCTTCGTTTGGCATAGCTAAATCCCTGACAATACATCTTTTAGGTTAGTATTCCCAAGTTTTATTACTATCTAACAATTAAAGTGGCGTAATCCAATAAGTAATGCCTCTAAAAACTTGTCTCTTAAAACCAAATAGAGGTAGACTCTCTTCAGTTAAACCTACATAAGTCCAATGTGGAACATCGTTTTCTACAGTTTGAAACCAACCATTTTCATTAAGAGCTTTTCTTTGTTCTTTACTACCTACGCGTAAATCAATTGCTAATCCCCAGAGATGTTGTGAAGTTCCAGGAGGTGCAACTAAACCGAGAATTTTTGTCTCTTTACCCTCTTTAACTTTTGCCAAAATTTGTTCATTAGCATATTTGTGCCAAAATCTTAAATTTGTGTTAAAAGTGCGAGTGCAATCACCAGAACCATAACCAGATTTTAGCGGTATTTTTTGTAGCGATCGCGCCTTATTTAAAGCATCAGCTGCCGACTTTTGTAAATAACAATCCCTAGTGCCATCAACGTGACCCATTGTTAAAGTAGTTTGAAACTCTTGGGTTTCTTGTTCATTAGCAAAGATATATTTTGGCGGTAGTTTAATCTCGACATCTTGATTTACAAAGACTGCACCATAAGCTCGTAGCAAAATATATTCATAAGTACCAGGCTGGGGAACTGGTAACTTCCTAGCGATCGCAGATAAAAAACGCTGTTGTTCATTTAATTCTTGGTTGGGAATAAATGGTTCTAATATTGTCTTTTTAGAGGTATCGGTACAAGTTAATAAATCACTACTCAAGCATCCATTTAATGGTTGGGCAGTTCTAGCCAATTTGTGATGGGTAATCTCATTACTGGCTACTAAAATAAAAATTATTAAGACAACTATACTGACGAAGGTCGCTTTTCTGATAATTTTAGTAATATTTTTTTTCTTTCTGATGGGGAGTTTCATTTTTAAATAATTGTTTAGTTGATTTAATAAAAGTGCTAAATCTCTTGTAATCTGTTGTTGATGAGTTACAACGAAAAATGATATAGATGAAAGCAGAGAATTTATCACGTTGATATATGCTTCTATATAACTTATGCAATATATCTAATATATAACCGTAACAAATCAGCTTATTTTCATGGTTAACCATGTGAAAAATTGCTGTGGTAAATAAACTGGAACATTGCCACGATTCTTAAAAAATATTATATTTTTTACTTATTGCTCAAGTTAAAAAAAGAAACTTGTCTCTAATTGAGTACTAGTAAATTTGATAACTTTTTTATTAGAAAGATACATCCATGAAACCACTGGAACAGTTAAAATTGGAAAGAACTCTAAGCTTGCTGATCCTGTAAGTATGACCATGCACAATTCCGTTGAATTCCAAGACGCTTTTGATGTCATAGTCGTCGGTGCAGGTCACTCCGGTTGCGAAGCAGCTCTCGCCTCTGCACGCCTCGGTTGTCGTACCCTGCTATTGACGCTCAACTTGGATAGAATCGCTTGGCAACCTTGTAACCCAGCAGTGGGTGGCCCGGCCAAATCTCAGTTGACCCATGAGGTAGATGCACTTGGTGGGGAAATTGGTAAAGTAGCAGACCGCACCTACCTGCAAAAACGTATCCTCAACTCTTCACGGGGGCCTGCTGTTTGGGCATTACGCGCCCAGACAGACAAGCGCGAATATGCAGCGGTGATGAAGAATATTGTCGAGAATCAAGAAAACTTGACAATCCGCGAAAGTATGGCAACAGATTTGGTGCTGGGTGCTAACGGTGAAGTTATCGGCGTTGAAACTTATTTTGGTGTAGGGTTCCAATGTAAAGCAGTCATCTTGACAACTGGCACCTTCCTGGGGGGTAAAATTTGGGTTGGTAACAAATCAATGCCAGCCGGACGGGCTGGAGAATTTGCGGCTGAAGGATTGACACAAACCCTGAATCGCCTGGGATTTGAAACCGGAAGACTCAAAACTGGAACTCCAGCACGGGTAGACAAGCGATCGGTAGATTATAGTAAAATGCTCATCCAGCCAGGGGATGAAGATGTCCGCTGGTTTAGCTTTGACCCAGAGGCGTGGGTAGAACGGGAACAGATGCCTTGTTACATCACCCGCACAACCGCTGAAACCCATCGCCTAATTCAAGATAATTTGCACCTATCGCCAGTTTATGGCGGTTGGGTGGAAGCGAAAGGGCCGCGTTATTGTCCCAGTATTGAAGATAAGATTGTGCGCTTTGCCGATAAGGAAAGCCATCAAATCTTTATTGAACCAGAAGGACGGGATATACCCGAACTTTATATCCAAGGTTTTTCCACAGGGTTACCAGAAAATTTGCAATTGCAAATGTTGCGGACTCTCCCCGGTTTGGAAAAATGTGTGATGCTACGTCCGGCGTATGCTGTGGAATATGACTATTTACCTGCAACTCAGTGTTACCCCACACTGATGACTAAGAAGATTGCCGGACTATTTTGTGCTGGGCAGATTAATGGCACCACAGGTTATGAAGAAGCCGCCGCTCAAGGGCTTGTGGCGGGAATTAACGCAGCTCGATTTGTTGGTTCTCAAGAAATGATTGTCTTTGCCCGTGAGCAAAGTTACATTGGAACGCTAGTTGATGACCTGTGTACAAAGGATTTACGAGAACCTTACCGGATGCTTACCAGTAGGTCTGAGTACCGATTGATATTGCGTTCTGACAATGCCGACCAACGCTTGACACCTTTGGGGCGAGAAATTGGTTTAATTGATGATCGCCGCTGGGATCTATTTACCCAAAAACAGGCAAATATTACCATAGAAAAACAAAGATTGCAAGCTACACGAGTCAAAGAACATGATGAAATGGGAATAGCGATCGCATCTAATACCCAACAAGCAATCAAAGGTTCAATTACTCTCAATGACTTGCTGCGCCGTCCGGGATTCCATTACGTTGACCTCGACAGGTTCGGACTGGGAAACCCCAACCTCAACCGTGCCGAGAAAGAAGGTGCAGAAATTGACATCAAATATTCTGGCTATCTCGCTAGGCAACAAAATCAAATTGACCAAATTGCCCGCCAAGCGCACCGCCAGTTACCTGCGGATTTGGACTATACAACAATTGATACTCTTTCTAAAGAGGCACGGGAAAAGCTAACTCACGTAAAACCACTCACTCTTGGTCAAGCTGCACGTATTGGTGGTGTAAACCCAGCAGACGTTAACGCTTTATTATTATATTTAGAATTGCGTAGAACCAAGAGCCAATCAGAGTTTCCAGCATTAGCTTAACACAAGCTTGATAAAGACTGAGTATAGTAGTAGGGAGGGAGATTGGTATGATAGATGACATAAATATTAGTAGTGGCATCATCAACAATCCCCAGATTAAAGTTGACTTTAATACCAACGCTCAACCAACTCGTCTCAATAAGACGGCGGATTGGATATTTTATCTGTAATCCTAATTCCCAGGCAGTAGGCGCGGCGTTTCCTCGTCCTAGCAACAACCCAGAAAGTCTATGTTACAAGAAGCCAGCACCCGTCTCATAGTACCGGAACCATCAGAAGACTTAATCGCCAACGAGCCTTGGTCGATAGAAAACTATGCTGATGGTTTAATGGATGAACTCTTTGCCGATATCGACTCCATTCTGGATGTTAGTGGTAATCTGCTTTTTCAAACCGTTAGCCACAGTAGGCAGAAGAAATCGAACCAGTCTGTTGCTGGGGTTTCTCCCCAACCTCAACGCCAGTCGCCTCCAGAAAACGTGCTGCAAACAGTTACGATACCGCAGATTATCTTACCGAACACAGTGAATCAACCAGTACAGTCAGTTGCTCAAAATAACCACAAGCACTTGAGCACCGTTGTATTTGACACCGCCACCGTTAAACCAGTTAGTAGAAAGCATCAGAAAAGTAGTCGGACTTTGGGCAAACTGCTAATTGTAGGAACAACTTTAGGCGTGGCGATCGCTGGTATTATCTACCTGGTACAGTCTGGAGTCGTATATCTTTTAAATACCAACTTGGCCCAGCCAGCTCTTCTAGTGCCGCAAGCGCAGTCACAGTTGCCAACAAAAGTAGAAATTGAGGCAGAGTTGGTTGACTACATGCTCCAATCGCTAGCAGTTATAGATAAGCAAGGAGCAAAAAGCAATCAAAAATCTGTCATATCTGGATTCTCCAATCAGGCAAATACTAACCAAATAGCTCTTGGTAACGGGCAAACAACTGGTAATCTACCACCACTTCCCCTTTTAGCAAACAATACACCACCAGCCCCTAACCGTTCTGGAAGCGTTGTTGAGCGGATCTACGTTCCCGTTTATCAAGCGCCGTCGCCAATGCGCTATGCGCTGCCGGCTATTCCTGGGACTCCCACACTTTTACCACAAGTTGCTAGTGCGTTACAGGGATCTCAACCAAATGTTGTGAAAAATGCCCTGAACACGGTGCGACAAGCTGCCAAGCCTGTAACTGTCAACATGTTAGCTGCGGCTGTAAGAGCCGAACTTAAACCTGTAGCTGCGAAAACTGCACCCATTACCGTGCGGCAAACACCCAAGCCTCTGCCTGCATTACCAGTAGTTCCATTACGTGCAGCCCTCGCCCCAGAGTCAGAACCAACTATTACCCAAGAACAAGTATATCCGGCAACTGCGATCGCAGTTGCTCCGAGTAATACTTTAGAGGGATTGCTAGAGTTGGGTAACAAATCTGCCGCTTTATTTAAAATTGATGGCGTGACTCGTCGCATTAATATGGGTGAAAGCATTGGCTCAAGCGGTTGGACGCTAGTAGATGTTAGTAATGGCGAAGCTGTTATCCGCCGTAACGGTGAAGTGCGATCAATTTACGCAGGGCAGAAGTTATAAGAATAAGCTTTTTAAACCTCTCCCTAGTTGAGAAAAGGTTTAGATAGTGGTGAAATCCAATGCATCAACTCACCAAGAATTAGCTCCTCACTGGTGGGTTAATTTCAAAATGAATATGATTATCGTGACCACTCAGAGAAACACAAAGTTTCTCTTTAATTAGCTGTTGATCGTTAAAAAAGACTGCCCTTACCAGTTTTTGCTTCTGAATAGACTTGAGAATAGCTCGTGCAGCATCTTGATCATATTCAGAACTCGACCAAATGATGCCACCAAAATATCGATTTTTTTTGGGTAAGTAAATATCGCACATCATGCCAGTTTCATGTCCATGATGGTCGGGAGTATCCCCTCCATGAGGAAGGCTAACATCGTTAATTGCGAATGGAGCAGCTGTGGGGTGAGTATTACGATAACTGTTTTGATAATCTTGGGCAATTTTTTTAATAACATCAGCTAACCAGTGTGTTCCAAAATCGTGATTATCTTGGGTGTCTTCCAGTTCACCGTTAACGAAACCATTAACAGGGTCGCTTTTTGGCATCAACTCCCACCGTGGTGCGTTAGCTGCTTGCAACCATCGATGAGTGATTCCACCAACATCAACTCGACCATCACCATTAACAGTACTGCGACCAGCAATAATTGACTGAAATAGTTTGATTCCGTCAAAGAGTCCTCTGTCTATGTCTGCACGGTTAGGATCACCTACCCATGTGTAGCCTAGCTCATGCAATCGCGCCTTAATAGCCTTAACATCATCAGCTTTATTGACTCCGCCAATTCCCACACTACCACCGAGTTTAATTACCTTCGCCCCTGGTAAACTGGATGCTGTAGGTTGTTGAGTGTTCTCATCGTCCTTGTGATCGAAAGGAACAACAACTTTAATTTGGATCTCTAGAGTTTGATCATCAACAGCAATTATCATGCGGCGATCGCCTTCTTGTTTAAAGACTAAATCAAATTGCCATTTGCCATCCTGACTAATTGCTACATTTGGGGCTGGAAATTTGTCATCAATCATCACCGACAAAATTTTGCCACTGTCCTCTAAACGAGCTATACCTTCAACCCTGAAACTTTGTCCTACTTCCACTTCTTTTGGCGCACGAATTAGCTGTAGTTTTTCTACCGGAGCAATTGTAACTCCACCGACATTAGCCAGTAAATTCTGTGCCTCTGGAAGCAAATTCACAACTTTATTCACATAGTTAGGATCGGATGAATAGCCTTTACCCTTGAGAAAGCCAAGGAAATTTTCTGGCGTGTTGGTATGATCTTCTAAGCCTTTATAGGGAGTGCGAGTTAAAAACTTCCAATAACCAATAATAAAAGCGTCTATATCTGTAAATTTACAGAACTCAACTTCTTCTGACTCAGAAGGAACTTTGATTTTCAACGGTTCGGCAAACCCTCTCATATCAGGATCTCGCCATTTTAATCCGGCAAAATTGTTAGCATGGACAGCAAGATCGCTTTTCCCTCTAGTAGACTCTAGTAACCATTGAGCAAGGGTAACTTCTTTTAAAATTTGCCTATTTATCTCAGAAACTCTTGCAGTATCAATGCCAATATCTGTAAATATTACTGCTAAATCTTTCTTAAAATAATTGTTGACTAAATTATCTAGTAATGACATATCTTTCTCCTATTAAAAATTTTTGCAGATCCCCAAATCTTTTAAAAATTCGAGGATCTAGGTGTTAACAAATAATTTAGATATAATTAGTTAATTCTTTTCTATAACTTTGGCATGTCCAGCAAAAACAAAATGCCTATCTCGGTTTACTTTACTTTTATCAGACCACTTAACCCAGTAATGATTCTCTTCAAAACGGACATCTAAAATGGGGTAAGTCCCTGGTTCAAGATCGAATAGAGATTCTTTTGGTAGCTCTGATGCCTGTTCTGTGGAAGGCTTTAAAACCGTTCTTGTTGTAACTTCCAAAATGTAATTTTTATCAGATTTAGCTTCATCATCTGACTCACCAATTAATCCATCTTTAATTGCTTCGGCCATTTTTTCAGCATCAAAGCGATCCATATCTACTTTGGCATCACAAAAGCAGCACTCAATTAAAATAGCTGGCATTTGTGTATTTTTGATAACAAAGAAATCTGCATTTTTAACTTTTCTATCATTGAATCCAAGCTTAACAATCTCTTTTAAAACTGATTTAGCGATACCTTTTGATGTATTGCTAATGGCAAAAATTTCTGTGCCATTAGCTATAGTGTTGAACTTATTAAAGTGAATCGAAATAAAGACGTTAACGTTATTGGCGTTTGCTTTATTGACTCGTTGTCTCAGAGAATCGTTTACACTACTAGCACTTGCAGGAGTGCAATCAATAACCGTATGACCTGCGGCTTTTAGCTTTTGGATCAACTTTGTACCAACTGCTTTCGTTAAAATATCTTCTTGTTGGATACCTGTTGCCCCTGTATCGTGAGGAGGGCAATTGTGTCCCATATCAATACCAAATTTCATAGAGTTGATGTCCTTTTTATAACTTGAGAGGTATGGTTTAACTCACTATACTGTATTAATTATTAACCCGATCGATCGCTCTGTCGGTGAGAAAAAGTGAGTCGTTACTGTAAAAAAATGTAACTTTTTACGTAAAAATCTGATTAAAAAGAGAAATTTTATAAGTTCAACCTATAAATAAAGCAGACTAACCCATGACGGCACAAGAGGCGCTGAATCTAGTCGATACTCTTTTATGGTCTACCTTTAGGCAAAGACTCAATGATGTTCAATCTGTAGTCTTGCTGGAAAGTTGGCTGGGACGCACCTATGCGGAAATTGCGGTGCAGATAAGTTATGAACACGACTACATCAAACAAGTCGGTTCTCAGCTGTGGCGAGAGCTTTCTCAGGTAGTTGGTGAAGAGGTTTGTAAAAAAAATATCCAATCTGTTTTGCGTCGCTACCAGCAGTCTCAAAGTAGTGGATAATCAAAGAGCAATGTCTACAATGGTCACTGAGCTTGTCGTACCACTTCGTGGAAGCAAGCTACGCGCAGTGTCTCGTAGAGAAGTGCGGGCTACACCTAAGCAGTTGGCCGTTTCATACTAGTAATCTCATAAACGCCAACGATGTCTCATTATAATTCATATAATTACTTATTAAGTACGGCTTTGTGCTTTATATAAATATTACTAATTAGTAATTATTTGGTCATCACTTTGAGCAGAATCACATCTTAAATAATAGCCTTGGCTTAGTAAACACTTCGCCACGCTTTCACCGTCCCTTTGCCAATTTCGCTATCAACAGTTTGACCTCCTTCTAAGACTAGTCTGATGTTTAAGTTCTCATCTGGAGCATTTTTCAAAGCAGTGGCTAATTCTTGACTGACAGCAAATGTGCCAGTTGAACCATCTAATTGAAAAACTTTGTCCCTGACCTTGAGCAAAAGTTTATCGACTTTCTTAGTAGTGACAAACGGAAGAAAGTCAGGTCTGGGATACACATGACCTGCGGTGTAGAAAGAAGACGTTGCTTGACCTGAATTTACAGTTACGAGGACTCGAATGCTCGAAGGTGTCCACAAACTAATAACTTGCTTTGAACCCTCACGGTACAAATAGCCACCTAAGGAGTTGCGGTCAAAAACCCCAAGAAATTCCCCTTCAAAAGGGTCAACGATTCTCACGGCTTTTGACCAAGGTACATCCATATCGGGGGACAATCCTGCTGATTTAACTACTGGTAAATCGCTTGATGCTTGGGCAAGACTAGCTACCTCTTGAATAGTGAAAGCAGTACAAAGTTCAGGGGAAAGCATAGCCAAAATAGCCCCTAAAAAAAGAACTGGAATCGTCTGCGGTAACTTCATCATAAGTCGGGGGTACAATCTTCAAAGACAATAATCGGACAGCCTTTATTAATCATCTCCCGCAAGACTTTTGTTTGCTATGAAGCTTTGGCAATTGAGCAAATTCCAGTGTCTTGGGGCAATGTATTTTGACTCACCACATTCTCTACGTTCCCTGCGGGATGCTACACAAACACGCAGCGTGTCGCAGACAGATGCTTTGCGTAGCTCAATCTCAATAATACACTAGTACTAATTAGTCACCGTCACTTAAGTAATATTATTTAATATAGCTAGAGGGTTTGAGGGGTTTGTGCAAGAGTTAGTAAATGAGATTTTATTTTTGACATACAGATAAAAGCAGACATTCCCAAACTAACCTTGGTTGAGCGTAAGAAAGCAAGTACTTACGAGCTTGTTCTAGCTGGTTGATGATGCTGGGTTGATGCCACCGCTGCCAGTAGAATTGCTGAAGATAATCAACTAACCACAATTGGGCTTCTGTATCTAAATCTTTATCGATTTTCTTGGCTAACTCCAAAGCTTTGCGGTAAGAAGCAGGGGCTTTTTTCAAATCTTCGAGTAACTCAGGGGGAATAGTTTGTAATTGCTCGTAAGATGCGATCGCACTTCCCGCACTGCCAGCTGCTATACTCAATACCGCCTGATTTGGCAAAATTTCCTGATGACCAGTTTGTGTGAGAACAACAGCCAAAGACTGTGCATCTAAACGATAAAAAGGAATGCGTTGACAGCGTGACACCAAAGTTGGCAAAACAGACTCAGGTGTAGGTGCAATTAAAATTAACGTCGCCTGTCCCGGTTCTTCTAAGGTTTTAAGTAAAGCATTCGCTGCTGCTTCTGCCATTGTTTGGGCTTCTTCCAGCACCACCACATTTCTCGGTGCTTCCAAGGGGGGACGACTGAGAAACTCGGTAATTTCCCGAATTTGCTCTAGCCGAATTACAGGTGGTGCTTTACGCTTAAGTCCTTTCTCGGCTGCTTCTGTTGCTGTTAATCGTTGTCCCTGGTATTGGTACGTTGGTTGCACCCACAACAAAGCTGGATGGTTACCTTGACGCAAACGGTTTTGTAAAGCCGTAGTGACTCCCATCTCACTCGAAAATAGCAATTCCACAAAACACCTAGCTGCTAAACTCCTTCCTACACCATCTGGTCCCACAAATAGATACGCTGGAGCAACCCGGTTTTGTCTAACAGCCTGAGTGAGTAATTCTATGGCTTGCTGTTGTCCTACAAGTGGTGTAAATGGGTTAATAGTCACGTTGCTTCACTCCGAATTCAAAATTCAAAATTCAAAATTAATAATCCCCATAAATAAATTTAGAGGCTTGTATCATGAGTCTGTTTCGGTCATTAATCAAGGATCAATAGTCAAAAATCAAACAGTAATTTTACAAGTATACTTTTAGCTAATTAATACTTTAATCAGTTTTTGTGAAGAAAAGCAAACATTATTAAATCACTTTTTTAGTTTCGATAATATGAATAGACATAAGGATTAAAGAATAAGGGCTTAAATTCGGAAATTATCGCCTGCTAACTATCTGCAAGTTTTTACGGTGATTTGAAGCTAAATTTTGCGGTTACTTTAAATCAGTAAACTGTTAAACATCCTTTAGGGTATCTAAATGTTAGTGAGGATGTTGGCAAAAAATTGCCATAGCTAAATATTCAAATATTCGGTGATGGTGCAATTACTACTATCAACGATAAAATTCCTTACACCTTCTACCGGATGATTTTTTACCTATTTTCATTTAATGAAAACTGCAAAGCTAGGTAAAGAACCGCTGATTATTTCGGCATTTGTACTGGTAAAAAACGGTGATAAAAAGTTATAACGCCGAAATCAAGAGAAATCAAGATTGCCAAGGAGGCTGATATGGAAATCTTCGATTATGTGATTCTGGGAGCCGGACTGGGTGGACTTTCGACCGCAGCGTGTTTAACTCGACAAGGCTATCGGGTAGCAGTTCTAGAACAACATTATTTACCTGGCGGATGTTGTCACACCTTTGATTACGGGGAATACAGTTTTTGTGCTGACGTACATTACATCTCTCAATGTGGTTCTGGACAGACTATAGCCCAATTTCTCGACTATATTGATCAAGATGTACCGTTTAATAGGCTTGATCCTGACTGCATTGATCGAGTTATCACCCCAGAGGCGGATTTTAAAATTCCTTTGGGATGGGAAAATCTGCGATCGCGTTTACTCTCCACATTTCCAGAAGAAACTGCTGCTATTAACCGTTATTGCAATGAAATTCAGCAACTCCACCAAGAAATTCGCAACCTAGTGCAGGAGGTACGCTGGTTTGATCAGAAGTTGTCTGACTGGTTGAAGTTACCAAAATATTTGAATCTATTTTGGAAGCGGAATTGGACACTACAAGATTTGTATAACCATGTCGGTTTATCGCCTAAACTACAAGCAGTGCTGGCGGGGCAAAGTGGCGACTATGCACTACCACCCCAAGAAATTGCGCTACTCACGCACACTTCCCTAGTTTGGGACTACTCAGAAGGCGCTTATTATCCCAAACATCACTTCAAACACCTTGTTAACACCATTGCAAACGTAATTACCGCAGGTGGAGGTGTGATCAAATACTCAACCCCGGTGAGCCATATTCAAGTTAGCAACCACACTGTCCATAGTGTCCTTGCCGATGGTATGACCTATTGTGCCAGCAAAGCTTATATCAGTGACCTCGACCCCAAATTAACAGTGGAGTTAATGCATGATTTTGCAGCCCTGAGTCAAAAGGAGCATCAACGCCTTACTAGTTACGAATACTCAACCAGTGCTTTCAATATTTACCTGGGTTTAGATAGCCGCTTCGATCCCCAACGCTATGGCATCGGTAACTGGAATATTTGGTATTATCCAACAGGCGACCTGAACAGAGAATATCAACAACAATTCCAAGGTGACTTTAGCCAACCGTGGATTTTCCTCTCTTGTCCGACGATGAAATCTAGTGAACCAGGGATGGGGCCTAAGGGACATCATGTCTTAGAGATTGCCACTGTGTGTTCCTATGAACCATTTGAACATCTGCACAAAACCAACCCAAAAGCATATAAAGCCAAAAAACGGGAAGTTTATCAGCAGATTATGGCAAGTGTACGAGATTTGATTCCAGATGTAGACAACTACGCCCGGATGAAAGTTTATGGTACACCTACCACCAGCGAATTTTATCTGGGGCAACCGCAGGGTAATATTTACGGTGCGAAATTAATACCCAAACAGGTTGGTTTAAATCGTCTGGGATATACGACAGAGTTACCTAACCTCTTTTTGGTAGGGGCGAGTGCTGGTTATCCGAGTGTACCAGGTGTAATTGGGAATGGGATGGATGTTGTGGAACTGCTGACAGGGCAATCGGTATGGCAGAAAGTTAAAATACCCCAGCCTTTGGTGGAAGTTGGATAATGATAGTTTTGATGGAATGATGTCTGGCGACAAGCTGCTACGCGTCTAAGCTTGCAGTTATGATGACTGCTAAGGAATTGCTTTTGTTTTGCGTAAAATTGTAGTGTTTTTAAACGCAGGGGGACACAAAATAAACGCAAAAGTAAAGGTATGCAGAGTCTTTTTGGAGGGAATTTGTTACAACAAATTTATGCAATGTTGTACTCAGGAAGTCTTAGATGTCGCACAAAAAATTTATTTATTACTGGCAAAAATGGTTACCTCCTATCTTGGTACGTGCTGCTGTACGTGCAGTGGTAATAATTTGTCTAACAGTAGGAGTGTTGGGCATCTTGGGAAGCACTGCTTCTATGAGTAATGCTCAAGCTGTTTTTCCTGATTCTCTTGCAGCTAATGCTCAACTGGTAAGTACCACTAAGCGTATCCAAGATGAACAAACACCATTAAAATCAACAGGACTAAATGCCACTGTATATCACAGTCCCGATTGTAATTGTTGTGGCGGGTGGATTGACCACTTAAAGACACAAGGTTTTCAAATCACAGACTTTTCCACGCCTGACATCGAAACAGTCAAACAAAAGTATAACGTGCCAGATAACTTGTCATCTTGCCACACAGCAATTGTTAATGGATATGTGATCGAAGGACACGTCCCAGCAGAAGACATCAAACGTCTGCTTCAAGAAAAGCCAAATGTTGCTGGTTTATCTGTTCCCCAAATGCCCGTAGGCACTCCTGGGATGGAGATGGGGAATCGAAAAGACCCGTTTTCTGTGCTTTCCTTTGATCACAAGGACTCAGTTGCAGTATTCAATAAATATCCGTCCTCTTGATGTAATCTCGCTGGATTCAGAGGATGTTTTAAAAGTGGTTTTTCAATGTATTTTGGCGATTAGAAATTGCCAAAGCCTTTTAAAACATCCTCACATTAACTGAATCAGTGGTGGGAGATTTTACTAGTTAGCACCAGCTTTGATGAACTGCGACAAATAACTTAACCATCTCTTAAACCAGAAGCGAGATGCTGCACTTGCAACGTTTTCAGAAAGAAGCTGAATCGCATGGTTACAATCTTGCAGACTTGCATCGAGTCCCATTGCCTGATAGATTTCGCGGGCATGGCAAAAGGCATCCATCGCTTCTGATTCTCGATTGATTTTTTCTAATACCAGACCCAAATTAAACCAGGCATTTGCTTCTGCATTTTGATCATCAAGATTCCTTCTGATCTCTAATGAATATTGATAAAACTCAACTGCCCTTTGGTACTGTCCCAGAGCATTATAAGCATTACCCAACCCACTCAAGGCCATGCCTTCGCCATTGCGATCGCTGATTAATCTTGCTAATTCTAACCATTGCTGGTAAAACTCAATTGCCAGTTGATACTGCCCCAACGATTCATAAGTATTGCCCAAACTTCCCAGACAAATGCATTCCTCATTCCAATCGCCTGTTTTCTTGCTGATACTTAACCACTGCTGATAACACTCAATCGCTTGCTCATACTTGCCTAGGTATTCATAAGTATTGCCCAAACTTCCCAAGCAAATGCCTTCTCCAGTGCGTTGGCTTTGCCCGCCGTAGGCATCGCCTATTTTCCTGGTGATGCTCAACCACTGGTGATAAAATTCAATCGCTCTCTGGTATTTTCCCAGTGATTGGTAAGCATTGCCCAACCCAGATAAAGATTTGGCTTCCTCGAAGCGATCGCCTATTTCTTTAGCTATATCCAACCACTGCTGATAAAACTCAATTGCCAGGTGATACTCGCCTAGTGAGTGGTAAGCATTGCCCAAACTTCCTAAACAAGTGACTTCTCTATTGCGATCGCCTGTTTCTCTGGCTTTGTGCAAGCACTGTTTTTCAAACTCAATAGACTCGATGTTATTTAAGCTCCCGGATCTAATTACTTCTGTCATTCTCTATAGAAAAAGAAATTTGTGGTCGATAGGCTGTCGATTATACAATTTTCTGTGGCTTTAGCACACCAGAAATGCAACTTATAGGCACAACTTTTCTTAAAATTTAAAAATTGTTTTTCGACATTAAACTTTCTTTTATACACAGCAATTTCTGCGTAGAAAAGGCTTTTATTTATATTGGTAATAAGTGCACAAATATACTATAATGAAAAATTTCGCTTTTAAAAAAACCAAATCAATCAGCAGCAGCATAATCAGGCAATGCGTTGAGTTGGAAATTAACAGCACTCAGATAATTTTGGTCGTTTAAAACCTGTGATGGTAATTTATCTGCATTAACAGCAGCCTTAACTAAATCTTTTGCAATAATATTTCTGTTTAGAGTTTCAATTACTAGCTCTCCTCCGCTGGGAATTCCGTGCTGTTTCAGACCTCCCTGATAAGCAAAAGTAACTAGATTGAAAGGCTGGAGATAATTAATAGAAGTAGAGTTACTGGATAAATTGTTAGAGTTAATAACTAATGCACTACCGTTGGTAGTAGCTGTTTGAGCACCAGCGATTCCAGGTACAAGAGTAATAGCAGCAAAAATAAGTGCAGAATTTATTAAGGTAACAAGTTTCATAATTAATTCTTAGGTAAAATGCGAACGGTGTTCTTTATTAATAGAGTCCTCTTTATTATTAATCTCAGCTTCCTTCAGTCAGTTCATCTGATCGGTTGATATATGACTCACCCAAAAGGGTGAGCTAATTGAGCGACATCAAGAGCAATATAGGACTAGTATTTAATTTTTGAAAAGATACGTAGGGTGCGTTAGCGACAGCGTAACGCACCATTCTTAAGGCTTTGGTGCGTTACGGCTTACGCCTAACACACCCTACAAATACTTAGATTTTTTCAGAAATCAAATATGATTCCTATAGAGGCTCCTTTAAGTCCAGTACAGAACACATTGGTTGAAATTTTCAAGTACTTAACTGAGGCGAGTTGAAAATTTATGCAACTTTTAATTCGCCTCTTGAGTTTGCCAAGCATTGCAGAAATTGGCGCGATCGCAGCAATTATTCTGCCAGACTAGCTAAATTACGATTCTTCAAACAGGCGATCGCCTTTATGCAACCGATAAGCAATTTGATAGGTTTGTCCTTGCGATCGCATTGTCGGCGCGTGTGCTGCTAAATAACGAGCAGCAGCAACTAGTACATGAATACCAGCAGCAGTTTGACCTAACAGCGAGTATTGTCTAAAAGCTGCTTCTATTTCCTGAATCACATGAAACTCTCGATTTTCTCGCAGCATCAACTTACCCAACATTGCCATCAACCGTTCAGCAGAACCGCCACTATACAAATAATCAGCCACTAACTGACCTGTCTGATTTACTTGCTGTTGGCGATTTAATAAATCTGGTAGTTGGTTGAGTAATTCTTCAGGATTTTGAGCAGAGTCTTTTGGTTCTGGAAGTCTTGCTGGTGGCACATTCAAAAAACGATTCAAATATACACTCATGGCAGCATCAAACACACCTCGTAATAATTCCAGCGAAGGCACTCGTTGTAATCCTTGATGGACTGCATTGGCAAAAGTGAACGGATGGTGCGCCGAATTCCAGTCCCCAAAATCGTTGTTAGTGTGGAAGCGAGCTACTCGCAGTGCTGCTGTGTAAGTAACTACACTTGCCAATTGTTCTTCAGTACAACCAGCTTCCAGAGCACTCAGAAGAGAGTTGACAATTTTCTCTGGGTCTTCCCCTAACAAAATCGGCACTAATTCTTCTTGGCCTGACCAAGTTCCATGTCGAGGTTGTCCTGTTGCCAAAGCCATAGGTAACTGCTCAAAGGCAGACTCCAGAATTGCGACCAAATCCACCGGATAGCGCCAGGAATTGGATTCTTCCATACGGGAAGCAGTTGCTAAACCAGAAACTAGACTCGCCAAAACTGAATCTGCCCCTTGCCAACCAACGGCATCCAGGGCTTCCAGTGCTTTGTTAATGAAGTCGAGTGCATGACCACTATCGATGTAACGGTGGTCTGTGGCAGATGTAAACAGCATATCTGCAATTTGCTCAGAATTAGCTCCCGCCCGAATTGCAGATATCAGACATCTCTCTGCGGCTTCACTATCTCGCACCTCAATAAACTGGCAAAACCAGCCTTTAAGGGTATTCAGGTCAACGGTAGAATTGGGCAATGGATGAACTACGAAATGAGGCGGCGCTCCAGCGCTATCACTAGCTACTGCTGAAAGTCCTTGGAAAAGGGCGCGGGGTTTGTCTTCTGCATCCAGATAAGACAGCAAATTCATCATGCAAGTATGGATGGTTAAGCCTGTACTCCAGCCTGCTTTGTT
The DNA here is from genome assembly GCF_014698505.1 of Nostoc foliaceum FACHB-393. Taxonomy (GTDB): domain Bacteria; phylum Cyanobacteriota; class Cyanobacteriia; order Cyanobacteriales; family Nostocaceae; genus Nostoc; species Nostoc foliaceum_A. The sequence goes on along the minus strand of NZ_JACJTD010000026.1, from coordinate 66,660 downwards.
GTAACGGGTGCCAAATTCCAGTCCCATCTGAAATGGTTCGGTAATATCTGCCCCCATATCCAATAGTGCGATCGCTGATTTGGCAATAACTAACGAAATACTCTGTTCTAAACCATCCTGAAGACGTTGGCCATGGTGGGCATGAAAGTCAACTAGAGGAGCTAGATTTACCCAAACTTCCCCATCACGGATTTCTACATCAAAGGAGGGAACATCATCTGCCCAAGAGTCAAATGTTCCACCACTGGCGAGATCGAAGCGGGCATAGTGCCAAGGGCAAGTCACAATGCCATCTTTGCAAGTGCTACCGTGAAGCGGAAAGCCCATATGTGGACAACGGTTATCAATTGCATAGACTTTATTATCTGAGTAAAACAGAACTATGGTATGTTTCTCGCTACGAACCAACAAACTACCTGCTGCTTGAACATCTGCAAATTTAGCAACACGCATGTATTTGTCTCTATGGGTTGGGGCTGTAAGTTTTTGAGTCATTTCAGTTTTCAACCAAAGGGATGTAAAAACTCCTACTTTTACTCTGGCGAACTTTCAAGGGTTTGAGCAGCGATGCAAGTCTAATTTTTGTTAACGATAAGTATTTGTCAAGAAAGGTCAGCCAGCGCCTTATCGTTTTTGACGATGCCGACCACGGAGCGCGGTTATTTGCTCTCCAAGAATTTGGCAATCAGTACCATTGCTCAGGCTGGGGATAATATTGTTTCCACTAGTTTTCTATTTATCGTTCTTGGGATAGTTTTACAATCCGCTTTGGGCGGGAGTATGATGCATCTGAGCAGTTTACAGCATCAGGGTCAAAAGCTGACAGAACGATTTGATGCCAACACTTATATAGGACTTACGCACTGTACAAATGCATCGTGATGTGAATTATCTAAAATAGGTTGTTTCAGGTTTTTCTTAATTATCCTGCGATCGTAAATAGACTATGGCTTGGCTGAAATCAACCCACGGACATGATACATTTTTAATTGACATGGCTGCATTTAATGAAATCCTAATCTTTTTTCAGCAAAATTTAGATTTATCAGCCTCTTAACTCGGTGGATTGAGGAAAAAGCTTGGCCTTCTGAGTTCTGAGCATGAAGCTTCGAGATAAAAGCTTGGCCTTCCGAGTTATGAGCATAAAGCTTCGAGATAAAAGCTTGGCCTTCCGAGTTATGAGCATAAAGCTTCGAGATAAAAGCTTGGACTTCCGAATTCTGAGCATGAAACTTCAAGATAAAAGTTTGGACTTCCGAATTCTGAGCATGAACTTCCGAGATAAAAGGTCGGCCTTCCGAGTTCTGATAAAAATTTACAAAAATCCTGATACATATAGATTTCTCGTAGGGGCATGGCATTGCCATGCCCTTACCAGCGTATTTGTATCATTATTAAAGTGAAATGGTATGAGGTGGAATAATGAAGTTGAAAAGGCGATGTCTAACGATAACCAGCCCCGCGTCTACGTTTTTGGAGTGAGTGGTGCGTAGCTTGCCGCCGTAGGCATCGCTCCTAAAAAAGCCCGTTAAGTATAATACACCCTTGACCAGCACCGTAGATTATCATGATTATACTTAAGTAATCTAACTTGTATCTCAGCCTCTAAATGAACAGAGAACAACAGCGTCGATTAGAGGAACAACGAGACCAACTGCAAAAACAGTGGGATATTCAAAGCGAGAAAGTAAAGCGGATAGGGAATGCTTTCGCTATTGAGACTGATACGACAGCAAAATTTAAATTAGAACATCAGCTTTCGGAAGAAAAGGCTCAACTGGCGCGTCTTGAGGATGAACTCAATCAAATTGAAGCTGAAGTGCGATCGCCTTTACAGCCACAAACAACAACTGAAAAACGGTTGGTGGGAAATCAAGCAATCCCAGAAGTACCTGTGTGGAAGGGACGAGATGAACTCCTTGAAGAATTGCAGACAAAATTACTCCAACTAGAAAATCCGCTTAAGGTATTGGCACTCATTGGACAAGGGGGTATTGGCAAAACCAGTTTAGCTGTAAAACTTTTAGAAGCACTGGGCGTTAATTGTGGAAGATCCGCCCAAACTCCCGTTGAAAAAGGGGCAAATGTAGAAGAGTGTCCTTATGAGTGCGTAATGTATTTCAAAGCGCAGGAAGGGACAAGTTTTGATGATGTGGCAAAATTTTTATTAATTGATGGCTTGGGTATTCAAACAGCAGAGAAGTTAAAAAGTGCTGATGAAAAGATAGCCAAAATTATTGAAGGGTTAGCGCAAACACGCACTCTTGTGGTGCTCGATAACCTAGAAAGTATTTTACAGCCTGCCAACCATTCGCAAGCGGGACGGGCAATTTCAGAGGATTGGGGTAAACTGCTAAATGCCTTAGTCTATCAGCAGCATCAATCACAAACGCTATTAACCAGTCGGGAAGTGCCAGCAGATTTGGCAGATAGCCGTTATGAGGGTGCGGAACCAGATTCAGAATTGGTGTATATCGAGAGAATTTTTGGAGTGGCGACAGTCGCGGGAGTTGAGATTTTGCGACAGCGCCAACTGAAAGACAGTGTACCAGATTTGCGGTGGGTATCTGAGCGCGTTGAGGGACACGTATTTTTGTTAACCCAACTGGCGGCTATTGGTAAGGGTAAGCCTGGGTATCTGCGGAAGCATTCAGAATTGGTGACGAAAAAAGCTGAACCCATTCTCAGAGAACAACTGGCAAGGCAAAGTGAAGCAGCACGAGATTTACTCAGTCGGATGTGTGTGTTGCGAGTAGGGATAGATATTCGAGGTTTAACTTTCTTGCGGTTATATACAGATGATTCAGAGCAAGATGATCGCTTTGAAAGGGCAGCATTCTTAGAAGAACCTGCTGAATTGACAGAGGAAGAAATTAGTGAAACGCAAGCAATTTTAGAGCGATTAGTTGATGGCAGTTTGGTGCAGAGTCGCTATGATGAACAGCAATGTGAGGTATTTTATGACTTGCATCGGGTGATTGTGGAGTTTCTACAAGGGGAATATAAAGACGAACTGCCCAATCTGCTCAACAGTATCTATAAATTTTACTGCTCTGGAAAAAATGTTGAAAATCCTAAAACTTTAGAAAATTTGCGCCCAGTGCTGGAGGCTCAATATTTTGCTTTTCAGTTGGGCAATTACAGCGAAGCATATTATTTGGCAACAGGAAGTCTGGGAGAATGCCTGCAACGTTGGGGACACTGGAGTTTATTAAAAGATTTATGTGAACAAGTTTTGCCGCATATTGACGAATATAAACGCTGCATCTGCTTGCAAAACATTGGAGTAATTCATCGTGATTTAGGCAATTGGGATGAAGCAGCAAGATGTTTTCAGAATGCTTTAGCCATTGCACAAAAGCAAGAAAGTAAAAGTACTATTGCACATTGCAATGGATTGTTGGGATATATTGAGCAATGTCGCGGCAACTGGGATGCAGCCGAAACCCTCTATCGGCAAGCTTTGGAAGTGATGACAGAATTAGGCGATCGCTCTGGTATGGCGAATAGTTGGGGAGCGTTGGGAGATATTGAGTACCTTCGCAGCAACAGGGATGTAGCCGAAACCCTGTATCAGCAAGCTTTAGAAGTGATGACAGAATTAGGCGATCACTCTGGTATGGCGAATAGTTGGGGAGCGTTGGGAGATATTGAGCGCAATCGCGGCAACTGGGATCCCGCATTTCTCACAAGCTTCAGGCGTTTGATAGAGCAGAGGGGCGGAGGGGCAGAGGGGAAAGAACTTAGTATTTGAACTCTCCCCTGCTCCCCTGCTCCCCTGCTCCCCTGCACAAGCGCAGGCTTTGAGAGGTGTGGTGAGAAATCCGGGGGATGCAGCCGAAACCCTGTATCAGCAAGCTTTAGAAGTGATGACAGAATTAGGCGATCACTCTGGTATGGCGAATAGTTGGGGAGCGTTGGGAGATATTGAGCGCAATCGCGGCAACTGGGATGCAGCCGAAACCCTGTATCAGCAATCTTTGACAGTGAGAACAGAATTAGGCAATCGCTCTGGTATGGCTGAGTCTTATAGTGGTTTAGGAGAAAATGAATGCGATCGCGGTAATCTCGAAGCCGCAGAACAGTTTTCTAAACAAGCTTTAGTAATAGCCCAAGAATTAGGGATGATTCACCTAGTGGCAGAGGCTAACTACGATTTAGCACGGCTAGAGCGTAAACGCAGCAATACAGAACTTGCCCAACAGCATTACAACACAGCGCATCAAATCTTTCAGCAATTGGGTGCGGCGAAGGATTTAGAGAGAATCGAGCGAGAGTGGGAGCAAGATTAAATAATTCGTAATTTGTAATTTGTAATGACGTTCCTGCAAAGCTAGACCTTTCGAGTTCTGAGCATGAACTTCCGAGATAAAAGCTCGGCCTTCCGAGTTCTGAGCATGAACTTCCGAGATAAAAGCTCGGCCTTCCGAGTTCTGAACACGAACTTCCGAGATAAAAGCTCGGCCTTCCGAGTTCTGAGCATGAACTTCCGAGATAAAAGCTCGGCCTTCCGGGTTCTGAACATGAACTTCCGAGATAAAAGCTTGAGTGATGAGGCTCAGAGGTGGAACTATAGAGAAAAAACCTTGACGCATCGCATTTACTGCTACAAAAACAAATGTAGAGCCGTAATTTATGATTGCCAAGACGTGGTGCATTGTGTAAATCATCTTCAACGTGAAGTAGATTAGGACATCTGTGCTAACCTACAAACTCTGAACAAGCGGTTGATAATTAGATATGCGATGTTTGACGACAAGCCGCTCTGTATCTACGCATCCTTTGGAAATATACTTTTTCAGCAACTTACCCACAATCGAAATACCTTGCTCAATCTCCTCTGGCGACATACAGAAAGTCAGACGCATCGCTGGATAACCCTGCTTATCGGGGAAAAATGCCGAACCACACGCCAAGTAGACATTTTGTGCAAAGGCTTCCTTACGAATTGTCCCAATCGGAATATCATCTGGTAACTGTACCCAGAGAAATAATCCACCCGTGGGAACTGTCCACCGGATCTCTTCAGGAAAATAACGCTCCAAAGCTTGCAGCATGGTATTACGACTTTGCAGATTATCTGTGCGAAGTCGGCTGAGGTGACGGCGGTAATGTCCTGAAGCGAGATATTCGCTAACTATTGTTTGCGAAATACTGGATGTGTGCAAGTCATGGAGCAACTTCCGCTCAATAATTGCTTGATAATGCTTACCTGTAACTACCATATAGCCCACTCGTAAACCAGGCATTAAAGTTTTAGAAAAGGTGCTTAAATAAGTCACCAAATTGTTTTTATCTAAAGCTTTAATTGGCGCTGGCACAGCATCAAAATTTATTCCTTCATAAGCATTATCTTCTAAAATAGGACACTCATATTTCTCCGCTAATGCTAATAATTGTTGACGATGATTTTGTGTTGTCGTCAATCCAGTCGGATTGTGAAAGGTACTAATCGTATAAATTAATTTCGGGCGATGGCTGTGGAGATATTGCTCTAATAAATCTAAATTCATTCCCTCCGCAGTCATGGGAATGCCAATAATCTTGGCTCCTAAGTTTTCTAAGATAGAAATTGCACCATAATAGGTGGGAGCTTCGACAATCACCCAATCACCAGATTTTACATAATAATTCATCGCTAATGACAACCCTTGCTGAGAGCCATTAGTAATAATTAAATCTTCTGGAAAAACCTCTAATCCTTGATTTACTAGCATCTGGGCAATTTGTCTGCACAGAGTTAGTTGCCCTTGAGGCATCTCATGGGGAAAGAAAATATCAGCATCATCTTGTCTTAATGCTCGTCTGGCAATCAGGTTAATATCTTTGGGTGGACGAGGATAACCGTAACCAAAATTAATTATTCCTGCCTGTGTTTGTGCTTGCACCAGTGGAGTATACATTTCATAAAAAGAACACTTCCCTGGTTTTGTAATTATGACATTTTGGGCTGGAGCAAATGTAGATTCTAAGTTGGCACTCTTAACAGAAACGCTGTTGACAAAATATCCCGAACCTTGACGAGCAGAAACAATACCATCTGCTTCTAAAACGTTATATGCTTCAATAATCGTCAGTTTGTTAACTTGTAAACTTTCTGCCAGAGAGCGGATAGAAGGGAGGCGATCGCCACTTTTGAGTGCGCCAGATTTAATCAGACGACTGATGCGATCGCGGATCTGTAAATAAATCGGTTTGCGTGACTGTCGTTCTAATAAAATGTTCATTTTGGCGCACTCGTTAATGACTAAATAATCATCAATACTGGCAATATAAACTATTTTTACCAAGTTTACCTAGTACAGTTGAGGGAATTTTTACTATACCAGTTGAGATAGCGTTTAACTGTACTAGATAAAATCTATCAAAACTGTACCTTCTCAGTTGAAAAAACTTACGTGAAAGTAAAAGTAATAGTTCACTGTGTATCAGGTGCTTTCACTATGAATAAATTTAATTTTTTGTTAAATTTACAAAAATATTGGCAACATTTGGTCATATGGATGACTAGTGGTTCTGACCTCCAAGTGTGGCAGGAATCAGACTGGCATGGTCACATTTCTTGTTGGCGTGCCTACGATCCAATGACAGGACGTTCTGCCTGTTTTGGTTCAGAAGAAGAAATGCGAATTTGGATTGATAAATGTTATTACAGATAAAAACTTTTGCCAATCAATATGACAAATAGACACTGCTGAAATTCTGAGAGTTGAAAAGTCGCTAGGAGACTTTACCAAATCCGCCTCCACCAGGAGTTTCTATCACAAAAACATCCCCAGGTTTCATCTCTACTGTTGCTGTGCTATCTAAATTCTCTTCAATTCCATTCTGACGTTGAATCCAGTTGCGTCCGACAATTCCAGCTTCCCCACCATTTAACCCAAAGGGAGGGACAACCCGATGTCCAGAGAGAATATTAGCTGTCATTGGTTCTAAAAACCTGATGCGGCGGACAACTCCATTACCGCCGGAATGTTTTCCTTTACCACCGCTATCGGGACGAAGGCTAAAGCTTTCTAAAAGTACAGGATAACGGGTTTCTAAAACTTCTGGATCGGTCAAGCGGGAGTTAGTCATGTGAGAATGAACACCATCAGTTCCATCAAAATCAATTCCTGCTCCAGAGCCACCGCAGATAGTTTCATAATATTGATATTGCTCATTACCAAAAGTAAAATTATTCATCGTTCCTTGAGAAGCAGCCATGACACCCAAAGCGCCATATAAAGCATCAACAATGGTTTGAGAAGTTTCTACATTACCCGCTACCACTGCTGCTGGATAAATTGGATTCAGCATACAGCCGCTCGGTATAATAATTTCTAGAGGATTAAGACACCCGGAATTAAGAGGAATATTATCATCAACCAATGTCCGAAATACATATAATACTGCTGCTTGAGTTACAGCTTTAGGAGCATTGAAATTACTATTTAGTTGCTCAGAAGTTCCAGTAAAATCAATTCTAGCACTGCGACTTTCTTGGGAAATTGTAACTTTTACTTGAATGATTGCCCCATTATCCATTGCATAAACAAATGAGCCATCCTTAAGAAGATGGATAGCCTTTCTGACGGACTCCTCAGCATTAGATTGTACAAACTTCATATAGGCTTGGACAGTATCGAGCTTGTATTGTGAAACCATTTTACGGAGTTCAATGACTCCTCGTTCATTTGCAGCAATTTGTGCTTTAAAATCAGCGATATTTTGGTTAGGGTTACGAGCAGGATAAATATGATTTGAAAGGTGCTCTCTTACTGCGGGTTCTCGGAAATTTCCCTCTTCAACCAAGAGAAAATTATCAAAAATAATTCCTTCCTCTTCTACTGTAGTACTGTGGGGAGGCATTGAACCGGGAGTAATTCCACCGATATCTGCTTGGTGTCCACGAGAAGCAACGTAGAAAATAACTTGTTTTTTATCTTCATCAAAAACTGGGGTAATTGTAGTTACGTCAGGAAGATGTGTTCCCCCGTTATAAGGATTATTTGATAAATATACATTCCCTGGTTTTAGAGTGTCATTTTTTTCATTAATTAAACTGCGGACACTTTCACTCATTGAGCCTAAATGTACAGGAATATGAGGGGCATTAGCGACTAATAATCCAGAGTAGTCAAAAATGGCACAGGAGAAATCTAGCCTCTCTTTGATATTTACAGATGCTGCTGTATTTTGCAGAACAATTCCCATTTGTTCGGCGATAAATTGATAGAGATTTTTGAATATTTCTAAGCGGACGGGATCGGGTTGAGATGTTGTGTACATTTTTAACTCCTTAAAAAATTGTCTAAGAATTGCTTAAACGTTTTTTAACATTTTTAAGCTCACCCCTAAAAGGGGATGCGATAACACGTGCATACTGATGACTGTTAACCGTTAACAGTCAACCGTCAACAGTCGCAGGGCGGCTATCCCGGACACCCCTTGTTCGTACAGCGTCTCGTAGAGAAGAAGTGGGCTTCCCGCTGCCTTGGTGAGTGTCCATGAATGGATAGACTTTTTATTGTAGAATCGTGTTGATTTTAGTGTAGCGATGATAAGAATTTTCTAGTAAAACAGCTAGTCTATAAACATTCTAAAATTAGATGGTTACGTTCAGTTAATCTCGCTTGCCAGTTAGGTTCCACTACAATCGTGCTAATTTTTTCTACAACGATCGCAGGCCCATTAATACTATCTTCTGGTTGTAAATCTTCTCGCCGATAAACAGGCGTATCATGCCATTTGTCAGCAGTAAACATTCTGACTATCTCAACAGATACAGGAGCTTTATCTAAAGGACAACTACGAGTAATTAAGGGTTCTTCGGGAGTTTCCATCTTCTGAATAACTTCCACGGAGACGGATTCAACAATTAAAGTTTTCTCTAATTGAATGAAACCATAACGGGATTTATGTTCAACCTCAAATTCTTGTCGCATAAGTCCCACATCATCGGCAAAGCTAATGGTCAAAGTAGAGTTAGTCCCTTCATATTTCAAGTTAACTTTTTGGACTATTTCTGTTTGAGCATTAGCTTCATTGATTTCACTTCTAGCTTGAGTTTCTAAATATTCCATTAACTGCTCTAATTTAGGAATTAATGCTTGGTTTAAAGGCTGTTCTACTCCTTTTTCTCTAATGGCACGTACATCAGCTAATCCCATTCCGTAAGCAGATAGAACACCAGCATAAGGGTGAAGAAATATTTTTTTCATTCCCAAAGTATCGGCAATTAAACAAGCAACTTGCCCGCCTGCGCCGCCAAAACAACAAAGCACATATTGGCTAACATCATAACCCCGTTGCAGACTGATTTTTTTAATTGCATTCGCCATATTTTCCACTGCGATCGCAATAAATCCAGCCGCTACTTGTTCGGGAGTACAATGATTTAATGTAGCGCCTTGAATATCTTGGGCTAATTGTGTAAATTTTTGAATTACAGTATCTTTATCTAAAGGTAAATTACCATCAATTCCAAAAACCGATGGAAAATATTGCGGGTGAATTTTGCCTAACATCACATTGGCATCAGTAACCGCTAATGTCCCTCCGCGTCGGTAACAAGCAGGCCCAGGATTCGATCCAGCAGATTTAGGGCCGACACGATAACTAGAACCATCAAAAGAGAGAATTGAACCACCTCCAGCCGCAATGGTATTAATTGCTAATACGGGAACTCGCATCCGCGCCCCAGCAATTTCCGAATCTAGTTGTCGTTCATACTCTCCTTTAAAGTGGGCGACATCTGTACTTGTCCCTCCCATGTCAAAGGTAATAACTAACTCAAAACCTGCCCTTTTACTAGTTTGAACTGCGCCTACTATACCGCCAGCCGGGCCACTCAAAATACTATCTTTGCCTTGAAATTGTTGGGCTGAGACTAAACCTCCATCAGATTTCATAAACATTAATTTGACTCCAGGTAACTGACTCGCTACTTGGTTTACATAGCGACGTAGAATAGGAGTTAAATAAGCATCGACTACTGTTGTATCTCCTCGGCTGACTAATTTCATTAACGGACTCACTTGATGAGATACAGATATTTGTGTAAAGCCGATTTCTTGGGCAATTTGGGCTATTTGTTGTTCGTGTTTAGGATAGCGATCGCTGTGCATGAAAACAATAGCACAACTCCGAATTCCTGTGTTGTAAACTGCTTGTAAGTCATTTTTGGATTTTTGAATATTTATAGGTGTTAATTCATTTCCATGAGCATCATAACGCTCATCAATCTCAATTACCTGCTCATATAGCATGGTTGGTAAAACGATATGACGAGCAAAGATGTTAGGACGGTTTTGGTAGCCAATTCGTAGCGCATCTTTAAAACCTTTGGTGATAAGAAGAACGACGCGATCGCCTTTCCTTTCTAACAGGGCATTTGTTGCTACTGTTGTCCCCATTTTTACTACTTCTATCGCTTCATTAAGAATGGGTTTGTTGCTAGCAATACCCATGATATCCCGAATTCCTTGGATGGCTGCATCTTGATATTGTTCGGGATTTTCTGAAAGTAACTTGTAGACTATAATCCATTGCTGATTAGGCAGAGTCACAATTAAAAAGCGTTCAGGATGTCTTGAGAGTCTGTCTATAATTGTTTGATTATCAGTAACAGCAACAATATCTGTGAATGTACCACCGCGATCGGCAAAAAGTTTTAACATTATTCTGTTTCCTGTATAGTCATGAGAAATTACGAAATAGCTCTAAGAGGAAGTTTTAATTTGCACATTGAGATCGCAGGCGCTGGCAAGAGTTAGAGCGATTGCCATGATGTATCTCTAAGAACATCATTATTATTGTTCTTAGATTACATCTTTTGCTTAAAGTTGACACCAATGGGCACTGCCGTGCCCCTACACCTTGTGATGTAATGTTCGCATCTGAATGGGAACCGCTATATATGAATCTGCGAGTTATCAACCCATAGCAGCCTATGGGCGCTATGTGGAAAATCCATTGAGTAGTTTGCTTTGAGAAACGGATTCTTGAGTTTTAACGTTTAATTCCCTTAAACCGTTCTTGCGCCGCTTGAAACGCTTCTTGCATCACCAACTGAATTCTTTGGGGATCGGGTTTCTTACCTCCCATTAAATCACCAAAGTAAACGCAGGCAGCTTCCCCTAGTGCCCAGGTATAGGCGGCTGCCCAAGAGGCTGCGATCGCACTACCAAATCCTGGTATAAATTTAATTAATTCTCGGGCTATTGCCTGTGCTAAAAAACCACCTGCGATCGCACTCACAACACCTCCCGCCTGTGATGGAGTGACTGTCTGCCCATATAATTTACCCAACAGTCCCACCATTGATACTTGCAAGGCAGTGAGTACGGGCATTGTGGCAAATGGCAGAGGTACAGCGGCGAGAGTAGCAGACATAATCGAAAATGGCAAAATATAGCGGCGTGCAGCATCTCGGTAAAGATTACCAAGTTGCTTCCCAGCTTCTGCTTGATCTAATAGCTGATAAATCGCTTGCGCTTCTGCTTGTGGGAGTAGTTCTGCTAAGGAATCTCGCAGTGCTTCTAAGCCGTAAAATACCGGAGTGTAGCCATCTTCTTCTAAGGTAAAGTCAATTAGTACAGAGCGGTCAGTTATTCCTGCGAAGGCTTGCTGCATTGCGGTAAATGCGCGGTTGACTTCTTGATAATCTGGTGGATAGGCGGGATGATCGACGGTATCGAGAGGATAAACCTCGTGCAAGCAGGTAACTACCAACAGACAGGGAATGTCTGGATACTGCTGGCGCAGCTGTTTAGCGATTTGTCGTAGCGTGTCAGTTGCAAAATCATTGATTTTAACTGTCAGAAGCAGGATTCTGGCGGAACGAGTTTCCTTTTTTAAATCGCCAACTAATTCCTGAATGATTAATTGAGTATCTTGTTTAACATCACCGAGTCCCACCGTATCAGTAAAAATCAGTAACGGCAGGTCATTGGAAGGATAGGCATAGCGCTGGGTGTGTTGCGTGTGAGGACGAAATCCCTGACCGACAATTTCGGCAGAAACTCCCGTCAATCCCCGCACAATTGAACTTTTTCCGGCTTGGGGTTTACCAATCAGCAGTGCTTCAGTAGTTGGCAGTTCGGCTCGAACTTTCTCTAAAATCTCTGCAACCTGAGTTTCGCTCACGCTAAACCATTCAACAACCGTCTGTGCCAGTTGTTCTACGGGTAGGAGTTGCGTTAGATGTGTTGTTGCTTTATTCCAAACACTACCAATGCGGTTTGTCCAGGAATTATCCACCGATTTGGTAGTTGCTCCATTGGTCGGTTCACTCAATTGCTGAGAATTAGTTGACGGTGAGTCAGCATCACGTTGCTCAGTCATTTCCATCTAAACGTAGAAGACCCTTTTTCTAATCTTATAGCGATTCTCAAAGGGATAACCAGTACCGTTAGTAGTGTATAAACTTGGGCGATTGCGTTTTGGAGCTAGTGGTGTCTCACATTCCTAAATGAACTGTCGCCGTAGAAAAATGTAGCAAAGGAAATTATGATATCGACTAACAATGGCATTGCATCGACTAACAATGGCATTGCATCGACTAACAATGGCATTGCATCGACTAACAATGGCATTGCATCGACTAACAATGGCATTGCATCGACTAACAATGGCATTGCATCGACTAACAATGCGATTGCATCGACTAACAATGCAATTGTATCGACGAGATACCACGCCCACAAGGAACGTGGTTTAAATTAGTCCTTTAATAAAAAAGTTTTTTCGCCAACGAAACACTCGGTATATACCAACAAATAATCACCAATGACCAATGACTAATTAATCAAATCAGTAATTGCTTTCACCAATGCATCTGGATCTACTGGTTTAGAAATATGCATTTGAAATCCTGCTGCTAGTGCTTGCTGCTGATTCATTTCGCCTGCATAAGCCGTCAGAGCGATCGCTGGTACCAATCCTCCTTGTTGAGGCGATCGCGCCCTCACTTCACGCATCAGCATATAACCGTCTGTCTTTGGCATTCCAATATCGCTAATTAAAACATCTGGTATTGATTCAGACAGCGCTTGTAATGCTTCCTGTGCGGAAGATACGGCGGTTACTTCTACACCGTAGTCTTGCAAAATAAAGGTCACTAAGTCGCGGATATCTGGTTCATCGTCCACTACCAAAACTTGTGTATTCGAAAGGAGCGAGGATTCAGGCTCACAATCTAAAAACTCATTATTTTCACGCCGAACATCTTCACTTCTGACTAAAAGCGGTAGCTCAACAGTGAAGGTGGTACCTGATCCTTCTCCAAGACTTTCGGCTTGAACTTTTCCTCCATGCATCTCTACAACCTTACGCACGATCGCTAATCCTAAACCTAGTCCACCAAATGTCCGGGTAGTTGTGCTATCAGCTTGGCGAAAGTAATCGAACACATAAGGCAAAAACTCTGAGCTAATTCCCTTACCTGTATCGCTGATCTTAATTTGAGCTTGGTTACCAACTTGCATTAGTCGAATTTCTACCCGTCCGCCTGTTGGGGTAAATTTTACCGCATTCGAAAGTAGATTCCATACAACTTGCTGAAGCCGATTTGGATCGCCCATCACTTGCTCCAAAGTCGGATCAAATATAGTCTTCATTTGAATTGACTTAGCTTGTGCTGCTAGTTGTACTGTCTCTAGTGCTGCTTCAACTACCATTACCAAGCTAACTGGACAGATATTTAAGTTTAATTTTCCTTGGAGGATGCGAGACACATCCAACAAATCTTCAATTAGCTGGGTTTGTAACTTGGCGTTGCGTTCAATGGTTTCTAAGGCGTGGTTAGTGGTTTTTTCATCAAACTTGCGAGTCCGCAACATTTTCGACCATCCCAAAACGGAGTTGAGTGGGGTTCGTAGTTCATGGGAGAGAACCGCCAGAAACTCATCTTTGATTTTGTTGGCGATTTCTGCTTGTTTGCGTGCTTTGGTTTCTCGTTCGAGTAGGCGATCGCATTCTTTCTCGGCTGATTTGCGATCGGTAATATCTAGTACAAAAGCAACACCATTATCCTTGGAGTCATTTAACAAGGCTACCCCCAAAACAATTGGGACTCGCTTCCCGTTGCGGTGGATGTATTCTTTCTCGTAAATTTTGGAAATTCCAGTGGTTTGCAGTTCCAAAAGGGCGCGATCGTCTAAATCCTTATATTCAACAGGAGTAAGTTCTCGCCAATTAATTCTACCTAAGGTGGCAAACTCATCACGAGTGTAGCCAGCTAGCTGGAGAAAGGCATCATTGGCATCAAGAATAAAGCCATCTACATTCCAAAAAGCGACCCCGATCAGGTTGGATTCAAACAAACGCCGAAATCTGGCTTCACTTTCGCGTAATGTTTTTTCTGCCCGTTTGTGTTCGGTAATATCACGAGAAACAGTAATTACGCCTTCAATAGTTTGGTCGGAATTTCGTAATGGTGTGAGGATGTATTCATAATAATGCACGCCATCAGGAGTAACATATTTACATTCATCCTTGATTGGCTGCCCAGTTTTCATGACAGTTTGTCGTTGATTATCTACCTGTTCTATAAGGTCTGCGGGTACATCCAGGTCTTGCAAAGTTTTTCCGACAATATCCTGAGGCTTGAAGCCTAATACCGTAGCTGCATCATGACTGACATACTGATAGCAACCTCTGCCATCAAAGATATAAATGTGATCGACTGAGGCGGTGAGGATGGCATTTAAAATATTTGCCTGTTCTTGCACTTGGGTTGTGAGTTCACGAGTACTTTCTTCTGCTTGCTTGCAGACAGTAGTTTCCATACAAACGCCGATCATTCGTACCGCTTGTCCGCGATCGTCGTAGATAAATTTTCCCTTGGCAGAAATCCAATGTACACTTTGGTCTGATCGAACTATACGAAATTCATCGTTGTAGTCAGTCTTTTGTTCTAAAGCGTAGGCGATCCCTTGCATCACAGATTGCCTGTCTTCAGGATAAACGCACTTCTGAAACGTTTCGTAAGGGCCGTCAAAACTACCTGGTAGCACACCAAAAAGCACTTCATGATTTTCAGACCAGATGACTTGATTAGTAACAATATTCCAATCCCACAAGCCCATCTGGGAAACCTCTAGGGCTAGCCTGAGCCGTTCTTCACTCTCCCTTAGCGACGCTTCTACCTGCTGTCGCTCTGCAATTTCTTGTTGGAGTTGCTGTAAAGTGACTGCTACATCTGTTGGCACATTAAAAGCTGTGGATGTCTTTTGTTCAAGATGCCACTTGATATCATATTTAACAGCTTGAATATGGGGATATTGTAGTGCAAGTGCCAGTTTTTTTTCTAGCTCTATTACTTGCTGCTCAAGCGCTGTTTGCCTTTGCTGATAAAATATTTCTGATCGTTCTAACTCAGCTACACGCTGCCGTAGAACTGCTAATTCATCAGTGATTTTAAAGTTAATTTTATCAACATTTGGCATCTTATACACCGCTATATAACTAAACAATACCGATTTGAATAATTGGCATCCCCTAGTATTAGCAGTATGGATTTTTCAACTAAAAAACGCAATCCATCAAAAGGCACATAGGAGTTTTAGCCAAAAGATATCTTCTAACATTCAGATCGATGTCTGACGATAACAGGCTTTGCATCGAGCGGTGATTTAGTAATAAATCATCTCTTCAGACGCATGAAAGCTGCACCACTCAATAATCCCAGAACTTGCCCCCAGAAGACAACACCCGATTGATTTACGCCAACGGGAGGAATATTTAAACTACCAATACCATAAAATAATTGTTGCACAAACCACCAAAATATATAGAAAAAAGCTGGAAGTTCGATGGGGATATACAAGATTATTAGCGGCAAAATAGTGTCAATTTTTGCTTTAGGAAACTTCATAATATATGCTCCTAAAATAGCTGCGATCGCGCCATTCGCCCCAATCAATGGGACTGTCAAACTCGGTTCAGCCAGAACTTGCACTACTCCTATCATTACGCCAGCCGCTAGATAAAATCCTAAATAGCGTCCATGTCCCAAAATATTCTCAACAGTTTTGCCAAAAACCCACAGAAATAGTAGGTTTCCTAATATCTGGCTAAAACTACCATGTATAAATATTGCAAAAAATAGTGAAAATGCTCGCCAAATTACAATTATCCAAGCAGCAGAGTTGTTGAAGAACAATGCATTTGTAATTGCTCCACTAATCTGCGCTGGAATCAAACCCCAACTATTAACAAAATAACCTAGCCCGCCACTAAATTCTAGTTGAAGTTCCCATAAAAATACGGCAACATTAATACCAATCAGCCAGTAATTAATAACCGGTTTGATCCGGCAACGGATATTATCACTAATAGGAATCATACTAATTCGTAATTTGTAATGACGCTCGTTCGCTCTTAGCGTCTCCCTTTGGGAGAAGACTCGCTAACGCTGCGCTAACGTAATTCATAATTCGTAATTCATAATTAAGAAACACCAAATATTCCTATCTGCTCCTCTGCTCCCCACTCCCTACTTCCTACTCCCCGCTCACCCTATCCTCCCTAACGTGTGGCAAGATTGAAATCAGATCGCATCGCACTTAACTAGGCAAACGAGATGCTAGGAAACACTCTTGTAGGAAGATACCAAATTATTAGTAACTTGGGAGGTGGGGGTTTTGGTGAAACTTTTGTGGCCAGTGATACCCAATTACCCGGTTCACCTCCATGTGTCGTTAAGAAACTTAAACCCCAGGCAAGTGATCCGGTAACTTTGGAGACAGCTAGGCGTTTATTTGATACAGAAGCACAAGTTCTGTATAAATTAGGAACTCACGATCGCATTCCCCAACTGTTAGCTTACTTTGAGGATAACGCCCAATTCTATCTCGTACAGGAATTGATCGAAGGTCATGACCTGAGTCAAGAATTAATCCCAGGTAAAACCCTCAGTCAAGACCAAGTAATTTCACTTTTACAAGAACTTTTGACAATTTTAGAATTTGTCCATCAACAGAATGTAATTCACCGTGATGTCAATCCGCGAAACATTCTCAGACGGCACCCAGATGGCAAATTAATCTTAATTGATTTTGGTGCAGTTAAACAAATTACTACCCAGGTGATTACTCCCGAAGGCTCAACTAAAGGTACCGTTGCCATCGGTACGCCTGGATATATTCCTGGAGAACAAGCTCATGGTACGCCAAAATTAAGCAGTGATATCTATGCTGTGGGAATAATTGCTATTCAAGCTCTCACTGGATTATTACCAGAGGAAATAGTAAAAGATGCCGATACTAATGAAATTATCTGGCAAAATCAAGCTACGGTAACACCAGAATTCGCTCAATTCTTAGATAAGATGGTGTGCTACGATTTTCGACAACGCTATCCTTCGGCAACGGTAGCATTACAAGCTGTGAATGATTTAACACAACCACCCGCTGAGACAATTGCATTAACTCCTATTTCTCCAGCAAAGAATACAAACAAACATCAACCTAAAAAAGGCATATTGTTGAAGATTCTATTGACAATATTTTTAATTGGAGTCAGCGGAGTAGCATCAATATTAATTTTAAATTACATTAATTCAAATAACGCCATAGAATTATCCAAGCAAGGAAGTACGCTGTTTGATTTGCAACGCTATAAAGATGCATTAGAAGTATATGAAAAAGCCGTTAGTATTAGACCAGATTATGCTCAAGGCTGGAATGGTCAAGGCAAAACTCTATCTAAATTAAAAAAATACAAAGAGGCGCTAGCGGCATATGATAGAGCAATTCAAATTCAGCCAGATTATTTTGAAGCCTGGAGTGGACGAGGATTTGTATTGGGAAATTTGCAGCGATATCAAGAAGCGATCGCCTCTTTTGACAAAGCCTTACAATTAAACAATGAAAACTCGGAACTCTGGAATGCTAAGGGTGAAGCTTTAAGTAATTTAAGCCAATATGACCAAGCAATTAAATCTTATGAAAAAGCAATTGAATTTAAACCAGATAATTACGAAGCTTGGTATAAAAAGGGATTAGCGTTACAAAATTCTAACCGATATGAAGAAGCGATCGCAGCATACGAAAAAGTCGTGGATTTAAAGCCAGACTACGATCAAGCTTGGTATAACTTCGGAAATTCTTTAGTAAATCTACGACGGTATAAAGATGCATTTACAGCCTATGACAAAGCGGTGCAATACAAGCCAAATTATTATCAAGCTTGGTTTTCGAGAGGAAATGTACTGCTCAATTTACAACGTTATCCAGAAGCGATTGAATCTTTTAACCAAGTAATTAAATATAATCCTAGGAATTATCAAGCATGGTATAACATGGGTTGGTCGCTGCATCAAAACCAACGCTATGAAGAAGCAATAAAATCTTATAACAAAGCAGCAACACTTAAGCAAAACGACTATCAACTCTGGTATAATCTGGGGAATTCGCAATACATTTTGCAAAAATATGAAGATGCGATCGCGTCTTATAATAAGGCAGTCCGTTATAAACCAGACCATTCTGAAAGCTGGTATAGCAGGGGCAATGCTTTACTAAATTTGAAACGGTTTCAAGATGCGATCGCATCTTACGATCAAGCGATAAAATACAAGCCTAATTACCAACAAGCAATAGACGCTCGCAATCAAGCCCAGATTCAGCTGCAATCTGAGAAACCAAAGCCTATAATCGTGCCAATTATCCCAGTTCCTAATTCCACCAATCCACCGCAGACAGCACCCTAGTACATTAATAATTCGTAATTCATAATTCGTAATTACGGATTATTAAAAATACTTCTTATACATAGATAATAAAAAATTGTTTGTTATATGTAACAAGTCTATGCATCTAAAAATTACTGTAACTAGCGAATATTCACCTCTTGCAGATAATTTACTTCTTGAAGATATTCAGTTACTGAGTTTTTAGGTACGGATGAATTTGTTCTTTTTGCAGAAGCTACCTTTTGATTGTTAGCCAGTATACGTTGCTTTTGAGTATACTCATTCAATTTGACTTGAGCTTGAGCATAAACTAGAGTATCGTTGGGAATATTTTGGAGGAATTTTACAGCCTGATCAAAATCACTAATAGATGCTTTCTTATAGGCTTTCTGTAAAAAGTAGGCTGCTCTAATCTGGCGCTTTCGATTGTACTCAGCCAACTTGTCTTGAACTAAAGCACCTGCACGACTTTCTTTAGGAATTTGCCGCAGATATTGTAATGCAGAAGAAAAATCTTTTATCTCGGCACTTTCGTAAGCTTTTGCTAATAAATCTTGCGTCTGGACTTCAATATTTATGGAAGCTTGCCGAACTAGTTTATCTGTTTTAGATTGCCAATATAAAATATTTGGAATTTTAGCAGCAGCCTCAATAACATCTGACCATTTGCTCTCATGAAAAGCTATTTGAGCTATTTGATATTGCTGTGCAGCTACTTGCCATTGGTCTTGCCATTCTTCAATTTTAGCTTGCGCTTCTGGATAAACATTGCTGTGGGAGGGAATTGATTTAACTAATGCGATCGCTTCTTGCAAATCCCCAGCTTGATATTCTTTTTTTGCTTGAGATAAAGTGTCTGTTTCTGAGTATGCAGGTGCAGTATTAACTAAAGAATATACACTAAATCCCATCAATAAAGAATTAGCGGCCAGTCCTACTTTCATTCCTGTGAATAACGGGAATGATTTTCCAGATGTAGAATTGTGAGAATTATAATATTCAACCGCCGCCTCTAGAGGAAATTGCTCATCTGCTTCTAATATTTCTGGTGGCTGATCCCATATTATTTGTTTGAGTACCCGCAGTACCTCACTCGCAGACTGGAAGCGGTTTTGGTAATCGTAGCGAATCATTTGGCTGAGAACAGCAGCAAGATAATCGTTAACTGGCGTGTTTTCAGAACGCCAAACAATTTCATTAGTATAAGGATCAGCTTTTAATTGTAGTGGTTCTAGCCCTGTTAAAGCCTGGATGGCAATCATACCCAAAGCATAAATATCACTGTTGGGCTGTGTTTGTCCAATAAATTGCTCTGGCGGTATATACCCTAATGAAGTGACGGGAATTCTATAAATCGGCAATTCTGCACCTATGCCAAAATCGATAGACTGGATTGAGCCAAAGTCAATCATAACTAACTTGCAATCGCTAGTGCGTCTGATCAAGTTTTCCGGCTTGATATCGCAATGAATAACGCCTTGATAGTGAACAAATTCCAAAATACCTAAGACATCTATCAGGAATTCTACAACTTCCCTTTCACTCCACAAAGACCCCCACTGTTGATCAATAGGTAATTCCGCAGTCAGCGCATGTCCTTCAATCCGCTCTTGGACTAAATAAAATCGCTTGTTTTCTTCAAAGCAGTCGATAAACTCAGGAATTTGGTGATGGCTTCCCAAAAGCTTGAGGGTTTCAGTTTCAGTCAGAAACAGTAACCTCAGCATCTCCAAGTAGCCGGATTCGGAACTGCTAGCTTTGATCTGCTTAACAACGCATTTAGGATTCTGTGGATAATCTACGTCTACAGCAATGTATGTTTGTCCAAACACCCCTGCACCCAGGCTTTGGACAATTTGGTAACGCCCTTGTAGTAATTTCCCGATTATGTGGTAGGTCATGACCTGGTTACTCAGTAAGTTCTTTTATTTAATTTTTCTGACATTACTTCCTGTTTCCGGAATACTTTAGAAATAAATAACTAGAGTTTTAATGACTAAATGCAAATTGCATAATTTAAGTATTTTTGCGTAAACAAATTTAATGTTTTATTAAAAACCTAATAACAGTAAGCACATTGATTTTTGTATTGTTTAACTATTGGCTTCTTCTTCATGTTCAACTACTTCAGCTTTATCTGTTAACGGCTTAACCACTCGCGCGATCGCTTCTTGAATAAAAGCCTTGATAAATTCATCTCTGCGATTAATTTGAAACTGTCGCTGCACAACTTCCGTCATTCCACCATCACCCCAATCTTGGTCATGACGAAAATATTCAATAAAGCTTTTACCAGCAATTCGCGTTAAATAAGCTGCTGTTACGCCTTGAATAGCCCTACCAATAATAAAGGTGGCAACATTGAGTTGCAAAGCTGTAGATAATAATTGAATTGCTCCCTTGACAATGCCCAAACTGGCGATCGTTTTTGCTAAAGAAAGGGCTAACTCTCGTCCCCGTTCCATATTTAATTCACAGCCGTACACTCTGCCAATTTCCACGACCATTTGAGCATTAACGGCGGCTGTAGCCAATAAATCTACCACTGGTATGGGCGTAACTGATACCACACCAGCACCAATCCACTGAAACCGTTCTACGATTTTGTCAGCTTGACGACGACGCTGGCCATCGATGAGTTTTCGCGCCTCGTCTCCCAGTCGCAGAGATTGCAAAAGAATATTATCCGCCACCAAATCTTCACCCTCGGCCCGTAAAACAGCAGCCGTGCGCCGCAGCAAAGGAACAATATCCGGTTCCGGTTGGAAGATTTCGCCAGTTTCTAATTGTGCAGGTTGGGGATTAGCAGCGATCGCTACCACATCATTAGTTGCAATAAATCCCCGTACCCGTTGACGCAACCTAGCAAGGATGGATTCTTTATCTTCATCTGTATATAAATCAGTTTTGTTGAGAACTAGGAGCGATCGCTTACCAATTTCTGCCAACCCCCGTAGCGGCTCATATTCTGAACGTCGTAAGTCATTATCTACCACAAACAACAGTAAATCTGCTTCTGTTGCCAGTTCTCGCGCCATTTGTTCACGTTCCGTTCCCGCCACACCCGCTTCTAAAATTCCTGGCGTATCCGTAATTAAAATTTTACGTTCTAATCCCTTCAACCGTAGACAATAAGTTTCTCCAACCTGGGTTGTACCCATCGGTGCATCCACCTGACCAACCATGCGTCCCATAATCGCATTAACTAGGGAAGTTTTGCCAGCACTCCCCGTACCAAATACCACTACTTGAATTTCACCCCGTGCTAGGTTGGCTTCAATCTCTCGTGATTTACTTAATAAAGCCTGGCGTGCTACTTCATCTTGAATTTGCGCTACCTGTTGGCGCACAGCTTGGAGAGTTGTAGAAGCAGCGTCAGATTTGCCAGCAGGAATTTGGGCTGGAGTCACTCGCTTTGGGTTGCGGCGCGATCGCTTTTCCCCAGATTGAATCACTAATACATAATAGACAAAAGCGGCAACCAAGGCTCCGATGAGGACAATCAGCAGCAACAGCAGCAAATTGCCTAGCAACGGCGAATAGGACAATTGCCAATAGAGGCGCGATAGGGAATCAATTAGCCATAGGGCTAGCCCCAAAATGACGATCAGACCAACAATCAGCGTTACTATCCGTGACAGAGGCATGGTTGAGAAAAATTAATGGGTATTCAGCAGGCAGATGCTTCTGATCTTAATAGTTTCAGTATTATTTACCAGAGTAGTAAGAAGCAGCTTTTGCGAAATTTGAACCTTTGAGGGTAAAACTTGAGGTTTTGATCCCGTTTCATTTTAATATCGCTCTACCGATTTCTCATCCTTAAGCTAGTAGCTTTTAAGATTTTATTCGTTCATGATGAAGTTGGGGTCTGCTAATTTTTTAGTGGACTTACGCCAGTTTTGGCAAGATTTTTGAGAACAAGGAAAGAGAAATAGACTTATGGGACTTTTCGATCAAATTCTTGGTGCGGTTGCTAATCCTAATTTACAGGGGAACTTAGGTCAACTGGGAGGTATTGTGAACACTGTACAGCAGATGAGCGATCGCACTGGTGCAGATCCCTCTACCATCCAATCAGTCTTGTCAATTGTGGGTAGTCAAGTGCGTTCTGCTTTACAACAAAAGCAAGCCACAGATGGTAATCAAGCTGCACAAACTCTAGTAAATCAATATGCTGGTACTTCACCTAACCCCCAAGCCGTTAATTCGCTGTTTTCTCCTCAGATACAACAACAGGTAGCTCAGGTTGCTGCGCAGCGGACTGGATTGGATGCTGGTATAATTCAACAATTGCTGCCTTTAGCAGTACCTTTGGTACTGAATTTTTTGCAATCAGGTGCAAATGCTCAGAATCCTCAAGGTAGCGGGAATCCTGTACTGAATTCTTTCTTGGATGCTGATGGCGATGGTGATGTCGATATCGCTGATGCTATCCAAATGGCTAGCCGGTATATGAGGCGGTAACAGTTCTTAACTCCTACTCGTCACTTACTAATAGCCGCTTGCCGTCAGACATCGGCAATTCGGCCTTGCTAGATGTTTAACTAAGACATAGGCTGAGAATATGGGAAATTTGCAATATAGATATCAGACAGTCTATGGCTAAAGTTTTTGACTGTATTACTGAGGAACTGCAAGGCTTTATTGCTGCCCAACACCTTTTCTTTGTTGGCTCTGCACCCTTGAGTCCTACGGGTCATGTTAACCTTTCTCCTAAAGGTTTAGAATGCTTTCGTATCCTCTCTCCCAACCGAGTAGGTTACCTCGATCTCACAGGCAGTGCTAACGAAACATCAGCCCATTTACAAGAAAATGGGCGGATAACCTTCATGTTTTGTGCCTTTGAAGAACCTGCCTGTATCCTCCGTCTTTATGGTCAAGGAAAGACGATTTTACCGGATTCTCCAGATTGGGAATCCCTGTACTCTTTGTTTTTGCCGATTCCTGGAACTCGTCAAATTATCATCGCTGACATTGACCAAGTACAGACTTCCTGTGGTTTTGGCGTACCACTCTATGAATATCGAGGTCAGCGCCAGACTTTAGTAAACTGGGCTAGTAAAAAAGGTAAAGAGGGAGTTCGAGAATATCAACAGCAGAAAAATCTTGTCAGCATTGACGGTTTAGCCACACCACTGAGTAAATTATTTTAAATTTGATAATTTTACTTTTATGACCTTTTAGGATCGGTGTCACCACCAATTATTACTTGGAACAAGTTTCCTAGTAAGGAGAAAAATGCTGAAACTAACACTATTAGCATTAGACTAGCAAGGGCAGCAAAGGGAGAGATGATGAATAAGAGTAAGAGCGCAAGCATCAAAATCGTTAGTAATGTCTTATTCATCTTTTTTACCCTTCTATAATTGCTACTCTCAAGCTAACCAAACAAGTTATAAACTTGACCAGAGTCAATAGAAGGAATTAGTCTTAGTTCTTTGGTAATATTTTCAAAGAAATTGAGTGCAAAACTTTAATTTATAATCAAAAATCTGTCACCTGCCCTCTGTGAGACTTAACCTGTCCGCGCTTAGTTTTGTAGTCAAGGCGCTTTCTTTGAGAACTGCGAGTTGGTTTCGTGGGTTTGCGTTTTATCGTCACTACAACTGCGCTTTGAATAAGTTCTTGAAGTCGTTTCAAAGCTGACTCCCGATTGTTCTCTTGGCTTCGGTGTTCTTGTGCTTTGATGACAATAACTCCGTCCTGGGTAATGCGTCGATCACTCAGCTTTAAAAGCTGTTCTTTATAATAATCCGGTAATGATGAAGCCGCAATATCGAAGCGCAGGTGAATCGCCGTGGAAACCTTATTCACATTTTGGCCTCCCGCTCCTTGCGAACGAATCGCACTAATTTCAATCTCACTCTGTGGGATAATAACTTTGTTGGAAATTTGCAGCATTACTCACAAGACAAAACAAGAACTTTTCAATTTAGGATAAAATCCTTTACTCTGTTTGTTCGGGAAAATCTATTACTAGGTCTTGGTCTTCATTGTTATCCAAATTCACCTCTAAAGTCTTTCCTTCTATTGTTACTTTATCGCCCGGTACTAGTCGCCGCCCTCGTCGGGTTTCCAGCATACCGTTTACTTGGACATCGCCACCTTGAATCATCAGCTTGGCTTGGCCTCCAGTTGGCACTATACCCATCAACTTTAAATATTGATTTAACTTAATTGTGTTGTCTCTGATTTTCTTCATAGTAAATAAAACTACATCACCTTAATTGTATCGTGGCGTTATCAAGCCAAAGTGTGAATCTATCACGCTATGTACCATATAATCAGCTAAGTACAGTATTTCATTAATTGGTAGCGAAATAATTTTGGCAATACCCTGCAATACAATACCAATGTGTCCCAATACATTTAAAAACTAGTACAATAATCGCAAAGCAAATCAACCTTTGGGCTGATTTTACAACTTTGCGTGGTGGAGCATAGGCGTAGCCCGTCCTAGATATCGCTAAAACGAAAAACTGTAATACCGGTTTATTATCTATAATGTTGATCGACAAAACTGCCAGATATGGATTAAAAAACTAGTCTGGAAGGTTCTTTTAGTGTGTTCAGGGGACTGGATCTATGATTAAGCTTGGTTTATTGGTACAGTCCCAGAATAACTCTTTGGGTATCGGAAAAGTTACCGAAATATCTGATGCCAATGCGAATGTTGAGTATTTCTGTTCTATAGGGCAGCGTCTTCAAAAAACTTTACCTTTAAATTCTCTCTCTCAAGTCAAGCTTGAACCCCAGGCTCGATGCTATATTAAGTCCCAAATCCAGGATAAATGGATAGTTGGCAGAGTTTTCATCTGGGATGAAGATACGGAAATGTATCAAATTGATTTACCAGACAAGAAAACTGCGATCGCTTCAGAAGAAGACATTTACGTTCGTTGTAATCTACCAAATACAGACCCCATCGAAACTCTGGCGATGAAGGGTCACGAAACGCCTTACTTCCACGATAAAAGATTGGCTTTCGTCAAATCCTTGATTAAGCAACGCGCTGTCAGTCGCGGGATGACAGGACTGATTTCGGCAAATATTAATCTTTATCCTCACCAAGTTGAAGTAGTCAGGCGGGTACTGGAAGACCCAATTCAGCGCTACTTGTTAGCAGACGAGGTGGGACTGGGAAAAACTATCGAAGCGGGGGCGATTCTGCGTCAATTCCTTCTCGATGAACCGAAAAAAAATGCGGTGGTATTAGTTCCGCAATATTTGCTCAAACAATGGCGGCTTGAGTTAGAAAACAAGTTTTACATCTCCCATTTTGGCAAACGGGTAGCAGTGCTGGCGGTTGAAGATATCCATAAAATCAACCTGAAAGCGAAGATAGGCTGCTTAATTTTAGATGAAGCCCATCATATCGCAGCAATGGCGACCTCAAAGGATGCAACAGTGCGTCAGCGTTTTCAGACTTGCAAAGAACTTGCTCATAAAAGCGATCGCTTACTTTTATTATCCGCCACTCCTGTGCTCAACCATGAGCAGGATTTTCTGGCCATGTTGCACTTGCTTGACCCAACAACCTATAAAATTGGTGATTTAGAAGGTTTTCGCGCCAAAATTGAAAGCCGTCAGCAAGTTGGTAAAGTTCTCCTTTCTTTTAAAGAAGGTGCGGAACCTCTGGTTCTCAAAAACAACTTGCAGCAACTACGAAACCTCTTTGCTGAGGATGAGTATTTATTGAAGCTGGCGGATAATTTAGAAAATTGTTTACAAGCAAATTCTACTGAGCAAGAGCAAATAGTCCAAGCGATTCGTGTCCACGTCAGCGATATCTATCGACTACACCGCCGAATGCTTCGCAACCGTCGCGCTGCGGTGGAAGATGTGATCTTTGACCGCAATTTTACGCCGAAAGAAGAGTATGATTTGGACGAGCGATCGCTTGATATTCACGAACTTCTCAATCAATGGCGTAGTGTTGCTCCTGATGAAAAGTCATATCAGCGAATTTTTCTGCTGTTATTCCTAGCTTCTGGTACTTGGTTAGGCATTTTAGAGCAGGTAATTACCGCCCGTTTAACTGGTAAACCTCATGCTAAACTCATCCAGGAGTTTAAAGAAGATGATGTTCGCATCTTAACTACGACCCCCAAATTCGCAGGCGAAGAAGAGATTCTGCAATCCTTCCTAAAAGTTATTCGTCAACCCCAAGAGGACGGAGAACGGACGGAAAATTTGAAAACTGTGCTGCTGAATCAGCTAGGTACATACTTCAAAATTCCCGCAAACGTTCGGAAGAATCAAAAGGAATTCATCACAAGGATACAGCAGAGAATCAAGAGACCAATTACTGGTGATATTCTGCCCAAATTTATTGTATTTACCAGTTTTGTGCAAACTTGTGGCGAAATTGTCCGATATTTGTCTGATACCTTTGGTGCAGAGACAGTAGCCAAACATCAATTTGGAGAACCACCCGACAAGGTTGAAGAAGGCTTAAATAGGTTCAAGGATAACCCAAACTGCTTTATTTTAGTATGCGATCGCTCTGGAGAAGAAGGGCGTAACCTCCAGTTTGCCGATTGGTTAATTCATTTTGACCTTCCTTGGTCGCCTAATCAATTAGAACAGAGAATTGGCAGACTTGACCGCATTGGCAGCAAAATTGGCGTCCAATCCTGTGCATTGATTGGCCCCTATTTGGAAGATAGCCCTCACAATGCTTGGTATCAAGTATTAAAAAATGGGTTTGGTATTTTCCAACAATCAATTGCAAGTTTACAGTTTTATGTGGATGAAAAACTTGCAGAATTAGAAACAGTTTTGTTTCAATCAAGCGCGGCTGGATTGTTAGAGAGGATTCCGTCAATTCAAGAGCAAATTGAAGCTGAAATAGCAAAAATTAGCGAACAAAATGCTCTAGATGAAATTGATGCTAACGATGAAATTGCCACCGAGTATTTTCAAGAGCTAGATAATTACGATGCTTGTCATCTAGAAATGAAACGAGCCATTGAAGGCTGGATTTGTGACGCGCTGGGATTCAGAGGACTCAATAATCCCGACTCACCAGAGATGCGACGTTATCAACCCACAACGCGGACATTGGTTCCCATCAATGAGTTAAAAAACCGTTTTGCTGATAGTTATCTAGACCAATTTGGTACTTATAATCGCAGAGTGGCAAACCAGAATCCTGGTGTTAAACTCTTTCGAGTTGGGGAAGGATTTGTCGAAGCACTCTGGAACTATATAAACTGGGATGACCGAGGTGAAGCCTTTGCTCTGTGGCGCACTGATGCATCTTGGGATGCTAAAGAAGGGAAGGAGTGGTTCGGTTTCCAATGCAATTATGTAGTCGAGGCAAATTTAAGAATTGCCAAACAATTTTTACTAGATAACAAATTAGATAATTCTCAATTCAAAAACTTGCAGCGGCGTGTTGATGCTCTATTTCCACCAATTATAGAAACAATCTATGTTGATGGTCGCAATGAGCCAATACGTGTTGTTGAAGATAAAGCCCTTTTAAGTATTTTGCAACGTCCATATAAAGATAAAAACAATAATCAAGGACGAGATTACAATCTAGCAAAAGAGCGCTTAGGAATTATTGGCGATTTTGTTGACCCTAGTAAATGGCAAAATTTTTGCTATCAAGTGCGTAATACTTCTTCGGAATTACTTTCCAATCGTCACGATTTTATTGAATTGTGCCAAAGTTGTGCTAAGGTCGCCGAAAAGAAATTAGCCAATAGAGTAGAACAATTACGCCTGCGTCTGAACCAGCAAAGTTGGGATAATGCATTAGCTGAAGAATTGAAGATAGAAACTGCTTTAAATGCAGCCATTCTGCAAGGAATTCGCCAGCCCCAGATTAGGCTTGATTCTGTTGGTTTTATTGTTGTATCGGGGCGATCGCTTATGCAATTTGAGTGATATCTGATATTATTTATGTGCGGTTAAATAGCCTTAGTTACCCTATAAACCCCACTCTTTACATAAGGTGGGGTTTTTTGGAACTTACAATGAAAACTGGTGTAAAAAAATTAACTATATTTTTGACTTTATCGAAAAAATAAGTAAGTATTAGCACTAGTGATACTGAAACGAAGTCATTATAGTGATCGAAAATGAAACGTTCAAATCGCCTTGCTTGGATGGGAGCGATCGCACTCGCTGCGATCGTTTTACTGAGTTTGTTTGCAGCTCCCAATAATACTAAAATTAACACTGGCTCTACTTATAACCGCGCCTCCGATGGCTATGGTGCTTGGTATGCTTTTATGCAACAGCAGGGAATTTCTATCAAGCGCTGGCAAAAGCCTTTTAGTGATATTCAGCCAGAGAAAAACCCTGTTACCTTCCTACAGGTAAGCAGTTATCCAAGGGAGACGGTACTGGATAATCAAGAGCGGGAATGGGTAGAAAAAGGGAATACTTTGGTAATTTTGGGTGCGCGGGCGCGGGTTACAGAAGCGGAGTTTAGCACTCTGCAAAAATCTCCCCAAGGTGACATTAAAATTGATACACGTAGACGATATAAAAAAGCTAACTCCCAGCAAGTTGATTTAGGCGATCGCTTTGGTGCTGTTGTCTGGGAAGAAAATTACAAACAGGGAAAGGTGATTTTTTCTACCACTCCTTATTTAGCCGCTAACGCCTACCAAGATTATTTAAGTAATTTCAAGTACCTAGCCAGTTTAGTAACTGAAAAAGGCAACACAGTATTAGTCGATGAATACATCCACGGCTATAAAGATGCTGATGTCAGGAAGAAAGAAAGCGAAGGAAATTTATTTAGCTTTTTTGCTAAAACTCCTTTATTTCCAATATTGATACAGGTAGGTATCTTACTATTAGTGCTAATTTGGGCGCAGAATCGCCGCTTTGGTAAGCCAGTAGCGTTAGATACACCAGTTGCAGATAACAGCGAGGCATACATCCAAGCTTTAGCCGGAGTCTTGCAGAAAGCTGATACCACCGACTTTGTTGTAGAGATGGTGGGTAAACAGGAACAACTACAACTCCAAAAAGCTTTGGGATTAGGGCAAGTACTTTTAGAACGCCAAGCCTTAATCAATTTCTGGATAGAAAAAACAGGTGCAAGTGCAGCAGAATTAGATGCAGTTTTAAAGCTACAATCTCGCAAACAACCCATCAGTGAAAAAGACCTGTTAAGCTGGTTGGGGAAATGGCGAACCATTAGATTAATTCGTAATTCATAATTCGTATTTTTTTAGAATTGTACTCTGCGTTGGTTATTTATCAATAAAAATATGAGCGAAACACATCCTATCTTAATTCGTCTTGGTCAAGGTATTAATCAAGTAATTGTTGGACAATCTAGCCTCATACAGCAACTCTTAGTAGCACTGCTAGCGGGTGGACATGTAATTTTGGAAGGAGTACCGGGAACTGGGAAAACCCTTTTAGTAAAAGTGTTGGCGCAATTAATCCAAGGGGATTTTCGCCGGATTCAACTAACACCAGATGTTTTACCTTCAGATATTACTGGCACAAATATTTTTGATTTGAATAGCCGCAATTTCACTTTGAAAAAAGGGCCAATATTTACCGAAGTGCTGCTAGCTGACGAAATAAATCGTACTCCTCCCAAAACACAAGCGGCGCTACTGGAAGCGATGGAAGAGATGCAGGTAACGCTGGATGGTGAAAGTTTGCCTTTACCAGATTTATTTTGGGTGATTGCAACCCAAAATCCCCTGGAATTTGAGGGTACTTATCCCTTACCAGAAGCGCAGTTGGACAGATTCTTATTTAAGCTGGTGGTAGATTACCCAGATCAAGCTGCGGAAAAGCAAATGTTACTGAATCGTCAGGCGGGTTTTGCAGCCCGGCGTTTGGATATTAGCCGTTTGAAAACAATTGCAACAGTAGCCGACATTTTGCAAGCACGACTTGCAGTCAAAGAAGTTAAAGTATCAGAAGCGATCGTTGATTATTTGTTGGCGTTGGTTAGAACATCGCGTCAATATCCTGATTTAACTTTGGGTGCATCACCTCGCGCCGCCGGTGCTTGGTTGCAGACATCTCAAGCCTTAGCGTGGTTAACTGGAAGGGATTTTGTCACACCAGATGATGTTAAAGCAGTTGCATCGCCACTGTTACGTCATCGCCTGATTTTGAAACCAGAAGCTATGCTGGATGGTTTACAAATGGATGCGGTAATTGCGTCGGTAATTAATCAAGTACCAGTCCCAAGGTGAAAAATTATTTGTAATAGGGAAACTCTGTACCAAAAAGTTGAGTTAACCACAAACCGAGATAATAGCGCGAGAGTGCGCCAGCAATTGCACCGAGACTGATACCAACAGGGGTACGAATCGCAGGATTTTGCAGCATGATCGCTAGTACCGTTTCGCGTAATTCGTAATAACCATATTTCAGGAGATTAAGTTATTTATGGATACGTTCATCTTCAACTAGAATGACAGGAATGGGGCTGGATTCTAGTACTGCCTGGGAGACAGAACCCACCAGAACTTCATCCCAAGGCTGATGTCCTCGCTTGCACATGACAATATCAGCAACTCGATAGTCCTGAGCAACACGGATAATTTCTTCCGGTACTGAACCTGCAACGGTAATGAACTTATGGCGGATATCTGCTAAAATTCGTTGTGATTTTTCTTGCAGATACTCTACTTCTTGGGGATTGGTTGTGCGGATGACGTGCAATACAATCACCTCGCCATCACTCCGACGGGCAAGATCGGCGGCTTTAGTCAATACCTGACTAGCCAAAGGGGAGGTATCAACTGCTGCTAGTATGACAATACGACGTGCGATCGCAACCTTTGTAGGATCAACCTCGCCCCGCTCTAGCAATTTAGGTGCAAAGGTAGGAATTGCCCAGGCTCCCAAAGGTGCAGTGACTAGGATAGATAAAGCAGCGATCGCCAAAATTGTTTCTCCACCCTGAATTCCCTGTGCTAAGGGAATCGCCCCGATTGCCGCTTGAACAGTGGCTTTAGCAGAGTTTCCTGGCAGCAAAAATAGTCGCTCTCGCCATTTCCAGTTACTCCCTAATGTGGACAAATACCATCCGAGAGCGCGTCCAATCAGCGTGCCAATTGCTAGAATCACCAGTCCTGGTAGCAAAGTTTTTTCTAAAACTTGTAGTTGAATACTTGCCCCTAGCAACACAAACAAAACGATTTCTGCTACAACCCAGAGGCCATCGAAGCCAGAACGCAAGCGTCGTGCTAAAGGAGCATCCAACTCAATCAAGAAAAATCCTGTTGCCATCACTGCTAGATAGCCAGAGAAGAAGGGGAATTTCTCTGCCAGCACTACCAATAACAACGCTAAACTCGCTGCAACTAGGCTATCCTGCACCGCATTTTGAGTCCAGTTCTGCTTCGCTAGCAATAACACCAAGAGTTGTGCTGTCACTAAACCCAGCAATACTCCCAGAACAATTTGGCAAATAATTTGAAGAGGAAGGAGTTGAACTGCACTTAAGGTGATGCCAAAAGGCAATGTCACCCTGGAAGTTGCTCCTTGTGTCAAAAAGTTCAGTAACAAACTAAATACTAGTAATAGTAACACATCTGACAGGGCGCTGCCAGTGAGGATGGCATCAGGTATACCCTTAGTAACTCCCCAACCCAAACTTTTCAGTCGCAGCATTCCCGGTACTATTACAGCCGGCGACTCCGCTCCAATGATACAACCCAGCAATAGCCCGGTGGGAAAGTCGAACTGGAAAATCCAGATGGCAGCTATGGCAATGACTACGGCTTCGCACGCCGCAGGCAGAAATCCTAATCGCAGTGCTACTGTTCCTTGTTGTACAAGTTTTTCCCGGTCTAAACCTAAGCCTGCCTTCATTAAAATTACCATTACAGCGATCGTTCGCAAAGGAGCAGACGCTGCCAGTACATTAGGGCTGATTAGGTCAGCAACTTGAGGCCCCAGTATAATTCCAACCAAAATCATACCTACTAGGGCGGGGACTTTCAGCCGTCGGGCAATTTGTCCCACGAAAAAGCCGATCAGCAAGATTAAAAGAAAACTTTCTAACATCACGCAGCTTCAGAATCATGAATGGACAAGCGTGACTTGCTGACGGAAGCTTAAGGCTAATAGCTCTACCCTTCCGTAGCAAGCCGGAAAAGTAGGAGCCATTAGCCTTTTGATCAAATATTTAAGTAAAAACCAGAAGGCGGTTGTGGCGAGCTCCATCGCCTTGTGATTACTTTACATCCAAACTGTTTTATTGGAAAGTCATGCAATATCTAGTAATAACTTAATACTGATCTAATTTCATACAGAAATACGAATGATGCGGTTGTTAACTATCTATTTAATTATCAGCCCCAGCCCAATGCTTCACTGATTTGCGCTGCTAGTTTTAAAGGACGGAAAGGCGATCGCCTGCATATTTTCTCTCCTAGTGCCACTCTCACATGATATGTGATGCTGATTAGCTTGATTAGTTTTTAGCTATTCTAGAATGGGATTAGGCAATGGTGGGGGAGACTTGGGTAAATAAAGTACATCGTTATAGATGATTCAGTAATTGCCTCTACAAACAAAAATGGTGTCCCAGAGTTACCTCAAATCCACTGGAAATAGGCTTTTGGATCGCAAGTTCACGATCGCGATCGCAGCCCCACACTTTAGGCATTTGGAAAGTAGACCAAAAGGAAGCTCAAACTAACTGCGTCCACAAGTTATAAAGTATGTGTAGATAAAACAGCAAGTATGTTGAGAAAAAAATCTGTATGACAAGCTACCAAGAAACCCTAACTAGTAACGAATCCATTAATGAGCTAATCGCCGAGACGACAAGCATTAACCATGTGGAGGTAATTGAAAATGTTATTGACTCTTTGGAACAAGATGATAGTGCGATGGTTAGCCACACTCCAGAGGGTGGTTACCTCTGGAAGTTTAAGTATGGAAGTGTGCAAGTATTTGTCCAACTCAACGGGACAACCGATGAAGACACCATAACGGTTTGGTCTGCGGTGCTAAATTTACCTGCCAAAAATGAACCTAAGTTGATGCGGTATCTTTTGGAGTTAAACTGCTCTAGTACTTTTGAAGCGCGTTTCGGTATTATTGAAAACCGGGTGGTTGTGATATCAACACGCACCTTAGCGGAGTTATCTCCTGGCGAAGTGTCTCGGCTGATTACCGTTGTGGCAACGATCGCTGATAATAACGATGAAGCTTTACAATCTGAATTTGGTGCAACTTAAGGAATTTTGGATTTTAGACTTCGGCGTGAGCGCTCAGTCGAACGCTTTTGGATTTTAGATTGGGCTTCTGCTGCATCGGATACATAGCAAGCAGGTTTGGCGACTAATTCCTTTGCTAGAGGCGACTGGCAATGTGCAGATGGCGATTGACCGCTGGTTGCTAGAACAGCATTATTCGGGAAAGCATTCGCCAACTCTGCGCTTTTATACTTGGTCGCCACCTGCCATTTCTCTCGGCTATCATCAACTTCAATTTCCTGAATCTTGGCAATATTTAACTTGGCAAGGGCAAAAACTGGATTTAGTAAGGCGTTCTACTGGTGGACGGGCGATGCTACACCAAGGTGATTTAACTTACGCTGTATAGTCGCCTTCAGTGTGTACGAAAAAATTTGTGAGTTTTTGATTCAAGGGTAGCGATCGCTTGGCGTGGAATTATATTACGGGTACGGCTGGGCGAGGTTACATCCACAACCCTAGCGTATCAGCCCTGAATCTTGAGGTTAGAAGTCTCTTTTAGGTATCCTGCTATCACACAATCATCAATCAATTGCAGGACAAAAGGCCACAATTCCGGCGCACCCGTTTCTACTGGCGCTACCCGTTTCATCACCTGATCGCGCCTAATGCCATGAATGCGCCAAGTCCCGCCCTGAGTTTGCTGATTATGCACCAAGGGTTGTATACGGTCTAGGGCTGCGGCAAATTTAGCGGTGGGTGTTTCCCCTGCTTCAAACTCATCCCAAAGCAAACGCAACTCGCTACCTTGATCTGCTGGCAAAAGTCCAAATAAGCGTAACGCTGCTTGTGCTTCTCGTTCTGCTTTGCTGTCATTACCCTGCATATCGTAGCAGAAGGTGTCACCTGCATCAATTTCTACCAAATCGTGAATTAGCAGCATTTTGATGGCATGAAATATAGCAACACCCTTTGGGGCATATTCTGCTAATACACTTGCCATCACCGCTAAATGCCAAGAATGTTCTGCACTATTTTCCCGGCGTGACCCATCAATAAGTAGAGTTTGGCGCATCACCTGTTTCAATCGATCAATTTCGATGATGAACTGAATTTGTTGAGTCAGCCGATTGATTTGCACCTGAATTTCTGATTGTGGGTGGGGTTGACTGGATTTTGGACTGTAGCTGATTATCTCAAAAACTCCAGCAAATCTGCAAGGAATTTTTTCTGCATACCAATTAAAAAGCGCCTGGGAGTGTTGCCGTGTTTCCACCCCAGACGCTTTTTATTTTTAACTTGCTCCTCACACGATTAAATAGTATCACTGCTTCCATCAAAAGGCGAGTATATTGAGTGACACTTTCAAAACTGCACCGACAATCTCCTTTCTGATCCCATTTCACACTAATTGCTGCTACAAACACATTAGTATTGGGCGACATTTGTACGTCTCTATGGCCGATTTATTTATTGCCAAAATTTTTCTAATCGATATGGCAAGGAATCCAATTTCTGTATACAAATTAAAAAATGCCTGGGAGTGTTGCCGTGTTTCCACCCCAGGCATTTTTTATTCTTAACTTGCTCCTCACACACAAATAGAGAATATCACTACTTCTATTAAATGGCAAGTATATTGAGTGACATTTCTAAAATTGCACAAGCAATCCAATTTCTGACAAATTAAAAAGCACCTGGGAGTGTTGCCGTGTTTCCACCCCAGGCGCTTTTTATTTTTAACTTGCTCCTCACACACGACTAAAACATATCACTAATTAAATCAAAAAGCAAGTAAACTATGTGACACTTTTTAAACTGCACACCTAATGGGCAATAATTTAGTGTAAAAAGTGACGTACACCAGTTAAGACCATCACCAAACCGAGTTCGTTAGCAGCTTTGATGGAATCTTTATCGCGCAAACTTCCCCCTGGTTGGACGATGGCTGTAATTCCTGCGGCTGCGGATGTTTTCACAGAATCATCGAAGGGGAAGAATCCATCGCTGGCGAGAATTGCACCTTTAGCTTTTTCTCCAGCTTGTTCGAGGGCAATTTTAACTGAGCCGACGCGGTTCATTTGACCAGCACCTACTCCTAGTGTAGTGTGATCGCTTGTTACAACAATGGCATTAGATTTAACGTGTTTGCAAATTTTCCACGCAAACAGCAATTCGGCTAATTCGTCTGGTGTGGGTTGACGTTCGGTGACTATTTGCCATTGACTGGTATCTGCAACAATATCATCGGCGGTTTGGACAAGGAAACCACCTGCGATCGCTTTCACTGTATCCTTAGGGCCACTGCTCAAATCAGCTAGAGTCAAAACCCGCACGTTAGATTTCTTTGCCAGGATTTCTTGAGCTTCGGCTTCGCAACTTGGTGCAACCACGCATTCTAAAAATGTTTTGGTTAACTCGCTGGCTGTAGCCGCATCAATCGGGCGATTGAGTGCGACAATTCCACCAAAGGCAGAAGTAGAATCAGCATTGAAGGCTTTTTGGTAAGCTTCTGAAATAGTGCTTCCCAATGCCGTACCACAGGGATTTGTATGTTTGATAATCGTTGCTGCTGGGGTATCAGTAAATTCTGAAATGATTCGGCGTGCAGCTTCTAAATCAACCAAATTATTGTAACTAAGTTCTTTGCCTTGAAGTTTTGTAGCGGCTGCCCATCCCGTTGGAGTAGTACCAGTTTGATACCAAGCGGCGGGTTGATGGGGATTCTCGCCGTAACGCAGAGATTGTAATTGTGTACCGCTAAGGGTGTATTGCTGTGCTTCTGCGAGGTAAGAAGCGATCGCTTGATCGTAGCTAGCAGTGTGCGAAAATCCTTTTAATGCTGCCTTTTGCCGAAACTCTAGGGATGCTATGCCGTTATTTTGCCGCAATTCCTGTAAATACTCGTCATATTGGGCTGGGTCGCATAATACAGCCAGATGGGCGAAGTTTTTCGATGATGCCCGTAGCATAGCAGGGCCACCGATATCAATTTGTTCAACAGCTTGGGATAATGTTACCCCTGGTTTAGCGATCGTTTCCTCAAAAGGATAAAGATTCACCACCACTAAATCAATCGGGCGAATTTGGTTATTTTCTAAATCTGTAATATCTTGGGGAACATCTCGCCGCGCTAAAATTCCGCCATGAATTCGGGGATGTAGGGTTTTGACTCGACCACCTAAAATCTCTGGTGAACCTGTGTAATCTGCAACCTTCGTAACAGGGAGTCCCGCATCTTTGAGTGCTTGGGCTGTTCCCCCACTGCTGATTAAATCAAAGTCGAATTCTTCAACCAAGCTACGGGCGAGGTCAATTAAACCAGTTTTGTTAGATACACTCAGCAGGGCTAGACGCGCCATTGATCAATTCCTTAAAAGTAGGCTGAAAGCGAAGGATCTCAAGTTTTACATAAGCCTTGCTTCACTTCAAGACCATGAGGAATAATATTGACTCGTGTAATTTATATGCTTACATCCTCCAGAGTCAGCACTGTTGAAAATGCTGGAAATAAGGACTAAGTAGGCTTAGTCTCTAATATTTGCGATCGCCTAAACTAAAACTACTGATATCTGCTCGTGCCAAGCGGTCATCACTGGCATCTTTTTCTCTTATCAACCATCCTGTACTCAACTCCAAAATCTTTTGATGTGCCTTCACCCAGGCTTCCACTGCACACAAACGATGATCTGCTTGGGTGATCATGAGTTGCCCATAGCTTATATCATTTCACGAAAAATTTGATGCAGATGCAAACCCTAAAAGCCTTGCTAACTCTAAGTTTTTTAATTGCGAATTGCGACTTGCGAATTGTGAATTGGTATTAATCCTTGATGGTTTCCATGTGGCTTGTTCAGTTTTTGGCCAATCAGTTTGGCAATCTCCATCTGAACAAGCCACTCCACTATCACTGGAATATCATCAATCCGCTCCGAACTTATTTGTGTTTTTTCACTGCTCATCTTTTGCACCCATCTCCCGAAGATGTCCTCCAGACTATCGGGAAATGGTGTTATTAGTACCATTGGGTTGCTAATTTTGCTCTATTCCTTTCCCCTTATGGCATTAATTCCTCTCCTCTTCTCAAAATGAGCGAACGGACAGTGATTAGTCATCAGTCATTAGTACCAATGACCAATGAATGATGACTAATGACTAATTCACTTTTCGGGAATTTTAATTAAAAATAACAAACAAAATAATTTAAGCGAACATTGCCTGTTTCTCAACGCAATGAATTGTATGGTGATGCTGATAAATATGAAAGAAATTGATGAAAAGCTGAATCAATTCCTGGCTAGTTAAGATTTATGAGTTATAACTGGCGTTATTCAATAAATCTAACTGTAGACAGATGAAAAATGAAACGTTAGTGTTAATAGGAATGTCTTCTTTTTGTGTTTAGGCTAGATTCAAGTCTAGGCGCTAGAGAAAAAGAGTTAATCACTTAAAGATTTCTCCTAATTGTACTGCATCCTGCCCACAGCCAGCCCCTAGACATAGGTTTTATTACTCATGCTCAACGTCTCCACTCAAAATTTTCAGCACAATCAGCAATTAATTGACAATACTGACTGGAACGTTATTGAAACGGAGTTTGACCCGACGCAGTTACATCATAAAGAAACCGTCTTCACTCTTGGTAATGGGTTGTTAGGAGTGCGGGGTACGTTTGAGGAAGGGTATTCCCAGGATTTGCCAGCCACACTCATCCACGGTGTTTATGATGATGTGGCAATTACTCATACTGCACTGGTAAACTGTCCCAACTGGCTGCCATTGGTGGTGAAAGTAGCAGGCGTTCGCTTTAGCATGGAAAGTGGCGAAATTCTCAACTACGAACGTCGGCTTGATCTGCGTTTGGGTTTAGTTAGCCGTGATGTGAGGTGGCGTAGTCCTCATGGTCATACCCTAGATTTTCACTTTGAGCGTTTCACCAGTTTAGCAGATCAACATGTTTTGGCGATTCGCACTCAAATTACATCCGTAGACTTTGAGGGTGAAATTACTATCGAAGCAGAATTTGACAGTGAACCAGATACCCAAGGCGTTAACCATTGGCGAACCTTAAACCAAGGTGGCATAGATCAGATTATCTGGCTCAATAGTCAAACTATCCACTCAGGTATTAAACTTGGTATGGCTGCTAAGTTAGTGGTAGATGGTGACGAAACTACACCCGTATGCATCGAAAATGCTTCTAGTTCTCCCACTTTGACAACTACCTTGGAGTTATACCCAGGAAAAACGGTGACTGTCGAAAAGATTGTTACCCTGTTTACTTCACGGGAAACAGAAATCCCCATTGCTGCCGCCTTACAAAGACTCGCTGATGAACCCAGATATGCTACCCTATTGGCAGCTCACATTGCTGCATGGGATCAAGTGTGGCAAGACAGTGACATTATTATAGAAGGCGATCGCTTGGCTCAATTGAGCGTCCGTTACAATCTTTTCCAATTACTAGCTGTAACACCGCGCCACGATAGTCGGGTGAGTATCCCTCCCAAAACCCTCTCTGGTTTTGCCTATAGCGGACACATCTTTTGGGATACGGAAATATTCATCCTCCCCTTCCTCACCTTAACTCAACCAGCCCTAGCGCGGAACTTGCTCACCTACCGCTACCACACCTTAGCAGGAGCTAGACGCAAAGCTCAAGAAGCAGGTTATCAAGGAGCCATGTTTGCTTGGGAAAGTGCTACTACTGGCGATGAAGTAACTCCGCGTTGGGTACCAGCTCCCAACGGTGAATTAATCCGCATCTGGTGCGGTGACATTGAAGTGCATATCACCGCAGATGTCGCCTATGCGGTTTTACACTACTGGCAAACTACTAACGATGATGACTGGATGCGCGATTATGGCGCAGAAATTCTCCTTGATACGGCTGTTTTCTGGGAAAGTCGGGTGCAGTGGAACCAAGAGCGCCACAGTTATGACATCCTAGATGTGATTGGCCCTGATGAAAATCACGATCGCGTCGATAATAATGCCTTCACCAATCTGATGGTACGGTGGCATTTGCAGTCAGCTTTGGCGCTGTGGGACTGGCTCAAACAAGCTTACCCTGAAACCTCAGCAGAATTGGTACAACAACTCAATTTAACCACAGAGCGTCTGCACCGATGGGCGGAAATCCAAGAGCGTCTATTTGTTAATGAAGATGCCCAAACGGGTTTAATTGAGCAATTTGAAGGCTTTTTCCAGTTAGAAGACGTTAACCTTGCTGATTACGAACCGCGCAGCAAATCATTGCAAGGTTTGTTGGGAATTGAAGCCACAAGCCAAAAGCAGATTCTCAAGCAGCCAGATGTATTGATGCTCTTGTATTTATTGCGCGATCGCTACGACTATAACACCCTCGCCACCAACTGGGACTATTACAACCAGCGCACCGACCACAGTTATGGTTCTTCACTAGGCCCAGCCATTCACGCTATTTTAGCTTGCGACCTCAATCAACCAACTGAAGCCTATACACACTTTCTGCGATCGGCCTTGGTAGACTTAGAGGATGTGAGACTCAATGCCGCCGAAGGAATTCACGCCGCCAGTGCTGGAGGAGTTTGGCAAGCAGTAGTTTTTGGGTTTGGCGGGATTCGGATGACTCAGTTTGGCCCCGTTGCCTGTCCCAACCTACCACCTAACTGGACACGTTTGAAGTTTCGCCTGCAATGGCGTAACGAGTGGTATGACTTTGACTTACAAGCTGAAGCAGAAGTCAAAGTTCCCGTCTTGGCAGATACACACTCGAAAATTAGTGAGGTTATCTTCGAGTTAGATGAAGTTTTCATCGATAGCTAAGAGTTTCACTAGTAGAAGCCATATAGCGGTTCTCGTTTACATGAGGTACACCCGTAAGGGCACGGCACTGCCGTGCCCTTAATCTGACAAAAATGTGGGTAGAAGATTTTTCGACTTGTGCGTACACCGTAGCTATTTTCTACTGAGGGACTGCTGCTAATTTGATCTTCTTACAAATATCCACCAAAGCTTTATTCTCTTGTGCTGGGTTCAGGCTGTCTAAAGGTTGATTGGGAGGGTGCGCTGACTGATACTTTTCAATTTCTGTTTCGTCATAGCTGCTAAAACTCAACGGTATCCAAATAATCGTAAGTCCTTCGGCTTCAGCTGCATCTAATAATGGGGGTAACTCATTATCAGCAATAAAATCTGATGCTAAAAAATCTGGGCTGACCAACAATACTGCCACTTTTGCTGCTACCAAAGCATTTTCAATTGCTTCACGCCACTTAGCACCAGCTTGAATTTTGGTATCGTCCCACACCAGCATTTTTTGGTTGCGAATCATTGGTTTGAGGTGTTTCTGGAGTTTAGTAAGCCACTCCTGATCTTGATGACTATAACTGATGAAAACTTGATTTCTGGTTACAGTTTCAGACATGAGTATTTGTGGATTTTGTGAAGTGAGTAAAACATCGTCAATTAGTCTGCGGACATCTACCATATCACCGCTATCCTGGCACTGGATTTCGTAGCGATTATTGTCTCGGAATTTGTACAACACATCTCGGCGGTAAAAATGAGGCGTTTGACTATCATTACAGCTTTCACAATTACAAGGAACAAGTGTTTGATATTGCAGACGTTCGTAAGACTTATGGATTTTTTCTAGTTCATTGTTAATAACTACTAGCAGTTCTTTCTTGCGCTTGCCTGCGACGCGGACTTGAATTTCTCGTTGATTGTAGTGTTCAATTACTTCAGCACGGCTTTCGTATTTAGCAAGAACAACGCCTGTTTTCCAAACTAGGGTTTGTTGTTCAATATCAGAGTGCATTTCGACTATAAAGCGGGTGAGAATACCTTTCGGCATGAAGTCATATTTATAGCGCAGAATTAGGTTATTGGATTCATCCCAATTGAAATCAGGTTGGTTAACAGAGAGTAATTGAGGCGCAATATAAGTGCCAGGACGACTAGGAATTTCATAGGACAGTTTAAATTTCATCATTAGCCGCAATAGTTCTGGTCGCATATCGGCATATTTGCCTTCATGCCAAATGTTTGCTAAATCATTGCGATCAAATTGACCAAGTTTTTCAATCACTTGGGAATTATCTAACACTTTGTAAACGGCATCTGTACCCCAAGTAGGTTTGAGAATAACGGTTTTTATTAACAAGTCATCATCTTGGAAGTGAAGGCATACACCTAAATCATGCAGATAGCCACTGAGTTGGAGTTTATTCTCCTGTTTAGTAAAACCATATTTCTGACAAATATTCATATATTCTTCCAAGCTAATATATTCGCGGGAGTCACCTTCTAAAGCTTCCCGCACTTTAACCCAGGTTTTGGGGAGTTCTATTCCAACATGAGGTAAGTTAGTAATATAATGCTTAATTTTATTTAAGATTTCTGACAGACCGCGATCAGTGGCTAAGTTTGTAGTAAGTGTTTCCTTAAAATTAGTGAATTCGCGCCGTAACTCACGCTCGTTTATTTCTCGTTTGCGCTCCTGCTTTTCATTTTTGACAATTAACAAAGGACTATTACCGCTCAGTAATTCAACCGCATTTAACCAGTAATAAAAATCTGTGTCTTCTTTGCGAGTATCAGCAACCAAGGCATAAAGGGAGCGTTTTGTGAGGAAAAATTGGTGGGTAGCATGGTAAATTTCTTGACCACCAAAGTCCCAAATGTTGACCTGAAATTCTCTGTTATTGTCAAGCAAGAACTTCCATTGAATAACATCTATGCCTTCGGTGGTATTTTCATCTTGTTGTAACGTATATTTATTGTCTTGAATTTTTTTGGCTAGTGTAGTTTTACCTGCACCACCTTCTCCCACAATGATTAATTTAGCTTCGTAGAGGCGATCGGTTTTTTGTTCTAGTTGTTGTCTGCAAAAGTCAAGAATTGCTTTAAACCCTTTCGTGATAATTTCTGGTGGAGGTGATTCTAAACGATTACTGTTGAGGTCGAGGGATTGCAGGTTGGTGAGTTGGCCAATTTCCGGTGGCAGACTGCTCAGTCGATTGTAGCTGAGGTCGAGGGATTGCAGGTTGGTGAGTTGGCCAATTTCCGGTGGCAGACTGCTCAGTCGATCGTTGCGGAGTTCAAGGGATTGCAGGTTGGTGAGTTGGCCAATTTCCGGTGGCAGACTGCTCAGTTGATTGTAGCTGAGGTCGAGGGATTGCAGGTTGGTGAGTTGGCCGATTTCCGGTGGCAGACTGCTCAGTTGATTTCCGTAGAAGTAGAGGGTTTGCAGGTTGGTGAGTTGGCCAATTTCCGGTGGCAGCGTTGTTAAGCGTTTGTCAGAAAGGTCTAATTTTGTCAAATTGTCTCTGACAGCTTGTTCAATAATTTGCAGCAGTTCTTCGTTAGTCATTTCGGGTTTTACAGAGGCGATGCCTGACGACGAGTTGCTGCTTGGACGCGCAGCAGAAAAATTGAGCTAATTAATAATGTACCCTGTATCAAGGATTGCATTGAGGCGAGGTGGGTTAGCGTAGGCCGCCTTTGACATCGCTTATAACAAATGGCTACGTGTCTGTGCTTATATTTGGTTTGCAAATCCCTTACACCCAGTACCCTAAGAGGATGTTTGAAAAGTTTTCTTCTCGGTAACAAAACGTTCTAGATCCCCCTAAATCCCCCTTAAAAAGGGGGACTTTGAAGGGCTTTTGCCCCCCTTTTTAAGGGGGGTTGGGG
Source organism: Nostoc foliaceum FACHB-393 (assembly GCF_014698505.1). GTDB lineage: Bacteria > Cyanobacteriota > Cyanobacteriia > Cyanobacteriales > Nostocaceae > Nostoc > Nostoc foliaceum_A. The sequence continues at coordinate 23,151 of NZ_JACJTD010000026.1, read as the reverse complement.
GGATCAAAAGCTTGTGGGGCAATGTTAACACACTTGTGTGTACACCGTAGCCTTTTTAAGGGGAGCCAGCGCGGTCTTCTCTGCGAGACGCTGCGCGACCAAGTGGAGCGACTGGCGTGGGCTAGGGGGGATCAGTTAGTACCTAACATCACAGCCAACCAATTTTCAAACAACCTCTAAAAGAGAACTGAGGACTTTTGTCAACAACCTAGTTTACCGCCTGTGAAAAATTTTTATTACAATGCAGATGTCCACTAGGCGGCGTGCTGTCTATCCACGTAAATCGAGAAGTTAATCGATGAGTAATCAATTACAAGACTACAATCCTAGCGGCGTAGGTGAAATAAATGGCAACCTCTTAGGTTTGCCCTGCGATTACGAGTCTGCAAACTTGATTGTCTTTGGTGTGCCGTGGGAAGTCACTGTTTCCTATGGCGCAGGCACTGCTAATGGCCCACAGCGAATTCTCGATGCTTCGACTCAACTGGATTTGTTCGATTTTGATAACCCTGATGGTTGGAAGCAGGGAATTTTCATGGTGGAAATTCCCCAAGATATTTTAGAGAAGAACACATACTATCGCACCTTGGCAGCAAAAATTATCGAGCGATTAGCCCAAGGTAAACAACTCTCAGATACACCAGATTTAACTCCTGTCTTGACAGAAATTAATCAGGCTGGCGAACAGGTTAATCAATGGCTGTTTGAAAATTGTCAAGAAGCAATTAACAAGGGTAAACGAGTTGCAGTCATTGGTGGAGATCATAGTTCGCCTTTAGGTTATTTCCAAGCATTAGCGGCTAACTACGCCAACTATGGCATTTTGCACATTGATGCCCATGCAGATTTACGCGATGCATACGAGGGATTTGAGTTTTCCCATGCGTCGATTATGTTTAATGCGATGAAAATACCGCAAATTTCCAAGCTAGTACAGGTGGGTTTGCGTGATATTAGTCATGATGAAGTGCAAATGATTGACGAATCTGATAGTCGCATTATTGCTTATTACGACCCTGCCATTAAACAAAAGCTTTACTCTGGAACAACTTGGCTTGATTTATGCGGAGAAATTATCAGTCATCTACCTGAGTATGTTTACATTAGCTTTGATGTCGATGGTCTAGATCCAAAACTCTGTCCGAGTACAGGTACTCCTGTTCCAGGTGGATTGGAATTAGAGCAAACATTTTGTCTGTTCCGGGAGTTGGTTAATAGTGGGAGAAAAATTATTGGCTTTGATATCTGCGAAGTCGGTGATGCTGAGTGGGATGGTAATGTCGGGGCGCGGGTAGTTTACAAGCTGGCAAATTTGATGGATTTGTCTCAGCAGAATTCCCGATGAGTTGACAAGTAGCGATGTCTCCGACGGGTGGTTCCTGAGCGCAGCCGTAAAGCCTGCGGCATAGCTACGCTTAGGGCGCAGCCTCTCGTAGAGAAGGGCTACGCCTACGCTTTCCACACCAAAGTTTTTCACCAGACTCTTCAGCATTTTCACAGAGAATCAATATTAGGTGTTGCTTATTTACTGAACACCTGAAGAGTTTATAGCGGTTCCCACTCAGATGCGGTACAACATTATATCGCTAGGTGTAGGGGCACTGCCGTGCCCCTATGGGTGTACCTTACTTGGACAGTCTTTGAAAACTCAGCAAATATTCAAGTGGGAATTGTAGCATTACTTGCGATCGCACTAAATAATGGTCGTGCTGAAATTGGTCATGTATGGTTTACTCCCGCAGTCCAAAAAACTAAAGTCAATTTTGTTCGTGGAAGAAACAGAGATACTGATTGGTTCGCAATGACAGATAATATCATGTCCGGTAAAAGACTTATCATTAAGACCGCAGGGGGCAGGGGGCAGGGAGCAGGGGGAAAGAGAGTTTTAAGAATAACTAATTAAGCGGACATGATATAAAGAATGGTCGCGCTGTAAAGGCAATTTTGAAAAATGGCTTTATTCCCATGAAAATATTTCATTCATGGAACTAAACAACAGCTAGTATATTGTGGCGGAAATTTGCCTACCTTTACTTCTATGGGTTTTAGCTTGTCTCTCCCTCAAATATGTTTAAGTTAGGGAGAGGTTTATCGAACTCAGACTCTACACCTTCTCCTTTGCTGATGGCACAATGCCAAACTTATTTAAACCTGCATCGATTTCCCTAAGTGCTTTAAAATCCTCCTCTGGCAAAGGATAGCTGCTACTGTTGAACAAACCCCCACTGACAGCAGGTTGCTTTTCCAAAAAAGAGAAAGCTTGGCGAAACTGATACGGTTTGGCTTTAATTGGTGAATCAAAGTGGCAGGGAATAATCCACTCGAAGTCCCAACTTGCAACTTTCTCAGCCCAGTCGATGGTTTCTTTTGGTGCGCGGTTCAGAATCAACGTCTGTAAAATTGGTGCGACAAACAAACGTCCATTCCCTTGCAGGGCATCAAATGATCGCTGCCAATCTGGATGCCATTTAAAGGGATACAATCCAAAATAAGCTTTCTTTGAACGTTCTGGTGCTTTCAAGGCATCTTGCAATACCTGACTCCATTGGGGGATATTTAGGGCGCTTGGTTGAAAGTACAAAGCAAACAACGAGATGCGCTGCCAACCCTTACGGCGATTTGCCTGAATGTCTGCAACAATGTCAGTAGCATGATCCTTGGCATGAAATAGCAAAGGATATGGATCTAATAGGATGATCGCAGGTGGATCTTCTGGGATAGAAAGCACAGAATCTGTTACTAAAAGAGTATGCGATCGCTTGTGGAAAAAAGCAACTTCCGCAAACCGACCAGGGCCAAGCTCGATGGGGCCAAGCATCGCATAATCAAAGTCGTCAGCAAAGGGTGTTTTGCTACTATCTTCTGGGAGTACTTGAGTTCGTTTCGGGGGTAAGCCAAGCCAGCTAAGGGGGAGATTTAGCGGGAAACTCCACTGATGGGGAGCTACAAACACCTGTGCAGTCGGAAAGTATCTGGCGAATGGGCCGACGAAGACTTTGTGTTCTATACCGGAGATAGTTGGCAGGATGATGTACTTAACACTACCGTGTTCTGCCACCAACTCATTCACAAGCCTTATACACTCTGGAGTTGGTGCTACAGGCGCGTAGACGAGAAGGCCCCCAGCTTCGAGCTTAACCACAGTCATACGAATCGGTACAACAACGTAGAAAATCCCCTGAATCTGGTCAAAATTCCAGATTGCGTCCTTGACCACTTCTTTGCGGATTGTCTGTCGCCTGCCATATGGGTAGAGTGGCAGAACAGGCCATAATCTCCATGAAAAGTCTTTTGGATGTATCTGTTGTGTATTGACTATGCGTTCATCATCAGCCACTCTGCAACCCCCTCCAAATTCCCTGCTCAAATTGTTTTTATTTGCTATCCCCAAAGTTGGAGTTTAGCAAATTATTGAGATAATCAGATCAATTCTTAATTCCTAATTGTAATTCGTAATATCTCCAATTATCAGAAGATGCTTTACACAGCTAGCAGTAGAATTAATAGCTCTAGATCAATTTCTGGATGATCAATCATCAATTTTATTTGGCGCAGTTACTAATGGAGATGACTGTAAATTTGGTACACTCAATAGACAACAAAAGCTAATTATAGAAGATATTAAACTTTATTAATTTTGAATTTTGAATTTTGAATTCGGAGCGAAGCGACGTGACTCATTACATTTTAAAAGCCTCAAAAGAAACCGTTCATCTAGGTGGATTCTCCCATTTGCTAGAACCAGCACTCATTATTGATTCTGGAGATACAGTTGATGTGGAAACTTATAGTGGTTACTATGTTTACGACAAAGCACCACCTGAATTTCTCACACCAGAATTTCTCGACATTTGCCAAAATCTTGTACCAGAACGCAAAATTGCTGGCGGGCCGCATTTACTCACAGGGCCAATTTATGTGCGCGGTGCCGAACCAGGGGATGTTTTAGAAGTACAATTAGATGCGATCGCACCTAGTTTACCTGTCGGCTTTAATGCGATTCGTACAGGTTGGGGAGCTTTACCACATCAGTTTCCTGAACCTGCTTTGAGATTCATTCCTCTAGATTTAGCAAACAATATCGCTGAATTTCCGACGGGTACTGGCATCAAAATTCCCCTCAAACCGTTTTTTGGAATTCTTGGTGTAGCTACTCCAGAAACCTCTAGAACTTCTATCCCACCGGGTTCTTACGGTGGTAATATCGACAACCGCGAACTGCAAGCTGGTTCTCGTTTATTTTTGCCGATTTTTGTAGCAGGTGCATTATTTTCTATTGGTGATGGGCATTCTGCACAGGGAGATGGTGAAGTAAATGTCACCGCCATTGAAACTTCCATGAACGGTAGAATTACCCTCAAACTTCGCAAGGATTTACAACTAACAACACCAATTGCCGAAACTCCAACCCATATCATCACAATGGGATTTGCTCAAACCTTAGATGAAGCCTTAGAACTGGCTTTGAAAAACATGATTGATTTTCTGAAATGCTTCACCAATTTATCGCCAGAAGATGCTTATGTATTATGTAGTTTAGCTGTGAATTTCCACATTACTCAAGTTGTGAACAGTCCCCATAAAGGTGTGCATGGAATGCTACCTAAATCAATTTTTTCCAAGACGGTCAATTTGTAAGTTGCATTATATCGCTCATTTTTTACACTGTTATGATGCCTAAATTTTTGCATAATTTTGCCCAATGACAAATCATTACCGCTATATTATTTTTTACAAGCCCTATGGCGTTCTCAGCCAGTTTACAAAAGATGCTCCCACCCATAGCACCCTGAAAGATTATATTGATGTCCCTGATGTGTATCCCGTGGGACGCTTAGACTGGGATAGTGAAGGGTTGCTGCTGTTAACGAATGATGGACAATTGCAACATCGTCTCGCCCATCCGCGTTTTGGTCATCAACGTACTTACTGGGTACAGGTAGAGCGAATTCCAGATGTAGATGCAATAACAAGATTGCAAACAGGTGTGGAAATTCAAGATTACCGCACTCAACCAGCAGAAGTTAAGCTGTTACCAACAGAGCCACAGCTACCTGAACGGACTCCGCCAATTAGATTTCGCAAAAATGTACCGACAGCTTGGCTGGAAATGACCTTGACAGAGGGAAAAAACCGCCAAGTACGGCGTATGACTGCGGCTGTAGGATTTCCGACTTTGCGGTTGGTCAGAGTCAGCATAGCCCACCTAAAATTAGATGACCTACAAGTGGGTCAATGGCGCGACCTTACCACATCTGAATTGCAATTTCTGCATAATTTTGGTAAATCCAAAGGTTTTCCTTCAAAGGCCAATGCTTTGTAACAGAAATTCGACTTCTATTGTGCACATTTGGGATGCGATCGCTATATCAACCAAAACTTTGAACAATATACATATCATTACCCGTATCGCCTACTAAAAGCAAGCTGCTGTCATCACTTTCTAAATTTTGACTGCCAGCAATACCCCTTTGTAGAACTTTAATTATTCTTTGGGGAGTGAAAGATTCCAATTCCACAAACTTTCCAGATTCTAACCATGCTAATTCTTCAGCAGATAAATTTTGACGTATTTCTTCAGGTAATTGTTTAGCTGCTTCCGCCGAATCTGGAGAAGATTGAATGAACATTCCGTGTTTAGTAGCGATAATTTGACGTGGTGTTAGTCCAATATCAATAATCATAATCTCACTATCAAGAAACCAATTAGCATTATTTCTCAAATGATGAACTAAACCAATTCCTCGTGGATTGCAATCATGCACTGCATAGACTTTTAAATCTGGATTGCGGCGCAGCATTTGCATTGTGGTGTCAAAAATGCTTTGGGGATATCCAGTAATGCTGAGAATTGCACAGTTATTTTCAAAGTGAAAATTATTAGCAATTAATAGTTGAGCAATGCTAGCACTATCACAAACGACTAATCTATCAAAACTGTAAGCCGTTACATCAGGATTAACCGTGGCTGTTGTATTTTCCTGATTTGGAGGAGGCAGAATTTTGAGAATTGAACCATTTATTTGCTGCCAACGGTTTAGCCAGTCTTGAAACTGAGATTGTGAAAGTAAAAATTCTTGTGTTAATAATTTAACTCGACCTAATTGCCGAGTTCCTAAATATAGTGATAAAACTCCTGTAATAAAAATAATCACCAATAGAATAACTGTTCTCAAACTCATACGGATCGTGAGACTGAAAAAAATTCCTATACAAAGAAGAATTCCTCCTATAATTTGTAAATTTTTAGCATTGTCTTTGCGACTTATAATGTTGAGTTTACTTGAAGTACTGTTCTCAACAAATATCCAAATAAACACAAAGTTTACTATTAGTGGTATGAAAATAAATATTGACGTAAATAAATTAAGAAATAAATATAAAAATAGCCAGCTAAAGCGTGAAATTGACTTTGACCTTGACCTGAGACGATTATCTAGAAAATAAAGTAGTTGCTTGGGTGTAAAGAATAAAGTGTTGTTTGCAGAAATGTCAGCGATCGCCTTTGCAAAAAAAGGATCGGTAATCTTAACATTACTCATACTAGTCGGTTCAAAGGCAAACGGATGATTGCATTTTATACACCGACCTTGATTAGCTGTCCGGTCTTTTAGTTTATTGTCAGTTCCGCAGTTAATACACTTCATAACGGTTGTTGGATGTTAGTTATTAATTGATTTGTGAGCAAAACACTGTAGTCTTCTCGTTTGCGAATCAGACGGTATGTGCCATTTTCTAGCAAAACTTCCGCAGGTTTGGGGCGGTGTAAAAAGTGAGACGACATGGCATAACCGTAAGCACCGACATCTAGAATGGCAACGATATCACCAATTTCTAAGGCTGGGAGTTGGCAATCTTTCCCTAGATAATCTCGTGAATAGGTGGTGTTACCACAAATATCAGTTGTGAATAGGGAGTGGGGATTGTCTGCTTGCTTCCAGGTGACGATTTCTCGGTAGCCGCCGTGTACTGAGGGTACTGAAAGATTCGCAACGGTAGTATCAACTCCAACAATCTGTTTTTCTCCTTGCCATTTCACAGAAACAACTTGAGCAAGCAAAGTTGCACATCCAGCGATCGCACTTCGTCCCGGTTCAATCACCAAATCAATTTTCCGTCCTAAATGAGTAATTCTCTCGGTTAACTCAGCCCCAAAAATTTCCCAGTCAAAGGCTGCTTTGTTGTGATGATAAGGGTAGCCAAAGCCGCCACCAAAATCTAGATATTCCCAATCTGGTAACTGTTGTGCTGTGGCGATTACCGTATCAATCACCTGGGTGAAAGCCGTTGTTGCATTAGTTCCAGTTCCTCGATAGAAGTGTAAACCACTCAGCTTTAATCCAAACTCAGCAGTTAAAGCGATCGCATCACCAAATTCCTCTGGACGCACACCAATTCGGCTGTCTCCCGTAATTTCTGGCAAATTGAGGCGTAAACCAAGGCGAATATTTTTCTCTCTGCCTTTGGGTAAAACTTCGCAGCACAACTGCAACTGAGGAAGGCTATCAAAATTGAGAGTTGTAATTCCCCAATTCAGGACTTGTAGCATCTCAGCCCGATTCAAATTGCTCCCACTATAAACAATTTCACTAGGATCGAAACCAGCTTGCAATCCCAGGTAAATATCTCCTGGGGTATTAGCATGAAGTCCCCACCCAAATGAACAAAAAATTTTTAACAGCGCAATGTTGCCATTCGTAACACTGGCAAAACGAAATTGCGTGCGCGGATAGCTGACTGCTTTGGTAATCTGCTCAATAGTTTCACCCAAGCGATCGCCATTATAAACATAAAGCGGAGAACTGTAGTTATTCAGTAACTCCTGAGCAAGTTCTTTGCTAAATGGGGGAGATGAAAAAATTAATTTTTCACTCCTAATTCCTAACTCCTCACTCCTAATTCCTAACTCTTTTTTATCTAACCTTGCCATCGCTTATAACTCCTCCATAGCCAAGGATGTAACCAAAACGGATGATCCCAGCATTGTTTACTTAGTTCTTCATTTAAAACATGCGCTCGCCAAAGTTGCCAGATAATAAGTAACCAGAGTGTTTCACCAATCCGACGGCCTTGAATAGCTGCTCCTAGTTTGCCTTCAACGATTTGGGCCGCAATGTGAGGATAAAAGTGATTGTTGGCGCGAAGTATTTCTGGATTTAGCCAGATGCCCAATTGATGCCAAAAATCATTTAAACACCAAGAAGTTAAGGGAACCCCCATACCCCGCTTTTGTCGCCAGACAATTTCCGGTGGGAGCCAATTTTCTACAGCCCGTTTGAGGATATATTTTTCACAAGCTCCTTGTAAACAGAGTTCTCCAGATAGGCGGAATGTCCATTCTGCTAAAGGCAAATCACAAAAAGGCGATCGCACCCATAATCCATGAGCAAACCCCAATGCAGTTGCACGGGGATGGATATTCTGTGCTCCTTTGAGCATCAAACTGGCACGGCGGAGGCGATGCAGCAAAGATGGACATTCATCTTGTTCAAGAGCCGCTAACAGCCAATCTTCGGGATGCAAATTTTGGATCTGTGCATATACCTCCGGCTGATAAACTTGAGATTCATATCCCCCAAGACGGTGAAAAGTGCGGAGATATTGCTGCATAAAAGTTTCCTGTCCGGCGGGATTTTCTGCCTGATAAACACCTGCCGCAATTAAAGGTTTGTTTGTCCAACCAGCAAACAATTGATCTCCACCTTCGCCGTTAAAAATTACCTGAGTTTCCTGACTCGCTCTCTGAGATAGGAGATACAACGGAACACACACGCCATCTCCAAAGGGCAAATCCAATGCTTGTACAGTAGGAATCAGGGCATTCTTGATCGAACTTGGGGTTACTGCAACTTTAATAAGCGGAATTTTGAGAAACTGGGCGACTTGTTCAGCATATGGATATTCTGTAATTCCTGCATCACCAAAATCTAAAGTGTAGGCGCGGACTTTTACCCCTGCTTGTACCAGCAGCGCCGCCACCACTGAAGAATCGAGTCCGCCAGAGAGAAACACCCCAACAGGCTCATCTTTTAAATCGCAAATCTGTCGCCCAATGGAGTCTTTAAGGAGAGTTTGCAATTCGGTAATTGCTGTAGCTTCATCTGTTAACTGTTCTGGCGCTTCCCGCCACGAACGGATATTCTTAGATTGAGGCGTTTGCAGACTACCTAATTGACAATCACTTTGCCAAAATAATTCAGTTCCCGCCGTCACTGCAAATACTCCATTGATGGGAGTTAAGGGTGTGGGAACGTAAGAAAAACAGCTATAGCCATATAACCCAGGAATGCTAACTTCTGAATGCTGCAAAATCGGTAAGAGTAATTGCAGTTGGGATGCAAACCAAATTATTTGTCCTTGCTGAGTCCAATACAAAGGCACTTTTCCGAAAGGTTCTCTTCCCAAAATTAGGCAGTTGTTTTCTTGGAGACTTACCCAAGCATCGGGTGAGCTAAATAATCCTGATGCGGAGATGGCAGCAATTTGATTTTTAGAACTTACAGAGAAGAGATCCCCCAACCCCCTTAAAAAGGGGGCTTTCAAGGTTCCCCCCTTTTTAAGGGGGGCTAGGGGGGATCTAGATTTCAGGTGTTCAGCGTGTAAGTCCTGATTTTGTTGCCTTCGAGAATTTCCATCGATTTCTATATAAACAACATTCCAGATTTTCAGACCTAACCCCCTAACCCCCTTCCCTGCTAGGGAAGAGGGAAAATTCAAAGCCTCTCTCCTTGTAGGAGAGAGGTTTGGAGAGAGGTTTTCCAGAACACTATTTAACAGCGTTTCCAACTCCTGTTGAGCGCCGTAACCCCAATAGCCAAGAAAGTGATGCGGGATGTTGTCCATCTGGACTATTTAACTTCAAAGGTTTCATCGCTAATCTGCCGACCTTCCAGGAACATCTGCACCTTCCAATTGCCAACAGTTGCAGCCGGGTTAATAGTGTAGCGACACTGGGTATCCCAGACAGACGTATTAATTTCGCGGGTTTGATAGTTGTTTTGCTTGACAATTTGACCACTTGGGTCAATCCAATTACAGGAGAGAGCTAGCTTTTTACCCAAGGGTGCATCCTTTAAGGTGACACGATACAACACTTCTGGATTGGTTTGGCGGGAAACTGTCTTCAAGTCACCGCCACTATTTTGTACCAAAGTGATGCCGTCTTGTTGAGCAGAAACACGAGAGAGTGCAGAATTCTGCTGCTGGATGAAAAATATTGTAGATGCAATGGCAACCACTACAACTGCCACAACTCCAGAGGTAATCCATCGATTCCGGCGTTGCTGTATTTCCAGTGCTTGGCGGCGATTTAACTGAATCAGCGCTTCATCTAGTAACTCTGGCGGTAAATTCAACTCCTGTAAAATTTCTCTAACCTGCTGTTGGTCTAATTCCGCTTCCCGACGCACTTGCAGACCTTCTACTTCCGTGACTATTTGGGATAATTGCTCTTGAGTCAGTCGCTGCGTCATAGCTTAACTCCTGTTAAAAAAACTTTATAGCGATCGTTGATTACATCCAATCAGAAGAATCTATTATTCAGTCACATCTCACTTTTGTAGGTACATCATAAGCTACAAAATAAAGTTGTTGCTTTTCGGATTCTTTAAGAGATACTTTTGTCAACACAGACGCGATGAATCGCGTCTCTCCTAATTCAGCACTGATTATGACTCAAGAACAACAAACCGCTATTAAAGGTATCTATGAAGTCTGTATCGGCATCCCAGAGCCAATTTCTGCAATTCAGTATTGGGAGCAATTTGGCTATCGCATTGGTGAAGTGGGTGAATTAACCGCAGATGTAGCCTATCAATTATATGGGGTGAATTCGTCTTTACGCTCAATCCGCCTCTACCACCAAAATTCAGATCATGGTTTGATTCGGCTGATGGTTTGGCAAAACCCCACCCATCAAGGTTTGGGAATAGCATCAATGAAAATTAAAGGAAATCGCTGGGCGACAAGCTTAACAGCAGATGTGTTAAGTATCTTAAATCATATAGAAGATGCAAAAGCCGCAGGTTTCCCTATTAGGCACACTAACCCTTATTGGGAAGTCATCTACAACAAAGAGAGGAAAAGCCGTCCTTTTATTGAGCCAGCAGTTGGGGTGCGAGAAATGCTGCTACTGCAACCCTTGACTCGACAGGTTTTATTTCAACGGTTTGGCTATGCACTACCGCATTACGGACAAGTTAACGATAATGCTGCGCTCAAGACTAGTCAATTTACCCACATGGGGATCATCGTTCAAGATGACAGCAAAGAAACCCTGAAGTTTTACGAAGAAGTTTTGGGTTTGCTGCGTGTGCGTGATGATGTGGAAACTAGCTATGAGTCTTCGCCAGCAGGCCGAGATATTTTTGACCTTAACCCTGGTGAAAAATTTATTGTTACTACCTTTGATGATCCTCGTTCTTCTAAGTCTGACTTCATGGCTGCACGCAGCGGTAGACTTTACATCATTCGATTCCCAGAATCTATTAATTTAGAATCGCGCTTTGAGGCAGCCCAACCAGGTAGCTTGGGTATGTCTTTATATACCTATCGGGTTAAGGGAATACAGGAGTATTGCGATCGCATCAAAGCAAGTACTGTACAAAAAGTTACAGACATCATTAGTAATGAGTTTGGCGAGATGAGTCTCTCTTTTGTTGCGCCAGATGGCTACTTCTGGACTTTACTAGAAGGTAATTAACTAGTGCAAGAGCGTCGTAGACATCGCTAATTTCTTCAAGAGGAGTTATTAAAAGTTTTTACGCGCTCCTCCCCCTGTTGCCAGTTGTCGGGGACAATGCGAAAAAGCGCGATCATACTTTGTATAGCTCAAAAAAGTTTTATTTTGTTGTATTTTAATGGAAAAGGCTGGACATTCTCTACTAAAAATCAGGTAAATTATGCTCCGCTCATCCACTACATGGCTTGTTCCGGTAGCGTTGACTGTAATAAGTTTCGGGTCAAATTTCCCAAGTGCAATTGCACAGACACAATATCCATTTAAAACCACTTACAATTCACAAACGACCCTTACACCCATTACAGAAAACGTTTTAAGAATAAAAAGTCTTGGAGAAAACGTTGATGCACCATACGGTCTAACTAGACTTACAAATATAAGCTATGGTAAATTCAACCCGAATACAGGTGTGATTGCCATTGAGCCAGACCCAGCGGAGTTTGGTCTAGAGAACTTACCGTTTGGCAATCTGACAATCTCTGGTCAAGGAGAAGATAGACTATTTGGAACTGTCAGTGGTAGTGCCATACTTGATTTCCCAAATTCTGTGGGAAGGGTGACTAATACTATATCTATTACTGGTGGCGCGGGCAGATTTAGCGGTGCTACTGGAACGCTCCTTCTTTTGGAGAACCTTACACTCGATAACCCAGATATAACTGCTCCTGTAAGAGGTTTGCCTTTAATCTCAGGTTCAGTTCAAACGTTTCAAACAGTTCCAGAGGCAAGTCAGATCACAGCACTCCTTTGTATGGGAGTGATTGGTTTTTCTGGATTGAATCGTCGGCGCAGTTACGAAAAAAAGACAAAATATTCTCAAGCTCATTCTGGAAGATAGTGAATCGTGAATCACCTAAAGCTGATTCGTGCAATGCTGATGTTAAACGTTCTTCCAGGGTCAATAAAGTGCAAGGAGATGAAAAAGTATGGCTGAACATCCATTTCATGATCAACTGAGTTTAGAAGAACAAACTGAAAAACTCGGAAAGCAAGCAGTAACCTTGGGTTTGATTCCAAGCTTTGTAGTGCATTACTTTCCCGATACCTGGGTATTTTATATCCCTAATAAAAATCAATCCGAACCGTTGACACCAGAAGAGGCATACTTTCGTTTAAAACAACTGGTTAAACAGTAGATATTCTGACGACAGATTTTTGAAGATAACGGCTAGGCACTGCAATTATTAAGTAACACTACTTATGGCGAAACCTGCAATTTTAACCATCGATGATGATCCAGAAGTGTTGCAAGCAGTGTCACGAGACTTGCGGCATCAGTATGGCGATCGCTTTCGCATTGTCCGGGCAGATTCTGGTATTACTGCTCTAGACGCAGTGCAGCAACTCAAATTGCGGAATGAAGCAGTTGCTCTATTTTTGGTGGATCAAAGAATGCCTCAAATGGGAGGTGTGGAGTTTCTTGAACAGGCAAAAGTCATCTTTCCTGATGCGAAACGTGCTTTGCTGACGGCCTATGCAGATACGGATGCAGCCATTAAGTCAATTAATAGTGCCAGACTTGATTATTACTTACTCAAGCCCTGGAATCCACCAGAGGAGCGACTATATCCGGTTTTGGATGATTTGCTAGATGATTGGCTAGCTGGATTCCGCCCACCCTTTGAAGGTATCCGAGTGATTGGTAATCGCTGGTCGCCTTTTTCCCATCAGGTGAAAGACTTCCTGGCGCGTAACCAGATTCCATTTAAGTGGTTAGATATTGAACTGGAACCGGAGGCGGCAAAATTGGTGGAATACGCCCAAGCTGATTGTAGACAACAATTGCCTTTGGTGCTGTTTCCCGATGGTTCTCGATTAATCCAACCATCTAATTTAGAGATTGCCGCCAAAATTGGACTGCAAACCCAGGCAGAGCGACCCTTCTATGATTTAGCGATCGTGGGTGGTGGCCCTGCCGGACTGGCAGCCGCCGTCTATGGTGCTTCTGAGGGATTAAGTACAGTCTTAATTGAGCGTGAGGCTCCAGGCGGGCAAGCAGGTACGAGTTCACGGATTGAGAACTATCTAGGGTTTCCTGTTGGGTTGAGCGGCAGCGATTTGGCACGGCGTGGAGTCACTCAGGCGCGGCGATTTGGGGTAGAAATTCTCACTCCTCAAGTAGTAACCGGAGTTAAGCTGCAAGATCCTTATCGGGTTCTACAATTGGCGGATGGCAGCGAGATTAGTTGCCATGCACTTTTAGTTGCAACCGGCGTTTCCTACCGTTGGCTAAATATTCCAGGAGCCGAGAAGCTCAAGGGAGCAGGAATTTATTACGGTGCTGCCATGACTGAAGCGATCGCCTGTACTAATGAAGAAGTTTACCTAGTAGGCGGGGCAAATTCTGCTGGACAAGCAGCAATGCATTTTTCTAAATATGCCAGCAAAGTGATCATGTTGGTGCGGGGAGAATCGCTTTCATCGAGTATGTCACAATACTTGATTGACCAGATTGCAGCGACTGCAAATATCAAAGTTTGCACAGGTTGTAGCGTTGTGGAAGTGAAGGGAGATGAAAATTTAGAAGAAATTGTGATTGCCCATGCCAAGACTGGACAAACTGAAACCGTGCCAGCGCGATCGCTTTTTATCTTCATTGGTGCTAGCCCTAAAACTGATTGGCTCGATGGTGTTATTCAACGCGATGCCCAGGGGTTTATCCTCACAGGACCGGACTTGATGCATAATGGCAAATCTCCTCAAGGTTGGCGTTTGGAACGCTCTCCTTTCTTACTAGAAGCCAGTGTTCCTGGCATCTTTGCGGCTGGAGATGCGCGATCTGGGTCAATTAAGCGGGTGGCATCCGGTGTGGGAGAAGGTTCCATCGCCATTCAATTCGTTCATCGCTACCTAAGTAATGTTTAAGTGAAGCGGTGAATACCAAGCTGTTTAAGTAAAATCTGCAACCCCTCCCTGCCCTCTCAACTACGGCGTACACACAAGTCTCTTGACCCGCATCTTAGTTGCATCGACCCGCATCTTAGTTGCATCGACCCGCACCTTAGTTGCATCAACCTGCAAAAATTAACCCACCCTACGTTACACAGCAACTTTAAAAAACTTGTGTGTACACGGTAGGCCCTCTCAAGGAGGTTCATGAATGTTATGTATTGAAGAATTGATCAACTTAGACCCGTTTCAACGGCTTTCTAAAGAGCAATTGGAGTGGGCTTGCGATCGCGCTCAAACAGTTGAACTCCGCACCGGAGAAGTGTTGACGCATGAGGGAGACCCTGGACGCGGCTTATTTATTTTAGTCAAAGGTAAAATTAAGCTTACTCGCCGCAGTGAAGGAGTTGAAATTCCCATCGGGCAACACGAAGCTCCATCCTTTTTTGGGGAAATTCCAGTCCTCACAGATGAACCTGTACCTGTGACAATGCGGGCATTGACAAATTGCAACCTATATGAGATTAAGGCAGAGGACTTCCGTAAACTGCTACATGAATGTCGTGATTTTGAACGGATGGTCTTCCGCATTATGGAACGTCGGCTTCGGGGGCTAGAGTCCTTTATTCGTGGGCGGGAAAAGATGGCAGCTTTAGGGACACTTGCCGCCGGTCTAGCTCATGAACTCAACAACCCAGCCTCAGCCCTCGTTCGTACCTTAGGGGAAATGCCGGCCGCCATCCTGGAACTACAACGAATGAACTTAGTTTATGGGCAACGCAATGTTGAGGAAGCCCATACTCAAGACTGGTTGAGACTGCGCGATCAAGGCTATGATGCGATTTTGAATAATCGTCTAGATCCGGTGACACTAAGCGATCGCGAAACCGTGTTGCTGGAATGGTTAGAAGACTATGGTGTAAAGCAAGCCTGGAAATTAGCGGAACCTTTAGCGGAAGGTGGTGTTGAGGTCGAAACCCTAGATAAGATGATGGAACGTTGGCGCAACGATGAGACCGAATTACGAGAAATCGGATTGCACTGGCTATCGCTCTCATTTGAAGTCATGTCGATGATTAAACATGGTTTGCGAGGAGCCGAGAGGATTTCTGAACTTGTGCAATCGATGAAGTCTTATGCTTACCTCGATCAAGGCATTCAGCAAGAAGTAAATATACATCAAGGTTTAGAAGATACATTACGATTGTTTGTTCATAAACTTAAGTGCGACATCCAAATACAACGCAATTACGATCAACATCTTCCTAAAATCCTTGCCTACGGCAGTGAACTGAATCAAGTGTGGACGAACTTAATTGACAACGCCATTGATGCAATGAATAGTAAGGGATTGCTGGAAATTACAACTTGGCATTGCGATCGCTTTGCTCATATTGACATAATCGATTCTGGCAGTGGAATTCCACCTGAAATTCAAACGCGCATTTTCGAACCCTTTTTCACCACCAAATCAGTGGGGCGTGGTTCAGGACTCGGTTTGGAAACCGTTCGCCGGATTATAGAAAATCGTCATCATGGTACGCTCTCATTTGAGTCACAGCCGGGCAGAACTTGTTTCACTATCTGCTTACCTTTGCCAAATCAATAAACCTATCCCACCAATAGTGGAGATTAGCGATCGCCTTTGCTAGAGCTTAAATCATCTGCACTATTTAGAGAATCACTACTATCTAGTTGATTTGGCAGTGTATTTGACGCGACTACACTATTAGCTAGTTTTTTTTGCAATATATTTAAACTATCTACATCGCTTGATAACTCATTAGTAACTGGTTTATATTCAGAGTTTTCTCGATTAGCGCCTGCTATTTCTTCTGCTTTGCCTATAAAATCCTTTGCTAGTCTTTCACTAAAGCCAACAACGAATGCTATTACAAAAATTAGAGACCTTTGTTGGTCTTGAGATGATTCTGGATTGGTAGTTGGATTTAGCTTAAAGACACTTGGATTAATAAACAT
This sequence comes from Nostoc foliaceum FACHB-393, assembly GCF_014698505.1. Classification (GTDB taxonomy): domain Bacteria; phylum Cyanobacteriota; class Cyanobacteriia; order Cyanobacteriales; family Nostocaceae; genus Nostoc; species Nostoc foliaceum_A. The sequence continues at coordinate 6,542 of NZ_JACJTD010000026.1, read as the reverse complement.
TAGTATTATTCCAGAGTTAATCAAAGCCAAAAACAAAACAGCAAATGCTCCCCCGATCATTGGTTTAAAAGCACCAACAAGAAATGGAGTTAATGGGTCAGAATATTTCTTCTTCTGAAATTCTTCAATTCTGATTAAAATACTGATAATACTACCTAATGTTCCTGCCGAAATAGCTAAACTTAGTTGGAGCAGAAATTCATTATACTTCGCATTCACAGATTGTCTTTTGCTATATTGTGCATTTAATTCAGCAAGATTACTATTTAGTGTGGTTAGCTCTGTACTCTTAAATTCTGTATTTTTTTGTGATATTATACTGAGTTCTTTAATTTCTTCTTTACTTTGTTTCAATTTACTACCATCATTTATGGAAGTAGAATTTATCTTTTCTGATTGATTATCTTGTTCAGCTTTATTTTGGATTTGCTCAACCCGGTTATCTGTATACTTTTGAATCTCTTTTATTTCATTTTGTAATAATTTTTTGCTGATATTATAATTATTATTGTTGTAATAATTAACAATTTCTGAGAAAATCCAAAGTCCTGCGATAGAAGAAGAAGTAATTCCTCCATATATAAAAACGGCACTGATAAGCCCAAAAATTACTTTAGTTGTCGTTGATGGTGAACGGTGGACTGATAGAAATGGATTGATAATAAATCCTGTGAGGGGATGTTCATATTTGCAAACAATTTGTTCAACATCAAATCTAATAGCTTGAGCAATATTGATATTCGATGATGATTCACGCAGAGCTTCTATTGCAAATATTAAAGCTTTAGAGAGTTCAGTAAGTTCTATTTGAATTTTATCCCGATTGTCAGGTATAACTATTCTCGGTATTTTGTCCCACCAAATCTTTTGTGGTGTATTTCTATTGATGAGTTTTTGAAGTCTATTAAACAAGATAATTATTTGAGATATTTCTTTTCCGGCTGCTATCAATCCTTCTTGTTTAATTGGATCTACAAAACTATTTAGATTGTTTTTATAAAAATCTTTTATAAGTGCTTGGATAAGTGTTCTACTTTCATCTAAATTCCAATCATTATCAGTTATCTTTTGATTAGAAATCATTTTGCCTCCAATTATTTTCTAAAGTTTATAAGTGTTGAATAGGGCTAGTACAGCAAAGCGCAAATCCAGTTAGTTTGAAAAGATAAAGGTAGGGAAACTTTCATCACAGTGTACTAGTGAATATTTTTAAGCTCATCCCGCCCCTAAAAGGAGATGGGATAACACGTGCATACTGATGACGGTTGACGGTTAACAGTCATCAGTCAACAGTTAACGGCGGCAGGGCGGCTATCCCGGACACCCTAAAAAGCAAGTGGACTTCCCGCCGCCTTGGTGAAATAGTTTGAGGAAATTTGTCAAGATACTCAACCACTTTGTTTTTGCTTAGTTGCTGCTTGTATCGATCATTCACTTTTTAGCATGGAATATACAATTGGTCAGTGAATAGTACACTCAAGGGTACTTTTGGTATAGAAGCATTCGCAAAGTGTCTGTCTGCGGCACGCTGCGCGTACCCCTCCAGGGAAACTGCGCGTAAGCGTCCCGCAGGGAACTTAGAGAAGTTGTTTGTCACCAAACATCGCTGCGGTTATTCTAGGTATAACCAGCTTTACAAGTGGCATTGGTACTATTACCAAAACCGCTTATTCGGTAAACTGAATTGGACACTCAGGAGTTTTTTGTGCCTACTTTGAGAACCCTGCAACCTGGAGATGAAGTATCGCTAGAAGCATTTCTCTTGCAACACACCGATACTTCTATGTTTTTGCGCTCTAATTGGCGAACTGCGGGACTGCTTGATGAAGGCGCAAGATTTCAAGGAACTTATGTAGCGGCATACATAGATGAAACTATAGTGGCAGTTGCAGCCCACTTTTGGAATGGCATGGTAATAGTCCAAGCCCCTGTACATTTGCCAGAGGTGGTGCAAGCAGTTGTGGCACAATCAGGGCGTGTCATCTCTGGAATTAGTGGGCCAGCAGCACAAGTTGAAGCGACAAAAAGCATTTTGGGACTTAGCAACCGACCAACTCAGCTTAATGAGCCTGAGATATTGTTTTCTCTGGCACTGCGAGACTTGCAAATACCTCAAGCCTTAGCAGCGGCCAAGTTGCAGTGTCGTTTACCACATCCAGAAGAGTTGGAATTACTCACCGAGTGGTGCGCTGCTTATAATGTGGAAACTTTAGGACAAACAGATACTCTCAGTTTGCGTCCAGCTTACCGTGTCGTAATTGAAGCACGTCAAGCTATGGCTATGCATTGGGTTTTGCTAGCAGGAGATACTCCAGTTTCTTACTCTGCCTTTAATGCCAGCCTGCCTGATATTGTGCAAATTGGTGGAGTGTGGACACCGCCAGCCCTGCGGGGTAAAGGCTACGCCAAAAGTGTGGTAGCAGGCTCGTTGCTAGATGCGCGATCGCAAGGAGTAGAACGCGCTATCTTGTTTACAGGTCATAATAACCAATCAGCCCAAGCCGTTTATCGAGGAATCGGGTTTTTACCTACTGGCGAGAAGTATGGTTTAGTGTTATTTGAAGATACTTAGGCTTGAACAATATTGGCTTAAACACAGATATAGCAGCTTACCTTATCCCCCCTTTTCCATATCCTGTGAAAAATCAGGTTTACAAAAGGCAATGTATGCGACGAGCTACGCCTACGCAGACTTCTTTCCGAGAGCGATCGCCTGTAATCCTAATTAATAATGCTGATTGCTTTTGATTAAACAACAGCCGCCTCTGGAATCGCACCTTGCATTCTCCCGAAAGCATCAATCAAATTCTGCAATTGTTGATCTGCTTTAAAAACTCCTAACCCGCGCACTGTAACTTTACCAGGAGAATATACAAAGCGCGTTTTGAGATTGTCGGGTAAATTCGCTGCTAACAAATTCCAAGCTGGTTCTTCCATTGGTGTTTCTAAAACGACGTGCTGCTTGTTTTCTGGTTTAATCCGGCTAAATCCGAGTTTTTTCGCTAGCTGTTTGAGTTCCATGACTCGCAGAAGTTGATTTGCAGACACTGGTAAAGTACCATAGCGATCGCTCCACTCGGCAGCAATCTGCTTTAATTCTGATTTAGATTTAGCTGTCGCCACCGCCCGGTATGCACTCATCTTTTGATCCAAATCGGTAATGTAATCTGCTGGGATAAATGCTGTCAGGTTGAGGTCAATCTGCGTATCCTCCACTTTCGGTATTTCTTGTCCTCGGATTTCCCGTATTGCTTCTTCCAGCATTTCCATGTATAAATCAAAACCGATGGCATTCATTTGACCAGATTGTTCTGCACCTAGCAAGTTACCTACACCTCTAATTTCCATGTCGCGCATCGCTAGCTGATATCCAGAACCTAGCTGAGTAAATTCCTGAATTGCTCGTAATCGTTGCCGTGCCGCATCAGATAATTGCCGTTGCTTCGGATAAAATAACCAAGCATGAGCTTGGATACCTGCACGTCCCACACGACCGCGTAATTGATATAACTGTGCCAATCCAAAGCGGTGAGCATCTTCAATCAAAATCGTGTTGACTCGCGGAATATCTAAGCCAGATTCAATAATTGTCGTACAAACAAGGATGTCTGCGTCACCATTACTGAAGGTGAGCATGGTTGATTCTAACTCGCTTTCATCCATTTGACCGTGAGCGATCGCAAATCTAGCTCCCGGTAAAACTTCTCGTAAATTGGCTGTTGTCTCTTCAATTCCGTCCACTCGCGGAACTACATAAAAAACCTGTCCACCTCTATCTAATTCTTGACGAATTGCAGTGCGGATACTTTCGGAATTTATTGGTGATAGATGGGTTTTAATCGGTCGTCTGGTTGGGGGTGGCGTGGTAATCAAACTCATTTCCCGAATTCCCGACAAAGACATATACAAAGTCCGGGGAATGGGTGTGGCGGAGAGGGTTAGCACGTCCACTTGAGTTTTCAAGCTTTTAATTTTCTCTTTTTGGTTTACCCCAAATCGCTGTTCTTCATCCACCACCAACAGTCCTAAGTCCTTGAATGATACACCTTTTCCTAAAATTTGGTGCGTACCAACCACTACATCTAATTCACCCGTTGCCAACCGCTTTTGAATATCACGGCGTTCTTCAGCAGAACGAAAGCGGTTGAGTAAACCGACATTTACGGGGTAGGGTGCAAAACGTTCTTTGAGTGTATGGTAATGCTGCTGTGTTAAAATAGTAGTTGGCGCAAGGAGTGCCACTTGTTTACCGGCGGTGACTGCTTTAAAAACAGCACGAATCGCCACTTCCGTCTTACCGAAACCGACATCGCCACAAACTAAGCGATCCATTGGGCGCTCGCTTTCCATGTCTCGTTTCACATCTTGTACAGCTTTCAGCTGATCCGTTGTGGGTTGATAGGGGAAAGAATCTTCCAGTTCCTCTTGCCAAGGCATATCACCTGGGAAGCTAAAACCTTGTTGTTGCGATCGCGCTGCATACAGTTTCAACAAGTCCACCGCCAATTTTTTGATGGCTTTACGGACTTTATTCTTGGTATTTTCCCAAGCTTTCCCGGTCATCCTGTTGAGTTCCGGTGCTTTGTCACCTGCGGCGCGGAACCGAGATAAAGCACCTACTTGATCGGCTGCAACTCTGAGTAACCCATCAGCATACTGAACTACCAAATAATCACGAGTTTCGTTATTAATCGTCAAACTTTCCAGCTTGACAAATTTGCCAACACCATGATTTCTGTGAACCACATAATCGCCTGGACGCAGCTTATTGGGATCAACTTGCTTAGAAGTAGCTTTGTGGCGCTTACGGATATAGCCGGGAGTCGCCAAGGAATGCTGCCCAAAAAATTCCCGATCTGTAACTATTACTAATCGGTATGTAGGCAGAATAAAACCTTCTAGTTCGGCAAGACCAGAATATTTTAGGGCTATGGGAGTATGGTTAATTTGGAGCTTATCTATCGCTTGGTAGTCGCGGGGATTGGGGATAAACTGAGCCGGACAATCATGTTCTTGCAATAGAGAGACAGAACGTGAAGGTTGAGCAGAAAGCAGCCAAATAGAGAAATTGCGATCGCGTTCTTGGCGGATGGTTTCAGCTAGTTTAGCAAACTGGTGCGGTGTGACTGGAACAGGTCGGCTGGCAAGATTGATCCCATCATTTTCCTCTGCCAGTTCCGAAAAATATAATGTTTTAAATTTTGCAACGTCAGCCAGACACTGATCAAACGACCGATGAATTTTTGGCAGGTTTAATTCTTCGCCAGTCCCCAGTCTCCACTGTTCCTCTGCATTTTCTACCCAGCGATCGCTATGAGCATGACACTGTTCTGGCTCATCAATGGCAATCAGGGTATTTTCTGATAAATAGTTTAGCAGGGACGCTGGTTGCTCGAAAGCCAACCCCAAAAAGCGACGACTACCCTCCAAGAGTGATGAGTTCTCAGTGCTAAGTTCTGAGTCAGAATTTAACTTATCACTCATAACTCGCAACTCAGAACTATTCTTCAGTGCCCCCATGACGATGGGAGCAAAGCTAGTGGGGGTAAGAATTAACTGATCAACTTTGTCGAGGGCGGAACGTTGGGTTGCTGGGTCAAATTCCCGCATTTGCTCGATTTCATCGCCAAACCATTCCAGGCGGACTGGAAACTCAGATGAGACTGGGTACACATCAACAATATCGCCCCGCCGGCTCCACTGTCCTTCTGTTTCCACCAGAGGTACTCGTTCGTATCCCAGAATAGTTATTTTCTCACTGAAGCTATTCAGGTCTAATTCCATCCCCCGCTTCAATGTAAGACAGAATTGCCCAAAAGCTTCTGGTGGAGGCAAATGAGGTTGTAACGCCCCTTGAGTAGCCACAATTGCCAAAGTTCGCTTAATTCCGGGATTGGGGAGAGTGTTGCTCATTTCTCTGTCCCCTGTTCCCTGTTCCCTATCCCCTGTCACCAAATCTGCCAGTACTTGCATTTGCCCCCAACTCATCTCAGTTTCCGGGTCAAAAGGTTCGTAAGGAGAAGCCTCGGAGGTGGGGTAAAAATGTACTGTTTGCCATCCCATTGCCTCCAGTTGTGCATAAACGCGTCCAGCTTCTTCCAGAGTGGCGCAAACCACAAACAAATCCTTGCCCTGAGACTGCGCCAAAGCCGAAGCCACCAAACCCTTGGGTAGTCGAGGAATGCCATTTAACCGCAATTCTTGTTGTCGGTTTAGCTTAGAAATAAATTCAGTGGTGAGCGGCGATCGCGCTAAGGCACGCACAATAGAAGAAAATGACATAAGTACTACTAGCGGTGGGAGTCTTTGTCTGACTTTTCACGGGATGTGGAAAAGGGGATTGGTTCGCGACCAGCTATCGCGAACCAATCCTCTGGACTTAAGATAATTTGCGTCCTCTAATATAAGGTGCTTGTAAGCTAATCGGCATTTAAGCTGCATAATATAAATGCAGAATAGATTGAAATTAACTATGCCACCACCAGCCAAAAACTTTTTAACTTCGGAACAAATTACTCAGCTACAGCAGGCTCTTAAGGAGA